>CAWIBI010000015.1:0-151956 GCA_963834205.1 uncultured Acidobacteriaceae bacterium | reverse complement strand
TCCTTGCGCGATGATGAGGTAACAGAGTGCCCCTGGTTACCAAAATTATTCTTCTCTCAGTCTTTTCCAATTGAAAGATGAGCCTGAAAGGGAGGGGATTAGGCAGTTGAGGAAGGCTCCTTTTTATTTTGAAATTGGATAGAGATTACCAGCCGCAGGGCGGAGGGAATGTGGGAATCGCGGAGCGATTCCCAAGGCTTGTGGGAAGTGTGGGAAAACAGTTTTATCGTTTTCCCATGCTTTCCACAAACCGTCAATTCCTCCGCCTTCTAGCCCGTGGTTTCGAATTGGTCAAAGAGTTTGCGTTTGGCCTCTTGCATGCGCCGTGCGGCTTCGGTGTCACTGCTGGCGGCGGCCATTTGCTTGAGCGCGTCCGCAGTGAAACCGACTCGGAGGTACTGAGCCGGCCGGGGTAGGCTGAGCAGGGTTTCCAGTGGCGTCTGGTAGCGACGGTAGATGCGGCGTGTGCGCCCTTTCTGATCGACTACGAACTCAGCTTGAGCGCAAGGACGATGGAAGTTCAGATAAGGGTTGAAATGCTCCTATAGAAGCGCTGGATGGGCTGTGCATAATGGGAGCGAATATGGCTGTAGCCGATATGTTTGCGAATCACCGCGCCATTCTTGGTCTCCACTAACGCATTGTCATTACTCTGCCTGGGTCGGCTTTTCGTCTGCTCGATGAGCAGCTTGCCCAATAGCCTAGCCACCGTGGCATTGAGGAATTCGCTGCCGTTATCAGAGTGGAAGCCAAGGATGCGAAAGGGAAATTGCTCCAGCATGGTGATCAACACCGGCTGTAACCAGGCCTCGGAAATGCGTTCCGTGGCGGCCACGATCTGCCACTGCGTCACTTCGTCCACGGCGTTGATGTGGAAGACGCCTTTGGCCCCGTTCTGATCCCCTTGATGCACCGTATCTACGCGCAAATAGCCGGGCTGGCCCTGGGGATTTGGGCGACGGCGCTCCGCAATCGTCACCCCCGTAGGCTTGGTCTTGACATAGTTCAAGCGCCGTTGCCGATAGCCCCGCTCCCGGCGCAGATTGTATATGTGGGAGACGGAGATCGAAGCCAGCCGCGCATATTCCTGCTTGCCGTACTCACGATACTCCCGCTCCAGAATACGACGCGTGGCCGGCCCGCTCAGCGTTTCATGCGCCTCATCGACTGAGGCCAGCAGTTCGACATCGGCTATCGTGTAGCGCGCAGCAAAGCGGTGCCGGCGATAGGCTCTGGCCACCACTCTGCCACTGGCGATATAACGGCCAATGAGCCGTGTCACCTGTGCCCGGCTCATGCCCGTCATCTTCTCGATATAGCGCCGTAGCAGCCCGCGCGACGACTTTCCTTGACGCGCATACTCCTGTTCGCAGAGCACCAGTTCGATCCAGTCATACACCTGTGCTCGCTTTACCCCGGCAAACCGGATTCCTTCGCTGGCTTCTAAAAGCTTGCGAATCTCCTCCAGACTTAACTTCTCCGCTTCCTGCACGCTGATGTTCAATCCTCAGCATGCCTAATCCTTCAGGCTCATCTTGTGTTGTAAACACGTCCTCCTTTCAGGCTCATCTTGCGTTGGAAAAGACTCGCTCTGGACACAGCCCCAAAACCGTACTACTTTGGAAGCAAGAATCCACACGTCAGCGCGGTCTTCACGACGGCCCTGCTTGGCCTTGCATCGGTGCGCTCCACCCGTGCAATTGCCGCCAACCACCGGCAACTCATCAGCGCTTGTCGGCGTGATGAGTTGGGTGTAGCAAACAGTAATGTGACATCAGAAGTGACGGGTCAAGCCTGTCCGCAGCATTCGCCTGTCCGCCGCCCGCCGTGGAGCGCCCCGCGAGGGCGCCGCGAAAAGCAGGGTGCGCTCAGTGCGTCCTCTTGATTGAGCAGTTTTGACAACTTGGGAAACAGCGCACACCCCAGCGGAGCTAAAGCCTGTATATGAGAACTCCGATGCTGGGTAGGTCCGGGCTTTGGCCGCAGCGAGCTTCAGTCCGGACATCCATCCCCTGGAGCCACCGGCCCTGAGGCTTCTCTTTCCATCCCTCAGACTTATCGCGCTTCTAGCGCTTCTAGCGCACGTAAAATTTGGCAAACCATCCCCTAGGACCGTCTCCGTAGAATGAGCGCGCATACGCGCCTTTGCCACCACCCAGGCAAGATGATCAATTAATTAATTTGATCATCTTGATCATCTTGATCATCTTCGTGAAACAAAGGACTTATTTGGCACCACCCTCTTCCGCTGAGTCGCCAAACCTCAAAAAAGACCCAAAAATATCAAATTTTACAAATGGTTGAACAGGCTGCACCCGGACGAGATAGGGCGACCTAATCCCTGCGTCTCTTCAAAAAAGAGACCCACCCCACCCATTGCGCCCTTTACGGAGAGAGACTCCATCGCATCCTGGGGACTTAGTTCGCATAGTTCGCTTAGTTCGCACATTTCTACAGGAACAGAAGACGCCGGAGGGTGCGGGAGATTGGACGTGGGGCATTGCGGAGGTTTCGGGGGGACGACCTTTCGGGGATTAGGTAAAACGGCGACAAAAACCCGGTGAACTGAGACTAACGGAAAACCCTGATTCGCCAGACCATATCCCCTGCACCGCCCAACTGCCTACAAGTTGGCTGTTAACCTATATCCTCGTGCAAGAGCTTCGACGATCTTGAGCCTGCCGTGTCCCGGATTCGCGCGATAGCTGGTTCGCAATAGACCAGCTTTTTCGAGAACAACCGCATCACGACTAACCGCGCGAACGTCTCGCTTGAGACCATCGGCGAGATCAGATATGGGCAGCGATCCTCCTTTAGCGCGCCGCAACAATCGAACACGTTCGGATGTCAGGATGCTTAGGAGTTCCATAGGATCATCAAAGGAAATTGTCATCTCGGCGGGAAGGCTTTCGCCGCGATCCAGCTTCTCAGCACGTCCCCGCACACGGTGAAAGAAGCAGCCGGAGACTTCATTCACCGGAAGGCTCGGCGTTCAGGCTTGCGGACTCGGAGTTGGGTTGAAAATATCTAGTGTTGCCACGGGTCGAGGATCGCAACACCAGTGGGTTTGAGGTCCTCTACATTCCGCGTGACGACAGTCAGCCCATGAACCAGGGCGGTCGCGGCGATCAGTGCATCTCGATCGGAGCGTGGGTTTGGTACATGTAGCGTTGCGCATCGCTGCGCAACCGCCGTATCCACAGCGAGAACGCGATCATGGAAGGTCGGCAACACATGTCCGTCCATCCATGATCGAAGGAGTTTCCCCTGCACCGAATCGCGCCGCTCAACCAGAAGAATTCCTATCTCGAGTTCCAAAATCGAGATGGATGACAAAAACAGAGTCGTTGCGGAAACGCTCTTAGCCCATGCTTTCACGCGGCGATGCATCTTGTCCGTCTTCGCCTTCCGCAACTCGGATACGACATTTGTGTCGAGCAGGTACATCAAGATAAATCCGCCGCGCGGTGAAGGCTGCCCCCCAGGCGAGGCGGTTCGAATTCAATCTCATCGGCATTCGGCATCGCCAGCAGGTCGACGATGCTTTCGTGTTTGTCCGCAATCTTCTGATACTCCTCGATGGTCAGCAGAACATGGGCCGGTCGTCCGCGGTTCGTGATAAAGACCGGGCCACGCTTTGCGGCCTTTTTTGCGCCGCTGGTGTCTTGGTTGAACTCCCGGCTGGAAAGTGTTGTGATCGCCACACTCATTCTCCTGTCTTTTCAATATAGAAACGTGTCTACATTATAACCGTTCGATTCTCATCAGACGGGTTACCTTAAGGAAATTGCGGTGCACCCCCAAGGTGGGGGAGGCCGAGAAGGGCGTAAATGCGGCGCCTGTCGACAGTGGAAGGCCTGCCGAGTCGCAATCAGTCTGGCTGACTCGCGAACCGCCACATACTGAAAGAAATCGGCAGCCCGACAACGACCATGTGGACCAAAAATCCTGAAACCAGGTCGTGATAGGTGTATGGCCCCATTGCGTGCAGCGCGGAAAGCGGCAGCACAACCAGGGTCATCACCACCTCGACCGCAGCACCAAAGAACAAACCGCAGACGACAGGATATTGGGTTAAAAATCTCAGCTTGCGGCTGACTGCGAAATAGATGGCCGCAGCGGAGCAGGCAATGAAGAAGTGCAGCAACACGCCCAGGATATAGATCCCCGCCCCTCCCTGAAACGCCCGCGGCCCCAGCAACCCGCCGGCGATCGCGAGCGGAATATTCTTGCCGAATAAAATCATGGCCTGTGTCAGATCCAGCGTTCCCGCGACCACGCCACCGGCTGCGATTGCCAAAGCAGGATTGCTCGACCGCATTTGCTTGAATTGATCGACTCATTGCTGTGAACGTAGTCGCGATGCGGCCTGGGCGGTAGAGTGAAATCGACGAGGGGTTACAACTTTGCGATGAGCCGTGCATGGCGTTCGCCCAGACGGTGTCTCCAGGAGAGGCGCGCTCGATAGAATAACCCTGTGCCCCAGCCCGGTCTCCAGCGCCGCGTACCTTCTTTCTGGCCACTCCAAATTGGAGCGTGGACGCTCTATGGATTGGCAACTGCGATCTCCTACATCCCTTTTCGCCAAATGCGGGGACAGGTGATCTATAAGGCGGCTCTACTCTTCACTACTTTTTTGGCCAGCTTCGTTGTTCATGCATCGTGCCGATTCCTCTGGCGCAAATCTTTCCGGCTGGCACCCGCCCTGGGGTTCTCAGTCGTCCTCTCTTACATTTTGGGAGTCGTCTGTACCGCCGTGTCGGCTTTGGTGTCGCTCCACTTTGAAAGCCCAGCGTCCCTCTGAGCTGGAGTTTGGTGGCCGCGGAAGCGTTCGAACCGACCATTGTGCTGGTTGCATGGGGCGCGCTCTATTTCGGTATCAAGTATTACGGCACGGTCGAGGAGCAACGGGGCCGGCTGCTGGCGTTCGAAGCGACTGCGCGTGAGGCTCAGCTACAGGCGCTCCGTTACCAACTGCAACCGCATTTCCTGTTTAACACGCTCAATGCCGTCTCGACGCTCGTCGTCAGCAAGCAACCTGACCAGGCAACCGAGATGATTGCAAAGCTTGCCGGTCTGCTGCGAAACACTCTCAGCTTTCCGGATACGCATGTCGTGACTTTGCGGGAAGAGCTCGCTGTCACCGAGGAGTATCTTTCCATTGAACAGGTTCGTTTTGGACCTCGTCTTACTGTTTCGCTCGATGTGAGTCCGAAAGCGTACGAGGCGCAGGTTCCCCGATTCTTACTGCAGCCGATTGTGGAGAATGCCATCCGGCATGGCATTGCACGTTGCCCGAACGGGGGAGAGGTCGCTATCAGAGCTTCGGCCATCGCAGAGCAGCTCCGCATCGAGATAGAGAACGATCGTATCAGCCAGGGCCCGCCACAGACAGGCGAACAAGGCGAAGGGGTTGGCCTGGCAAACACCAGAACGCGGCTGGGAACACTCTACGGAACGCAAGCAAGCATTACCGTCTCTACCTTTCAAAACAATCGCTTCTTAGTCTCCATTCAGTTTCCTTTGACCACCGCCGCCTCGGAAACGGTTGACCGATGAACATTCGGGTATTAGTGGTTGACGATGAGCCGTTAGCTCGGCTTGGCATTACCACGCGGCTGGGCGCCTACTCCGACATGTTGGTGGTTGGGGAGTGCAGTACCGGTGAGGAGGCGCTTACTTCCATCCCATTGGTGGCCCCTGATCTCTTGTTAGTCGACGTAGAAATGCCCGGAATGTCTGGCATCGATCTGTTACGAGCTTTGCCCAGGGAGACGGCGCGGTGCCTTGTTCTTCTTACTGCTCATGAAGAATATGCTCTGGACGCCTTTAACGTGGAAGCACTCGATTATCTCCTCAAGCCGATTGACGACGCCCGCTTCGCGGCTTGTATCGAGCGTGCCCGGCGCATGATTTCTCTTCATCGCCAGGAGGCTAAATTCGAGCGGCTTTACGGGCTTTTGGCGGCCGAGGGAGAAACCAGACAACGATGGCTTCCTCCGGCGTTTTCCCGTGCGCCGTGGAAACGAGTTCACCTTTGTTCCGGCCGCCGATGTGGATTGGATCGAGGGTCTGGGCGACTATGCTGGATTGCACGTTGGCGGCAGAACCCACTTGATCCGTGAGGCACTCACTTCGCTTGAAACCCGCCTTGACCGGAAACAATTTGTAAGGATCCATCGCTCCACCATCGTCCAACTCGAGCGCATTGTCCGGGTTGAACCTTCGGTGAATCGAGACGCTCTGATCACCCTGCGGGATGGGAAGACCCTGCGGCTCAGCCGAACCTACCGGTCACGATTGGAGGAGTTGCTGAAGTAGCCCGACTTTTGGCATGTTTTTACATTTTCATCAAGAGCAGAGAAGGGACAGCATGGAGTGGACCCCTCATTATGCGGGCCGGCCATGCCGTTCACATAGGCATGCACAGCCTAGCGATAATACCCCGATCTGGTCATAACAACGAGGCCCTGCTTCCGCACTTCAGGATGCTCACTGAGAAACTCCGGACTAACTCGAAGACTCAGCTTGCAAAACTTGCCTTGGGACTCCGCAGGAGCAGGCTTGTATCCGAGCGTGTAACGCGCTCGTACCCGATCGATCAGCAGAGCAAGATTCTCCGGAACTTCCTTCGTCCCCGTGCTCAGGACAGGGCCGCCTGTAGCCCGGGCATATTCATCGATGTCACCCACGCGTGTTCCTCCTCGGCCCGGCGCCGTAATGGCACGGTAGGTCTCCGCGGTTCTGTCGATGAGAACCGAAACCACCGCACCCGATTGAAGCAGCCTGGTCATGGCTTCCTGTCGCGAATGGAGATGCGCAGGAGCATGCTGACCGATGGTGGCCCGGGTAAAGGCGTTTTCCTCATTTGCCGTGCCGTCGGTGAGCCAGACCAGGACGCGGCGGTTGCCCGCCTTTGCCTTCATCACCTGCTCCACAGCTTCAAACATGTCCTCATCGAGGAAGGTGCCCTCAACGTCGGCCATCCAGGAGGCAGTCCTGACCGCCTCGGCCGCCAGCTTACGATTGGTGGTAAAGTCCTGCATCAGGTCCGCACGAGAAGAAAAGGTCATCACGGCCACTTCGTCTTCGCGCTTCAGGTGACCGAGGACCTGCAACGCCGCTTGCGCCAGGGGGGCGAGCGCGGCATGCACCGTCTCGGTCATGTCGAAGAGAAACACTACGGAAAGGGGCAGTTGATCGTGGCTGAAATAGCTGATGGTCTGCGGCACGCCGTCTTCGAAGAGCTGAAAATCTTTAGCCGACAGTGTATCCAGGGGAGCTCCGGACTTCTTGTTTTCCACCAACGCGTCGAGGAGAACGAATTGCGTGTCGACATGGATGGTTGGGGGCTCTGATTGCGGCGGAGAAGCCGCAGTCTGTGCCGGGCCAATCTGCGCAAGCAGTAGGACAGTGAGGAGCGATGCCGCCCGCATGAGAAATAGCCGTTGCCGATGGCCCACAAGATGAATCTAGCAGCCCTCGCCCCGTCGTGGAAATCAAGAGGTTAATCCGGTAAAACCATACCTATTGCTGGTCGCTCCACGACTATAAGCAAAGTCCCCCACGCCGGACTGAGTGCAGAACTTCGGGGTGACAGGTCGGGCGTACCCTAAAGAAACAAAGACAGCTGCAAAGGGTCCCTATGCTGGCCCTCATCCCCTCTTCTTTTTCAGCAATTGGCTCAAGTCATCAACCTTCTCACGCTCGAGTACCGTACCTAGCTTGGCATCACTACGATAACCCTTCGCAAAATCCTTCCCATATTCCTGACGAAGGGTTCCAACTAGGGTGTCGATACGCTTTTTACGAATCTCGCCATCCTCATTGCGAGAGCGGCCATCGAGACCGGGATGTTTTGGTGTTTTAGCCATGCTTTTCTCTCCTTGTTGAACACTCGAACCACTTTGAAATTCTTCCTGACGAAGCGCCTGATGAATCAGCATTTTTAGGTAAGTCTGGTATTTAAGGCCCTTCCGCTCAGCGTGAAAACGGGCTCTTGCAATGTCTTCGGGGTCGAGCCGAATCGTTGTTGTGGGCGTGTTCCCTCGCCGTGCGACAGTTCCGCGCTCGAGTTTGCCATCGGCCGCTGCACGTTCAAATAACAGTGCAAGCTGATCCTGATTTTCAACCCACCAACGGGCTTCTTCGCCTTCGTTTTTGAACTCAGGGATCTTGAGGGTCTGTTCCATACAAATTTCCCTTCTGGACGATGTAAAGTTGTTTCAGGGACTTGGATGCATCAAATGCTGTAATCACGCGGACCAAAGTCTCGCGGTATGTAGACACCACGACCAGAATACGGCCAGCATTCGTTGCACCTAGTTGTAAAAACCGTTCTTCGCCATTCGCTGCCTGCAACTCAAGATCGAATGGTTCGTTGTTGATTACTTGCTCCGCCTCTGCACAGGAAACATTGTGGGCTGCGATGTGAGTGTGGTTCTCATCGTCCCAATCGAATAGCACCATCTACTGTCCTCCAAAACGCCACGGTCGTGTGAGCGAAGTGGCAAATCTGTCTGCATCGTGTTTTCTCCTTTATCTTCTTTTTCGCTTGATTTAGGTTCTTGCTGTCTAATTTAGGTGGCTCGTGTGTTGTCGGTATGCGTCGAATCGTCGATTTCAGAGTGTCGGAAACTAAGAACGATATCGGTTTGCCCGCAAGGGTCGTTCCATGTTTAGTGTATAAACAGTGTAGCTACACGTCAAGATAAACGTTGAGGGGCGGCTTCGGAATTGGATGCAGCGCAGGTGAAGTGGAAAGCTGTACACAAGGCCACGCGCCTGCGCCGTTATTATTCGTGCCACCTCGAGTCAGCATCATTGTCCCATTCGGCGCGCTGTTTGGTGAACCAGGTAAGGGCCTCTTGGTACCGTCTCCTGACCTCGGGATCCGAAGAGGCGGAGTTTTGCACCTCCCGCCGCTGGGCCGGTGTGAGCGACCAGGAGAGCGGATCGGTGTGTACATCGGGAATCGCGTGGCTGTCGGCGAAGACCACCCGATGGACCTCAAGTCTGTCCGCCAGTGCGTGTTCCAATTGCGCCAGGGCGACGCGGTTTCTGCCGGTTACGCTTTCATGGCCGGCCTGCCATAGACCCCCAGGTGGAGCGAATAACTGCGTGAGGAGATTGGCGGGCGTGTTCGCAGACGTATGGTTTGGCCATTGGTCGAACTCCCCACCCAAGTCGTCACCGCTGTTACGAATCTCGATGAGCAGGATACGCAGTTTGCGGCTGCTCGCCTTCGTCTCCTCCGCTTTGCTCCATGCTTCGCAAACGTCCTTGCCGGCGCTCGGCGTCCGGGCGAGGGCGTAGCGGAGAAACTCGAGGACGGAGGCTGTTCCGTCGTTGTCGTAATACCCTCCGTCAACAAAATGGACCGCATTCACCTGGTTGTCGATCGACATGGGCACTCGAGCCGCTGAGGAGATGTAGGGAAAGGCCGCCGACAACTGCGCCGCCGTGGCCAGTGGCAGGTCCGGTGTGAATTCGCCTGCCTTGCGTTTGCCCGTGCCGTAGGTCGCCAGAAAGGACCTGGCTTTGTAGTTGGGCCGTGTATCGGGCCAATCCTGGCCGGTGTCCGGATCGGGAATCCGGTAGTTGGCCAGCAGGAATCGCAGCCCGTCCTCGTAGCTGGTGGTGTTCATGGTAAATGCGGGAAAGATATTGTTTTTGCTCGGCAGCAGGCTCCTCAGGGTGAGCTTTTTTTCGAGCTCCTGCGCATCCGGCTGGTGCTTCAGGTTGGAAGCCAGCAGCCCGCGTAATCCGCCGGCCACCGGTTCCCCATGATCGCGCTGCCAGGTGTCCACACAGAATTCGTTATAAGCGTTTCGCGCGAAGGCTTTGCGCAGGGACCAGGTCCGGTCCTTAAACAGAGGACTTTTGTCCAGGTCCCCGTCCCCGGTGGACGGAGGGATGAAGTAGGGAACTAAGGGCACAAAGGCCTTGGGAAGATCATAGTAGGCGAACCCCCAGCCGACCGCCTCCAGGCTGGAACACTGCGCCGCGATTTGCATTCGGGTGAAGTCCGGAACCCAACCCGGCTGAATTTCTCGCAGGTAAGAGAACAGGCCTACGCTGCCGCCGGAGACCGTGCTGGCGAGCAGGAGAGAACGGTGAAAGCTGCCGGGTGACGACTGGTCAAAGGTCGCCTCCAACCTTGCCAGAACGGCGGCCGTCCATGCCGACGCGTGCAGCCCACCGCCCGTCGCGGTGACAATGATCAAGGGACGGTCCTGCTCCGAGTCGTCGAGCTGACCGGCGCTTGCAGCCGAGCCGATCAAGCAGGATGTCCTTGGGGGTAGGGACGCAGCTGCTTCCGGGCTCTGCCTGGGTTATGGAAAGATAGTGCTCTTCCTGCCCATTTCCCCAGGCCGGGCCCTTATCCCAGTAGATGGTTCTGTCCCAATGCATGAGCCGGGGAGCGATCGTCAGTACCAGAACGAAGGTGACCACGGGGAGCCGGTACCGGTCGAAGAAAAACGAGATGCCGCAAAGCACCCAGCAGAGCGCCATGGCCACGATCAGGATTGTGGCGAGAATAGGAAAGCGCTCGGCGCTGGTGAGGAAGTAGAGCAGGGCGATGGACGCTACAAAAGCGGCCACGGCGCCCGTGAGCCCAATCTTCCAGGAGCGCAGCGCTTTGACGCGCGCGGCCGAGTTGTCCTTCCACAAGAGCCACACCAGCACGGCGGCCACAAAGGCCAAAAGGCCAAGTGCAGAAAGAGACCAGCGCAAGGCCGGAACGGGTGCGGCCAGTGGCCACAAGAGCAGGTAGATACCGAGGAAGACAAACGCGGCCAGGGCGGAGAAGACGTGCCCCTCGTATATGTGCCCTTCGGGGCCTACATAACCAGGAGTATTGAGCAGCCCGGCGAGCCACCGCAGCCAGCGGGAGAGCGGACTGGCTTTTAGCCAACTCGATGCGGCCTCCAGAGTCTTTTGTTCTTGATCAAAGGGATCGCCAGGCTTTGCCAGCCCGAAGAGCGGGCGGGGGAAGAGCAGCGTCCTGGCCGCGTTCTGTTGGAATTCGACTTTCTCGCTTGCTCTTACCGGTTCATAGGTCAGGTAGTACCAGGCGTTAGCGACCCACCACAAGACGACGGCCAATGCGGAGCCGACAAGCAAGCCGAAGAAGACATCGCCGATGGGCACACCCGAAGAGATCGCATTCCACGTGAGGTACAAGTAGACGAAGCCGTTTGGCAGCTGGGAAATCAGCAACGCCGCCCACTCCAGTTCTCCCTTGTCGTTGACCAGCAGAATCTTTAGCGAAAGTGGTCGGCCATCATCGAACTCGTCGTAGCACTTATCCCATCTCTCGGGGCCGTTGATCAGCACCACCCGGGCCGTGATAAGGGCAACAAACCCGGCTGACACCAGAAAAAAGCCGACACAGGCATATTGCTGGATGGTTTCCGGAGTCATGATTCCGCTGGTCAGCGTCCTGGCCGAGGAGGTGTTCAGCCAGCACAGAACCAGCGCGAAGGACCAAAGGCCCAGGCTGAAGCGCAGAAAGTAGGCGTAGCGCACCCAGCGCATCGCTTTATGAAGAAACGCCATGAGCCTGGTCGGCAACCGTCCCCCGCAAGCGTGAAAGTCGCCATTGCTGGCGGGCTCCCTGCTTTTAGTCTTCCATTACCATCCTATTGCACGATAAGGGTGCAGCTGGTTTTGGTTTGCGTCGTTCCTGCCGTCGCAATCACTTGGAAGTTATATGTGCCTGCAGGTGTGTTATTCGAATTCGAAGTCGATGATGAAGAATTGCCACCACAACCCAACGGCAGCAAAGTGAAGCCGGCGAGCGCAAGGATCATCCAGTAAGCGCGACGGCGTTTCGGCCAGAGTAGTAGCAGACTGCCGGCAAAGATCCCGCAACTCAACGTTGTCATGCCGGGCCTCAGGAAGGGTTTGACCATGCCTGCCATGTTGCCGGTTGCCGTGGAAACGGTCAGCATCGACGATTGGGGCGTGCCTCCTGCAAGGTTGAGTGTGGCTGGATTGAAGCTGCACGAAGCACTTGGCGGCAATCCTGTGCACGTCAGGGTGACGCTGCCAGTGTAACTTGCCCCACCCGTCACGCTGAGCGGAACGCTCCCACTCTGCCCTGAGGTTACAGTGACAGTTGGGCTACCGCTGCCGCTCTGCACAGTAAAGGCCGAGGAGTCGGGAATCGCTACCAGAGGAAACGGCGCCGAACTACCGCCAGAAGGTGCGAAGACAAGGTCCGGGTAAGTACTTCCAGCAGGTTGGATGGGTCCCAGGGAAGCGATGTTGAAGTAGTTGATCGCCGCTGGAAGACTGGGAATAGCCACTTCCACCACCGGCGTACCCGCAGAAAAATCGCCCTTGCCATCTCCCAGTGCTACCGCCCCACTACCAAACACTAGATCGAGTGCGCCATCCAAATTGGCATCGGTAACAACGGCATTGCCCGCTGGCGGCTGTGCGCTCGTGACACCCGGTTGCTCCGTGGTGCTGATGGTTGAGTTGATCTCTGTCCCAAAAGTGCCATTGCCATTGCCGGGCAAGAAGATAATTTGCGAAAGATAAGTCAAGCTTGTTTGCAGAGGCGGGGGATAAATGAGCGCGAGATCCACCTTATCGTCGCCATTGAAGTCAGCTGCCTGCACACTGAGCAACTCGATCGAACCTCCGTTCTGTTGTGTCGTGTAACTCACCGGCAGGGCAGTCGCAAAGGTTCCGTCCCCATTGTTCAACAGGGCTGCAATCGTGGCCGGTGCAGCTGCATTGCCGGCCCCAACGAAGTACATCTGCGCCACCAGGTCCAGTTTTCCGTCGCCATTCAAATCGACAAAGCTGAGCGAGGCAAGTGTTACGGATTCCGAGTATTGTCCTGTCCCCAGCGTGAAGGCCCCGAGCGACTGGAAGTTGCCGCTGCCTTGGTTGGCAAACACCGTCACCTCTAACGGAATGCTGGCAACCTCGCCGAGGGATGCCAAGGGAATCGCATTTACCGCGATGATGTCCGGTTTGCCATCTCCGGTCACATCGGCCGCGTACGTTCCGCTAAATCCTGATGAGAGAAATGCGGGTATCACTGGCTGCTGAAAGGTGCCATCGCCATTGCCATATGCCACTGCTGTGCCGATCAGCAAGTCGAGCTTGCCGTCGCCATTCACATCGATCGCAGGGGGCGGCGTGACCGCCACATTGGCTGAAGTGGTCGCCGGCAGCGTCAGCTGCTGGGGTATCCCAGCGGTGAAGCCACCTTTCCCGTTGGAGATAAAGCTCTGGACCCTGACCGGGTTCGGGCTCGTGCCATTGTTAACTGTTTGATAGATCAATAGGTCTGGAGCACCATCACCATTCAGGTCTGCCGACACCTGACCCTGTACGTTGGTGAAGGATGGATCAATGGGCCCACCAAAGTATGTGCTGAAAGGCGTCGTGTTGAAACCCGATCCATTCACTGCGGCTGCACTGCGCGGCGCGACTCCCGCAGTGACGGTCACTGCAGTCCCATACGGAGCGGAATTGGGAGAGCCTGTCACCGTTGTGTTGGTGGCGGTCGTTTGCGCACCGGCGATCGAGCCAAGAAGAGAACATACACAGAGAACTGCGGAGCTTAGGAACCGGGGCATGGCACACCAGGGTGAATTTGCGTAATCCATCAAATTGAATGCACGCGCAGTATAGCCGTTGGAACAATAATTCGCTCGTAAATTCGTTCCCCGATTTGTCTAATCGTCATAAGACACAATGCGGTGACAATTTACCTATTGCAGCAACGTGCGCGTTACAGAAAAGACCCCGGGAAAGGGAATCGCAACCGCGCCCTAACCCGGAGCCTCATGGAAAAACGCAAAACTTGAACGTAGGGTTTAGAGGTTTGTGACGGCGGTCGCCAGTTGTTTTTTTATTTCGTCACGATCGGTGTCCAATTTGACACGCTTCGCATCTATTTCGCCTAAGACTTCCAGCAACTGAGAAACCTTGGCTTGCGACGATGACAGCTTGGACTTTTTAGCTTTGCCTTGTGCAGCCCGCTCTGGCCACTCGGACAAGTCTGTTACTTCAGCTGTTACTTCGCGAACGATTTCTGCACCGTTCCCTCCGTGCGTTTCTGATTCCATGATCCCTCTCCCTTCGGTTCGTACTGCGTTGAGGTCTGTGGACAGGATTACAGACCGTTCCAGGTTTGGCCTTTCCACTTTCGGGTGACTAGCTCAGATCAAATTGGACGTCACCGTTGCCAATCCCAGCAGCAAAGATCAAGCGCACTTAATGTAGCCAACAAAAAAAAATATTCATTCAGCGCATGCTGCATGTGAGAGCGTTCGAGGAGAGACGGGTCAGTGCTAGCGGGCCCCACGCTCTAGTAGCAACTGCGAGACTTCATTCTTGCGACAATTGATTGCGCGTTGTAGAGGTGTGTCACCTTTGCGGTCCCGCGCATTCGCTGCCGCACCGGAATCGAGTAACGCTCGCGCGATCTCCACATGTCCCCGCCGGGCCGCCATATGAAGCGCTGTCGCCCGCGTTACGCCGGCACACGCGTTGACGTCCGCACCCGCTCGCACCAGCGCACGGACCACCTCGGGGCCCGTCTCCGACGCGCATTCGTTCGCGACGCAGTAGAGCGGCGTATGGTCGCCGCGACCCTGGATGTTCGGGTCCAGACAAAGCCGCAATAGGAATGCCACCACTTCCAGGCAACCTGCGCCGGCCGCGAAATGCAAGAGAGTGGTCCCGGCAAAACGCCGCGTCGCGAGTGAGGGGTCGCTCTCCGCGGCATCGATGACGAAGTGAATCAACCTCGCACGGCCGGATTGAACCATCCGTGCCAGTAATCCCACGAACACCGATGGGCGGGAGGCAAAGCGTGGTGCGAGAGCAAGAGTTTCATCGTCTCGGCCTTCCACAATGGCTGCGAGAACGCTATCCAAAACCCGCTGCTCGCTCCAACGCGCAGCTAACTCTTCGTGACCCGGCCCGGCAGTATCCCTTCCAATTACATAGGCGGAACTGCACGAGAAAAAGTCACGAAGCGCATTTCTCGTTGCATCATCCAGCGGGGCGGCATCGAGCGGTGCCTCCATATGCCTCAACCAGGCGCGTCGTGCGTTGGGGCCAATCTGGAAGCGTGCATGTGATTCGCGCAAGCTCAGCCACCATCGGTACTCTGTTTGCTTTTCATCTCCGCCCAGGAATTGAATGAGGAAAGCGGCGAACTCTTCGGTAGCACACCTTAGGCTCTTGCCTGGGAAGAACGGGCGAAGAACTGGGTCCTTGCCAACGCGCGCGTAAAACCCTGCGGACAACCTCTTGCAACCCTCTTCACCACCAAGTGCTTCCAGCAATGCACTACGAGCGCGCATGGGAGCGATTGTACCCTCCGGCGTTACTCGCCGGAAGCGCGGCAGCGATCACTCAGGGGTTCCCAGTGGATCGTGGAAAAGCAGGACGGATGACAGAGGAGGGACGACAGAGGAGGGACAGACTGCAGTGCACCCCTAAGCTGAGACACGCCGTGGTCCGGTAATTGGGGACACTTCAGCGTTTATCTTTGTCATTTTATCGATAAGCAGTCGCCGAGCCGAGGGAGTGTGGAAATCCTGGAGGGATTTCCAAGGCCTGTGGGAGCGGTGGGAAACCTGCATTTGGTTTTCCACCGCTTCCATCAGCGCCGTCACTTCCTCGAGCTTCGCTCGCCCGCTCAAACTCTTCCGGTGTCAGATAAAGTAACGCTGAGTGCAGCCTTTGCCGGTTATACACCTGCTCCAGGAACTCACCGATTCGACTGCGTGCGTCTTCCAGATCTTGGTAATCCCTTCCGTATACCTCCTCTTCTTTTAACGTTCGCATAAATCGCTCTGCGCGTGCGTTGTCATACGGATTACCGCGACGACTCATGCTGATCTGAATCTCGCGCTGCTCCAGTATTTGCGTGTATTCAAGCGAGGCGTACTGCACACCTCGGTCGGAGTGATGAATCAACTCCCCGGCTATCCAGTTGCGCCCCTTGAGTGCCATCTGCAAAGCTCCAATCGCCAGCCCCACCTGCAAGCTGCGCCCCAACTCCCAACCGATCAAGCGTCGCGAATAAGCATCCAAAACCACAGCCAGGTAGACGAACTCGTTGCGCAGTCGAATGTAAGTAATATCGGCCACCCACAACTGATTCAGTGCCGTCAGGGCCACACGACGGGCCAGGTTCGGATAGATCGGCAGATCATGCCGGGAATCCGTCGTGAACACATACTTTGTCCGCCGCAAGCACAGCAGATTGTCTTCTCGCATCAAGCGTAGTACGCGCTTGTGATTGACCACATGCCCTTCGCGCTGCAGCGTTCTGGTCAGCAGCCGGTAGCCGCGCAGACGACGATGCTCCACTGCTAACTCTTGCAAACGTGCGCGCAATAATAAGTCGGCCTGTGCGGGTGTGCTCTGCTGCAAATACCGATAAAAGCCCGCACGACTCACCTCGGCCAATTGGCATTGCCGCTCCACGGTCAGTCCTGATCCTTCGAACGAGAGTGAGGCTTCGATGCTGCGATAGATCCCTTGCCGCCATCGCTGATACGATTCGCCGCTGCTCCCCTGACTTGTTCGAAGGCTCGCTTGAAAAAATCCAACTCCAGCTGCTTGCGGCCCAGCAGCCGTTCTAGCTCGGCGATCCGCGACTCAGCTGCACTGGGTGTTGGCTGGGAAACGGCTTTCGACGGGCTGCCTGGCGGGCGACCTATGCGCCGCTCCAACGCCGCTTTGCCGCCGGCTCGTAACTGATCACGCCACTGGTATAAAAACTTCCGCCGGATGCCCAACTCCTTCGCTAAGCCGGTGATGGTCTTACAATGCTCCATCCGGCTTACCGCATCCAGCTTGAACTCCGCGCTGTAGCGCCTCTGTTTGCTCATCGGTCATCTCCATTATGACCGCTGAGTGTCCCCATTTTTCCCCTAACCGTCGTGTCTCACTTTTGGGGTGCATTACAGACAGAGGAGGGACAGACAGAGGAGGGACAGACGGGACTGACACTAAAGCGAATGCCTTCACCTACAAGACCATGAAGGCAGGGATCAGATGGTCTATGGTTGGAACATTTCCAGCCCACATGCCGAAAACCGACTCCAATTGACTCCGCGAGCCCCTGGGAATGAACAAAATTCTTCGCGTATCGCGAAGAATTTTGTTGCAGATTCGCATTTTGCGAAGTACAGTATAAGTAGCCGAGAGGTCCTGTCTGCTTTGCACGTGATCAGTCGAAAGAAGTTGTTGACTGCGGCTGAGGTGCATGGAGACTTGGCCGGCCCGCTCGATGTCTGGTATCGGATCGCGAAGAGAGCAGACTGGACTTCCCTAAAAGCTGTTAGGCGCAACTTCCCATCAGCAGATGGGGTCGGCAAATACACGGTCTTCAACATCAAAGGGAATGAGTACCGTCTGATCTCGTTGATCTTTTACCGGAGCAGGAAGATTTTCATTCGCGACGTTATCACCCACGCCGAATACGACAAGGGAAGGTGGAAAAGATGAAAACATTGACCGCAAACCCTATCTACGGCAAACTGCTGGCGAAAGCGCTCCCCAGGGTCATTCAGTCCGAAGACGAAAACGATCGCTATATGGAGACGCTTCTCGCTCTAGAGCAGAACGACATCCTCACCCCAGAAGAGAAGGATTTAGCAGACTTGCTCACGCTGCTGATCGAGGACTTTGAGGAGAAGCACTATCAACTCCCGAAGGCATCGCCGCTCGAGGCAATCACCTTTCTCATGGACCAACACGGGCTGAAGCAAAAGGACCTGGTAGACGTATTTGCAACACCGAGTATCGTTTCTGAGGTCCTAAGCGGAAAGCGCGATCTCAACAAGGACCACATATCTCGCCTGAGCAAGCGCTTTCGTGTTTCCCCGGAACTCTTCTTCTAAGTTGCCACGCGAGTGCGCAGCAAAACAGGACTAATCCGGTGACACTATACCTATAGCAGCAGATTCAACTGATTGCCTTCGGCCCGGACCGAGCAAGCTCATGTAGTCCTGGGGATTAATCCGGCGGCAGCATACCTATAGCAGCAAATTCCATGGGTGGCCCAGGTCTCGCTTTTGAGGCCTGGATTCTTTCCCCTATCCAAACGCCGGCACGCGCGTCTCGCGCAAATGGTTTGCATCAAGAGGGGGAATTCGTCTCTTGGAAAAGAGAACAGGGGCGCCCAGAGAATATCCCTGAAACAGCCGGAACCCTTCCGCCACCGCGGCGTCAAATTCTTCCTCAGTCTCGATTTTCTCCGCGACGGGGATCGTGGCGAGGCCCTTCACACGGCGCACAATCGCTCTGCGCTGGTCGCTGTCAGTGACGCGGAAATCGACTTTGACATAGTCCGCAAGTGCGAGCAAGACATCCATCTTTTTGGAAAGCTGGAAGTCATCGAGCGCGATCTGGTAGCCCAGCGCCTTCATTTTGCGGCAAGCGGACACCACCCCTGGGCTGGGCTCGACGGTTTCCAGCAGCTCCAGCACGATGCGCGTGGGAAGCAGCGTCAACGACCCTCCTGTAAGCGCTTCGAAGGTGCAATTGATAAAGGTGCGCGAGCCAAGCGGTGAGCTCGTCGAGTCCATGGAGCAACCAGTCGTCGATCATGGTCTGGGTGGCCGTATCCGGGTCGCCGGTGAACCGGTTTTCCCACTTGCTACGGGACAGGGCTTCGTAGCCGAAGACCTTTCTCCTACGATCGAAGATCGGCTGAAGCGCAACGAAGCGGTGGTTACCGGCTTCCGACGCAGCCGGCGCCCAGTGGGCCTCCTTCCACTCCTCATGGGCATCGCCGAGTCGCCCGGTCCTGCTTCGCTGCCGCAAAGATCGGAAGAATTTCATCAAAACAGAGTCTCCTTATAACCAGGAAGCTGCGGGAAATCATAGGGAGGACACGCCGCTCATCTCGTCTGCGAATTCACCATCCACGGAGCCCAAGTCGAGCCCACATCGGAACCCAAATCAGACCTTATATCGGCTCATCCCAGAGGATTCGAAGGTTCCCAACCCGGAAGCGCAGCCAGCATTTCCATCAGCGCAGCCTCCAGCAGTTCCGTCTCGTTAGGCATCGGCATCCCGGAGGTTGACGCCGGCGAAGTTCGCGCCTGAACGGACTCCCAGGGAATCCACTTGGCGTCGACCGAGAGGATGTTCGCTTCCGAAAGTACGGCGAACCGCTCCATGACGCTTTGCAGCTCGCGCATGTTGCCGGGCCACGGATAAGACTGGAGCAGATTCATGGCCCGCTCGGTGAGGGCCGGCCGCTGGTTCTTTGGTCGTACCCCGCGGCGGGTAAGAAAGTACTCGGCCAGGAAATGGCGAGCCAGCGCCGGTATATCTTCTTTTCGCTCTCGCAGGGGAGGAAGGGTAATGGCAAATTCATTGAGCCGGAAAAACAGGCCGCGGAGAAAGGTTCCCGCGTCGGTGGCAGCCTGCAAATCGCAACGCGTAGTGGCAATCAGCCGCGGGGAGCGGTTTCGGTCGGTGTACCCAGACTCCAGGTCCCGCAGAACTCTCAGAAGGCCGAGCTGCGCCTCGGCGGCCAGATCGTCGACACCTTCCAAAAAGATCGTTCCCCCTTCGGCCAACGGGAGACAGTCGAGACGTGGTTGCGCCTGGGGGGACCGTCTACCTTTCCGTTGACCGAATGGCTCGGAAGCAAGGAGCTGAGGCTGGATCGCCGCGCAGTTGATGCGGACGAACGCCCGGGGGGAACGATGGGACAACTGGTGAACGGCGCAAGCGACCAGCTCCTTGCCCGTCCCACTCTCGCCGGTGATCAGGATGGTGAGATTGCTTGTAGCTGCATTGCGCAGGTACGCCAGCTCCTCGCGCAGCACTTTTGAAGATTCAAAGAATTCCTGGAACATCCGTGAGCTGTCGGCTTCGCAGGCGAGTTGCTCGTTGGTTTGCATGCACTCCTCTCCCCCCGATAACAACAGGGGATCGGCACGCTCGGAATGTTCGTAACAGCGTGTTCGCCGCGTTCGCGTTGAGAACATTTGTTTCTATGCACTTACGCACGTGCCGAGTAGACCGTTTGTTGGCTCCGGAGCCACGTTTGCCTGTGTTAGAGTCACTCACACAAGGGTTTGCGGTATGCCGGCAACCTATCCAGTCTCGAATCCGGAGGACTTCAGTCCGGAACGGCTCGGTCTGGTGCGCGATCATCTCAAGGATGTGTTCGCGAGCAAGGCGTTCGCGGGCAGTAAACGAGCTCAGGACTTTCTCCAGTTGATCGTGGAACACGCGCTGGCGGGCCGGCTGGATAGCCTGCGCGAGCGCATGATCGGCGCCGAAATGTTCGGCCGCAGGATCGACTACGACACTGCCAACGATGCAGTGGTCCGGGTCAAGGCCACTGAAGTCCGGAGAAAACTGGCCCAGTACTACCAGGAATCGACCAAGCCCCCGCTGGTCCGCATCGAGCTCCCGTCCGGGTCGTATGTCCCGAAATTCCACTGGGAATCCCACGCCGCAACCTTTGCCAGATCCACACCCCGGGCCACATCCGGGGGATAATCCGCCGGTTCCCACCGAACCGTCCGCAATTGCCGCCCCCGGGGAGACATTTCGCCAGTGGCGCGTGGTGGCTGGCACGCTGGCCGGGCTGGCCCTCATTGCGGCGATCGGTTACATCGGCTTCAAAGTCTGGCCCAGGGGATCCCCCCCGGAGCCCGAACATCACGCCATCGCGGTCCTGCCTCTGCAGAATCTCTCCGGCGATCCACGCCAGGATTACTTCGCGGACAGCATGACAGAAGAACTCATTGCTGACCTGGGCGAGGTTTCTGCCTCGCGCGTCATTTCTCGTACCTCGACGATGACTTATAAGGGCACGACGAAAACCCTGCCCCAAATCGCCCGCGAGTTGGGGGTGGATACCGTGGTCGAAGGTTCCGTGCTGCGCCAGGGCAATCAGGTGCGGATCACGGCCCAGTTGATCGACGCCAGGACCGATCATCACCTCTGGGCGCGCAGCTACGTCCGCGATCTGAACGACGTTCTCACCTTGCAGGCCGAGGTAGCGCGGACGATCGCCGACCAGATCAGGATTGCGGTGACGCCCGAGGAGCGGGCCCGTCTTGCCCGTCCCCGCACCGTCGACCCGGAAGCTCAGGAGCTCTATTTGCAGGGCATGCAAGCCTTAGCTACGGGGAACCCGAGCAGCGGAATCGGGTATTTCCAAAAAGCAATCGACAAAGATCCCAACTACGCGCAGGCGCATGCTGCACTGGCCACTAGTTATGGATGGATGGGGGAAGCGGGCTGGATGCCTTACTCCGAGGCGTTTCCCAAAGAGAAGGCCGCGGCCATCAAAGCCATCGCGCTTGATGAAGCTCTTCCCGAGGGCCATGTCCAGCTGGCGCATGCTGCGATGAATCTCGACTGGGACTGGGCGACCGAGGGAAAGGAGTTCAGACGGGCCCTTGAGCTCAATCCAAACTCAGCCCCCGTGCGTTGGGCCTACTCCAATTATCTGGAACGGATGGGCCGCCTCCCCGAGGCAATCTCCGAGTTGCAGTTGGCGTTGCAACTCGATCCCATTTCCAGTCGCGCCTTCATGACCTCTGCGTTCGCTTACTACTTTGCCCGCCAATACGACCAGGCCCTGTTGCAAATGCAACATGCGTCGGCGTTGCATCACGAACCCGCTGAACTCATCTTTCCCCTGGCCGTCATCTATGTGGAAAAGGGTATGTACGAGGAGGCCATTCAGCAATTTCAGAAGCTGGGCGATCAACCCCACGCCCTGGGCCATATGGGTAACGCTTACGCTCGCATGCGACGAGAGGCGGAAGCGCGCGAGATGATTTCCGAACTGCGGAAGCACGTGCAAAACACAGGCGTCGGAAGATACGAAATCGCGTTGGTCTATGCCGGGCTGGGGGAAAAGGATGAAGCTTTCGCATGGCTGGAGAAATCCTTCGCCGCGCGCGACAAGGGACTCACTTATCTCAAAATAGATCCCTGCCTTGACCCGCTGCGCTCAGACTCACGCTTCCAGGATCTGGTAAGGCGCGTAGGCCTTCCGCCATAAATACAGACAAACAGGGGGTGATACACCAGCAACCAAGGCTTTGGGTGCCCCATTCAAGTCCTCTTTTGGCTTGAGTGGGTTACCATGCCTCCTCCAAACGTCTTGCCATTAGGAGCGTAGCCAAGGGATTTGCAGTTCTCTCCACCAGCCACCACTGGCTAAGCCCTCAAGATGAATTGTCATCCCGACCGCAGCGAAGCGGAGTGGAGGGACCTGCTGTTCTCTTAGGCTTAATCCGGTGACCGCATTTTGACAGCATACCTATTTCAGAAAATTCAACCGATCGGCATTGAGGGGGCATTGAAGGGACCGCCCAGATTTAGGGGGACAGTGCTCTGGCGGGGACAGGACGGAATAACCCCTATAGCCTCGCGCCACCTTCAGATCGTCGACCCATATTTTTGGAGGTACTCCGTCCCATTCCTGCGCGCCCTGTTTCGCGCGTAAAGCGATGAACCACAGCTCAACCCTGGGCCGGGAGCCGGGAGAAAACTGCCGTTTATAACCCGGGAAGGCGCTCGCGGAGAAGCTTCGCCTGACGTTCACTGACCACAATTTCGGTACTCTGCGTGTCGGCCATGACCAGCACGAAGGTACTACGATCAAAGGGGCGGATCACCCGGACATGATTAAGATTGACGAGCGAATCGCGCCGCGCGCGAAAGAAGCTGTGTGCTGCGGTCGATTGGGCGAGGGAGTCTTCAAGGTATCCGATGGGATGGTTCAGCCAATAGCTATCGGTAAGGGTGCGTGCCCTGACGATACCATCAGCAACGGAGAACCAGAAAATATCTTCGGGCTTGAGCAGGAAGCAGTTGTTCTGCTTGTGGCCGACGACACTACTTAGCGGCGGAGCTGCGGATGCAGCACGCCGCGTCTTCTCCACTTCCTCGTGGAGATCGGGCACCGAGGCGAGCAGCCGCGCCGCCCGCTTTAAAGCAAGATTGAGGAGATCCTTGTCGATGGGTTTGAGTAGATAGGCAAGCGCGTTCTGCTTGAAGGCGCGGAGCGCATGCTGCTCGAAGCTGGTGGCGAAAATGACTAAGGGCGTGCTCTCCGGATCAGGCAGCTCTCGCAGCATCTGAAAGCCGTCGAGCCCAGGCATTTGAATATCGAGAAAAATGACATTCGGCCGCAACAGCTGGATCTGCTGCAAACCGGCCAGGCCGTGCTCGGCTTCGCCCACCACCTCAACCTCCGGGTGGCTGCGCAATAGCCTTCTGAGGCGCTCTCTCGCAGCTAATTCGTCATCGATAAGAAGGACTCGCATGGAACCCCCCTTACCTATTTTCCATGATGGGAATTTGAACGCTGGCGCACACACCGCCCTCTTGACGCGCAGCGATGGATAACGTAGCGGAGGGGCCGTAATGGCATTCCAGACGCCTGCGGATGTTGGCGAGACCGACGTGGGCGCCGCTCGATTTCGTCAGGGATGAAGCAGCTAATCCAACTCCGCTGTCCTCGACTTGAATGCAGAAGCGTTGCCGCTCCCATCGTGTGGTGAGACGCAGCAAACCTCCTTCGATTTTCGGAGCCAGGCCGTGGAGGAGTGCGTTTTCGACCAGCGGCTGCAAAAGGAGGGGTGGTACGAGGATCGCCCTGGACTGCTCATCGACGAGAATCTCCGTGGTCAAGCGCCGCCCGAACCGCATTTGCTCGATGGCAAGATAGTCCTCGATAAATCGTACCTCCTGCTCCAAGGGAACCAACGTATCTTCCGTGCTGGTGAGCACGTAGCGAAAGATACTGGCCAGCATGGTAGTCATGCGCTCGGCGAGCTCAGGCGCGGCGATGGTCAAATGGGCAATCGTGTTGAGCGCATTGAAGAGGAAGTGGGGCTGCACCTGGGCCCGTAAGGCGCGCAGCTCAGCTTCTGTAAGCTGCGCGCGCAGCCGTTCTTCGTGCTGTTCACGCTCGCGGCGGATGTTGGCTAGCCGAGCAGCTTCGAGCCTGGCTTCCAGTTGGCGTACGATGCGGCGCAAGAACTCGAATTCGCTGTGCAGAATCGATCCCTGCAGCGGATCCCTGGAAACGGCTAGTGCGTAGGTCGCTTCCCCGTGAACGCGCAGAGGGAGCAGGAGCTGCGTGGGCGGCTCGGTCAGGGAACGAAGTGGGTCGCCGGCCAGGGGAAAAATCGCGTCCTCGGTATGTGCGGCGAAGGCCTGTGCCTCGGGCGAATCGCGACTTAACTCCACTATTCTTGCTGCGGCAAAGCCGGAGCCACTGCAGAGAGTAGCTACCACATCGGAAAACCATATTGCCTGCTCGTCGCTCTTCTGCAAATTGCGCCAGAGATCTGAAACCAGCCGGCCATAATCCGGTTGATCGAATAACCACTCCGAGACGGCCCGATCGAGCAGCCGCTCACCCCAGGGAGCCAGCGCCATGGCGAAGAGAAGGAATGCGACAGCAAACAACCCCCGCTCGGCTGCAGGAACCGAGCCAGTGTTTTGCGGAAGCTTCAGGATTTGCTGCAGGCCAAACCAGGTAAGCAGGAGAAGGGTGCCCCACCAGTACGTGTGCAATACGTCTTTGAGCAATACGTCAGCAAAACGAAGACTTGAGAAGACGAAAAAAGCTCCCAGAATGATCAGCATCATGCCGCTCTCAATGAGTACTCGGATAAGAAAGACCGGCGTTTCCGGAAAGGCGGAGAAAAGGACCAACACGGCAGGACAGGCGAGCAGAGCGAGGCCGCCCGCGGTAAAGAGCACAAACAAAATCTGGCTACGCACGAGCACTCCCGGTTGACGCAACTTGAGGAGGACCGCGAGAGCCAGCAGGAACTCGGTAAGCAAGGCTACCAAGACTAAGAAGAGATCCACCGAGTGACGCCCCATGAGCAGCGGGCCAAGGATGAAAAGAGAGAACAGAGCGGCTACTGCCGCTGCGACTCTTCCCCATCGGCGATACGTATGCGGCCGGGACAGCTGCTCGAGGCCGTTGAAGAGATAGACGGGCACCCAGAGCAGGGTGATGAGTACGACGATCCCAGGCAAAGAGGCCATGACTGAATGGACTGCAGTGTTTCTCCAGACAGTGCTAAGGCGTAATGCGCGGCAAACGTTAATGACGATCAAGGCAGCGCACATCCACAGCATGCCTCTGGCCACGGCAGTGCGACGCTGCAGTACCCAGAGAAACCTCACCAGGCGCAAAGAAACTACGAGCCCCATGAAAAAGCCGACGGTTACGAGGACCAGCACATCTGCGCTTGGACGGACAGCGGAAAGCTGCCCGGGGTCGAATGTCCAGGGTGTCGGCAGAATGAGCATGTCTCATCGTATGTGAACATCGCCGCATGCTATCCGCGCTAGACGCTGAAAATCCGCGTTCAGCTGATTCTGCTCTCCGGGGGGCGCGGGCAGTGTTCCCTTAAGGGTGTGCAACACCAAACCCAACCCAATGAGGCGAAAACAATGAAAAACTATCTTCTCGCATTCACCCTTGCTACCTGCTGCGGCATGGCTATGGCGCAGAGCACACCAATGGTGGCAGCGGCCAACAAACTGCAGGCAGACATCGCAAAAGCGCTGCCCGCTTCCACCCTTAGCGCCGACGAAAAGTCACAAATAACCGCCGATGCCACCCAGCTGGTGACCAATGCCAACCTGCGGGCAAAGGGCGAAACCCCTGACCGGAGTGCAGGCAGAGCGGCAGGAACGGATATTGGCAAGAAAGTGTCCAGCGGCAAGCTGCAGAAGGCAGATGCAGAGCTGATCCAGCAAGACTTGAAGGATCTTCAGGCTGCGGCGCAACAGTAACCAGGCCTTTGGAAGGGAATCCCGTGGACAAGCCATTACAGAGCAGTGCAGTGCCGAAAGACGAGGGTTCCCTGGAACCCTTGATGAGGATCGTCCTGGCTATGCTGGGCGGCCTGAATCTTCTTCGCGGTGGTGTTCACTGGTTGGCCCCGGATAGTGGCGCTGGGAGTATTGCCGGTATGGACCTGAGTACTTCCAGCGCACCCAACATCATCTTTCTCCTGGCTGCCGGCGGAATCAGCCAGTTTGCCTGGGGAGTCGTTTACCTGTACATCGCTCTTCGCCAGCGCCGCTTTCTGAGCGCCATATTCCTTCTGGAAGCACTGAAGAGCGGGGCCCTTTTGTTTACCGAATATGTGACCAAACCACCGGTTGCCCCAATACCCGGCCGCTATCTGCATATGACAACGTTTGTAACTGCCGCCGCAATTGTGCTGCTGTCGCTTCGGCAAACATCGGAGTCCGTGCAAGAGTTTCCATAAATCGAAACCATTTTAGGAGATAAGTCATGAAACTCACTCTTTCGACCTTCGTTTTCAGCCTGGCCCTAGGGAATGTTGTTGCCTACAGTCAAGCCACTGCTGCGGACTCATCCGCGGCGCAGCCCAAGCCGAAGCAAGCCCTGATACTTCCTTTTGCGGTGGCGAATAACGCTGCAGCGACTCCCGGACCGTCCGGAGATGCTTGTCCTAAGACGCCGGACCCGAACAATATTCTGGCGGACACCGATTCGCAGGAGCTGATTGAGACCATCAGTGCAGAGTTGCAAAAGAGACTGGCTAAGAAGATGGATGCACGCATTGGGGAGCCGGCAGACCAACCGGCAGCCGGTACGCTGCTGTTAGCCGGATGTCTTACGACGATCGATCCCGGGAACGCCGCGAAGCGCATGGCGGGCATGAACCTGGGAGCGAGCCACCTTGCCGCTCATGTGGTGGTCCAGTTGAAGACTGAAGACGCATTGATCGCAGTCAAGGAGTTCGACGCTGCCGCTAAGGGAGCAAAGACGATGCCTCCGCTCGGAGTGGTCGGCGTGGCTACCCATGCTGTCGCGGAAACACGTGAAACCCTCAACGCGGACGCCAAGCGTCTTGCCGACGAGATTCTGAAGACTTTGTCGAAGAAAGCGACGGACTAAGAACATGAAAAGGAGACTCATATCGGACTGGCTGTACGGAGGCCTTCTGTACGGGATACTCCTCCTGCTGTCGACCCCCATTTCCGGGCGTGACTGGCCGTCGTCCATATTAGCGATCTTCCTGCGTTTCAGCGGCAATTTAGTGCATCGTTACCAGAAAGATGATGACGGCCACTTGGGGGTATTTGTGAATCGGACGCTTGGTCATGTGAAGCAGTTTTTGACCCCACCGACGGCCTTCATCATCCATATACCGGAAGTGTGGGGTGTCTGCGTTTTGCGTTGGGGCTGGAATAGTTCGTCAAGGCTTCGGGTTTGATTCGAATCGCCAGAGGATATAAGTCCCCTTCAGTAGAGAAGTCTAGAGTTCAACAACCTCTCCAAGTTTAGGAAGCTCCGACACAGAGGACACGACACAGAGGCGAGAGAGATACGGCGACACGGAGAGAGATACGGCGACACGATGCCTATCCCCACCCAAGTCAGAACCAGTGCAATAGGTAGGCTGTCGCCCTAACCCGCCGCCCGGTAGAAGCTTTGCTCGGAGCAAAGAAGAGTGCAGTGTCTGTGGAAAGACCAAGTTGGTTATCCGCGCCACTTGCCAGGGCAGGGAATAAGAGGGTAATTTTCACTGCACTTCACTGACGGCCCCTGCGTCGCATCCGTTTTAGGCGTTTCTGCGATCATTCTGAGCTTTGGCGATGTTTTGCGGGAACATCTGTTCGGCGGGCTCCGTAAGAACCTGCATGAGGACTCTTTCTGCCGTCGCGGGCGCGGCCGTGCTGGTCTGGAACCTGGCGGGTTTGGCGCGAGCGGAGGCCCCCTGCGGGCAAACGCTGGAGGCTCCCCTGCGGCCGAGGGCCGTGCTGAGGGTCCATTCACGACCCGCGGGTCTCGATATTGTGGGCACGGATCAGGCGGCAATTCATGTTTCGTGCACCTCGGGCGACGAGGACGACGCCCAGCGTATCCGCATCCGGCTCCAGGGAAATCAGGATGACGAAACCCTGACCATCGCGGGCGATTTGCGCAAAGGAAACAATGTCAGGGTCCGCATTGAAGTGCCGCGAAAGACGAGCCTGCGGGTCGAGATGTCCGCAGGAGAGGTGAAGGTGGAGGAGATTGCGGGCGATAAGGATATCAATCTGTATGCGGGCCAGATTACGATTTCTTCGACTCGCCTGTGGGACTACCGGAGCGTCGACGTGTCGGTAAGCATTGGAGAAGTGAAAGCTCCGGTTTACGGCGCCCAGAAAGGCGGCTTCTTCCGCGGCATTGCGAGAGAAACTGCAGACGGCGAGTATTCACTGCATGCGCACGTGATAACAGGAGAGATCGATCTGCTGGGCAGATCCGCGCGCGCCACCACCGATTAGGGTGGCAGTCTGTCCAGCAGCCGCTCTTCATGGAAGCGTCGCTCTCCCCTTTGTCATCCCGAGCGAAGCCGAGGGATCTGCAGTTCTTTCCATCAGCCGCCAATGCTGCAGCTCTCAGATGAATTGTCATCCCGACCGAAGCGAAGCGTAGTGGAGGGACCTGCTGTTTCTTTTCCGGTTCTCGCACATCCTCTTCAGCCCATCGTTCGATCGAGCATCACAGCCCGTTCGGTGATCTTTGCTTGGAAGTACCAGTCCGAGACAGGGCAGCCCGCAACGGAGGAGCATCAACGTATGATGGAAGCGAACCTTTGGTGGACACACCTGGCCCAGGCCAACGCCAAGGAACATTTCTCTACGGCTTCACTGCCTTCATCGTTTCCGGCACCAAAGCGAAGAGCTAAGTGGGAAGCTACTCGAGCCTTGGTTTAAGTCTCCATCAGGCAAGAAAGCCAAAAACTATCTCCATCTCATGAACGAAAGTGATTTTGCCGGTGGTAGTTCCTTCCGTCCCTTAACTCACGTCGCCTGTGCGTTGTCCACCACTTTAACCCACCTCGGGTCGGGCGGCGCGGCGGCGTATTCGTCGTGCCAGTTCCACCACTTGTACGGCGGGGTCTGGGGATAGCCCTGCGGCGAGTCCTCCCACTCCTCCTGGCGCCCCAGCGGAGTGAGGTCGAGGTAGCTCCAGGTGCTCCCCATCGCCTCGTCGCCGCGGCTGTTGATGAAGTAAGTGCGAAAGACGCTCTCGCCGTCGCGGAAGAACACGTTGTGGCCGTGCCACTCGTGCACGCCGAAGTCAGTGTCGAAGCTGTCGGTGATGGTGTACCACGGCATCTTCCAGCCCATCCGCGCCTTCAGGCGCTCGATGTCGGTCTGCGGCGCGCGCGAGGCGAACGCGAGCGTGGTGTCGCGGGCGTTCAGATGGGCGAGGTGGGCGACCTGGTCGGCCCCCAGGGAGCAGCCGCGGCAGGCATGCTCGGGCCAACCGAACACGCCGGGCTCGAAGAAGGCGCGGTAGACGATCAGCTGACGTCGCCCGTCGAACAAGTCCAGCAGGCTTGCCTTGCCTTTAGGCCCGTCGAACGCGTACTGCTTCTCGACCGCCACCCACGGCATCCGCCGGCGCTGGGCGGCCAGCGCGTCACGGGTGCGGGTCAATTCCTTCTCTTTCACCAGCAGTTGCTGGCGCGCAGCCTCCCACTCCTGCGGCGACACAATCGGTGGCGTGCTCATGTTCGTTTGGCTCTGCTTGTTCTTGTCCATTCCGCTCTCCTGCTTCTGTTCCGCCGCCGGCACACACATCACCTCGCGCCCTCGGGGCTCGGCGATTGCATGGAAATATCTGTCGTGTTCGCCGCTCTTGCCATTCAGTTTATATATTCCCATACGGGCATACGTGTCAATAGGCGGGACTTCGCTATGCTGTTCTCCTGATGAACAAAATTCGCGGCTCACCTTCGCATCAGCGAAGGTTTTCGAACCTGGTGACCAGACGGAACGTAAACCTATACCCGCCCATCGTTTGAAGGGGGAGTTTCGGACAGGTGGGCACCGAAGCGCAACGGTAGAAATAGCAGCCACAATGAGCGCCGTGCCCGTGCACGCCACTTTTTCGGAAAACCTGGTCCGCCCTGAAGAACGCAGAACCCCAAAGATCAAACCAAAAGTTGAACGAGTTTCACCCCCCTCTCTCCTCATGTTTATTTCAATACCCTCTGGACGCCATTCTGGGCGCATATTAGCGTGTTCGCAGGAATAGAGAAAACTTCATGGAAGGTCACAGTGCGGCTGCACAAAAGTAACCATATGCTCTTTTGAAATCGCAACCCAAACTGTGTCTCTCTCAGCACCCAACAGTGCAAATACTACGGATTCGTTTCCACAAACGGAGTGATTTGATGACCATCAACAGGCTAAACCCGCGCACGAGAATCTTCTCCGGTGTATCCTTCAGACCGCAGCCGGAGGTTCCTTCCTCGATCGAGCATCCGCCCATCCCGGCGGCCGATCAAGGCACAGCGATGGTTGCGGATGTCCTCACCCCGCAGGAAGACTCACCGCAAGGCACTCCGCCGCCGCCCACCCCGCTCCCATTACCCGCTGAACCAACTGCCATCGCCGGCAGCGCGGACCTCGTCTATCTCTGCGACCTCCAGCCCCAACCCGTCCAATGGCTCTGGCAAGACAGGCTCGCATCCGGCTCCTTAGCCATGATCTCCGGAGCGCCTGGATCGGGAAAAACCTGGATCGCGCTCGCGATTGCGGCCGCTCTGAGCCGGGGGCGAGCCCCAGTCACCGGCGAAACGCTCGAACCTTGCCTGGAATCGTGCATGGACCCTTGTACAGTCTTGTACGCCTCCATGGAGCACGATAGCTCAAAAGTCATTCACCCTCGCTTCGCCAGGCTCGATGGCGATCCCACGCGCCTGGTCGTCTTGCGCGGATCCGTCTCCGCGCCCTCGGCCTCCCTGAACCTCCGCGATAGCTCCGTCCTTGAAGATGCGCTCCTGCGAACCCATGCCCGCCTCGTGATTCTCGATTCATTCCACAACTACTCTGGCGCCGGCGTCGATTTCCATCAGAACACGGAGGCCCTTCCCACCTTGGAAAAGCTCGCGCGTCTGGCTGAGAGACATCACTGCTGTATTCTTCTCATTCGCCATCTCAGCAAACGTGGCCCCGGCAGACCGGCCCTTCGCAGCCAGGGCTCCATCGAGATCTCAGCCGCCCTCCGTACCGAGTTCCTCGCCGGCAGCTCCCCCGACGCACCGTCACAGCCCGCCTTGCTGCAGGTCAAGTCGAACTTGGGGCCTCTCGCTCCCCCGCTCGCGTACAGAATCGACGATGCCGGGAACTTCTTCTGGACTGGTCGCAGCAAGCTCACCCGGGAGGAAATGCTGGCCGACCGTCCAACCGGCGCAGGCCTGCCCAAACGCAAGTTCGCCGGTGAATGGCTGCACAGTATCTGCAGGGTGGCAGCCAATCTCAATTCACAGTCGAGACCGCCGCCGAGCGTGATGGCGTTTGCATTGCAACCCTGCGGCGCGCCAAATTCGATATTGGCGTTCGCAGCGCCAAGGATGGAGTCAACGGTGTCTGGTACTGGTCCTTACCCGCCGCTGGGGAACAGCAACAACCCATGAAAGAAGCAAGATGATCAAATTAATTAAGGTGGTTATTTACTTGACTCAGGTAACCCCCACCTGTAGTGTTGCGGGGCATGGAGGATTATCCCCGTAATCTCAGGGAATTCGAGGCGCGGTTTGCCACGGAGCAGGCATGCCGGGATTACTTGTTCCAACTGCGCTGGCCGCAGGGGTTTCGGTGTCCGAAGTGCGGCTCTGAGCGCTACTGGCCGGTGCGCTCAGTGTGGATGCAGTGCCGGCAGTGCGGCCATCAGACATCGGTCACGGCGGGGACTATCTTTCAAGACACGCGCAAGCCGCTGGCGGACTGGTTTCGGGCCATGTATTGGCTGACGAGTCAAAAGAACGGTGCCAGTGCGGTTGGGCTGCAGGCGGTCTTGGGACTGGGAAGCTACAAGACGGCCTGGACATGGCTGCACAAACTGCGGCGAGCGATGGTGCGGCCTGGCCGGGACCGCCTGAGCGGACGGGTGCACGTGGACGAGACCTATCTTGGGGGATTGGAAGAGGGTGTGCGTGGCCGTCGGACAGAGCGCAAGTCCCTGATTGTTCTCGCTGTGCAGGAAGATGGCCCGCGCATCGGACGGATTCGCATGAAGCGGATTCCGGCCGCCTCTGGCGGCCGCCTCACGGCTTTCATCGAGGAAGCGATTGAACCGGGGAGCACCGTCCATACCGACGGCTGGCAGGGCTACTCCGCAGTGGGAGAGAAGGGTTACGTCCATGAAGTGACCGTGGTGAAAGGCAAGCCGGGATCCGCATCGGAACTCCTGCCGCACGTCCACTTGGTCGTATCGCTGCTGAAGCGTTGGATCCTGGGCACGCACCAAGGGGCGGTGAGCCATGAGCATCTGGAGTTCTATCTCGATGAGTTCACCTTCCGCTTCAATCGACGGCGGTCCGCAAATCGCGGCAAGCTCTTCTACCGTCTTGTCCAACAGGCTGTTCTGGTTGAACCGGTACCTTACAAGTCCATGGTTCGATGCTTCGCGAGCACGGAAAACCATGACCACAACCTGTAGAGGTCACCTGAGTCAAGTAAATAACCACCTTAATTAATTCAAAATTTTGAGCGCCTTCATGAAACAAAGGACTTATCCGCAACCGGCTACACACCCGCCCCACTCTTTGCGCATGAAGCAAAGGATTAATCCGGTGACAGCATACGTTACCCGCGCCAAAACAACCCTAGCTACGGGACTTCGTCAGCCAGACGGTCCCCGCCTCGGTCCCCCACCCCGCCGCGCTAGTAACCACCACAACGGTTACACAAGTGGCACAGAGGACTGCCCGTTCTGGGTAGAAGCGATGCCTACCCTGCCCTCCAGCGCCATCTTTCCGCGTCTGTCGATACAAGCATGGCCGCCTTGGTACCGGAAAGGGTAATGGTGCGGGCCGTCGGTCACTGGTCAAATACAACCAGCCTCAGGGCACACCAATGCTCGACTCAGTGTTGAGGCGCTCGTCATGAAGAATCTCGAGAGGCAACAGGAGCTGGGGAGCGCAGGAGCACGCGGTTGATGAAGAAGTGGCAAGCCGAAGCCCGCATCCGCATGGCTCCGCGTTTCCGTCTGCCTTATCAGACGGAGAATTTCGTGATGTATTGCAAAACGGAGATGTAAAGTGAGCGCACTGGTTACAGCGTCGCCCGAACTCAAGAGACTGTGGATCCGGGTTCTCAAGCGAGTTCATCCTGACCTGGCGGTTGATGAGCAGGATAGGCACCGGTGTGAACGGCTCACGCAACAGGCGAATGATGCCTATGCGAGACGTGATGAAGTTGCACTGAGAGCGGTACTGGAACCGAAGGGCCCGCCGCCGCCCCGACACGCCCCGCCTGACGGTTGGGAAGCAACGGCACAGGCTCAACAGGCGACGCCACCGCAGTCAACCTATCAGCCACCGTCGGTGCCGCAACAGCCACCCACCGTACTGGGCGCGAGGCGTTCGGCATTCTTTGGGCAGCCTGCGCGGTCCTTTGCCTTCTTCTTTATGTAATTTTTGACGCGCTTAGTGAAAACGTGGGACGGAACACGTCCTTATCTTGCCTGGTGCTGCTAACCGCCGCTGTACTCTGGTTGATCACTAAGAACTCCAAGTTGTCGTACAACCACAAAGCAAGGTGGGTGGCGGCAGTCGCAAGTGGAATGATCCTGGTAGGGATATGCCTTTTAGACAGTCGTCCCGGAGCAAATCCACTGTTTCCATCGGCTCGCGCCGCAACTGCTCAGGCTCTGGCGGCTCCTGTCGAATGGAAAGACAGCGTCATTCCGCCCCCGTCTCAATGGTATTGGGATGTAATCAAAACCAGGGTGGGACAGAGTTGGAACCCGTCGGCAGTCGTCGATACCCCTGCAGGCGCTACTGCGGATATTACGTTCACGATCTCACATGACGGTTCACCCCGTGATGTCCAGTTACGTAGGCCGAGTGGTTATCCATCGCTCGATTCGTCCTGCGTTCTTGCTGTGCAGCAGGTGAGAACTTTTGGTCCACCTGAGGGTGGCACCAAGGACAGTCTGAAAGTACTTTATCCTTGTTCGTATAACGAACTCGATTCGATGAACGCTCATCCACCGCAAGTAACACAGCACAAAGACGCGACCGTAATGCCACCAAGGCCCGAACCGGTAGAGAGTCCTGGTTCACAACTTGGCGGGTACATAGAAGCGGCGAAAAACAAGGTTGCACAGAAATGGAACTCGTCGGAAGTTGCCGGCAGTACCCCGGCGGGCGCAACTGTCTACATTCAATTCGCCATACGGCGGCGTGGCCATCATGAAGTCCCGACTATGGAAACATCAAGCGGGTACTCATCACTTGATGTTTCATGCTTGGGGGCTGTAGACCGAATACGGACTTTCGACCATCTTCCTAAGGGCTACAACGGAGACAGTCTGACCGTGCTCTATCACTGCACCTATCCAGGTTCGCCCACGACAAAGTTCGCACAGGATTCTATCCTGCCGCCGGTGCAACAACCGCCGCCATCTGACCCCGTGGATGGTGTCCATGGCGTGCAGCAACCCACCAATGACACCGTGGTTACCAATTAGTTTGTTGGGGACGAGCCTTCGCAGTCCAGAGACCTCGAGGAAAGACGAAACGTAACCCGTCAACGCATGGCCGGGGTGCGGGCAAACAAGCATTGAAGGGATACACGGAACTAACGCCAAAGGGATTGCCCTCACCTGCAAGATTGCCCGGCGAAGGCGTTCAGCCCCGCTACCAACTTGCCCTCTCAGACTGGCTGACAACTACAAGCCCATTCGAGAAAAGAAAATGTCTCGATAGCACGACGCCGCAACCCCACAGGCAACGGAAATGACAACCAAAACCGTCCACAACCACATGATGAGCGCCGGCAGCCACAAGTAGTACGATCGTGCGCCAACTGTATGGTCCTGCTTGCGCTCACCCGGCGGTAGAATCTTCGCTCCACCACCGATGATTCGGGGCAGCAGGATGGAGCCTGGAGGAACTGTGGCCCTTTTGGGAACGATTTCAAGAGGCCGCCCTTGAGAATGAGCGATCGTAACCAGATGTTGAATGGCGTTATGGGAAGCGATGATCGCCCGCCACGAGCTAAACCCGACTAACACGCCAAGGATCGCGACAAGCGCTTGCAGCGCGAACAAGGCAGCGATGATGTGTTCTCCAAGATGAGGATGGGCGCCTGGCGTCACCAACCCGCTGAACTCATCCGCTATCTTGCCCAGCAATATGCCATAGCTCGCAAATAGAAAACCATGAACCGTCAAAGACCAGGTCAGGCGGGAATTGATGAGATTGTCTTCATGTTCCAGGTAACCGCGAAATAGATCGTAGAGCTTTAATGGATCGAAAGTCGTTTGATCAGGCTGTATCACTGCGAATTCGCAATCAAGAATGTCCAAAGTGAGAAAACTTTTCATCTCTCGTTTGCCAGACATAACATCCTCCTTAGCCAGACTTCTAGCGTTCTTCCAAAAAGGAACCAGGGAAATTCGGGCCGGCGGTTGGCTCGCTCAGCATCCTGGACCTGGATCTTTGCGGAATCCTTGAGGATCAGTTCGGTGAGATCAATGGTTGCGCCGGTGGCAAAGATCGGGCACCGAAAGCCGTGCTTGATGAGGAGAGGGACGCGGCCCGTATGATCGAGGTGGGCGTGGGTGAGAAGGACGGCATCGAGTGAGGGAGGGCTTACGCCGGCGGGGATATGGTTCTTTGCCTCAGAGCCCTTGCCACCCTGAAACATACCGGCATCGATGAGGATCTGGGCACGGTCAGTCTGTACAAGGTAGGCGGACCCAGTGACCTCACCACCTGCAGCGCCAACGACTTTGATCTTCATGTCTCCCTTTCTTTGAGAGAATACATATTTCACCAGAGCCCATAATGACCGCCCGATGCGCGGTGAAATACTGGACCAATCTATGAACCTCGACGATTGTCGCCTCTTCTATGCGGATGAAATTAGAATCGCAGCCGGCCTGAATTCGGCTGCGCTTGTTGCAGCTTACGCTTGTGTGCCCCGCGAGAAGTTTATGGGGCCGCCGCCCTGGCAGATCGCATCGCCGGATATGGCCTCGATGGCGCTCATGGGACTGTCTGGCTCGGCGTATGCAGCCACTGACAACCCCAGGGACCTCTATCACAATGTCCTGGTCGCGCTCGATCCAGACCGTCATTTGAATAACGGGCAGCCGAGCGCGTTGGCTCGATGGATCGACGCACTCGAACTCCAGGCTGGCGACCGCGTTTACCACCTCGGTTGCGGCGTCGGTTATTACACCGCGATCATGGCCGAAGTAGTTGGCGCAGCTGGGAGCGTGGCAGCCAGTGAAGTGGATGCAGGCTTGGCGGCTCGGGCTCGAGAGAATCTCGCCGCCTACCCAAACGTTTCCGTGCACGTGGAAGACGGTGCGGCGTTCGATCCCGGCCAATGTGACGCGATATTCATCAATGCCGGCGTCACCCATCCGCATCCCCTTTGGCTCGAGCGTCTGTCCCACCGTGGCCGCCTCGTTTTGCCCCTCACCGGCGCCATGGACCCCGCCAACGTCGGCGGCGCTGGCATCGTTGCAAAGATCACCCGTGGAGGGAATGGCTTCTACGCCCGGGTCGTGACCCTTGTAGGAATCTATTCATGTACGAGCGTCCGTGACCCCGAAATGAGTGCGGCTCTTATGAAGGCTTTGGCAACCAAAGCGCTCTTGAAGCTTAAGTCTGTGAGAACCGATCCACATCAGCAGGAAGAGACCTGCCTGGCCCATCGCGCGGATATCTGCCTGAGCACGGCCGACCTACCTCAATAAGATCGAGGGAACTGAAAAAACCAGGGAGATACGACGACGGGATACCCATGCCTCCTCAAATGAGGATCACTGCAATAGGAATGCGGTCGCCGTAAGCTCCCCGGCACGGCAGATTTCATTTTGCGAATTTGACGACCTGAAGAGCATCTACGCCCCGTGATTCTGAACCGCCTTGGCCATCGATGGACCGGCCTTGGCGAGATCTTGAGGGTTCATGATTGGCCGGATGGAAACATTTGCCTTGAACGCGAGAAACCAAGGCTCAGCGATCGCCGGAATTTGCGACGAATCCTGCATGTCGAATACGATCGCGGCCGATCGTTGGCCGTTGTCGTCCGCAAAGAAATAGGCTGCTTCCGGTTTGAGATCAGCCAGAATTCGCTCAACAGTAGAACCTAGCGTCCCAGCCTTGATGGCGGCATTTCCGGCTTCCACGGGAATCGATGCCCTTAGCAACATGCGCATACAGTTTTCCTCCTTTAAGGAAGCAACACTTGTACAAGAGGCCGTACTTTGGTGTCAAGGCAATCCGGAAGTGATCCTTCGTAGTGCCTGCAAACCGGCACAATCCATCTTTCTTGTGGTTGCTAGTTTCCGCTTCCAATGGAGGACCGTGTATTCGGAATAACCTCTATGTTGGAAACTTCCCTCTGCTCGGCAAACTGTCTTGTCTTGGCTTTGGAGACTTTGTCAAAGTACCGCCTGAGGTTATCGTGCAGTGTTTCTTCGGGCGTCAACTGGGCCATTTCGATCACCTTAGGTTTCACGAGATTGTGAAGAGCTGAACCCAATAGTAAGGTTCTATGCAAGTACGAACAGCGATTCTCCGCGTTCCTTTCATCGAGTCCCTCCCCCGAAAGAATCGATGAAAGTGTTCGTGGAGAATCGCCGCTTGTTAATGAGCATACTGGTTCTGGCGCGGTTCGCCATAGTTCTTGCGTGACACCAGGGCATATCGTAGTTGTATGCTGAAGGGCTGTTCGACGCGAACGTCACCAACCTTTGTGGGACAAGAACAAGGGATGCTGGCCTTGATTAAAACAAGAGACGAGGCATTCAGGGGCGAATCACCGCGGTTTGCCGCAGAGACCACATCGCAGCGCACCTCTTAGGTTCCCAAAGACGTTACGCTGATCCAGGAGTTCCGTCAAAAATCTCTGTTGCACTACGACATCAGGGGAGATTGCGACGCAAAGTCCACAGGAGTGATTTCCGCATCGAGTACCCTGTTTCTACCGGAATTCTTGGCGGTGTACAAAGCGCGGTCAGCCGCAGCGAGTGTGGAGTCGACATTCCACGGTGCGGCGTTTGCAATGGCCACTCCAAAGCTACAGGTCACGTGAAAACTTTGGGTGTGAAGCATGGCGGTGAAGCGCTCCTCCATGACACGGACTCGAATTCGTTCGGCAATCTCATTTGCCGCCGCCGCATCGCAATTGGGAATAACAATCACGAACTCTTCTCCGCCAAACCGGCCGACAATGTCATACGGCCGTAGGGTGGCGCGCATAATCTCAGCCACCTTCTTCAACACGGCATCCCCTACTTGATGCCCGTAGGTATCGTTGACCTTTTTAAAATGATCTACGTCTGCAAGGATCACCGCCAGCGATGATCGCTCACGGGTCGCGCGCACCATCTGGCGCTCCAGACCATCCATCGCCGCCCTACGGTTCGGCAGTCCGGTCAGTAGATCGTGTCTCGCCTGATACGACCTTTCACAAAAGGCGCGAAAAGACATCCACAGCAGCGCGGCCAGAATGACAATGAGCGCCACGGCAAGCATTCGCGCCGTATTTTCCGGCGTCCACCATGAAGCTGCCTCGATCACTCGAACGTTAGCGGGTGCGGGCAGCGCTATCCGAACCGAGTTCTGATTTGGCCCTCCCCTGGATTGTAGGATCCCTGTGACCTCAAGCAAGCTTCCCCGACGGACTGCAGGCGAGATTTTGCCCCCCTGCAACTGCACCTGCAATAGCACAGAGCCATCTTGCAAGATCATCGTGTCTTCCTCGGGACCGCCTACGTGCTCGAGCAAGCGTCCTTTCACGGTGACCAATTGCGAGAGATACGACCCGGTTCTCAGGTCCTCGGCCGTCAGGTTTACTGGAGCGACGCGCGCTGTCCCATCGGCCTCATGCACCGCCGCATCCTCGAGGTATGGGCCTTCGGGACCAAGCGCGGCAAATCCGGACACATCCACCAATTGCCCGGTGTGCACTTGCGTCGTCTGCTCCGGCACCACGTACATCGCGGCGCTGGCGTCCTGCATATAGAAAGCCTGCTCGCCCGCGAGCAATGTGACGATGCCGCGGACGCGTGCGCGATGAATCGATAGGTCGAAGGGATCAAATCGCAGCAGCGTGCTCAGCGGGCGAACGCTCTTTGCTGCCTCCGCCGGAGCAGGCTCAAGAATCTTCACGTAACGGTTGTTCGGCACGAAAAACCTAAGACCCACGAGCTGCCGTTTCTCGTTGAATTTCGTGCCACAAACAGCTCCCACACTCACCTGCGCATCAAGCAGCCGTCCCTGAAGGGCGTCGGTGTTTGCCGAGTGCGGCAACTGCACCTCATAGCTATGGCCGGCAACCACCAGCTTGAACCAATGCTGGCTGTGCAATTGCAAGACCGAGTGCACGGTCCCGGCGATCTGCACCCAGCCGCCATCATTCATCCCTGAAGCCAGCATTTGCAAAGACAATGGCTGCGGCTTCGGCATCGACCCGTGCCCGATTCGCCTGATCGCCGCGCGGGTGATGATCGGCGCGTAGTCACCGGGACCACTGACCCCCTGGACACGCACCCTATCTCCGGCTTCGAGTTCGGGACTTCCGCGGTGGATATCGACGTAGGCTCCGGCAGTCTTGTCCTGCACAAACAGCAGGCTGGAGTATGGATCAATGAAGGTCACCGTGCCCTGCACATCCACAGGAACTTGGGTCGCAGCTGCTTCCACAGATAAGGACTTCAGCTGACGGATGGTCCTCATCGCTCCATTGATTTGCGATGCCCCCGTTCTGGGAGCGATCATGCGCACGATGGTGTCTTCGAGCTCATAGGCGGAGGACGGGCTGGTGAATCCGAGCAATTCCACTGAGTCTCCCGGCGCCAGCTGGGAGTCGTCGGATAGACGGCACCTGACCTTCGCAGTGCCGTCCCCAACCACCAGCACTCGGCCGGGCTTTTGCTCGATGACGGTTCCCGTAAGGAGCAGCGGTTTGCCCGCGCCACGACGGTCGAGCGCCATCGATAGCGGCTCGGGCCTGCCGGAGAACGGATCTGTCAATTTACGCGTGCCGACAAGGTTGATCTGGTCCAGTGAGGAGACAAATATCTGGGTCTTCATCTTCTCGTCCAGATCGGCCGCGGAGACGCCGGTAACTTGCACATCGGCGCCAATGAAGTTGATAGGCGGGATTTGCTGCGGAGTTAAGATCCGAACTCTGGTTCGGTCGGCGCCCTCCACCACCGTGACCGTAAGCCGTCCGTTTTCAATCGAGGCGGCGCGGACCCGGCCATGTATCTCCACCCATTCTGAAAGTCGCACTTGCGACCGGTCCCCAGGATGCAACAGAAGTTGAGGCGTTGGCATGGGAGCAGCGCCAAGTATCCGAAAATGGGGACTCTCGATACCTCGATTGCTCGGCGCCAGTTTGCCGGATACTTCGACGAGCTGGCCGGCTGATACATCGACCACGTTTTCATCGAGATCAATGAACAATCCGCCGCTCTCGTCTTGCACAAACAGCAGATGCCATTCCGGATCGCAATAGGTCACAACTCCCTGGATAAGAACCGGCCTTCCATAATTGTCTTGATTGGCGGCCGCCAGGCGGGCCTTTTCAACTTTGTCAAGCATCGCGGAGTCGTCCGGCAAACGCCGGCATCCAACCGGAAACAAGAGAGCACATCCCAACAGGAGCCAAGCCGCCGCCGCTAATCGGTATCTTTTCATGTTCCTCATAGCAAGCTGCAGTGAGACGATTCCTGGACGGCCCAGGAAAGCAATAGGGCTTAGGTTAGATGACTGGTGACAGGAGCACACTTCAGGTACTGAAGAAACGGCAGCTTCTCTATTTTGCCTGAGCCCGGAAGCAGGAACCTGCAGCCAGGGAACGGTGTATCCCCGCTAGCACCTGCACAAAAGTTGTAGGGTTGTCGCGGTGCATGCGACCATAGCTACCATCCCCGCCTCTGGCGGGGAAGGAGGCATGCAGACGCTTCAGCATCTCCATTTCACAGCTCGGCAGCGAGTCGAAAGCCCCGGCTTCCCTCTCACTGATATTCTTTCACGGGCCTGCGGCGTCGGGGCAACCGTTGCCGGGTTCACCGTGATTTACGGCGTGCTGCTCCATGGCCTGGCTACGGCGGGCTATGCGCAACAATCGGCATCGGGCTCAGTCTCGGTGGTGCAGCCCGGCGCGCCGGGAACTCCAAGCAGGAGGCTCCCGCCTTCTACCTCCGCGCGTGGCGCCACAACCCTCGCAGGCTGACATTGAGTTCATGCAGGGCATGATCATGCATCATGCGCAGGCGGTGGAGATGACCGCGCTGATTTCATCACACACCGAGAACAAAGAAATTCGCGCTCTCGGGCGCACGCATCAGCCTTTCCCAGACGGATGAGATCAAGTTCATGAAGCGCTGGCTGGTTGCGCGTGGCGCGCCCGTGTCGATGGCCATGCCGGGCATGCCCGACATGGATATGAGCGGTAAGCCGATGCAGGCTATGCCGGGAATGCTTACACCCGGGCAGATGGATGCGTTACGGCAGGCGAACGGCGCGGAGTTTGACCGGCAGTTTTTGACCGGGATGATACAGCACCACAAGGGAGCCTTGGTGATGGTGAAACAGTTATTCGATACACCGGGTGCCGGTCAGGACGCGGAGCTTTTCGACTTTGCAACGGATGCAGATAACACGCAGCGGGCCGAGATAAACATTATGGAAGATATGTTGAAGGAGAAACGATGAACCGTAAGCAGGCTCTCGCGTTCCGTTTGGTCGGTGCGGCCTTTGCCCTGGCTATGTTTAACTCCACTGTCGTTACTTTACGAGCCCAGGCACCCGCTGCTCCCACTGCTCCGGCGGCTCCGGCTGCGAAGCCGGCGGCTCCTGCGGAAGAAGAAGAACCCGTTCGCTCCGCAACCGGTTACGCCGCTGCCCCCAGGGATGACAGGCTCCACGACCAACGATCCGCGCGTCGGGCTGAAGCCCGGACTTTACGACGCGGGAGAGGCGGCGATGGGCATGGAGCACCTCGCATTCCTGAAGAAAGCGGACGCTTTTCAGTTGCCGGCCACGCAGCCAGACGATCCAGTTGTTCAGAAGACGCTCGACATCCTTGGCGTGAACAAAGCCAGGATCCCGAAACCCATGCAGCTCGTGATCGCGCAGCTTGCTTTTGCGAACTCAGATTTTGCGTTTCAGGGAACACACCTGTTCCAGGGCAACTTCTATGGCGTGAACTTCTACGATATTTCGAACCCGGCGAAGATATCGCTGATTACCTCGCTGGTATGCCCGGGCGGCCAGGGCGATGTCTCCGTGTATCGGAACCTGCTGTTCATGTCGGTCGAAATGCCGAACGGCCGCCTGGACTGCGGAACACAAGGTTTCCCACCATTACCTCCGCCAGAGCCGGGACATGAAAAGGACCGCCGGGTGCCGGCTGCGAGCCCGGAGCGCTTTCGCGGTGTGAGGATTTTCGATATTTCGGATATCAGGAACCCGAAGCAGGTAGCGGCAGTGCAGACCTGTCGCGGGTCACACACCCATACGCTGGTTGTCGATCCCAACGATAAAGAGAATGTCTACCTCTATGTTTCGGGAACCTCGTTTGTGCGGCCAGCAGACGAGCTTGCCGGCTGCTCGGGGGAAACCCCGGCTAAAGACGCCAACACGTCTCTATTCCGTATCGACGTGATCAAGGTTCCACTCGCCGCGCCGGAGCAGGCCAAAGTGGTTTCCAGCCCACGAGTATTTATCGATGCGCGCACGGGCGCCTTAAACGGCCTAAACAACGGCGGAAGCCACGGCAAGGGAGCGGAAAAACCTTCGGATACCAACCAATGCCATGACATCACCGTGTATTCGGCCATCGGCCTTGCGGCTGGTGCGTGCTCCGGAAACGGCATTCTGCTCGACATCAAAGATCCCGTCCATCCCAAGCGTGTGGATGCGGTCAATGACCCGAACTACTCCTACTGGCACTCGGCCTCGTTCTCAAACGACGGAACCAAGGTGGTCTTCACCGACGAGTGGGGCGGCGGCCTGCAGCCGCGCTGTCGTCCGACCGACCCAAACAAGTGGGGAGCGGATGCGATCTTCAACCTGAAAGACGACAAACTTTCGCTCGCAAGCTACTACAAGATGCCCGCCGCTCAGACGGAAACGGAAAATTGCGTCGCGCACAACGGTTCGCTGATACCCATCCCTGGACGTGATATCGAAGTCCAGGCTTGGTATCAAGGCGGTATTTCCGTGATCGACTTCACCGACGCGGCGCATCCGTACGAGATTGGCTACTTTGATCGCGGACCCATCGATGCCAAGACATTAGTTCTGGGCGGAGACTGGTCTGCCTATTGGTACAACGGCTATATCTATGGTTCGGAGATCGCCCGCGGGCTCGACGTGTTCAAGCTGGTGCCGAGCAAATTTCTCACCCAGAACGAGATCGATGCGGCCAACCTGGTGCAATTCAGTGAGCTTAACGTGCAGAGCCAGCAAAACATTACATGGCCCTCTCAACTGATCGTTGCGCGAGCTTACCTGGATCAATTAGGGCGCTCGCAGGGCCTGCCCTGCGAACCGGATTGCCGCTCTCAACAAGGCGATTGCCCATGCGCAGACGATCGCACCTAGGCAAGAAAGACTTGGCAAGGCTCCATGGAATGGCCGCTTCCGTGGAAACCGACGCATCCGCTGCCAAAAACACTACGGACGCCCAGCGCCTGCACGCACTCGCGCTGATACTGCAGAGTCCGGTGGCCTGATGTTCTCCGAACCTGCAGGACGATTGCATGGCTACTCTGGCGCTTGATTGGGAGTGCATGGATGGGCGGCTGCCCGCAACTTCCTCTTCATGACGTCAGGCTTGCTGGAAAATCTTCACCCTATTCCGCGACTATCTCGATCAGAAGGTCACGCGGACGCCTGCCTGCGCAGCAAATGGAATGCCGACGGTAGTTCCCTGTCCAAAGAAGTCCCCCAGCGCACCGCCGGCAAGCCGCAACTGGTTCGGACTCGTGATCGGCGCGGTCATCGTACAGTCAGAGTTGGTGCATATATCTAAGATATTGCCATCTACTGCTTCCGCCGCCGGGACCGGAAGCGTCGCTATGTTCGTCACATAATTTGCGCCGGGATTGTTGCGATTGAACAAATTGAAGAACTCGATGAACGGCATCACCGTCCATCTCTCCCCAAACCGCAACGGGCGGCTCACGCGCATATCCGTTTGTATGTAGGGCGTTCCCCGGAACTGGTCCAAGACAGTCGGAGCACCGTTGATCGCGATCCGTCCGCTGATTGTCCGCTGTAGTGATCGTAAAAGGACGCGCACTCTCCGCCTGTGACAGTCCGCTCACTTCAACGCCTCCCGGCGCATGCCATGTGCCGGCGAACACAAATCGCTGACGAACGTCCTCGCCTGAAGGACCGTAATCGCCCGGACCAAAAGCGTTCGAGCGGATTGCATACGCCGTTGACATAATCAAACAGCTCACCGAATACGCAGCCCCAGGTCTGCGCTTTTGACAAGGTGTAATTTGCAACCAGATTCAATCGACGCTTCAGATTGCCCTGCAGATGAACAAGCAATGCGTTGTAACTCGAACGGTTGTCAGAGTGAAAGACATTGACATCCGGAACTACAGCAGCTTGGGCCGGGTCGCTGGCCGGAAGCAACGGAGTAAACAGGTTCGTCCCGCCGGTGTAATTGTATGCCCTATATGCGTGATTGCCCTGTTGTGGATGAAGTCGGCACTCAGCGCCCAATTCGCACTGAAGGCATGCTGCGCTCCTCCGGAGATGTGAATCGCGTATGGAGTTCTATAACCGGGGTCGATCAAATTGGCCAGTCCACCGGATGAGTCCCCGGCAATGCACCCCGCATTCTCTGGGCCATTCGGGTTCGCGACCGGATCGACGCACGGTCCGGGTGGCGAGTTGACCGCCTGAAAGGCAGTTACCCAGCCATTCTGCGCAAGATCGTTAAAATACAGGCCGAACCCCGCGCGAATCACCGTATTTCCATTGCTTCCGGGTGAATAGGCGATGCCGATTCGCGGTGCAATCTGCTTACGATCATCTTGCGGCGCTCCTTTAACCAGGGGAATGCCCAGTGCAGCCAATGTGATGTATCCGGGATTCTCCGTCTGCTTTCGCCCCGACCCGGTGAAGAGCCCAAACGTCGTTGAATAGCGTAACCCGTAATTGAACGTCAGGCGGTCTCGTCATGCGCCACGAATCCTGCCCATAAAAAGCCAGGCGTTGGATGTTTTGCGAGAAGCCGCCGCCCAGGTTGGACATTGATTTCCCCGCATTGCAGATCAGGCGTAAATTGAGCTGGCGTTGCTGAGGTAATAGGTCGGGTTCTGCGGAAGCTCATAGAGGGTCTCCGTGTTTCCTGGGAACGCTCCCTAAGGACGGGCTCATGAATGAAGTTGACCCCGAACTTGACTGCATGGCGCCCGTGTTCCTGGTTGAGGTCGTATCGGAACTGATATTTTTCCTGCGTCCGCTCGGAAGGGAAAAAGGTGATCGGCGTCGCGAATTGATTGTCCCCGAAGGTCTCAAAGCCAGACACCGTCAACGATGTCGAGCTGAATGGAAACGCCAGCGCGAAGCCCAGATCCGAGTTGCGCGTCTGCGTCAGGTGCAATCCGCTCGCGTTGAAGAGAAAACTTCCCAGCAGCGTCGGTGTAAACACATACTGATTGCCGATCACCATGCTCAGATAGTTGTTGTGCGTCAACAGGCCGGTCGAAGGTAATGTGCCCTGCTGCACCAGGTTGTTATGGGTGGTGTAATTGTCGATCGAACTGCGCAGATACCATTGCGACTTCGCTGACTCGGCCCAGTCGAGGCGCACAGATCCGAAATAATCGCGAAAGGGTATGGGCACATTCCCTGGCACGTCGATCGAACTCACCCCCGGAATCAGCCCCTCTGAAGCCAGCGTCGCCAGCGCATCGAATTGCGTGGTGCTCGCTGGACTGTAAGCGATGCTTGCGTTCTCGTGAACATCCTCAAATGCCGTAAAGAAACAGAGCTTGCCTCTTATGACCGGACCTCCGAGAGTCCCGACATAGTTTTGCCGGGAAAACGGCTGCTTGGGATTCGGAGCGGGATTCTCAATAGGAAAACGGGCGTTAAGAGCCGCGGCCCGCTCGTAAAACGCGGCATTTCCGTGCAACTCATCTGTGCCGCTCTTTGTGGTCAGCACCACTGAACCCGCTGTCGTGCCTCCTGTATCGGCATCTTCCTGGGACGTACGAACTGCAAACTCCTGGATGGAATCCGGCGAGAAGTTCTGCAGGAAGCCGCCGATGTAATCATCGGAGTTGTCGCCTCCATCGACCGAAAGCTCGTTGTTCAGTCCCGAGCTTCCGCCTGTCGAAACCGCGGTGATGCGTGCCTTGGTCGGATCGGAGGGCTCGACCGGCTCGGTTCCGGGAGCAAGATATGCGATGTTGGCAAAGCTGCGCGCGGGAAGGGGTAGCTCCTCAAGATCCTGGCTGGTAACCACACTCTGGTGGACCTGACTGGCAAGATCGATGGTCTGAGTGGTGATGGAAGAACCCCGGCCCTGTACGTTTACCGTTTGATACACCGCAGGGGGCTTCATGGTTACCGCTACGTCGCGGACGGAGCTCACTTCGATCGATACATTCGCCACAGCAGCGGCAAAATCGTGTGCGGTCACGCTGACCTTGTAGATTCCCGGCGTCAGATCATCGATGCGAAAATTTCCATTGTCGTCGCAATAGACGGTGCGCTCAAGCGAAGAGGTAATCATGCGAACGTCAATTGCTGCCGAAGCGATGCGAGCCCCGCGACCATCCTGCACGACTCCGCGCAGCGATCCGCCAGGCGTCTGCGCATGCGACAGGGCTACCACAAGGCAGACTGTTACCAATACAATCGCTGCTCCCTTATGCATGCATCTTCTCAATCAAGATAGTTGGAAAACATCCCCTGCAAAATTCCCTGGAGATTGCTTCGCAGCCTTTCAGGGCCGAGACATGGGACAGGGAAGTGGGTCATGCAAAACCAGACACAAGAAATGCCGCTGATCGTCACCCGACTCTATTTGAATCCCGGGCACGGTTGATGCCGGCTCAGCGAGACGAGTACAGTCCGAAGCGAAACTCCCGAATGGTTCCAACAAGGTCAAGCTTATGACCTCTGGCTTATCTCACATCTTGTGAGTCGCGTCCGAGAGAATCGAATGGGAGAGGCTTGCGGACCTCGCCGGAGTCGAAACTCCCTTGCTCCGCCGGGTGAAATTCCAAACAGCAACCGCGCCGGCGAAACCGGCCGCCGCCTCAGCCACATCGATGGGCACGTATATCCAGCTTTTGTAGAGCTCCCCGCTGAGCAAGGTGGCTGCCAGACCTGCGAGCAGTATGGCGGCCACACTTAGAGAAATGCGGGTGAGACCGGTGGCGGTTCGCCAAATCAGCCCACCGAAAATGAAAGCAAGGGAAACGGGAATCAACTCATCCATGGACGTTGCCTTCCTTCCCACCATGCCGGATTGAAGTACAAAACAATAAAACACACTCCACAAACAAAGTCAAAATGAACTCGATCGTGCGACCAGCGAAGAATAGCTTCCAAAGTAGCTTGACTTCATCTTGAAGCTGCTGTAGAAGGGAGGATCATAAGAGACGGGCCGCCTAGACGAGGTGCTCTAATGGCCACGGTTTCCGACATGACAGTCCAGTCCGGCTTTGTATTTGAAGCCGTGGTGGAACAACTGGAAGCATCCACCGCCAGTGGATTTCCCGCGACCTCCGAAACTGCAGTGGTCCGCGTCGCGCGTATTTTGAGAAGCCCTCCGGCTTTGGCTAACTTTGTCAATCAGACAATCACCGTACAACTCAAACCACCTTTAACCTTGGCGGTTGGCGAACAAGCTGTATTTTTCACCCATGGAGTGCACTATGGCGATGGCCTGGTAGTCGCAGAGATTGGTCATGCCCCTGCTGGAGACTCAACCATGGAAGCTCAGGTGCAGAGCGCCTCGGAAGCCGCTCAAAGCAACGAATTGACGCAGCGGCTTGCTCAGGCGCAACTGGTGATATCCGGTGTCGCTTCGGAACCAGCCGCTTTCGCCCCTGACCAACCGCACCCCATCTCCGAACATGATCCGGATTGGGGGACCGCCACCATCACCGTCGATACGGTTGAGAAAGGCGCTCAAAGCGGACCGACCCAAAATATTTTGTTTCCTCGGAGCACTGATATCGCCTGGTATCGCGTCCCGAAAGTGAAAGCCGGTGACCGTGGGGTATGGCTTCTGCATAACCGCGACACCCGCGGCAAGTCGGTACCGGCTCTTGCTGTCGTTCACCCGCTTGACTTTCAGCCAGCCACAGAGCTCGAGCAGGTTCGCACTCTCCTCAGGGGTCCGCAGTGAAAATCGAGTTGTAGGGTCCACTCGTTCCCGAGCGTTTTCGCAGATGGTAGCCGCATAGTACGGGCAATGAAGGAGTTGCTGCGATGGCCATTAATGTCGTTAACATGATTCCCAAAACCCTGAGCAATGAGACCAATCAGGATAGCGAACCGAATCTGGCCGTAAATCCAAACAACCCATCGCAGATGGTCGCCACCGCGTTTACGCCCAATCCTTCGGGCGGCGCGTACGCCCCGCTATACGTCTCCAGCGACGGTGGAACCACATGGGCGCTCAATGCAATCGTTCCCGGCGCCACCAGCTTTCCTACGGCAGACATCACCGCGAAATTTGGCGGAACATCGAATGTCCTCTATGCCGGGATCCTCAGCGCCACCACCATCGACCTCAATATCCTTCGAACCTCCAATTACACGTCGAGTACTCCCATGACTGTACTCGTGACCCGGGCGAATGAGGATCAGCCGTGGGTCCAGGCAACGACTGCCACGGGTGTAAGCGGTTCGCCGGACCGCGTGTATATCGGCAATAACGACTTCAATACCTCGCCAAACACGGGAACCATCGATCAATCGCTCAATGCAGCCACCGCTGCAGCGCCTGCCGGCTTCGGCCCAATTACGCTCGAGACGACAAGTCCCGCAGGGGGCCAGGATGCGCCTTCGATTCGACCCACCGTTCACTCAAACGGCACAATTTATGTTGCATACATGAGTTGGACCAGCAGCGGAACCATCAAGAGTACGAATGTGACGGTTCGGCGCGACAATAACTGGGGCCAGGGCGGAAGCCCTTACACCGCTATAGGTCCCGGGGGTAAGGGTGTAATCGTGGCCAGCACCACGATACCTTGGGAAAACAGCTCTTTCCTCGGCCAGGAACGCGTAGGTTCGCATCTCTCGATCGCGGTCGATCCCAACAACAGTGACATTGTCTACATCGCGTGGGCCGACTATCCGGGTGGCGTCGCCCCATACACAATCCACCTTCGTAAGTCGACCGACGGAGGCGTTACCTGGTCCGCCGATCTTCGCGCCATCGCAAATGGCATCAATCCGGCGATCGCGATCAATTCTCAAAGCTATGTCGGGTTTCTTTACCAGACCCTGACGAACAGCGGCGCCACCTGGGAAACGCACATTGAAATCTCGGAAAATGGATTCGACACCGCTCCTACGACCAACGTGCTGGCGGCCGTTCCATCCACTACCCCCGCGGTTACATTCCTTCCCTATCTCGGCGACTACATTTATCTGACAGCGGTCGGAACCGCTTTTTATGGCGTCTTCTGCGCTAACAATACCCCGGACAACGCCAACTTTCCCAGTGGGGTCACCTACCAGCGAAACGCCAACTTCACAACACATACGCTGCTCGGCGTGGACAACACGACACCCGTAGCTATCTCGATCGATCCATTCTTCTTTTCAGTGACCGAACCGATTTTCCCGATATTTCCGATTCATCCAATATTTCCGATTCATCCGGTTGTACCAGTTGTGCCGGTTGTGCCGGTATTTCCGATTCATCCGATATTTCCGATTCATCCGGTAGTGCCGGTCCATCCGGTTGTGCCGGTCCATCCGGTTGTGCCCGTTCATCCGATTAGGCCGATCAATCCAATCCACCCTGTCCTTCCCCAGGATCCGGGTAAACCCAAGGAGTAACCGGTCAAAAGATCGAATTCGTCATCGAGAAGGGTAATGTGTCGAGGACTTTTCTCCCAAGCATGCCGTTCCTGTCCGTTGCCCGGCCGGCGATCGGCGTCACCTTGCATTAAGGCCCCTCTGGCTAACAAGGGCTACGCCGCCACGGTCGCTGTTCTGAGCCGTGTGGCTCGTGCTGCGTCAGCGCAACCAGCGCTTTGGCCTTGCTTCAGATTTCAGCACGTGCCTCGCTCGCCAGGGCGCAGAAGAGTCAGTAACATTTTGAGATCGAATGGCCACTGACCTTTTGGTTCCACGGATCGAAGCCGAAATTGCCGCCAGCGCGCTTTACGCCGCGGGTGGTTACGCCGTCGTTTCGGCTCTGTTTACGCAGTCGGAGATGGCCGAACTCCGGTCTGAGGCCTGCACAGCTCGGCCGACAGGAAACCGCCAAGTGTTCGCAGAATTCGTTCCCTGCGAAGGTCGCGGAGGGTCTCCGAAGCGTGCTTTCCTGAGTGCGCCTGCAAGCCAAACACAATGGCGGTTATTCAGTGCGCCACCATTGATGGCTTCCATCAAGCGCGTTACGGGCCTCACCGTAAGACCAACAGGAAGTGGAAGCTACACTTACTATGAATCCGCTGGCGACTTTCTCGCTCTGCACCGGGATATCGAGACCTGCGATCTTGCACTGATCACCTGCATCGACGAAAACAGTACCTCGTCTGGTGGCGGAAGACTCCTGGTTTATCCGCAGTACATCACTGAGCCGCTCTCGACTGTACACCTGGCCGGTCCAGCCGCGGCTACGGCTGTGTGGTTACGGAGCGGGAACACGATATTGCTGCTTGGCGGCATGGTGCCGCATGAGTTGACGCCCACGAAACCTGGCGAGGAACGCATCGTATCCGTCATGTGCTTTCAGGTGCTACCCACTGCCGCATCTGCCGGGCTGCGGCCCTTGTCGCCCAGAACATGAGATTGGACTCCCCAAGAGTACTCAGCCGGTGCACGTAATCTTCAGCTGCGAAAACACCTGGTACATGTGGTGGCAAGCGGAGTTCCTCCACTACACCTACTCCATCGCCGGCATGCAAGCCGACTTAACCGCCCTGGTGGCGAAGACAGATGAAGCAGCTAAGAAGTTCGCATGTAACATGTTCCCGGTGGCAAATCACAAGGACTCTGTCCCCAACGCGACCCTGCTTACTCTCAATAAGCCAGGTGGAATTGCAGAGTGGGCTGCGCTTGACGGACCCCGAGATGAAACCATTCTGATCGTCGACCCTGATTCAATGTTCGTGCGCCCGGTGACTGATCCTGGCCCGATTCCAGCGGACCAGGCTTATTCAGAAGAGCACGATTACATGTCTGTTGACATCCCCAGGAACAGGACAGTTCTTGACCGTCATTGCAGAGAAGAAGTCCGCGCCAGGGTTCAACCTGTAGGAATTTACATTCTTATTAACAGGGCGTGCCTTGCAGCGCTGGCCAGACGCTGGCTGCAGAAGTCGATGGATATAATGGCAGACACCATCTGCCGCGACGCGTTGGATGGCACGGGCTGGCTCAGCGATATGTGGGGGTATAGCATCGCTGCGGCGGAGCTAGGAATTCACCACCACATCAGAGGTTTTTCTCAGGTCACCGGCTCTGATTCCTTAGCAAATCCGATCACTCATTATTGCTATCCCTTGATGGAAAGGAAAGACGGGGCGTGGCACTCAGGTACACGGAAACCTATATTGTGGAGTAAATGGTTTTACACGCCATGGAACGATCCGCCGGATCCAGTGGGCGCCACCGACGAAGGCAAGCTATTGTTGCAACGTTTACAGGGTCTGGCCAAGGCCAGGAGGTCCGGGATCGAATAGGGCAACAGCTATGGGCTGCAGAGGCACGGTTGCCTGTCAGGGCCGCTTATCGACCACTCGGAGTATCCAATGCCAAAAGATCACAGCAAAAGAAAACGATGAGCAGAGAGAAAGCAATCTTTATCCGCATCGAGCCTCGCCACGTTTGGGAATCTCCCGTCAATATAGCAGTGCGGGCAAACGGAGTCCGTTCTCGCACCCAGCACATAAGCGGGTAAACGGGCGCAGGCAATATGGATCGCGGGCAAGCGGCACAAGCGCCGGCACACAAAGGTCTACGGTGGTTCGAAAAAGCCTTTACGGGCCTGCACGGTCAATTTCTTGTCCTTCGCTTTCAACTCCAGCTTGTGATAGCTGTTCGGTTGTGTTTCCGGGGGAGGCTTATAGCCCAGCTCGTACTGCAATCGCAGGTCTTGGCCGATCTGCGCGAAGATCTCTCGCAGGCTCATCGTGTGCGAGACTGTAAATACATGCCCACCCGTACTCTCTGAGAGTTTCTGCAAGGCTACCAGGCCAGGATCGAACGCGGGTGCGCGGCCTACGTCGCTGGCGCTAAGACTTTTCCGCATGCTGTAAAGGACGGAGTAGATCTGGACATCCGCGCGCTGCGCCTGCTCAACGGCCTCCTCGAGCGTCCTGCGGCTTCCGTTGTCGCCACCGTCGCTGAGAATCACCATTGCCTTGCGTCCCGTCTCGCTTCGCCAGGACGTTCTTCGCTACCACGTAAATCGCGTCGTACAGAAGGGTCCCTCCTGCGCCGGAGCCGCGCTGGCTCACGCGCGATAACGCGAAATGGAGCGCACTCGCGGAGTTCGTCATGCTTTTCAGCTCCAGGACACTGCTGTCGAACTGCACCAGCATCGCGCGGTCCTCTTTGCGACCCAGCATGGTTTCGAAGAAGACATCACTGGCCAGCGCTTCATCCCCGATGAAGGTTTGCTGGCTCCCGCTGGTGTCCACCATGAGCGCGAAGCTTAGGGGGAGATCGGACCCTCGAGAAAAATACCGGATCGGCTCTTCCTTCCCATCCTGCTTGAGCACGAAATCGTCTTTGGTCAGCCCTGTCTTCGCCTCGCCATCCTTGCTCTTCACTACGGCGGAGATCGCCACCAGGCCCGTAACCACCTTGAGCGTTGTCACCGGCGGTTGGGTTTGATCCGCATCATGAACCGGGGCGGGCGAGGCGGCCTGTCCCCAACCTGCAGCGGAAAGCATCAGCAGGCACAAAGCCCGAGTAGCTTGAATAACCAAGACGGCTCCCCTCCTCATTTTAGAAGAGAGGGACCGGTGACAACCTACCGATTGCAGCAAAGCCTGCGCAGCTGGTTGCGAGGGGCGCCCTCTCCCCACAGGAAAAACCGGGGCGCAGGCGAAATGTAACTCCCCGCTCTTTCCCCCTAAGACTTGTGGAACAGCATGGAGGTCGTCGATGGAGACGGATCTGGAGTGACGTCCGTTTCCTTAATCATCTTCCCGTCCGGGCTCAGCTCGAATGTGTTCTCGCGCCGAATTTTGCCGTCCGTCCGATACGTCACCTTCAGCGTCCGCGGTCCTTCCAGTTTCACCGCCATGGTCGACGTATCGGAAATCTTCGTCTCGCTGCCGTCCAGTTTGCACGAGGTTGGTTTCGCGGCATCCGTCTCCTTGAAGGCCACGCTGTCGCCCGAAACCGCAATCGTAAGTAGCCCGGTGTCTCCAGGCTCCTCCACATGTACTTCCTTCCACACGCCGGACATGCCATGTCCGCCTGAAACCCGTTTGGAAATCACCGTCACGGTAAAAGAGTCTTCGCCGGACCGGAAGATCTCCGCTTTTCTCGTCAGCGTCTTGCCATCTGCGGAAAGCGAGATGGTCACGTTCGCCGTCGGTTTGCCGTTCTTTGTCGAGTCCACCTGAAATCCGGATCCGGTCTTGGTGCATGTTTTTGTCAAGCCATCGGCCGCTGTCTTCGGCTGACCGTCGCACACTGTCTTAGGCTCTGCCTTGCCGCCCCTCGTCAACGTGTAACCTTCCGAATCTGTCGCTACGGAGTAGGTCGGTCCCACGTACTTGACCGTGGACACATCCATTTTCCACGAGCCATTCCAGGGATTAGCCTGCCCCAAGCAGGGCAGACCTCCGATAGCAAAACACAGCAGGGCGTACACGCTCATACGAAGACGCTTCATTTTGATCCACCTTTAAGAAATTCGCATTTGGGGCCCGAAAGCTACGGGGAAGATTGTCGCGGAGGAATGGACTGGCGCCGACATGCCATACTCCCCCTCTACCGGTCGCTTGTCAAGCTCCGGCATTCAGGATCGCGATGGCTAGAGGAAGCACCGAGTGATGGGCAGATGGTGCGCAACCAAGCCGCAGGTGCTGGATTGCGCCATAACTGGATCACCGGGGATATCTTTCCTTGACTCCGTGCACAAGGCACGTATAGCTTCTCTAGCACTACCCTGACATGGCCCAAAGCCCAAGCAACACGAGTGTGTCCGCGGCCATACTCCCCATCTCGCGGCCGGAGTTTAGATGAATGACCAGCAAGCGGCCTCGACTTTTCTACGGATGGCTGATTGTTTTCGTGAGTGCCGTCGGCCTCTTCCTTGGCGCGCCACTGATCGTCTTTTCCTTCAGTGTATTTTTCAAGCCGCTTGCTGTGGATTTTCACGCCAGCCGCGCCAGCTGTGTCGTTCGCCTTTTCGCTATTCAATCTTGTGGGTGCGCTATCGATTCCTTGCACCGGCATGCTCATCGATCGTTTCGGGGCAAAGCGCGTCATCCTTGCATTCACCCTCGCTCTACGGCCTGGGCTTATGTTCTGCTCTGTGGGTGGGCGGCAGTCTATGGCAGCTTTATCTTTTCTTCACCATACTGGGAATTGCAATGGCGAGCGGCCCCGCACCTGTTCCTTATGGAGTCGTGATTTCACATTGGTTCAATCGCCATCGCGGACTTGCGCTGGGGCTGTCGATGATGGGAATTGGCATTGGCTCCGTTGTGGTCCCAATTCTCGCCCAGCGCCTCATCACCATGTTCGGCTGGCGCACTGCGTTTGCGATCTTCGGAGGTGCAGTCCTGCTGCTCCCGCTTCCGGTCATCGCTGCCTTGCTCCAGAACGACCCCGCACAACGAGGCCTCCAACCGGATGGAGACGAGAAAAATCAGTTTCCGCACCTCGCCGCCGCAGGACAAACAGGGTTTGAGTTGGCGTCAGATTTGGCATAGCCCAACATTCTGGGTCCTGATCTGCATCTTCTCGCTGGCCGGCGCGAGCGTACATGGCGCTGTACTTCATATGTCAGCAATATTTACGGACAGAGGCTTCGACCGCAGAGCGTGCCGCCATGGCAACTTCGCTGGTCGGAGCCGCTGTGATTATCGGCCGGCTTGGCTCCGGATACCTACTCGATCGCCTCTTTGCCCCTCGTGTTGCAATTCTCTTTTACGGCGCAACGGCCCTGGGCATCGCGATGTTGTGCACGGGAACTGCATGGAAACCTCGCGCTCGTCGCCTCATTTCTAGTCGGGCTCGGCATGGGATGCAGAGGTAGAGACCATGGGCTACATGATCAGCCGATACTTCGGCCTGCTCGCCTTTGGGACCGCCTATGGGCATGCCTTCGGCGCATTCATGATCTCAGGAGCGGCGGGCGTCTTCTGATGGGCGCGGGCTACGACCGCTTTCATTCCTATACGGTCCCGCTCGGCAAGCCTTTGCGTGGCGATGGTGCTTGCGCTGATCCTGCTCACTCGCCTTGGGCGATACCGCTACGGAGTTGAAGCGGAGACGAACCAGACCATCGAACCCGTTCAAGTGCCGAGCGGCGCATGAACCCGCACCACACTCTGGGGAATGCGCGCAATCGGTGTCACCCGGACCCTGTTGTAGGTGGCACGTGAAACGGAGCCATCGTGCCGCGGGCTCGCGACGCTGCAATAAGCATCCTGTCACCCTATATCTGCGGCGAACTCAGAAAACATCTATTTTCACCTGTGGTTCCGGTTAGCGTAGTTTGCCGCGACACGAAGCTGCTCATTCACCTGTTGCAGCATATCCTTGGCTTTCGCTGCGTGTCCGTCCATATCGAACTCATTGGCTTGCTGGGCGGCTGTAATACGTTCAAAGGCCTGTTGCGACAGCCGCTGTGCGGCCGCCAGGTTGGGGTGCTTCTGAGCGGAAATGTTATCGACGGGAAGCTGGGCGATTGCAAAGCCTCCAGCGAACATGATCGCACTGAGCGCTCCGCCGAGGATGAAATTTGTTCTCGTCATTTGGAACTCCTAGGAAAATGAGGATAAGAGGCTCCGGCTCAACCTGCGCCAGCCGGAGTGTCGCACTCAGGAAGGTAGCCGCCTCCCGATGCAGATAGTAACTACCAGAAAGTGGTAGTTATACGAAAAGTAATTTTTCTTTCGGACGACGTTAAGCGGAGCAGACGGGAATGACACAAAGGCCCTAACGCGCACGGGGCAAACCAGTGTCACAAAACCAGAGCATAGAACGTGCCATTTGCGAGACTTCGCCACTCGGTTCCGGCGCGGGATGCCTGCGCCGGCGGCGCAGCTACAATAGCCTTGACTCCAAGGCTGCGAAACACACCGATCACCTCTGCCTGATCCTGATCCGAGGACGACCAGAAGCTCTCCGCCAAGTCGCGCGGTACCTCAGCAACCACTGTGAGACCAGCCAACCTCGCCCAGTCGGCGGAGTATACCCCACCAATTCGAGCCACTTTCGCGCCTTTGGGCACTCCGAGCCTCTTCAAATCCTCGGCCACCTGCCACTGGACGGGGAAAGAGGGATACGCGGACACAACTTGGGCGGTTGACCGCGCCAGGGATACCCCCAATGCAACCGTTACAGCTAAGGCGATCGCGGTCCGAACGCGGGATGCTCGGAGTCCAATAGGTCCCCCGACGGCACCAAGCCATACGGCGCAGATCAGCATAAAGAACACCGCTACGTAGCGGCCCTGAACCAGCGAGAGACCGTACATCGCGAGGCCGGCAAGTGCGAGAACGAGTATGGGCCACTGTTCCCGGACGCCCCGCCACAGTGTTCCTCTCCCGGTGGCGCACGCGAGCAGCACGAAACCGATCAACAGAAGCCGCTGACGGTGCCACACGAGATTGAAGTACTCGTGAAGCTGATTGCGAATCGATGCCATCCATGCTCGCGTATCCAATCGTGGAATCGCGCCCTCGTTCCAGTACGACGGATCGTACCAAATGGGTTGGGTGCCCTTTATCGGGTTTGCGAACTCGTAGATCGGGGGAGACTCGTGTATCCTGCGCACCGGATGTATGTACCGCCCACCCGCCGTACCGATGTCCTGAAAGTACCAGCCGCAACACACGTGATTTACAAGCAAGAGATAGTTGAGCCGTCCGCTATCGCTGATCAGCAAGCGGCCTTTGCTTTTCGAGACCACCCCAATATATGCGCCTGCGATGGAGAGAAAAACCAAAAGCGCCGTCAGAACCCCCGGCAGTCGTCGCCGCCAGCCACCACCTGCGAACACCGCGGTACCCAGAATCACGAAGGACAGCGGAAACATTGGAGCCTTGGCCAGATATCCGATGCCCAAAATGGCTCCGAGCAGGACATAGGGACGAATACTTATGGGGCCTGCGCGAAGACGCAGTAACAGCCCGCAGGCGAGGAACAAGAAAGCGGCCATTAGCATATCGGGGGTCACCCTTTCAAGGGTGATCATGCTGAGAGCGAGCCGGGCGAATGCAAGATATCCCAGTGCGAAAAATAACCAGCGAGGGAGTTCGTGCGAAGGCCCCCCCCCGTCGTTTAATGCGCGATCTGCCAGTAAACTGCTCAGAAAAAAATCGAAACATGCGAATGCGAACGCGTAAATGGCAAAGTTGACGAGATGAACCACGGTGAATTGAAAGTATGCCGACGGTTTCGCGATCCGCAACGTAAGGCCAAGGAGCAAAGGGTACAGGGGACTCCAATAACCATTGATTGCCATACCCCAATCCCGGCGAACAATGGCGTCGCCCATATCGAGATAAGAGATGCCATCCGACTGCATCGCTTGCCGCGTTGCCAAGCCCTGAAGCAATCCCACCCCGAGAACACAGCAGTACGCGATAACCCTTAGAATGGCGCCTTTCATGTGGTTTCGCATGTGCCAAAAGATAACATAAACATCTGATTAGAAGGCCGTAACTAGTGGGTCGTCGTGTCTTCGGTACTGGTGCGGGAAAACAAAAGGGGACCCAGTTCATGGTCGCCGTACTCGTTTCGACGAAGTTGGCATAGACCCGAAGCCGCGAGACACTGGAGTGGACCTCAAAGGGGAGTGGCACCCTCTGTTGAGCCTGCGAAAATGCTCTCGTCTACTGGCGTAAAAGAGCCTCAATGTCCCGGCTGCCCCGGAACACATGAAGAATGAGCACGTGCCCTTCTTCGACACGGTAGAGAATGACAAACATATCCACAGGAAAACTGCGCAAGCCAACGCGCAAATCCGCATCTCGTCTGCGCCCAATGTGCGGGTGGCTGGCAAGAAGATAGAAGCGGTCGGTTATGGAATCAATGAGCTGATCGGCAATTTCAATGCTGCCGCTGTCTTTAGCGGCGTACTACCAGATGTCATTGAGATCGGCTTCTGCTTGTGGAGCAACTCGATGAGCCATCAGCTGGCAGATGATTGCTGAGCATCCAGACGGCTGCGGCCATGCTGCTTTACCTCGTCGGCTAGTTGCCGCATGGATTCCTGAGTAATGGTGCGCCCTTCGCCGTTTGCGATGGAGGCCTCCGCCGCGTCAACAGCTGACAAGATTTCAGCACGGGTACGCTCGCGCTCCTCCCACAAGGAAAGGGCCTCTTGCACAGCGTCTTCTTCACGGTGAAGGCGTCCGCTTTCAATAGCCTGGCGGACAAAAGCTTTTTGATCCGGAGTAAGATGAACTTCCATACGATTCTCAGGGTAGGCGCACGCCCGGCGAGTGTCAATTGTGGTTAACCCCTTTTCGGCTGGATTTGCTTACAATCGCGTAACTGTTGCGTGAATTCCGCAAGAGGAGCTAGAGCTTGTGCCAGCCAAGCAGAAGAAAGTTGCCGTGAACAAATTTCTGCTTCGACTCATGCCATCGGTTCGTAGGGTAGCAGAAGACTTTTCTCAAAAGGAAGGCGTCTCGCTCAACCAGTTCATCAATGTCGCCGTAGCGGAGAAGCTGGCTCATCTTCAGCACGAGGAGTGGCTACTAGCCCGTCGGCCCAAAGCGACGAGCAGCTCTATTGCGAAGGCCCTGCAAATTCTGGACCGTCCAACAAGTCATGTTCCGGACGAGGAGGACAAGCTCCCGAAGGGGTATGTGCCTGTCAGCCGCAAATACGCTGACAAGAAAGCTGCGGCAAGAAAGGGATCATCGGTGGTCGCACGAGCCCGATAAGGCGACCAGGATACCTATTCCAGCATCCCCGCTGTCCCTAGTAGATTCGATAACTGACACTGACCTGGATTTCCACGGGCACCGGCTTCCCTTGAAACTGTCCCGGCGCAAAGCGGTATTGCTTCACGGCCTCCACTGCGTTTTCGTCAAGGCCCAACGCGATGTGCTTATACTTCTTGCTTACGTCCTCCGCCAAGGAGCGAGAAACGCGAACCTCTTGCGGGTTTCCTGCGGCATCGACGGTCAAGGACACTACCACCGTTCCACTCACCATTTGTGACGTGCCTGGTCCGTGAATTCTGGATCCGGTGCAAATAAGAGCTTCGGCGCGGAAACACCATCGCCTGGATGATATTTGCCGGAGGCATCTGGATTAGGTCTCGGGGAGACTGTCTGGGGATCTGCTCCGGTTTGTTGGCCCGGCAAACCGTTCGCGGGAACCAAGAGAAGCGTGAACATGACGATCGCGGCATTACGCATTGGCGATTCCCCTCTGAGTGAGGCCTATCCTAACCGGGGAGAGCCTCTTCTGCACCCCACAGAATAACCGTCTACCGTCACGGGTGGAGCGGCTCGCCTTTCAGGAAGGCTGCAATATTCTGGTTGAGAAACTTTCCGTCCGCTGGACTGGCCCCGGCCCCGGCCGGGTGCCCCCAGAGCGAAGGGATGGGCAGCAGGGTGCAGTGAGGAATAAACGGCGCTTCATAGCGGGCATCGGTGACGGGAAAATACAGGTCCGTCGCCGACGGCATATAGAGCACCTGTGCTTTGATCGATCCCAGCGCTTTCCCCACGTCTCCGCCGAAACCGGGCAGTGCCTCCGACGTCGTGCTGTTCCCAGGTGTGCATTTGCAGAATGAGATTGTTCGCATCTGCGCCAGGAATGAAGTTCGTCTTGTAATGATCCACCACCTGCGCGAAGGTGGTTCCGGCGGGTTCCTCAGATTTCCATAGCTCCTCGCGCCACCACTCCTGAGAAAAGAGCCACGCGGTCCACACCAGCGAAAATGCCTGGATGCCCTTGACCGGTTCCTCCTTGTAGTCCCCGCCCTTGAAGGCTTCGTCAGTGGTCAGCGCAGTAATCTCGCTCTCCAGGCGCACGATGCCGTGACCGTAGGTCTTGGCAGTGCCGGAGGTGGCAACGATACGGTCCATGTATTCCGGATAGGAGACGGCCCACTGGAAGGCCTGCTGCGCGCCCATGGAGAAACCGATGACGGCTTGAGGTGCCGCACCCCAAGCTCCTGGGTCAGCAGCTGATGCACCGCTTCCACATTGTCGCGGATGGTGGTTATCGGGAAACGCGGTCCGTGGAATGGTTCCGGCGTATTGCTGGGCGACGAGGAGCGTCCATTGCCAAATAGCTCCGAGGTAATCAGAAACTGGCGCGTGGGGTCGAGGGCCTTTCCCGGTCCGATGAGAAAATCATAACCACGCATATCAGCCATGTAATGGGAAGGCAGAAGGATGGCGTTGTCTCCCGCCGCGTTCAGGTGTCCATAGGTGCCGTAGACGATCTTCGTCTCGGGCAGCGTGACGCCGCTCTCAGTATGAAAGTTGTGGATCACGAACGTGTGCTCGACCGGCTCAAGTTTCGCCGTCGCCGTCTGCGAGTACCCTGCCAGCGAGCAGGACGCAATAAAAATCCAGGCAAAAAGTTTCATCAGTGGTCGTCTCCCAGCTATTGCGGCAATGGTGGAAAGAGCGGCGGATCTTTGCGCTGCCCAGTGGTCTGCTCAAAATCATAGGCGTATCGAATGAGCGTCGACTCGCTGAACGCCGGCCCGAGAAATGTCAGTCCCGCCGGCAGCATGCCGTGGGTAAAGCCCATGGGAACGCTGATGGCAGGAAAGCCGGTCTGCGGTGAGAGCACCTGGCTGTTATCTCCCGCGGCACTCGTCACGTCGCCAACCTTGCGCGGCGGATTGCTCCAGGTGGGATACACAATGGCGCCGAGATGATCCCTCGCCATGGCCGCAAGCAAGGCGTTGCGAAAGGCGATCTTTGGCGGATCGTGGTAGACGTCGGGACAAGGCGTGCGGCGGTCATCTGGCTTCGGCGGAGCAATCGCACCGCGAATCTCCTCTTCGATGTAGGGCAGGTACAGACCCGATTCCACGATCGAAGCCAGGTCGTGATAAGGCGCGTTGGGATGCTTCGCCAGGTAGGCGTTCAGGTCGGCCTGGAAGTCGCCGCAGTCCAGCTTCTTCTCCATCGCTTCGTAGTCTGGAATGGAAAAGGGATCCACCAGCACCGCGCCTTCCTGCTGCAGCGCATGGAGAGCCTCCTCGGTCACAGCCCTCACTTCGGGGTCCGTCTTTGCGTCGTTGAAATACTGGCGAAAGACACCGATGCGTGCGCCCCGCAGACCATGCCGGTCGAGAAAACGCGTGTAGTCGAGTTGGGGACGATCGGCGTCGAGTTGTGTGACCGGATCGGCGGGGTCCGCTCCTGCGACTACGGTCAGCAGGGCGGCGGCATCGGCCACCGTGCGCGCCATTGGCCCGCCCACGTCGTTGTGCGCAAACAGGGGAATGATGCCCGAGCGGCTGGTGAGGCCGATGGTGGGGCGAATGCCCACCAGGTCATTGTGCGATGACGGGCCACGGATGGAGTTGCCGGTGTCGGTGCCCAAGCCGGACTCTCCCAGGCTGGCCGCAACGCCCGCGGCCGTGCCACCGCTTGATCCCGCGGGAACGCGGGTCAGATCGTAGGGGTTGCGCGTGATGCCGGCGATGGAGCTGGCCGTGAGATAGGGACTGAAGGCCCACTCCGCCATGTTGGTCTTCGCCAGCACGATGGCTCCAGCCGCTCGCAGGCGCGCCACCATGGCGGCGTCGCTGGCGGGCACAAAGCCGCGCATGGCAAGCGATCCGCCAGTGGTCTGCAGGCCCTGCGTGTCGTAGTTGTCCTTGATGAGCACGGCGATGCCGCCCAGCGGAGGCAGCCTGTGGGTGGTGGCGAAGTTGCGATCGCAGGCATCGGCTTCGGCCAGGGCATTGGGGTTGACGGTCACGATTGCATTCAGCCGCAAGCCGTCAATCGGCGTCTGGTCGTAAGCGCGGATGCGTGCCAGGTACTGGGCCACCAGCGCTCGGCAAGTGGTGCGTCCTTCGCGAATGGCCTTCTGGGTTTCAACGATCGTCGTGCCGGCCACGTTGAAACCGCTGCTCGCGGTCTGTGCGTAGGTAAGCCCGCAACAGGCAAGCGAGAGAAGACAAAGGTTTCGAAGAATGCGCATCATCCAGGTGTTATGAGAGATAGCACAACCTCGGCCTGTTATACCCGCAGCTTTTGCTCCGGACTCACCGCTGTCGTATGAATCAAACGTCGGCAAATTGAATCCAGGCAGTGATCACGATTGCTTTGGTCTCTCCGGGCACCAGAGCGTGTCTCCGCACACGAATCGCAATACACAGACCTTCTTCGGTCCAATCTCTGCCGCGCTTCCTGTTTGCGGCCATCCCGCTGGAAACCGAAATTAACAGAGGAAAACGGGAGAAACCAGAACGCAACAGGGTGATCGACGCAACGATGGGGCAAAATACCTACTTCCCTTGGCGCAACCCGGGCGGCAAGGAAAAAAATAGTTGCTACATCGCCTAAGCCTGTGATACACCGATCCCGCGTAACTCGCGATTGTTTCCACACTCGTGAATTAACAGTCCACGGTCCCTTGATTCCGTTGGAGGGCCGGGATGGATATAGCAGCCTCGTCCCTGTTGCGGAGACTACCCCCCTGTAGCCACGCGGGCCGAGGCTTAACTGGAATCATCTGCCAAGTTCGAAGAGGTTCTCCGATGAAAAATCCGTATCGGACCGCCACTACCGTTGCGGTCGTGTGCCTTATGCTGCTGGGAGTGATGACCCTCAGCGCGAGCGCCTGGGGGCAACCACCCACCCCCGGCTTCCACAGTCCTACGCCCTATGTCGATGAGATATCGCCCGTTTCAGCCAGGCTGGGCGGCGGCGGCTTCCTGCTCACATTGAGAGGCGCCGGTTTTCGTCAAGGTGCTGAGATCGGCTGGCAAGTAGGCGCCACGACCCGGCGCCTGCCCGCGTTTGTCTGTAGTCCTTCGGAAATTGTCGCCTGGATTCCTTATTCCTTCGTCACTAAGCCATCAACAGCCACTGTGACTGTCATCAATCGAGACGCGCCGCCCCTGGTCGGCAAGTCGAACCCCGTGTTCCTTCCCATCACCCTCCCGACTGCGGGTTTGGCTTTCAGCGAAAAGAACACAACTCTGGGAGTGCCGCTGGACGCAATCATCACCGCAGACTTCAATGGGGATGGGAAGCCCGATCTCGCCGTTTCCGAGCCGTGTGGCACTGATCTCACCTGCTCTACCTATCACGGCAGCATCGCCATTCTTCTGGGTAAGGGCGATGGGACCTTCCAGATCGCCCCCTCCCCGGCGGTGGACCAATATCCTGGTGCGCTTGCCGTCGGTGATTTCAACGGCGACGGCAAGCAGGATATCGCCGTTCTCACCTACGTCGGAGCTACTGTCGTTATCTTGCTGGGGAACGGCGATGGCACGTTTACTGCCGCGCCGCTACTACCCACGGTAGGGGGCAATCCCGATTCCATTGCCGTAGGCGACCTGAACGGGGATGGAAAACTGGATCTTGTGGTCAGTAGCTATAGCACCTTGTCCGTCCTGCTAGGAAACGGCGATGGGAGCTTCACCGCCATAGCGCCCCCTACGGTAGGAAGCCAGCCCGGTGGCGTATTTCTGGTCGATCTCAACCGGGACGGCAAGTTGGACATTGTGTTGGGCAATCCCACCAGCCCCTATGTTTCCATCCTGCTGGGCCGCGGCGACGGGACCTTTACCGCAGCGACTTCACCGAATGCGCCTACCGGGCCCCTGGCCGTAGTGGATGTTAATCGCGATGGTAAGCTGGACCTCCTCTTTGCGGAGGGGAACAGCCCTGGGTTCGCGCAGAGCACGATTTCGGTGTTGCTCGGCGAGGGCGATAGCAAATTCATTGCCGGACCAACATCGCCGGTGGTGGACAACGGCATAAGCGGAGGCGTCGTGGCCGATCTCAACGGAGACGGCAAGCTTGACTACGCCGCCGCCGAAGGCTATCCCAGCAACAATTATGAGTTCTTTCTGGGAGATGGACACGGAACCTTCAACTTCAGTAGCTCGTTTCTCGTAAGCAATAACGGAAATGGTCCAGGCGTGGGAGCGGACTTTAACGGGGATGGCCGGCTGGATATAGCCACCCGCAACGATACAAACGGAGGCACGGTCTCAATCCTGTTACAGGAACGGACGCCGTAACCTTTAAGCGCAAATCGTCTGCACCGGGGGCGTGGCTTCGGCCGCGCCCCTGGGTGCCGCCGAAGCTGGGTCTATCGCCTGAAGAAAGTGCGACCGAGTACACTTGATCACATCTCTTTGTGTGTGTGATTAACCCACTACGAGCGAACACCCTCAGGGTGCTTTTCAACCAGGGGCCGGGGCCACTCGTCTAGTGGGCGCAACCTTGCCATTCCTCGCGCGCATCTTCAGAGCCTTTCGCTATCGCGATTTCCGCCTCATGTGGATTGGAGCATGCGCCTCCACCATCGGTACATTCGTACAACAATTCGCGCAAAGCTGGTTGGTCTACGATCTCACCAAAGACCCCTTCTATCTGGGTTTGGATCTCTTCCTGGGACAACTTCCCATCATCATGTTTTCTCTCTTCGGCGGGGTCTTTGCGGATCGCCTGGACAGGCGAAAGATGCTGCTCACCTCCCAGTACATCCAGATGGCATGCGCCTTTCTGTTGGCGTTCTTGTTCTTTACCCATGTAGTCCAGAGTCTGGCACATCCTGGCTCTCTCTTTCGTCGTGGGGCTTGGCCAATCCTTTGGTGGCCCAGCATATTCAGCGCTGCTACCCACCCTGGTTGGTCCTGAAGACCTGGCCAATGCGATTGCCATGAACTCGATCCAGTTCAACCTGGCGCGCATCCTCGGCCCGACCATCGGCGGCTTTACCTATGCTCTGCTCGGCGCCACCTGGTGTTTCACGCTGAACGGCGTATCCTACCTCGCGGTGATCGCTCGCTTTTCATGATTCAGGTTAAATTCGTGCCGGCTAAATCACACGAGCCGGTGCTGACCAGCATGGCGAGAGGGCATTCGGTTCATACGATGTCGCGATGGAATGAGTGCGCTGGTGGTGTTGGCGTTCTGCACCACATTATTCGGTTTCTCGCTCACCGGCATTCTTGCCCGTCTTCGTACAGACCATCTTTCACAAAGGTCCGGAAACCTACACCCTGCTCCTGGTTTTTTCAGGAGCGGGATCGATTTGCGGCGCACTCATTGTGGCCGCCATGGAAAAGTTTAAGGGGCAGCAACGCCTCACCGTGCTGATTTTGGCTTTTCTGGGATTTGCCATCGCCGGCCTTTGCTCTTTCCAAGTGGCTTCCACTCTCCTGCCTGCTTATCTTTCTCAAGGCGTGGCGGTCATGGCCTCCGCCTCGCTCATGGTGTCGCTGGTTCAGCTCATTGCCACCGACGCCATGCGAGGACGAGTCATGAGCGTGTACAACCTGGCCTTTCGTGCCGGGATTCCTCTGGGGAGTCTGGCCCTGGGAAAGCTCATCCCCATCTTCGGAGTTGGCTACATCCTTATCAGGTGCCGGATTCATGCTCGTCGCCGTCTCTCTCTATTTCCTGCTGGCCAAGGGACAGCTCAACTGAGAGCAGGCCCGTACGCAAAGAGAGAGTGTGGGCGCCCGAAAGAAACCGCAGGTCCCTCTACTCCGCTACGCTCCGGTCGGGATGACAATTCTTTTAGTGCATCTAACCGCTCTACCCTTGTCATCCCGACCGGAGCGTAGCGGAGTGGAGGGACCTGCGGTTTTCCTCTTAAGATCCAGCGAGTATGGGCGCGCTGAGCAAGGTGACGGATTCCTCTCCAGCCGCCAGCCGGGTCAGGGTCAGCACGGTGATGTCATCCTCTTGTCCGAAGGCCACCGCTTCTTGTGAGGCTTGCGAGGCACTGGGCCGTTTCCCGAACAACACCTCCAGGCGCTCGAAGCCATAAAGCTCGCCAGAGGAGCATTGCGCGCTTCCAGCAGGCCGTCGGTGTAAAGGGAAAAATGGTCGCCCTGGCGCAATTGCAGTGAAAGCTGGTGATAGCTGGCAGCCGAGTCAAGTCCCAGCGGGAGTGCTCCGGGTAAGTCCAGCTCACGTTGGTTGAGGAACGGCGCAGGATGGCCGGCACTGGAGAGAATACATGTTCCATCTGGATTAAGCAGCAGGCGATGCAGGTAGCGAAACCGCCCTGCAGCCGGCCGTGGAGTCTCTGATTGATTTCGGCCAGCATCTGGGCGGGCTGGGGCGCGAACTTGGCCAGGGTACGGACGGCGCCGACGATGAGCGATACGGTCATTGCGGCCTGAAGTCCTTTGCCGCTGACGTCGCCCAGGACGATGAGGGTTGAGCCCTGCTGTGCGCCCTCGAGAGGAATGATCTGGAAGAAGTCGCCGCCGACTTCCTGGGCTGGACGATAGGCGCTGGTAAGGGTGAAGCCGGGGATGGCGGGCAGGGTTTCCGGAACCAGGATCTGCTGTAGTTCGCGAGCGTTCTGGAACTCCCGTTCGAGGCTATTCTGCCGTCGCTGATTGGCAACCGAATAGCGGATGACGGCATAGACAATGGATAGAAAGAGCAGGGTTCTCAGCAGGATCTGGACGTTGAAACTATTACCCCACAGTGAATAGCGGCTGCTCATACTTGCGCCAAGGGTCCAGTGGGTGAATCGAACCCCTGATCGACGATGTTGCAATGAGTACCAAGTGCCGCTGAACAGGGCGAAGATGGCTACCAGCCAGCGGGCGGAATCCAGCCGTTGCCGCTTGACGATGGCGTACGTACGAGCAATATCGGAACCAATTCCAGGGGAAGGATGAAGGCGGTAAGGACGGCATCGGCAATCTGAACCGCGACCGCCGATATGTCGAAATGGATGGCCAAAGCCAGAGCCACCGTCAAAAAATCCGGTCAGCACGCCGAAAAAAGCGGCGATGCGGACGAGGCGCATCAGTTTTGGGTACGCATCGAGCTGAAGAAGATAAATCAAAAGGAACCATTGGCAGATCTCCCGGATGGCGATCGCGGTCTGGATGATCCACGTCAGCCAGATAGTGGATAACGGAAGACGGAGTCCATTTAGCAGCACTTCCAGAACCGGCATGAACGTGTAGGCAGCCATCCAGAACAGAAGCCGTTGTTTGCGGTCTCGCAGCCAGGCAATGAAGCTAAGTATGGACGCCAATCCGTAAAGCGAGGTAAGGGCGAAGAGGAATTGCTGGGCCGAAGCCAATGGAAATTGAGAGCATCTTCGTGGGTAGCGATCGCCTTTCGGGCTGCCGACCAGAGGCAAACCTTCAAAGCCACCCGCAGTCCCGTCATCGGTTGACATCAGGGAGTCTTGTAGACGCGCACGGCGAGGACGCCGCTGCGGACTGGACCAAGGCCATAGCTTTGTGGCGGTATGGACTCTGCCAATCCATACGGGGAGGGAAGGTGCCCAGATGGCCGACAGAAACCCCGTTCCAGTAGAATTCATAGACATCGTCGATGGCCGGGATAGCAGGGTCACGTCCGGCGATGCCCCGGGGGCGGGGGTAATGTTGATCTGGCGGCGATACCATGCGTAACCGTTGTAGCTGGCGTGGCCCTGGGTTCCCCAGGGGCCAGCGGCGGTGAGCTGTTCCCAGCCGTTGTGGCCGGTCGCGTCGTCGACCCCGGGAGCGGCCCAGGCTGGGTTATCGCCCAGATGGAATTGCCATGGGCCATCCAGCGGCGCGACGCCTTTGCCCAGGCCTTCGATGGTGAGCGCTGAAGGGGGTGCGCCGGCAGAGTGGGAGAACGGCGCCATGGATCTGTAAGGCAGCGGATAGGATTGCCGCGACGGCAATCAACACGAGCACTCTCAGTCGGGAGAGCAACGTTCGTCTTGGAGACATGCGATGAAGTCTACGCTGTTAGCTTTGCTACTAGACAGGGCAAACTAGCGCAAGCGGGAGGGGTGATTGATGGAGCGGGTTCTCATGGCTCATCTCCGGGTGGGTAGGTTTCCTCGAAGACGACGCTTTCCAGCGATGTCCGCCGCTCCCAGCCAAGACGTTCAAGCTCCGGTTCGTTACCGAAGTTATCCACGTATCCCAGGCAGAGGTAGGCTACCGGCACGATATGAGCAGGGATGTTAAGTACGGAACGAAGCGCGTCCGGGGAAAGGATGCTGACCCAGCCTACGCCAACGCCCTCCGCTCGTGCAGCGAGCCATAAATTCTGCACCGCGCAGACGGTCGAGTAGACCGCCGTCTGTGGCATGGTCTGACGGCCAAGACCGTGTCCTTGTTCACTCTCCGCATCGCACAGGATGCAGAGATTTTGCGGGGCCTCCAGAATTCCTTCGAGTTTCAACTCGGCGTACTGACCCTGACGCGCGCCCTGATATTTCGCCAGCGCTTGCTGGTTGGCCTGTTGAAAGACGGCATGGACGCGTCGGCGAACCTCGAGGGAGCGAATGATGATGAAGCGCGATGGCTGCATGAGCCCGACCGATGGCGCGTCATGAGCGGCCCTGAGCAGTCGGGTCAGCAGTGCGTCTGGCAAGGGCTCGGGCAGAAACCCGCGGCGCACGTCACGACGGGCACGGATCACCCGATAGATTGCCTGTCGCTCAACTTCGTCAAATGGCGGCGAAATGGCTGGTAGCTGCTGAGGAGGCTGGCTCATCCGCGGGCTCGCGACCAGGGCGATCCGCTCATACAACGGAAGCGGGCATCCACTCCGGCACTGAGCATTGTCTGATTTTACCCTCTTCACGGATCACCGATCCCCAGGATGTTTGACCATCTCGTATTCCGAGAGTGCCGGATCATTGCGATACGGCTCAGTCCTTCCGGTGAAGGTGAAGCCGCATCGCTGATAAAAACGTATCGCGATCGTGTTGTTACTGGTAACCATCAGACATAGTTCGGCAACTCTGAGATTGTGCGCCCACAGTCGCACCGCATCCATAAGCATGGTTCCGAGGCCTGTCCTTCGATGCGTGGGAGCCACCCACATCGAGGCAACGTGCGCCCTTCGCGGATCATTTTTGTCAAAATAACCCGCGATGATTCCGCACGGCGCCCCCTTATCCATTGCGATATAGCACACGGCGCCACCGCCATTCCAGGTGTCGACTCGCTTGAGCCAGTCGCCGTCGGAGAGCCCGGATTCCTTCGCATAGGTGCTTCCGAAAGCAGTCGGAGTATCTTTGAGCGCACGCAAGCGGACGGTTTTGAATTCTTCGAGGAGTTGTGGTGAGAGCGGTTCAAGCGTGGGCATGGTCGAAATATTCTTCCCACCGGATCATCAGCTGTACTTTAGCCAGCGCAGCATCTCCGGCAGCGTCGGGCGCTTGCCATACATCAGGATGCCGACGCGATAGATCCGCGAAGCCACCCACACCATCCCGTAGATCGACAACACCATCAGCACCAGCGAGAGAGCGAGTTGCCACGCCGGCACCGCCATCGCCGCCATGCGCAAACACATCACAATTGGCGTGCACGGCGGAAATAGCGACAACAACACCACCGGCCACGCGCCGGGGTTGCTCAGGATGTAGACAATCAGCACCAGCCCGATCACCTGCGGCAACACGATAATCATGTTGAACTGCTGTACCTCCGACTCCTGGCTGACGGTGGCGCCGAGACCTGCGCTCAGCGCGCTGTAGAAGAAAAATCCCAGGATGAAATAGAGCACAAAGAAAATGAGCTGCAGCGGCGTCACTCCATAGGCTGCCAGGCCGCCAAGCCCCAGCGTCATCCAAAGCGACGACGCGCTGAATAGCAAAATGAAACCGATCCAGATCGCCATTTGCGTCAGCCCCACCGCGCCTACCCCCAACAGCTTGCCCAGCATCAGTGACTCCGGCTTGGCCGAAGCCAGCATCACTTCAAATACCCGCGAAGTCTTTTCCGCCACCACCGACTGGGCCACATTCACGCCATAAAACACCACCGCGAAATACAGCATAAAAGCCATCACATAGGCACCCCAGAAACCCTTGCTCGCGTCTGCCGCCACGAGCTCCGCCGTTCTTCACCTGCTGCGTCTTCAGCTCGACATCTTCGAGCAATGCCTGTATCTCTTCGCTGGTCGCACCGCGCTTCACCAGCTCTTCCCGGACCAGCGCATGGCCGATCGCATCCTGCATCCTGTCCTCTTCCGACAAAATCCGCCGACCCGCGGGAAGTGTATGTCGCCTCGAGGCGCGTCGTTCCTGGCCTCACATCGAGCCACAGGTAGCCATCAATCTCGCTTGCTCTCCACCTCCGCGTTCAGAGCCGCCAGTTCGCTCTCGGTTACCGGAGCCTTCACATCTACCGTCAATCGCGATGATCGGTCTCTTCTGCTCTCATCCCCGGCTTCTCAGCCGCCATCAACTCCGCCCGCTCGCTCTCAGCCAACACCGGATCGTTCGAGGCCACCACAATATGCCTCGCGCCACCGCTCAGTTTGCCGGAAAGCGCGCCAATGCCGAAAATCAACGCAAAATATCACCGGAATGAGCACCGTGCTGATGCGGAAGGCCTTACTGCGAATCCGCTCCAGATACTCGCGCCGCGCGATCAGCAATGCCTCACGCATCCACTTTCTCCCCTACCGTCTGTATGAAAATCTCTTCCAGTGACGGCTCTACCAGCTCAAAGCGGTAAATCCGCGCGTGCTGTTCGGCTGCACGCAACAATGCCTGCGCGTCGCCATGCTCCTTCAGCCTGATCTCCACGTGGCCTGGATACTCCTTGCATTCGGCAATCGCCTCATGGTTCAGAAACCCGTCTTCCCCTTCGAAATCGATGATCACCCGGTTGCGTTCGTAGCGCGATTTCACTTCGCGCATCCTGCCCGAAAGCACCGCCTCTCCGCGATGAATCAGGCAAATCTCGTCGCACAGCTTCTCCGCCTGGTCCATGCGATGGGTCGAGAACAGAATGGCCCGCCCGGCCTTCTTCAGATCCAGCAGGGTGTCTTGCAGCAGCGTCGCGTTCACCGGATCGAGCCCTGCGAAGGGCTCGTCCATAATGATCAGTTCGGGCTCGTGCAGCAGGGTCACAATAAACTGGATCTTCTGCTGCATTCCTTTGGAAAGCTCCTCGGTCTTGTTCTGTGCCGCATCGAGTATTTGCAGCCGTTCGCACCATGCTTGCGCGCGCTTCGCGGCGAGCTCCGCGGTCAGCCCATGGAGCTGGCCCATAAAGATGAGCTGGTCCATCACCTTCATCTTTCGGTAGAGCCCGCGCTCTTCCGGAAGGTACCCGACCTTCTTCAGGCTCTCGCGCGTAAATGGCCGGCCGAACAGGCTTACTGTGCCGGAATCCGGAACGGTAATCCCCACCATCATGCGAATGCTCGATGTCTTGCCCGCCCCGTTTGGCCCCAGCAGGCCAAACATCGTTCCCGCCTCTATCCGCAGACTCAGATCGCGTACCGCCACCTTCTGTTCGTACGCTTTCGACACATGATCCAGCTCTACCAGCGGCGCCATCCCTAAACCTCTCGCGAGGAGTGTAACAAAGCCCCGCTGTTCCGGCCCTGAGGAGCCAGGCTGCGGAAAAAGTATCCGACGAAGGGCACGGCTTCAGCCGTGCCACACAAATCGGGGCAGATGAGGGCTTTAGCCCCTGAGGTACGTTTTTCCCAAGCTTCCTGTCGAACTCCTTTTTGACCACTGAATCTCAGCCGCTTGAGAGGCTGCAGAAAAAGGGATGATTCCCACCTACATGTCTTGAAAAGCGTACCTCAGGGGCTATTGAATGCTGCAAAGGTAATGTTCTCCTCGCAGGTTGAGCTGCCGAACGCTGCCCGAAGCCGAAGTGAGAGGGAAATGGCGCCTCAGGGGCTAAAGGGCTCGATGTGATACGGCGACAGATACTTATTTCCGCGCGTCCCTGTTTCCGTTACTTGGGACCGAAGACATTCACGCCGCCGTTGTAGTTTGGCAGGTAGACCTGTCCCTGCCATGCAATGGGCGTCTGGAATTTGTTGTACACATAGCTGATTCCTTCCTGTTGTGAATCCCAAAGGACTTTCAGGGTTTTGCTTCCGTCTGCGTTGTTGATTAGGTTTTCAGGATCATACGCAAGCAGCCTGCCATTCGTGATCTGAGAGTTTGCATCGCCATAGGGGATGCTGCACCAAAGAACCGCCGAGCCCAGCGTGTTGTTATTGCTCGACAACGAACAGAACCCCCCTGGCATTCCCCCCGGTGAGTTGAGGCTCTCGATCGACGCTGACTCAATACTTTGCGCCAAGTAGGTCAGAGTACCGGTGGGCGACAGTGTCCAAGCGTGCAGCTGAGAGTTCTCGCCCCAGACGAAGATGGTCATCCCACGTGTCGGGCTAAGATACTGAACAGGAGTCATGTGCATGTGGCGCGTCTTGCCCCAGGGCATGAAGTCCAGGGTTGTTGGATCCTGTGGGCATGGCTCCACGTTTCCAGGCGAGGCGGTCAACCACACTGGAGGCGAAGCCAGCTTCAAACAGTTCGCTTTGGCATCGGCAAAGTCCGCCGGCATGGTGTTGCCCATGTCGCCCGTCTTCACCAGATACCCAATCCCGTCCTTGCCGGCACAGAGTAAGAATCCATCGGATTCGATCAACGTACAGCCTGCCGAACCAAGATCTTCATCATTCCAGCCGGCGTCATTCGGTTTGACTGGAAACAGCAGCGGCACGCTGGCCCCGGTATTCGTATCCTTCGCAAACACGATCTTGGCATTCTTCAAGGAAGGGGACATAGCGCTGTTTACAGGCCTGGCCAGATCTTCGCTCGGAGCGCTGACCCCCGATAGCTTATCGCTTGCCGGCGCAGCTGGACCGGACTTGGTTGGGTCCTGGCCGGTACGGCCGGAATCGCTGTACGGGCTCCAATGACTGACGACCGCGAGGGATGCTTTCGCTGTTCCCGCCGGGGGCTTATATTGCACCTTGAAGATGGTTTCGCCGAAGTCGTTTACACCATTAAACGAGCCATTCCCTGTAGATCCGTACAGAAACCCAGCTTGATCTGCCGCCAGACCCTGGCCTCCCATCCAGATGCCCGCTCCGAGTCCCTGTGACATGGGCAGGAAGGCGGTGATGGTATTGCTGGCCACATCGAAAGCGATGATGGCGCCGGCAGCGGCTCTGCCTGTTTCGAGTACCGTACCGTAGGCGAAGAAGATAGTCTTGAGCCCGCTGATATTGGTCATGACCAGCGAGCTGCGCTGTTTCCGCATGGTGGCGTTATAAGACTGCGTGCCATTGGTCAGACCGGCCAGCGAGACCGGCGGGTTCGCGATAGCGCCGGTGGCGGCATTCAACGTGTAGATCGAATGCACGCCCTTTGTTGGGGTGCCGTCGGGAGAGATCCAGGCCACCATGTAAACCAAACCAGTATCCGGATCAGCAACGCCCGTCGATAGCACTCCCCACTTGTCATTAATAAGATGCATGTCGATCGAGGCGCCGCCGTTGATGGGCGTCCCGAGTGTCCTGCTCCACAGCGCAGCTCCAGTATGAGCATCCACTCCCCGTACCACATTGGCCATGGACGGCAGGATCATTACATCATGCGTCGTTCCGTCAGGCAGCTTGAGGCCAGGCAGCACCAGCGCTTGCGATTCCATACCGCGGGCATCGCCGAAGACCGGGATTGTGGGCTTCTGGACAATTCCTTGGGTGAGCAGCAGGGTGGGGGTGAGAACCGTCTCGTGAGTATTGGCGCCGGCGCGATCGTTGGTAAACGCACGGGTGACGATGGCCGGAGTCTGAGGATGGGCGAAGCGCGTTGTGCCCGTCAACACCACGACAACAGCCAGGAAGTTCATCAGGCGATGCTTCATAAATATGCCTCACTTTCAAAAAAGCTGAGTTCGCGGGCCCAAAACTTAATCGTAACCATAAGTGCACGCTTTTCACGATGCAGTGGCTGTGACAGCTCGCCGGACTTGGATGCAGCGGCTGCTACAGACGGCCTGCGGTGTAGGTCACGCTTAGATCGAAGGCGCTTGGCGGTGCGGCGCCGGTGGTCACCCCAATTTCGTACCACCCTGTCTTCTCTGGTTTGTTGCCCGGAACCGGCGTTGCTTCTTTGAGCAGAGCAGCTTCGATCTTGCTTCTGGTGGCAAAGGTGACGGCTGTCTTTTCCTCCACATAGATGCGGGCGATGGCTTGAAATGCCCCTGGCCCGGCTGGTGGAATATCAAGATCGGTAGAGCCGAAGAACTGCTGGGTAGTTTGCCGCGAATGCTGAACGATAGGCTTGTCGCTCCCTGCGCGGGAGAAGCAAAGGTAACTCTGGCCGCCACGGAAGGCATTCGCGGGAATGGTGAAGGTGGCGTTGCCCGACCCATCGGTCCAGATATCGCCGTGCCTGCCGGTGTAGTCATGCAGATGAGCATTGGCCCCAAAGCTGGTGGCGCAAGTGATGCGGCGGGCGTTGAAGGTGTCGAAGTTCATTGCTGTCAGTAGCCCGGGCTTTGACCCACCGGCCCCCCGTTTCCATCGCGCTCGATAACGATGACCGAGCCGTCCACCCAGCGCGTGGTCTGTCCCCCATAAGCGAAGGTGCGGTTGATGTAAATGAGATTGTCGATCAGTGGCTTAAGCCCATACGCGCCCGGCCACACCGCGCCTGAAAAGTAATCCTTGCCGTAGATCAGCGCCTGCCTGCAGTTGACCGTCAGCAGGAACGCGTAGCCCAGCATCTTGGAGCTGACTACTTGCTGGCCGGGACTGGTGTCGGTGTCGGGGTTCTCGACGAAGCCGTAAGAAAGGCCACTGTTCCATTGCGAATAGCCGGCCCCGTTCAGTGCCGCGGCGTTCAGGTTATTGCAGGCCGCCTGGATCGCGAAATGCATGGTGAAGTCTTCGACTCCACTGCGGCCGTTGATCGGCGGACTGGTTGCCCACCAGTTAAGGTTGGCGGGGTTGCCATCGAATATTTTGGCGTAGAATTGCTTGCCGGCCATGGCGCCATGACCCATAAATTCTGCGACAAAGGGTGCCCACAGGCCCTTGGCGTCGTCGATTCGGGCGCCACCCGCGCCGGTAGTTCGAAACAGCCAGTCCCCGAAGTCCAGCGCATCGTCGGTGGTGTAGCGCGGCGGGTTCGAGTGCTGGTACACCTTCTCATCGCCAAAGGTGACGTCGTCCGCGGGCACTGGGACGTCGTCCTCCGGCTGTGTCCCACCGAAACGGGAGAAGCGGAAGCAGCCGGGATGCATTGGGCCCCGCCCGTTCAGCGTTTTCCCGTCCGCACCCAGATAGCGGTAGGTGGCATGCTCTCCTCCGATGAGCTGATGCAGGACGATATCCAGATCCACGGCGAGACCGTTGTGGTTGGCCACCGCCACCAGGCGTCGCAGCGAGTCCGCTGTGCCGTAGCGGGTGGGGATGCTGCCCTGCTGATTCTTGGTGCCCAGGTCCCGCGAGTCGTAGAGGCCATAGCCGTCACAGCCGGCGCCATCGCCGCCCTGCGCCTTGCTAACCGGCGGAAGCTGAATGCGATCGAAGCCCACGCTGGCAAGATTGGCGGCCTCTGTTGCCAGCAAATCCCAAAGCCATGGTTTGCCGGGATCGGTGTTCGGCGCCGGCACGGTCACCTTGTTGCCGTGATTGTCGAAGAAACGGCCCCAGCCTATTAGACTGACACTCATTCGCGCCACCTCCTGCTGCTACCGCGGACAAAGGTTGGAGGGTAAAACTGAAGACGGTTCTGTAACCTTAGTGAGAAAAACATGATTAGCGTTTCACCCGGCGGCCATTAAAACAAGTTGTGGATTATTTTTCAAACGGCATTCGAAGGCGCAGTGTGGGTGATTTGCCAGCGCCAGGCCATTCACCGCTTACGAGGATATTTGACCGAAGGGGAAGTGACCATGTTCAGCGTGGCATACCGTCAACAAGTCTCGTGCCGTGTGCTTGAATGGGCCGAATCCGACCAGCGGGTCGTGGCCGGTGCAACGATCGGATCGCTCGCGCACGGCCCAGGCGACCGCTGGTCAGACCTTGACCTCACTTTCGCCGTTTCGGATGACGCAAAAATCGCCGAGGTCCTGGAGGATTGGACCGGAAAACTGGTCGCGGAGTTCGACGCTATTCGCCTCTTTGATCTGCCCAGCGGCGGTTCGATCTATCGCGTGTTCCTGCTTCCAGGATGCCTTCAGTTCGACCTCTCCTTCACCCCCGCGTCTGATTTCGGCGCCATTGGCCCCAAATTTAAGCTGCTCTTCGGGGCTGCGGTGGAGAAGCCTCACATCGCGCCGCCCGCCGCCCGAGACCTGTTCGGATATGCGGTGCACCACGCGTTGCGTGCCCGCCTTTGCCTTGAACGCAACCGCCCCTGTCAAGCCGAATACTGGATCAGCGCGGCTCGCGATTACGGCCTGAGTCTTGCTTGCGTGCGCCGCGGACTTCCTGCCCACCACGGCCGAGGCTTCGATGACCTTCCGACTGAGCTCCGGGACTTGCTGAATGAAGCGTTAGTGACCTCGGTGGAGCAACAGGCGCTGCTAAGGGCGCTGGGTCGCACCATCGAGCTGCTGCTGCAAGAAGGCGCCGAGATTCAAGACATGCCGGCAAGAATCAAATCGGAACTACGTCGCTTGTCGGACGCCTCGATTTGACGGTTGGTCCGGGTGCTCATAGAGCTTGCCATGCTGGATCGCACCCGGCTGCAACCAAAGGAGCAAGCCGAGTAGAAGACGGTACATGTTGACATTCAACCTATCGGTGTGGGACTGTACGTGTAGAAAGGCAACAGGGAGAGACAGCTAAGAATCTCAAATGGAACTGATGCGCATTCTATGGAGCCGTTGTTTAGCCCTTTTCTACCGTTCGAAGCTGGATGAAGATTTGGATGAAGAGTTGCGCACTCATATAGACCTCGCGATCGCGGAAAAACTGCAACGCGGTATGTCTCATCAAGATGCGCGGACTGCGGCGTTTCGAGATTTCGGCGGAGTGACGCAAACAAAAGAGCACTATCGAGCGCAAGGAGGTCTCCCGCTTCTTGAGGTGTTGGCACAGGACGTTCGCTTTGGGTTTCGCCAATTGCGCAGGTCTCCCGGTTTCACGTTGGTTTGTCTAGTTACGCTCTGCCTCGGCATGGGTATCAACACCGCTGTCTTCAGCATTATTCAGGCGGTGTTATTGCGCCCTCCTCCTTATTTGGATCCAAATCGTCTGGTCCTGTTAGCGGATCCACAGGACCCGCAAGATGGGGGAATCCTCTATAAGGACTTTCAGTCCTGGAAGCTGCATAGCCATAGCTTTTCAGATATGGCTGTCTACTATCGTGACAGCGGCTGGTCACGAGTGATGATTATGGATTCGCAGGAACCGGAAGCCATTCAGGGCGCCTTTGTTTCTGCCAACTTTTTTCCGTTGCTTGGGGTACCACCAGTCCTGGGCCGAGGCTTTACTCCGGAAGAGGAATCGCGGCATGAGCGAGTCGCCGTGTTGAGCTATGGCCTATGGCAGCGGCGATTTGGAGGGTCTCCCGATGTTGTCGGCCAGAAAATTCGGATCGATGGAGAGAGCTCGCAGATCATTGGTGTCATGCCGGCAAACTTCCGGTTTCCAGCCGGCGATTCACAACTCTGGGCCCCGATTACAACCAATCGTTATTGGGGAGACACTGCGCTCAACAGCCACGATGCTCAGCATTCCCGAGGCTTCTATGCGCGATGGCAGGCCATTGGGCGCTTGAAAGATCGTCCACCTCCACAGGAAGCGCAGGCAGAACTCAATTCGCTCTTCAGGGCCCTGGAACGGGCCGATCCCGACCCGGACAGAGGTAGCGGAATCAAGGTGCTGCCGCTCCGCGTTCAGGTCAACGGGAATATCCGTCTGGCACTCTATATTCTCTTTGGGTCGGTATGTCTGCTGTTGTTGATCGCCTGCAGCAATGTAGCGAATCTAATTCTGGCGCGTGGCTTTTCGCGCACCAGCGAAATGGCGCTGAGAACCGCGTTAGGAGCCACCCGTGTCCGCATCCTGCAACAGTTATTGACCGAGGCAGTCGTGCTCGGCGCGCTTGGCGGGCTTTTCAGCTTGCCAGTAGCGTTCCTCGGCATTCGCGGGTTGGTTGCGCTGGGACCACCTACGATCCCGCGACTCCAGGAAACAGGTCTCAATCTCGGGGTGCTGGGTTTCACTTTTGCCGTCGCGCTGCTCTGTGCCGTCATCTTCGGATTAGCTCCCGCCCTAAGGGTCTGGCGCAGTGACCCCATAGAACAAATCAAATCCAGAAGCGCGGCGGCCTCGGATCCTGGCGGGTCAATGAGTTTCCGCCGGTTTCTCATCGTGAGTGAATTTGCTCTGGCAGTTGTCCTGCTGACCGCCGCCGGACTATTGATTCGCAGCTTCCTCATTGTCAGAGCCGTGGATCCCGGATTTGAGGCCGAGCATGTCTTGAGGGTGAACGTTTCGTTGCCGGGCGGTAGCTCAGGCTGGCCTTCATCGCTCTTCGATTCCCTTGTCGCCAGGCTGCAGGCGGTTCCTGGCGTAAAGGACGCAGGAGCCATTGATAGCCTTTTCGATCTTGGTTCCACGCAGAATCTCGGGTTGCGCAGCATTGAAGGTCACACTCCAGAGCGACGCGAACAATGGACAGCGCTCACATGGGATACGGTTCGGGGAGACTACTTCCAGACTCTCGGCGCTCAACTCCTGCGAGGGCGCTATTTCTCCGATGAGGATGGTCCCCAGTCGCCTTTGGTCGCAATCATCGATGAAAGTGCGGCTCGGCGCTATTGGCCCGGTGAGAACCCAGTTGGGAAACGCTTCAAGGGGCAGGATCGGCGTGGACAAAATGACGACTGGCTCACCGTCGTTGGTGTCGTGCATGACATACGCACCCATGGCCTCGAGCGGCAGCCCACGCCACATATTTATGAGTGGTCCCGGCAGTCCGGTAATGCAACTGCTGATGTCCTGGTCCGGGTTGCCGGCGACCCGAGGGCATTTGCAGGCACATTGCGCGATGTCGTTCGCAGCGTCGCCCCGATGGCGACTCTGTCCAACGTAACAACTGTGCAGCAGCAGTTGTCACAGCAACTCCTGGCGCGTCGCTTTCAGACTCTTCTACTTGGGCTCTTTTGCTGCTTGCCCTCGCACTGGCGGCTGTCGGAATCTTCGGATTGATGCATTATTCCGTTGTGCAGCGGACACGAGAAATTGGAATTCGCATGGCCCTCGGGGCCCAGCGCAACAATATCCTGGCTAGTATCCTCAGACAGGCCCTGGAACTGGCTTCCATAGGCGCGGGGGTTGGACTGGCCATGGATTGGGTAGCCGATCGTCTCTTGTCGAACCTTCTGTTTGGCGTGCAACCTTTCGATGCCATCACCCTGGTGTCCGTCTCATTGCTCTTGGTTGGCGTCACACTCCTGGCAAGTATCGTGCCAGGCTTTCGAGCTGCTTCCATTGATCCGATGCGAGCGCTGAGAGCGGAGTAGAGGGGGCGGCTATCAGGCGGGTTGTCTCCATTCGTGAGTAGATGATCCATATTAGTGTCCGTTCACTTCCAATTGAACGGGATGTGCGGTTGCGTTCTGTTCCGGATCGTAGTACTCGTAGACCCGCGACTGGAAGGTTCGAGCCCGGATCGGATATTTGGCGCGCAAGCGGACTTTGAAGGTGACCGTTGCCTCGCAGAAGCGCATTGAAGTAGAGGATAGCCTGCGTGGCCGTGAGGCTGAACTTCTCCAAGTTCCCCGGCGCATTGCCCCCAGCCTTTCTCCTGCATCGCCTGCAGGTCTTCGCTGAGCAGGTCGAAGCCCGGCGGAATGCCGAGATCCACCATCACCATGTTGGCGGTCTTGGGCAAGATTGTTGCGGATTGTCATCTTCTCGGTGGCAATGTCGTTCTGCGCCAGCTTGGTTCGATCGTAAGCGACGTCGATAGAGAGAGCTTCCGCGACCGGCCTCTCCTCCCACGGAGTAAAGTAGCGGCCGACGACCTGATACGCCAGGCCACCTGTGCCTTCGAACTTGAGTTGCACCGTGTTAGGCTGCTGGGAGTCGATGCCCTTGAAGACGAACTGGTGCAGCAGGTCATTGTTCTCCGGAGTCAGCTTGAGCGTCTCGACGGGCTTGCCGTTGAGCATGACCTCAACCGAGCCGCGCACATCCGACGCGCTGAGCTGCGAAGCAAGCAACAGCGCGCGCAGAGCCATGATCGTGGCCTGCGTAGTGCCCCAGTTGCCAGAGGCCTCCTTCTTCGACGAGATAAAGTTGAGCGCCTTGCGAACGGTCTCGGAGGCCTGCCCCCACTTCAGCAGGGCCTGCGTGGCAAGACCAGTCGTCTCGATCGCCGCGCTATCACCGGTGGAATAAACGCCCGTCTCCTCCACCGTCCAGGAGACCTGATCGTCTTTCTCGGTGCGCGCATCAATGAGGGCCTGCATGGAGCGCCGCGTGAAGTCACGGTCCTTCCCATAGTCCTCGGCGAAGTTGGCGATGATGGCGAGCGTATAGGTATCGAGCTTCGACCCGGAGTGCGACTCGATATAGGCCTTGGCCTTCTCGATGGCTGGACCTTGATAGCCGGTGTTCGCCAGCGACCAGGCAATATACGCGGTGATGCGCAGAACGTCGGAGTTGTAGCGATTGGTCGCGCCCTCGTTGATGAAGTTCGTGTCCGGCTTCCAACTGCCGTCGGCCTGCTGCTGGCGGGCGAGCCAGTCGCGGGTGCGGTCAATGAGCCGCGGATCTACGTCCGACACCTTCGACATATCGTTGAACTCCATCAGTCCGTAGGCCGTAAGGATCTTGTTGGCCGGCGCCTGGCCGAACCAGGAGAAGCCCCCGCCGCGGCACCTCAAAAGTAAGCAGCCGCTGGTACCCGTTGGCGATGTATCCCTCGGCCTTGGCATGGACCTCAGGAGTCAGCTTCTTGGTGCGCTTCATGTAATCGAGCGCGAGCACGTTCGGGGTAGGTGCTGGAAGAGGTCTGCTCGAAGCAGCCGCCGGGCATGCGCAGAATGCCGTCCATGCCCTCGATGACCTGGCTCAGCGGACCTGGATAGAGCCGGATGAAGAGGCTGGTGGCATCGGGGATGGAGTTCAGCAGGAAAGTGCAGATCGTGCTGGGCGCTGGCTTCGAGGCGGCCGTTGAAGACGAGATTCTGCTCGCGGCCGTTGGGGACAACCTCGATCTCGCGAACAACGATGTCGTCGCGGGTTTCACCGCGTGCAACACCGTCCATCTGGGCCGTGAGGGTGAGCTTGAACTTGCCGATGCGGTTGGCATGGATGGTGAACTGCGAACCGCCGACGCGGCCCGATTCGACAGCAATGGTCTTTTCGGCGCTGTCGTTGTCCAGTGAGAACCACTCTTCAGGCTGGAGTTTGAGGCTACACCTTGCCGGATTTGCCGGAGTAGTTGTAGATGGCGATCGGGATGGAGACACGATCGCCTTGGGTCAGGGTGACGGGCAGGTCGAGATCGACGAAGAAGTCCTGCGAAGACCTTCAGGCTGGATGTAGCGGTGCCCAGCGCGCCAGAGCGTGTGGAAGCGAGCATGGCCATGCGCCATGTGGTGATGGAGTCGGCGATGGGGATGGAGATATCTGCGTTGCCGTTGGCGTCGGTGATGATCTCTGGATTGATGTAGAGAGCTTCAGGGAAGTAAGAACGAACATGCGGCGCGGCGGCAGCGCCGTCGCCAAGCAGCGATCGATTGAGCGAAGTTGCGGACCGCTTAAAGCCATTGGCGGTGCCTTGCCATCGACGCCGGACAGAGTATCATGCGGCAGACGCCAGACCCGCGCGAACGCTTCTCATGCGCAAGTCCGCCCATGGGAGCCGGGCGCATGGACTTTGGCAGTTACGGCACAGCGGATCTGCGCTACGGTCACAGTCTCAGTCGCACTTCCGACTGCAAGCGTTGCGGATATAGACTGCGCGATCGCGCGCCTGCACGGCGAAGCCGCGGGAGAGAACCACGAAGCCGGGAGAAGAGATTTGGTCTTCGTAGCGCCCGGCTGGAAGGCCTGCGAGAGTCGAACTGTCCGTGCGGCATCGCGCGTGAGCAGTGCGGGTTTCATTGCTGGAGAGCAGGCGGAGATTGATAGCGGCTCCGGGGATGTTAGCCCCGGTTGCATCGGCGACGCGTCCCGGTGATCTCGGCGCGCCCGTTGAACGGGCCGCGGTCATGTTCGATCTTCAGGTCAAGCGAGCCGTCCTGACCGTGCTGGACTTTCGGCTTGGCTCACGACGCTCCCGGAGCGCTCTTCGATGTAGACGGTGAGGTCGTCCGCGCTGTTGAACTGGCGATCTGGGCCTGCGCTGCGCACCAGATAGAAACGGTCCCTGCCTCGATTCCAATAGGCCGGTTCGAATGCGCAATGGCGTGTTCCAGGCATCGCGCGATACGGAGCTTGCGTCGAGCTGAGCATCCTCGAACGCGCTCGGCGATCTCCTGGTGCGAAGGATGCTATCAGGCCGTTGGTTTCATTGTTGCGGCGATCCGGTTAACCTGGTCGATGAAGGCTTCGCGATATCGCTGCGGGTACTCCTCGTAACTTGTCCTGGGGCAGGCTGCGGCCGAACTCGGTGTCGAGCTTTGCCGGGTTGGTCATCTCTGTCGCGGAGAAGAGGGCGCGCGCCGCAAGGTTGTGCTGCTCCTCCTCATCGTGCCCTGATCCGCCGGCGGGCTCGACCACATCCGACATCGAGAGCGAGTGGATCTCGTAGCGCGGCTTCATCACCTCCTGCTCCAGATAGAAGAATACCTTGGCAAAGCCGGCTGCTTTTCGGCGAGCGCGAAGACTGCCTCATCAACCACCTGCAGACCAAGCGCGGCGTTGACGCCTTCGCCATGCGAGTTCGTGACATGGAAGTGAACGCGCGCGTCGGAGCCGGGCTTATAGACGGCGGAGTCGGCGGTGGTCTCGATCTTCAGCTCGTCAGCAGGCTGGACGAAGACGAGGCGATGGTCAGCGACCGGCTGGGCATCGCGGCCAAAGAGATATGCGTCGATGTCGAGGGTTCCCGCCATCTCGGGCGTGGCATTCAGCGTGAGCTCGGCCTGGCCGTTCTGGAGATCGACATCGCGAGTGAGGATAGTCTGGCCGTTCTTGACGACATCGATGTACGCGGAGCCGCGAGCGCGCGTAGAGAGCACATTGAGCTGGATGCGATCGCCCGCCTTGATGACCGCGCGGTCGGTGCGCAGCAGAATCTGGTCCGTGCCGGCGCGGGTCTCAAGCGGAATACTGCTGGAGACGCGGTTGCCGCGATGATCGTCGGCGTCAACGTTCAGGGCGTCGAGGCCCGAACCGGGATTGACACGGACGACAGCGACGCCGCCGCTGTCAGTGGAGACCTGCTGCTCGCGAGCCCCGGGAAAGTGGACAGTGAGCGTGGTCTTCGCCGGAGTGCCGTCGGGATACGAGCTGAGCACGAAGACCTGGTTATCGAGATGCGGTATCAACGCGCCGCCCTCGGGGACGGCCGTGATGAGCAGTGGCGACTGGCTGATGGTGACTGGTTCGCCGCGCGTTTCGCTGTGCGCGGCTGAGTCCTTTACCGTCGCCTCGATGAGGGCGCGGGCCGCGCCCTGGCTCAGCGGTCGCCCAGCAAAGTAGCCGGGCAACTTCAGATCGAACTTATAAGCTCCGTCGCCGTCGGTCTTGCCCGCGGCGGAGGCTGCTTCGAAGACCGCGACATCCATGCTTGAAGCCTTGATTGTGATCTCGGCATGATCGACCGGCTTGCCGAAGAAGTAGTTGGCGCGAACCGTCCCGGTGACGTGGTCGCCGGGACGGTAGTCGCGTCTGGGCTTGCCATCCTTCTCCGTAAACTCCACCGCAACCTTGAACTTCGGCAGCACATAGCGTTCGACGTTGAGGGCGATCTCAGCAGTGTTCGATGGCGCGGAGCTATCGCCCATCAGCGCGCGGAGATGATAAGTGCCGAGGTTGACTTCATCGGCAAGCGAAAACTCGGCCGAGGCTATCCCGAAGCTATCCGTCGCGGTAACTTTCTTGAAGACCTTATTGCCGCGCGAGTCCTCCAGCTCGAAGGTCAGCTTGCGGTTCAGCGTCGGCCTTGTAATCGGCGCGGTCGAGCGCGAGCGCGCGGACATGGATCGTCTGGCCTGGCTGATAAATCGGCTTCTCGGTAGTCAGGAGTATGGAAGCTTTGCTTTTGAGTTCGACAGGCTGGGTATATTCAGTCGAACCTATGGGGGTGTCGGCGATGAAGCGCAGCTCGTATCTGCCCGTCAGGCCGGCGGGAAAGTGGAATTGCGCCTCGACGGTGCCGCGTTTATTGATCTTGCCGGAGAAGAGTGGCCGCGCACTGTCGTTGGGTACCAGCAGCTCGATCCGGATCGTGCCCGGCTCGGCGATGTCGTTGTTGTTCGCGTCTGAGACGATGACCCGGATCGCGGCGTGGCTCCCGGCGAGGTACTCGGTCTGGCCGAGGATGTGCACGACGGGCCGGCGAAGAATCTGCGAGATGGACTCGATGCCTTCGATCGCAGGAGTTTGGTTGTCGGCATACTCGAAGCGGTAACGGAGGCGCTGCCAGATGATGTCTTCGAACGGGATGGGCTTCTCTGGCTTAATCGCCTGCTGCCAGGAGCCGTCGCCCTTGGTGGTGTCCACAGTGCGTTCGACCCGGCCAAGAACATGATCTTCAGGATCAAGTATTTCCGCGACAAATCTGCCGCTGCCCGAGCGGATGGAATGATAAGGAATGGTGACGGAGATGTTGCCGCGGGTGTAGGTAGCGGCAAGCTGCTCGGTGCGTCCGTGAATTATCGAAAGGAAAGCGCCGGCGGTAAGCAGGAGCACGAGAGGGCCAGTGAGCAGAAGGTGGAGCGAACGACAGAAACGAGTCATGCACATTCTCCTGGCAAGCCGAGGAGCTGAGAGTTCGCGGCTTGTCTGACCGGAGAACGTGCAGGGTTCTTGAACTTGCAGGAAAATGAAGAATTATTTTTCAGCCGTCGGGAGCGGGTTATCTACTTGCGCTTCCGTCTTACTTGCGCTTCCAGGTGCGGCCATCGGTGCTGGTCCAGTGTTCGCCGGTGTCGGTCGTGATCTCAAAGAGCGGGACGGACGGGATGGCTGCGCGTGTCGCTGCGATCGGCTCTTTGACCGGGGGCGCGACGGGAGCCGGCTGATTTTTCCCCTGGATCACGACGGTCTGGCTTAGTGAGCCGACAGCAAGGGTGAGATCCATCTGACTTTGCTGAGCTGGATTCAGCGCGACTCCTGAGAGTTGCCGGTGAATGAATCCGGGAGCTTCCGCTTCAACGGTGTAGGAGCCGGGGTCGAGGTTGTCTACGATGTAGCGGCCTGTACGGTCTGTCATCGATGTGCGGGCGACCTGAGTCAGCGAATTGGTGACCACTACGGATGCACCCGTAATGGCCGCGCCGGTTGGGTCGGTGACTTCACCGCTAAGGCTGGCTTTCGTTCCCTCAACAGAATCGCGAGCCCCTGTACCGCCAATTATGGCTGGGCTCGGCGCGAACTGAGCGCTGCCGGCTTCATGAGTGGAGGAGACCAGTTTGACCCTTACAGCACGGCCATGCCACTGCGGGGATACGACGTTCCAATGTTCTCCGGCGTCGTCGCTGAAGAAGAGGGTGTTTTGGGCGTCGATAGCGACGGCCCGCCGGCCGTTTGAGACAACGGAGAGAGCGCGAAGGCCGCTGGGCAAGGGATGACTGCCAAGATTGAGCTTCGCTTGATCGACCGCGAGAGTGGCGCCGATTACAGGATTCTCTGTTTGCATAGTTTGATTGCCAGCCGTGACCGAGACAGCGGTTGAAGACTGCGCCGAAGCTGCCGGAGCAGGGCCGCCAATAGCGGATGCCGTTGAGAGACTCGACGCTCCACCCTGGACCGACAGGTGCGCCCGGGGCGGGGGTTACGCGCTGGAAACGGCGTCCATTTACACCGATGGCTGGGACGCTCGTCAGACGGTCGGCGGCCTGCGGCTGCGGATTGTAGCCACCGGAGCCGGGGCTGAGAACGGCGCCGACCGCTGCGGGAGCGTTGTTGGTGGCTCCGGGTGGACTGCAGGTTTTGGCGGTACCTGGTTGAAGGTTGCCGGCGGACGAGACACGCGCCGTCTGTGTTGCTGGCACATGGCTTTGGACAATTGAGCGATTCCGGATGTGGATGTTGACCAGGATGCCAACGACGACCAGTGCGGCGAGAGCGGCTGTCAGCCGGCCATACCAGATTCCAGCCAGATAGCCAGGGCCGCCGGACTGGTTCCGGATGCGGCTTCGGCGATTCTTCGGCCGGTGGCAGCGAGAGCGCGACGATGCTGCGGCAGTGAGGGCAAATGGCCAGATGGGCGAGTGTCTCTTCCTGCTCGTGCGCCGGCAGAACGTGTTCGATGAAGGCGCTGAGCTGATCCGCGTCTGGATGTTGCCCGGATTGGAGGAGTTCGCTCATATTTTGTCGGATGCGGGGTTAGGAGCGAAGCCGTCTTATCGAAGAACGGCGGGGTTTGCGAAGTTTGCAGCAGAGCGCGCAGATTTAATTCAATATCGCGCGGATCGGCGCCGAGAGCTTCTTCAGCGGCTCGCTTGCTAAGGCCGCCGGATTGGAGATTGTGGATGAGCCGCTTGCGAAGATCGGCGACGAGACGCTTAAGCCGGCGGCTGACGGTGGCTTCATGGACGCGAAGCACTCGGGAGATTTCGAGCAGGCTCTGACGATCGAGAAAGTAAGAAGCAGAGCATGAAGCGGTCCTCCGGGCGCGAGGGCCTCGCAGGCTGCGGCTAACAGCGTCCGTGAGGCGGGCAAGCTCGGCGGACCCTGGAGAGATCCAGAAGCGTCCAGGCGCGGGAGGATCGACATTGTCGAGCGGAGCTTCGCGGCGAGTACGGCGGTGGTAATCGATGTGTCGCTGGGCCAGCGTGGTGCGGAGCCAGCCGAGAAGCGACCCGCGTCCTGAGTACGAAGCCAACGGCGAACGGCGCTGACCATCGAGTTCCCGCAGTCCGTACAGCTCGGCGTAAAGCGAGTCGGCGAGCTCATGGCCGACGGTGGCGGAGCCGGTGATCGCGATGGCGGCCTGCGTAAGCGGGGCACGATAGACGCTGAGGAAGCGCTGCCAGGCGGCATCGCGGCCCAGAACACAGGCGTGGGCCAGAGCCAGCTCAGATAGACGGAGCGAGCGGAAGAAAGCAACTCTTTGCGCACGCATCGGGATTGTTGCCAGCGGGCAGGCCATAGTTGACCTTTTCCCCGACAGAGGTGAGGACGATGCTGAACTCCTCGCATGTAAGCCCGCAGTTCGCCCCCTCTGCAGCGCAGCCAAAGCTCTTGCATGAGATTTTGGTCGAGCCCGGGGAGTAGAGAAGGCGGGGAGGAAATCGCTGTGGATTGCTCCGCGGATGTGACGGGCAAGACGAGATCACCGGGCTGTGACGAGGCGGTATCCACGCTCCCTTGAAGATACTGCATCGACGGGGGGAATCGTGTCTTCTCACCCTGGGTCCGGGCAACGAGTAGGATGCTGAGGATGGGTTTTTTCCTACTCCTTCTGTTGGCGCTCGCAAGCGATCGAGTTTTGGCCCAAGGAAATTCCACGCCTCTGTCCCCTTCGGAGGCCTATAAGGCCGCCTTGGCGCCATTCAATGCGGCGAAGGCCCAGCCGGATGATCTGACGGACGCGGATAAGTTCGCTCTGGGAATCGGTGAGGCCCAGGCATCTCGCGACTGCCTGGCCCTCTCAGCGAATACCTCCGCATTTGCCACGGATGCGAAGGAATTGCTTGCCTTGGGCGAGTTGTGCATTTTCGGGCAAAGCTATGAGCCGGCTCGCGCCATCCTGGTACAGTATCTCGCCCTTCCCCAGCCGCCGGAGAGGAAACTGGCTCTGGTGTTGCTTGTTCGAGCGCAGCTCGGCCGGGGTGCTCTGGACGAAGCAGACCTGCTGCTGAGTACGCTTCTGAACGATTATCCCTATGATGCGCAAACTCACTTTGCCATCGATCAGGTCATAGCTGCCCTGGAAGCGGTGGACGGCGATTCGAAAATCCCCACACGGGCATCGCAGCTGTTGCCCCTGTGCGACACGCAGAAGGCCCTCACACTGCCGCTGCTTAGCAGCGGAAAAGGGCTTGAGGGCAAAGATCTAAGTGCTTCCCCCAGCGTTTTGTTCTCTGATGCGATACGCTGCGTTGCCCTGGCCGCTTTGACGGGTCAAACCTCGGCCAACGACACCATGCATCAACTGGCCGCCATTGCACAGCAGCCGAGTTGGGCAGGCACAGCAGATCTGGCGCCCATGCAAGCGGCTTTGGCGCGGCAGCAGATGGTCGGAGCGCGCGTGCCGCTGAGCTCACTCCACGGACATATGCTGAGCAACAGTACGCTCGTGCCCCGCACGGTCTCTTTAACCCGCGGCACAGTGCTCCTGCTACCCTTTACCCTTTGGGCTCCAAGTGCCCCGGATGTGGCGCTCGATCTGGCCAGATTGGCTCCACAACAGCCCATCTACGCGGTTACCAGCTGGAGTGCGAACACCGGCCGGGAGGATGCATCGTCGAAGGAGATTCTTACGTCGTTGCGTTTGTGGCAACAGGCTCTGCCGCCGCACGTTTCGCTGCTGATCGTGCCGGATACAGAGCTGAGCGCCTTTCACACCGACTCGTTTCCTGCCGGCATCGTGATCAGCGATGGGGTGGTGCGCTCGAATAGCCCTTTGTCCACCCGAGGCGCAGAACGCATGCTTGTCCGCATCCTTGGTGACCGCGCCGAGAGGCCTTAAGACCTGTGTCAAAGCCGAATACCACCGGGTTATCGATCTGTTATGCTGCAATGATCCCTGGTACTTCCACCATGTAGCAAAGCCCTCGGTTAGAGTTTTCCGCGGCGGGCGGCCGCTGTTTTCAAGGACTTGAAGCACGAACAGACGCAGCCGGTTCATCTCACTGGAGCATGTGGATGATGATGCTAATTCGCTGGAAAATCCCTGCTATCGGGTTACTCGTTCTGGTCGCCATCGCAAAGGGCGATTTGATCGCGCAAAGTACCTCAGTACCCACCATGACGCTCCTGGTCGATGAGACACAAGCCTTTCGACGGATTGCTTTTGTGCATGAGCAAATTCGCGTGCAACCAGGAACCGTTGCGCTCGCATATCCGCGCTGGATTCCAGGCGAACACGGACCAACTGGTCCTATTGAAAACTTTGCCGCGCTCCGGGTCCGCGCCGGAGAGGTGACGCTGCCCTGGACGCGCGACCCCGATGACATCAACACCATCAAAATCGTCGTGCCGCCCAACACCAATACGGTCACCGTCGACTTCGATACTTTGCTCGAAAATACCATCTCAGATCATCAAATCCTGCTTCGCTGGAATACGACCGTTCTCTACCCGCGAGGCATCGATAAGCGCGAGTTGCTTATTGAGCCTTCTATTCTTCTCCCGCCCAACTGGAAGCAAGGCAGCTCCTTACGTGTGATCAATCAGGCTGGGGGCCGGGTGACGTTTGCGGCTACGTCGCTTGAACGTTTGATCGATTCCCCGGTACTGGCCGGCGAGTTTTTCCTAGCAGTCCCACTGGCGTCGAAATGGCCGGCTGAACTCGACCTTACGGGGGATAGTCAACCTGCCGTCGATAAGGCAGACGACGCCCATGCCTTCGCTCTCTTGGGCAAGCTGATCGATCAGGACCAGGCCATGTTCGGCTTCCGGCACTGGCAAACGATGCACCTGCTGATCTCGCAGAGCGATGCGGATCCCTTCGACGGATTGGAGCACGAGGATTCTCCCTACGACGGAATGGTGGACGCCGGTCTTTCCAAGAAAGAGGAATTGGAGAAATTTGGATGGCCGCTCATCGCGCATGAGCAATCGCACTCCTGGGACGGTAAGTACCGGCGTCCGGCAGAGTTGTATTCAAAGCCAGACTATCAAGGCCCTGAACGGACGACGTTGCTGTGGGTGTATGAGGGTCTGAACGAATACATAGGAATGCTGCTCGCCACGCGCGCGGGCTTCAACGACTCTGCCTACATGCGCGATTACCTCGCGCGTACCACTTCAGACTTCGTTCACGAGCCGGGGCGCACCACCACCCCCCTGGTCGATACGGCAGCGCAGAATTGGGTACTGCGCCAGGTCCCCGGGGGATGGCGATCATTGCGTCGCAGCCAGGATTACTACGATGAGGGCGCGCTGATCTGGCTGCGCGCCGATACTTTGATTCGCGAACAGTCACACGACCGCCTTACGCTCGACGACTTTCTGCGCAGCTTCTTCGGCCAGCGCGACACCGGACCGATTGTTGTTCCGTACACCCGGGTCGATGTGGAAGAGTCGCTTTCGGCGATATGCCCGTATGAATGGCACAGCTTCTTCGAGAAATATGTCTACCAGGTGAACAGTCTGCCGCCGACGGATGGTCTTGAAGCCGCGGGTTGGCGGCTGGTTTATAACTCGACGCCGAACAACAAACCTTTTTATGCCGACATTCCCGGCGTTCCCTCGTATTTTGCGACGGCGTCCATCGGGTTGGAGCTGCGGAAGGACGGAACAATCTCCGACGTTTTGCTGGGGACACCGGCGTACGATGCCGGATTGGGGCCGAACATGACCGTTGTGGCAGTCGATGGAAATGCGTACTCGCCGGAGTTGCTGGACCGATCCATTGCCCACCCTAGAAATGGCAAGATCTCGTTGATTGTTCGCAACTTTGCCACAGTGGAAACTCGCGAAATTCAATACGCGGGAGGCCTGCGGTACCCTCACCTTGAGCGAATCCCCGGAACCCACGATTACCTGACCGAGATCCTGGCGCCTCGCAGTTACCAGGGACCGTAGCGAGTGAAGCCTTTGTCGCCGGTAAAGGCGCGCATCGTGCGCGCCCTTACAGGGTAGGGATCACTCGCCTTATCGCCTGCGCAGAAGCATCTGCGCACAATCTCCCGGTGATTGGTGTGATCCCACGTGAGATCGTTACGCCCTCCGTGGAACCCCGCCGTGGCCGGCTGAGATCCTCAATGCCGATCCCCCTCATCCTCGTCCTGAGTGCGAACGACGCCGTGCAGAGGATTCGCTCCGAAATGTCCAGCGGCCGGATCCGTGAAGGCCAACGTGATATTCGAGAATGGTACGGTATTTCCCCCGGTGATATCGATCGTCAGGGTGGGGAGTGTTGACCCAAAGGGAGGAGGGAAAACTCCGTTCGCCGTAATCGTGGCCTTGCCTGTCCATTGATATCCGCCGGGGATACTCGAAAGTACGCCGTCAACCAGAGTGATGTGGTGGGTGTGCGCCATGCGATCCATAGGATTATTAAAGTTGTCGCCACCGCTCTGAATTACCCCCTGGTCGGAGCGTTCCATGGTCAGAGCCGCCGAAAAATCGGCCTTACCAGAATCCCCTTTCACCACCAACGACCAATGGCCGCGAACCTCCCAAGGGCCCCCGACAGGGGTAGCGGGGGTATAGTCATTGATTGTTCCCCGAAAGGTTACACACTTCGGAGTTTGAGCCAAGACGACGGTACCTACCGCCAGCACCATGACCGCGATGATGCGTATCGTCCACGCGAAAGCTTTGTTCTTCATGAAATATCTCCTGAATTTGGGATTCACGCCCTTGAGACGCAGGGACACGATCAGACACCTTGGTCGGCGGCGTCAAACGGCAATGCGCAGAATTGCAGCCGTGCCTCTCTTTGCCGTCGAATGCTGTGTTTTGCCGTGCCTCGCCGGCGCGGCACGTTACAATTCGGGTTCCGGGTTCGCCGACAACCGCAGACCAATCAGGAGAGCGCGATGGGCGAACCATCCCCTGGCACACCGCCATCCGTGAGACCACCGAAGACCGGCTGGATTCGTGGAAGGAAATCGCGGCGTACCTCAACCGCGATGTGACGACTGTCCAGCGCTGGGAGAAGCGGGAGGGGATGCCCGTTCACCGACACCTGCATGACAGGATGGGCTCGGTCTACGCTTCCCGGGCGGAGTTGGACGCATGGGCGCGCAGCCGGAATCTTCGAGCGGCGCAGGAGAACGGGAACGATGCCCTCTCGCCCAATCCCCCTGCACTGCCGACCAAGCCGCGCGATATCGACCTCTTTTACCAGATGGAGGTTCGTCTTGCCGCTGGCAGCGGCGGGAGTCGTTCTGGCGATTGGCGCAAGCCTCTGGTTTCAGAGGACGGAGTACTTTTGGCGAAACCCCATCGCTGACGCGCGATTTCAAACAGTCACGGACTTCGATGGAGTGGAGCAGGCCGCTGCGGTGTCGCGCGACGGCCATTTCGTAGCGTTTCTGTCGGACCGGGACGGACAGATGGATGTCTGGGTCACGCAGGTCGGTTCGGGACAGTTCCATAACCTGACCCGCGGGAGCGCGCCGGAACTCGTCAATCCATCGGTCCGCACCCTGGGGTTCTCGCCCGACGGCTCTTTCGTCACGTTTTGGGTTCGCAAGCAAGACGGCTCGAGGCGAGCGCCGGCGACATCAGCATCTGGGCGGTGCCAACGCTGGGCGGACAGCCGAAGCCATACCTCGAAGGCGTGGCGGAGTTCGACTGGTCCCACGACGGCTCCCGACTCGCGTACCACACGCCGGGACCCGGAGACCCGCTGTTCGTATCAGACGGCAGCCGGCGATCGGAGGGTCGGCCCATCTTCACTGCGCCTGCCGGGCTTCACTCTCACTTTCCGTTGTGGGCGCCCGACGCGGCATTCATCTACTTCGTCCAAGGTTCCCTGCCAGACAAATTGGACATCTGGCGCATCAGTCCAGCCGGCGGAACCCCTGAACGGATCACGTCGCATAATGGGGCGCGTAAGCTCATCCGGTCCTATTGGATCGGCGCACGCTGATGTACCTCGCCAGCGATCCCGATGGTTCGGGGCCGTGGCTTTATAGCATGGATGTCGAGCGCCGCATTCCCCATCGGCTGACCTCTGGCCTTGACCGATACACGTCGCTGGCGGCCAGCGCTGACGGTCGCCGTCTGGTTGTCACGCTCGCAAGTTCGAAAAGAACACTCTGGCGCTTGCGGATCGCTGATTCACCCGCGGAGGTGTCGGCCGCGGCTCGAATCTCGCTGACGACCAGCACGGGGTTCTCCCCACGACTGGGTCCAGATTATCTCTCTGTATGTTTCTGCGACCGGCACGGGCGAGAGTATCTGGAAGCTCGCCAACGGAACTGGCACGGAGTTGTGGAGTGGTCAGGGAGCGCGAGTCTTTGGCGGCCCCGGCAATCTCCCCCGATGGACGACATATCGCATTCTCGGTCCGGCAACACGGGCAGACGCTCTTGTACGTGATGCAGGCCGACGGCACGAACGCGCGGATTGTGGCTGATTCGCTCGACCTGCAGGGCGCTCCGGCATGGGCGCCCGACGGCCAATCGATCACCTCGGCGGCGGACGATCACGGCGTCCCGCACCTCTTCCGCGTGCCGATCGACGGTCGCTCTCCCGCTCTTTTTGTCCGGGAGTACTCGGTCGATCCCGCGTGGGCGCCCGACGGCCGCTTTGTTGTCTACTCGGGACCCGACATCGGCACCACGTTTTCGGTGAAAGCCGTCACGGCCGAGGCCGCAGCCGCATCCCCTGCCGGCGCTGACCCTGACTCGGGGTGCTCGACACCTGGCCTTCCTGCCTGGAGGACGGGCACTCGTGCTCCTGCGAGGAGAGATTCAACACAAGAATCTCTGGCTCATTGACCTGGAGACGGGCACCGAGCGGCAGTTGACCAACCTCACTCCCGACTTCGACATTCGCGACTTCGACATCTCGCCAGACGGCCGTGAAGTTGTCCTCGAACGAATGCAGGAGCGCTCCGATGTGGTGCTGCTGGATCTCCCCCGGCCATAATCGGCTTCAACCCAATCTACTTCAATACAGGAAGCTCTATGTTATTTTCACGAATGTGTGATGTAGAGACCAGGCCGCGTTGGTAAGTGGTGGCTGGCCTGTCGTTACTGATTTGCGCCTCACTCGGCTCGATTACTTCCGAGTAGCCGACTATCTGCGAAGTGACCTAATCCAGAATTCTGAGTGCTGTGGCGCTCTAACACCGGCTATTCATGTCAGAGCAGAGTTTCCCTACGAGAGCTAAGGAGGCTGGTGTGGGACACGCGGCGCGGCTACAGGTTCCGGGCAGCCGGTGACTGGACCGGAACCACAAAATTAGAGTTCTCTACGGTGACCCTCGAGCACCCTGTGAGAGCATGGGCGATTATGCGCGGGAACCGTTCCCTCTCGGCCCCCGTATAACTCAACATCGGAAGTCCCGGGAACCAATGTTAAGATTCTTCTCGAGTGCGCGCTTTCTCGTTGTCTATTCGGGGATGCTCACCGTTATCTTCGTTCTCACCGTCAGTCTCGATATTGCGCACGGCGGCATTAGCTTGCTTCGCGTCTCTGGCGCAGAGCAACACGACGGGCACCATCCGGACTTCGATCAACTCACCGTCCATCGCATCAACATCGTTGAACCCGATGGAACGCCGCGCCTCGTCATCTCCGACAAAGCCGAGTTCCCCGGTGGATTCTTCAAAGGACGAGAGTTTACCCGCTCCGACCGTCAGGAAGCAGGCATGCTCTTTATGAACAACGAAGGAACAGAAAACGGGGGCATGCTCTTTGGCGGTTACCAATCGAGCGACGGCAAACGCCACTCCTTCGGTCACTTGAGTTTCGATGAGTACGAGCAGGACCAAACCCTCTCGATGGACACAGACCAGGATGGAGAAACGCGGGAGACGGCTTACCAGATCAATGACAACGACGGTGCTACATTGCTGACGCCGGACGTTGGCGCAGCGTATAGCGCCGCCCGCGCCATGCCCCAGGGTCCTGAAAAGCAAAAAGCCCTAGCGGCTGTAGCCGCAAAGTATCCAGTCAAGCTGCGGGGACGCGCGGCCCTCGGGCGCGACGCCGATAAGTCTGCTGTACTACGGTTGCGTGATCCCGACGGACACACTCGTATCCTGCTGCGCGTCGCACCTGACGGCACGCCCACCATGCAGTTCCTCGACGCAGCCGGAACGGTGACGCACCAGTGGCCCGAAACGCCCCCGCCTGGCCACCCGGGCGGCGGCGATGACTGAGGGCGCAGATCGCGACAGTGCTTTCGGAAACTGCGCACCTCATCGGAGAGTCGGCTTGCGGATGGTGGTTGGCCCCTCTTACCAGTGCTGCAGACGCTTGTCGGCTTTCTTGCAATCAGGTAACGGTCACTCTGTTCTCCTTGCTCTTCCATTTCAAAATCGTTCGAGCGCGAGGATATGCCGTCTGCAGAGCAGAAGAGGTATACCGCCGAAGACTCCAAAACTGCAATCAAGGAGTCGCCACGCGATCGGAATGCCACGTATATGCCCGGCAATGAGGGCGAGTGGGATCACTCCTGCACAGGCGATAAGACCGAAGGTGATCACCCACTTGTTGCGGATGGGATCGCGATACGGACCGATGAACGCAACGGCGATGACCAGGTGGGCGAACGCCAGCCAGTCGGTGCCATATGCAAGAAAGGGATAGTGCTGGTTTGTTATGGAGACCGCATCGTGGACGCGTGTGATCCAGGGAAGCAGGCGGGTATGTTCGGCGATGGGCCGTAATGCGGTTGTTTGCAGAACCAGGAGCAGCCAGTGAAGTTCAGCTTCTAGAGGAAAGGCTGTCACTCCGCTGAGAAGCAAACCCGCGATCACGACAAGAAGCCACAGGCGAATGGCACGTAAATGGTCAGGCTGTTGCATGGGATCAGTATCCCTTGCCTCGTGCGCGGCCGTCATAGGGTCGTCTCCGGCAATATCACCGGTAAACTCCCGGCATCGGCTTCCTTCTGTTGTTTCGCCGTCGCGCTGGATACACGCGAAAGCACGCCTTCCAGCAGGGGCGTTACGCGGGTAAGCTGCCGCGCCCGAATGAGCAAATCCCAGGCCGGTTCGAATTTCTTCCATCCTGAAGCGTAGAAGAAGTGCTTCGCCTGGTGCTTCAACGTGCCATGATGTAGCGAGGCGCGCGCGATCGATCCCCAGCGATAGAACTCACGATAGGCCCAGTCGTATCCCGCCTTCAGCGCCTCGGCCTGAGTCGCGCCGGACGATAGACCACATGGCGGGTGTCGTAGAGATTCCAGTCCCGGGTCAGCATGCGCCCTTCGCGCACCATGCGCGCATGCAGTCGGGTACCGGGATAGGGGGTTTGAATATGAAACGTTGCCGTGGTGATGCCGTGCTCGATGGCCCAGTCCACCGTGCGCCGGAACACGTCTTCGCCATCGTCGTCCATGCCGAAAACAAAACTGCCATTGATCATGATGCCGAGGGAGTGCAGGCGATCGGCAACGGCCTTGTAGTCGCGGCCCAGGTTTTGCCGCTTGTTGCTTCTTCTTCAGGTTCTCCGGCGTCAGCGTCTCAAACCCGACGAAGATGCTGCGCAGTCCCGCCTCGGCTGCACGCTCGATCAGGTCGCCGCGCAAAATGGAATCCACCGTCGCCGCGCCCTGAAATAACCGCCTCATGCCTTTCATGCCGGCAAAGAGCGCTTCGGCGAAACGCCGGTCGCCGAGCAGATGATCGTCGAGGAAATACAGATGACGGCCGGGCAGCCGCTCGATCTCGGCCAGCGCATCGTCCACTCGCTGAGTGTAGAAGCCGCGGCCGCCCTGAAAGAACGCATCCTTATAGCAGAAGTCGCAATGCTGCGGGCAGCCGCGCGTCACCACGATGGAGTTCGGCACGAGGTAACGCGCACGCCGAATGAAATCGCGGCGAATCGGGGGAACGCGCTCCAACGTGCGGCCTGCCGCCGAAGTGTAAACCCGCTGCGGCTAGCCGGCGCGAAAGTCCTTCAGGAATTTCGGGAAAGTCTGCTCTCCGGGGCCGAGAAAGATGGCGTCCGCGTGAACGGCTGCTTCGTCGGGAAGCGACGTGACATGCAGCCCGCCGAGACAGACAAACGCGCCCTGGCTGCGGTAATGGTCCGCAATCCTGTACGCGCGATACGCGTTTGTGATGTAAACCTGGATCACGACCAGCTCGGGCGCGTCGTCGAGGTGAGCGGCTCTACATGTTCGTCCACAATCACGGCGTGGTCATCGGGAGACAAATACGCGGCGAGTGTGGCCAGCCCCAGCGGCGGAAAAAGCGAATACTTGATCGGGCGCCAGTAAGGATCGCGTCGCCTCCGTCAAGGCGGGCAGGATGAATTTGACTTTGAGAGCGGCGCGAACCCGGCGCGATCATCGCCGCACCGCCGACGGGAAGGCTCACCTGGCGCGGGAACACCGCCAAAGCGGCGCTCCCTGCTGACTGAATTCTCCCAGCGCCGCATCCAGATCGGCGGCCTCAAAGTCCGGCCACATCCGATCCGTAAACAAGAGTTCGGCATAGGCCGATTCCCACAGCAAGAAATCCGAAAGACGCTTCTCCCCGCCGGTGCGAATCAGCAAGTCTACCTCGCCGCTCTCCGCGGCCAGCGCCTGAGCAAGCATGCGTCGCAGCAGTCGAAGCTGTAGGCGTCCGCTCATGGAGAAGACTGCGGATACGCCCAGAGCCGCGCGCACGATGGCATCGCGCGAAGAGTAATCGATGGCAACCCGCAGGAGAAGCCGCCTGCCCATGGCGGTCGCAGATTCTGCCTGGTCGATCTCGCGCAGCAGCAGTTTCGGTATGCGATCGCGCCGGCCGATCACTTCCAGCCGCGCACCTGCCTGCCTGAGTCTGGTCCGCTCCAGCCGCAGGAAGGCCGCAGCAGCCAGAAAATACTCTGCACTTCGGCTGCGCGGGCGGCGCCAGTTGTCGGACGAAAACGCATAGAGGGTCAGGCGCCCAATGCCCACATCGGGGGCGTGCTCCACAACGCGCCGTACGGCCGCGACTCCGGCGCGATGGCCTGCCACACGGGGCAGATCGCGCCGCGCCGCCCAGCGGCCATTGCCGTCCATGATGATGGCCACATGCAGTCCCGCCGGCCGCTTACTTTGCACTGTAAAGCTATTGGGTATGGATAGGTCACTTTGCACTGTAAAGTTACCTCGCAAAAAAAATTCAGGCCCGCGTTGGCGCGAGACCGCGTATCAAGGCTGGATGCGGGTTCGTCTTTGGTTCCTTTGCCGCGTCTCGCACCACCTGCTCGAGCGTGGACAGATATTCGAGATAGCGTTTGCGGCCCGATGCTGTAATTCGGCACATTGTCTGTGGCCGATTGTGATCATGCCCCTTTACGATGTCAACCATGTTTTCTCTCTCCAGCACCTGCAGATGCCGGCTCAAGTTGCCATCCGTAAGTCCGCACAGCTGTTTAAGATCGCCGAACGTCAGTCCTTTGGGATTGGTGATGAGAGAGGTAAGCACGCTGAGGCGGGCGCGCTCGTGGATCACGCGATCCAGCCCCTCATAGGCAAATCGCCCTTCGCTGGACCGGCCTTAGCTTTCATCTGTGCCCTCGTGCGCGCTGAAGAGCAGAATCGCCGCCACCAGCAGCTGTCCGGCTCCATAGGGAATACCCATCGCCCAGGGGGAGAGCGCCCGGCTGTCCGCCAAGCGCGATACAGACCAGGCCCGTCAGCAGGTACCACGCGCCCGCGGCGAGCATCGGGCCGGGGCAGAAAACGGCACGACGAAAATACGCCCAGGCTGAAAATGACCTGCCAGATTCCGGGGATCATCCAGAGGGCCGCCGGAACATAGCGCACGAGCACGATGGTAATCAGCATGTCCCGCTCCAACCGAGGGCAAGAACTGCTCCACGGCCATGTGCATCATCTCCTCGACATGCCGGAATGCATGCGGCGAGTGCGGGTGTACATCTGCACCCCGTAAGGCAGCCGAAAGGACGGCGGTCGCAGATCCAGATGCTCAGGTAAGTCGAGATATGACTCACGGGATCCGGCAGCCAGCAGCGCCTGGACCGCTGCGGCCAAGACCGCGATAACACCCGTCGCGGCGAGCGTTGCCGGGCCGTAGCCACGAAACTCCGTGCTGCGCGCCATCTGCCTGCGGATGCTGCTGATGTCGCCCAGCGCTCTGTTCAGGTCGTTCATCGGTCTTCACTTTACAGTGCAAAGTATCCTGAAGGAGAGAAGTTTGTCAATATGCCGGATTCTTACCTTTGGGTAGGTACCTGAAGGGGCTGCTCCCGGGCTGCTCAATCGGCGTATCATTCTGCGTTGTGACGAGGAGGCGGAGATGCCAAAGCGGGTGTCTGCTCTATTTGTACTGAGTCTGCTGGTGACCTTTGGATTTGCAAAAGACAAAACAAAAAACGTCCTGCCGGACTATGTTTTGCAGGCTAAGACCGTCGCCGTCATCATCGACCCGAATGCAGGTATTTCGATCGACGACCCACGGGCGAATCAAATGGCGCAAAAAGATGTCGAGGCAGCGTTCCTGAAGTGGGGAAGGTTCGAACCTGTCTCGGACCCGAAAACTGCGGATTTGGTTGTTGTGGTGCGTAAGGGCAACGGCCGTCTGATGGATGAGACGATCCCCGATCCTCGACAAAACGAACGGAATCAACCCTGACAACCGTGGAGGGTCAATCGGGCCTCCGGGTGGCTCGCAACCGGATCTGCCGGGTCAGCCTGGCCTTGGATCGAGCAGCAAACGTCCCCATGCCCAGACGGATATCGGGGAGGCGGAGGATTCATTTGCCGTTTTCAAAGGCGGCGAAAATCCGCTCTATGCGACCCCTGTGTGGACGTATGCGGCCAGGGATGGTCTTAACCCGCAGACGGTCTCCGCAGTAGCCGCGTTTAAGAGGGCAGTGGCGGCCGCGGATAAGGCCGCGAAGCCGAGAAACATTAGATGGCTGGAAAGCAGGGGTGGGCTCTCGGCCCCTATTGCGCCGTGTCGTTGTCGATCCAATACTCGCTTCGGGACTTTAGCACCAACTGCGGACGATCCTTGATCTCCAGATGCAGCGCGTGCAGGCCGGGCGTGAGAGACGTCGGGTGGAAGCTCAGCACATAGTAGTTCGGCACGTCGCTTGAGACCGCGACCAGGCCCGCCTTCAGATCCTTGTCATCGTGGAAGTGAAAGAACTCGCCTCCGGTGAGCTGCGCGATGGATTCGGCGGTGTTGGTGCGCAGCGCATTGCGTGCAGCTAACAAATGCCATGGTGGCCAGGCGAAGCGGCGGAGCCAGATCGCTGATGCAGTCGAGCACCTGCTTGCTGTAGTGGCCATCGTACTCGGCATCGGCTCCATCGCGGCTAAAGCAGCCGTGCGCGGGGCCTGGCTCTCCGGGGCGGTTCAACTTGGATGCCTCATGGGAGACTGCCGAGTGGGTGCTGGAAAAACCGAAGCTGTACATGGTCGTGTTGGTGTCGCTGATGAGGCGCAGAGCTTCACTGAGTGGTTGTATTGCTGCCCTGGTCGATGGTTTCGCTGAGCAGCAGTATCGCACGGCGATAGCGGGTGGGCTGCGCCCGCAACTGCGCGACGGCGAATGCCACCCCATCCAAAATGGCTCGCCCCTGGATCGCCTTCGTGCAGGTTTGCCAGCTGCCGGGAGGCATCCGCCGTGTCGGGCCCAAAAGGCAGCAGCAGATGCGGCTTACTGTCGAAGCCGATCACAGCGACGCGGTGCTCGACGCTGCCGACCAGTGCGTCGATGAGCGCATCCAGGTCTTGATAGTCCGCGAGATGACGGGCTCCGGCGCCGCCCGTCTCCACGCAAATGGCCAACGCCAGCGGCTGCCAATCGGTGTCGGGATCGAGCGTGAGATGCTGCGGTACGCCGTCGTCGGTAAGGAAAAAGTCGTCCGCCGTGAGTTCAAAGACCACCTCTCCCGCCTTGGTCTTCACCAGGGCCGGCACCTCCACCAGGGTCGAGCGTACGGTCAGCGTAGCTTGGCCGGTATCGCTCTGTTGCGCGGATACGCCTACGGGAGCGAGGCAGAGCCAAAGCGACAAGGTAAGGGCAGGTCTCATAACCTAGGCTTGATTGTAGGCGCGCGGCGTTTAAGGCTGCGGAAAAACTCTAGACGAAGGGCACGGCTTCAGCCGTGCCGGTTAGATACGGGACTGATGAGGCCTTTAGGCCCTGAGGTACGCACTTCCTTCGGTTTCAGCCGAAATGATCCCTTTTTCCGCAACCTGTTCTGCCGCGGAATGAGAATTAGGTGACAGCATTCGCCTGCACAGGATCAGGTGCCGGTTGGCCTGCCAGATTTTCACCTTGACAACAATTTAATACCTATTTAGTCTAGGCCTGTCGCAACACAGCCTATGAAAAAGTCCCCAGCCCGAGATCTCTTCCCTGGCGCACTCGAAATGATGATCCTGGAGTCGCTTCGCCGCCAACCCGCGCATGGGTACGCGCTTGTTCAGCACATCCAACAGAGATCGAACAACCTGCTTCAGGTGGAAGAAGGCTCGCTTTATCCGGCGCTCCAACGGCTGCTCAAAGCGAAGCTGGTAAAGGCCGAGTGGAGTGTCTCCTCCACCAACCGCCGGGTGAGAACGTACCAGATAACCGCTGCCGGCCTGCGGCATCTGGAACAGGAAATATCCAGCTTCGAACGCATGTTCGAGGGCATCGCCTTAGTCCTCAATCCGGGAAAAACGACGGCCAACTGAGAGGAGCTTCTCAGCCTCGTCCAAATTAGCTTTTTTCGATCCGGCGATTTGGACAGCACTCGCTGAAGGCACACCGCCATCACGTCGCATCGAGACCAGTCCCGAAGGGACGGCTGAACGTAGCCCAGCACGTAGTGCTGGGCTACGTTCCCAACAAAATCAGTCCCGCAGGGACGACTGAGAATAACCCGGGACGTCAGTCCTTGGTGAACCTGGACCGTACCCCAATGCCGGTAGGTGGCCCATTCAAGCCTTGTTTTGGCTTGAGTGGGCAAGTAGCCCGGTTCCATGCCATCAGCGCATTCCCTGCGCACCAACCAGGGTTTCTCCGCTGCTTTGGACAGCTCCGGTAAAACATGAAACCTGACCCATTCGAATCAGGTTTCACGGCACGCCGATCGCTCGACAGCTCCATCGATTGCCACTCCCCGATCTCAGAGGCCACCGAACAACCAGAACGAAGGATCGCCTCCTGAAAAGCTACCAGAACCGCGATTGTGAAAAACAGTGCTCGTATTTAGACAATCGTTTGACTATTATGAATCGTCAAGAAATTGTGGGTTTTTTGCCGGGAGGAAGTTCTATGAAAAACAAGGTCGCGTGGCTTCTATCGATTGCACTTCTGATCTCGTCTCACGGCTCGTCAACGGCGCAGGAGAGACCAAACGCCCGGTTATGGGAGACGACCGCGGATCGTTCCGCACTCTTAACCGAGCAGAAAGATACATTGCCGTTTTCTTCGCCCGCGAACGCGTGCCCCACCATCGATGTAAACGATATGCAGCAGTTCCAGTCCATGGATGGCTTTGGTTTCGCCTTGACCGGAGGCAGCGCCCAGCTTCTCATGCGCATGGAGCCCGGTCCAAGGGCAGACCTGCTTAAGGATCTTTTTGCGACAGGAAGCGCCGGCGTTAGCTACCTGAGGGTAACCATTGGCGCTTCCGATATGAATGAACGCGTGTATTCCTACGATGATCTGTCGAAAGGCGAAACGGATGTGGATCTTGCCCGGTTCAGTCTGGGTCCCGACCGCGCTGAGGTCATTCCGGTACTCAAGCAGATTCTGGCTATCAATCCCGCTATTAAAATCCTGGGATCCCCATGGTCTGCCCCGGCGTGGATGAAGACCAACGATCGAGTGAAAGGTGGCTACCTGAGGCCCGAATACTACGGGGCGTACGCCGCTTACTTTGTGAAATACATCGAGGAGATGAAGAGCGAAGGCGTCCCTATTGCGGCCATTACCGTGCAGAACGAACCCCTAAACCCCAAAAACACACCCAGCATGGTGATGTTCGTAGCTGAAGAAGATTCGTTTATTGCCAAGTACCTCGCGCCCGCCTTTCAGCGTGCAGGAATTACCACCAAGATACTTTTGTACGACCACAACCCCGACGTTCTCTCCTATCCGCTGTCGATCCTTGAGGACCCGGCCGCCAGCAAGTATGTCGATGGAACCGCCTTTCATCTATATGGTGGCACGGCCTCCGCGATGACAGACGTGCATGCCGCGTATCCAAACAAGAACCTATACATGACCGAGCAGTCTATCTCCAGCCCTCCGGAGGAACCACTTCCCATCGCGGCCGCTGTCAGCGACGTGCTGATCGCCGCAACCCGAAATTGGAGCCGCAACGTACTGCTCTGGAATCTTGCCGCAGACCCGAGGAATGGTCCCCACACCAATGATGGAGGATGCACCGGCTGCCAGGGCGCCATCACTCTGGACGGCAGCCACGCTTCCCGGAACGTGGCCTACTATGCAGTCGCGCACTTTTCTCGGTTCGTGCCCCCAGGTTCCGTGCGGGTGGGATCGACTGAGTTGGAGCAGCTTGCATCGGTTGCGTTTCTCACTGCCGACGGCAGGATCGTGCTGGTTGTATCGAACACGGCCAACTTTCCCAAGAGCTTCAACGTGAAGTACCACGGCCGGTGGTTCACCACCACGCTGCCCGAAGAATCGGTGGGGACCTATGTGTGGTAACGGGTCGCGAGGTTTGTTCGAAGCTGGACGCAGGGTGACGAGAATCGGTCTGACGGCCGCTCTGCTGGCGGGCTTTCCGGCGATGGCCGCGAGCCCTAGCAAGCCTGATTTTGGTCCGAATGTTCTTATCTTCAGCCCTTCGATGCCGGCGTCGACCATTCAAAACCGGATCGATGAGGTCTACACCACCCAGCAGCACAATGAGTTTGGCGGGCAACGCAATGCCCTGATGTTTCTTCCCGGCGACTACAAAGTGGATATCCCGGTGGGCTTCTACACGGAAGTGATAGGGCTGGGAGCTTCTCCCGATGGTGTGCATATCACGGGCAACGTGCACGCAGATGCCAGCGCACCTAAGAACAACGCCACTACCACCTTCTGGAGAGGGGTCGAGGGCTTCTCTGTATCTCCCACCGGGGGGGCCATGCAATGGGCGGTATCACAGGCGGCGCCCCTTCGGCGCATGCACATTCGCGGCGATATTGTGCTCCATCAGCACGCCGGCTGGGCGAGCGGCGGCTGGATGTCCGATGCCCTGATTGATGGCAAAGTCGACGCCGGACCACAGCAACAATGGATTTCGAGAAACACAGAATGGGGCAGTTGGAGTGGGGCTAACTGGAACATGGTCTTCGTCGGCATCCCCGATCCGCCGGCAGGGGAGTGGCCTGCGCCCCCCTATACCAAGGTTGAGGAAACTCCGATCGTTCGAGAGAAGCCCTTCCTGGAGGTCGATGCGGCTGGAAACTACGTCGTCTGTATTCCATCATTGCGTACCCAGAGTGTGGGAATCACTTGGCATAGCGGGACCACGCCCGGGAAAACAATACCCATCAACCGTTTTTATGTCGCCCGGCCAGAGGTTGATACGGCTGCCACGATGAACGCCGCAGCTGGCCAAAGGTAAGAACCTGCTACTCACCCCCGGCATTTATAAATTGACGGAAGCGATTCGCGTCACCCGGCCGGAAACGGTAGTGCTGGGACTTGGCTTCGCTACGCTGCAGCCGGTCAACGGCACCGCGGCAATGACCACCGCGGACGTCGGACGGAGTGATCGTCGCCGGTCTTCTGTTCGATGCCGGAATGAAAGCATCGCCGGTCCTGCTGGAAGTGGGGCCGGATGGGAGCAAAGCGCGGCATATACAGAATCCTATTTCTCTTCATGATGTGTTTTTTCGTGTCGGCGGGGCTGGAGTAGGTCGCACGCTGGCCAATCTCAAAGTCAACAGCAGCGACACCATTATTGATCACACCTGGATCTGGCGCGCCGATCACGGCTCTGGCGTGGGCTGGTCCAGCAATACGAGCGCCAATGGGCTCATCGTCAACGGAGATAACGTCACCGCCTATGGGCTGTTCGTGGAACATCATCAACAATTTCAGGTGCTTTGGAACGGAAATCACGGGCCGAACTTACTTTTACCAGTCCGAGATTCCTTACGATCCACCCGATCAGGCCAGCTATACGAGCGCACCGGGCACCAACGGCTGGGCTTCGTACAAAGTGGCTGATGACTGTGACCAGCCACGAGGCTTGGGGCCTTGGGATCTATAGCGTCTTTCTGCGTCCGCGCATTGTGCTGACCCGTGCCATCGAGGTGCCGAAGACCCCGGCGTGAAGTTCCACCATATGATCACGGTGGCTCTGGGCAATTACGGTGAAATCAGCCACGTTATTAACGAAAAAGGCGAAGCGACCTCAATTCACCCCCGGGTCACACCCAAGGTCACGCTTTATCCTTACAGGGTAGAGAGGGTGACAGCTTGACTGGCGACTATCACCCTGAAAGTTACCGATGTCTCCCCCCGAAGCATCGGTAACAGGTTCTGTGGAGAGAGTCGCCCAAGATGGAATAGAACCTGCGAATGGGGTTATGGAGCATACCCTCATGGTTGGATTCCACCCATCTCTCGAACATCCGGATAGTGCTGGCTATACTCAACTCGTTACAAATTTTCTTTGCTGCCCTGTGGATTACGCAGCGTCGCACATTTTGGGGGCAGGGAAGGGAGCCTGGTGCGAGCCCCGCGATGCGCAACGTGGGCCGAAAAAGATGCGCGAAGCCCTCCCGATCGCCTTTGCCAGATAGACCAAGAAATACGTGTCAGACAGGGAAAGCATTTGAAAAAAGTCATTTGCGTCCCATGTACGCTGGGGCGAACGTGGGGCACCCGTCCTATTCCGGTGCGTTTTACCTATCTCTTACTCGGTCCTGAATGCCTGCGCCGGTTCAATCGAAGCTGCCCGGCGCGCCGGAATTAACCCGGCCAGCGACGCGGCCAGCGCCAGCGCCACGATCGCTGTCAAAAGCACGGCCCCATCGACGCCTTTCACCTCGTAAAGCTGCGCCACGACAAACCGCACGCAGAGCAATGCGATGGGAATACCGATCGCCAACCCAAGCGCAGCCTGGGTGATTGCACCACGCAACACCATCGCGATCACCCCCCGCGCTTTGCGCCGAGCGCCATGCGGATGCCGATCTCCGAAGTCCGGCATGCGACTGCGTATGCGGTCACGCCGTAGAGTCCGAGAGTCGCCAGCAGCAGCGCCAGTACGCCGAACAGCATTGTCAGCCGTGCGAGCATCCGGCTTCAGTAAAGCGGTCGGCAATCTGCGCATTGAACGTCTGAAACTTCACCACGCTGAGATTCGGATTGATGGCGGAGAGCGTATCCCGCGCGAGTTCCATGTTATCCATGGGGCGGTCGGTTTTGAGCACGATCGCGCCGGCATACATCATCTCGTCCTTCTCGATCGGCTCCTTGTCGCTCGCAGGCCTCTGCATCATCGGCACGAAATACATCGCATGGTCCTTCCATCGCGCGTCTGTGTAGGCCGTATCTTTCACCACCCCGACGATCTCATAGTCTCCGGCCGATTCGGCTCCCGTGCCAAAGTGCTGGCCAACGGATTCTCGCCCGGCTTGAACAGCTTGTTACGAACGACCGGTTCACCACCGCCACCGGCGGTGGATGTCGACGTATCCTGCACCCCGATGCCCCGCCCCATCACCACCCGCGTTCCCACCGAATCGAAGTACTCCGCATTCGCCTTCACGTCGGACGCTTGAACATTCAGATCCGGCTGTCCCTGTACCTGGACGTCCCACCCATCGTTGTTATCCTCCATCGGCGTGTAGGTGGTGATGCCCACTTTTTCCACGGCGCGACGCTGGAACCGCTCCTCGATCGTCCGGTAGAGCTCTCCTACCTGCCGCTGCGAATAACCGGCCGCCTGGGGATTGATGTGCACGATATAGCGATTCTTCGACTTCGAGCTTAAGGTCGGTGCTTTGCAGTCTGTTCAGACTCTGGGCAAACAATCCCGCGCCAACCAGCAGCACCAACGACAAAGCCGCCTGCACCACAACCAGTCCGCGCTGCAACAGGGTAGCCCCACCCGCCGCCGTCCGCGCGCCGATTCGTAGAGCATCGGCCGGCTTTGCCTGCGCGGCAATCCATGCCGGCGCCGCGCCGAAGAGGACCCCGGTGAGGAGGGAAAGCCCACACGCAAAGCCCAACACCGCCAGCGAGGACTGGCATGGATGGGAATACGCTGCGCCCCAGGGAACGCCAGCACCAGAAGCATGTGCGTCCCCGCGTACGCCACTGCCAGCCCGGCCATCCCGCCCATGAGCCGCCAACACCAGGCTCTCGGTCAATAGTTGCCGGACGATCCTGCCCCGCATGGCCCCCAGCGCCGTACGCACACACATCTCCGCTCTCCGCCCCTGCCGCGCACCAGCAAAAGATTGGCGATATTCGCGCACGCAATCAGCAGCACCAGACCGGAGATCCACATCAGCAAGTGCAAATGCGAACGCTATTCTTCCTGCATGGCCTGAATACCGGCGCCACCCGGCGTAAGCACATGCACACTCGGCAACTTGTACCTTGTCCTTGCTCGAGGAAAAAGTGCTGGATGCGCGAACGCCTGCCGCAGCAGGCCGCTTAGTTTTGCTGCAGTGGAGTCTGCGACACACCAGGCTTCACCCGCCCGATGATGTAAAGCCACTTAGCATCCGGGTCGTGTACGTAGGGAGCGTTCGCCAGCACCGGCATCGACTCGATCGGCAGATAAAAATCCGGAGGCGTGCTCGACATCCGGTCACCGTAGAACCCTTCCGGCGCAATGCCAACGATCGTCACCGGCTTTGTATTCACAGAAAACGTGCCGCCCGACACCGAGATCGCCGCATAGTCATGTTGTCCACGTCTCATAGCTCATCACCGCTGCGATGGGAGCGCCCTCGACATCGTCCGCATCCGAAAGCAACCGTGCCCGCCGCCGCCTTGCAGCCCAAATGTCCGAAAGTAGTTGCCGGAGACGAACTCGCCCATGACCGACCGCGCGCTCTCGCCGTTCCCGTCGCGCCGCGCGATGATTGGCCGATAGCCGAATCCCGCCTGCATTGCCGCCAATTCCTCAAACTCCGGCGTGTTCTTCTTCAACTGCTCATACGTGTCGGTGGAGAAGAACCGAGTAATCACCACCCTCGGGTACGCCGTATCCACGCAGCAGTCGTTCTTATCGCCTAGCCGCAATAGGGTCCCGGGGTCGGCGACGGGCAGGTTCCTCATCAGCACGGCGTTCACCAGGGTGAAGATGGCCGCGTTTGCCCCAATTCCCAAGGCCAACGTCAGCACGCGCCGTTGCCGTGAATCCGGGTGTCTTGCGCAATTGCCGCAGCGCGTATCGAATATCCTGGGCCGTGGTTTCAAGAAAGGTTATGCCGCGCGATTCTCGACAATCCTCCTTGACCTGGCCAAGCCCGCCGAATTCAAGCCGGGTTTGCCGCATAGCCTCCTCCCGTGTGAGGCCAGCCCGAACATGCTTCTCCACCTGCTGCTCAAGATGAAATCGCAGCTCCTGGTCGAGTTCGCTCTCAACCGTGCCACGCCGGAAAAGGGAGCGAAGACGAAAAAACAAATCGGTGAACATGCGCCTCCTAGGCCGTCCCCAGTACCTGGGCCACGGCGGCCGTCAGTTTCTCCCAGGCGTTCTTTTGCACTTCGAGTTGCTGACGGCCGTTCTTTGATAATTCATAGTATTTCGCCCGGCGGTTGTTCTCCGACGTTCCCCACCGAGCTTTGAGCAAGCCGCGCCGCTCGAGGCGATGAAGGGCCGGATACAACGAGCCTTGCTGAATCTGCAGTACGTCACTGGACATTTGCTGCACTCGCTCAGAGATGGCCCACCCGTGTTGAGGGCCGAGGGCAAGTGTCCGGAGAATCAGGAGATCGAGGGTGCCTTGGGGAAGGTCTATACGTTGGCCGGTCATGTGTCCCCCTTTCGCTTCTGCAGGAGAAGATATAACGATTCCTTGTAGAAGTACAAGGGGAAGCGCACTGTTTATCTCGGTCACCCGGCTTTGGCGGTTCGACGCGAAATCGAGCCTTCCGGTTGCAAGGGCGAATCCTGCGGAGTATCATGCTGGCGAATCACGAGGCCGGGTCCCGCGCGACCAGACCTGCCGACCAAGGAAACGGGTCGACTCCTCCTTTTTCGAATAGGCTTCTAGTCTCTTGACGGGATAGAAATCATCCAGAGAGCGGGCCTATTGTCGATCCACTGCTCTCGGGAAAGTCTGCTGGAGCACACCGTGACCCCCCTTCGGATCCTTCCTATGCGAGGAGAGAAATATGGCGACATCTGCTGCTACTTCACCTGTACAAACACGATCTATTGATCCTGACAAGCTGAACGCGCTGCTGGGACAGGCAGTGCAGGATATGGGCGCGGCCATGCACGCGCCGCTCATTGTTATCGGGGACAAGCTGGGACTCTACCGCGCCATGGGCGATGGCGCTCCAGTCACCGCCGCGCAGTTAGCCCAGCGCACCGGCACAGCGGAGCGCTATATACGCGAGTGGCTAAACGCCAATGCGGCCAGTAAATTTGTGGAATATGACGCCGTAAGCGATACCTACTTCATGACCCCGGAACAGTCGCTCGCGCTGGCGCAGGATGATACGCCGATCCACCTTCCAGGCTTCTATCACATGCTGGCGTCTCTGATGAAAGACGAAGAGAAAATTACGGACATCTACCGCACCGGCAAGGGCATGGGGTGGCATGAGCACGAGAAGGGCTTGTTTGAAGGCTGCGAGCGATTCTTCCGGCCGACGTATCTGGCGAACCTGGTTTCGAGCTGGATTCCGGCCCTGGAGGGAGTCGAAGCAAAACTGAAGGCCGGCGCCCGAGTGGCTGACATTGGGTGCGGGCATGGCGCATCGACGCTGCTGATGGCAAAGGCGTACCCCAAGTCCCAGTTCTTTGGCTTTGACTACCATGCGCCGTCGATTGAAACTGCCCGCAAGAAGGCAGAGGCTGCTGGAGTCAGCGAGCGAGTGAGCTTCGAGGTAGCGCCGTCAAAGGCGTTTCCCGGCAAGGACTACGATCTGGTTGCGTTTTTCGACTGCCTGCACGACATGGGCGACCCGGCGGGTGCGTCGCGGCACGTGCGCGAATCGCTGGCGGCCGGAGGTACGTGGATGATTGTAGAGCCGTTTGCGCATGATGCGATCGCTGCCAATCTGAACCCAGTAGGCCGCATTATGTACTCGGCGTCAGCGTCGGTGTGTGTGCCGTGTTCGCTCTCGCAGGAAGTGGCGCTTGGCCTGGGGGCACAGGCCGGTCCGGCGAAGATAGAAAGGTGGTCCGCGACGGTGGGTTTACGCGCTTCCGTAAGGCAACTGAGACACCGTTCAATATGGTGTTTGAAGCGCGCGCTTAATGGACTAGTGAGGGTGACAGTGTACCTGTTGTAGCGAGCTTGAGCGCGGCCGAGCAGTTAGCGTTGCCGCAATGGCTATACTGTCATCCTGTACTTCGAATGGCTAAGACCGACTTCAAATCCGTTGACGAGTACATCGCCTCGCAACCCGAGGCCGTGCAGGGCGTACTCGAGCGCGTGCGGAGCACGATCCGCAAGGCCGTGCCGGAAGCCGAGGAAGTGATCTCGTACAAAATCCCCACGTACAAACTGAACGCGTGGCCCCGTGCTCTATTTCGCCGGTTGGAAGCAGCACTTTTCGCTCTACCCGCGCGACCGCCAAGGTCGTCGCGGCATTCAAGGACGAGATCGCACCATACGTGGTCAGTAAGGGCACGATCCGCTTCCCGCTCTCCGCAGCCCGTCCCCGTGAAGTTGATCGAACGCATCGCGAAGTTCCGCGCGAAGGAAGTCGCCGAGCGGGAGAAGGCAAATCTGGCAACGCCGAAGAAGCGGTAAGCCCGCCCCCTATTCGCTACTGTGAAACTGCTCGAGGCGGAGTCGGATGGTATTCATGCGCGAGGGCGGATGCGGCTTCGATTTGCTGCCGGGCGCCCTCGTGGTCGCCCTGCTGTTCTAACAAACGACTCAATTGGGAATGGACCTGGAAGGCGGGCGAGTCGGCCGATTTATTGGGCGAAGCCAGATAGAGGCTGAGTAGCTGGATGGCGAGTTGCGGGTCCTGGTGATTGCGGCTGAGCAGGGCAGCCCCATCCACCAGTGCGGGCCCATGCGGTCTCGCAGCCTTTGCATCCGCATCAATTCCTGCGTGCAACGCCTCCAGCATCTGGTCCCATTGCCGGTGGCGCGCGTAGAACGAGGCCAGCGCCATCCACGCATCGGCCGGCTGCTTGGAGGCTTCAACCGCCGCCTTGAACTCGGTTTCTGCCAGCGTGTAGTTCTTATCCTTCTCCGCCAGGCGGCCTTTGAGCTGATGCGCCTGCGCTGGCCCATATTGTTCGAGTGCCTGGACTACGCCTTGCGCCTTTTTCTTGCCTCCGCCCACAATCCCCGGGGCAGCGGTATAGAACTCGCCGAGGTCGGAGAGCGCATCTACATTTGCCCTGTCGAGTTGGACTGCCCGCTCAAATTCGTCCCGCACCTTCTTCGCCAGTCCGTAGGCCTTTATGGAATGGATGCTGTCGGCTTTTTCGCCGTAGGCTCGGCCCAGCCAGAGGTGGTATCCGCTATCCAGCGGCACCAGCCGGACCGCTGTTTCGCACTCGTGGATCGCATCATCCCAGTGCTCTTCCTGGTAGTACACGCGGCAAAGCAGATTATGCGCCTCCGCGTCTCCCGGGTTTGCGGCAAGCGACGAGCCCAGACGCGAAATTGCGTCGTCTGCGTTACCTACAGTCAGATCCGCATTGACCGGTTCCAGCGCATTGTTTGGAATGGAAGCAGCATAGGCCGCCGGCGCCGTGCGATCCGCACAGCACGGCTAGAAACAGATAAGAAAGCGTTGAAGGGTAGAGTATTCGCACTGTCTTACAGTCGGAGCCATCGCCCATACGGTCACCGGCCGATGTTTCCCGATTCCCCAGTGTTGATGTTCCTGGGCAGGCGGAAGATTCGCCCCTGCGAACGAAAATTTTCGACCAGGGCTAACGACTCGAAGCCCAAGGAATCATTGGCGCTGAAGCTCCTCGATGCCGCTCTGACGAACTTAGGAGAACTTTCTCAAGCACGCTTACGATAGAGACGTTGGTTTCCTCGGTTTTCACAGCGATTCTGAGTGCTCGCGACCCTAGCGTTTGTCCCATTGACGATACATCCCGGAGGTAAACACCAAATTTCCTGGTCTCCCTCACAACGACAGCCGCAGTGGGATGCTCGAGCCCGAGATGGCACATCACAAAGTTTGCCGTACTCGGAACGATTTCGTGCACACCGATTCTTCGCAAACCTTCCATGAGCTGGGCTCGCAGCTCGCGGGTCTCTCGGTACCGATTTAGATAGTAAGCCTCGTTCTCCAAGGCTCTGACAGCAGCCACTTGTGCCAGGAGACTCACAGCCCACGGAGGAGTGTGCGGGATTAACGCGTCGAGTTGATGCGCAGATGCACACAAATACGCCGCCCGTGCGCCGCTCAGAGCGTATACCTTCGACATCGATTTGCAGACGACAATGTTCTTACTTCCAGCTGCAATGTGCTCGAGCGATTCATCACTGCCGGCGTACTCAAGATAAGCTTCGTCCACCCATACTCTCGTCCTCTCAGGACCGTCCCAAGTACTTCTGCCAGGTTCCTGCGAGAAATGTGTTGGCCTGTAGGGTTGTTCGGATTCACCAGCACGATTAGGTCGTAGCCCATCTGCACCCGCGTCTGCAGTTTTGCGAGGTCGACGACGTACTGTCTGCTTCGCGGCAAAACGAGCCTGTCAACCTGGCACCGGATCACGTTCTCAAGCACATGAGCATACTCACCATAGGTAGGATCAAGAAGCAGAACCCGCGAGTTGCTATCGAGCCATCGCTGAAATGCCAGGTAAATCAGGTCGGACGATCCGGCGCCCGCTAGTATGTTCCTAACGCCGACACCTCTTGAGCGGGCGATGGCCGCACTCATCCCTTCACTGGAGGCCGGAGGCGACGTACTAAGTAACCATGGTAAGTGCTCTCGCAATGTGTCGAGAACGTTTTGCGAGGGCGGGAACCACGCATCTAGAACGTCGGCATTGATAATTGAGTTCTTGCGCTCCAACGAATCAAAGCCTTTTCCAATATCACCGAAAAAGGCCCCTCCATGAAAGCAACACCTGGGCTTAAAGAACGGAAAATCCAGGTCCCATACGACGTGACTGTGCAGGTCATTCAGCACTTGACGGTTGCTCTCGACCAAGCCACGTAATTGATCAACGGTCGTCTCCAACAACTCGAAGGTTACATTTCCAGCCTTAAATCGACGGTTCAAGAGGTTCATGCCGAGCTTTAAGTAGATGCTCAAAACATCGGTGCGGCCGATGGCGATTATGCGCTCACCTTTGCGTTCTTCGACCCACCGATACGCGGCATACATCAAGAGGTAGGCCAGCCGACTACTGCGATGATGTTTCGCAACGGTTAGAATTCGTAGCTCGTAGATTGTGTCGTTCATCGGAAACGGCAAGACGTCCCTCGAGACATATTTCTCGAAAGAATACCGCTCAGCGCAAGGCGGAGTGATGCTGATAAAGCCGGCCAGCTCATGATCGATCGTTGCCGTGATGTACAGGTTGATGTTGTCGAGAGGATCCGAAAGAACGTGCTCTTGAGTTGTCCTGTGTTGGCCCAACTCCTGGGCATAGACTTGGTGCCGGATTTGATAGATCTTGAGTCTATCTTTCGTCTCGACGAGGGCTATGCGGGCTTTTTGACGTCGATCACCGCACATATTTGCCGTGCCTTTGCCGCTCTCAGCGTGCGCCGCATGCTCGTGCCCAGCCACTAGCTGTTGACCGCCCTGATTGCTCGCTTCGGATTGCTCGACCTTCATATCGGGTGCGCCTCCCTGTGCGCTGGAACACCATCCGTGTTTTGGGGGCCGGACACGGGAAGGCATCTCTTGATCCCCCCGGTTGAAATGCTGATTAGGTGAGCGTATCCGGGAGAATGAGGGTGATGTGCGGGACTAAGGACAGTTTCGGAAGTGTCACAAGATCTGGTCGTCGAGATGGGAATAGCGGCGGAGTTCGTCCCGAGCGGAGTCGGCGAGAAGTGGAAAGACGATGGTATGGGGCTTACGGGGAAGAGCGGGATGCGTAGCGGTGAAAGCGTCGCACAGGATGGCGGCAGCTTGATCGAGACCCCGTCGCCAGCGTGGTTGGCGGGCGTCGCGAAAGATCAGGGTCTCGGGGGCGAAGCCAGCGGCGATTAGCATGGTGCGGGCGGTGTCGAGGAATTGGGGCCAGTGGGAGACGATGCCGACCAGGTGGCCCGCGGGAGCAGGCAGCCACGGGGCGAGCCAAGCGTTGGCAGAACGGATTTGGAGGGTTATGAGTTCGACCCCGGAGGGAAGAGTGGCCCGGACCAGCTTGGTCTTGCTGGGCCGGCACAACGGGATAGCTGCTTCGAGGGTCTTCGGGAGGGCGCAGTCTTCGAGCGGTGCTCCGGTGGCAGGGAAGGTAGTAGCCTGGCGGATTTCCGTGAGTAGTATCTGGCGCAGCTCGGGGTCGGGGTCGATCAGGAGCAGATGGTCGGGCGGGGGTGTGGCAAGCCACTGGGCGATGCGAGCTCGGACAGCACCGGCCGGGAGGTCGAGTTCGCGGACGGCACGAAGGAAACCGGCGATCTGGTAATCGAGAATCTGCTCGGGCGTGGAGGGTGGCTCGGTGTTGTTGCTGACATAGACACCGCTGCCGCGGCGATGTTCGGCCCAGCCATCGCGTTCGAGTTGCCGGTAGCCCGCGCTGATGGTGTTCGGATGGAGGGCGAAGCGGCGTGCAAGCTCGCGGGTACTAGGAAGCCGGTCTCCGGGGCGGAGATCACCGCTGAGGATCGCAAGCACAACCTGGGTGACGAGCTGGCGGTAAATGGGAACTTCGCTGCTGGGGGCGAACCAGAGTCGCATGCCGAGCCTCCGGCAATATTGTGGCATTGCGGGCCGGAGCCGAGTTCCTGTACCTCGCGGAAGTCAAAATACGCCAGGTTCATTTGGCCTTCCGTGACTATGTGGACAGTGAGCACGCTCTTTCCCGCCGGAAGCTTCAGCTTGACCAAACTTGGTGCAAGGTTCCAGTGATGCCACTGCCGCCACGCCACGGGATCGGCCGCGTTGAATGTAGACACGATCGGCAAAGATGCACCGGCAGGCTTTCCGTTTACATCCAGGCTGATGCTTCCACCGCGGTTCGAAGTGTAAAGCAGATCCGCGCTGTAGATTCCCGCGTGGGCAACCTGGACTGTAATGTTGAACCACTCTCCGGGCACGGTCCAGCCGACATAGAGCTGGTTTTGGGGTGGCTGAACCAGATCATATTGCGTGTTGTCGATCTCGTCGTGAAATTTTGTATAGGAGATGTCGACACCCTCGTTCATGCGGAACTCGTTCAGATAGGTCCCGTCCGCGGGATTGAGAGCGCCACTGCCATTGTTTTTCGCATCCGTATCGTGATAAGCGATACCTTCGCCGCCGAGGTCATAGAAAGCGCATTGCACCTTGCCGGGAATTACCTGCGCTCCCGAGTGGTAGCGGCTGTCGTGGTAAGGCTCGCCTTTGTAAGTGTCGAGAAAATCTACTCCTGCCGCACCAACCATCGGGCTCGCGAAGAAGATTGTCAATGCGAAGAGATACAAAATCAACTGCATGGTTTTTTGTTTCATTGCATGGAGAATCCCAACCTCGAGAATCGCTCCTCGGAGAGCCTGTCGATGACGAATCAGCTACGAGCTTACCTGACGCCACACAAAGTGGACAAACGACTGGCGTCTTGAACATTTGGACCGGCAATCTGCGTCACTTCCGGTCCGACGGTAATTGGCCGGGCCGTGCACAGGTGCTGGGTGTCCTGTCACCCTGTTCCCGTCACGCCAAGCGATTTTCTCTACCCCATGACTATCCTCAGAAGACGAGCCGTCGGTCTGCCGATGTTGTTAAAGGAAGGGATACTCAGACCATGCCGATCAAGGGACAGGGTGAGCAGGCAGTCAGGTTGCCTTGGGCCCATCTCCGGATTCCCCCGTTTCCTCAAATCGCCATCCGGATACTCCAGTTGACCAACAACGAAGATGTACCCATGCGTCAGCTTAGTGCCTTGATCTCTTCGGAGCCGGCATTCTCCAGTGAAGTTCTCACTATCGCGAATTCTGCCCTGTATGGGGGCCGCTTTCCAATCACCAGCGTCCTGCAGGCGATCGCCGTGCTCGGCACCAAAAGCCTCAAAGGCATCTGTCTTACTGTCGGAGTGAGAGCTTACCTGGGCGATTCGCTCAACCATCAGTCGTTGCGGGCTATATGGCGCCACAGTCTGGCCTGTGCATTGGTAGCAGAACAGCTGGCCCGGGCAGGTTCGATGAATAAGGACGCTGCGTATACCGCCGGCATCCTGCATGATATCGGGCGATTGGCGCTGGCCGTTATCTCCCCCAAAGAATACGCCGCCTTATTGGAGACACATAGCGGGTCTGCCGGCAGCGCCCTCCAGGCGGAGCGCGAGTTGTTCGGATTTGATCATTGTGAGGTAGGACGACGTCTCATCGCGGACTGGAAATTGCCCTCCAACTTCGAGGCCATCGTCTCTGATCATCATTCCTCCAGGCAGAAGGGGGACCCCTGGGATATGCCCGGCTTGATCAACCTGAGCTGCAGAATGGCTGATAGCGTAGGTTTCTCTGTATTTCAGGGTTGCGAAGTTACCCCCTATGCGGATCTTCTCGGCGAACTCCCAGATCGGGAACGAAAAACATTCTGCACCGACGTTGACCTGCTTGCTTTTGAGCTCTCCAGCAGGATCAACGGCGTAGAGTCTGTTTGATCCGGTACCGTCGGGCAATCGCTGCCCACCGCGCTTTGCGGCTTTTCGCTACGCATTCCCCAAAATCTGTCTGAAGAGCGACGTTTGCAAGCTATTTAGTCGCGCGACTCCCCGAAACTAGTATGCTGGTGCGGCTAGGGTGTGGTAGCTTTTCCGATAGCAATTCTCCCCTGATAGCTCCCTCTTTCCCGGCCTGCGGCAGATTCTGTCTTTCTTGACCAGGAGCAAGACCATGGCAACAGAGTCGGTATTTTCGCCAAAAACTCAGTCCCGCCATCTTGTCTATCGGCCGGTCAACCGCACCGCCGAGCACATCTTCTTTAGTGGCATGGCTATCCTGCTGTGTGTGGTGGTCTTCATAGGTTTTTCTCCAACGTACTTCCGCGCCGGCATGTTGCGCGCCCCGCTGCCTAGTCCCATCCTTCACGTCCATGGAGCGGTTTTCACCCTCTGGATGGTTCTCTTCGTGGTGCAGTCTGGTCTCATCTCGGCTCGTCGTGTCGCGTGGCACCGTTCCCTGGGCACCATCGCATTCTGTCTTCCAACGGTCATGATCATTCTCGGCGTGATTGCCGCCATCGATGCCCTCGGCCGCAAAGTTATGATCGGTCACCTCGATCCAGCGGTTTCGTTGGCCATTCCGCTGATCGGTATCATAGGTTTTACCATCGTGATCTTCGCTTCATGGCGCGCTCGTCGCAAGCCCGACTCTCACAAACGCCTGATCCTGCTAGCCACAGTCGGCTTGGTCGAAGCCGCGTTTGGTCGTTTTCCATGGGACCGGATTGGGCTCCCGACGGCTGCCGGTGCTGTCACCGGCCTCGGCATCCTGATTTTGTTCGTAATCGCCTATGATCTCATCTCGCTCCACCGCATCCACCGAGCTACACTGTGGGCCGCTCCCCTCACTTTCGCCTTCGGAGCGCTTGCTGTGCCCATCGGAATGACGCCGGCCTGGCACAGCTTTGCCGCATTGCTCGCGCGCAGCATTGCTCCGCACATCTAGCAGGTCTCAGCCGGGCGGCGATTCAGGCGGCGCAATCGTTGGCGCTGCGGCAGTCAGGATGCTGTCACCCCACTCACCACCACTACTTTGCTGTTAGTTCATCGCTCATTCTGTTGTCCGTGAGCAAACTTGATCGCCACGCTGAGTCGAGAAAAGGCATCATGTAACCTTGGTGACGAATGACAGCGAAGAAATTGTTTTTGGTGCTTCTGGCGACTCTCAGCTTGTTCTGCCTTCCCGTCGGCGGCTGTCGCGCAAACGATACCCAGCGGCGCCGCCATCGACGCCGAAGTGAGCAAGATCATGACCCACACCCACGCCAAGGGCATGGCCGTTGCGGTCATCGATCACGGCAAGGTCGGCTATGTCCACGCCTACGGCATCCGTAACGCCAAGGGAGATCCGCTGACCACGGACACCGTCATGTACGGCGCGTCGCTCACCAAGACGGTGTTTGCATACACGGTGATGCAACTGGTCGATCAGGGCAAGCTCAACCTCGACACTCCCATCAAGGACGATCTCGACAAGCCGCTGCCGAGCTATGGCCCCGATCCGGTTTTCCCGGACAAGTACGGGCCGTACAAGGATCTCGCCGACGATCCGCGCTGGGAAAAGATCACGCCGCGTATGTGCCTGACCCATTCGACCGGCTTCAGCAACTTCTGGTTCATCGAACCCGACCAGAAGCTGCACATCCATTTCGAACCCGGCACGCGCTTCAGCTATTCGGGCGAAGGTTTCATCCTGCTGCAATTCGTCATCGAACACGGCCGCAAGGCGCAGGGGCTGGGGCTCGATGTCGGCGATCTGACCAAGGCCAATTTCGACCGGCTGGGCATGACCCGCACAAGCCTGGTGTGGCGTGACGGTTTCGCCGCCAATGTCGCCGATGGCTGGAACGATCAGGGCCAGCCGCAGGAACATGACCAGCGCAGCAAGGTGCGCGCGGCGGGCTCGATGGACACCACGATTTCCGACCTGTCGAAATTTGCCGCCGCCCTGGTGCGCGGCGATGGCCTGAGTGCGGCCTCACGCGCCGAGATGACGAAGCCGCAGCTGCATATCACCACTGCCCATCAGTTCCCCCCTTTCCTCCCCGACCTGCCGGTGAGTGAGCAGCGCAAGGATTTGTACGCGGGCCTGGGCGTCGTCGTCTTCGACGGCCCGCAGGGCCACGGCTTCTACAAGGGCGGCCACGACGGCCAGACCGCCAACACCATGGTCTGCATCGAGGCCAGTCAGCGTTGCGTCGTCATCCTGTCGAACGATGTTCGCTCCGAGGCGGGCTTCGCCGATCTGGTCAGGTTCATCCTCGGCGACACCGGCGTGCCCTATGACTGGGAATATGGCGACCACGCTGGAAAGTCGTAGATAGGGCGACCGCCATTGGGAGAACAATGACCCGGCTTCGGCACCGGCAACGAATCGAAGGGTGCCCCTCGCTTTCGAGACCTGGGATCCGTGCCGTGGGGCGTGCCGTGGAAACCCCACTCTCCCCCTTCGTCATCCCGCCTGTCCCGCCCGCCCCGGCGTGCCGTGGGGCGCGCCGTGGGAGCAGTCTGACTGGCGGTGGCGAGGACCGAGAGGGAACATTCGGTTCCAGACTTGTCCAAATTAGCTTTTTGCGACCGGCTGCTTTTCATTTACCTCCCGCGCCCCCATCATTAGCTCCACGACTGCCCCAAACAGCCGGTTCCGCGTCTCCAGCCGTACCCCTGCCCGGGTTACATACCGCACCACGATGTCCACGCCCCCACCCGCCGGCCGCATATCGACAGACGGCGTCGCACTGAAGTGCGGCAAACCCTCTTCGTGGGTCACCCGTTTCCATTCCTCCTCCGCCATCTTCGCGTCCGTCTCGGTCGCCTTTACCGCTGCATCGCGGATCTTATCGATCAGCGGATAAGCCTCCGTTCCCGACGGAATACTTACCTTGATCTCATCCCACATCCACTGTCCTGTGGTGGAGAAGTTGAAGTACTTCCCGCGGATCGCATACCCGTTCAGGAAGGAGACCCGCCGTCCCGTAGGATGGCCATTCGCCGTCCAGTTGCCCGTTTCCAGCAGCCAGGTACGGAACACCCCGATCTCCACCACCTCACCTCCGACCCCACCGATCTCCACCCAATCCCCCACCCGTATTCCGTTCCGCCCCATCAGCACAAACCAACCACAGAACGCCAGGATGAAGTCCTGGAAGACCACAGTTAACCCTGCCGTAGCCAGCCCGAGGATGGTTGGCATCTGCTGCGGAGGTCCGAAAATTACCAGCAGCACCATCAGCAAAGCGATCACTTGCGTCGCCAGGTTCAGAATGATCCGCAACGTCTGCCTCTGCCGCCGGTCCCGAGACATCCGATCAAACGCCACTTGCAAAGCCCAGCCCGCCAGGACAGTCAGCAGGACAATCGTCGCAATCATGGTCAGCGACTGCAGCATCAAGTGGAGCATGATCTTGTGTTGCAGCTCTACCTGGTTGCCCCAGCGGACGTAGAGCGTCACCAGTTGCTGCTGTGCCGCCAGCCGGTCGTCGAGGATGCTCAAAATGTTCCGTTGCGTCGCCAGGCTCTGCAGATCCTTAACCCGGGTCGAGTTCGACTCTCCGGCCGCTTTCAGAGACGCAGCCTGCGCTTCGGCCGCCTGGGCCTCCGGCTCCAGCCTTGCATGGTCCGCGGTGAGTGCAGCGACATCCGCTCTCGCCAGCTGCTCTGCCTGGGCGATCAGTTGCATCCTGCTCCGCTGTGCCAACCACTCCGAGATCTGCCCCGCCAGCGTTTTGTACTGGCCCGCGGAGACTACCGCGGCCTGTCCATCGCCCCCGGTCGCCTGCAGGCTGTACTTCTTTATTTCCGCCTGATGGGCCGTTAACTCCTGCTGAATTTTGCCCCGATGATCTCCGCTTGCCCGTGCCAGATCGTCCATCGAATCGGCCAACTCTTCCTGGTCAAGGCTCAGCTGTGCCTTGGCAACGTCCAGGTCGTCCCCCGTTGGCGCAACTGCACCAACTGAACCAGCAACCGCACTCGCAGTGGGTGCAGCCTTTGCCGTCAAAGCCGCTACCCGTTCCTGGTCCTCCTTGACCGTCTGCTGCAGTTCGTTGACCCGCTGCTGCAGAGTCAATGCCTCGCCCGTCAGCTCCCTGGTCTCCGCACTTGCCTGGCGCAGAGACTGGGCGAAAGCCTGGTCCACCTCGTGGTCCGACAGCCGCTGCGCTTCGCGTGCAAACTGCAGCTCCTCCGCCGATACCGCCAACGGCGCCAGGGTCTTCGCCGTCTGCCAGGGCCGCTGGTCCACAATTTCGAACGACCGCGGTGCGGCGTTCCAACCTGATTTCTGCCCATGCAAGAAGGACAGATGCTCCATCACTCCCCTGGTCATGAAGCTCGCAAGCAAACACAAAACCACCACTGCCAGCGACACCGCCGCCGCTACCTTGTGAGCACGATTCATCCCAGCCAACCTCTCATTCCGGCGCACATGACTCAGCGTAAACCCAACACTGCTGTCATTCGCCCAAAAGTCTCCCTCGGGGAGACCAGAACGCCAATGCAGCGTGCTCGCCCGAATCGTGAACTCTGGATTGGTGCTCAGCGGAATGCGGGAGCGGCTGGAAACAGAAAATGCCCCTGAACCAAGTCCAGGAGCATTTCTCTTTAGGTATCGTGCTGCGAGGGATCTAAGTGCGAACGGTAACCACGCTGGTTTCGCTTACAACCTTGGCAACTCCCGGAGCACGGCCATGCCCGGAAATGTATCCCTTACGATGGCCATTGCGGCAGACGAACCACTGCTCATAGAACCGGTCGGAATGCTTGGGAACGCCCTGGAGGTTTACCGTTTCATATGCAGTCGGTTGCTCTGTCATCATCTCACCGCAGTGTTTGCATTTTTCAGCAGACATTGTCTTTCCTCCTCCACCATTTATATGAAATGCGATGGGGGTTCGACTACACCTCAAATGTCTATTTTTAACTTTGGTAACTGTTGCAGGCTTAAATATCTTGTGGCAAGTCGAGTATTGGCAGGAGCTAAGTCCTTTGTTTATGAAACCGGCCAAATTCGTCAGCGTAAATTTGCTGCCGGCCCGCGACAGTCCGCCATTCGGCCCGCGCAGCTTCAGTGTGTACGGAGCAGTAAACGTTACCGTCTGTTTCCGCACTTCTCCGCTTCGCGAACATGCCCCGCTTCATAAGGAAGATTCGAGTTGACGTGAGACAACAGCAGCATGGTCTGACGCTTCATTGAAGAAACCAACTCGGCGGGCCCGCGACGGGACGGTCTGTGAAGGTTTGGGGCATGGTCATTGGCCGGCCGGGAGAGCGGCAAAATCAAAGACCCCCGCATCATCACGGATATGCCCGACTGATGGTGCAGCTCGGCGTATTTCCCCTTCCGAAAGCATGATCGCTGTGATTTAAAACGCGCCTGGATGCTCTGGATTACACAAAAGTTGCAATCTGCAGTACCTAGGTGCGACTTGGCCATTTACGGTTGTATTCTGGCGTCTGGGCTCCGCAGGATCGATATTCGGATGGGCTCAATTAAATCCAAATCGCCTACGGGGTTTGCCAGGGGTTCGTTTGCTGCTTCACTGTTGAGAAATGTCTTGGTTACTTGACTTAGGAGAAGCCATGAGACTAACAGAGTTCGCAGCCGCATTGCTGCTCTGGACTTCCCTCGGACAGTGCCAAACGATCGCCGCCTCTCAGGCCAGAGAACATGAAGGCGAAAATGCTACTGTCTGCGGGATCGCGCAAAACGAACATTCTGCGGTTTCCAGCCGAGGCAAGCCAACCTTCATCGATCTCGATTCCGCCTTTCCCTATCAGATCTTCACCATCTTGGTGTGGGAGGATGATCGACCGAATGTAGGAGCACTTCCTCGCCCAGGCTCACGTGTGTGCGTCACCGGTTTGATTAGTTACTATCATGGGGTGCCGCAGATTGTGGTCAGGAACAGCGGACAGTTTAGCCGTTAGTTCGACACTCGATTCTTAGTTCTCCAGGTAGCGCTGCGCGCGTCTCAGCAGGTCGAGCTCCGTCTCGAGTTCGCTGATGACCACGTGATACCCATCCAGTTTGACGCGCTGCAAGGATTCCATACGCTGCTCAAGACGGAGCTGGAGTCGCTCGAGAACCTGAATCGGGGTCAACTTTGGTAGTCCAGGCATAGGGCCATTATATTCGCTTTTTGTTCTCCCATGGACAAGAATTTTCCACAAAATCGGGAAGCCGGTGACTTGGTCCTTAGGCCTTAACGAAACCGTCGGCGGTAAGTGTGTGCGTGAGAACGGGGATTTACGAGATCAGTCCCGCAGGGACGTCTGAGAGTAGCCCAGGACGCAGTCCTGGCTGGACTTTGGAGATGGAGCAGGGCACCACCGCAATCAAGCGAACACTGGAGAGCGAGCGCGATGCGGCAAATCGCAGGTAGCCGGATCTGATCTACGATCTCACCCCGATGAGCCGGCTACTCGTCGTCGTCGATAAATAATTTTCTTTGGAAATCTTCCATGGTGTGGGTAGCAGGGTGAAGAAGATAACCACACTCCTTAGCTAGCTCACGCAGGAGTTTTTCTTTATCTTCTCTGGGTAACCCGGCGACGACGATAGCACAGGCAGAAGTTAAAGCATGTGATGCCATAGGAGGACCCTCCAAACCGACCTCGAACATAAGCCGATCCATGCTGATTATCGTTGCCGCTAATTACAACAGTCAATGTGACTTTTTCGCTGTCGAGGTTACCCTTGCGCGCCCGCTTCAACGCTCCGGTACCCAAAACGACAGCATTAGCGCCGGCCACTCCCACTATCGATCACGAGTTTGACGCTGAAGCGGCATGGCACATTCTGATCCATTGAGGACATCACCACGAACCAACGTAGAGCTAAACCCAGACGCTCCTTCGATCGGTTTGTTGAGCGGCATCGATGTGGCGGAGACTGCCCTAGGCTACGGAGTCTTGTTCCGCGTGACGGAGCCGCTGTTCTACCTCAGCCAGCAATTCGGATGCGAAGATTAGTTTTTTCAACGCCAGGATGGGAACCCTGCTGCCGATGAGTGTGGCGATGTGATCTCTTTCCTCGCCACTGAGGATGGCGGAGAGGATGATGAGGTCGAACTCTGCGGTTCGCAACAGACTCTCGGCTTCGGCAAACATTACGGCCTGAGCATCATGGCCCGCATGCGCCAGAACGGCGCACCGGCTCCGCAAGAGACCAGAGTCTTTGCCGATGCACAATATGCGTGCTGGACTGCTGAGCATGTAGTCCCTCAAAGCAGGTAGTCTAACGTGAATTGACGTTGTCGACATCTGTTTTGTTGCTCGCCAAATGGCGCCAGGATTTTTGATGATGATTGTGCAATGATGAACAGCTCAAGGGTTATCGCCACATCCAACTGAAAGAACAGCAGCGTTCCTGCCCTGGGGGTTGGTAAAAATGACTTCTTCTGATGCTCCGCCAAGCGGAGACGAGCACAGCCGGCCTTTGTACGTCAGCGTTGAGATGGTCGCTAATCTGGTCTATCTGGCCAGGCACAGTGAAGAAGGTTTAGAGCAGCAGCGGATGTACCTCGACCGGGCCGCAGACCTACTCTTTGAAATGCGCCATCACCCTGATCTGCCCAGGTGAAGAGGCCCCTGGAATGGGTGCATGGGGGGAGCGGGTATACTGCCTGCGGGAAATCGGAGGCAGTTCCGAGCGAGGTGCAAGCTATGTCTACATCGCACCGGCTTTGTCTGGCGCTCGTTCTGTGCCTGCTGCCTTTCGTTTGCGCACAACCGGCCAATACTCAGGCAGGAGTCCCTGGGCAACCGGAAAACAAAGCCCCACTCGCCCCTCCGGCCCAAACGCCCGCTCAAGGTTCTTCAGACACGTCAGACACGCGAGCCGGCCTGATCAAGCTTGATGTCGTGGTGACGGATAACTCTGGAAAGTCAATCTCCGGACTCCAGCCCAGGGACTTTACGCTGCTGGACAATGGCGAGCCGAGCAGGATTCTCTCCTTCCAGGCATTCGACGGAATTTCGGCCAAGCCCGACCCTCCGGTTGAAGTCATTGCGGTCATCGATGTCCTTCAAGTGCCAGTTGATCTGATTTCGTATGAGAAAAATTCCGTAGAGGCTTTCCTGCGCCGGAATGGCGGCCATCTGGCGCAGCCAGTTTCCATCTACACGGTACTCGAGACTGGCTTTTGGCAGGTGGCCGAGGCTTCGAGCGACGGAAACAAATTGGCCGCGCAGGTCGCGCACAACAACGAGGTGGCCTTGATTCGCCGCTTTGGAGGCAACCTCAGGGGAGGTGTCGTTGCCTCATCCGGTTCTTCCCCTTCGCTGGAAGCTCTGCAGGCGCTTGGTGAAATTGCCACAGCGGAGAGACGGAAACCGGGCAGAAAGTTGTTGCTGTGGGTCGGACCCGGTTCGGGTGTGGGAAGTGGAGCATTCGCGGAGGGCTCATCACCCAAGGACCATACCTTCTATGCGATTGGTTGGTTTTCCACCCTGTTGCGGGAGGCTCGGATTGCTCTCTACAGCTTTTCGGCTAAGGAAACCGATCTGCTCCCCCACCTATATCTGGGTTACCTGCACGGTGCGGAATCAGTTCGGGAAGCGAGCTTCAGGTATTTAGACAGAAAAGTACTTGCGGTGCAGAGCGGTGGCCGTGTGTTGGACAGAGGTTACGACCTGGTCAGCCAGATCGAGAGTTGTGTCGGGGAAGCCGGCGCTTTCTACACCTTGTCATTCGATCCCTCGCATGCGGATCACGGTAACGAGTATCACGAGCTGAAAGTGCAGATCGGCAAGCCCGGTCTCACGGCTCGCACCAACACCGGGTATTACGATCAACCGTATTATTCCGACCAACCGAACCTTGCGGTCAGGCGAGTCACGGTTGAGCAGTTGGAGCAGGTGCTGGAGGCGGACCACGGCGACGGGGATGCGGATGTGGCGAGGCAACTATCCGCTCTGGAACTGACCGAACGGCTGAGCCCCGCCAAGCTTGCTTCCTGGACGGCGGCTATGCACGGCAAAAAGACCCAACAGGCACTGACAGCTTTGGCGGATGCCTCGGCCTTTCTGCATCCTCCCCTTAGGGAGATCCCTGCGGATGCGCCGCCGGATACAACCACGCAGCAACGGATGATTTCTTCGGCTGCCGCCTATCTGAAGAAGACCATTCCGGCATTGCCCAACTTCTTTGCCACCCGGACTACAGTCCGTTATGAAGAGAGTGTGCAATTTGATCAGGGAAGTCTCACATTTGACGATGAGCCATTGCACATAGCGGAAAACTTCAAAGAAACAGTGCTCTACCGCAACGGCAGCGAGGTCGCAAAGTCAGCGGCAAAACGAAGCAAGCGGAAGACCAACGATCCGTATCTGATCACCTACGGCACTTTCGGCCCCGTGCTCGATTTTGTCCGCGATGCGATTGCGGCTCCCAGTGCTTTGAGCTGGAGCCGCTGGGAGCACACCCCGAGCGGGCCTCGCGCAGTATTTCGTTATATCGTTCCGGTGGATAGATCCCTCTATCGAATGTGGGGCTGCTGTCTTCCCGGTGGCAACGGAACGGGTGGCTTTGAAGCGCTGGCGGGGCATCACGGGGAAATGGCAATTGACCCGGCGAGCGGGGCCATTCTTCGCTTCGAGGTGGAGGCAGACCTTAAAGGCCTTACCACTGGTCGATTGGAACAACAACTGTGGTTGTGTCACCATGACGTACATCGCGGCGTTGAAGAAATACTTGATGTGCATTACTGACGGCGGCAACACTATTTCAAAGTTCAATACCTACATTCTGGAGTCCGAGCATGTGCCCGGCCCCTGGAAGCTCGTGGTGTACATGCATGAGTTCGGCGAGCAGGGCTATTTCGTGAATATTCCATCCAAGTTCATCAGCGTCGACGGGCGAACCGCTTGGCTCTGCTATGCGACAAACTTTGCCAATGGTAATCCTAATTGGAATACCCACTACCGCGACCTCCCCCCGGGCGGCGGTTATGGTATGAACTTGCAGGAGATCAAATTGCTGCAGTGAGTGCGCGACGGAATCCGCATACTCTGTCTAATGCCAAAGGTGGGGAAGGGGAAAGATGGAGGGAAGGCATCCTCGCTGCTGTGGGCGCGGGCCTTAATTTCGATGGCGGTCGTCGATCAGAAAGGTCGGAGTTTCCTGGGGCTGAGAAGCGCAATGGTTGGTTCTTTGGTTACTTTGATGGCTGCCATTGCCTTCCTTCTGTCTGCAGTGCCCCGTGGGGCGGCGGGTCGAAGGGCAAGGGCCCTCAAAAAGTGTCGACTCCGTCGTGGCTGACTTGGCACAACAGGCCCAAGAGGCGGAAGGTCGCCGGGACTATCGTTCGGCGGCTGAAATATACCAGAAGATATTGACGTCTCAGCCGGACCTTCCTGAGGTCCGTGCCAACCTGGGATTAATGTATTTCACCATGGGGCAATACCTTGACGCCAGGCGACAATTTGAGGTGTCCCTGCGGCAGAAGCCCTCCCTGTTCGTTCCTAACTTGTTTTTAGGCCTCGACCTGCTGAAGCTGGAAAACATCGTGAAGCCCTTCCTTACCTATTGAAGGCACAACAGCTTAACCCCGTTGACGAAAATGTGGCATTAGGTTTAGGGAAAGCCTACGAGGCTACAGGTGAATACGAAAAGGCCAATAGCTGTTATCTTCACGCGTTGGAGATTTCACCCGGAAACCCGGACGCCCTTTTTGGGTTGGGCGCCTCTTATCTCGATATTCAGGACTCTGCTGCTCAACGCCTTGCCCAGTTGGGGCGGAACTCTTTTTATGGGCAGATGCTTTTGGCGGAGTCCTTCGTCCACGAAGGGCGTGCGGCTGATTCGATTCGGATTTACAAACAACTGTTAGTGTCAAACCCTGACCGAGCAGGCCTGCTTACGAATATTGGTTTTGCATACATCGAAGCGGCCGCGGTTTCAGAAGCAAAACCAGAGTTTCAGGCGGAGATTGATGCCCATTCGCGATACCTACCCGCCCATTTGGGTATGGCCCGGGTCGCATTGGAACAGGACAATGCCGTTGAATGTTTGAGCCACATAGAAACAATCTGGAGAACTGACTCTCGGTTCTTGAAGGCGGCAGCAACGCGTCTTTGGTCAAGTTCTAGCCCTAATACAGAGGAGATGCTTAAACGACGATTGCACACGGTCGCAGCAACAGAGCCTACTATCGAAATCCGCCAATTCTTGTTGGCCAGTGTCGGTTTCAACAATGGGTCATCTTTGACCAGCCACCTCGCACTGATCTCCAAGGAAGCACTCGCTCCGCCAGCCTGACGAACCCCGACTTCCGCTTATTCAACCAGTCTGCCCCTTTTTAATGCTGGCGACTACGCCTCGGCCGAGCGAATTTTGGGTGAGGACTTCAATCGATTGGATCTTTTCTCATTGCTTTTGATGGCGGAGTGCAGCTACCTGGATGGGGATTATCTCCCTGCCCTCAAGTCTTCCGAGAAAGGACTAGCGTCAGATCCAAATAATCTCGTAGCTCTTTATTGGAAGGCAGAAGCAGCGGAGAAATTGGCGATTGACGCATTAACCAGGGCCGGGCTGGCTGATCCGGATTCATACCGTACTCATCTCATTGCGGCCCAGAAATACAGGACAGAGCAGAACTATGAGGCCTCAGAAATGGAGTACCGCGCGGTGCTTCAACTCAATCCCTCGGACCAGGGAGCGCATCTCGGACTCGCTACAACCTATTGGAAGGAACTCAAACCCGATCAGGCCTTAGGGGAGCTAAACTGGGTACTGACAAGCCATCCGGAAGACATCCAGGCAAATCTCATCAAAGGGGATATCTTGGTAACTCGCAATAAATATGCAGAAGCTCGCCCGCATCTGATGGTAGCGACAGGGGGGGAAGGAAACGCGGGGCTTTATGCTCATGCCTTGCTCAGCAAAGTCTACGCTGCGCAAGGAGATTTTCATTCGGCCATAACGGAGTTGGAGATGGGACTGCCTGCTGACGATGACGGAAGCCTGCACTTTCAGCTTTTTCGACTTTACGCCAAGGTTGGGGATCACGATAAGGCCAGAGTCGCGCTGGAGCAGTCTCAAGCGCTCCGAAGGCAAGTAGAAGATCGAGCGCGTCATGGCATTGAGCTAAGCCATTGATAACTCGCCGGCCATAATATTCAAAACTTAGTCGAGCGGAACAAAACCGTGGCTGGGCAATGAGGCGTGTCCGGCTTGGGCAGCGGGAGTCGAGCGCGTTACCGTTAGGTCCAAGAACTCAACTTGGGGCAGTTCCCTTCCCCAGCAATCCGGAGAGGGGCAAGTTTCCGGTGAGTCATGGATCGCTTCTCGCTTCGGCCCCCCCAGATCCACACTCCGCGCCGGCTCGGGAAGACCATCTGCAACCAGCCCAGGAACGGTGCGCGCAAGGCACTGGGAACAGCGACCGGCGCACCTGCTGATCATCACCCCTCGGAGCTTGCATGCTCCGCCCTCAGGCGGCTTGGCGATAGTAGTAATTCAGCATTCCGCCCAGCCGCTGGCGGCACTGGATCGCTCCACCGTCCGACTGACGCAAGACTCTTCCTTCGATGATCAGCTGGTTGTCCAGCCCTTGGTGGTTGCGCTCGTGATGATAATGCATAACGAATTCTTGGATGGCCTTCCGCAAGGAGCGTTCCCCGAACAATGATCATCCGCTCCAAGCAGGACTCTTTGATGGTTCTCACGAACCGCTCAGCGTGAGCATTCAGATTCGGCGAACGTGGCGGTAGCTTCACGGATTTCACGCCACTGATCTCCAGCGTTTCCAGAAACTCCGCCGTGAACAGCGGGTCTCGGTCATGAATCAGGTAGCGTTTGCCGATCAGGAAACCGTCCGTAGCCTCAGTGAGGTTGCGCGCCACCTGACTCATCCAGAGTCCATTCGCCTGCCGCCCCACTCCAGCGATTTCCACCCGCCGACTCGACAAGTCGATCAGGAAGAGCACCAGGAACCTCGTCAAGCCCTGGCGAGTCCAAGCCTCGATGGTGAAAAAGTCCGCCGCCACGATCACCTCTCGATGCCGGGACAGAAACTCCTTCCAAGTGGTCTTCCGCTGCCGCTCGGGCGCCGGCTCCAGACCGTGCTCCTTCAGAATGTTGGCGATGGTGCCGCGGGCGACCTCATGGCCCAAATTCGCGAGCGCCCCCTGGATTCTCCGGTAGCCCCAATCCCGATTCTCGGTGGCCATGCGGACCACCAACTGTTGGATCTCGTTTGGGGTGCGCGGACGGCCAGGGCCACGCTGCTGGCTGCCATCATATTTCCGGGCGATGAGCTTGCGGTGCCAAGCCAAGAGCGTCTCCGGCGTGACGAGGGTGGCCAGTTCGTGCAGCACCCTGCGAGCCAGTTTCTGGGCCCTGACCGCCAAACGCCGGCGCTGGTCGTCGTTCAGGCGCAGCCGTCGACCGCCGAGTTGTTCCCGCAGAACTCGGTTCTCTTCCTGGAGGTAGTCCATGACGTCTTGCTGCTGTTGGTTCAGCCAGCCCGCGAGGGTAATCAGCAGCAGCCGAAAGGGAGCGAGTGCCAGACGCATCAGTTCATGGTATCACTCTCTGGCACCAGGAGAAGAACTAGCCACCTCGGGGCTAAGATCGCCCTGCAACCTAATCTATTTTGGAAGCGTTCGAATATTTGGACAATACGGGAAAGCGTATCATAAGTTTCTTTACATTACGGCATCACGAGCAACGCGACCTTATAGAGGCCGCAGCATGGCACTTAAGCCTACTTGACGGGAGAGTGTTTGTGGTATGCTCTCTATGTGAGAGAAGCAAATTCTCAGGCTGGCATATACTGTCTATATTTCGATCTCACCGTTAGGCAATAGACAGTAGAGATTTAATAGACAGCCGGCTATAGGGTTAAGTTGCTCTGATTCAGTTAAGTGCAAGATACGATGAAGCGCGGGAGTAATTCAGCGGTAGAATGCCAGCTTCCCAAGCTCGGACGTCGCGGGTTCGATCCCCTCGTCTCCCGCTCCATGTTTTCAATAACTTAGAGCAAGGCTATCACATTGGCGGTTCTTCTCAACGGAGTGCAGGGGAGTGGACCTCACCCGAACTAATTGATTTCACAGGAGCTTCTACTCTTAATGCCAGCCGGTCATGCTGGACGTTGCAATGCCGGTTACCGGACGGAGCCCTGATGCTTGTGGTACCATCTGCTATCACAAATCGAAGAGTGGCGCGTGGAATCGGGAAGACTTGTCGTGAATCTAGACATCCTGCGCTTGAGGACGGGGAAGCTTCGCCTCCCATACCAGAAGCTGCCTGACTCAAATCGAAGTTTGGATTGGGTCTCCCGGAGAAAGACCACTCCCAATCGACTAATTTTATGCGTGATGAAGGACTTTTTCATTCATCATTAGGCAATCTCTAAGGTGCAGACCAATGCGGGCTTCGATTTCTGATTCCCGCAGTTTTTTCGCACACTTTAATCATCCTCACTGCCGCTCGCCCTCGCGCCAGGTGTCAACTGGCACATTAAATGCGACTCGAGAGCAACCCTGGCAAATTGAGTGCGACTGAAGCAGGCATACTATTTGCGACTGGCGCGCTAGCGAAGAGCACCGCGCGCTGTCGAGCTGCCTTGAGGCTTCGAGCGGGCTCTCCTGCGTCGGCTATAATCTGCCCATGGGTCGGGTTGTCCATGCAATCGATGGGTTTCCGGATGACGACCTGTTCTGGCGCATCGAGTGGCTCGGCGGTGTTGGCTACAACACGTGCGCTCCCAGCGAACCACAAATCGATGTCAGCCTCGCACAGGTTCCCGTGGGCGAGAGGAACCCGCTCAGCGCGCGGTCCCGGTCCTCTCCAACCAGGAAGCAAATTGCCATGATTGTGTTGGTCTGCTGCCCTACATCTGGATCGGATCACTGTGGCGGAAACCACGGCCGGTAATAACGAATCTTGTCAGGTACCGCGGCCGGGTGAGCATCAACACCACCTCTGCCCCCAGCCGCATTTAATGTGCCGGCGGCAGTCGCACTTAATTTGTCATTTGACAGATGCGATTATCTAACGGATCTTTCTCGCGGTAATTGATTGAAGTCTTTGTATCGCAGAGGGTTGGAGGAATTCATGCGGCATATTGTAGTCATGTAAATACAATATTTACCTTTACATGGCTCTTAATTAGCTGTATATAGAAGTCATGTATATCGCCACCGTCCCCAACCGCAACTCCCCGCCCGCCATCCTCCTGCGCGAATCCTTCCGCCAGAACGGCAAGGTCAAGAACCGCACCCTCGCCAACCTCTCCCACTGGCCCGCGGCCCGCGTCGAAGCCCTCCGCCGCCTGCTGCGCGGCGAGTTCGACCAGGCCGCCGAGCTCTCGCGGGCCCCTCAGCTCGGAGGCGTCTTTGGCCTCTTGTTCGTGCTCAAGCAGATCGCCGAGGCTCTGGGCCTCGGCGCCGCGCTCGGTCACAGCCGGCTGGCCAAACTGGCTTTGTTCCTGGTGCTGGCCCGCGTCGCTCACCAGGGCTCGCGCCTTTCGGCCGTGCGCTGGGCCCAGGATCAGGCGGTGGCCGAAGTGCTGGGTCTAGGGACGTTCGACGAGGACGATCTGTATGCGGCTCTGGATGACCTGGCGGCCCGTCAGGGGAAGATCGAAAAGACCCTGTATCGCCGCTACCTGGCGCGTCGCGGCCAGCCGCCCCGGCTGTTTCTCTACGACGTGACGAGCAGTTATCTGGAAGGGGAGAAGAACGAGTTGGGGGAGTACGGGTACAACCGGGACGGGAAGCGGGGCAAGTTGCAAATCGTCATCGGCCTGTTGGCGGACGAGGCAGGCGAGCCGCTGGCGGTACGGGTGTTCGAAGGAAACCGCAGTGATCCCACCACCGTGGGGGAGCAGATCCAGATTCTGCAGGAACAATTCGGGGTGGAAGAGTTGGTCTTCGTGGGGGACCGGGGGATGGTGAAGAGTAAGGGGAAGCAGGCGCTGACGGGGGCGGGGCTGCGCTATATCACGGCCTTGACCGACCCGCAGATTCGCCGGCTGCTGGGCCAAGGGATCTTGCAGTTAAGTCTGTTCAGTGAGCAGGTCTGCGAAGTGCAAGGCGACAGGAGTGCGCTATATCCTGCGCCGGAATCCGGAGGAGGCGCAGCGCGAGCAGCATCGCCTGGACGACAAACTGGCGAAGCTGGAAGCCCAGATCCAGGCGCGCAACGAGCAGGTGCGCACCCACCCCCGCTGCCAGCCGGAAGCGGGCCAACGCGGCGATGCAAGCCTGGGCCGAGCGGCACAAGTTGACGGGCCTCGTGGCCATCCGGCTCGAAGGCACGCAGTTGAAGCTGCAACGGAACGAAGAAGTGATCGGCCGGGCGCTGGAGTTGGCGGGCTGTTATGTGGTGACGACCGACGTGGCCCCGCCGCCATGAGCGCCCAGCAAGTGCATGACAGCTATGTTTCGCTTCAGAAGGTAGAGCGCGACTTTCGCACGCTGAAGACCGGCTTGTTGGAAGTGCGGCCGGTCTGGGTGCGCAAAGAGAGCCGCACGCGGGGGCACGTGTTCTGCTGCCTGCTGGCGTTGAAAGTCAGTCGCGAGATGGAGCGGCGATTACGGGCCGCCTTTGGCACCACCGAGACCCGGGCCGATGCGATTACCTTCAGAACTCCTGACCTGGGTGAAATCAGGGTGAGCCGATTTTGAAGACGAGGGTGAGGCGCGTGCCGGGGAAGATCGTCTGGGTGGCATTGAGTTCCGCCAGCAGGTGATCGATGCCCTGATCGTGAGCCGCCTGGGTGAGATGGTGGAGAGCGACGGTCAAGGTGTTACTGACCAGGTCAGGGGCGAGATCAGCCTCGGTATCGAAAATCTGGCGCAGCAAGGCGCGGGCATCGTCAGGGCGGGCGATATGCTCGCGCAGCAGCGAAGCCAGGCTGGATTCGGCGCGATAGGCGATCATCTTGATCGTGTCGATGAAATGCTTGCGCTCGGTGCGCAAACGAGTAAAGCGGTCTTCTTCCGGCAAGGACTTCACCGGAATGTGATGCGGGGTGTTCTTGCGCGATTGTTTAAGTTTCTCGATCTCCAAGTCCAGGTTTCCGATCTCTTCCCGCAGGTCGCCTTGGCGCTGCTGAAACCCCTGAAATTCCGACTCCGTAGGATCCGCGGATAAGGCCCAGGCCCCGAACTGCGCGGCCAGGCGATGGCGCTGGCCGGTCTGGGAGCGGATCTGGCTATCGAGCTTGCGCCACTCCGGGTTCACCACCTGGATGGCATCAGGAACGGGTTCAGTTCCATACTCAATCAGGCGGTCCAACCCGTAGTGTTCTCGCATGTAACGGAAGAAGTTTTCCTGAGACCATCGGGCGAAGAGCGCTGCCGCCAGCATGGCCGTGGGAGCCTGAAAGTTCGTGGTCAGGATGGAAGTCTGGTGCCCGCTGTCGCTGCGCTTGCGGATCTCGCGCAGCCAAAACCGGTTCGACAACTGCGTCCCGTGCTCCGCCAAGTTCATGCTCACGGTTTCGCTTCCGACCAGGGGGACGCGCTGGGGGGTGAACTCTTCCCCTCGCCATTCATCCTGGGGGAACTTGTGATAGGTCAGGATAGCGATGCGCTTCTGCCACAGATATTCGAACAACTCCGGGCTGTAGCCTTCCCGGTCGAACACTACGGTGAACCAGGGGGCCCGGGCATCTTCCGCCAGACGCCGTTCTTGCTCCGGCGTCTTGGCCACGTTGGCCTCCAACCACGGAACCACCTCCTGCTTGAGCATGGCGATCATCCCCGGGTCCACTTCCTTGTTCACATAGAGGAACGGTTGGCCGTCCATGGCGTTAATCCAGTAATCGGTCGTCGCGCGCAGACACAACCGCTCGCGCGCCACATAGTGGCGGGGCAGCGCCGTCTGCTCCCCGTGATAGACGCGCACATGGCCATCGCAGTAGAAATACAGTTCGGCCGCATCTTGCCGGGTGATCCATTCCTTGGCCAGGGCGGCGTTCCATCGGAACGCTCGTCCCAAGTCCTGGCACAACCGTTTCAACTTGGCGCGCAGCGTGCGCACTTCGGGGATTCGGTCCAGACCCAGGAGTTTGCCCCACTCGCCCGGCGCCTCATAACGCAGTTGTTCCAGAGATCGGATGCGCGCCAGCGCCATCAACGCCAGCAGGAGGAAGATGCTGTCGAGGCCATAGAATCCGTTCGGCAGTTGGTAAATCGGGGCGGTATAGCGCAGGAGTCCCACCGCCAACAGCGCCGGCAAAGCCAGCAGCACGCCGCCGCGGGTTACGTCGCAGGCAACTTGAAACTCAAGGGGGGCCGACGCCAGTGCCCCCATGGCTGCCGCCACTCGTTCCAATGAACGCGTCGCGGCGTTCCCCATCGGCGCTTGGCTGTCGCTCTGGCTGCGCGCGCTCTTGTTGCTTACTCGGCTCGGGGCCAGTTCGGTTTTTTTTGACTTTTCCGCAAACGCCCGGCGTGGATGGCCTTGTGCAGCGTGTTCGCCAACACCTTCAGTTCCCGCGCCACTTCCGGTACGCTCCCTCCCCTGTCGAGTAACTGCTGCGCCTGCTGCAGCGCTTCTCCTTTCAGCACCGACGCGGAACTGTGGCGCGGCTTCGCCACATAGAACCCTTCCGTACCTCGTTCCCGGAAAACCTTCACATACCTCTTCACCGTGATCATCGGCACGCCGAACGCCCTGGCGATCTCCTTTGGCTTCACCGTCCCATTGACGATCATCTGGCTGGTGAACATGCGGAACCCACGCACATCTTGTTCGGCGTGTTGAAACACCGGCAGGTGGCCGTGGATGTAATACACCGTGCCGGCCTCCTTTTGCACGGCAATCCGATGGTTAATCTCGGTCACTCCGGCGGGGAATAGGGGCAGTTGCATCTGTGGCATGGGTTCTCTATTACCCCAACGCCGCCTGCTCGGCAAGACTTTTCGGGATCATTCTATTTTCATCTAACGACAGGATCTACGGGGCGAGATCAGGAGGTCTGACACTTCACGGCAGATCCTGGGGCTTATTGAGAGCGACCGCCGCTTGATCGAGCAGCTTGGCCGCCCGGCGTCCTCAGTTTTGCGCGTTCACCAGCACCTTCAGCGCAAACCGATCATCACGATTCCGGCAACGGCTCAACAGCTCTCACTTTCCGCGCCCACTGTGGCCAAGGCCCTGCACCACATGGCCAAGCTCGCCATGGTCCGCGAGACGACTGGCAAACAGCGGCATCGCCTCTTCACCTATCACCGCTATTTGGGCATTCTTAACGAAGGTACCGAACTTTCAAAGGTAAGCCAGTGAATAATACTCACTCGAGGAGTAGCCGGCGTCAGAAGCACCGGATAGATCAGACGGGTAGTGTCCTAATTTGAATTTCCGTCACTTCGCCCTAGTAATACTAGGTTAAGTATCTAGGATGTGTCAGCGAACTTTGTGAGACACCAAGGGCAACGGCCAACGATCCTAAGGAGCAACGCCAGGAGTTCCTTGCGGACTCTCGGCAGTGTCCAGGTCGCACCAGAAGTTTTTTTTTAGGCGCGCCTGCTCGGAACGCAGAAAGGCGTAGGCCATGGTGACCAGGCAGACATGATGGTGCCATCCCCACCATTGGCGGCCCTCATAGTGGTCCAATCCGAGTTCTTCTTTCAATTCGCGGTAATCCTGTTCGACTCGCCAGCGCGCCTTGGCGATGCGCACGCAGTGGCGCCATCCCGGCCGCTGCGAACCGAGTTGAACCAGCCAGTATTTCGTGGGCTGCTTCTCATCCTTCGGCCATTCCACCAGCAACCATTCCTTGACCCGCAGGGGATGGGTTTCTTGCCGCCACCCGTGAGCCGCCCAAACCGGCAGCAGGGCAAAGCGGGAGCTTTGCGCTCCCCGGCTGCCCTGCCGCCAGGTCAGGGTGCGCCAAGCCGACACGGGCAACTGGTGGGCCACCTTCTCCAAGCTTTCTGCTGGCGGCAGCGCCTCCCGCGGAGGATAACGCCGCGGTCGCCCCATCTTGTGCTTTTTCGGTGGCGGCAAGGGGAGGTTCGGATCCGTCGTCCAAACCACCGTACTCGGCTCCACCTGCACCGCGTAGGGAAGGTGGCGCTCCCGCAGCGCCTGGCGGAAAGCAAAATCATTGCCATAGAAGGAATCGGCCACCACCGGCAAGACAGGCAATTCCCAGGCCAAGGCCTGATCGATCACCTCCAAGGCCAGTTCGGTCTTGCTTTGATGAACGGTTCCCGACGGCAGCTTGACTTCCTGCGCCCGCGCCGCATCCTCGAACCACTCCTGCGGCAGGTAGAGCCGCCACGACAGCGGGCAACTCGCCGCCTCGCTCGACCAGTGCAGGCTGACCGCCACTTGGCAGTTGGCCACTTTCCCCAAGGTCCCACAATACTGCCGCGCCACCCCTACGGAATGCTCGCCGGCCTTGGGAAAAGCCGTCTCATCGAGGATCCAGACCTGCGCATCGCTGAGCAGGTCGACCATCTTATGAGCCAAACGCCGCTGGACTTGTTCCACTTCCCAGGGGCTTTGCCCCACGAACTGTCGCAAGGCCTGCACGTCCGCGCCGGGGATGCGCGCCGCCAGAGGCTCAATCGACTTGCGTTCCCCGTCCAGCAACAAGCCCTGAACATAAACCCGAGCCCAATGGCGCCGCTCGCTGCGGCCCATGGGTTCCAACAAGTCTTCGAGAAAACGCAGGAGACGACTCTCAAGGGTTTTCAGGCTCTGGGGTGTCATGCTGGCAATGTAGCACACACCGCACTGACGAGCAACAACTACTTAACCTAGTATTACTAGCAGCCCGTGGTGTAAGTCGTTTTGCGCGCAACCGCAAACGTGGACTCAGCAGGTTGCAGGCCGATTTTGCCGAGTTTCTGACTTGCACCACGGGCTGCTAGCTAGGTACTGATATCGATGCTATTGTGCATTTATGGGTAATTCAAAAAAGGGGGAAATACGATCTCCATTGGGCAGTTTGCCGGTTAAGCGCCTTACCTATAAGTCCGTCTTGTCGCGAAGTGTTTCGCTTTGCCGAGCAAGGCGGGAGTAGGAGTGAATCCCAAAAGCGCCGCGCGGTAGGCGTCCTCGATGGCTTGGATGTTGTTTTTATCCCGACTGTCGCCAAGGTGATCCACGCCTTCGGTGAGGTCGATGCCACAGGATCGGCAAAGCCGGATTGCCACTAAACATTGCGCATGAGAAAACGCCTCGGTCAGGAAGGGACTGACCGTTGGCACAGCTTCAATTACACGTCAATCCGGAAGGTGCATGTGCCCAAACCGAAGAGAGTTGATAGTGTGGAGCAATTTATCGAGATCGCCGCGGAGCTTCGCGACAGATGGATGGGCTTGTCCGATATGTCGATCCTGCCTTGGTTTCGGGGCCAGGAGAACGCTGATTGGGACTTAGCTCCAATACTGTTCACTTAACGAAATTTGCGATATCCTCTTCTCAGTAAATTTGAGAGGAGGATTCCGATGGCCCGGACTATCGCTGAACTTCCCAAGGGGACGCGAATTACCGATTACATCAGTCTCGGGGTGTTGGCCACGACTTTTCCCTTGGCGCAGGTGGAAGCCGTGCTGGCGAGCCAAAAGAGGATGAGCCGGCGGCAACGCGATCTGCCTGCGCACGTGGTCGTTTACTATGTCATCGCTTTGGCGTTGTTCATGCAAGTGTCCTATGGTGAGGTGTTGCGCTGTTTGCTGGAAGGCCTGGCGTGGCTGCGGGGGCCGCGCTCGGGCGTGAAGATCACCGGCAAATCGGGAATTTCGCAAGCGCGCACGCGGCTGGGCTGGGCCGTCCTGCGGCAGTTGCATGACGAAGTGGTGAAGCCCGTGGCCGGCCCCAACACCCTGGGGGCTTGGTACCGGCGCTGGCGTCTGGTGAGTCTGGACGGCAGTACGCTGGAGGTGGCCGACGAGCAAGAAAACGTGCAAGCCTTCGGTCGCCCCTCGGCGAGTCGGGGGAGCAGTGCCTACCCGCAGATGCGCTTTGTCTCGCTGGTGGAGAATGGCACCCACGTGTTGTGGGGCACGCGCTTGGGCGACTATGGCACCGGAGAAATCACCCTTGCCCAGGAAGTGATCGTCTCTCTCCAGAAGGGCATGCTGTGCTTGGCCGACCGCAACTTCTTCGGCTTCGCCCTGTGGAACCAAGCCCGCGCCCGGGGAGCTGATCTGCTCTGGCGGGTGAAAAAGAATTTGCGCTTGCCGGTGGAGAAGCCCCTGCCGGATGGTTCTTACCTGAGTTGCATCTATGCGTCGGAGAAAGACCGGCGGCACGGAACGGACGGCGTGGTGGTGCGGGTGACCGATTACCGGCTGGAAGGGGTGGCCGATGCCGAGCCGCTCTATCGCTTGGTGACCACGATCCTCGATCCCACCGACGCGCCCGCCGGGGAATTGGCGGCACTCTACCAGGAACGTTGGGAGATCGAAGGCGCCCTGGACGAACTGAAAACGCATCTGCGGGGAGCCCAGATCATCCTGCGCAGCAAAACCCCCGACTTGGTGCGGCAGGAATTTTATGGTCTGCTGATGGCGCATTTCGCCATCCGCGGCTTGATGCACGAGGCGGCCTTGAAGGCGGGAGAAGATCCTGACCGGCTCTCTTTTCTGCACGCCGTGCGGGTCGTCCGTCGCAAACTGTCCCTCTACGGTATTATTCCCCCCTCGGGAGCGGAAGGTGTTCCATGAGGCGGTGTTGAATGAAATCCTGCAAGAGCGAGTCGTTTCCAGTCGCGGCCAACGACGTCCGCGCGGGGTGAAACGCAAAATGAGCAATTTCCCCCTGCGCCCGCGCGGGGCCTGTGGGAGCGTGCGAATTGAGTTCTCAAAATGCATCCGGATCGTTAAGTGAACAGTATTGGACTTAGCTCCGAAGTTCTACAGAGCAACTCCAACTGACCTATCGACTGAACGTGAGATTCGGGAGGAGTTCATCACCCATGCGCCAGCCCTGTGCGATATAAGGCCTGCGAACGATTGGCAGTGGTATTTCTTGATGCAGCACTACGGTACACCGACGAGACTCCTGGATTGGACGGACGGTGCCTTGATTGCGCTCTATTTTGCGGTTAGAAACAACCGGGGCCGTCACGATGCGGCTGTGTGGGCGCTCGACCCGTGGTGGCTCAATGACTATGTGATCCAGAAGGACTCGGTGGACCCCGTTGGAGACACTCTTATTCCCGGCGCCCTCAAGGAAGACGACTGGCTGCCCCAACGTTTTGGGCCGCTCGGTGCGCTGCCTCCGCTCCCCATAGCCGTGCTTCCAGGGCATTTTGACCGAAGGATAGGCGCCCAGCGTTCCTCGTTCACGGTTCACGGCGGCGATCAGAGAGGCCTATTAACAGCCGCCGAGGCTACCAACTATGTGGGCTTAACTACTTAAATCCGGCGTTTTGGAAGTTATAGAATTGCGATCGAAGGCCGATTTGATGCGGGTTTTCTGACGCTCTGTTATGCTGAGCCTTACCTAATATTTGGTTAGGTCAGGCTCAGAGTGCGGCGATCCCCTCGCAACCTACAAATCGTCTGGAACCATGCTGGTCTGACGCACTATGGCGGAATCTGTTTCCTCCATGAATTTATTCGAGTGCTGCAATTTCGCCATTTTCTTACTCGGCATTTGCGCTATCCCCGGCGCAACCACGACTACAGCTTTCCCAAATGATCCTGGCCTTGATCTATCCGATCATCCTGGGCCTGGATCGTTTGGAGACCGCGTCGCTATTACGTTCCAATGGCACGTTTCAGTATTTGACCGGCCTGCCGAGCTTCCCCAATCCACAAACCTTGCGGCGATTCTTGTTGCAGCGCCCCCGCTCAGTTCCATGAGCAACTCCACCGCGTCAATGATTGACTGCTGCAACGCTTCATTCACCGGCCGGAGCATCGGTCACGACTAATTTTCGATCTGGATAGCACCGTGGTTCCCGCTTTCGGCCACCAGGAAGGGGCGGCGGTTGGCTACAATCCGCGCTATCGCGGCAAGCGATCCTATGATCCGCTGCTTTGCTTGGAAGCGAACTCCTCGTTCCTGTGGGATGTGGAACTGCGACGCGGCGATGCGGGAACCTGGGCGGGCAGCGAGGAACTGTTGGCCTGCTGTTTTCACTCCACCCCTTCCGACATTCGGGAGCTTCGGGTGCGAGCCGATGCAGGCTTCGGCTACGGGCCTGTGTTGGAGATGCTGGAAGCGCGTCCACGGCCCAATACGCCGTGGTCGCGCGCATGATCCCCTCCCTGAAGCGTACGCTCAAAGGTTTGCGCTATGAACCGATGAATCCGCGTTGGGAGATCGCGGAATTTGAGCACCATCCCCACGATTGGTCTCACGCACGCCGTTGCATTGTGGCGCGGAGGAGGATCGAGGAGACCGATCCGGAGCCGACCTTGTTTACCTTGGAGCGTTACGTGTATCGAGCCTGGCATACGAACCTGCCGCTGACGCCGGCCGGCGTGTGGCACTTCTATGATGGCCGTGCCGAAATGGAACGACGCATCCGGGAACTTCGCGAGGACTTTGCACTGCGCAAGATTCCCACTCGTGCTTTTGCGGCCAACGCCCTCTATCTGGAAGTGGTTCGGCTGGCCTACAACCTGGTCACGGCTTTTCAGCGGACCTGTCTCCCCGAGGAATGGCAAGGCCTGACCTTGAGCAAACTACGCCAGAGACTCTTCTGGCTGCCAGGCGAACTTACACGCCCGCAGAACCGACCTACTCTAAGATTAGTCAACTCGCCTCTGGTTGCTATGCGGGCAGAGAAAATACTCGATCGCATCCATAGGCTGAAACCCCTTAACGGCTGAAGGTCCTTTAGTAAAAATGACCTGACTGCTGCATGATTTTGAGAGCAAACCCTGAGTTTTCGGGCATTTTCAGTCAATGTGACAGAAATTCACGCCGGATTTAAGTACTGAACATCCTGGCGGGGTTCATTCCCGACGATCAGCGGGTAGTCATCATCGAAGACACGTCCGAGATCCAAATCCACAAAAGCGACCTCGTCCGGTTCGAGGCCCGGCGGGAGCAGAATGGCCTGCCCGCCGTCACTATCCGAGACCTCCTGAAAGCGACTCTTCGCCACCGTCCTGACCGGATCATTCTGGGCGAGATTCGCGGCGGGGAGGCCTTCGACCTTTTGCAACTGCTCAATACGGGGCACTCCGGCACGCTATCAACTGTCCACGCCACCTCCGCCCAACAGGGGTTGTCGCGCTTTACTAGTTGCGTCCTGCAAAGTGGAATCGACCTGCCTTATCACGCGATCAAAAGCAACATTGCCGACTCGTTAAACGTCATCGTCCAACTGGAGCGCCGGCCAGGGCAGCGCTTGGTCACGGAGGTCCTCGAAATCAAAGGCTACGACCCGGAGGCGGACCGTTACGACTTCACTCCGCTTTACCTTCGCGAGGAGGAAATATGCCGGCATTAGCACAGAACCCTTCCGAGGGCCGTAGGCTGACGCCCGAGGAATACATCAAGGCGAACTACGAGCCGCAGGACCATCTTGCGGTGTTGATTCACTATCGCGCCAAAGGCGATACCGTCCAGCGGGTCAACACGGCCGACGCACACGCTTCCTCCAGTCGAGTAGGTGCGGCGGATTGCTTCGCCGCCACCGGGTGGCCAGGGGCGGTTGCCCGCCCCCGGCTCCCACAGAACGTAGCGTGCGGTTTTCCCGCACTACGCTCGTCGGAAGTTGCTTCACAGCATCGCGATAGCTTGCAGCTCCCGGTAGGGGAGATACAGCTTTGGTCGCAGCAACGGAAATTGCTCCTTAATCCGCTGGAAACACGTCCACCAAATCACCCCTTTCCAACTCCGGCTGCTCAGCATTTTGCGCCAGTAACGCTCCACGGCTCGATGGACCCGTTGCAGTGCCCGAAAGTTCCCGGCAATGCCGTAGTACGCATAGTGACCGCGAAGCATTTGATTGAGGTAGTCGGCCTGCTCCCCGATCGGCAAGTGCCGCATCCGCCGCATCTGGTCCTGCAAGTGCATGAACGCGCGTCGAAGTCGTGACTTTTCCGTACGCAGCCCAACCCGAAAGTTGCCTTTCTGATTGAGTGTGCAGTACAGCGTAAAGCCCAGAAAGTAAATTGTCTCCGGGCGCTTACGGCCACGCTTGCTCGCGTGTCGTTGCGCATAGCGACCAAATTCGACAAGCTGGGTCTTGCTCGGTTCCAGGGTCAAGCTAAACTTCCCCAATCTCTTGCGCAGTACCTCCTGGACACGAAGTGCATCCGCGCGATATTGGAAACACAACACAAAGTCGTCGATGTACCGCACCAGATAGGCCTCACCCCGCAACCGAGGCTTGACCACGCGCTCAAACCACAGATCGAGCACGTAGTGCCGATACACATTGCTCAGCAACACGCTGATCGACCCTCCTTGTGGGGTTCCCTCTTCGTTTGGATGGAGTTCCTCATCTTCCAGGACGCTTGCCTTCAGCCAGCGCCGGATCAAGCTGATCAGACGTGGGTCTCCCACTCGGTGCGCGACAAATCGGAGCATCCAGTCGTGGCTCAGGCTCCCGAAAAAGTTCTTCAAGTCCGCCTCCAGAATCCATTCGACTTTCCGTCCGGCAATCATCTCATGCAGGGTTGCCAGCGCTTGATGGGCACCCCGCCCAGGCCGTCCACCAAACGAGCAGGGTAGAAAATCCTGCTCGTAGATCGCCGAGAGCACCTGAGCAGTGCTTCTCTGGAGCGCCCTGTCGGCTACGCAAGGCACGCCCAACGGGCGTTTCTCTTGCTTGCCGGGCTTCGGAATATACACGCGCCGGATACTTGGCGCTTGATATCCCTGACGGTGAACAGATTGCAGCATGGCCGCGATCCATTCCCTGAAACTCTCTTTCGCCTCCGGCACTGTCTGCCCATCCACCCCGGGGGCCGAGTTTGTGGGGATCTGACAGAGATTTCCCCAAACCCGTTCCTTCGTGAGGTGATGAGCTATCGAGGTAAACCGGAGTTTTGGCTCACACCGAGCTTTGGCTGCTATTCGTTCGAGTCCTGTTGGCATGGCTGGCGATTCTTCTCTTTGCACAGAAGGCCGAATCCTCCCTTTGGTATGGAGCCCATGTTTCCCACGAACCATTCAACTTCCGCTGGCCGCTTCCCTTTGTAGCCGGCTCTCCCGACCTCCGAGTGTCGGGTCGGAGGAGGCGCGCTGGCGCGCTGGCCTCCGTCCGCCGCTCAAACTGCACGGACGGTTTTCCCGTATGCAGCTTTCACGATGAGGCGTTGTTACGAGATGCAAGCGAGGGTATTAACTGGATAAGGTTGACCAGCCCGTATTCCCTGTACAGCGTTCGATCGGGTAGCACTCGCCAGCCGATATTGCGCCATCGCTTGAATCGATGCGACCAGATACGTCGCACTATCCAACGGTTCAATCGGTTGAAGAGCTTTCGGACGTGAGCCCTCTTGTAGTAGTTGCCCCAACCACGCAGGATCGGATTCAGTCTCTCGATCAGTTCCTTGGTCTTAAGCGGCACGCGTCGCCTGGTGAGCGCACGTACCTGATCCATAAAGCGGCTAATCGACTTCTCGCGGGGAAAGGCATACAGCGCCCCTGACCTTGCGGTGCTTCGGATCTTGTCCGCGGAAAGTCTTAACTGCTTTCCACGTTTGATCTTGTAGCCGAGAAACTCGAAACCGTGCTGGACATGGACAACCCGCGTCTTCTGCGGGTGCAGTTCCACTCCCAACTCCTTCAGGATTCGAAGCGCCACAGCGATGGCCGCGTGCGCCTCGGCCTCTGAATGACAGGTAATCACCCAATCATCGGCAAACCTTGTTAACTGAAACCCTCTGCTTCGCATCTCCTGATCAAACGGCGTCAGGAGAATATTACTGAGCAAAGGCGAGACCACCGAGCCCTGCGGGGTCCCGCGCTCGCTTGGAAAGAGCCGCCCTTGACCATAGCTTCCGGCCTTCAGCATTGCCTCTATGAGGCGTAGCACCCGGCCGTCGGCTACACGTTGTGCGATCAGCGTGAGAAGCTTCGCGTGATCCACCGACCCGAAAAAGTCTTTTAAGTCAGCGTCCACGATCCACTCCCGTCCGCTCTGAATCTCCTTCCACACTTTGCGCATGGCATCCTTCGTTGATCGCCCTCGCCGATATCCGAAGTTGGCTTCATCGAATACCGGCTCGAAGATCGGTTCCAACCGATTGAGCAGCGCTTGTTGGCATACCCTGTCATAAATGGTTGGGACTCCCAACGTGCGAAACTCGCCCGGCTTACCAGTCTTCGGGATCTGCACTTGCCGTACCGGTTGAGGCTCGTAGGTTTCCTCTGTCAGCTCGCTTTGCAGTCGATCTAACTGCGGATCGAGTTGCTCACCGAATACCTTCAGAGTTTGCCCATCAACACCTCCACTGCCCCGGTTGGCCTTTACTTTCTCCCAGGCCATCTCCAAGTTCTTCCGCTTATATACCTTGTCAATTAATGAATGGACCTTCTTTGCATCTGTTGGATTGATCCAGTTCGCCAGTCTCCTGGGACGTCGATGTACGGGTTTTTCACTCATCGAACTGTTCCACCTCGCCGCCCTTTCTCATCTGGTCCTCTTTCTCTTTCCAATCCTCTTCGCCGGCTGCCTTCCCTGACCCACTTCCGTCACCGATTCCTCGGTTGCGCCGTTTTCACGGCGCTTCTGGTACTACACAGCCGTCCGTCTACTGACAGAGCGTCATGCTCCCCTTTCGCTCTCGCTTATAGGTTTGCTTACTCTGGTGCCACCCAGAGACTCTGCCAGTCCTCCTGAGGTCACGCGCTGTTCTTCCGTACCGTGCCGCCCGCAAACACCTTGGTGCGGTGGGTGAATGAGAACGCCTTCGCCTCCATAGTGCAGGCTCGACCTTGCCCCACCTCTGGCCGACCGGTTCATCCTCGGGGTAGCCCCCATTGATTACGGCCCGATACTTCTCCTCAAGCCCTTCAGATTCCACCTCACGATGGACACCCTGCCCTCCGGAGTACTACTGAATGGCGGCTTCAGGTCTGCCTTGATCTGTTTCCAGCTTTCGCTTTCGTGCCCGTTTAAGCTTCTCCATACCTTCCCTTCTCTCCGGCCAGCGAGGCATTACCCCCGCTTTTGGATACGCCGCTCCTCATCCGAGCGTCGGAGGGACTTAAACCCTCATGAGCAACGCGCTGCTCAGCGCACACTTTGCCCTCTGCTGACTTCTGCTCCGCGGTCAGGCTGCCTTGCGGCCGCCTCAGTCGCTCTCGCGACACGGAGCAGATCTCCTGGGGTAAGTTCAGCCGCCTTCCGTGCACAATCGCCGAATCTACGCTTCGCACCTTGATGGAAGAGGACTTCGCGGTAAGTTGCCCGCTCGTCCGGTGCTGGCGCCTTATATCCGGTTTTTGTCCATCGACTCGCACGTTTGATCCATGCTTCCTTCCGACCCCGCCTCGCGGCGGTAGCCCTTGCATCATCAGTAAGTATCCCCCGGCAAAGCCGGGGGCTTTAGATTGTGAGCCGCTCAAAGCGGCTAGGCGGGGTCGCGAACGCGGCCCCGCGGGTTACGCGCCACCTCAGGTGGCGCTGATTACCACAGGCCCATTTGCTCTAATCGCTTGTCCTCTTCTTCTTGTTCCCGAATGTACTTTCGTACCGCTTCTTCATCCCGTCCCACCGTGGACACATAAAACCCTCGTGCCCAAAACTGTTGGCCCACGAAATTCTTCTTGCGCTCTCCGTACACCCGCGCCAGATGGATAGCGCTCTTCCCCTTGATATACCCAATCACCTGTGACACGGCATGCTTCGGCGGAATGGCGATCAGCATGTGTACATGGTCGGGCATCAAATGCCCTTCTTCCACCTGGCTCTCCTTCTGCTTCGCCAATTGCCGGAACACTTCTCCCAAATGCCGCCGTAGCTCCTTATACAAAACCTTCCGCCGGCACTTGGGGATAAACACCACATGATATTTGCACTCCCACCTCGTATGGTTTAGGCTTCTGCTCTCGTCCATCGCGGATCTCCTCTCCGTGTGCTTGGCGGCTCACGGCGTTGAGTGTCCGCGATGGACTCCCGGAACTGTCAAACTCTTTCTGCCTCCCCGGCAAAGCCGGGGGGACTCCTAGGGGCGCTAGCCTGAATAATTCGCGTATTTGAAGACAAGAAAAGCCTCCTGTGGTACAAACACGTTGTCCAAACGATGTTTGAAGGACGCAAGGAGGCTTTTGCTTGGCTTACGATACCACAACACAGCGTCTGTTGTTTCCCGAAATCTTTTCCAAGCCCGTGGTCGCCCAGTTTGACCAGCGACATGGAAGTTCCGACGGCGGCGCGATCCTGCTGAAAGCTGCGGACCGGCGGCTGCGACTGACTGAAGCTCTGGCCGCCTGTCTGGTCGATCAACGGCAGCCGGGCAAGGTCGAGCACGAGGTGGAAGAGCTGCTGGCACAGCGTATCTACGGCATCGCCTGCGGTTATGCCGATGCCAATGATGCGGCCCGGCTGGGGGAAGACCCGGTACACAAACTGCTGGTAGGGCGCGATCCGGTGGGGGGTGCCGACTTGGCTTCGCAGCCGACGCTGTCGCGCTTTGAGAATGCCGTGGATCGGAAGCAGCTTTATCGGATGGGCGAGGCGCTGGCCGATGCGGTCCTCGAACGTCATCGCCGTCGGCTGCACGGTCGGGCACGGTTGATTACCCTCGATCTGGACCCGACCGACGACCCGACGCACGGCACGCAGCAGTTGACCTTCTTTAACACCCACTACGATACTTGGTGTTACCTGCCGGTGATGGGCTTTGTGAGCTTCAACGACGAGAAGGAGCAATATCTGTTGACCGCCGTGCTGCGGCCCGGGAACGCTCCGGCGAGGGCCGGGGCGACGGGCATCCTGTGGCGCATCCTGCAGCGGGTGTGGGCGGGGTTTCCGAAAGCGCGCGTGCGAGTGCGGCTGGACGGAGGCTTTGCCGACCCGCAGGTGCTGACCTTTCTGGACGTGATGGGCGTCGAGTACGTCGTAGCGATGGCCAAAAACGCGGTCTTGAACCGCCTGGCCGAGCCCCAGATGGAACAGGCACGGCAGCTCTCGGAAGCGAGCGCTCAGACCGAGCACGTCTACGGCGAAGGCCGCTATCGGGCGGGAAGCTGGTCGTCGGAGCGGCGCGTGATCTTCAAGGCCGAGGTCGTGCGCCAGGAGGGAAAGGACGCGAAAGACAACCCGCGCTTCGTGATCACCAACCTGCAGCAGAATCCGCAGTGGATTTATGAGCAGGTTTACTGCGAGCGCGGCGACATCGAAAACCGCCTTAAGGAACTGCACCAAGGCTTGGAGATCGACCGGACGAGTTGCACGAAGTTCTGGGCCAATCAGTTTCGGGTGCTGATGACGGCGGCCGCCTATGGGCTGATGCAGGAGTTGCGGCTGCGGGCGGCCCGCACCGCGTGCGCGCGGGCGCAGGTCTGGACCCTGCGCGAGCGGCTGCTCAAATTGGGGGCCTCGGTCGTGGTTTCGGTGCGCCGGGTGGTGATTCATCTTCCCGTCTCGTTTCCGTTCTTGAGCAGCTTCCGCACGATTGCCCTTTCTTTCGGCGCCTTGAGCGGATAGCCGGTCGAGTCTTCCCGAAATCTCCTTGTCCTCTGCTGCGCCCAGCCACAGCGAGCCGGCGGTGTTTTCAAAATCGAAGCGATTCTGATCCTTGTCCGGACCACGGGGCAAAAGGCTGTCCCAAGTCCGTGGTAATCCCTCTGAACGTCTGCCGAGTCCTGCTGAAACACCTCAAACCCGTGCCTCCTGGCCCGTTCGCGAATAAAGCAGGTTAGGCCTTCACCTCCATCCGGTTGGCCAGAGGACTTTCACCTCCAAGCTGCTGAACATGCCCAGTACACAACGAAGCCGCCCGTGCGGCGGACGCTACGCGTGCGTGATGCCGGGCGGACTGCCTTAATCACGGTATCGTCGAGTCATAAGGAGGTTCCCTATGACCCGCTTACGCCAAATGATGCACGAAGAACTCGAGTGTCGAAACTACTCACCGAGGACCATTGAGTGTTACATCCGCGAGGTGGAAGATTTCGCCCGTTATTTCCATCGCCCTCCAGACCAGTTGGGTCCCGAACACATCCGCGAGTACCAAGCCTATCTGTTCCGTCAGCGAAAGCTGGCTCCGAGCAGCGTTACCCAACGGCTGGCCGCTCTGCGTTTCTTCTTCATTAAAACTTTGAAGAGATCCTGGAGCGTGGCGGAGACGCCCTATCCCAAGCAAGTGCAGCACCTGCCCTCGGTACTGAGCCAGGAAGAAGTCTCCCGGCTGATTAACTCTGCCCGCAACCCCTTCCCTCGGGTCCTGTTGATGACTCTCTATGCTACCGGAGCGCGCCGCAACGAAGTGACTCGCTTGAAGGTTAGCGACATCGATAGCCAAAGGATGGTCGTCCACATCCAGGGTGGCAAGGGCCGTAAGGATCGGGACGTCATGCTCAGTCCCGTCCTGCTGGAAGCCTTGCGCGAGTACTGGCGCCGACTGAAGCCCAAGACGTGGCTCTTCCCCGGAGTCGTGCGCACACGGCACCGTGTCCCATTACTTCCAAGGTGATCTGGCACGCCTGCCACCAGGCGGCCTTACGCGCGGGTCTCCACAAGCGTGTACACCCGCACACGCTGAGGCACTATTCCGACCTCCAGACTATGCCGGGCGAAACGAGAATGGACCGACCGAATACAGGTTGATCAAGGTTTGCCTTCGCATCCTTGCGCACGCCCGCCCGGCATAGTTCGGCCTGGATTACAGGCGTTTGAGGAAAGCCAGCAACTCGTCATCTGCCCTGTAGCGACCGGGCTTTCCGTCGGGTGAAGTGGTCTTCGCCAGGATTTCCTCCTTGAGTGTGAGATTGGCATCGAGGTAGATTTGGGTGGTTTCGACAGATTCATGGCCTAACCAAAGCGCGATGACCGCTCGATCGACACCCTGTTGTAACAACTCCATAGCCAGCGTGTGCCTCAAAACATGCGGCGTAACGTGCTTTTGGCGGAGTGATGGACAAGAGTGGCCAGCGTGTGCCACGTGCTTGGCGAGTAGGTCTGACACGCTGTCAGGGCTGAGCCGACCGCCACTGGCGCTGGGAAACAGGGCTTGAGCATTGTGCCTAGCGGGCTCCCGCAACCACGCCTTCAGAACCGCCGCCGTCATTTTGGTGAGCGGGGTGCAACGTTCCTTACGCCCTTTGCCCACACAGCGCACATAGGCTCCGGTGCCCAAAGACACGTCGGGGCGTTGTAGGCCGGTCAACTCCGACAAGCGCAAGCCGGTCTGCACGGCTACCAATAACAAGGCGTGGTCGCGACGTCCAAACCAAGTCTTTTGGTCAGGGGCCGCCAGTAACGCATCGACTTCAGAGCGATTCAGGAAGTGAACCAAGGCGCGCGTGTGGCGCTTACTCGGTATGGCCAGCACGCGCTGAATTTGAGAGGCACGGGAAGGCTCTTCGTAAGCGGCATAGTGGAAGAAGGACCGGATCGCCGTCAAACGAAGATTCCGGCTACGGGCAGTGATACCCCGACTGTTTTCCAAATCGTCCAGGAAGGCCGCAATCAGTGGGGCATCGATCTCTGTCAAATCTAAACGCGATGGGGGCTTGTGCAAACGCCCCTGCGCGAAGGTCAGGAGCAGACGGAAAGTATCCCGATAGGAGCTGATGGTGTGAGGACTTGCTTGCCGTTGGCTCATGAGGCGCTGAGTAAAGAAGTTCTCCAGTAACGCGGCCAGAGTGGCAGGGGATTTCATGCTTGCCCCTCCCAGCGCTTTTCCAGGCGCTTGACGACCAAGCCCATCAGCTCGGGGCAAGCCGTCAGATACCAGTAAGTGTCGGCCACGTGGACATGTCCCAGGTAGGTTGACAATATGGGCAGACGACGTTCGGGGTCCTGGCCCGAACGGTACCACCGGATCAGTGTCTTTACCGCGAAGCGGTGACGAAAATCGTGAAGGCGGGGTCCATGGCTAGCGGAAGCCTCGCGCAATCCCACTCGTCGGGACAAATCGTAAAACGTCCGCCGGACTTGGCTGCCATCCAGCCTCGTTCCACGTTGGGACACAAAAAAGTGGGAGGCGGGCCGTTTGCCCAGCGGCGGTCACGACGCGCCGCGTAGCCGGAGAGCACCTTACGGGTCGAGGGATGAAGGGGCACCAGTCGGGACTTGCCAAACTTGGCGCCTCGAACCGTCAGAATACCTTCTCTGAGGTCAACATCTTCACATTGCAGGTTGAGGGCCTCACTGATGCGCAAGCCGGTTACCGACAACAATCCAAAGAGACAGTGGTAAGGTTCCGACCTCGCAGACCATGAGCCGGCGGTAACTGTTGAGCGGCGCAGAGCAGTCGCCGTACCTTGTCGTCACTATACAAATAGGGCCGGGCGCGGCCGGGGCGATGAGGTAACAACCCCCAGGGTGGAATTTCAGTTTTCGAGTCTTGCGCACTCCAATAGCGCGCAAACCCCCGCACGAAACTAAGCCGCCGGGCCCATTCTGCAGGCCGCGCCTCAGGATCGTGCTGTGCCCACCGCATGGCCAGGGGAGTAGTAAGGTGGGGCGCGCCTTGCCTTCCGAGAAAGGCAGCGAAATTCAGCAGGCCGATGTGCACGTCGCGCAGTTTGTATCCCAAACTGCGGCGCATCTGGATATAGTCCTCAACTCTTTTACGCCAGGGGTTCATCGCTCACCTCCCGGCCAGACCAATGCCAGAGTCGCCAGCGAAGTGATGTCGACCTTGGCATAGAGAGCCGTGGTCTGAGGGCTTTG
>CAWIBI010000014.1:0-17657 GCA_963834205.1 uncultured Acidobacteriaceae bacterium | reverse complement strand
CGTGTGGTAAAGCTGGTTGGCTGCGGTATTTTTGCAGTTCTCCAGGAACGGAGTCCAGCCGTAAAGATGAGCCAGCAATAACCGGTCGGTCTTCTTCACCGGATCTCCGGTGCATTGCCATACGTCCTTCCACGTATCCGGGTCCTGAGTTCCTACCCTCTGGTAATTTGCGTAATTGGCATTCAGCAGCGCCGTAACGGAGCGAATCAGCGGGCAGATTGGGTCGCCGCCATTCTCGTTCACACAGGCTTCCCATTCTGCGGTCATGGCCATGATGGGCTGCGAATTCACAGGCGCCGGCATGAACACGTTCGTGTTATCGAAAGCGGCGGTATTCAGGAAAATTTCCAGAGCCGAAGGGATCTTGTCGGAAATAACTTTGCCGTCATTGCCCTTGTAGAGCGGCCAATCGGCCCCGAGAGGCGAAGCATACCATTTGCCGGTCGCGGTGTTGAAATCACTAAGGGTGATTGGCGAGCCGATATAACCGATTGACGGATTGCCGAATGGTTCCATGACTGCCGGCATGTAAACGTAATTGACGTACGAAACATCATAGTCGACGTTATCCGGCACCCAGAGACGCGCCGGCTGGCCTGGGTTCGTATGATTGGGGTTGATCGGTTGCGCGCCCAGGGTATGTTCGGTCAACTGCTGCGGGTCGCTATTGGGGATCGACGCGGGCGCTTTGAAGAAATGCAGGTTGCAGCTGTTGCATGTGGGCAGGTTGTTTGTCGGTGTGACTGCGTTGCCGTTTTGGTCCGTATCCCAGTGCCGCTGCAGCGCCGCGGGGGGCTTCGTATTCGTGGCCGGGGCCCGATAAAAGTTGATGCCTCCGCCCTGCCACCAGTCGATCAGTTGACCCGGCAGCTCCGGTTTGATTGACCCAACCAGCGGCGAGTAAAGCGGCAGAGTGATCGTCGCCGAACCGCCCGGCGGGATGCCGTTCTCCCTGTCGGCGCAGCAATTGATGTACATGCGATATTGGGTCGCCCTTGGATACGGGTTGTCCCCGAGCTGGGCATCGGTGAGCTGGAAGCACGCTTGAATCCAGGTATCCGTATTGCTTGGTGCGCCAGCGAAGAGCACTGGAAAAATGTTATCGCTCGTGGAGTTGTTGTATATCTTGACCGTCATGTTGGGGGTTTGCCCATTCGTGCAGTCAATCGACTGGGTCGGAGCGGCGGCCGCATTTCTCCCGCCAAAAACGAGAACCGCAAAAGCCATCAATGCGGTGAGCGCCCACTTGTTTGCGGTGCGTGGTTTCGAGAAGCACAGAGTTCCACAAACAACCAGGTCTTTCGAAAGTACTCTTTTTCTGACGTTCATTTTCGCCCCTCATTTCTCTCTATCCGGGCCGTTGGGTGGGGCTCCACTCTAATCTTTCGAATCACAACAAGCAACAGTGAAATCTGTCTATAATCAGGAGGATTTGAGCATTTTCTCCAACAATTCACGAATGCCGCGCGGATTCGCGTTCGCGGAGTTCGTGCGAATTAGAAAAACGTAATTCGTGACCAAACGTAATTCGTGACCAGACGGGACTGACACTTTGCAAATTTGGGAGGCAACAATAAGCGATTTTCGGCGAGAGGGTCAGTTCCGTCTGGTCACGAATCACCTCCCAAAGTACCAGTTCCGTCTGACCACAAAACTCTGACCTCAAAACTCTCTAAAACTCTCTAGGTTTCCGCTGAGGGAGCGATTCATCCTCACCGCAGCGCAACCGGGAGAAGATCCGCGGCTTTACTGACTCGGTTGTTACAGTCCACTATGGCGTATTAGCACTATCCTCCTCCGTTTCAAATTCACTTCGCCTCCCACACCACCTTCCCATCCAGCAGCGTCATCACGCACTTCAACTCCTTGATCTCAGCCACGGGAACCGCCGTCATATCGCGATCCCAAACGGCGATGTCGGCGCGCTTGCCCGGCTCGATGGTGCCTACTTCTTTCTCAAGAAACAGTTGCCGCGCGTTCCACGCCGTGTATGAGCGCAGAGAGGCTCGTGCGTCGATCGCTTCCGATGTGCCGAATGGCTGCTTGCCGTAGGTACCCATTTGCGTTTCCCGTGCCGCTGCGGCCCAGATCCCATACCGCGCGCCAATCGGCGTCACCGGATAATCCGACCCGCCGCCCCATACGATTCCGCGCGTCAGAAAAGTCTTCAGTGGAATCAGCCCTTCGGCATTTTTCCCATAGCTCGCGCCGTAAATGTCGCCGACCCACCACAGAAACTCCGCCTGGCTTTCCGGATATCCCGCATCGTATTTCTTCTCGAGCATCAGCATCGTATCCAGGGCGTGCGGCGTAGGCTGATTCGCGTGGATGATGCTGTGGCGCAGGCCGTAAACCGGTTTTTCTGCTTCTACCATCGCATATGTGTCCACCACCCAGTCGATGGCGTGATCGCCGATGGCATGCGTCCCCACCGGCACGCCATTCTCGTGGAAGAGCTTCACCATCTCCCGATACACGGCCGGATCGGTAAGCGGATAACCGTGATTGCCGGTGTCGGGCTCGGTGGCATGCTTGTGCCACTCTTGGTAGCTCCACGCGGTGCGTGCGCCGCCGCTCCCATCCATAAATATCTTCGCGCCGCACGAGCCAAGCCGGTCGTCGTCGATCCAGCCCGGTGTTGGCGCTTCGGTCTTGATATGCGCCAGCGCTTCCTTCGCGGTTGACATGGTCGCGCCCGCGTCCCAAAGCACACAAACCCGTGCGGCCAGCTTGCCTTGGTCGGCCAGGTGCTTGTAGCCGCGCCACTTTGCAAAGTCAACTAAGGGGTCTTTCACCCCCCGTCATGCCTTCCTTGTGCATCGTCTCAACGATGTGCAGAACGCCGGCCTCGATTTGCTCCTGGGTGAGCGGCGGAATCTGCTGTTCGACCGCTTGCATCGCCGCTGCTTCTTCAATCACCCCGGTGGGATTGCCCCGAACATCGCGGACGATGGTTCCCGCCGGCGGATCGGGCGTCGTTGCCGTGATGCCCGCGAGCTTGAGCGCCGCCGAGTTGGCCACGCCATAATGCCCGGTGGTGTGCGTCAGCCACACGGGGTTGTTCGGCGTCACCGTGTCGAAATCGGCTGCGGTCGGCAGGCGCTTTTCGGCGAGCTTGCCTTCATCCCAGCCCGCGCCCAGAACCCACTCGCCCGGCTTCAGCGTCGCGGCCTTTGCTGCCACGCGCTCCACAATCTCCGCTACGCTCGTGGCGTAGCTCAACTGCAGGTGGAAGACCTCATCCACGCCTCCCGTGGCAATGTGCGCGTGGCTGTCGATCAGACCCGGCGTCGCGGTTCGCCCTCGCAGATCGATCACGTGTGTAGCCGGCCCCGCCATCGCCATGACCGCCGCATCTGTTCCCACCGCTACAATGCGCTGCCCTTGGATTGCCATCGCCTGCGCCGCCGAATCGCTCGCATCCTCAGTCAAGATGTGTCCGTGAATCAGCACCAGGTCGGCCTTCGGCGCCTGTCGCTCCTGGGCCCAGAGACTCAACTCGCACGACATCCCGCCAAGCGCCAGACACATAGCTGCGCTCAAGATGCATCTACTCTTCGCTTGTTCCATTGCGCCTTCCGTTCAAATCCGAATTGAGACTTTCTTTTACCACAGCAGCGGGGTAGATAAGGGTAATGCACTGACAGCTTACCTATTGCAGCAACTTCAACTGCTCGCCTTCCGGCCTGGGGCCAGGCGAGGCAATCTTTCCTAAATGCTTGCTTTGAAGAGAAGGCTGTCCCCCAGCGGCTAAAGTCGAGTCATAACGCAAGGGTCTATGGACGGCCTAAAGAGGGTGTGTGAGAACTGCTAATTTCCGAGAAAAACAGCAGGGCCCTCCACTTCGCTGCGCTTCGGTCGGGATGACAATTCTGTTCCGGTGTCAAAATCTCAGCGTCAAAATCAATTTGTCATCCCGACCGAAGCGTACCCGGATTTCCTGCCACGCAGCACCTGGACACGGAAGCGTGTGCGCCTTTCCGTAAAGAAAGGCGCATGAAGTTCGCCGAAGCCCCCACAGGAAATCCGGGGTAGCGAAGTGGAGGGACCTGCTGTTTCTTTCCCTTTCGCGAGTTCTCACACCCCCTCTAAAGCCCCCGATGGCGCGAATGGGGGGCGGATGGAGGACACTCCTGATCTGCTCGATTTTCCGCTATTCTCAACGCAGATAACTCACGCAGGCCAGTCCCTCTTTTCTGTCACAGACGGCTCTGCGGACAGTGCGATCATGATCCGCGGACGATGCACGGTCACGAGATACCCCGGAGGTTTTCTAACATGAGCTCGATTTTCGACCGCCGAGCGCTCCTCAAAGGCATTGCCTCAAGCGCAGCGGTTATCTCTTTTTCTGAATTAAAGTCCGCTATCAAGGCGCAGGACTTAAGACCGGGATCAACAACGGTGAAGGCCCTCGTATTCGATGTCTTTGGAACCATAGTCGACTGGCGCAGCTCCGTGATCGCGGAGGGCGTGGCTTGGGGCAAGGCTAAAGGCATCAATATCGACTGGGCCGGTTTTGCCGACCGTTGGCGCATGGGCTATGGACCGGCCATGAATAAAGTTCGCAAGAACGAGATTCCGTGGACTCGTCTCGACGATCTCCACCGAATGATCCTGGAGGATTTGCTCAAGGAATTCAAGATTAAGAACCTCACCGAGCAGGAAAAAGTGTCCTGGACCTATGTTTGGCGGCGCCTCAAACCTTGGCCGGATTCGGTGGAAGGACTTATGCGCTTGCGGAAAAAGTACATCATCGCTCCGCTTTCGAACGGTAACATCGCACTAATGGCGAACCTGGCCAGGTTCGGTGGCCTACCCTGGGACGCGGTCCTAGGTGCGGAACTGGTCAAACACTACAAGCCTGATAACGAGGTGTATCTTTCGGCTCCTTATTTTCTTGGCCTCAAGCCCGAGGAAGTTATGATGTGCGCGGCGCACGCCGGCGACCTGGAGGCGGCCCGCAGAAACGGTCTCCGCACGGGTTTTGTTTATCGCCCCGATGAATTCGGCAACGGATCTGCGGGCGTGCCAGATAAGGCCACGCCCGGAGACTTCGACATTGTCTCGGTCGGCGCAGTCGATCTGGCCAGACAAATGGGTGCTTAAGCCTCGATTAGCCCCATTATGAGGACGAGCCGTCGCCTTCACGAACCCCTGCTCTAAGATTGGAAACATGGGGACGTTCGCCACGTTTACCTAATCATGGCGGTTGCTATGCGAGACTCTGCTGCGCGGGCCCGAATGCATTGGCGCGCCAAAAACCCTGATTGAGTGGTATTCGAACCAGCGGGATTGGGGCACAACGATACGTGCAAACAATGTGTGAACGTGGTGAACGTCCCCGAGTTTGCCCCCCCGAGTTTGCCGCCGGACTGGTGCTTGGTCCACACACAGCAGGTACCGCCAATGTGGTGCTATAAAGGACGTGCTTGGATTAGCCTCCACAACGCGCTTGGAGGAAGTGACAAGACTCCCGTCATCTCCGTCAGTACTTAAAATCCCCCGATCGGAGCCGACGGTCTGGAAAAGTCCGGAGGTTTATGTCTACCTTTGGACTCCGCGCTCTTTGACCAGGAGACCTTGTCCCCGCCGACCAGGAGCACTTGTGAGACACCCTCAGCATCGCGCGTAAATTGCACATCAACTGCTTTGTCGTTGAACAGGCGTTGAACGCGAAGTGTCCGGATGAGGGCTGTCTCTTGTGACCCCGGTGTATGAGGAAGGACAAACCATAGCTTGGAGCCGATGGGGACGTAGGTGATTGACCCGTTCACAAGGATTTGAAGCATCGGGCTCACCGTCACCGTACCATCGAAGCGCCCACAGGTTACATGCCGGTGTGAAACAGCTTCGCAGGAGATTTCAGGATTGTTCTCGATCTCCCTCGTGCCATCATTCATGTCCTCATCGGTCGATGCTCCAATGAGAATTGCAGGACTCTTGACATCGCCAGAAACGGTCAGATCTTCCAGAAAGAGGCGCAAATGGATGGACGCCGCAAAGTATGCTGCCAGCTCATTGTCAAATGCGTTCGCAGCAAATGTCGTTGGTCCTATCACCCTTTTCTCAGTGCGAAGGAAGCCCAGTCTCGTTCCGGATTCAACGTTACCCAGGACTTCATAGTCGGTAATTGTCGTGCCCTGGAAACTGGCTGACGACGGCTGGTCATTTGCGTGCGGACGAGAATACTCCCGGTATATTCGCAGCCGCATACCCGGCGCGAGGTCAACGTAGCCGCCAGGTCCAAAGCCATAGCGGTAGAACAGCGTATCGTCGGCGGGGACAGAAATACCACCAGCGATTCTTTGCTTTACGAATAGATATTCATCCAGGGAGGCGAAGCACATCTTCTGTCGCAATTCATTCAGTGATCGCTCGAAACTTTGCCACTGGTCCTTCATGTCAACGGTGTCTGCCGTTTGCTGCCACTCCGACAGGCTGGGAGTTTGGGCGATCCAATAAGATGCGCCTCCGGGCGCTCTCGAGAAGGTGAACCACGAGCCGTGGACGGAACAATCCGCCGTTGATGTGTCACCTGAAACTCGAGCCTGGCCAGAGCGAGGGATGCGAATAGTTTGACGGTCGGTCCTCAAGAGGGGAGCATCTGGCGAAAGCAGGAAGTAGTCAGCATCTAATTTGCTAAGGCGATAGATGCTCTTTGAGGAGCGAGTTGCACAGCCAAGACACTCAGCCAGCACTATTATGACCAGCAAAGCTTTTCTGGCAATTCCTGAAAGTCTCATTTCGATGCTCGGTTGACTGGCACTTCATCGGAGTTACTTCCATCTGTTGCGGAGGAAAGCAGGCGGCCGCGGTCTTGACCGCCGGCACAAAAGCGAAGGCAGCGTGAACCGTTCAAGCTTCATCATTTGCTCCCCCCTCTGTATTCCCCTCAAACTCTGTCCCCAACTTCGTCAGCTTGTGTGCATCAAGATGGCCGCTTCTGACAAGAGCCCTCAACAGGTCGTCTACCGAGCCTCCAAAGACCTTGTAGAGTAACTCCCTCAGCCCCCGATGGTGCAGGAGACCAAACGCCTTATCCCGCGCCGGCGATCACTCGACCCTTAGAGCCTCCATCGGTTCAACTGAGGCAGCCCTTCGTGCCGGTACGAAGGCTGCGACCATTCCGCAAAAAGCCAAAAGCAAGCAGACCGATATAACAGTCACAGCACCATGGCCCTCGACTCCGAATAGCAGACTTCTCAAGACATGCGCCGCAAGCATGGAAATGGTGATTCCTGTACCCAACCCCAGCATTAGCAGAACGGCCGCGTCCTTCAGAACCAGCATCAAGACGTCCGATCGTGTCGCGCCAACGGCGATGCGCAGACCCATTTCACGTCTTCGCTGGGTCACGGAGTACGCGAGCAATCCATAAACTCCAGCCGTCGCAATGAGTAGAGCCGCCCCGGCAAAGATAGACATCAGCCGTGCCGCGAGAGTCTGACTGCCGATGGAATCGTCAACAATCTCTACCATGGTTTCAGCGGTGTTCGGAGCGAAGTCTGGCGCGAACTTGTGAGCCGCGTCCAGTAATTCGGGAACAACGCGCGACTCAGGGAGCGTCGACCGCACGGCCAATTGGGCAAAGAGGCAGCTTGCCATATAGAGAGGATGTCCCTCCGGTGACAGCTGCGTCGTCGAGAGATGGACCTCAGGTCCAGGCGGTAAACCAATTGCCGTCTGATGAACGTCCTTAAGGATGCCCACGATCAACACGTGCGACCATGGCCCGTTGTTATGAAACGCTAGCTGTTTTCCGACAGGATCCTGTCCGGGTAAGTAGCGAGAAGCAAAAGTATGGTTCACAACGACAACAGGCAGCGTCTCCGGCGTGTCGGTGTTGGTGAAAAAGCGCCCGCTGTCGAGTGGAATACCCATCGTCTGAGGGTATCCAGGGCTTGAAAACCGAAGGTCGCCCTCGGGGACTTGATCTGGGCGGAGAGCTTCACGACCTACGATCCCAAAAGAGCCTCGTAACGGGGTTCCCTGCTGGAGAGGTACCACGGAGGTGATGGAGGCGGACTCTACACCAGGAAGTTGTTCCACGTATTGACGCAGCGGTTCGTAAAGCGTGGTATTCACATTACGGGTGGCAAATCTTCCGAAGGGTAGAGTGAATTGGATGGTCACTACGTTCTCTGGCGAGAAGCCTAGAGGAACATGGTGCAGCGCGTAGAGCGATCGCATGAGCAAGCCTGCCCCGACCAACAAAATAAGGGAGACAGCGAGTTCGCCCACCGCGAGGGCACCTCGTAAGGTTGTACGGCTCGCACCGAATCCGATGGCGCCGATAGCGACCCGCAAACGCTCTGTAAGCGGCTGGCGGGCCGCCTGTATCGCGGGTGCAAGACCGAAAACAATCGCGGAAAGAACGGTGAACCCAAATAAAGCAAATAAGACGGAAAAATTGAGACGAACGTCTGCCGATGCTGGGAGATTTTGCAATAGAAAATGCTTGAGAGCCTTGATCACCAGTTGTGCGATCGCAAGGCCGAGCAGCCCTGCGGTTCCACTCAAAAGAAGGTTCTCTGCAAGTAACTGACTCACCAGGCGCCACGTACTGGCTCCCAAAGCACTTCGGACTGCAATCTCTTGCCGCCGTGCCTCGTAACGAGCCATAAGCAGACTTGCTACGTTGATGCAAGCGATCAGCCAAACCAGGGCCACGGCTCCCGCAAGCGCCAGCACCACGGGCTTCACCTTTCCAAGAACGAATTCCCGATAGCTCTGTACACGCACATGATCAACGAGCGGAAGGTTCCTGTATTGCTGCGCGATTCGATATTGAATGCCGCTGAGCTCAACTTGCGCGCTTGTCGGGGCTACACTGCGTTTCAGGCGCAATAGCACCTGGAAGACGCTCATGCCGCGCTGGGTCTCGTCTGGATACCAACTGCCCCGGCCCAGAGGAGTCCAGAGGGTTCGGCGTTGGCCAAAAGGAAAGGTAAAAGACGACGGCATAACGCCGATAACCCGATAGGTTTGGCCATTCAACTGGATTTCCCGGTCAATCACGCCCGGGTCTAACCCGAAGAGCTCTTTCCAAAGGTCATAGCCAATCACGGCCACTTGTGCATGCGATGTATGGTCAACTTCGTTGAGGCTGCGCCCAATCATAGGCTGCACCCCCAAAAGCGAGAGGAGGTTTGAGCTGGCGCTGACGCCGTGAACCAGGGAGTTAGTGGCTTTGTACGTGAGAGAGATACTTCCGCCGTCGTAGTAGGCGAGTTGCTCGACCAACCGGCTCTGTTCGGCCCAGTCGCGGGCATTCGGACCAGAGACCCCTGCGAACATTGCATCGCGTGCTTGAACGGGTTGGTCGGCGATAGCTAGTCGATTAGCATCGGGATACGGCATCCTTTGCAGAAGCACACCGTCAAGCACAGTGAACATCGCAGTGCAGATGCCGATGCCGAGCGATAAGGTCAATAACGTAACAAGCGTGAAGGCTGGACTTCTGCGAAGGCTTCGAACAGCAAATTGACCATTGCGCACCATCTCCTCGACCGCCATTAAGCCCCTGGCGTCGCGGCATTGCTCAGTGATAAGGGGAACGCTGCCAAACTCTGTCTGCGCCGCGCGGGCTGCTTCCTCCGCTGACATACCGGCAGCGAGATTCTCTTCGAGCTGTCGCGAAAGATGAAACTGCAGCTCCTCAGCCAATTCGACTTTGACCGTTTCCAGCTTCAACATCGAGCGCACGCGATGATGCAGGCTTTTGAGGATTCGCATATAAACTCCGGCGTTAAACAGCGTTCAATACCACTCCGATTGCTCCCGCGAGACGCCGCCATGTTTGCTCTTCGCGCTCGAAGTATTCTCTTCCTTCTGCTGTCAGCGAATAGTACTTGGCGCGGCGGTTATTTTCAGACTCGCCCCAGTCAGCCTGTATCCACCCTTGACGTTCCAAACGATGTAAAGCGGGATAGAGCGCGCCCTGGTTGACGCGTAGAACATCGCTCGATAATTGCCGAATTCGTTGGGCGATCGACCAGCCGTGCATCGGCTCGAGGCTGATGATTTTGAGGATGAGCAAATCGAGCGTGCCCTGCACCAGATCAGAGGGTTTGGTCATAGCGTCGTTACCCCTGTCAGTAACTGACAGGAAGCATACACCAGACCACGTTTGCGACACAATTCGGTGGGTCATCTCTTCAGCACATTCCGGTCAGGACCAGTCATACTGACCGCTTGAACCTCTGTGGGGGCAAGGTCAACCGATTGAAGTCGCCTTTTCGGTAGCTTCGAGCCCGTTTCGTGTGAACTGGGCAAATCTCTTGTCGAGCTGCGCGAAACGAGCGGAGCAGGATAGGTACCGAGAAACGCGCCAGGGTCCCGGTATCCCCGCATTGAGGCCCGTTCAGAATTCCTGGACACTGGCCGACTTTCCGGTACTGATTTCTCCAGACGGCGTGAGCCAATTCCGAGTTGTTAAACAACTAGTACCTTCCGAGTAGCAGGTAATACGTCCAGTGACGTCCAGCGGAGCTGTGGAAGCGACTGTGAGCATTTCGCTGATAGACTTGGCTGTTTGGAATCGTGCTGGAGAAGTCCTATGGCAAACCGAAATGTCGATTGTCCTATCACCGGTGCGGGCGGTGATAGGATAAACAGCTCTCGATCCGAAACATTTGGTCGTTCCAGACGAGAGTTTCTTACAACGGTTGCGGCGTTCGGTCTAACCTCAGTTGCACCGGTCGGGGAATTGATCGCGCTGACAGCTGCTTCCAGCACGAAGCGGAGCCTGATCGATGTGCATCATCACATCGTCCCGCCTTTTTACCTCGCAGAAAATCATGATCGAATCGTCGCCGCGGGTGGCGGTCGGATTAACCCCGCTTACTCGAGCTGGACTCCGGAGCAATCGCTCGCAGCGATGGACAAGCACGGAGTAGAGATCGCTGTTTTCTCTCTCTCCGTGTCTGCTTACTGGTTTGGAGACCCGCAGGCAGCGGCGCGCACGGCACGCCGAGTGAACGAATACACGGCCGATCTGGTGCGAAGTCACCCAGGGCGCTTCGGCCTGTTTGCCATAATCCCCCTTCCGGATACGGAGGCCAGCCTGCGAGAAATCGAGTACGCGTATAGCGTACTCAAGGCAGACGGGATTGGATTGGTGACTAGCTACGACGACAAGTGGTTGGGACACCCTGATTACCAGCCAGTCTTTGAGGAGCTCAACCGACGCAAGGCCGTTGTGTTTGTGCATCCGACAACACCGCTGTGCTGTCGAACATTGCTGCCTGATGTTTCTCCCATACTCGTTGAAATCCCACAAGATACCGCTCGGGCGGTTACGAATATGTTTTTACCGGAACATTTGCGAGATTCAAGGACATTCGGTTCATCTTTACCCACGCGGGCGGCAACGTGCCGATGCTGTTGGGTCGCATGCACCAATATGGGCCCAAGAATATCGCCGAAAAGGCACCCAACGGAATCGAATACGAACTGAAACGCCACTATTACGATATCGCCGGTACTGCCTATGGACCAGCGATTGCAGCACTCAAGAGTTTGGTCCCAACCACACAGATCCTGTTTGGCAGCGATAATCCCTTCGTGCCCCTCGCCGAAACGGCTGAAGGCATTATGCAGCTCGGTTTTTCGGCAGACGATCTTGAGCGCATCGGCCGTAACAATGCGCTGACTCTGCTGCCTCGGCTCAAAGCAAGTTAAGACAAGCACTTCTGGTTCACGTTGGCCCCGCGGCGACACGGCCCTCTTCTTGGTGGAAGGATTGTCGCCTAACCGTAAGTTACTGGTTAAGCACCAGCGCGCCAGAGTGTGAATGCGGCAGCATGGCGCTTTGGAAATTCCGCTTCCCCAGACCCCAAATCGACTATTTTAGTCCGGCGGGCAGGATCAGTCCTAAGAAACGCCGATGGCGACTCCTATTCGGAAATACGGTCAGGGGCCCGGATTCCTGGACACTGGCCGACTTTCGGGTATTGATTTCTCCAGACGGCGTGAGCCAATTTCGAGTTGTTAAACAACTAGTAACTTCCGAGTAGACACTTCCGAGTAGACACTTCCGAGTAGACGGTGATCCGACCGGAATGCACCGGAGTGCCGGCCCCAATCTGCAAGGAGTGGTGGCCAGCGATAGGCAAACGAGTTATGCTTACAGACCCAAGAGCCGCGCGTGGACCCCCGGCGGCTGGCAGGATCGCGGATCTTGGCAGGCGTTGTCATCCCGGTGTTTCCCACAGGTCTCTGGAGTCCTGCCGTGGCGGCTTTATTGTCGCCCTCGTGACTGCGTCACGCTGTCTGAAATATTGGGGGCAAATCCTTCGCCGGAACTCTTACAAAAGGAGAATATGGATATGTCTTTGATACCGGATCCAACCTTTTACCCCTCGCCGGGCATGGCGATGAAAGCCGCGCCGGAACACGTCGCTTACGTCTCTCTGCTGAACGTGGGCAAGAATGGGAAACACGACGCCATGGGCGTTATCGATGTCGATCCGCATTCGACCACGTATGGTCAGTTCGTCGGCCAAGTGGATTTTCCCGGCAACGATAACGAGTTGCATCACTTCGGCTGGAACGCGTGCAGCGCGTGCCTCTGCCCGCAGAACCCGCACCCGCACATGGAGCGTCGTTATCTGATCGTTCCGGGCATCGGATCGTCCCGGATTCACATCCTGGATACGAAAGCGGGTCACAACCATCTCGAGATCGTGAAAGTGATCGAACCTGAAGAGTTCATTAAGAAGACCGGCTACACATCGCCACACACCATTCATTGTGGCCCCGACGGAATTTATGGCAGCGCGCTCGGTTCGGCCAGTGGCGATGGTCCGGGCGGCATCTTCCTGATGGATGCGAATACGTTTGAGCTGAAGGGCCCATGGGAGAAGGAGCGCGGCCCTCAGAATCTGGCTTACGACTTCTGGTGGCACCTCGGACACGACACCATGATCACCTCCGAATGGGGCACCCCGAATATGGTGAAGGACGGCCTCAATCCGGAGTTGCTGCTTGCGGGAAAGTACGGACACAAACTGCACATCTGGGACCTGGATAAGCGTCGCCACCTGCAGGAACTTGACCTGGGAGCGGAGCAACAGATGGTGCTGGAGCTTCGGCCTGCCCACGATCCCAACAAGACCTTTGGATTCGTGGGTGTCGTCGTCTCCCTGAAAGACCTTTCGTCGTCCATCTGGATGTGGTACCGCGAGAACGGTGGGAAGACCGGAAAATGGGCAGTTCGCAAGGTGATTGAAATTCCCGCTGAGCCGGCCGATCCGGAAAACCTGCCACCCCTGCTGCAGGGCTTCAAGGCTGTGCCGCCATTGGTAACCGACATCAACCTCTCACTCGACGACCGCTTCCTCTATGTTTCGTGCTGGGGGACAGGTGAGTTCATCCAGTATGACGTCTCCGATCCCGCCAGCCCGAAGAACACCGGCTCGATCCACCTCGGTGGCATCGTGCGCCGCGCGGCTCACCCGAAGAAGCCCAGGGAGGCTCTCAACGGCGGTCCGCAGATGGTCGAAATCAGCCGCGACGGCAAGCGCGTCTACTTTACGAACTCGCTCTACTCCCCGTGGGACGAGCAGTTCTATCCCGACGGTGTACGGAGTTGGATGGTGAAGATCGATGCAAACCCAAACGGTGGGATCAAGCTCGATGAAAAGTTCTTTGTCGAGTTCGACGGGTTGCGCGCACACCAGGTGCGGCTGGAAGGGGGCGACGCTTCGTCGGACTCCTATTGCTACTCGGACGCGCAATGACACATGCCGGGTTGACTTCGACGGTGTTGTGGCTGATGCTGCTCCTCGGCGCCTACCACGGGCTCAATCCTGGGATGGGATGGCTCTTCGCGGTGGCGCTGGGGATGCAGGAGCAAAAGGGCAGCGCAGTAGCCAGATCGCTCGTTCCCATAGCGGTCGGCCATGCAGTGGCCATCGGCAGCGTGGTGCTGACTACCGCGTTTCTCGGCATGACGCTGCCGCTCGTCGTCATCCGCTACTTCGTCGCCGCGGTCTTGGTCGGTCTTGGAATCTATTGCCTGGTGCGACATCAGCACCCGCGATGGGTCCGTATGCAGGTAGGCTTCCGAGACTTGACCGTCTGGTCGTTTCTGATGGCCTCTGCGCACGGCGCCGGTTTAATGGTGGTGCCGGTGCTGCTGGGCAGCAACACTGTTGAAGCACAGGGGGGAATGGCGGGTCACAGTCACATATCTCCGACCGTCAGTCCCCTGGCGGGGATGCTCGCCACCGGTGTCCATACGGTCGCTTATCTTGCGGTCACAGGGCTGCTCGCTTGGGTAGTCTATCGAAAGCTGGGCCTCGCGCTTCTCCGTAAGGCGTGGTTGAACTTCGATTTGGTCTGGGCAGCGGCGCTCGTGACCACGGGTCTTGTCACCGTTCTGATATAGCCTGTTGTGTCCTCTTCTCCTCAAGCATCCGCAATCTGGATCTATCACCGGCGTCAGTTCACCCCTTTAACCAGTAAGCGTACGTCTGACCGTCTGACAACCGAGATCTTCGCCGTCTATCAGACACAACAGACGCGACGATTCTTGGTGGGAGAGTTGAGATTCTTGTCATCGATCACGTCGAGCAACCTTCCGAGAATTGAGGGGCCCGCCGAGGCTTCTTAGGTTCCGATTTTCAAATCTGGGATTCTCGCGGAACTGAATCAGCAGCCACTCCCGAGTTCCGGTCGTGTAGTCGCCAACCCTTCCCCCACAAGATTAGGGAAGAGCAGCCCGTCGTTCAGAGTCGTTAACTTAATCGCGGCTTCCTCGGTAAGCACTCGACAACTTTCGGCGGGTGATCCTGTTGAGGTCCGCTCTCGACTGTCTACACCGGACCTGTACCGCCTAATTCACTTCGGCACGACGAGAGGGCCGTTCGTGATAAGTTTCGAATCCACTATGCCGATCTCGACCCGGCGGTTGGCAGCACGCGCCTGTTCGCTGTCGCCCTGAACGCGAGGGTCGGATTTGCCAAAACCCTTGGTGCTCATGATTGTCGTCTGGGAAATTCCGGTCTGCATCAAGAAGTCGCGGACAGCTTCGGCGCGACGCTGTGAGAGTTGCAAGTTGTACGTCTGCGTGCCGACGTCGTCCGTATACCCGTAGACAGCAATCGAATATCCCTTAAGCGTCATCAGGATCCCGGCGATGCGATTAAGGATGTCGCGATATTCCGGTTTAATGTCTGCCTTATCAAAGTCGAAGCGAATCGACTTGCTATCCAGCGTCATCACGAGGCCCATGGCTGTCCGATGCGTTTCGGCGATTTGCCCGAGAGCCTGTTGCAGCTGTGCAAGTTCCGCCTCTCGCTCTTGCCGATATTCCTCAGCCTGCTGTGTGGCTTGATCTGCCTTTTGCTGCTCGGCGGCGGCCTGCTGCCGCGCAAGTTGCGCCTGCTCCTCCGAGTTCGATTGATCCTGCTTCGCCAAGTCGCGCTGTTGAGCGGCTGCCTGCGCGTTCGCAGCCGCTTGCGAAGCCTGCTGAGCCAACGTCTGCGATTGCTGCAGTGCGCGCACGACCAGCCGGCTGAAACCTTCCGTCTGCTGGCTGAGCCGTGCCACCTCGCGCTCCAGGCGACGGACCGAGATTAGATAAACAAACCCAAGAACCAAGCTGAGCGCGATTGCGATCACTCCCAGAGCCAGCGCCAACTTCCCTTGAGACTTGGCAGGTGCATCCCCGAGTCCACGCTCGTCCGGCTTCAGCGCCTCGCGTGAAGAGTCCGTCATTTGGCAATCTTAGCGTGCAGTTCTAGATTGAGGCAAAACGAGATAGCGGCCGGATTGTGGCCCATCCGTCAGTAACTGGTTGAGTAATAGCCCGCCAAGGTCTGTGAAGCCGACAGCGCCGCGTTCCTTGGAGGTTCCGCTCACCTCCACCCAAAATCGACTGTTTTAGTCCGGCGGGCAGGATCACTCCTCGAAAACGCCCTAGGGTCTAGAAACGGCAATGGGCGCATTTCGCAGGGCAAACCAGTGAGCGGATAGTCGCTGTCTGGGGCAAACGACCCGAATGCCCGCTGTCCCGCGCCCCAGTGAACCGTCTTATGTATCTAAATAAGAGTCACTCTCATAAACCAAACCACCCGAATTGTATCTATACAAGTAGCGACATCTAGCGATGACATCCCGCTGTCCGGAGAACACGCGCATGACACCGAACCGGCAGAGCCCCGCCTACGCACTCTTCGCCCGTCGCCCGATCGCGCCACAGCCGCGGGATGTCCTCGCTGCGGATACACCCGCCAGCCAGAAACCGCTCCCGCCGTCCGGTACCGACGACACCCCCAACACCGAGTGCCCGCTTCCCGCGTATCAGGAACGAATCAACCCGGACCGGCTTCCATGGGAGTTGTGGTAACAGAAAGTAACTTAATTCGCATACTTCGCTTATTTCGCTTCGTCCACAAAGCGCCGCTTCGCGGAGATCAGCCTCAGGGCTAAGTCACGTTGCTGTTTGACAATTTAATAAGAGGTCCCAGCGGTATCCTCCATCCGCCTGGAACTGGGGAGCTGAGGCCGCCAATCGGCCTCCCCCTCCTCTGCATGAGGTGCAGCGGCACCAGAGTGGTTTCGCAATTGGTGTAGCCAGAACGACAGAACCCTGATTTCCTGCGAAGCTTGCTGTTGCCATCGAACTGCAAGCAGCTTTCCGTAAAGAAGGGCGTACCTCATTGCCCTCGGGTGAATGCCGCGCTGCGGGAAAATCCGGGAAAGCCAGTACCTCATCGTGGTTTTCTCCCAAAGGAAAACCACTCCTCGCGATCTTTATCAGGCCACAGTAATTGTGAAGTCGCTTTAATCTTGGCCGCCGGTCGGTACCTCCCTGAACGGAAACACCTATCCATCTTGCTTTATGACCCGGGAGAAGCCGGCCGTCTCTGATCAAGATGGGACTTAGTACGCTTAGTACGCACCATTTTGACAAAATGTTCGCGGCCACGCAGCCGGATGCTGTTAGAAAAGCGACTTTCCACTCTTACCACTCTTACCACTCACTTTTTAGCCATTTCCCAGACCCGGATTTCCTGCCACGATGCACTCGAGAGAACCGCGTGTGCGCCTTTCAGTGAAGAAAGGCGCATAAAGTTCACCGAAGCCACCAAATTTCACAGGAAATCCGGGGGAGAACCCCGGCCCTTGGGAAGGCCTCAGCAGCGTCAGGATCTCAGAGGAACGCCGAAAAATCCGCCTGCCCGAGGACTTAGTACGCTTAGTACACACCTTTTAGCCATTTCCCGGAATCCCGGCCCTCGGGAAAGCCTCAGCAGCGTCCGGAGTTCAGAGGAACACAGAAAAATCCGCCGGCCCGAGAACTCAGAGCGCATAGAGCGCACCTTTTAGCCATTTCCCGAGGGCCCCGGCCCCCTGGGAAGGCCTCAACAGCGTCAAGAGTTCAGAGGAACACAGAAAAAAAACCTGCAACCAGGACTTACCGTGCTTACCGTGCACTTTTTAGCCATTTCCCGAGAGCCGTGAGGAGCTCTTGTCCGGCGCAGAGTTCACCGGCGTGTGAGGTGAATCAATCCGCGTGCACTGAAGTGCATGCATTCCTGTTGACGCCACGTGATGCGAATTGACCTGGGAGCGGGGAGCGGGCAGCTCTTACCCGCTCTCCGCCGCTTTCGTCGCGAGCATAGAGATTCCCTCAAAACTCTCCGCGA
>CAWIBI010000013.1:0-34951 GCA_963834205.1 uncultured Acidobacteriaceae bacterium | reverse complement strand
TTAATCGGCGAACCACCGCGTTCGAATCTTGAGCGGTAGTTCGGCGATCGGAGCGGATAATGCGAGGCGAATTTATTGCGCAAGCGAGAACACCACTCCGTTCAGCCCATCTCCGTGGGCTTCGAGTTGACCGTCTAGCAGTCCGACCAACACACCTTGCTACTACGTAGTGGCCGCGGTCTTCCATTCAGTTTTAAGTACACCAAGTTCACCATGTTCACGCCCTTCGATTTTCGGCCCACCCGACTGCGCCGTTTTCTCCGATTCCACGTCCGATTTGCTCGCGTCAGATGGCGGGTTCTTCAGGTGTGAGCACAAGCTGCAGCCCTCGCGGTTCACCGAACTGTCAATCTCGACGGCGTAGCGACGAAACAGCGTGTGGATCCTCGCTCGGGTATCGCGGCTCAGCAGCAATACCCAGCCCGCGTTCGTCCACTTGCGAATGGTCGAAACCGGCCAGCGCAGTGGATTGGCGCTCATCCGCGTTATTTTCGCCCGGTATCTACCCCTGAGCGTTTCCTGGATGAACGCGATCCACTTCCTCGTGTCCACCGCCATGCGCTTCCGTAACCTCCTCGCAACCTTTCCCGGTGGGTTCGCGAGGCGCTACCAACGAACCGGTCTCCGTCAATTCATCGCGACGCGCGAGCAGGCGACTCCGTTTGTTTGTGAGGATAGCCGCTACTTGGATCGGGCCCCAGATCATTCTCATTTCCAATTTCACGGTATGCTCAAAGTCCCACTGATCCAAGATGCCGAATGTGACTTGGATTTTGTCGTGATTTTTGAATGTGTCGGGCGGGCGCGATCCAACAGCCAAGAAGAGCCCTTCGCGAATATCCCCGCGCGCCAATACACATTTCACGCGATGATTTAGCACTTTTTCGCGCACGAAGCGTTCGGTATCGTAAGGCAAGAAATTGTAGTATCCGGGGTGCTTTCCTTCACGCGCCGGATCCTCAAGCGCTTCAATACACTCGTCCGGCCATGCCGTCTGAATCCAGGCGTCACGGATGATCGTTTTCCCGGGACGATCGCGGCGGATAAAAACCGGCAGGATAAATGCGAGTTGTCCGCTCTTTAGCTCGCGGATCTCGCTGCGCCAACGTGGGCGTCCTGGTCGGATTGTCAGCCCGCTGCCTGAATTTCGCGCATCGAGACCGACCCGATTCTCCAGCGGTTCCAGCGGAATGCCGGCGGCGTCCAACTCGCTCCATTCGTTGACGAGCTTCGAGATATCTTGATTTGCCATAGCTGACCTCGAAAAAAACCTCCGCAACCTCCACAACCTCCGCAACCCTTTCAAGTCGCCGCTTGCGCGAACTCCGGCTCCAGCTCCCGACAGTAGCGGCAGTCATCACGGGGACCTCCGCTTATCGTACGCACGCCGTGGCACAGGGCGAGTTTGTGGATCAGCCGGCACACCCCCACGTCCAACTCGACGCCGTTGCCCGCGCGGTTAATCCGGCCGCTGGGAATGCCCAAGCGCCGGAGCACCCAGCCAACTGTCTCCGCCGAAGTCGTCCTAGAGTTCGTAACTGATTGAAATTAAACGGTACGGATAGCGCTCTAGGGCCCTTATCGGACTGTGAAGACGGGTTATCGGACTGTTATCGGACTGTGATGGCCAGGTGCTAAGGAGCCTGGAAATCATGGACCCGACCCTTCTTTCCCTGCTGGATTCGATCCCGCAGAAATCACCTCGCTCTAAACTCGAAATTCACCGCGAACTGATTCGCCAATTGCGGCGCAAAGGCTGCACGTATCGCGACATCGTTCGCATTCTGCACGAGCGTGTCGGCCTCGACGTGGCAGTCAGCACGATTCACTCCTTCGTCAAGGTTCGTGCCAAACACCGGAAGCAGGTGCAGTACGAACTGCCACCGCTCGAACCGCAATCGTCCGTGAGCACCGCAATCAATTCCGAAGACGTTGCCTCCCGAATTGCAGCGCTAAAGGCAGAGCCAGTAAAGCAGAACGCAAAACCCAAGAACTTTCACTTCGAAGAGAGCGAACCGTTGAAGCTCGTCAATCAAGGAGGATCGCGATGAACACCGAAAAGATAAATAAACGCGTCGTCTTCACCATGGGCGGTAAGGGCGGAGTGGGCAAAACAGGATTGATGGTTGCCCTAGCGGAATGGTTCGAAGCACACGAGATCCCGGTTACGCTGCTCGATCTCGATACCGAGAACAAAGCTCGCGGATCGCTGAAGCACTTCTTCAACGGGTCGGTGGCCAAGGTGAATATTCACACGCCAGCGGGTCTCGACGCGTTCGTAGATCATCTCGAATCAGACGCGGCGATCATCCTCGCCGACATGGGAGCCGGTTCGGGGCAGGTGGCAAGTGACTGGTTCGACGCGATGTATGAGGATGTCGCGGCCACCGGCGCACGCTTCACTGCTGTGGGCGTTGTCACGCCAGACGCGGCAAGCGTTGAGAGTGTCCTCGCATGGGCAAACCGACTACAGGAACGGGCGCAGTATCTGATTGTCCAGAATGCGACAAGTCCTCAGGCAGACTTCAGCTACTGGGAATCTGCCGAGCAGGCCATTCGTTTCCGCGAAGCACTATCGCCAATCGTGATCCGGATGGAATTTCGCTTGGCGGAGCTTGAGAACCCAGCCCGTCAACACGGTATCCGCCTTGGCCAGGTTGCCACAAGGCAAAATGCAATCAACGAACTGAAGCGTGCTTCGATTGTGATGCGTGCCGAAAGCTACCGGCGAAGGCTCTTCTCCGAGTTCGACCGCGCAAAGGAAATGTTCCTACCATGAACCCCGATCAGGAACTCCTAAATCTGGCGGGCGCTGAGTCCGAGAACCAAAGCCTTTTCGATGAACTGGCAGGACTAGTGCCCGCTGAACGGCAGGCGGAATACTACAGGGTCATCGCACACACTCGCACCCTCAGCCCAAACGACGAGGTTCTCCGCGTATTGGAAGCGATGGGTATCCTGGCGCTTCTCACGAGAGAAGCGCCCGCGGCGATCGGGGTAGAACGGAAGTCTTTGCAAAAGATTCTGGAAAATGCTCTAACTAAGGCTGGTGAAGTCGAGAAGCGAATGGCAGCATACACGTCACGGCTTGAGTCACGCATTGCGCAATTGCCGAAGGAATTGGAAACAGGTTTGGACCCGGCACGCATAGCGAAGCTTCTGGGCGAGAGCCTGCGACAGTGCTTCCAGCAGTCCGGTCTGCCGGATACGGCCAAAGCGCTTGACCAGTCCTGTTCTGAGATGAACTCCGTTCAAGAGCAACTTGTGAACGTGCTACGAGAAGTAGCTCACCCTGATATCGGAGTGATCGAGAAGGTCAGAAGCGCCAATGACTCGCTCCTGCGGAGCATGACCACTAGGGCGCAGCAGATGGACGATTTCCTTGTTAGGCTGGAAAAACAGGTCTGGGCTATCTGGCTGCCTGTCGTTGCGAGTGCTGCTCTAGCGCTTGGATTCACGTTGGGTACGTGGTTTGCCAACGTGCGACAAGGAACGCCGGAAGCGTCAAGTGCCGCTCAGTCACAACAGATGCCAATGCCGGAAGCTCCTGCGCAGCAAGTCGTTCCGCAGCGGAACGCAAAACATCATTGAGACGGGGCTAGGTCGCCAGGGAGCTCACAAGAGACATGCCGAACATATGGTTCACGGCGGATTTTCATTTCGGGCATGGCAACATAATCCGCTACTGTAATCGACCGTTTCTAAGCGTCGAGGAAATGGATCAAACGATCCTCGACCGTCTCAACGCCTCCGTTAAGCCCAATGACATCCTCTATTTCCTTGGGGATTTCTGCATCGGGAGCAAGGCGAAGGCTCTGGAGCACCGCAAACAGATTCGCTGCAAGAAGATCTTTGCGGTGCCGGGTAATCACGACAAACAAATTCGCAAGCTGACCGAGGAGTTCTCTTGGCTCGGCAACCTTGCGGAAATCTCCATACATGGCCAACCCATCGTGATCTGTCACTATGCCATGCGCGTCTGGAATCGCTCCCATCATGGTGCGTGGCATCTCTACGGACATTCCCACGGCAAGCTCCCGGAAGCACCGACTTGCGTTTCCATGGATGTCGGAGTTGACACCCACGATTTCGGCCCGTGGCATTTCGACGAAATCAACTTGCTTATGACTGAGAAGGCAAAGGCGCGAGGCGAATTACAAAGCGCTGCTCCATCGAATTCCCAGTAGTTCAGGTCAGGCTGCGACTTCGATTGGTACTTCCCAGACTTGGCACCCTCGGGGCGATAACTTCAGGGTAGCCCGTCACTCGGGCATGGGCAGAGTGACGAGCATATCCTAAGCCGCCGCATTTTCCTTCTTGATTTGGTTACGGGCTAGGAGGGCATCCACCCGAGAGCCTTGTGTCTGCGTCGTGTTGTCATTTCTTCAACTCCGCCTGCCAGTTGAGCACGACCGTGATCGGACTGGGTAACGCATCGTCGCTCTGCGTGTTGACTAGGAAGCGCTGGCCGTCGCGACTGGGGACGTAGTGCGTTCGCCGCGAAGTTATGCCTTCGGGCACTCGCGTCTGGAAAAGCAGCTTGGGGATATCAAATGTTGGGCCAGCGCCAACCGAAACCGCCATCAGTTTCCGGTCTTCGGAAAGATAGTAGATTTCGTGACCGTCCCCGCGCCAGCGGGGTTCGTATCCCCCGTCGGTGGAGACCTGCGATTTCCGGTCCGAGAGCGGAAAGGTTTGGACGTAGACCTGAAACCGGCCCGACTCGTTCGAAGTGTAGGCCACGAATCGCCCGTCGGGTGAGAAGTTGCCGTGTATCTGGTCAGACGGCGGTCCCAGAAATTTGAACGGTTTCTTATCGCCACTGAGCGGAATCAGCCAAAGATCCTCCCCGGTCGCCTGCTGAGGAGAGCTGGCAATCACATAGCGCCCATCCGGGGACCAGTCGGTACATACCAGATTTCGCCAACCGATACCGGCCACATGCTGGGTGTCATACGTGAGCACAACTTCCTCGTTGCCGCCACCCCCGGCGCTTTTCGCATACAACTCGGTCTGTCCGTTTCGATTCGTCCGGAACACGATCCGGGCGCCATCGGGCGACCACACCGGCGCAGCACTGAGAGCAGACCCGACGGTAAAGCGAGACGGCCCGCCCCTCATCAGGTCGATCAGCCAGATATCGGGGTTCCACGCTTTGGGATCGACCAGCGACGCGGCCAGCGTCTGCCCGTTTGGGGAGAGCCGAAAATCGCTATAGTCTCCCTCCACCCCAACCGAATTGAGCGCATTGCCGGCCCGGTCAAACCAGGTCAAGCGGCCCCTCTGCAAAATCGCGGCAGCGTAGGCCAGCATGCCGGTGTCGGAGGCTGAGACACCTATGTTGAAGCCAGTAGAGCGGCCCACATGCTCTGCGACCGTAAACGGCTCGCCCTTGATTTCGAGACGCGCGGCGTCGAACGCCTGTCCCAGGAGCGTGTCCCCTTCCACATGCAGCAAATAGCCAGGCGAGGCATACACGGCACTGCTCTCAGTACGGACGATAAATTTCTGGGTTCCTCCGTCTAGAGAGCCGACATAAATGCCCCGATGTTCGGGGTCGCCACCCTGGACATGGAAGAGAAAGTGACGGCCGTCGGGGAGGAACTGCGGCCAACGGTGCGCATTCATGATCGTATCCACCTTCGTTACTGCGGTGACTGTTCCGCCGCCGGAGGAGACCCGAAAAATAGCACTGCTTAGTTTTGCGAAAACGATGCTGTCGTCTGCTCCCCATGCACCGCCGAAGGCGTCCTCAACATCCGTGAGTACCTGCACAGGTCCGCCGGCGACGGGAATTTTCTTCAGCTTTCCTCCGGCAAAAAAACCGATCCAGCGGCTGTCCGGCGACCAAAACGGAATTTGGGCGCGCTCCGTCCCAGGCAGTGGGCGGGCTGTCACCTGGTCGATGGAACGCAGCCAGATTACGGGATCGGCTCCCGGCGAAGCCGCGACAAACGCGATGGCGCGTCCATCCGGGGACAGGGCGAACTGGGGCACAGGAACCGTTATGTTCGGCGGTCCCGAAAAAACTGCTTTCTCCGGAGGATTGACCGAAAAACGGACAGGCTCACCGGCTGCCGGGCCGCGATAACGTCCGACCGCGAAAAATGCCACCGCGCCCGCGCACAGCAATGCCAACGCCAGCATCCAAGCTGCCCGCTCGCGCCACGGGTTGTGCTTTACCGCGGAAGAGGTGCCAGCACCGTCACCCTCTGCGATCCACTTCAGGTTTGTTCTCAGATCGCGGACCGATTGCCAGCGTTCATCCGGATCCTTCTGCAAACAGGTCTTCACCACACTATCCAGCGCTCGCGGAAACATCGGCTTTACCGCGGAAATGGGTAGAGGATCGCGTTCCAGAATCGCCGCGATCACGCTGGTCGTGGTCTTCCCCTCGAACGCGCGCTTGCCCGTCGCCATCTCATACAGCACAGCCCCCATCGCGAAAATGTCGCTGCGCGCATCCGCTTCTTTCCCTTCGATCTGCTCCGGAGACATGTACTGGAAGGTTCCGACTACCGTGCCTTCTTGCGTCAGGGGACGGCTGGCCACGGGACTGGTCAGGGTAAGGCCAGAAGCAGAGGCGCCGCCCGACGAGGAACACGCCTTAGCCAGACCGAAGTCCATCAGCTTCGCCCCGGTCTTGGTGAGCATGATGTTCCCCGGCTTCAGGTCGCGATGCGTCACGCCGCCACGATGCGCTTTCTCCAACCCCTCGCAAATTTCAATTCCATACTTCAAAACCTGTTCCGGAGGCAGCGCGCCTTTCACCAACCGGTCCGCCAGCGTTTCTCCTTCCAGAAACTCCATGACTAGATAATCGATCCCGTCCTGGTGCCCCACGTCATACAGCGTGCAGATGTTGGGATGGTTCAGCGACGAAATCGACCGCGCCTCGCGCTCAAAGCGCTGCTTGGCTTCAGGATTGGAGGACAGATGCGCCGGCAGAATCTTGATCGCGACGGTGCGGTCGAGCCGCGTATCCCGTGCGCGATACACCTCGCCCATCCCGCCTGCGCCAAGCGGAGACTGGATTTCATACGGCCCGAGTTTCGCGCCCGCCGCCAGCGTCATTTCTTCAACTCCGCGTCCCAGTTCACCACCACGTTGATCAGCTCAGGCGCCTGTGCCGGGTCTGGCGAATTCACCAGGAAGCGCTTCCCGTCCGCCGCCACGTCAAACGGATCCCATGCCGTTCCCATTCGATTTTGGTAGGACACTGGCGCAAGGTGCACAGGAAATAATGCCCTCGGGGCCCCGATGCGCGGGACAGAATTTTTCAAATCCAAGTCGACGGCCATTATGGTGGCGTTATCTGCTCGGAGGAAAAACAATTCCTTCCCGTCACCGCGCCAACGCGGAGAATGACCTCCTCCCGCTGAGACTTGCCACTTGCCCGTCTTGCCAGGAAACGAGGTGATGTATACCTCTCGTTTTCCACCTGAATATTCGCTGAAGGCCAACCACTTCCCATCGCGAGAGAATGTCCCCTGTCCTGGATAGCTTCCGCTCTCTCCGCTGAGGAAAACTGCCGGCTTGCGGTCGCCGGACATCGGCAACAGCCAAAGCTCGGCTACCGTAGGATTCGGCTCATAAAGAATGAAGCGCCCGTCTGGAGACCAGTCGTCGGGAAATTCGGTGGTGTTCGAAGCCAGCAGCAACTCATCGCTGCCCTCGCCGTTTGCGGCCTTCTGGAATAACTGCGGGAATCCGTTGTGACGGGTGGAGTTAAAGACAACCCGGCCGCCATCTGGGGACCAGATCGGTGAGTAGTTGAGCGAGGCATCAAAGGTCAGGCGGGTGTTGTCTCCGTGCTGGAGGTCATAGATCCAAATGTCAGTGGCCGCCCTCGAAGCATCCCCGACGACCACGGCCAGCTTCTTGCCGTCGGGAGACAGGCGCGGATTCGCATAGGTGCCGGGATCACCCACCGTACCGATCTGTTTGCCGGTTCGGTCCAGCCAGCGCAGTCGTGAAGGCTCCGCAACGCTCGGAGCACCGCCGTAGGCAAGGATACCGTTGTCGGAAAGGGAAAGCATCGCACGGCTATACGGCGCGTTCACCAGGACGCCCTGGGCGATGGGCGCCACGTCACCACTAAGACTCAGATGCTTGGTGTCAAACGCATGCGCCATCAACGTGTTGTCACGTACAAAAAGCAGATATCCGGGTGCAGCGTAAACCACGTTTGAGAGGTTGCGTAAAAGCAACTTCTTCTCTCGGCTATCTAAGGATCCGATATATTCACCGCTATAGGCACCGCCAACCGCTGCCTGCTGGCGAGTCCTTACGAAGAAAAGGAAGTGGCGGCCATCCGGCAGAAATTGCGCCCAACGATGACTAATTTCTTCCCGCGACCGATCAAGTTCCGTCACTTGCACCGGCGTACCGCCCCCGGTGGAGACACTAAACAGCGGTCCGTTGAAGCTGGGAGAGAAAATGATTGTGCCTGCGCGGTTCCAGCTTCCGCTGCGGCCGTCTGGAGCATCGCAAAGCACCTGTGCGGGTCCGCCAGTCACGCCGAGTGTTTTGAGCTTGCCCTCAGCAAAGAATCCGATGAAACGACTGTCCGGAGACCAGAAGGGATACGAAGCGTCCTCCGTTCCCGGCAACGGCTGACTCGTCGCGGCTTCCAGTGCACGCAGCCACAACCTCTGCTTTCCATCCGGACCGAGCGCCGCAAACACCAGCAGCGCGCCGTCCGGTGAAATCATGAGCGGACCGGTATGGTCCCCGACAAAAGCAAACGTGGATTTTTCCGGCGGCGGGATATACGCGTGGATCACTTGCCGCTCACTCCTCACCGCTCCAAAATGAATCGCTGCCAGCCCCACGCACCCTGCAAACAGCAGTGCCAGCGCGCCCCACAGAATCCGCTCGCGGGTTTTCCTTTGCGAAGCGACGGGCGCGGAAACTCCCGCTTGCGACCCGCCTTCCGCAGTCCACTTCAACTGCAGTATCACGTCGTGTACGTTTTGAAACCGCTCGTCCGGATCCTTCGCTAGGCAAACTTTCACCACCCGATCTAGGGCCGGCGGTGACATCGGCTGCACTGTCGAAATGGGCGGCGGGTCACTTGCCAGAATCGCGGCTACGATGCTGGCTTGCGTCTTGCCCGTGAACGCCCGTTTGCCAGTCGCCATCTCGTACAGCACCGCGCCCAGCGCGAAAATGTCGCTGCGGGCATCGGCTTCTTTGCCCTCCAGTTGCTCCGGGGACATGTATTGGAACGTCCCTACCAGTGTCCCCCGTGCCGTCAGCGGCTGCTCGGCCGATGGACCCGAAAGAGTCATGGTCAAGCTGGAAGCCGGTGGCGCGCTCGCCGTCGTTGCCTTGGCCAGACCGAAGTCCATCAGCTTCGCTCCGGTCTTGGTCAACATGATGTTGCCTGGCTTCAGGTCGCGATGAGTAACGCCCCCGCGATGCGCTTTCTCCAACCCCTCGCAGATTTCAATGCCGTACTTCAACACCTGCTCCAGCGGCAGCGGCCCTCTCATTAAGCGGTCCGCCAGCGTCTCTCCTTCCAGAAACTCCATTACCAGATAGTCGATCCCGTCCTGATGCCCGACGTCATAGAGCGTGCAGATATTGGGATGGTTCAGCGACGAAATCGACCGCGCCTCGCGCTCAAAGCGCTGCTTCGCTTCGGGATTGGAAGACAGATGCGCCGGAAGAATCTTGATCGCAACGGTGCGGTCGAGACGCAGATCACGCGCACGATAGACCTCACCCATGCCGCCCGCGCCAAGCGGAGACTGGATTTCATACGGCCCGAGTTTGGTCCCAGATGTGAGCCCCATGCGTTGCGCGTCATTATAGTCCCAGCAAAAAGCGTTGAAGCCGATCCGACGAATCGTGGACGGATTGTCGGCAACCCTTCCCTAATCGGTAAGGTAAGGTTTGCCCGTTGCTCGTCCGCAATCATCGGCAGACGCTATAGCCGTCTCCGGAAATTTGGGCAACAGTGAAGACCTGGAGTGGTGTATCTTGCGAAAAACCCAAGGCCCACGTCTCGGTTTCCCTTGAGCTATGAAGCGAGCAGGCCACAAAGAAAACAAATCGGCATAGTCGAAGCGAAGCGAGCATAGGCCAAGCATTACGAAACTCGTCAATCCAGGTGGAACGGGAGCCTACTCGTAGAAGTTGGGTGACTTCTTAAGCTTGGCATTGCCGTTGAAGTCGTGCTGTATCCAAAGCTGCGCCCCCGTCTGCTTCAAAAATGCGTCGATCGCCACTCTAGTCGCGCGTGTCTGCTGTGGATTAAACTCGAAGGTCGGCACACGATCCAGGGCGCGCTCTTCCGGGTAGTGGTACAGATCGCCTGAGAGCACAACCCCTCCCGTCTTGGCCAGCTTCAGATAGAGGATCTGGTGGCCCGGCGTGTGTCCAGGAGCCGATTTGATGACGACCGTACGATCTCCGAACACGTCGTGCTCGTCGTCTTTCAGGATCAGTGTTTTGCTCTGCCGGAGGGCTGAATACGTGGAGGGTTGTGTCGTGCCGGGAGGTTTTTCAGCGAACATAGCGTCACGTTCGACTTCGCGCACCAGCCACGTGGAAGAGGCGAATTCGTTGGCATTGGCAGTGTGATCATAGTGGTAGTGGGAGAGGGCGAGGTAGGTGATTTCAGATGGAGAATATCCGACCTCCGCCAACTGTGCTCTCAGCGAATTGACTACAGTCACATTGCGTTCCTGCGAGTCAGGAAGCACAACGTGCTGGACAACCGGATGCCCGACAGGACTCCACGCAGCGTCCGGCACGGCTCCAGTGTCCCAAATCAGCGTTCCCTTAGAATGCACAATCAGAAAACAGGGCACAGACAGGTCGGCTGTTGCGACCTCTTCCCTCTTCAAGCCGAATCGCTCCGTGTTCGTGATGTGCAAGGTGCCGCAGTCAAAAACGTACAACCTGACCGATTGCGGAAGACCTGTGATGTGTGAATCAGCGGGCTTAGTCTGACCAATGCCACTGCAAATTATGGAATTGATGACCAGAGCGGTCATCGTCCAGCGACCGATTGCGCGAATGAACGGCAAGGCGCACCCCCAAGCAAGTGCTCAGGAGTATACTCCACGCGATACGAATGCTCGCCTCAAACATGCAACCAGATCATTTACGCCGAGCAATCGGGCGCTGGAGTCTCGCCGCGCTCATGCTGAACACGATGATCGGCGGCAGTGCCTTTGGCTTGCCGTCCTTGCTCGTAGCGCGTCTTGGGAAGTGGAGCACACTGGCGTATTGCGTGGCAGCAGTAGGCGTGGGGAGTATCGCTGCAACATTAGCGGAGGTTTCTTCTCAGTTTCGAGCTAGTGGGGGAGTATACCTTTACGCCAGAGCGGCGTTCGGGCGTTTTGTCGGAATTCAGATCGGATGGCTCATGTGGCTGTCACGGATTGCTGCCTGCTCTGCTATCGCAAATCTCTTCATTTCGTACTTGGCGCAATTTGTACCCGCAGTCGCGTTTGGGTTGGTGCGAGCGGTCTTGCTCGTCGCCTTTATCAGTCTTTTGGCGATTGTGAATTATCTAGGAGTGGCAAAAGGCACGTTGCTCAACAACCTTTTTGCAGCCACGAAGCTGATTGTTCTAATGCTGTTTATTGTTGCCGGAGTAGCTGCTCTCTTAATCTACCCCGCTAGTCGCGTGACTCCAGATACCGTTTCTTCACATGCTGCGGACTGGTTCGAAGCACTCATTCTCATTGTCTATGCCTATGGCGGTTTCGAATCAGCACTCTTCCCATCTGGGGAGGCACGTGATCCACGCAAAGACGCTCCAATCGCACTCTGTGTTGCCGTAGTAACGGCGACGTTCTTGTACGTTGCCTTGCAGTATGTCGTCATTCATATACTCCCGCACGCAGCCGCAACGAGTACGCCCGCTGCTGATGTAGCAAAGCGTCTACTTGGTTCCCTCGGCGCGTCGCTCTTGACGGCAGGCATCTTGGTTTCCTTGTACGGATCACTCAGTGCGAACATGTTGGAAACGCCGCGCCTTACGTTTGCAATGGGAGAGCAAGGGGACTTTCCTAAATTTTTTGCCGCTATCCATCCTCGATTTCGCTCACCCCATCTGTCCATCGCGGCATTCGCGTTACTGCTTACAGCCTTCTCGATTGGAGGCACTTTTAGAGGGAATGCCATCCTTTCTGCTGGGTCTCGCCTATTCGTGTACGCGGCTACTGCTGCCGCGCTTCCCGTGCTCAGAAGAAAACATCCGTCCGCTGACGCCTTTCGCCTTCCGTTCGGAATTGCTTTCTCCGTGCTCGCATTGGTGTTCACGGGATTGCTGGTCGCGAGAATTCAGATTCGCGATCTGCTCGTCATAGCCGCAGCTTTCACTGTTGGCGCGTTGAACTGGCTCTGGGCGCGACGAATTCCAAGCGCTCCTTCGGTTCTCGCAGCAAACGGTGTTGAGAGTGGACTCTAGGTCTCGGTCGGATAGCACCGCGAATAACGGATCAGAAGGTATACCGGGCTGACTGGCAAACACGCGAATTTCTTAGGGATTCGATTCATGGACTTGAGGCTGCCGCGCAGGAACCCTTTTGAACCACTGGGGCTAAGAGCCTTTTCCGCTCGGGTTGCTGGCGAATAACCTCCCGTTTGCCCGTCACTCGTCCGCGGTCGGAGAACAATCAGTGAGCAGCGCTGAGGGCCCCTGGCTTATTGAAGTTTGATCCCAGCGGTTTCGATGATATGCGCCGCGTTTTCACTCTCGCTCACCACAAAGCGAGCGAACTCCGCCTGTGTCATGCTCATTGGATCAGCCCCATGCTTCGCAAGTTCGTCGCGCACATCCGGCCTAGCCAAGGTGCGCGCGATGTCTTTCGCTATTTTGTCCACTACTCGGGCAGGAGTGCCGGCGGGCACCCACACTCCGTACCAAATTGGATGGTCGAAGCCGGGGACGCCAGCCTCGGAGATGGTCGGAACCTCGGGCAGTAAGGACGAGCGCTTCTCAGTGGTCACGCCTAGCGCACGGAGATTGCCCGCACGAATATCGACCAGAGCAAGCTGGATAGGCGCCATCATGTAAGTGGTTCGTCCTGCGACTAGACTGGCGATCACGTCGGCGATCGCGTCGCCCGGCTGAGCGGGCACGTGTGCAGCTCTAATTCCTGCCTCCAGATTGAACTTCTCAATCCCCAAGTGCGTGCCTGTGCCCACGCCTGTGGAGCCAAACTTCAGATCACCGGGCTTCGCCTTTGCCGCTGCAATGAGCTCGCCCACAGAGGTAATGCCAGACGACTTTCCTGCGACGAGCACGTAGGGCTGGCTGGTGAGCGGAGCGACAGGAATGAAATCCTTGAGCGGGTCATACGGCAGGGTCTCCACGAGCGCGGCACTGTACGCCTGAGCGCTGGTGCTCACAAGCAACGTGTAACCGTCGGGTGGCGACTTCGCAACCAGGGCAGGGGCTTCTGTACTTCCTTTGCCGGGGTGATTCTCGACTGTCACGGGCTGGCCCCACAGCTCTGAGAGCTTCGGGCTGATGGCGCGGGCTACCACGTCAGGCCCGCCGCCAGCCCCGAACGGCTCGATGATGCGCACGGGCTTCGTTGGATAGTCACCTGAAGTTTGCCACATGAAAGCCAGGGAAAAAATAAATGCCAAAGCCATTCGAGGCGACATCTTTCCTCCTATGGAACTACTGAGGCTACTCCTGTCTCCCTCGTGAGTTCCCCATTCTGCGTGGCAAACTTGGCCTGCGTCAAATGAGCTTCTCGCGCTTCATCAGTACGAGATGGACGCGCAGTTTTGGGACGGTTGGTCGGCAAACCTTACCTTGCGATTACTTCCTGCTTTGCCCGCCATCCCGATCACAATCCGGAATGGTGTTCCCCCGGACACTTTCCAAAAGCCCTTCTCACTGCCCCAACCCGGAGAGTGTTCGCTTCAAAACCGCATTGCGGGCCACTCGTCGATCTTGACCCGAGTCACGAGAATCGCCTTGCCCTTGGCGTCCGGACCAAATATCAGCGCCTCACCATCCGCCAAGCCGGACGCCAACTGCGGAAATGCACCGGTGATGTTCGGGAGGTGAGTCACAACGATCGTGTTTGTGCCGGTTAGAAAGTGTGCCACTTGCTTCTGCAGCCACTCGGCTTGAGCGGCCGTCCCACCCTGCATGCTTTGACCGTTATCCCCAAGTTCGACGAAGGTCTGCGGGGCGCCGAATTGAGCCAGGCGCACGGTTTCGAGGGCGCGATAGGTGGGGCTCGAGAGCACGTTGCCGATCGGAATCCTTAAGTCGCGGAGCGCCTTGCCCATCGCAATTGCGGTATACCGCCCGACTTCGTCCAATTGGCGTTCGAGCTTGCTGTTGTCGGGATTCGCGGTCTGTTTGTCAGGCACCTCACGCGGTGAACTAGCGTGGCGCATCACCAGAACGTAACCGCCTTTTTGCAAGGCTTTGACGAGCGCTTCGCCATGCAAGTCCTGCGCGTGCGCAGGGCAGGCGAACCACGTCATCGCGGCCGCGAATGACCACAACGTAAGCGTACGCATCGCTCGGGTGTAAGAAATCATGCGAAAGTCCTTTCGGTGCGCGAATGCCGACGACGAACCATAAGATTTCGCTCATTGTAATGCTCCGAGTGCTGGGGATGAAGGAGTTCTGATAACACCAGTACCCAGCGGAAGTGGCTGGGTGTAAGATACTTTCCACCCAGGATGCCAAGACGGGAACTCTGGCGGAGACTGGGGATTGCCCTGATCTCGGAGGGTGCGATGGCCGATGACAAGACGTCCGTGGACCGGCGAGGGTTCTTGAAATACGCCGCTACAGGAGCGGTGGCGGCGGCTGTTCCAGGTTCTATGCACGCACAAGATCACGATCACGACCATGATCACCAAGTGGTTCCTTCCGATCCCGCCCTGCGCGTCAAGGCTCTCGAATCACTGCTTGTCGAAAAAGGCTTGGTGGACCGGGCCGCGCTAGATACTCTGATCGATAGTTACGAGCACAAAGTCGGGCCACGCAACGGCGCGCGAGTGGTGGCGCGCGCCTGGGCTGATTCTGCTTACAAGCAGCGTTTGCTGACCAACGCGGACGCCGCTATCGCCGAGTTGGGCTATGGAGGATTGCAGGGCGAGCACATGGTGGTGGTCGAAAACACCCCCAAAGTCCACAACCTTGTCGTCTGCACGCTTTGCTCCTGTTATCCGTGGCCGGTTCTGGGATTGCCGCCGGTTTGGTACAAATCCGCGCCCTATCGCTCACGATCCGTGATCGATCCGCGCGGCGTGCTACGCGAGTTCGGCCTCGCATTGTCCGATGATGTCGAGGTGCGGGTCTGGGATAGCACGGCAGAACTGCGTTACCTGGTGCTACCGGAGAGGCCAGAAGGGACGGAGGGGATGAGCGGGGAAGCGCTAGAGGCGCTGGTAACACGTGACTCGATGGTAGGCGTCGCGAAAGTGTCAGCGTCGAAGGCGGGGAAAGCGGCATGAACGGCGTACATGACATGGGCGGCATGCACGGCATGGGGCCCATCATAGAAGACAAGAACGAGCCGGTGTTTCACCAGGAATGGGAAGGGCGCATCTTCGCGATGAATCGGGCCATGGGAGCGTGGCGGAAGTGGAATCTGGATGCTTCGCGCCATTCTAGGGAGGTAATTCCCCCGGCTGAATATTTGCGAATGAGCTACTACGAAAGATGGGTGGCGGGGTTGGTGGGACTGATTGTGCAGAGCGGACTAACCACGCGCGCCGAAATCGAGAGTGGAGCGCCTGCGTCGGGATCGGTGAAAGCGGTTCCGGCGCTGACTGCGGACAAAGCGGTGGCTTTAGTTGAAAAGGGTGTGCCTGCGAGCCGGAGCGTAAATGTGGCTGCACGGTTCCAAGTGGGCCAGCGAGTGCGCGCCCGGAACATGCATCCTGTGGGGCACACAAGGCTGCCGCGATATGCTCGCGGAAAATTCGGAACGATTGACCGGGATCATGGTGTTTTTGTTTTTCCGGACACGAACGCACATTTCCTTGGCGAGAAGCCGCAGCATGTGTATTCCGTGCGTTTTGGTGCGCGCGAGTTGTGGGGTGCGCAGGCCGAGGAGAAAGACTCCGTGTATGTAGACATGTGGGATGACTACCTTGAGACAGCCTAATTCGATGCAAAGACCTGAGAACCTCGCGGCGCTGCCGCGCCTACCCCGCGATGAGGGCGGCCCGGTCTTTGCCGAGCCTTGGCAGGCTCAAGCTTTCGCCCTCGCTGTAAAGCTGTCGGCGCAAGGGCATTTTACGTGGAAAGAATGGGCGGCTGCGCTCGCTGCAGAACTCAAAGCCGCTGCGGATCGAGGTGAGCCAGATGATGGCTCACGCTACTACCACCATTGGCTGGCAGCTTTGGAGCGCCTGGTGGCTGAGAAGCGACTTTCTGATCCGGCGGCGATGCTGGCGCGGAAAGAAGCCTGGGCCGAAGCCTATCGACGTACGCCACACGGCAAACCCGTCGATCTGGCGAACGGATCCCGCTAGCTTGGCGCTTTCATAGATCAAGTTTTTTCCGATTCCGGAGGAGATTATGCAAACATCGGCAGTTTTAGACGCGGCCAACACGCGGGTCCGGACCATCGCAGTTCCCTGGCCTGCCCTCGGGGTGCTCATGTTTGGGCTCGTCATTCTTTACTCGGTCGGTTTCTCAACTTTCACGCGCACGCACAACGCCGCTCACGACACGCGCCACGCCAACGGGTTTCCTTGTCACTGAGGCTGTGGTGAGTCAGTTTCGAAAGCTCATGCTAGCGGTGTTCGGGTCGGGGACCCTTGCTGGGCTCGTACTCTTTGCCGTTCAGCACTTCACGGTTGTTCCACTTATCCAGGCCGCGGAGGCCTACGAAGCTGCGGGGCAGGAAGCGCACTCCCGTGCGCCCCAACAAGACGAAGGTTGGCAACCCGCGGAGGGCTGGGAGCGCACCTCCTTCACAGCATTCACCACGGTGCTCACGGGTATTGGCTTTGCTGCAATGCTCTTTGGCGTGATGGCCTTAACCGGAGAGACCATCAACACACGGCACGGTGCGCTGTGGGGCCTGGCGGCTTTTGCATGCGTCAGTATCGCTCCGGCGCTGGGATTGCCGCCTCAACCTCCGGGCGTTGCGGTTGCAGACCTGCATCAACGCCAGCTTTGGTGGGCCGGGACGGTGATTGCAACCACCGTCGGTGTGTGGCTGATCGCGGGCCAGAGGCGAACTTGGCTTCTCCGATCCTGTGGAGCAATGTGTCTGTTGCTGCCACACATGATTGGTGCACCCGTGGCGATCGGAGAGAACAGTGTTCCGGCTCAACTGGTTCGGCGGTTCACAATTGCATCAGTCGCGACCAGCGGCATATTTTGGCTCCTGGCTGGCACGCTTGGCGGTTTAATCTACAGCCGTAATCAGGCCGATACCTAAGCCTTGCAAAGTGCTCATCGCGACCAACGAGGGATCAGAAGGTAGATAGTCCTTCTCATCAACTTGCAGCGGACTCAGCAATTCTGGATGGATGGTCGGCCAACCGGAAGTAATCCATGCAGCCGTTTGTGCCTACGACGGCTAACCAATCAAAAGAGCGTCTCCCGAATGGTGATTCCAGAGCGGCGAGCTAAAATCCCCACTCGAATTCACAACTTGGAAGCCCCGGATTCCCAGCATTTGCACACAAGGACTTCAGCGGGCGAAAAACACAAGTTTTCCGCTCGCCTTAAACTGCTTCGTTCTGGCCAGCCCGCTCGGCTCTGTTCACGGCTTGCCAACGATCTCCAGCCTCCTAGGGTCGTAGTCCTATGTACGCGCTCATTATTAAAGGAGGGGTTTGTGACTTCATCGGAACCAGTGCGTATGCCGAGGTTCGCGGTTAGGGTTTGCGGTGTAGAGGTCGTCAACGTCACCGTGAGGCTGGTAGTTGGCTCGAGCGGAGCACGTCACGAAATAGTTTTCGAAGACCCCATCCTTGGCGTCCTCCCGCTGGACGACACATTGACCATTGAAATCTGGCGATTGAAAGGGCCACTCTCGCCAAAAGTGGCAAGCCGCGGACGTCCGTGGACTTTACGCCGAGCTGACATTAAGCGGAGGGATTGATGTTGTCGGGGCTGGTGAAGGCGAGAAAGCAACGTGCTAACTTCCGGTTTGCCCGACAACCGGGAGTAATCGCGATCACTTCCTACAAGCCGACAAGGGAGGACCTATTTCCCAGAACGCCGTTTCTGGACAACTTACGTGCGGCCCACCCACCCATCCGGAATCGCGCGGCCTCTGCGACGTGCTGTGCGGGACTATAATTGCGCGCACAATGCCTCTAGTCTCCGGCGCGAAAATCGGGGCTTATGAAGTCATCGCTCCACTGGGCTCAGGCGGGATGGGTGAGGTCTATCGCGCCCACGACTCCAAGCTCGGCCGCGACGTAGCCATAAAGGTCCTGCCCGAAGCGTTCGCGCGAGACGCCGACCGAATGACCCGCTTCGAGCAGGAAGCCAAAGTTCTAGCATCGCTGAATCATCCCAATATCGCTTCTATCTACGGTCTCGAAGACTCCGAAACTACTCATGCGTTGGTGATGGAACTGGTCGAGGGACCGACGCTCGCGGATCGCATCAGGCATTGTCCAATTCCGATCGAGGAAGCGGTGCCGATTGCGAAGCAAATCTGCGACGCGCTGGAATACGCGCACGAGCGCGGCATAGTGCACCGTGACTTGAAACCGGCGAACGTGAAAGTAACGGTCGACGACGCTGTGAAAGTTCTGGATTTCGGTTTGGCCAAGGCAATCGAAGGCGACGCGGCATCGGCCGACGTTTCGAATTCGCCGACGATGAGCCGCATGGCGACGTTGGCGGGCGTCCTGCTGGGCACGGCGGCGTACATGTCCCCCGAACAGGCGAAAGCCAAGCCGGTGGATCGACGGGCCGACATCTGGGCGTTTGGCTGCGTACTGTACGAGATGTTGACGGGGAAGATGGCGTTCCGTGGCGAGTCTGTCACCGACACTCTTGCGGCCGTGATCAAGGAAGAGCCGGATTGGTCGCAGCTACCTGCGGCGACACCGATGCGCGTTCGAGTTCTTCTGCAACGTTGCTTGCGGAAGGACCCGAAGCAGCGTTTGCGGGACATCGGCGATGCCCGCATTTCGCTCGACGAAGTGCTCTCGGGAGGGCCGCAGGACGCGGCTCAGGACGCGCCGTCCTCCTTTGTCGCTGGGCCGACGTCGCGTCGTCTGCTCTCATGGGCTGCGGCATTCTTTGTTGCGGGGGTCGCGTTGGCGGGAGTCGCGGTCCGGATTCTGAAGCCTACGCCTTCGAGACCCGTCACCCGCGCTGTAATAACCCTGCCAGCAGGCGAGCGGCTAGCAGGATTGGGCCGGTCGGCTTTGGCACTTTCACCCGACGGGAGCCACCTCGCCTACGTCGCTACCACGAATCAGCCGGGCGGCACGCAACAGATTTATCTGCGGGCGATGGATAGTGTGCAATCCAAATCTATTCCTGGTACGGAGGGAGCCGTCGATCCCTTCTTTTCTCCGGATGGGAAATGGCTGGGGTTCTACGCCGACGGAAAACTGAAAAAGGTCTCGGTGAGCGGGGGAGCTGCGCAAGCCTTGGCCGAGGCTTCGACTTCTGCCGGAGCCAGTTGGAGTGGCCAAGGCGTGATCGCCTTCACACCCACCGCAGTCTCATATCTTCAGCAAGTGGCGGATGCTGGAGGCGCTCCGAAACCGCTGACTCGTGTCGAAAAAGGGGACGGCAGGCAGCGCTGGCCGGATTTCTTGCCCGACGGCAAGGCACTGCTCTATGCAGCGAGCACGACTGGCTCTAATTGGAGCAACGCGCGGGTTGTGGTGCAGTCGGTCGGGACGGGCGAATGGCGAAACCTGATCGAAGGGACAAGTCCCCGCTACGCATCCTCCGGGCACTTGGTTTATGCGCAAGGGGGGAATCTGATGGCCGTGCCGTTCGATGTCCGGCGGCTGGAGGTTACGGGCGTAGCGGTCCCCGTGGTGGAAGGCGTTTTCCAATCCCAGGTCAGTGGAGCAGCCGAATATGATCTTTCCGCCACGGGATCTTTGGTCTATGTTTCGGGGGGACTCATGCAGCCCAACACAGACTGGTGTGGGTGAGTCGCACCGGGGTGGAAGAGCGTTTGGCAGCCCCTGCGCGCAGTTACGTCGCTCCACGCCTCTCTCCCGACGGTCGGCAAGTAGCGGTGGGCATCCAGGAAGGGGACACTCAAGTCTGGCTGTACGATCTGACCCGAGAAACGTTGACCCGGTTTACGTTTGAGGGGGATGTGAATAGCAGCCCGGCTTGGACCCCGGATGGCAAACGGATAGCCTTTACGTCAACCAAGGACGGGCCGTTAAACATCTTCTGGCAACTGGCCGATGGCAGTGGCGGACTGGAGAAGTTGAACACCAGCGAAAACGCCCAGGTTCCGATGTCATGGTCCCCGGATGGGAAACTGCTGGCTTTCCTTGAGGTCAATCAGGCCACGGCATACGACATCTGGGTGCTGCGACTCGGTGATCGCAAAGCGCAGCCGTTTCTCCGAACACCGTCTAGCGAAGCGGTGCCACGGTTTTCCCCGGACGGACGCTGGCTAGCCTATATATCGAACGAAACTGGCCACTATGAGATTTACGTGCAGCCCTATCCGGGTCCAGGAGGCAAGCGGCAAATCTCGACCGAAGGCGGTACGGAGCCGGTGTGGAACCCGAACGGACGCGAACTGTTCTACCGCAGCGGTGACAAGATGATGGCAGTGGACGTAACGACGCAGCCCAGCTTCGCTGCCGGCAAGCCCCGGATGCTCTTCGAGGGAAGGTACGAACCGGCCCCGTTGACGAACCCCAACTACGCGGTTTCAGCTGACGGGCAGCGTTTCCTGATGCTCAAGCCCGCCGAGCAAGCAGAGGAGGCACCGACTCAAATCAACGTCGTGCTGAACTGGTTTGAAGAGCTGAAACGCCTGGTGCCGACCGAGAAATGATGTCAGCCTCGGTCGGCTAAACCATCTCCATCACGGTGGGGCGTGCAGTCGTGTTGAAGTTCCTACCCCTAATAAGTCTGGCGAAAGATCGCGCTGCTCGATAGTGTCGGGGAGTCCGAAGTAAGAGCTACTCCAGGCCCCATAAGTCGCATTGTGGGAAGCTCGGATCTCCGCGGTTAAACTTCCTCTAACGCCGTTTCTGGACCTCGTCGAGATAAAAGGCTCAGGAGTTCTGCATTACCATCGCATTTCCGACCATCCATCCCGAATCGTCGTTTCCTCCGCAACGTGCCGCAAAGACTATAATGACGCGCAACGCATGGGGCTCACATCTGGGACCAAACTCGGGCCGTATGAAATCCAGTCTCCGCTGGGCGCAGGCGGCATGGGAGAAGTCTATCGTGCGCGTGATCTGCGTCTCGACCGCACCGTGGCGATTAAGATCCTGCCGCTGCATCTGTCAGAAAAGCCCGAGGCCAAAGAGCGCTTTGACCGCGAGGCTCGGGCCCTCTCTTCTTTAAGCCATCCCAACATCTGCCATCTCTACGACGTTGGCCAGCAAGACGGAATCAGTTATCTGGTCATGGAATATCTGGAGGGAGAGACGCTAGCGGACCGCCAGCGCAAGGGACCTCTGATGCTCGAGGAGGTACTAAGAGTAGCAGCCGAAATCTGCGAAGGCTTGGAGAAAGCGCACCGCGGCGGCGTGGTACATCGCGATCTCAAACCCGGCAACATCATGCTCACCAAGAGCGGCGCCAAGTTGATGGATTTTGGGCTGGCGAAGGCCGCAATCCCCCCGGTGGGAGCGGGTTCGTCGTCGGATTCGCTAGCTACGATGTCGGGACCGTTGACTACGGAAGGAACGATCGTCGGCACCATCCAGTACATGTCGCCGGAGCAGGTGGAGGGGAAAGATGCGGATGCCCGCAGTGACATCTTTTCCTTTGGTGCGGTTCTCTACGAGCTGATCACGGGCAAGCGTGCGTTCGAGGGAAAAACGGCGGCAAGCACGATCGCGGCGATTCTAGCCGTCGAACCGAAGCCGATATCAACGCTCCGGCCCATGTCTCCTCCGGCGTTCGAACGGGTAGTGAAGGCTTGTCTCGCAAAGGATCCGGACGAGCGGTTCCAAACAGTCCACGACCTCAAAATGCAACTCCACTGGATGGCAGACGGGAGCTCGCAGCTCGGAGCTCAGGCTGGAGCACACAAGGATGAAGGTCAGCGAGGTTGGATAATCGCCGCTATCGCAGTTGCCACGCTTTGTGCCGGACTTGCGCTGGCATACTTTGTGCGTCCTGTTCCTGAGCGCCTCGTTATTCGTTCTTCCATTTTGCCTCCCGAAAACACGACCTTCGCAGAAAACTCATCCGAATGGGCCTCAGCGGCCGTTTCCCCTGATGGTTTGCGCATTGTCGCTGGGGTGGTGGGTCAAGCAAACCGGGAAATGTTATATGTTCACCCTCTGAACGCACTTACGGGCCAGATCCTGGCTGGAACAGAGGGAGCCACTTTCCCGTTCTGGTCGCCCGACAGCCGCACCATCGGTTTCTTTGCTGACGGTCAGCTCAAGACCATCGAGGCCTCGGGCGGGCCGGTCCAGGGTCTCTGTCCTGCACCTCAAGCACGCGGCGGGAGCTGGAGCAAGGGCGGTGTGATCGTCTTTGCGCCTTCGCCACTTACGGGCCTCTTTCGGGTAGCCGCAACAGGAGGCGCGGCAGCAGCTATAACCAAACTGGATTCTTCACGCCGCGAGGACAGCCATCGCTGGCCCCAATTCTTACCCGACGGCCGACATTTCCTTTATCTCGCCAGGACATCGGAGCGAAGCGGCAGTGAGATTCGTCTGTCATCCGTCGATGCAGCAGAACCAGTGAGCATTGTGAGAGCGGATGGCAACCCAGTCTATGCTGCGGCGGGGTTCCTCCTCTACCCGAAGGGAAATGCTTTGGTCGCGCAGCCGTTCGATGCAGACCACTTTCGCATCTCCGGCGAACCCGTCACGATTGCAGACCAGGTCTCAGCCCACGGGAATGTGGACTTTTCTTCCTTCTCCGTATCTGCGAACGGAGTCCTGGCATACAAGGGAGCGGTTGGAGAAGGAGTATCGGAACTGATTTGGATGGATCGGAGTGGAAAGATTCTTGAGAAGGTTGGAGAGCCGGGAGGCTATTTCGGGCCCCGTCTCTCCCCGGATGGCCGCAAGCTCGCCGTAGAAATCAACGATCCGCATAACCAAGCAAACAGCGATATCTGGATTTACGACCTGATTCGGAATTCGAAGGCGCGGCTGACCTTCAGTCAGAGAAATGAACATAATGGCTTGCCCGTGTGGTCCCCCGACGGCAATGAAATTGTATTTAACTCCGATCGTGGCGGACACGGTCAACAGATCTACGAGAAGGCCGTGAGTGGGAAGGACCCGGAACATGTGGTGTCTCCGGGCGAGGGAGATCGCTACCCGGGCAGCTGGTCTCCGGATGGCCACTACCTCGCGGGCGTCCAGCAGAGTGCGCAACGCGGCACGGAATTCTTAGTTTTATCGATGCTTGGCACTCAGAAACCGATCGACTTCCTGTCAGGTGCCGCAGGACTCAACCGGTTTGCATTCCCGGAAATCTCTCCCAATGGAAAGTGGATCGCGTATGCCTCCTTTGAAACGGGCCGCGGGGAGATTTATATTTCCTCGTTTCCGAGTGGCTCTGGCAAATGGCAGGTCTCGACGACCGGAGCGAATGGACCTATTTGGCGGCGCGACGGCAAGGAACTCTTTTATGTAACCTTCGGCGAAACTTTGATGTCCGCAGAGATCGCCGAGGAAAGGGAAAGTCCGGGCGTAGGAAAGATACAGCCTCTGTTTCGAATACATCGAGCGCCCTCTCCGAACCCAGTTTATGACGCCTCGCCAGACGGGAAACGATTCCTGATCAACAGCCCAGTGCAGCCTTCTACGCCTGAGCCGATCAGGTTGGTCGTGAACTGGGACGCAGAGCTAAAGAGAAAATGAGCGTCTTTGGCTGGCGCCAGTTTTCTTGGTACCTCGGCGATTGTTCCCAAGGCACGGGCAATCCGGAGTCATTCCTGTCCAGAAGTCGCATTCGAGGAAGTCTGTGCTGAGTAGCTACTGGCTGGATTAGTCGCGATTAACGCGCTTCTGTTGACCAATTCGATCAACTCCCGGCTTGTCGGCAAACCGGAAGTTGGAAGTCCGGGAGCCCGACTAAAGATTGTCGTGTGGTATCGAACGACTGGCGCCCGTCGGAGGCAAAGTTCAGGTCGAGTGCAGACTCCTACATTTTCAGTGAAGGGTGGTTTTTCGTGATCCAGTCTTCGACTTCGCCGTAAAACCGAGAGGCTTGGATAAGGATCTCCTTCGCTTCGGTCTCCGTGGCGACGTTGGAGAAGGTGTAGTCGATGGTATTTCGCTTTCGCCGACAGGTCTCGAAGTAGTCGGTGTAGTTGTGAGCCGCCTTCCCCAAGACAAGTTTGGTGCTTTCTAACGACACCCGGTGATGTCCGACCTTGCTCATGATCCGATACCCAGCGCAGGCGATGGCCATATTCGCAGCCTGGAGTGCTGCGTTGTAAGCAGTCGCGAATCTCCGATCTGCCGAAAGGCCAACAATGCCGGCGTCTGCGAGGTCGCGGGCGATCAGCGCCCGCATGTTATCCAACTCCTTCTTGGAGGTCTTGTGTCTCTGGGCTTCCTTATTTGCCAATAATTTCGTCCAAGTCACTTTGGCCTCCTTTCACAAACTGTTTCCGTCCTCGTAAAACGGCGGTGACGAAATGGTCGCGCGATTTGATTTTCTGCCGGAACTCCTCTCGGGAATAGGCCGTGACATTTATTTCTCTTCCCAGTTGCTGCTCCGCCTTGCGAAGCGCTGGAGACAGGTCAGCGAGACCCGTGCTACCAACGACCATCAAATCCACGTCACTAGTCGCATGTTCCCGGCTCCGTGCTATGGAACCATATATAAAGGCACACAGAATCTTGTTCCCGAACGGCTTTAGCATCTGCTCCAAAATCGGAGCAAGCCCCGCTGTCTTTTCGAAGAGTTGCTGCAGGTCTCGGAATACTGGTGACTGGGTCTCGGCCTTGAAATAGGCCCTTGTGCCTTCCCGACGATGCGCCAGTATTCCGCTTGCCACCAGAGACGACAGCTCCCGTTGAAGGCTCGACGGGCTTGTGCCCAGACGGTCGGCGAGTTCCGAGAGATACCACCACTTGTCTGGCTGGCCGAGGGTAGCCGCGAGCACACCTTGCCGTACGTGTGGGAACAACGCAGTCAGCATAGGAGAGTTACGCATATTGCGTATAGTATTACGCATATTGCGTAAGGTGTCAAACGCCCGGAGGGCGAGGTGTCTTGTCGGCTGGTAGTGAGAAATCTAAGCGCCAGTTTAGATTTCTCCTGGTGGTCGAACGAGGATCGCACACGAGTCGAACAGACTCGAACCGTGTTCGATCTCGTGCGAGTGGCATTCGCGAGCCCGCTGAATCTGCGGACCGACCTAAGCCGAAGGCTTAGGGATGGTGTCTCTCCATTTCTCTCACTCCATTTTTCTCTTTCATCATTGAAGCACCTCCGGTTTGCCGTAGGGCCCGCTTGACTCTCGGAAACCGGTGCAGTATGTTTCAGAACTATCTCCCCAAACGTGAACCTCAGTAGCTCCCAGCACGTGTACGAGGACATAGGCGTTCTTGCAAACTGTTTGGAAGAACTTACAAATACGTGACGTTCTCTGGGGTATCGTCGGCGGATGTGTCGGCGCAGCCCTTGTCCCTTATGGCCTCGCCTGGCTCGGACAAAGTTGGATGGCAGCATCCGGGCGCATATCCGCGCATCTCCCGAATCTTCGCGCCCCGATCATTGCGGCGATGCTTTCCCTTCTGGCCTTAATCCTTCCGCGGTTCTACGGGAAGTCGCTGTGCCTTTTTCGCTCATGGCAAGCGGGGCTTGTAAGAGGAACGACGTTTACGTGGGCGATTGCCACATTTTCTTATTGGGTGAAAGGAAAACATTTGCTCCTCTTCATTGCGGGGGGAGCAGCTTTCCAAATCGTTACCGTAGTCAGCCAACGACTCCGCAAGGGACAAGAGTGTACGCCCGAGGACATAGCAGAGTTGGTACCCCATCAGGGCGGAGGCAGCGTTACGGGTATCGGCTTTGACCAGCCAATCGAAAGCTGGAAGGAGGATGCAATTGGGCGCCAGGATTTTGTGGAGATGGTACTGACCCGCGTTCTCGTCGACCGCGAGCCAGCCGTCGGCATAACTGCGGACTTCGGCGAGGGTAAGTCTTCGGTTCTGCACTTAATAAACAGGTGCATTGAGCACAGCGGTAAAGCGATCGCGGTGCCCTTTCGAACCTGGTTGCCAGGTAGCGAGGGGACTTTTCTCGATTCGCTTTTTGGTACTGCGACTGCTGCTATTCGAGCCAGATATTTCCTGCCTGGATGGCGTTCCACTTTTAGAAAGTATGGGCGGGCCGTTCTCGGTGTGATTCCCAAGTCGTGGGGATTTCTTACCGATCTACTGCCAACGGACTCGCAATTCAGCCAAATTGAGGAACTTACGAGGCTGTTTTCGCGGCTGCCTCTCCGTATTGTGTTTCTACTCGATGAAATCGACAGAATGCACGAAGAGGAACTGACCGTATTGCTGAAAATCCTGCGCGGTGCTCCCGAGATCACCAACGTTAGTTATGTCTGCGCCTTTAGCAAGGACGCACTTGCGAGGCTGGTCTCGCCTACCGAACCCCAATTTGGATCGCGGTACCTAGACAAGTTTTTCCCCGTTCAGCTCCAGCTCCCGAGAGTTGATCATGACCTTCGGGAGCGCCTCTTTTTTGACCGTCTCTCTGCGATTCTCGATCGTGAGGAAGCGTTTCCGTCAGAGGACTCGAAGAAGCGATTCGAAGACGCCCGGAACAGCCTGTGGTATGACGCTCTGGAAAAGCAACTGACGAACTTCCGCCTCCTCGGACAGATTCTCCGTGCATTTCAGAGTTCCTTTCATCTCCTGAAGCAGGAGGTGAATCCGTTTGATCTGCTTATTATCGAGACAATAAGACTGTTGCTGCCGGACACTTACGAATTTATCTACCGGAATGGGGCGTACTTTCACGATTCACCTGGGGGGATCGAGAGGTGGAATAGGACGCAGTTTGAACTTGACCAGGAGTCGAGAAAAAAGGCAGCCTTCGCTACGTTCGACGCGCACTTCGACGGGCTCACGAAAACCGATGGCGATCTCGCACGCAGATTGCTGGCCCGAATATTCCCGTCGGTAAAGGATTATTTTCGCGAGAAGTCCAAAGGTCTCGGTCCCCTAGCGATTCCAGACTCTGAAAGAGATCGTCGAATCTCCGATTCACGCTACTTCCCAAGGTACTTTATCTATGCCGTCCCGGCGACGAGGTTTGGGGAAAAAGAAATGGAGAGGTTCATCGCGTCAATCCGGGAAGCAGACGAACGGGGAGTAACTTCTGTGGTTGACGCGACACTGCCCGGCACCGAGCGGGACGACCTGCGCAGGATAGATTTTCTGAGGAGGTTGGTTGACAGAGCTTCTCAAATCCCCGACCGGCAGGCGCGCTGGCTGGCCGCCGATATGGCAAAACGCACCTCGGAAATGCTCAGTCTCCATATTGCCTACCAAGTCGTTAAGGGTCTTGTCCTAACTCTTGCGGCTCGGTTCCAGGGGACGCCAGAGTTGCAGCGAGTCCTAGAGGACGTGGTGCTAAAGGCTGGATCTGATCGGTTTGCCTCGGACATCGTGTATTCGACCGTTTCGCAAAGAAAATATGCAGACGAGATCACAGACTGGAAGGATTTTGATGCCGAGCAAATAAAGAAGGCCTTCGGCCAGAGAATGAAGCTGCGTCACCCGAAACCCGTCTCCGGAATCCTTCCCTCAAATGCCGACGACGCTTTGGCGTTCAGCAGATGGAAGGTCTATGTCCCCGAGGACGCAACGTACCTCAACGAATTCTTCCAATCCGCTTTCGATTTCGATGTCAGGAACGTTGGAGTGTTTCTCCGGTGGTTGTTACCGGGAAACGTCGGTTACGAAGGAAGTCCAATTAAGTTCATCGAGACGTTCTATTCTCCCGCGACTGAAATCGCTGCGCGCCTGAAGAAGGCCGACAACGATAAAGTGCAGTGGGATCCGGAACACGCAGCCGCAATAGAGCGATTCTGGGATTACCTGCAGAACGAAGCAGGACAGCCGCTCCCCTCCTCGCCTGAACCCGGAAAAGGCGAGGCAGGCGCAGAAGACGTGATCCGAGACACCGATGGTTGATCGGTTGATCTCTGATTTCGAACAGCGCTAGCCTCAGGCTGTGCTAACGATTCGCGCAATGTCCGGTGGAGGGGGTTATGCGAAACGCCATCTTCAACAGAGCGACTACTACGACCAGAATCGGACGGTCGAAGGCCGGTGGCGTGGACGCGGCGCCGAACTGCTGGGTCTCAGAGGAGAGGTTACCTCCGAGGATTTCGAGGCAGTGCGTCAGGGCCTCGACCCGCAAACGGGAGAATTCCTTCGGCAACGCCACAGCGCGGATCGCATTGCTAGCAATGGCACCGAACAGAGTAAGGCCCGGTCCCTCTATGACATGACATTTTCGGCGCCGAAGTCCGTCTCTGTGATGGCCATTGTTGGCGGTGATGAGAGACTGGTCGCCGCGCACGGAACCGCCGTGCGCGAGGCATTGGAAGAAGCAGAGAAATACTCGGCCACCAGGGTTCGCCTCGCTGGCCTGAACGAAAATCGAGCCACCGGAAACTGGATCGTGGCTTCCTACACTCACGACACGAGTCGTCAGCTAGATCCTCAGCTCCACACTCATGCTGTCGCTGCCAATCTCACCTACGACGGGAATGAAGGGCGTTGGAAGGCGCTACAGGCTTCCGGTCTGTACGAGCGTCGCAGCTACCTGACCGAGGTCTATCGCAATGCTCTGGCTCGCGAAGTGCGCGCCCTTGGTTACGAGATTGAAAACCGTCACGATGCTCGTGGTCGTGACAAGGGATTCGAGATCGCAGGATTTTCCCAGAACCTCCTCGACAAGTACAGCCAACGCAGTGCCCAGCGGGATGCGGCCATTCAGGAGTTCACCAATTCACGTGGTCGTGCGCCAACAGACAACGAGGTTGCGGTACTCGTCCGGGAAACGCGGGCTGACAAGCTTCAGGAAATCTCGACCGAGCGAGTCCGTAACCTTCAGCAAGAACGAATGACCCCGGATGAGAGGCAAGCGCTTCGGGATAGCTTGAACGAGGCTCAGACAAAATCCCATTCGCCTCAAATCAATCGCGGTGTGCATGAGGCTTCGCTTGCATACTCCCAGGAGCACATCTTCGAGCGTCTCTCAGTTGCCAGAGAACATGAGGTTCTAACCGAAGCTCTTCGTCACGGACGCGGCAACATCGAACTCAGTGACCTTCAGGGCTCGCTCTTACTTGAACGTTCGAAAGGGGCTCTCATCTCCTCCGGGGATGAAATTGCGACACACGCGAGCCTCCGACGTGAGCGTGACATGATCGCGGTCGTTAACCGCGGAGTGGATCGCTACGACCACCTCGGCAAGGGGCGTGACTTTGAGCTTTCGGGCCACCTCCGTCCCGAACAGAAGCGCGCCGTCGAAGCTGTACTCGACTCTCGCGATCTGGCGGTCAATGTTCGAGGCGCTGCCGGTACGGGCAAGACGGCGACACTGCGCGAAATTGACCGTGGCCTCAGAGAGGCCGGACACGAAGTTCTCGCGGTGGCTCCCACCCGAAGTGCTGTGGACGAACTGGAAAAAGTTGGCTTCCGTGACGCGATGACTGTCTCCCGACTTCTGGAGGCTCAGGAACCACAGGGCGCGCTGCGCGGGAGAGTCTTGATTGTTGATGAAGCAGGCATGGTTTCTGGCCGGCAAATGCAAAGCTTGCTGCACCTCACCGAGGATCAGGGATGCAGAATCGTCTTTTCGGGTGACACCCGACAAATTACCAGCGTAGAAGCCTCGGATGCTTTGCGAATCTTGGAACGGGAGTCTGACCTGAAGAGTGTCTCCCTTACAGAAGTACAACGGCAGACGAACTCCCTCTATCGTGAAGCCGTAAGGACCATGAGACATTCACCCGAGGAAGGGTTCGCGCAATTGGAAAAGCTGGGTGCCATCCGCGAGGTACCGATCTTTGACCGAGGCCAGATTGTGGCGACGTTGCATCGTGAATTCCGAACCGAAGGACGGGATACCCTGGTGGTTGCCGGCACTCATGCCGAGATTTCCCAACTCACCGCCGCGATTCGCCAGGATCGGAGAGAACGAGGGGAACTGGGAGTCGGCCATTCTCTTGATCGGTATGCATCGCTCCAGTGGACGGCGGCCCAGAAACAGGAATTGTCCAACTACCAAGAGGGGCAGGTTCTGCAGTTCCACAGGGACACGCAGCTAGCAAAACGGCATGATTCGTTGGAAGTCGTGCGTATTACGCCGGAATCTCTGGTTGCGCGAAAAGAAACTGGGGAAGAGGTGAACATCTCTCCGAAACAGACGCGGGCATTTTCCGTTTATGAGCGTCAGCCCATTGAAGTTGCTGCAGGCGACAGTCTCATGCTCACAGCAAACCGTCGAGGGCCGGAACTCCGTGCGACCAATGGAGAGCTGGTCAAAGTGAGTTCCATAGATGGCGGTGCCATCCGCCTCGAAGACGGAAGAACGCTCCCTGCGAACTATCACGAATTCACCCACGGATATGCGGTCACCGCCCATCGAAGCCAGGGCAAAACCGTAGATACCGTGATCATCTCGGCAGACGCGATGAAAAAAGAACTCTTCTACGTCGCTGCAAGCCGCGGCCGGAGCGAGATCGCTGTCGTCACCAGCGACCGCGAGCAACTTCGTGAATCCGTTGGTGTATCCGCGATGCGGCAGTCCGCGATCGAACTTGCTCGAAAACAGCTATCCGCGCACAATGTGGAAAAAAGCGAGGGTGTTGACCTCGTGACTGGCGTGAACCGGCCAGCTGGGCAGCAGCTCGGAGAGCAGCATTCATCCGTTCCGACACATACGCCGGAGCCGGAAAAGACTCCCCATGTCGGCCTCGACCATGACCTCGGCGGTCTGGGTCTTGGTCTGGGGCATTGAGGTTTTGCGTAGGGCCACGCCTGCACATTCCCCACATGGCGGAAAAACGGGCCGGGGGGCAAGGCTTGTGTCAAGGCCGCGCTCTGTGCGCCGCGAAGCGGTCGTGAGCCTTGACACGGGCCGCGCCCCGGCCATGCTTGGTTAGTGGGGACCTGTCGCCGCTTGTAAGAGACTTGCTAAGTTGCTGTCCTTGTTGCCCGGCATAGCGCACAAAGACCATGTCAACTTGTCAACTTCCGGTTTGCCCGTCATCCAAGGAAACCCGAGAGGATGATCCTCATCGCCTTCGAAGAAGGTCATCTCTGCTGTGTATGGTCATTACAGGGCCATTTGAACGCACTTGGATAACTACGATAACTACCCCAGCCAGCGGAATTTGAGCCGGAAGAAAATCCGCCGAATGGCTTGACGGTTGCCTTTCAAGCCACTAGAGTTCCCGACATCCTTACACGCATTTGGTTCAGGGCAGACTAACGCTGAGGTGATCGTGCACATCGAAACAGCCACTCGTGCCATGACTATCGAAGCCAGAACGATCCGGAAAGTGCGGATCAGGATTCTTCCCTTTGTGTTCCTGCTTTTCGTGGTTGCCCTTCTCGACCGCCTCAACATTGGGTTTGCGGCGTTGACGATGAACAAAGAACTGGCCATCACCAGCCAGCAGTATGGTTTGATCTTCGGAATTTTCTTTTTTGGCTACTTCTTCTTTGAAATCCCCAGCAATCTGCTGCTACACAAGATCGGTGCGCGGGTCTGGATCGCCCGAATCCTGATTAGCTGGGGAATTGTGGCGATGCTGACCGGCCTCGCACAGAACGTCTCTCAGTTGTACGTAGCGCGTTTTCTGCTGGGGCTCGCTGAAGCAGGTTTATTCCCCGGAATAATCTTGTATCTGACCTACTGGTTTCCCCAACGCGAACAGGCGCGGGCGCTTGCGTTGTTCATGACAGCCAACACTGTTACCACAATCCTAGGATCTCCGGTTTCGGGTCTCATCCTGGATCACGTGCACTGGCTCGGCCTCAGCAGTTGGCGGTGGCTACTGATTTTGGAGGGAGCGCCGGCCTTAGTCTGTGGCGTACTCACATACTTTCTGCTGCCAAGCCGCCCCCAGGAAGCCAAGTTTCTGACCGCAGATGAAAAGGAGTGGATTCGAGGGGAATTGGGACGCGAAGAACAGCAAAAATTTGGGCAGCGCCAATACTCACCGCTCCAGGCTTTGGCAAGCGGCCGCGTGTGGCATCTGGTCTTGACTTATTTCGGAATGATGATCGGGCTGTATGCGCTGACTTCTTGGGCGCCGCAGCTGGTGAAATCACTCTCCACTCACTATTCCAATAGCATGGTCGGGCTCTTGCTGGCGATCCCCAATCTGGTTGCGCTGGCCGCGATGATCCTTGTTTCCCGCAGCTCCGACCGCACGCTGGAGCGGCGATACCATGTGGCGATTCCGGCCATCGTGGCAGGTACATCTCTCGCGCTACTGGGGACAACTCGGTCCCCATTTTATTCCGTGGCGCTTTTATGTTTATTAGCTGCGGGCGTTTACAGTTCCCTTGGTCCATTCTGGGCACTCCCCAGCGAGTTTCTAACGGGATTCTCGGCGGCAGCTGGTATCGCCCTAATTAACTCCGTCGGGAACCTCAGCGGTCTTGCAGGGCCGTACATGATCGGGGCAATCGCTACGAGAACTGGAAACCTACAGTTAGGCCTGGCCCTCGCTGGGGTCCCGTTATTTATCTCAGCGACGCTCGTCTTGCTCCTGCCAAGGAAAGCACCACCCCTGGCAAAGGACTAATCGGTGGCGGGTGGTCGGCAAACCGGAAGTAGAGTCCAACCTCACGACCCATTCGGACTGAAAGCACAACAATCCTACTGAATGGGCTCCGTCCGATTGCGTTCGAAATATTTTCGACATATTTTCCCTCCCGCAGGTTCCTTTTATAGATAGAGGGCAAAATTTCGCCCGAATCTATGGAACCACCTCGCTAAAGGGGGACGGTTGCGAGCGGCGATTGCTCTGTTCCCGTAGATTCCCTGAACGTCCCTAAAAGCACTTCTAGGCGCTTTAGGCACTTTAAGCAGTTGTTGAGAAGTTTGTTCGAAGTCAAAAAGAAAAAAGATTCTTTGAGGGAAAGCAACAAATGCGTCTTGTACGGTTTCTATACGAATAATGTTCTCGTCCGCCCATGACGCGAAGACTAACGCCAGCCGAGTAGTGAATGGGCTCGAAATCTGTCGGACGAAGTCGGACGCCACAGCCGACCTTCAGACGACGCGGTGATTTCAGCCCGGTCTCGACTCTCGCTGCAGGAGACTTTATGAGCGAGATGCACGAAGCAACGCCAGTCAGCCAGCCGTTCCCCCATTTCGAGAGGTTAGTCGATTCGCGCGAGGCAGCCGCCTTGCTGCAGATCCACCCGAAAACACTTCAACGACTCGCCCGCAAGGGCGAGATACGCGCCATGCGGATCGGAAAATTGTGGCGCTTTCGCACATCCGATCTCGACGCGTGGGTGCATTTGAGGTTAAAGTTAGCCAGCTATCCGTGCCGTCCCTAACCACGGAGGATCGTGATGAGACGGACGAGATTTCAGCAAGGCAGCCTTCAGATCGTGAAGCGTGCCGGTGGCCGGAAAGCTTGGGAGTACCGATGGTACGAACTCCAGGCGGATGGCAGCCGGACGCGACGCAATCTGATGGTTGGATCGCTCGAACAATATCCGAACGAGACGGCGGCTCAGAAGGCCGTCGCCGCACTTCGGGCAGACATCAACGCAGAAAGTCCGCGTATCAGCTTGACTCCGATCAGTGTTCAAACGCTTGTCGAACACTACCGGGAAAAAGAACTGGGGCCGGACTGCACCAAAACACGAAAGACGCAGGTCACCTACGTGGGCTATTTCCGAAAGTGGATTTTGCCCCGTTGGGGGAGCTATCACGTAACCGAGGTCAAAGCGGTCGCGGTGGAACAGTGGCTTCGTTCGCTCAAGTATGCGAATGGAAGCAAGGCCAAAGCTCGAAACATCATGAGCGCAGTTTTCAATCACGCGGTCAGGTGGGAATGGCTTGATGTGAATCCCATACGCATGGTGCGTCAAAGTGCCAAGCGGACCCGGATTCCCATCGTCCTATCCATCGAGCAGATTGCAGCGCTGCTTCGCATCCTGAAGGAACCCACGCGCACGATGGTATTCCTCGCCGTGTTCACGGGCCTTCGGGTCGGGGAGTTGTTAGGCCTCAAGTGGAAGGACATCGATTTTCAGAAGATGGAAGTCCATGTCATTCGCTCGATCGTGATGCAGCACGTCGGGGACTGCAAGACCGAAGCCTCTCGCAAGCCGGTTCCGCTCTACTGGCCATGTCGAAGGTCATGTGGAACTGGCGACTGCAGAGTCCATACCCAATCGACGAGGACTGGGTGTTCGCCAGCCCTACAGCAAAGGCAAACTGCCGTACTGGCCAGGCTCGCTCTACAAGGCACACTTGGAACCGGCGGCCAAGGAAATCGGAATCGTGGGCCATTTCGGTTGGCACACGTTCCGGCATACGTCGACGCTCCTCAAGGGGATCGGTGAGGACGTGAAGGTTGTGGAAGAGCTAATGCGGCACGCAAACATCTCGGTCACTCTGAACATCTATGCGCAAGCAATCACTCAAACGAAGCGAGACGCGCAGACCGAGTTGAGCTTGCTGCTGGACAAAAATGAAGAAAACCAAGCACCGAGGCTTATCGAACCGTACTAGAAATACAAAATTCTGGAGGGATTTGTAAGTGGTTGATAAGGTTGGCGTCCCCGACGGGATTTGAACCCGTGTTACCGCCGTGAA
>CAWIBI010000012.1:0-194795 GCA_963834205.1 uncultured Acidobacteriaceae bacterium | reverse complement strand
GGCTACGGCCTTGGAAAAGTAGTTGAGTCCTGGTACTCCACGGGCATACCTCCAACGACTCCTAAGTAGTCAGAAGCTGTTAGTGCTTTGAGGCACTGGATCGGCCGGATCGCTTAGAAATTGCGCTCTTCGGCAATCGCGGAACAGCCTGAACGCCCGCCCAAAGCGTTGCGATCGTTTGCTCGACCACGAGAGCCTGGTCAGGCAAATCAGGCACAACCCCTTGGATGACCATGAGCGTGGCGAGGCCGAAGATCGTGTACCACCAGGTGTGGGCTACCACTATGTCATCCCTACTTGGCAATCCTTCATCTTTGGCAACATCGAAAAAGAGCTGTACGAAACGTTGGAACAAAGGCGTGCCAATGTCGTTGATATATTGTCCAGCGCGGATGCCGTTGCGGTTCTCCGGCCCGAAGAAGACGTTGCGGAACTGCTGTGGATGGGCAGTGCAGAACTGAATCAAGCCACGTGAAGTCGCAAAAAGACGCTCTTTCGGTGCAGGATGTTTAGCGGCAATCGCGTCGAAGTTCTGAATCAGCAGCCCGATCGTCTCGCTGCTCAACTCGGCAAGAATGTGCGATTTGTCGGGGAAATGCTGATAAATCACGGCGTGCGTATAGCCGATCTCTTTAGCGATCGCGCGAAGCGTCACGGCTTCGTAGCCGCGATCGGCAAACATTTTGCTGGCAGCCGCAAGGATTTCGCCCCGCAACCTCTCCTTGCGCTCTACCCGGCGACTTGGTGATATGGATGTCACTTCTATAGCTTAGTCCCTTTTGACGATTTTTGCGACCGATTGTTGATTTATAACCATTGGTTATGCAACCACTGATTAATTTGCAACCAATGGTCTCTTATGGGCCTCTAATCGTCAGGTCGCGCATTTGGATGGGCGGCCAAATACGAGGCAAAAGGAGAATGCGATGAAAGTTCTAGTGATTGGAGCAGCGGGCAAGAGCGGGGAAGCGCTGGTAAATGAGGCGCTGGTGGCCGGACATAAGGTGACGGCTTTCGTGCGCGGTGCCGCGCAGTACAAGAAGGCGAACGTCAGAGTTGTTGCGGGCGACGTGCTGGACGCGGCCGCGGTCGACGTTGCGGTCGCCGGACAGGATGCGGTGATCGACGCGCTGGGCGGCAAGACGCCGTGGAAAGTGACGACGATGGAAACGAGCGCGGCACACAATATTGTGGACGCGATGCGGCGCAATGGCGTGCGGCGGTTGCTGAAGATTTCGGTGGTTGGTGCGGGCGAGAGCGTCAAGAACGCCGGCTTCTTCAACGAGCACCTGCTCATGCGGACGTTTCTGCGGGGTCTGCTGGTAGACAAGGCGGGCATGGAGGCCGAGATCGAAGGCAGCAACTTGGACTGGACACTCGTGCGGCCGCCGATGTTGACCGACGGCGAGAAGACCGGCGTTGCCAGGGTGCTGAGCACGGAGGGCGGCGAGAAGGCGCACAAGATCGGGCGGGCCGATCTGGCAGCCTTCATGGTGCAGCAACTGGAAAGCAGCCGGTATGTGCGTCAGGCCGTGACAGTAACGACCACATAGCAAGGCCTCCGCGAGGATCAACCACCTCTCTCATCGAGGCGATCCGATCGGCTGTGTAAAGGCCTGTAACGATTCATGCGACAGATAACTGTGGAAACCCACGGGACTAGCGGAGTGCTAGCTGCGCAACTCACAAGCTCTGGCGTTCGCATCAGAGCATCACCTTCGTTCTAACAAGGAGAAAACGGGCATGTATTTAGTCATGGGCATTACTGGAAAAGTTGGGGGCGCCACCGCGCGGCATCTGCTGAAGCAAGGCAAACAGGTGCGAGCACTTGTGCGCAATCGCGAGAAAGCGGCGAAGTGGGCAGACCAAGGCGTGGAGTTAGTGGATGGAGACTGGAACGATGCGACAGCCATAGCGGCGGCGCTCAAAGGTGTTGAGGGCGCGTTTGTTATGTTGCCGGCTGTATGGGCACCCTCGCCTGATTACCGAGAAGCAAAGGGCGTGATTGCGAACTATGTCGAGGCGCTGACCAAGGTAGTGCCCCCGCGGGTGGTAGCGCTCTCGTCGATGGGCGCGAATAGAACAAGCGGGGTGGGGATGATCATGGCCTTATCACTCTTGGAGCAAGGTTTTCGCAGCCTGCCATCTCCGGTCGCATTTGTGCGCGCAGGCGGCTTTTTCGAAAACTTTCTTTTCGGCTTACAGGCCGCCCAAGGCGGAACACTACCGGTCTTCTACAATCCTACAAACCGGAAATCGACAATGGTCGCGTCAGACGACATCGGCGCAGAGGTGGCAACGCTTCTGACCGGGCCGACGTGGTCAGGGCATCGCGTCATCGAGCTGGGTTCGATGGTAAGCGCGGATGAAGTGGCCGGACAATTGGGTGAAGTCCTGACACTCGACGTAAAAGCCTTTGCAGTCCCGCGTGCAGGGTGGGCAGAAGCGTTCGAGCAGTTCGGCATCCCGAAGGGCCACACTGGACCTGCCGAAGAAATGTTTGAGAGCGTTAACGCGGGATGGATGGACCTCGGAATCACGGGTACGGAGCACGTAGCGGGTACGACGTCCGCACGCGATGTGTTTGCGGCTGCACAGAACGCCGTCAAGGCGTAAATCCGGGGCAAGCTGAATCAGCCCGGTTGCTTGGGAACTGCGGCGCTAACGTCAAGAAGGATCGAGGTCAAACATGAAAGTTCTTGTTTTGGGTGCAACGGCGGAACCGGACGGCTGACCGTCCGCGACGCCCTGGCGAAAGGCCATTCCGTCGTGGCCCTGGGTTACTCATCGAAAGCGGCGCGCTCTCTCAATCTCCGCTAGGTGTCCTTCTGCCCACAACCAGACTCCGCAGAATGCGCGCCAGCAGGTATCCGCAATCTTCCAGATGCCTCCGGCGCAATCCTGCCAGTCGCCGCGCACTCCGTCTCGCCATCGCCGATGCCTTCTGCGCCAAGAATCCGGCTCTTACCAAAGAGCGTGCCTTCCTGAGCGCTAACGTAGTGGTTCAGACCGTCGGTGGCATGACCAGGCTCTTAGCCGAATCCGATCCGCAAGACCAGCCCACCATCGTCGCCGATTACAAGGGCATCCTTACGGCCTACCTCACCGTCATCTTGCGCGGCTAACCGCCACCCCGCGGAGCCTGCCTGTAGTCCGCATCGCGGGCGGCGCGAAACTTCAACTGGTGAGAGCAAGACGCTCATCCAGCCCGGTTTAACGCTCACGACAGGCTCAGTAATGAAAACGCCCCAGGGTTCCGCTATCCCGCATTGAGGCCCGTCCAGAATTTCTGGACACTGGCCGACTTATCAATACTGATCTACCCAAGCGTGCCTTAGCCGGCACTTGTCCGAGATGATGGATAGGATCGCTAAGGGACCGGAAGACGTGAAAAAATCAGTTAGGGCCGCAGATAAACACTGGATTGGCGCTGGGAGGACTACGAGATGCGGAAAGTGCTTACGAGAAAACCACAACGGGACGAGCCCGCGACGCGAGTCAAGAACTACATAACTCGGAGCGGGCTGCAGCGCCTCAAAGATGAGCACCGGTTTCTGCTCACCAGGGACCGCCCGGCCGTGGCGGAGGTGGTAGCGTGGGCTGCCAGCAACGGCGATCGCAGTGAAAACGCCGACTATCAGTACGGCAAGCGGCGGCTACGGCAGATCGATGGTCGGATACGCTTTCTCACGAAGCGAATCGAAGCCGCGGAAGTGGTGGACCCGGAAGCTCCGAGAGCGAGCCAGCCGGAGACGAGGGCATTCTTCGGGGCGACCGTGCGCTATGCCAATGCCGCGGGAGCGGAGCGAGTGGTGAGCATCGTAGGCACGGACGAAGTCGATCTCAACCGCAACCACATCAGTTGGGTGTCACCTCTGGGGCGCGCGTTGATGAAGTCGGCAGCGGGTGACAGCGTAGTTCTCGAAGCGCCGGGCGGGACAGAATACCTGACGGTGCTGGAAGTGCGTTACGAGCGCATTTCTGTGGAACCGTTCCGTGAACCACCTGGATCCGAGGCCTCGGCAAAGGAACTCCCTCGCCGAGGCTCACCTGACGAAGAAGAGACGATACGGCACAGGTCGTGAAAGAGCGACGACCGTAATAGAGCGCTATCTGCTTTTGGCAAGCGACAAGATGAGTCGAGTCACCATGTTGAACGATCCCGCATCCGCAGGCAGCCAGTTGGACTCCTTGTCCTTCTCCGGCGAATCATGCTGAATATAGATGTCCAGTGACCCATCCGGGTTAAACTTCAGCTTGTCCCGATCCCCGATCGCATACCGGTTGATCGGATTCGCCACAAAAGCCTGTTTCGCGTTGTACATCGTCAGCGGCCAGAACGCATTCACCGGCGGCGTCTGCCCCTTGTCGAAGTGCACAACGTACTTGTTCGCGCCATTGAGCGGCTGGCCATCTCCATCGACGCGACCTACCGGATAGAATGCGTCTGCCACCAGATTGGCGCCCATCCTTACTGAGGGCCAAACGCCCGCGCGCGCGTCATAGTTTGTGCCAAAATCTCCCACGATCGAAGTGATCAGCATCCATCCGTTCACGACTTTGCCAATTCCCGGATTTTGACCAAGCTCCACCACTCTCTTCTTCCCCTCATCCACCCCCGCCACCAATTCCACAGGCGGGGTCTTCATGTCGACCTTTGGCTGCAAATGAAATTTGTGGCGACTTAACTCCAATCTCAAAATAGTGGACACGCGTCGCTGCCGATAACAGCGATGCGGCAGCAGCAGGGTGAGATTCTCGAGTGCCGCATCGAGGACAGTACTCCGCGGTGAAGAGAACTTCGCCGAATTGCCGCCCTGGCCGGCGAAAACGAAACGTCGTTCACCTGTCAAACGCGAAGACCCCTCCATTTGCACCCCTTCTCACTTTGGCCACTCTCTTGCATATAAGGATGCCGGGTTAGCTATCCACGTCGTCACCAACAAGCAAAGGAGACCACCATGGGGCACTATGGAAATCCACTTACTGAGTATTCTCCCCAGATGGAAACTTTCGAATTCTCCAGGGGATTCAGAGCCGGCCCCAACAGTGTCTTCAGCGAAGGCCAAGAACTGGAGTTAGCCGCTGAGTTGCTGGAGGTCAGCAACGAACAGGAGCTGGAGCAATTCCTTGGCGACTTCATTAAGAAAGCCGGCAGGGCAATTGGCGGGATTGTGAAATCGCCCATCGGGCAAGCCATTGGGGGAGTCTTGAAAAGCGCCGCCAAGGTCGCGTTGCCGATCGCAGGCGGTGCGCTGGGAACGCTTGTAGGCGGACCTCTAGGAACAACCATCGGCAGCAGCCTTGGCTCTATGGCGGGCAAGGCCCTGGGACTTGAGCTGGAAGGCCTGAGCCAAGAAGACCGGGAGTTTGAAGCAGCCAGACAATTCGTCAGATTTGCCGGCGAAGCGGTGAAGAACGCCCTCGAGGCGCCCCCGAATGCAAATCCATTTACGGCCGCCAAGGCTGCCGCTACAGAAGCCGCCCGCGAACATGCGCCCGGGCTACTGGATGACAGCTATCGACAAGAGCATCATCACAACCACCACCATCACGGTCATTGGGCTCGGCACGGCAACAAGATTGTTTTGTACGGATTCTAAAGCCAACTTGGAAAGGACAGATCGCCATGCACGAATTTGATATTCCAGTATTTCCTCACGAAACGGAAAGTTTCGAATACTCCTATCCCAGAGTCCTCAGCGAAAGCCAGGAGTACGAGCTGGCGGCGGAGCTGATGGAAGTCAACAGCGAACAGGAACTTGAGCAGTTTCTCGGAGACCTGATCAAGAAAGCGGGCAGCGCCATCGGGGGACTGATCAAATCGCCAGTGGGCCAGGCATTAGGCAGCGCCTTGAAAGGGGTCGCCAAGCAAGTGTTACCTATGGCCGGCCAGGCTCTGGGCGGCGCATTCGGCGGCCCCGCAGGGTCACAGATTGGCGGTCAACTCGCCTCCGCGGCAGGAAGCATTTTTGGTCTCGAACTAGAGGCCGGCGAGCAGGAGTTCGAAGCCGCACAGTCTTTCGTGAAGCTGGCGGCCGATGCGGTAAAGAACGCAGCTGCTGCGCCGCCCGGAGCGAATCCTCATGCAGTTGCCCGGGATGCCGTTACCCAGGCTGCGCAGGTCCACGCACCTGGCCTGTTTGCAAACCCGCCCGCAGGTAAGTCCGGTCCGGAACCTGGGGCCCCTGCGGCCCGTGGTCAGTCAGGTCGATGGGTTCGTCACGGTAACAAAGTCATTCTCTTCGGAGCTTGAGAAGGACCATGCCAATGCCGCCTTATGCCAGTTGGATGCTTGAACAAGAAGCGCGTGCCCTACTGACGCGGCTCGCTCGGGTCAAGCCATTCGCGCTTCAGGAATCGATGCTGCCGGCTGCGAACTTGCTGCCGGGTTCGCAACTGGCCATCGAGAAGTTCCTGATGCACGGTCGCAAACACCTGCGGGAGTTGGTGCACGGGTTCCTGAGGTGGCTTCGCTCGCCCGCCGGGCAAGCAAGCGATGCCGAGCAGGCGCAAAGGCAGTTCACTATTCTGCGGCTTCGCTTCAACGCCGTAGTTACGCACTTCGACATGTTCGACAACGTGATCACGCAACGCAGTGAAAGCGACACCGGCCTGTGGCTCTCTGGATTGGATGTGGTTTCAGCAGACGCGCTGCAGCTTAAGGACGGTTATTACGAGGCGCCCCCGGTAATTTGCTACCTCGATCGTGGCGTCGGCGCGGCGATCCGCCGGGCTCGCACGCGCATGCCGGGAGGTGGCGACAATCCGGTGGCTATTATCAAAGTGCCGCGTGAACGCATGATCGGCTCGGGTATCGCTTCATCGCTGGTCCACGAGGTCGGCCACCAGGCTGCGGCGTTACTGGATCTGGTTGAATCGCTCCGTCCGGTGCTTGGAGAGCGAGGCCGGCAGAGCATAGTAGAGCAGGAAGCATGGCAGCTGTGGCAACGCTGGATTTCCGAAATCGTCGCCGACTTCTGGTCTATTGCGCGCGTGGGTATCGCGTCGACTTTGGGATTGATGGGAGTCGTGAGTCTTCCGCGAGCGTTTGTCTTCCGATTGAATCGAGACGACCCGCATCCCACGCCGTGGATTCGCGTGAAGCTGAGCGCGGCGATTGGTCAGGCTCTCTATCCGCAGTCCGCGTGGGACGATCTGGCCCGGTTGTGGGAGGCGTATTACCCGTTGGAGCGCGTGAACGAAACTATTAAGCGCCTTCTGCGGCTTTTGGAGAAGACCATTCCGGCCCTGGTCGCAGTGCTGGTGAACCATCGCCCACAGCTGTTGCGCGGCCGCTCCCTGGTGGACGCTCTGGATCTGGCGGAGCGGCAGCCGGCTCGTCTGCGGCTTCTGCTCGATCGCTGGCGGAGCTCGCCCAAGGACATGTATCAGATTGCGCCTACGGTCGTGTTTGCGGCCATAGGCCAAGGACGGGTCGATGGCAGGATCACCCCGGAAGAAGAAAGCGTCGTGGTGGGGAAGTTGTTAGGCCACTGGGCTCTGCAGAGCACCTTGCAAGCCGCGGCTAATTGTGTGTTTCCGCTGCCGCAACCGGCACAGCCCTGCGGATGTCACGCGGCGCTGAAGTAGTCAACGCTCAAGAAATTTAAATCGATCGTAAGGAGGTAGTTTATGTCAGGCATAATCTGTGGCCGGGTCGTCGACAGCGGACCGTTAGCGGGGCCAGTGGTCAATGCAACCGTCAGTCTTCACAGCGGGCCGACGTGCGGCGGGAATTGGCTGCAGTCCACTCGGACCGACGATAAGGGAGAATTCGCATTCAGGAACGTGCAACCGGGGAGAACTTACTGCGTTCAATGCAACGCCTTCAACCTGTCGCCTGAGGAAGGTATCACAGTCACTCTGGGTGAGGACCAGAAGAAGGGGTGGGTAGAAATTCCCTTGCTCATCGGTCTCAACATGGACCTCCTCTCGCCAACAGGGAGCGGCGGAGAAACCCAGCCCCTCAGCCATCCGATTGCCGGCCGTCTCTTCTTTGTTAGCGCGGGAACTAAATTAACAACTCCAATCACGCGCTATGAGTTCATCGCTTTGCCGGATGGCTCGGTGATGGAAACAACTCCTCCAGGCAGTGCGGAGGTTAGATACCTCGATCCTGGTCTCAAAACGCTCGAGTGCAGGGCATACGACAACACCGCCAACGAGATTGGGCCAGACACAAGCAGCGATGCGCTCAAAAGCAGCGAATCAGTCGAAGGCGGCAGTTCACGCCAAGGTGGCGGTTCACGCAAAGGCGGCGATACTTACGTGAGCGGTACCTTGAAGCAGTACGCCTCCGAGCCCGACCGGCAGATGATCGGAGGGAACATCGGCGTGCGGCTGGAGCGGACCCGCGTACACCCAACCCGCGACCAGGCGCTGTGGATCGCCATTCGCAATAGAACCCACGCTATCGGCTTCAACCGCTACAGCAACTTCATTAATCGGGTGTTGCAGATCGAAGAACGGGATCGGCTCGACAACCCAGTTCTGGAACGAAAACTTAAGGAGTTGGGTACGAACCTGCACGGAATGCACGCCTACGAGGTGCTGAAAATCGCAACCGAGGCCTTTCTCCTCCTAGAGTGCGGCATACGAATCGAAGAAGACCGGGACCCAAATCGAAGCTTTTTCGATTTCAAGCAGGAGTCGGCCTTGACGGGTGAACCTGTGAGCTTCGAGTATGCCCAAGCCAAGCTGCGGGAGTATCTGGGACATCCGCCGCAATTGCCTTACATCACCCGGGTAATCGCTGCTGCATTCCCGGAATGGCGGACCGGTACGGTGTGCCACGATCGGGTACTGACAGGCGGAATCAATGAACCCTGTCTTATCGAGCTCATCTGGTCCTATTGGCACGAGGAGGGAATGCTGGCGCAGACCATGAACGCCGTCACCCGCCGATTCCAGAACGTACGCGGGCCGGGCGATCGCGATCCCATTGCACACCTGGAAATTGATCCCTTGCGTCCGATGAACAACATCATCTGGGGAGTTATCCAGGATGAGGTCCGCCGTCTATCTGTGAAGCGGCGCGCGTATGAATACGAGCACCAGTACGGCCTGAGCCTTTACGGAAAAGCCATCCGCGAGATGCGCCCGGCGGACAGCCGGTCGCAGTTCCTGGAAGGGTTTCACAACCTGCTGCATCTGTGTGCGGTGTTCTTCAAGGAAGACAACGACACCACGGTCATCGCCGATGGGTATCCGCTGTTGAACGCTCTCAAAGAAGTGCATCTGCTGCTGGCGCAGGGCGCGCACAACCAGTTCGGAGATATGCCGTGGACGGCGCGATCGGAGATGATGCTGCAGCAATACATTCTGTCCCGGCCGGAACTACGCGACTTCCTGCAGAGCCGCGCCATGGTTCCCTACAAGGAAGCCTGGATGCCGCAAGTGGACACCATGAAAACCCTGCAGGGCTGGTCTGACGTGACGGTGACGCACTTCCGCGACCTGGCGGTGTACGGCGAGCAGATCCTCCTGTCGGTGCGCTACGGCGACTGGATCGCAATCGTTGATGAGGACTCGGCCAAGAACTGGGCGCGTTACTGGAGGCCGGAGATCCAGGGTTATCTGCACGCTTATCGCGCCGCGACCGGCGTTGACTTGACCAATGCGGACACGGTCGACGCTACCGTCCCGGCGGTTCTGTTGCAGAAACGCCTGACGTTGCAGCAGCAACGCGCGCGGTAAGAGTAACAACCGTGGTACTTGATTTCACGTCGGCCCTGTATTTGGGACTGGAGCATAACTCGCAGAGTCTGCCGGGGTGGGAGAGCTTGACTTTAGGTAAGCCCGCCGCCCTGCAGGCTCCGCAAGGTGCAGACAGAGTGGAAAGAAGACTAGCAGAGCTCATCGGTTGCGAACGAGCGCTGCTCGCCCGATCCACGCTTCATCTGTTCTGGGATTTGTTTGCGCTCCTGGCTCAGGCCAACGTGAACATATTCCTCGATGCAGGTTCTTATCCCATCGTTCAGTGGGGTGTGGAGCGTGCCGCTTGTTCGGGCACGCTGGTGAAGAGGTTCCGATGGCACGATCCCGAAGCCTTGAAGAAGGCCCTGGCGAGTGCGGACGAAAAGCCGCCAGTGATTGTGACTGACGGATACTGCCCAGGATGTGGAAGGCCGGCGCCGCTCGCCGAGTATCTGGAGCTCATCCGGACACGCAGCGGATTTGTCGTTGTGGACGACAGCCAGGCTCTGGGTATCTTCGGGAAACCGGCACCATGGGCAAGTTACGGAACAGGAGGCGGAGGATCCATGCAGCGCCAGGGTATAAGCAGCGATCGATGCATCATCGGCTCCTCGCTCGCCAAGGCTTTTGGCGCACCTGTTGCCGTGCTGGCAGGGAGCTCCACGATCGTGGGTGAGTTCGAGAGTCGAAGCGCGACGCGGGTACACTGCAGCCCTCCTTCAGCCTCCGACATTGCGGCCACCACGCGTTCGTTGGCAATCAATGACGCGCGCGGTGATGCACTCCGGACGAAACTGGCGCAGCGCGTTTCGCTCTTTCGTCAGGGACTGCAAAGGCTCGGGCTGGTTACGCTCACGGGTCTCTTCCCAGTGCAGCCGATACATCTGCCGGATCGCGTTCATGTGCAGAGATTCCATGATGAGTTGAGCCAACGCGGCGTTGAGGCGGTATTGCATCGAAGGGAACGCGGTAAGAGTGCGCGGATCAGTTTTGTTGTGACCGCGCGGCATAGTCCAACTGAAATTGAGCAGGCGCTCGTCCATCTGGCAGGCGCCCTTGCCAATCAAAGCAAGAACGCATCTGGAAAGGAGTTCAGGCGATGGTCTACCCGAATTACTACGCAAGGCGTTTGACAGCACAAACGGCGTGGCGCCGGCCCACTAGTGTTTGGGGAAACCGGCGATCAGGCTACGGCTACCGGCCAGGTGCTTCTGGCTGGCAGGCGGGGCGGCAGATTGGGGCTCGGCCAGGCTACCCGTGGACGGGCGGTTATGCCGCGAGATACGGGCAGAGGTATGGCGCAGCTCCCCACTCCCGCTGGAACTGGCTGCGGCGAATGGGACAGGGGTACGGATATTCTCCTCAGACTTATGGCGACTCTCAACCGGCGATGGGCGTTGCGCCTCAGGGCCCGGTGGGCAGTGCGCCTCAACCAGGAATGGCCCCACAGTGGATAGCCTGGGCTCAATCCTGCCTGGCACAAGCCGTGGGACCAGGTGTGCCGCACAACGGAGTTATGGGGCGCGCGACACGGCACGCCATTCGCAAATTCCAGAAGCAGCAACAACTGCCAGTCACCGGTATGCTTGATGCCTCCACCATCAATGCATTGCAAGCGGCCTGCAGCGGCCAGGCTGGCGCTCCTGCTGCTCCGCAGGGCGCGCCCGCGGGTGATGATGTCGCGGCCGCCACTGCCGCCGCGTCAGGTTTTGGACCGCCGGCTCCGCCCGATGCGGGTCCAGCAGCTCCTGGCGCACCTCCTCCACCGGACGCATCTGCGGCGGGTCCTCCGCCGGATGCACCCAGCGGAGAGGTTTCCAGGGGAGGAAGACGCCGGCGGCATCGCCGGCGCTGGGGAAGCGGGTTCAATTTCCAGCAGGCCCCGCAACCACCAGATGGCGACGACGATGCAGAGTTCTTCATGGGTGGGGGAGGCCGAATGATGCGACGCGGCTGGGGAGCCGGCTACCAGCAGCCCGACGAAGACGATGGCAGTAGTTATCGCGGGCAGCGTCGCCGCTAGTGTAGATCCTTCGCGCCTTTCGCGAAGGGTGGGATCCACGAATCTCGAACTGGTAGCCGCGTATCCCACCCTTTGCAAAAGAACGCAAAGGATGGGGCACCCGGAGATTGGTGGCACGATTCACCGCCTAATCGAGAGCCTGTTTCTTCTCAGAGGAGGACATTATGGCGCACACGCATACTGCCGGTCGAGGTCGGGGGCACCGTTCGCGATACTCCTCGGGCCTCTGGGGCGCGCGGCAGGATTGGTCGGGGACCTCCGGCAATGGAGGTGATACTGAGGATCCTCAACTGGTCAAGTGGATCCAGTCCTGCCTGATGCAATCGGTCGGGTCGTGGGTTCCGCAGACTGGGAGGCTTGGGCGCGCCACGCGCTACGCCCTTCGCACCTTCCAGTCTCGGAGCGGGCTGCCGTTGAGTGGACTTCCTGACAGCGACACGATCGCCGAGCTCAAGAGAACCTGCGGCGATGAGCAGGGAAATGAAACAGAGACAGAGTCTGGTTCGCACGCGAGCTACCTAATTCCCCACGGACGCTGGTTCCGCAAGGATGATCGAATCATTGTGCTCCTAGACAACCCGCCGAACGAGCAGGAGCTGGAAGAGGGACGCGGCGACCCGCCCGAGATTGGAGTCGTTCGCAACGCAATTCAATCTGGAGTTCGCGACGAGAACCACTTGACAGATATGATCTTTAGCGCACGCCATCCCGAGCGTCGCGGCCAGCGTCTGCAGGCCCGCGAGCAAGCGCTGGTTCGGGAATGGGTCGAGATCCGTGACCGATTGGTTCGACCTCAACTCCGGGCGCCAGCCAGGGTGGGTGCGCCGCTTGCGCCCCCTCCGGTCCAGCCGGCAGCGCAGCCGCAATCCACAACCTCTGGTGTCGAAGCAGCCGGGATTACCACCGGCATCATCCATTGCATTCTTGGACTGCAGGACCAAGGTCGAGCTATCACCTTTGTCCAGCGCTATCTGAGAGACTTGACCCGTGCCGAAGTCGCCGCACTGAAGAACGCAGGATTTCGAATCGTTAGCTGTTATGAGGAAAATGGATCTGACCCTCCGGTTGCGTATTTCACCCGGGCCCAGGGAAAACATGATGGGCGACGCGGCTTCACCCAGGCACAGGCAGTCGGGCAGCCCGCGGGTACACCGGTTTACTTTGCCGTGGATACTGATCCCAGCGCCGGCCAGCGCCTGGCCATCCTTGAATATTTTCAAGGGATCGCAGAAGGCCTGCAGCAGTACGTTGACAATATGAAGGCGCAAAACAAGCCGCCCGTCAATTATGCGATCGGCGTCTACGGCAGCGGTTGCTTGCTCGGTTGGTGCCATGATCAGGGCATTGCCACCTGGTTCTGGCAGGCCTTCGCGCCTGGTTGGTGCCCTGGCACCGGCGCCGTCTGGGCCGGCGCTAACATTCATACCTCGGGGCGGGATCAGCCCACGCGCTGCGGTTGGAGGCTGGGTCACCTTGAAGGGTGGGGCAACGAGGGCTCCTGGTAGGTTTCGTTGCCGCAAAGGTATCTCCTATGATCATCGACAGCCACTGCCATGCCGGCAAAGGAGACGGACTCACCGGGCCCTGGGACACGAGTGCGTCGCTGGAAAAATATCTGCATCGTGCTTCCCATGCGGGAATCAACCGGACGGTCTTGTTCCCCGCCTTTCACTCCGACTATGCGATCGCGAATCGTGAGGTCGCAGGCATCGTGGCCAGTCAGCCAGAGCGGTTCTTCGGGTTTGCGTTCGTTCATGCAGACGATGACCGCGGTCGGATGCATTCGCTCGTCAAGGTGGCGGTAGAGGAGTACGGGTTTGTAGGCATCAAAGTGCATCGCCATGATGCTCGGATCAACCGGGAGGTGTGCGAAGTGGCCCGTGCTTATCGTCTGCCGGTGCTTTATGATCCGGTGGGTGAAGTCTCCGTAGCCGAACTGCTGGCCACGGAGTATCCCGACGTCGATTTCATTTTTGCCCACCTGGGAAGTTTCGCCGATGACTGGCAGGCGCAGCAGGCTTTCATCGATCCGCTCTCGCGGCATCCGAATATCTATACCGATACTTCAGGCATACGACGCTTCGATTTGCTGGAGCAAGCCGTGGATCGCGCGGGTCCCGGTAAGGTGCTGTTTGGCAGCGACGGGCCATGGCTGCATCCAGGATTGGAATTAGCCAAAATCGCAGCATTGCGGTTGGGCGCCGCGGATCGTGGCATGATTTTGGGCGGCAATTTCCTGCGCCTCATTCGTAATGTCCGCCGGCACCGGCGCGAGATCGCCGCTCCTTCCTCAAGGCCGTTCATGCCTGGAGAAACCCGCGCCTACCGCGACCCCTGGGTCCCCCAACCACCCAACTGAGTTCCCAGTAGCAGAAATCCTGCCAGAAGCCTTGCGCAACTGGAGAGCCCGATCCGTGACTCCCAGCTTGTTGGCGGCGCGCTGCAGATTGCCATTCTCCGATTGCAAAGCGAGGCGGATCGCGGTTTCCGTAGTTATTTGTGTAATCTCCTTTAGCCCGGCACCGAGCAGAATAGCCTCGGACATCGTCTTATCGAACTGCACGTTTGGCCACGTGCGTGCCAATTCTCCGCCGGGCGGCCGATCCTCCTCGGCAATGTCTCCGGCCGTAATCGCTTCGGGTCCGACATGCCGATGGGCGATCCTCTGGATCAGGTGGCGTAGCTCGCGGACGTTCCCTGGATAGTCTTTGTTCAGCAGATATTGTTTAACCGCAGGTCCGAAACTGGGCGGATTCTCCTGGGGATAGAGTTCCTTCATGAAGAAGGACGCGAGCGGCAGAATGTCTTCGCGGCGTTCGCGCAGCGGCATGGTTTCGAAAACCCAGCCGGAGATCCGATGATAGAGGTCGAGGCGAAATTTCCCTTCTTGAATCAGTTGCTGCAGATTTCGATTGGTGGCGCACACCAGGCGGAAGTCGCTGGTCTGCCAAATATTCCCGCCTACACGCTTGTACTTCTTCTCCTGCACCGCGCGCAGTAATTGAGCCTGCAGCGGCAGTGGTAATTCGCCGATTTCATCCAAAAATAATGTTCGGCCATGCGCCAGCGAGAAGGCCCCATCGCGAGAGTTTACGGCGCCCGTGAACGCTCCGCGTTCGTGTCCAAACAGCTCGCTTCCAGAGAGTTCGGGCACGATGGTACTGCAATCAAACACCACCAGCTCGGGTATGGAATCCGGGTAGTTGGCGGCGCGAGCGTCTACCAGAGAGATCAACCGGGCCAACAATTCTTTACCGGTTCCACTCTCGCCGATCAGCAACACTGGCGCGTTGGTGAATCGTCCGACCTCGGCAAGCTTTCTTATCAGCGAACGCCAGGCGTTGCTTTCGCCCACGAGCGCTGCCCTGGAAGCGAAGAATTCCACCAACCCATCAACCGTTGTCCACCGCTCCAGGCGGGCTCGGATCTGCGAGGCGACGTCACTTCCATCGTCCCAGACCAGTACTTCGGATGCCCCCCGCTCCAACAGACGCCACGTCATGGCTGGTTCCGGGGAAAGCGGCGGGGCGGCAAGCGCTATGACCAACCCTCCGTTTCCGCGCCGAAGACCCCCAAGCAAATTCCATAATTGGCCGTCGACTTGAGAAAGACAAACGATGCCATGTCCTTGCGGGGACTCTTGTACAGGGCATAGTGTCACCCCCGCGGCGGCCAGGCCGGTTCGGATCTTATCTTCGACGGCGCGATCGTCTCCATAGAAGTGAAACCACCCCTGCTGCGATCGCATTTGTCTGGCGACGGAATGCTGTTCTTTCACCATCTTGTCTCTGCGTTTTGAAGAGAACCGATCCGATAGTCCGAGCGCAGCCAGGATGCCTCTTGGCTCGCCGGCCTCACTACATTGCCAAAAATGGATCGGTCCAATGACCTTCTGACGAAATGAGCAGTGACCGTTCCCGCAGGTTCGAGTCTCCGGGTGATTCCCGGAGGACATATGATCTCTTAGTAAATGGTGCGATTACGCGTGGGATCGTTTCAACCCTGTGGCCGGCTGATTCCGAATGGTTCCGGACGCATCTTCCGATTCCTTCATGCGAACGATCAGTCGAGAGTATACGATCGGACACGTTGGTGCTGGGGTCAAGAGGTAATATCGCAGAATCGGGGCTGTACCGTTAATTGCGGTCGAATACCGCATTTTGCCGTGCCCCCGAAAGCCCGGACCGTAAAAGAAAGAAAACAGGTAAATGTGAGCCTGCCTTATGTGCTCATATTGTCGCGAAGTTGAGCTGCAGATAGGTCCTCATAAACGCCCCAGCGTTCCGCGAAACGGCTGCTCTCTAGCGGGCGGCCTACTGCGTCAGGCGCTCCCAATTGCCGTGAGCAAACAGTTCCTTCTCTTCAGGCGAGAGCGCCGCTTCGTTCAAGAAGGACAGTCCCGCGCCGCCCGGCCGATACTGGTAGGGGTAATCGGTGGAGAAGAGAATGCGCTCTGGTCCAACGAGCTCAAGCGTGCGTTGCAGGTAAGACTGACTCCACATCCCACTCGGAGTCACGTACAGATTCTTCCGAATGTACTCGGCGACGGGGCGTTGGAGCTGTGCGACACGCGCGAGTGAATTCAGCCGTTCCAAATAAAAGAGAATCACCTCGCCCCAGTGGCCCAGGATGATCTGCAGGTCGGGGAACTTGTCGAAGACGCCTGCAAGCATCAACCGAACGAATTGGATGCCGGCCTCATAGTGCCATCCCAAAGCGAACGTCGCAAACGCCGTGTCAATTGAGTCTCCAAATCCGGAGTAATACACCTCCCTTACAGCACGTTGCGGAATTTGAGGATGGACAAACAGAGGACACCCGAGCTTTGCAGCGGTTTCGAACATAGGCAGGAAGTCAGGGTGATCCAGGTTCTTGTCGCGCGTCCGGCCACAAAGCATCGCACCAGTCAATCCGAGTTGTTGCACACTTCGCTCAAGTTCAAGCGCAGCATCTTCGGGCGCGGCGGTCGGCAACGTGGCGAAACCCTGGAAACGTGTGGGATAGTTCGCTATCGTGACAGCGACCAGATCGTTCGTGCGTCGCCCCAGAATCACGCTCTCTTCTGGTTCCAGGTTGTGCAGGGCGGGCGTAGTCACAGAGAGAACCTGTACATCCACTCCGCTTTCGTCCATCAGCGCGATGCGCCCTTGCCCCAGATCGTCCAGCCGTCCCTCAATTTCTCCCCGATCGAACCCGGCGGTACCCTCCTGCCCAATCGCAGACGATGCCCACGCCGCTCGAATTTCTGCTGTTAGAAAGTGTTCTTCAATCGCAATTAGCTTCACAATTCTGTCTCTTTGCTCTGATCGACCTGCATAATGATGTCTCCTTTAAGTCCTACCTACGCGGCCATCTCGCCCAACTCTTACGCGAAAGTTTCGCCGACCATCTCTTCGCTTTTCTTCCAGAGTGCCTTCGCCTTCTCGGGGTCAAGCGCATAGCCACGCACACCCGTGGCGATCACGCTTAACTGCGAGTCCGCAGCGATCAGTTCACCCACATGGCAGTCCTCGCAATACTTGCATCCGACTTCCTCAGCAGATGCAACCACTCCAGCCCAGACCGACGTCGCCGCACCCTGGGGAATCGACTTGAACTCGAGAGGCGGCTCGCCTGCTGCGGCACGTTGTTCCTGGATTTGCTGGAGCCATGCCTCCATGGCCCCATCCGGCATATGCCGCGCAAGCTCCGTCGCGATGACGCCTGGATGCACAGCCGTAGCACGCACGCCGCGGTTACGATGCCGGCGGTCGAACTCGACTGCAAAAAGAATATTCGCAGTCTTCGAGCGCCCATAAGCCACGAACGGCGCGTACTGCGTGGTCTCAAAATTGGGATCGTTCAAGTCAACATCGCTAAAACGGTGTCCTGCGGAGGAAAGGTTCACCAGCCGTCCGCCATCTTTCATCAGCTTCGCGATGCGGTTCACAAAGACGAAGTGACCCAGGTGGTTGGTCCCAAACTGCGCTTCGAAGCCATTCTCCGTCTTCCCGAACGGAGTCGCCATGACGCCGGCATTGGCGATGATTACATCGAACGGGCGCCCATCGGCGACTAGCTTATCCGCAGCTGCGCGCACACTCTTCAGGCTCGCGAGATCGAGCTCAATCAACTCGAAACTCGCTCCGTTCGCCGCCGCGGACTTGCCAACTTCCGCGGTTGCCCGCTTCGCCTTCTCCAGATCGCGCGCCGCGCCTACAACATCCGCGCCGTGCGCCACCAACGCACGCGCCGTTTCTACGCCGAGACCGGCCGAGACCCCCGTCACCAGAATCCGTTTACCCTTCAGCTCGATGCCCGCAAGGACATCTTCCGTCGTTGACTTCGCTCCAAACTTTGTCGCCATACCGCACTCTCCTATCAAACTCTTTGACACGGTCCTCGGCCCGGAAATAAAACGGAATGGGCCTCCGTTATTCGATAAGATTACCGGAGGGGTACTCCGGTTTCAGAAAGTTCTATGAAACAGTCAGCCACTCCAAAATCGGCCCGCAAGCCTCGCTCTGACGCCCAGCGCAACCGCGAGCGCATTCTTGAGGCCGCCAAGCAAGTCTTCACCCGCCGCGGCGCCGACGCCAGCATGGGCGAGATCGCGAGGCGCGCGAAGATCGGACCCGGACGCTCTACCGCCACTTCGCGACACGCGACGACCTGTTGGCGACGGTCTACATCACCGAAGTTGAGAAGCTGGCGGCGGCGCAGAAAAAGTTATCCGCCGAACTCCCTCCCATCGAAGCTCTGCGAGCATGGCTATTGGTCTTCATCGACTATATCGCCGCGAAAAAGATCATCGCCCCGGCATTGAACGCAATGGCTGGCGGCCCTTCTCGGGTATATCAGCAGACTAACCGCCTCATGGAAGAGGCTGCCAATGCGCTAGCGAGCCGCGCCGTCGCTAGCGGAGATCTTCGGCCCGATGTCGATCCAATGGACATGCTACGCGGAATCTACGGCGTCTCCAGCACGGGCAGCACAGACGATTGGCCCGCAAAGGCGCGGCGTTTCGTGGACATCCTCATTCAGGGCTCCCGGCCTTAGTGAACAGAGGCTCAGGAGTGACGGAGATTGGGGCCTGCGGCCTCTGCTTACGAGACGTCTCGTCTGAAAACCGCAGGCTGCGGATCAGGGCATATTCGACGGAGCCGCCGTACCATCGGACCACTTGTCTGCCAGGATGAACAGAACCGTCACACGTTCCTCCGGGTCATTCGCCACCATGACCGGTGAGTTGGGATCATCGGCCGCCCAGCTCTTCGTCATGTCGCCGGGGGAAAAAAACATCGCATGCGAGTGCCAACTCTTATCCCGGTCGTTTAAGTACTGCTGCTTCGACATCATGTAAGCCATCGCGCCAGGCTCCAGCGCGGGCAGATCCTTCTTATCCAGTGCCGTCGCGATTGTGTGCGCGATTTCAGGCTTCGATTTTCCTGCCAGCACAAGCCTGGTTTTCATCAGGTAGATGGGCGCAAAGCTCCTCGTGGCTTGCGCGTTGAAGCAATGGGGTGCGCGCATCTTCGGATTCCAGAACTCCGTCTGATCCGAGCTCAGCGCCCACGACCTCTCCACGATGCAGAGAAAGCCATTCGTGCCCTTCACCGCGGTCTCATATCCCTCGCGTCCCAGCACCATCACTTCGGCTCCATCGGAAATGGAACCGGGTGCAGCACTGCGAGCCAGCGCAATCTCGGATTTCTCGTCAGATATCAGGTACTGATCCAGAGGAGCCATCGCCGGATAGGCAGCTTTCCCGGCCTGTGCAAACGCCTGCCCGCCTGCGTCAGGTAAAACAATCTGCAGAGCAAATGCCAAAGCGATGATCTTGACGTGATTCTTCCGCATCCTATCCTCCCAATCCGCGCCTTTCGCGCCGGTGAGCATCGACCCTGAGATCGATTCGCAGATTACAATTCACGATTCAATCATTCCGATCGGTCAGAACCAGACAGCCTGGAATATCTCAACTGTCGAGAACGGGGCATAGGACTCATCGAGCGTCAGTTTACAGCGATTCTCAAGAAGCGATTCTCAAGATAGGTAACGATACGCCGTTCTCGTCACTTGGCCTCTCGGACAGTTGGCGTTTCGGCCTCGGAAGCCGAGTTCTTGAGAAACGGGCTTTCGGTAACTTGCCCGCCCTGGGAACAATCCAGGGTGAGAGCGCCGGGAGCCCCTCCAACGGAACGTCCAGCGGATCAAAAGTCATTGCTGTGACCAACTCGTGGGGAGTTGCCTCGGTCACGCTGACTTTCCCGGAAATGCAGGTCAAGTGAGCCTGCAGGCTGAGGGGCCCTATAGCCTTGGGCATCCCCTGACGACCTTCACGGAAACCGCCCAATAGTTCAGAAACTATACGGAATCAACGGCATAAGTGCCTAAATTTGGTATCGGCGTCACGCCCCGAACCCCCACCGCAGTTCGCTTATGGTCCGTTTGATCGCGTTGAAGTTTTCCGCTAACGTCGCGGCGAAATCTCTGTGACAAGACGAGCGGAGGCATGCTAACGTTGATTCGCCTGAACCATTGCTGGCAACAGCAAACAGGAAGATGTTTTTAGGTTTGGGCGTCCTCGGGGGGGGCTATGTATAAATTGAGATCTTTCTCTGGCAGCTTTTGCTGTCTAGGGTTACTCCTTGGCCTATGCGGGATAGCAAGCGTCGCCCGCGCGACAACCACTTCTTTTGAACTCACTATCGATAAAGCGGGATCCGGGACAGGAACGGTCACGAGTAGTCCCGCCGGTATCAAATGCGGGAGCACATGCAGCGCGAAGTTTAGCAAAGGGACATCGGTCAAGCTGACCGCGGCTGCCGCATCCGGCTCCAAACTTGCGGACTGGTCCGGAGCCTGCAGCGGCACGGCCGCCACATGCACTCTTTCTGTGAAAGCCGCATCCACCGTAAGCGCTACGTTCAATTCAACCGCTTCTCCCATCCAAGTCACGGTGCAGAGCGCAGGCACCGGCGCGGGAACGGTCACGAGCACTCCTGCGGGAATCGATTGCCCGGGAACCTGCACCGCCGACTTCGCCAAGGGAGCAAAGGTCGTGTTGACGGCGGCTCCCGCGGCAGGTACTACCTTTGCCGGATGGTCCGGCGCTCTGCACGGGCAAGGGAACTTGCGCGCTGACTGTCGAGGCCAGCACTACGGTGACGCCGACATTCGAGGCCGGAACGGCCGGTGTCACGGCGCTCCAGCACATCGTGTTTTTCGCCCAGGAGAATCGCTCGCTCGATGAGAACCTTGGCTCAATACGGCAGTATTGGGCCGAGAATGGAATTCCCGACCAGTCGTTCGACGGCCTGCCCCAGTTCAACCCGAAAAGCGGCATACCTCCGCTCTATGGCGCCCCTCCGGCCATCCCCGGATGCAACCCCGCCGACAAGGCGCCGGCGTCCGACTGCGTTTGGGACCCCTCAGTCACAGTGGCCTCGTACCACATGATTACGGTGTGCAACGAAAACGCCAGCCCCTCGTGGAACGAGGCCCATGTGGACTGGGACTATAACGATCAGGTGGGCAAATATCCTGCAAAGAATAACGGGTTCGTGCACACTGCCGCGCACGACGCCCGCACCAACCCCGGCTCGCCGTTCTTCGACTCGAACGGCATCCGCGCCATGGGCTACTGGAACGGCACTGACCTCAACTACTACTACTTCATGGCCACCAATTTCGCGACGTCCGACCGCTTCTTCCAACCCGCCTTGTCTCGCACCGAATATCAACCGCGAGTACCTTACTGGGGCGACATCCGGGGGATATGCATATCCGAACGGCTTTGACGCTGCGGATACGCCCCAGCTGAAGTCAAAGATTATCTTTGAGGAGCTTCAGAATGCGGGTATCAGCTGGAAGGTCTACATTGACCCGGACGGCACCGGTTGTAAGGGGCCGCCTTATGAGGCGTCATGCCTGGTCAAGACGGGTTACCTTGAGAACTTCACCTATGCCCAAGACATCGTGAAGAACTTTCCACAGAATATCGCCCCCATCTCTGAGTACTTCAGCGATCTGGCCAACGGCACTCTGCCCCAGGTGGCGGAGATCGAACCGCCATCGGACGCCGGGCTCGACGAACACGGATCCGACTCTGACGCCCACCCGGAAAATGTTCAGGAGGGCGCGAGGTTTACCTCCATGATGGTCAACGCACTCATGGAAAGCACTTCGTGGAACAGTTCGGCGTTTATCTTTACCTACGATGAGAGCGGCGGCATGTACGATCACGTCTCTCCGCAACCCGCCGTCAGTCCTGATGGCATTGCGCCGCTAGACCTGCCAGAGGCTCAGTCTGCTATAAGGTGAAGGGTCCGACATGCAATTTCGTCTGGACCGGCTATCGTATACCTTTGATTGTTATTTCCCCATTTGCCAAAAAGAACTATGTCTCCCACAGTGTTGCGGATTCGACGGCCATCCTGAAGCTCATTGAAACTCGGTTCAATCTACCCGCCCTCAACAAGCGGGATGCGGCGCAGATCGATATGACCGAGTTCTTCGATTTCAACAATCCGCCGTGGATGACTCCGCCGACGCCTCCAAACCAAAACCTCAGCAACCCGTGTTATCTTGACAAGCTGCCCTAAAGGTTGAGTCGAATCGCCTTTGTCATCTCGAGCACCTCAACTTGCCGCGGCAAGTTGAGGTGCGCCCTATGAACAAGCGGCTCGGGCTCCTCAGCCGGCCTTGATACCCAGTCCTGAACCCGGATTTCCTGCCGCGCAGCGCCGGACGAGGTTACCGCTTATGAGACGTCAGTCCAGGGTTGGAATTGGAAGGGAAGACTAGTCCCGCAGGGACGGGCCCTTGAGGGATTTTCTCAAGTTAAAGCTTCGATGAAAGTACGAAGAATGAATCCCGTTCTTCTTTGATCTTCTTGTTCTCATCCAGCAAATAGAGACAAGCTCTCGCCATGGTCACCATCGTCCCACCGGGACCCAGACCTATTCTGAAAGTGACCAGAGTCAGTGCGTTACTTTCATCGCCAATTGTTCCGATCACCTGAACGCTCCCTGGCTCTATGAGCCGCGCCGCCTTTACCTTGAGCGCCATGTAATTGTCGATGCCCGTAAATTCGCTGCCACCCAAAGTGGGCATCGTAGTTGTTACCGAAGCGTGCACATTTGGCGCGAGTAGCTCTTTTGTCTTATCCCAATCATGACGACTGATACCCTCGGTCTGGTTGTGTCGGGCCGCGTGCCCCGCGAATGCAAGGTACAAATACCGCTCATCGAGGTCTTGTGCAAATACGGCGCCGACCCGAATTCTCCACTTCAGACGGCCGCTCTTCACGGAGAATTCGAGGCGGTGCATCAGTTGATCTGGTGGGGCGCTAAGCCCGATCTACCAATTCTCGCAGCTCTTGGCAAGACGGAAAGATTTCTCAGACATATCCCGTTATCGGATTCCGGTCAGCGTCATTTGGCGTTGGCACTTGCTTCTCAGTATGGTCACACTGAAATTGTGCGCGCCCCGCTGGATGCGGGGGAAGATCCCAACCGCTACAACCCGCCTGGATCACACACCCATTCCACTCCTCTTCATCAGGCAGCGCTGGGCGGACACCTTAGTGTCGTCAAATTGCTCGTTGAACGCGGAGCAAGGCTCGATACGAAAGATGTGATCTGGCAAGGCACGCCAGCCGATTGGGCTCAACACGACGGGAAGACGGAAGTGGAATCTTATTTGCGAGGACCTTTCCCAGCAGGTCGAACGGGCAGGAAGGACAACGCTTGCTAAGATCAGCTCTCTGTCTCACGCGGACTGCGCGGCGCGAGGAGCCAGCAGCACCCAGATTCCACATCATGCGACGACCCCACGTGTCGCCGCATCGTATACTTCTCTTCGGCGCTCTGGTAAGACTGTCGATTGAGGTGTACTGCATGCGGACGCCTGTTGGTTGGGCCTGCAGAGCAGATCGTCTCATTCTGGTCGCCAGTCTCCTGGCGCCCACCGTCTACGCGTCTGCCCAGCAAACGGTCACGATTGAGGTGCCTGGAGCAACGAAGCCGATCCATGGTGACCTCTATGGCAATGGCGCAAACGGATTGATCCTCACGCACGGCGGTGGTCGGGACCAAGGAGAGCTGGCGTAAGCAAGCAACGGCCTTCATTGATGCCGGGTTCGTCGTGCTGGCGATAGATTTTCGTAGTGACACGATCGATGAAAAAGGTAGACCAATCTCGGTGGGCACCGACGAGGACAATGCTGCTGACATCCGCGCCGCTGCTTCGTACCTCCGTGCTCATGGCGCGCAAAGCGTTTCCGCCGTGGGAGCGAGTATGGGGGGTATGCTCTTGCAGAAGCCGACGCCAAATCCAGACCGGGGACCTTTGACCGTGTCGTCCTGCTGGCTTCATCTGCGGCCGATGGTGCAGCTATGAAAGGCCGCAAGCTATTCGTGGTTGCTGGTGGTGATGTCGGATCGTCTGGTCGTCGCCTCAGTGAGATTTCAGATTCCTACGCAAAAACCCCGCAGCCCAAAGAGTTGATAATCCTAGAAGGCTCGGCTCACGCACAAGCCCTCTTCGACACAGATCAGGGCCCTCGCCTGATGAAAGAGATCCTTCGATTTCTCACGGAGCCTTAGCTAAGATTATTGCGTTCAGGGCTTTTATTGACATACCTCCGGTGGCTTCACACATTCGGGTCGCCCGCGAACTCCCAGGCCGCAGCTGGTAAATCCGGGCGGGCACCCTCCTTTACAGACCCAAACGGGTCCGCTCGGTGTGAGTTGAGGCAGATAGCATCCATCCACGCAGCTGGCAGGACACACCGAGGCGCACTGCCTGGTCTGTGGATTCCAATACGTTCCCGACGAGCAGCTGACATCCTGCGCAACGATTGTGCAGTAGGCAGGACTGCCGGACTGCAGGTTCACCGTTCCATCTGCCGCGCAGCTTTGCTGATACGAGATAGAGTAGCTATTGGGAACGCCGTAAGCAGCTGCTGACAAACTTGCACTCACTGTGTGGGTTCCAAGCGTCAGCTGAAGCGGCCCGATCAAGGCGCCACTGGGTGCGCCTTGGAGCTGGAGCACGCCGTCGATAAAGATGTCGAACTTGCTCCCATTGCTGACGGTCAGCTTTACCTTCAGCGTGTCTGTCTGCTCCCCTGCACTGGGGAGCGCACCGTAGGCCACCAGTTGGTTCTGCGTACCGACAAAGACCTTGCCTGCCGCGACTGTAGCAGGAGCGGGGAAGCTCGTAAGCGGACCGACCGTGGCTTTGTAAAGCAGCTGAAGATTGGCCGGGACACTAGCCGAAGGGGTCGCCTGGTAGGCGTATAGAACGGCCTGATCGGAGTCGTTTTCAACGGTCCAGACGATTCCAGTCGAATTCTGCGAGTTCGGCGTATTCGAATCGTAGGAGATGCTGGGATTCGCATACGAGGCGGTTTGATTGGTGGATTCGATCGGCGGCGCGCTCGCAAATTGGCCATTCATCAGCTGGAACGCTTTCAGGTAATCGTTGTCGGCCTTGAAGTAAACGCTGCCATTGAAATAAGCGGGCGAGCCCTTAAGTACCCCCTTCCAGGCCGGGGTGCCGAGCGTCGCCTGCGAGCCCACCAAGTCCAGCGAGCCGACCATCGACACCGGCGCCGCGGACGAGTCTACCGTCTGCGGGACGCTCACGGTGTACGTTCCGATGCCGCCGCCGGCCGCTCCCACGCCGGTGATCACGGTGTTTGGGAGGACACCCGGGCCGAAGACCGTCTGGTTCTGCGTTAGCGCGCCGGAGCTCATGGCGGTGACGGTCATCTGGGTGCCCGATATGTAGGCCGTGAAAGCGACGGGTGCGGGACACCAGGCTGGGCTGTCCTGCGCGGGCGTGCCGGCTGCCGGGACGCCGATCGCCTGATCGATCACCTGAACGATCGGCTCGCATGGCGGCCCACCCGGAGATGAGCAGGAAGAATGGTAACGCCCCATCGCGGTGCGATTGAGGAGATAGATCCGTCCGGACTTAGAAGCCTGTACGAGCAACGGTGGGTTGGGTGGGGGGAGCAACAAAGGTCCACTCGAACCAAGGTCGGAGTCGGTGCGGGCGAGGCATTGCTGATCAAACGGGGTGAAGTAATCGGCAACCACCATTGGCGGCAGCGGTGGCATCCAGTAGGGGAGAGGAAAGGACCGCGGCGCCGGAGGAATGAGTCTGATGATCGAATCTCCGAAGTTATAACTGGCGTCGAATTCGCCATTGCCCGTGGTTGCAAAAATTCCAGTCCCGTCGGCCGCCGGACCCGCGCCGGCCATCCAGAAAGCTCCACCCGCGACGTGCCAGGAGGCGTGATAACTGGCATCCCATGTCGAAGTGGCCATGGGCGTGGTGTTGAATATCTGAGTCGCCTGTGCGATGTTCCCTGCGTCGTATCCAAACAGCCAGCCGTGGAAAGGCGGGGTATCACCGTCCGAACCGAAGGCGATATAAACCGAGCCGTTATAGAGCAGCAGTGCGGGCCGCTGCATCATGAAGCTCTTGCAGGTGACGGACACCCCGGCGTTCACGCAGTTGGTTGAATTGTCTACATTGAATGTGATCGTCTTGGTCGCGGCATTGTAGCCCAGAGCATCGTCCCCGATCCCTAACACCGCCCCGCCGATGTTGGTTGGCGAATTGAACTTCTCGCTACCCGAGCTCAGGTCGAGTGCATGCAGCGTCGCGAAATTCGCCTTGGTGTTCGTGACCACGTACAGCGTGCTGGTGGTCGTGTCGATCACCGGCGTGCTGTACACCGGGAAGCTGCCCATCGCAGGCGGCGTCCCCAAGGCATGCGTCCACAAGGGCTTCCCGTTGGTGACTGGAACTGCACTCTCGGCGTCAAAGGCATAGACAGTATTGTTGGTTGTCACCACGAACACGGTGTTGTGCAAAGGGCCATTGATGAGGACCCCGGGAACGAACAGCGGCTGCCCACGGACCGCGCTGTCGACCTGATACGAAAACAACTGGCCGAAATTGCAGGGCATGCTCTTCGACATGCAATTCACGTTCTGAACGTTGAGCGTCGTTTCAAGGGCATTGAGTCCGGTGCGCAGGTTGTCGTTGTGCCAAGTGGCTACCGGCGGCGGGTTTACCCCGCTGCCGCCGGGAAGGGCCGGCCCTGTCGTGCCAATCAGGCGCCACTGCACCGATTGGTTGGTGGCGGAGTTAATGCCCGCAGTATTTAAAATCTGTGCGGAGTCGGTGAACGTCTCGGGGACGCCATTGAGCGTGAGATGAATCACGGGGTAGCCCGGAATAGCGCTGGTATTGAAGTTGCTCGAACACAGTGGGTTGGGAGTTGCGGGAGTGCAGGGGCTCGGGTTGAAATCGGTGCTGCTGCTGCGGCTTGCCCCTGTCTGCGCTAGGATGACCTCTTGGCCAGGCGCAAGAGGCAGTCCGGAGGACGGTATGCCAGATGAGCCGAGCAGGCCGTCGCCCGTGTTGCCGGTGCTGTCCCAGAGCGTGAACGATGTTGCTGGGTTCGTGAAACCATCAACCCTGACCCCCGGTCCGAGCACGACGGGTGTGGCGCCGGCGTTGCGAATCAGAATGCCACCCGTGTTCCATGCCAGGGGCGCACTGGCCGCCGGCGGCGAGCTGGGGTATCCGAGGAAGGTTACGTTCGGGTTCCCGTACCAGGGGTTCGGCATGAAAACCGGAGTCGTATGCACATTTTCGGCATAGGCGACATACACTTCGACATTCGCGGCTCCATAACTAGTCGCACATGTAAGGCACAGCACGGCGCTAAGCCCCGCTCGGCGTGTCAACGCGTCCTTGGAAGTCACTTGCCACCAATGATTCATGACAACCTCCCTGTTATGGAAGTTGAGGGGACGCACGGGAGATCCCCAAAGTTAGGGCTAAGTTGAAGGGACAAAGTTGAAGGGACGTCTCCGGAAAACCCCAACAGCAAATCCTTGAAATCTGCAAACGAAATGGCCCTAAAGTCAAGATGACCGTCTCAGTTGGCGACGCGATCCGTAATGTTCCAGAGCGCGAGCGCACTGAGCCTTTCCCAACCGCTGACCCTTTCGACGGAATGCCAATAAGAGGGCTTGGTTTGAAATGCAACAAAACGGTTTTGAAGTGGTTCGATGGATACTGCAGGGACCGGATCGCTCTCTGATTTGAAAAGATTCAGGCGTCCCCCGCAACTTTGAAGCCATCCTGGGCTTAAGTACAAGAACGAAGCAATGGAGTCCTGATTAGAAGTAAAATCATTGTGCACGGGAAACTCGGGTGTTTCATCGTTCATTCTGCGAAGTTGAACCATGTTATCCCGGTTCAATTTGACATCAACTTTAAAGGCCGAGGAAAGTAAAGAGACGGTCGTCCTGGAGTAAATTGCTCGCCAGAGAGTCTCGCTCTTAAGCAGTGAAAATTCGATTCGCCCTGTTCCCCGAGACTCCATATCAAAGGCGTAAGTATCAGACCGAATCTCCGTTAGCGACCGCTTCAGGATGTCGTCCGCGAGAAAGTTGTCCAAGATGAGATGTGGCCACGGGTTGGCTACAAGCAGATCCGTCACCGCACTCTTGGATTGCAGCAATGCGTGCGTACTCACCAACTTCCTCCAACGTTGTGGTTACCGGTAACAACGAGAGATGACGAAGACTAAGCCGTGATGATTTTATGGACCTTGGCTTCGATCTTCTTCAATTCACTCACCTGCACCTTGCCCTCAACCTCACCGTCGAGTTCCTTCACCAGCTTAGCGATTTCCTGAGAAATGCTTTCCAATTCCAGGCGCTTCGCGACTCCAACGTTGTTGTCACACATATCGTTAATACCTCCAGCGTTAGCAATAATAGTGGCCTACGCTGAAGAAGCGTTACAAAAAAACTTCGTGCCCTGGGCATCTATGGGAAAAGCAGGACAGACGGGCGAGCCGCATCGTTGGCAGAAGGATCACTCCTACGCATGGAGGACCTAGGCCGGAGCGAACTTGAGTGTCAGCACCGTGATGTCGTCCTCCTGGCCGAAGCGCTGGGCGATGTCGGCGATGCTCTGGGCAGACTGCGAAGCGATGGCGCGGGTGCGCTCAAAGCCGAAGAGTTCGCCGGTTGGCGATTGGGCCTCGACCACTCCGTCGGAGAAAAAGGTGAAGGCGTCGCCGGGGGCAAGCAGAAGGGTGGTTTCTGTGTATTCGGCATCGGCGGTGATGCCCAGAGGCAGGCTGGGGGACAGCGGAATTTCCTCGCCGTTTCGATAGGGCGCCGGATGGCCGGCGGTCGCGACAGCGCAGGCGCCATCCGCGTTCAAGCGCGCTGCCAGGCAGGTGACGAAGCCGCCATGCAGGTGCCCGGTCAAGGATCGGTTGAGCTCGCGAAGGATCTCGGCAGGGCTGCGCGCCGGCAGCATGCGCAATGACCCCACGATGGCGGAGACGGTCATGGCTGCGCGCAGTCCTTTGCCGCTCACGTCGCCAACCACGATAAGCACATCGCCGTTCTCGCCTGGCACGACACGATAGAAGTCTCCGCCCACCTGGGTAGCGGGTCTGTATTCAGCTTCGATGCGGAAGCCGGGAGTGGCAGGGGGAGCGGTGACCAGTTGCTGCTGGACTTCACGGGCGGCCTCGAACTCCGCGCGCAGCGAGCTGCTCTCTTTCCATGCCTTCCATGCCCGGCGGAAGAGCATGGCGGCGATGGCCAGATCCAAGAGCGTCAGGGTCAGCTGGAAGAGATCCAGCGGGAAGGGCTGGAGTGTGAGGTGAACGGAGTAGCCCAAGACCCCCAGCAGGATGATCACCTCCATGAGACTCTGTGCGGCGGCGATGGCGCGATTGCCGCCGGGGCGAAACATCTCGCGAATGCAGACAGGGAAGAGGATGCAGTCAAAGGCTGCAATGCCGGCGACGATGACGATTTGGCAGAGATGCTGGAACGCCGGGGACTGCAGGAAGTATGCTTCGGCAATCTCGGCCAGGATGAAGGCAACCCATATGGCGTGCCAGAGAATGTGAATCCAGCGAGAACGCAGTTGAAAGAGCGTCCACATGAACTCGATCTCAGCCAGCAGGCCCGCGCTGTAGACCACTGCAATGGCCAGAGTCTGCGCGTGGAACGAGAGGCGAGCGGTAACCAGACCCGAAGACAGGATGGCAGTGGCCAGAGGCGACAGAAGCATGATCGCGGCCCACAGGTACTCGCGGCCACGCGAGGAACGCCAGAAGACGAGCAGCGCAATGCCGGCGAGGGCCAGCACAACGCTGAGGGCATACTCCGGTCCGTTGGCAATCAGACCTTCCGCAGCGCTGGCACGGACTGTCAGGCTCAGCACAGCCGCTTGGTCGATGACGGCGGCCGGATGCTGGACGTCGGATTCAAGGAAGGTGGGGGCGTGCCACTCGCGCAGAGCGACCAGAGCCACGGAGCCCTGCGGGGCGAGCGAAGAGGGCAGAGTCATCACCGGAGAAACGGGAGGATCGGCGGGATCGGCGTGGGGCGGGAATGCTCCCTGGCCGCCGCTCGGTTGACCGTTGACGAAGACCTGCCACGTCATGGGCTGGACGCCCAAATTATCGAGATGAAGGGCCAGTGGGCCATTCAGCTGGTCCGGAACAGGGACCCGGATACGCACCCAGAGAAAACGGTTCGTATCGCGGGAGCGGGAGGGAACCAGGCCATTCGGCGCGACGGGCCATGAGCTGTCGTCGAAGACGGGATCGGCCCAACTGGAATTGTCACCGAAGTGGTATCGAACGGTAGGCTGCGGCGATGCGGATGTCTGGCCGAGCGCGACGAGGGTCAACCAACCAAGGGCCAACAAAGCGAACTTACACATGGACACTTCCAACCCTGGATGGCATCTGTCTCCAATAAAAATGGCATCGCCAGTATAGTCGGTTGTTTTGGAGGTATCCGCGCTGGGGAACGCCAAATCTCTAGTGCCTATCGACTAAAGCTGGACAACTGCTGATCGTCTGGGATCGTCTGCCAGGCCATCGCAGCCTCGCGGTGTGGGATCTTGTGCAACAGCAGAGAGGATGGAGGGATGACGCTCGGGGTTCGGCAGTGGCGCAGCTCAAGGAGGAGAGGCAATTGCTTCTCCTCCTTGCCGGGTTTTGGGGTTAACCGGCCCTACTGGAGCGGGGTTGCGTGGCCTCTTGCTTCTTACCAGCCGTCGAAGCCGCCGGGAGCTAGAGTAACTCCGCGGAGCACTTCGCCGGCTTTGGCGCTGCGAATAGTGAAGAAATGGCCCAGATATCCGTCGCCCGAGGGCAGGGTGGTGTCGCTTACGCGATCGGTGACCTTGACCAGCTTGTTGGGATCGGCGCCCGTATCGCCATTGGCGCTGATGGTCGAAGTGATGGCGAAGATGGTCACGGTTCCGTCGAAGTTATGGCGTCCTTCGATGTTGCGGCAGCCGCCTGTGGCCGGATTGAGTGAGGAAGGATATCGGTCGACGCTGTAGGGCACGCCGATGTTTAACCCATCCTGCAGGATGTATTGCAGCACCCAGGTGCCGTCAATCAGGCGCCATTTCTGCAGGCCTGCGGTGGCCAGGGATTGGGCGTCGGCCACGTTTCCATTGACCGGGGGAGATACCAGAGCGCCATCACCCTCGTCGCAAACATAGAGCGTGTTGGCGTCGGCGAACCAGATGCCGAAGGGAAACGCGGTGCTGGTGCTGGCGGTGGTGTTGGGAAATCCCGGCAGGATGGTCAGCGGCACGGTGGCGAGTTCGGCGGCGGAGCCTGTGGGCAACGTACCGGGAGTGCCCGCCTGATAGACGGTGTTGATGCCATTTCCGCCGCTGCCCTTGCTGACGTAGAGGGTATTGTTGAAGATGGTGAGGCCGCGGAAGTTGGTGTCTTTGCCCGGCTTGTCGGTGCCGAACTGCAGCCGCCCGATCATCTCGATGTTGGGCGGGAGCGGCGGCGTTAGACCGGGATAGAGCAGTTCCGCGCCGGTCGCATTGGCCAGGTCGATCCCGTCCTGGGTGGTCGACATTTGCTTCTTGGAGAGGTTGCCCGAGTTGTCGTTTCCGACCATGTAATAGAGGCCGTTGCCGCCCTTGATAGCCGCGCGTCCATTGTCGCCGCTGTAAGCGTTGCCGTGGGTGAGGCTGAGATGGCCATCCGAGTCCACTTCGGCAACCGCACGGTAGTAGGCCGCGGGAATCACGGGATCGCTGGGAAAGGTGGTGATGACGGGATTGGTGGGATCGCATACGCCCGGCGTGTTGGAAGCCGAAACATCGAGCAGGCTGGGCGCGGTGGGAGAAACCGTGGAACCTCCACAACCGATGCCGCCGACGTAGCCCATGAAGGTGATGGAGCGCCCGTCAACGGAACGGTTCAGGGCCAGCTCCGACTTGGAGCTGAAGCTGGTCACGATCTGATTAGTGGGGATAGGGAGAGTTCCCAGCGTCCAGCCATCGGTGGTGATGTCGTCGAGGAAGATGGGGGACGTGACGCCGAAGCTGCCGTCGGAGTTTGCGTTGTTCCAGACGTTGTGGGTATCGAACAGGTTCGGGTACTCGCCGTTATCGGTCGCGACGCCGCAGGGAACAGTCACTGGAGTGGTGCCGCCGGTTGTGGTGGGAACATTGATGGTGAGCCCAGTGAGACCGCCCTGGCATCCCAGGGGCAGGGTCTCGCCGATGGTGACGGTCGAGGCTTTCCCTTCATAGACGCTGCGGCTGACTACCAAAGTGCCTGGTACGAGTTGGAAACCCCAGCCTTCGGGGATGGTTCTCTTGCGCGTTTAATCTAGCCGGTGATCCTGGCGTCAGGGACAGGATCAAGATTGGAGCAATAAGCAGATGCTTATTCACGGATTATCCTCCGTGCCTAAAAATACAGACCCCGGATCTGCACGAGATGAACAACGGGAGAAAGGACTATGAACGCTCGGTGAACAGACTCTTTGTGGCTAGTGGAGAGATGATAAAGGGGAGGGCGACGCTTCCATGGAGAGCGGTTGCTGGACAGAAGGGATCTTTCATCACCTTGGGTGGGCCGAAGGCCCATGACAACTCTGTCGAAAATGCTTTCCCTCAGTGGCTAAGCCACGGTGATGGAGATGGTTATGGACGGCCTGATGCTCGCTGCGGCGATGATTCTTGCCGGCTCCGGTTTAATCCTGGCATACGGATCAACCGCACATTGGTCAGTCCATCCATGGAGAAGACAGAACTGCTCCACCAGATCTCTCATTCGGTGCCGTGCAAATCACCGCTCATGTTTGCTTCCTGGCTTTGTGGAAGCTGCTCGGGGCGGATGCACAGCAAAAGATCCGTGCTCCCCAAAATGAAATGGAGTTCCCGGCCGTTGAAATCCGTAGGCCGGCCCTCACATCCTGTCGCAAAGTTACCGGCCCAAATTTCGAGGTAGTCCTTCCCCATTTCGAGGTGGTCCTTCCCCATAGGATTCCCGGATGCTAAGTCCTTCATCTCGACCGTTCCCAGATATTGTTGCGGAGCCTTGGCATCGTTCCATTCGCCATCCAGCCTGGCGACGGCGAGGCTCCATCCATCCGGTGACTTGGAAGGTATTAGCTTGTACATTCCTGCGGGCACGCGGAGGCTTCCCATCCACACTGCGGTCCTGCTGTAGAACGTAACCGCATTGCGCTGCGTGTCCTTGGCAGAGTCGGAGGCTCCTTCAAGAAGCTCGCGCCCGTCCTTTGTTGTGGAGCTAAATCCAGCGGCCCAGGCCTCATGCGCGGAAATTTCACCCCAAGACGCGCAGTACTTGGGCGCCGTGCCCGTGAGGAGTGCCGGTGAAGCCCCGCATTTGGAGGTTGCGATCCAAGCTCCAAGATTCCCGTTCTGGATACCCGAACAGAAATCGGCGGGGTCAGGCCCGCGTAAGTCGGCAACAGGTACCGTTGCCTTCATCCAGTTCACGCAACGTTGCGTGTCTGTGCCGGGAGTGACTGCTGCATCCTGCGCCCTAAGGCCGGAGAAAGCGCCAGAACCGACGAGGACCAAGGAGAGGGTCATAACTGTCACAGGCCACATCTTCATAGTCGCCTCCTGCTATGCGCCAATTATGCGACGGGTGGTCTCTGGTTGTACAGACGAAGACCCGGCTGAAACCGCTCATCAGCGGCTAACCCGGCGAAACGGTAATCATCTGACGAGCATTGAACCCAAGTGACCAACTGTTTGGAAAAGGCGTTGTGGGTCCGCCGAAACGCGCGCTTTTGTTACGTGGTACGATACTACGTATTACGTAATATAGACCATTCTATGTCAGACCCAACCCTTCTCGTCCTTGCCAGCCTGGCCGAAGGCGACAAACATGGCTACGCCATGATGGAAGATATAGAGCGCTTTACCGGCCTGCGTCTCGGACCGGGAACTCTCTACGGAGCGATCACACGCCTCGAAGAACGCGGATGGATTAAACCCGTCAAGGTGGACGACCGGCGCCGTCCCTATACTCTGACCGCGGCTGGTCGTGAATATCTGAAGGCCCAGTTAGGCGTGCTGGAACGCCTGCTCAAGACGGCGGGCAGGAGGCTCAAGCAGGTATGAAACTGCTCATTCGTTTTGCCGCCAGGCTTTACCCGCGATCTTGGCGCGAGCGTTACGGAGCCGAGTTTGACGCGCTTCTCGACGACCTCGGGGCGAATCCACGCATAGCATTGAATGTGCTTACGGCGGCCATCAACATGCAGGTTCTGCGCTTAAAGAAGATCGCTTCGGCGGTGTTACTCGGGGCAGCAGCACTGTGTTTAGCCAGTTGGCAGGTTGGGCAAAGGCCTTACATCACGCCCGGCACTCAGCTGGTCTTTCGCCAGGATTCCAACCTTGGAGGCGTCGTGGGCTTCCTGGTCTTTCTTGTGACCATCGTCGGCGGCCTTGTTTCTTCTATCCTGAGACAAGACGGAAAGATCTGCGCAGCGAAGCGTGCGCGTTGGTTTTCCGCCGGAACCATCATCGTATACCTGGCCGCAGTATCGTTGGTCTCTCTTCTTACTCCCAGGACGATCGTCAGCATCGGCGACAGTTACTGCTATGACATTTGGTGCATCGGTGTTCAGGGCGTAAATGCCACTCCCCAGGGACAGAACATTCTCTACACGGCACGGGTGCGAATTTTCAGTGACGCCGACCGCGTGTCGACAAGCCGCGCGATGGACTTTCTCTATGCACGCGATGACCGTGGCCGGCGCTTCCCCCTGATCCGGGACCCATCTGTCATCCCTGCCGACGTGACCATCAATCCCAGCGAATCGGTGGAGACATCGTTGATGTTCCTCGCGCCAGCGAGTGTGCGGAAGCTTTATTTGACAGGAGACTACGCCGTAATGCCGTGGGTACCGCTGTATTTTGGCAGTGACCTGAGTCCATTCCACCGCCGCACGCTCTTGCGTCTTCATTGAAGCGCCTTCGACGCGCGGCGAAATCCGAAACTCGTCGCAATGGCGAGTGGGGAGAATTCAGTGTCTCGAGTTTGGGGGTTCCATACCAGTAACGTGCGTTTGCTTTAGCGCCGGACGCTAACGTTTTCCTGTGCCGGGAGTAATTGCTATGGTCTTGATCTGGGCCGACTGGCTGTGCGGTGGAAAGGTAACGGACATCGATTCCCCATCTGCCACTGTCCAGAAATCTCCGGGACGACGATGGTCCTGCTTGCCGGCGATCTCGGTATCGATCTGCCCTGACGTGAGTTGCGCAATGTAAAAGCCAACGACGGGAACCCGCACTGCCTGCGCTGTCCGCAGCAAATGCCAGTCTTTGATTTCGACCCGCAACGGTGTGACTGCAGCAGAGCCGGACGCCTTTACGTTGGCAATCCCTGAGTACCGCGAGACCACCGCGGCCGGGCTGGCAGACGGCTCCTTGGTGGCGCCCATGATCGTTCCTGCCAGTAAAACGCTCGCCCAACCGACGATGGCTACTTCTCTCACATGCTTCATTGGGTGTGCCTCCTCAGGGCTGCAGAGCATACACGTGGCCCTTATCGGTCGCTACAAAGAGCTTATCGAGGGCGATTGCAGGTTCCATCCGAAGCCCGACCGCGTCCCCACCATCGTCGAGGGCCACGTCCCTCGATGCAGGCACGGGAACGATCGTAAAACCTGCAGTGAGGCAGTCCGATGCCCAGGTCGGCGAGGGCGGACCGAAGTCGGTGCTCGAACAGCGGTAGCCAGCCGGCGGCGCGACGGAAGGGTCGGCCATCGCGATCACATGGCCACCCGAGGCCGTAACATACACCATCCCATTGGTCACCGTGGGTGCGCCAATGTCATACCCCCCACCAAAATCAGCAGGCGGGACATCGAAGATCCAGCGCACCCGGTTACTATCCGACTGGCAAGCGTCCAGCGCGTGAATGCGGCCATAGCCATTGCCCACGCCCCCCGGATCCGTTAATGCCTCGCCCCCAGTCTGGACGAAGAGATAGTTACCCCAGGAGGCGCCCGGTTGCTTGTAGTCGTCGTCCCCATATAGGTCCGTCGTGGTGTTAGACGGGAAAACACAGCTAGGCCCTGCGGTTGGCGGAAACTGCCATTTGCAGCTCCCAGTGGATGAGTCGACACTGTAGGTCCAGCCATTTTTTTGCACTGAAGCTGTCTGTTGCCCACAACTGGTCAGCATGCTGGTTGGCCCGGCAGACCAGTCCGGGTCGCTGTCACGCGCGAAGGGAATCGCGCGGAACTGCCAGTTCAGAGCCCCGCTCGTCGGATCGATGTTAACCATGCTAAGCGAATGGTCGGGACTGGGCTCCGGTTGGCACGGCGGCGAACCTGCAACATTGGAGTCGCAGACGTTTCCGGTGGTGAACACGATCCCGTGCCCGTCATATGCCGGGGAGTCCCAGATACCACCGCCGCATACGCCGCCGCAGTGCAAGTCAGCAGGAGCACCATCGACGTAAAACGGAAATCCCGTGGTGATGAGATGGCCGGAATTAAGGTCCACAGCAACCAACCGGCCTTTCTGCACCGGGTCGTCTCCTGCATCGTGCACACCAATGTAAACCCGTCCGAAAGAGACCAGGGGCGACGAGTACGTAATGCGCTCGTGAATACTTCCCCCACAGCTTGGCACGTTCGCGACTACATCGCTTTTCCAGATGGGCGCGCCGGTGCCCGCATTGAGGGCCCACAGTCGCGCACTTCCGTTGCCGCCATCGGTGTGTGAATCCGGATCGGGCGCGGCAAAAATTACTGCGTCTGTTGTTCCGATACTGGCGTAGGTTGCGCTCGACTGGATTCCGTACGAACCCCAAGACCCGTTTCCACCCTGGGTGCAGGATCCATTCAGGCCAGCACCCGTCGCGGGATAGCGCCATTTGAAGCTTCCGTCGGCGGAGTTAAGCGCCCAAAAAACGCCATTAATATCTCCGATAAAGACCGTGTTGTTGAACACAATGGGCGAAGCGCGAAATGCGGCGGGCGTGGAGGGCCCTGTCCACGTCCTGGTGTTGGGCGACTTCCATCCCACCTGGAGACTGGCCAACACCTTGGTAGGGTTCGAGAGATCGCTATCGAGTAACTGCCATCCGTACCGGCCTGGGTTGTTGCGGTAAGCGAGCCACTGAGCCGGCGGTGGATTACAACCCTGGCAGCCCACCATTCTGGTGCATGCAGTCAGGCTCATCACCGCCAGGCTGAACGCAACAAGAGTCCTCACTGTTACATTTGAGCGGAGAGGGCGGCTGGAGCGGCGCATAAGCTTACCTCGATCGAATGATGTAGAGGCGGACCATTGCCGGATGGGAATCGGAGTTCTCAAGAGCGAGGGCTTGACCCGCCGGCAGTGGGCGGAGTGCTCCTGCAGCCAGAGCTTCAGGATTGTCTCCGGTGGACAGCGTAACGTTTGATGCCCCTGCGGGATCGATCACGGCGGGACCGGGTAACGCTGCTACCGTGCTCCTTGCGCGCGGCGGAATCAAGACGTCGCGCACCTCTATGTGCGAATTACCGGGTCCGTCAGTTTCGAATACCGTGCGTGCAAAATGGTTTCCGGCCTGCTTGGCAAAAGGATGAGCAGGCAGAGCTCCCGCGTATGTGAGTTCGCCCGCCGGCGGAGGTGGGAGAGGCCTGTTAACTACCGACGGAGCATCGGGATTCTGCCGGCAACCGATGAAGCAAATGGTGACGGCCAAGATGAGGGTCCTGGTGTTCAGAAAGCCTGGGGTTTGCATAGGGACCTCCCAGAGATCTCATGAGGAGTGGAATCTAGCTCGTTATATCGCTGTGTGTCAATGGGAATTTCCAGGACACGCACTCCCACCGCGCCTTCGCGGGGACATTCGCCAAAGCTTTAGCCGACAACCGTCATGCCGCATTCCTGGTTTAATAGTGAATTCAGACCCAGGATCGTTACGAATTATTTGGCATCCCGCGAACGCGCCTTAGGCTATCCGTGGGTCGGGCTGGTGGCCGTTGTCTTTTTTCGGCGGGGAATTTCTTTAGTCTCAGGCTTTGGCTGGGCCGCGCGTATGTAGGAGGCAGCGGCCATCAATCGCACGGCGGGCTTAGAGTCGTAAAGCGGATCGCTGAGCGCATCGGTCGCTTGCGCGCCGTGATAATCGCCGAGCGCTCGCGCGGCCGCCGTGCGCACCAACGGGTCAGGATCGTCCAGCGCATCTACAAACCTTTGCATGGACGCAGTCGAGGTATCCTCTGCGAGCAGCGTAGCCGCGATCACTTTTGGATGGATTGCACTCTGCCCCTTGCCCATGCGCAACGCGGTAAATCCGATGCCGAAAGGTCCCAGCAACGCGTAGGCGCCCTGCTCGGCCCCGATCTGTGCGAGTTTGGAAGGACTGTGCAGGTCCTGATCGGCCTCGTGCTTCTCAGAAGTGGCGAGGCCCCGATTGGCCTTGCGGCTTCCTGCAAGCACTGCATCCAGGATGCTTTCCCCGCTTCTGTCGTTCATCTTCCACAGACCGACGGCGGCGGTGAAACTGACCTCAGGCGCGTTGTCGTTGAGCGCGTGCTTCAGGTCGGGGACGAACTCCGCTTTCTTGCTGGAGCCCATGGCGGCTACGGCGGCCAGGCGAATGTAGCGGTCCTGATCCTTTTGCGCATCGCGCAACCATGCGGCAGCGCGGGGGAAATCGCCCAGCGTACCCAGGGCAGTAATGGCGTCGATTCGTACCGGCTCTGCCTTCGGCTTGGTGTCAGTTAGCGCAGTATTCAGCATGTCCCAGGCTGCATTGGTTTGTGCCTCGACGCTGATTGGATGAGCCGGCTTGGCTACCGGCTGGTCCGGCTCTTCATCACTATCAGCCGCCGGCGCCGCGGGGGCAGCAGGCGCACTGTTTTGCGGCAACCCTATAGGGGCTAAAAGGCCGGCAAAGATAATCAGGGCCACCCAGGTCTTCATGGTGGTTCCTCCCAGATTTCCTGGAATTACAAACTCTGCAAATAGGACGCTGGTTCATGGGCGGCGGGTTCATTTTTACCGTGCGGAACGGGTGCTCGGCCAGCTTTTTGAGACTTGGCATTGATAACATATATATTATGATGGTGAGAAGTGATCGCTCTCGAGGAGTATGTAGACGGCAGCGGACGTAATCAATACCGAGCCTGGTTCAACGGTCTCGACGTGCCGGCTGCTACTAAGGTGGCGGTGGGTCTGGAGCGTATATCCCAGGGCAACAAATCCTCAGTTAAAAGTGTTGGAGAAGGCGTCTCGGAATACAAGATCGACTTCGGGCCAGGTTACCGCATTTACTTCGGCAAAGATGGTGAACACCTTATCATCCTGCTTGCCGGAGGTACGAAGCAACGGCAGAACCGGGATATTGCTGACGCCAAGGCCGCATGGCGTGAATACAAAGAGCGTAAGAAAGTCCTCCTGCAACAGGCGGCAAAAAAGCCGGAGACGAAGAGTAAGACGAAGAAGAAACGAAAGTAGGAGGATTGAACATGGCGCTGACACGAGATTTTCGCGAAACCGTCCGCGAACGGGCACAGCGCGAGCCCGCCTTTCGTCAGGCTCTTCTTCGTGAAGGCCTACAACTCATCAATGACGGCGACTTCGCAACCGGCCGTGCGATTCTGCGGAATTACATCAATGCGACCATTGGCTTTCCCAAACTCGCCCGCAAGACGAAGATATCGTCGCCTAGCCTGCAGCGTATGTTTGGACCGAAGGGCAATCCGAGCGCGCAAAACCTGGTTGGTGTTATCGCGGCGCTCAAGAAGGCGGAAGGCGTTGGCGTCGAGATCCAAATGCACACTCTGTAGAAGCAGCCGCACATTCCGGTTGCTCTTGTAAGAAACGCCGTCTAGTGCTTGAGGAGCGCGACACCGCAGCAGACAAAGACCGCAGCCAGCCAGCGACGGCGATCGACATTTTCATGCAACAAATACTTTGCGGCCAGCGCATTGCTGACGAAGGTGAGGGAACCTGCCGCAGGGGCGATGAGGCTGACGTCCGCATGGCTGAGGGAGAAGAGCAGGGCGAAGAAGCTAAGGGCCATCCATGCAACTCCGGCCATAAAGCGGCCTTCACTAACCACGGCCCAGATCGCGCCGCGCAAGCCTCGTGCCGCCTTGATCTGGTCCAGGTCGCCGACAGCGCGCATCGCCGAGGCCATGAACACGTCGCCCGCCGTGGCGGTCAGTACGATGATGACCACCATGACCGCAATTGCCGGACCGGAACTCATGAGTGATCGCTGGAATGACGCGGAGTATAAGCCGGGCCCTGGGTTACAAACCCGACTCCGGCGGTGATCAACGCGATGCCCAGCCAGCGTGCAGTCGAGATTTGCTCCTGAAGCCAGAACCTGGAGAGGAAAGCGAGGGCAACATAGGCAAACGACGACGCCGGCAATACGAAGGTCAGGTCCGCCCAGGTAAGCGTCGTGAGATAGGACGCAAAAAAGATCAACAGCAACAGAACTCCACCCAACACCCATGGGGTTCGCAAGGCGGAAAGAAGCTCACCAGGATGAGACAAAGGGACCGGGCCAATGCGCTTCATCCCAATCGACATGAAGGTATCGCCAAGGGCCGAAGAGAGCGCTACCACGCCCAGGATCAGATACCGCCGTAGGTTCATGCTCCCGCGTTTAGAACCGGGTCGGCCGTTTTGGCCGCCTTCAGCTTTCCGTCTGCCACTACCTTGTTGCGCGCGGCACGCAGCTTGAGGAATGACTTCGCCTCGACGTAAAGGCGCTTGACGTCGCGATTCACGATGGCTTTGCTCACGATGCGCCACGCCGCCTTGGGGCGGAAGTAGTACTCATCGTAGAAACGATGCACCATCTCCAGCACGTAATCCTTGGGCAAGCCGGGATATTCAATGTGCGCGAGCTGATGCCCACCTTCGTCGACCATGGCGCCGTTGTTGATGATGAAACCATTCTCGGCGGCGAAGTCATAGAACTCCGTGCCCGGATAAGCGTGGGCAATCGATACCTGGATGGTCTCAACATCAAGAGCTTTGGCAAAGTTGATGGTGTTGCGGATGGACTCCTTGGTTTCACCGGGAAGGCCGAGGATGAAGTCGCCGTGAATAGTGAGGCCGAGTTCATGGCAGTCGCGGGCGAAGTCGCGGGCCCGCTCCACAGTGGCGCCCTTCTTGATGTTCTTGAGGATCTGCGGATCGCCGGACTCAAAGCCCACGATCAACAGACGACAACCAGCCTCGCGCATCGCTTTGAGGGTGTCGCGGTCGGTGGTTACGCGCGAGGTGCAGGACCAGGTGAGCTTGAGCGGCTTGAGCTTCTCGCACAGCTCAATGGTGCGCACCTTCTGGATGTTGAAGGTGTCGTCGTCGAAGAAGAACTCTTTTACTTCGGGAAAGAGCTCCTTGGCATGCGCCATCTCGGCGGCGACGTCGTCGGTGGATCGCTTGCGCCATGCATGTCCGCTCAGGGTCTGCGGCCAGAGGCAGAAGGTACATTGCGCCGGGACAGCCGCGAGTGGAGTAAAGAGACACGTAGGGATACAGCAGGAAGGGCACGTTGTAACGCGTGACGTCGATGTCGCGCTTGTAGACATCGGTGACCCATGGCATCTGGTCCAGGTTGTCTACCTGGGGCCGGTCGGGGTTGTGCGCGACCACGCCGTTTTTGAGGTAGCTGATGCCCAGAATCTCGTCCAGGGATTTGCCGTTGGCAAACTCCACCACGGAGAAATCGAACTCGCGCCGGCAAACGAAATCGATCGCCGGACATTCGTTTAAGGCGCGGTCCGGCGAGGTGGTGACCGGCGGTCCGACGAAGGCAATCTTGATCTGGGGATTGGCACGCTTGATGGCTTCGGCCAGTTTTTGGTCGCCGGTCCAGCCCGGGGTGCTGGTGAACAGCACCAGGAACTCGTAGCTTTTGCAAATCTCGATGACTTCCGTCGCGGAGATGTGATGGGGTGGGGCGTCCAGCATGCGGGAGCCTTCCAGCATGCCGGCCGGATAGGCCAGCCACACCGGGTACCAGTAGGACTCAATCTCACGCGTAGCGGGCCAGCGAGAGCTGGCGCCGCCGTCAAAATTCTCGAACGATGGGGGGTTTAAGAGTAACGTTTTTAGCGGCATAGGCTTAACTTACAGTCTAACAGCACCGCAGGTGCTGGGGGTGGCAACAGGACCTAGAGCAGCACCCGTTTGCTTAGATGTCGGCAGGTCTGGAGGGTTCAACTGATCTGGTTTGATGGGAGGAAAAGTCTGGAAGTCTAGGGATGGGGGGTGCTTCCGGGCGGCACTTGCTTGGCCCAGTCTTCGATTCTGCCCATCGACCGCAATAGAGAAAGCCGGGCCTGCATCAGCTGGAATCGGGTATCGAGCATGTCGACAAAGTAGCTGCGCTCGCTGATGCGTGCCCCCTGTTCGTCCTTGGGCAATGGCGCCGCTGCTCCCGGGCACCGCCGCTTCCCAGGTGGAGCTGGGTGGTGATCGTGTCCAGTTGATCCTGGGCCAGTTCGTTTTGTAATTGCGCCACCTTTTCCTGGGCGGCAAGCTCGGCCACGCTCTTCTGCAATCGCAGGATTTGCTCCCCCGCCTGGTCGCGCAGTTGATCGGCTTGCGCCGTTGCCTGCGCCGCCTCCGCACTTGAGCCTTTGGCTCTTGCCTTGCGGGTGGCGTCGAAGAGCGGCAAGGTGATCTGAATGCCTACATCGAAGTTGTTGTGCTGAAAGCGCAGGTAGTACTCGTTGTAATTGTTGAACTTGGCGTACCGGTTGTATTCCACGCCAAAGCCGAAGGTCGGGCGGTTGTTCTGCCGGGCATCGCCGAAAGCGGTGAAAAGCTTCGATTTGGCCGAGGCATAAGCAGCCTTCCACGCCGCTGTTCGCAGCCGGGCGCTCGTCAAGCTGCTGCGAGATTTCAGGCGCGTTGGGAATGGTTTGCGGGTCGGAGACCATGTCGGCCGGGTTGAGCCCGGTCAAGTGGGCGAGCCGAGCGCGCGCCAGGTCGGCCTGGTCCACAAGATGCAGCCGCCTGAGCGCAATCTGGGCTTCGGTCAAGCGCGCCTGGGTCAACTCCACCTTGCTGTCGACGCCGGCGTCGACCCGCTCGCTTTCGATCTCAACCAATTTGCGGACGAAGCCGGTCTCCTGATCGAGGGCAGTGATCTGCTGGTTGGTGGTCGCCAGCTCCATGTAGTCCAGCGCGGCGTCCAGGATGACCTGCTGCCGGGTATCTTTCAGCTGCAACTGCGCGGCCAGCAGCGCAGCGCGCGCCGAGCGAATGTAGTCCGGTTGGGAGAAGGAGAAGGCCAGCGACTGCGCGTTTACGCGTGTAAATGGAAGGCTGGCCCACAGGGAAGCCGTACGAATATCCCAGGCTGGAACCCACGGAAAAGCTGGGTTTATAGGCGTCTATGCTTTCCATTACCGCGGCCTCGGCGTGTTGCACGTCGGCCGCGCTGATGCGCACCTGGGTGCTGTTACGCAGGGCCAGATCGACTGCCGTGTAAAAAGAGACCTGGGCTCGGGCGCCGTTTTGCGCAATCAGGGTAATGACACCCAGCAACACGAACTGGCAGGCGCGCCTCACCGATATGGTTGACCCTCGGAAATTCTGCAATCTGCATTCTACAGACGGTCACCACTCTAATTGACAATGCGAATGGGGACGCCCTCAGAAAGCGGCGGGCCATTGGTGGTGCCCAGGGCGACAACCGCATGCTCCTTCAGGCCACTCACGATCTGCACCAGGGTGAGGTTGATGGCTCCCACCTGCACCGCGGCACGGCGCAGCGTGTCGCGGGAGACGACGTAAACATAATCGCGCCCACCCTCGACGTGAAGAGCCTCGCGGGGAACAGTGAGCGCATTGTGAACCTCGTGGGTGACGACGGTGACCACCACGTTGGTGTTGGGCAAAAGGACTCCGTCCGAGTCCTCGATGCTGACCAGCACCTCGCCGACGTTGCGGGTGGTGTAAGTAATGATGGTGGAGGGCAGGCGGATGATGTGCCCGTGGAATTTCAAATCCGGTTTGGCATCCCACACAATGCTGACCGGATTGTTGAGTTTCAGGTCGCCGATCTCAGGCTCGTCGAAGTAGGCGCGCACCCGGAGCTTGGTCAGGTCGGCCGCTTCCAGGATCTCTGCGCCAGGCTCGACATAGGCATATTGGGTGACGGGAAGGGAATAGACGGTGGCGGCAAACGGAGCGTGTACATTCGATCGCTCGATGACCGAGACGGCGGCAGCCCGGGCAGCTTCCGCTTCAGCTACGCTGGATTTCGCCTGGGTAAGGTCCGTCGGGGCGAATGGTTTGGTCTTTTGTTCCTCCAGCGAGTGCATGGACGTTTGGGCGAGGTTTAGGCGCAATTGGGCCTGGGCTACCTCGCTGGGGGAGGCGGCGCCCTTGGCCGCCAGCTTCTGGACTACGTCGAGATCCTTCGCTGCCTGGTCCTGATCGATCTGCGCTTTGGCGAGGTTGGCGGAGAGGGCAAGCTGCTCCTGGTGGGATGCCGCCGCTGCCACGCTTTGGTATTGGGCTTCGGCCGCGCGCAAGGCGGCTGTAGCGGCGGCCAGCCTGGCTTGGGCGTTGGTGTCATCCAGGGATACCAGCAGCTGGCCGGGGCGCACTTTCTCGCCAACGTGGACGTAAACTCCTTTGACGGTGGTCGCGGCTGGAGCATGCGCCTCAAAGATCTGCAGGGGCTCGACCCGGCCATTGGTGCTGTGGACCTTGACCAGATCCTGCACCTGGCTCTCGGCGACCCGTACCGGCAATTTCTCGCGCGTGAGCCGGCGGACGCCGAAGAAAATGATGACGAGCGCGATGCCGGCAGTGATCCAGAGCACACTACTACTGATTCTTTTTCGTCTTTCTTCTGCCATTCAGTGGCGCCCGGAGGCCAGTATATAAGACGGGCCGCCCCATACTGGGTAGATGCCCGTCTTCCATTGGATGGTACAGGCGCCGGAATGGCCCATCGCCTTTGCGTGGGTGTGGCGGGTACTGGCCAGCCGGAGAGATAAAGGGGAACCGCAGGTCCCTCCACTGCGCTCACCTGGATTTCCGGGTTCGCTCCGGTCGGGATGACAATTTATTTTGAAATCAAAGATTCTTCCCGACAGCTACAGTCCTGCAACCCGATGTCATCCCGACCGGGGAACCATGGGCGCGCGACGCACCTACGATGATGAAAAACGCCTTCTGTCCAGCAACCGCCCACCATGGGAGCGCACCTCTCCCCTTTGTCATCCCGCGCAGCGCAGCCGAGGGATCTGCAGTTCCGCGGGCCATTCCTGGAAATGTTTTTCGTAGCCCTACGGTTCAAAGCTTTATCGCACCTCGATCAGCTGGTCTTCGCGCGACGCGGTGCCGTAGCGCGCGGCGACATAGTCGTCGAGAATCTTTTTGAAGTCGTTGACGATACCGTCGCCACGAAGAGTCGTCATCAGGCGGCCGTCTACGTAGACGGGGGCCTTGGGGTCTTCAAAAGTGCCGGGCAGGGAAATGCCGATGTTGGCATGCTTGGACTCGCCCGGTCCGTTGACCACGCAGCCCATCACCGCGAGCTTCAATTCCTCGACTCCGGGATAGCGCTCGCGCCATAAAGGCATGCTGTCGCGCACGTAGGCCTGAATGTCCTGGGTCAGCTCCTGGAAATAAGTGCTGCTGGTGCGCCCGCAGCCGGGGCAAGCAGTCACCTGGGGAGCGAAGCTGCGGATGCCCAACGATTGCAGGATCTGCTGCGCCACCTGCACCTCCTCGGTGCGGTCGCCGCCGGGTTTGGGGGTGAGCGAGACACGGATGGTGTCGCCAATGCCCTTGAGCAACAACGGAGCGAGGCCGGCAGTAGAAGCCACGATCCCCTTCATGCTCATGCCGGCCTCCGTAAGGCCCAGGTGGAGAGCGTAGTCGCAGCGCGCCGCCATCAACTCGTAGACTTCGATCAGGTCACGCACACCGCTCACCTTGGCGCTGAGGATGATCTGGTCCCGGCGCAAGCCATAGCGTTCGGCAGCGCGGGCGGACTCGATCGCGCTGACCAGCATGGCCTCGATCATTACGTCCCGAGCATCCGCCGGCTGCGCCCGCTTGGAGTTTTCATCCATCATCCTGGTGAGCAATGCCTGGTCCAAAGAGCCCCAGTTCACTCCGATGCGGACCGGCTTCTGGTTTTCTACCGCGCACTCAACCATAGTGCGGAAGTTGTCATCGTCCTTGCGGCCGATGGAAACGTTGCCCGGGTTGATGCGGTACTTCGCGAGGGCACGCGCACACTCCGGATACTTCTTCAGCAGCAGGTGCCCGTTGTAATGAAAGTCGCCAACAATAGGGACGTCGATTCCCAGCTTGGCCAATCCCTCAACAATGGCTGGCAGCGCGGCGGCCGCCGCGTCGTTATTGACCGTCACCCTCACCAGTTCCGACCCTGCGGTGGCCAAAGCGGCGACCTGCTGGATGGTGCTTGGTACATCGGCGGTGTCGGTGTTGGTCATGGACTGCACCACGACCGGCGCGGAAGAGCCCACGCGCACATTGCCTATCTTGACGGTTACCGACTTTCTGCGTTCCAGTTCGGCCATAGATCCCTCGCTTACAGTTTACAACCCCGCTGTCTCGACATGTTCCTATGCTTCCATAGGTCTGAATCGAGAGGCTTAAGGGGGTTCGCTGGAAAGAGGAGTACGGAGGGCACTTCGAGCGATGGGATCGCAACGCGACCCGGGCAGTGAAGAAGATTATAGAAATAGACCCGCAGGGAGAGGTCTCTATGAAAGGCCTCTCCTGCCCATCCATACCACGCTATTTCTGTACCGCGTCGTTGTGCTTATCTTTGTAGATAGAATTTGAGATCTTGTTCTGGCGATTGTTGATCGCGGTGCGGTCAGCCGCCGTAAGTTTCCCATTATCGGCTGCGCGCATCGCGTGCTCTTCTTTGTTGACGCTGGCTTCGCGAGTCTCCAGGTGGGCGGTTTCGTGAGCAGTCAATTGACCGCTCTTGACACCCTGCGCGATCCGCGCCTGTTGGTTGGCTTTACGCTGCGCTGCCGTTCCCGGGGGCGGCGCGGTTTGCGCGGTTTGAGCTGCGGCCGCGAGTGCGAAAAGAACTGAGGCTGTTGCTACTGCGAATGTTCCGGCTTTCATAGCGCTCCTTGCCTGACAACGACTACTGGTGTACCAAACCCCAATGTGGTTGAGTAGGTTGCGTCCGCACCAGTGCGAAGTACACCTTAGTTGTAGGGTCGTATGCCCGGCGAGGGCAGTTAGCTATTGGGCTTGCGCTGGCGCGCCTTCTTGCCGTAGCGCGCAGCCGGGAGGATGCTATTCCACGGAACGGGCGAGGCCAGGATCATCGAAGTATTGGTTGCCACATAGGGCATCATGGAATCAATTACCTCTTCCATATGGCGTACATCGCGGACCGCGACCTGCACGATAAACGACTCGGCGCCGGTAACCCGATGACACTCCAGCACCTCCGGCAGATTGCGCACCACGGAGGCAAATTTCACCAGCTTATCGCCGGCCACGGTGACCTTGACGATGGCACGCACCGGCAGTCCCACCTGTGCGGGGTCGACGACTGTGCGATAACCCAGGATCACTCGGCTCTCCTCTAACCGGTGGACCCTTTCGATCACAGCAGGCGTGGAGAGTCCTACCCTTCGTCCCAGTTCGGCAAAGGCAATGCGAGCGTTGGCTTGAAGCTCGGCGAGGATTTCGCAATCAATATCGTCAATCGATGGGTGAACCATTCCAGTCAACAGGCCCTCCGGGGAACTCGACGCACAAATGACTGTCCTTAAATTATTAGGTCGGGAGGCCGCTTGTCGATTCTTTGTGATCCCAACGGCGCCAAATTTCGTATTTCCACGATTCACCCGCGGCGGGCAGACGCCTATCATTCTCCAGGTATATGTTTCCTGGTTTTTTGAGGGGACACGAAAAGGAAGGAACAAACTCCCATGGCAAGGGCTTTAGGCGATGTTGCAGCACGGCAGTTAGCCAATACAACCAAAACGGCTCCCCAACTCACGGCGATTACCCCGCGCTGGCTGGTGCAGCTGCTCAACTGGGTTCCTGTCGAATCCGGCACCTACCGGGTCAACAAGGTCAAGAACGATGCTGAGATCCAAGTCGATTGCGGATCGCGCGATGAACGTACCTTGCCCGAGACATTTGTCGACTACGTGGAGACTCCACGTGAATATACGCTGAGCGCGATCACGACGGTGGTGGATGTACACACGCGCGTCTCCGACCTGTTCAGCCATCCCCACGACCAGATCCGCGAGCAGTTGCGGCTGACGGTGGAAAAGGTGAAAGAGCGCCAGGAGAGCGAGTTGATCAACAACGCCGACTATGGCCTGCTCAATAATGTCGATTCTGCATTCAAGGTTTCTGTTCGCGGGGGTGCGCCTACCCCGGACGATCTGGATGAACTGCTCGCGCGCATCTGGAAGGAGCCGGCGTTTTTTCTGGCGCATCCGCGCGCCATTGCCGCCTTTGGCCGTGAATGCACCTTGCGTGGGGTTCCTCCGCCCACGGCAACCATCTTTGGCTCGCCATTTCTGACCTGGCGGGGCATTCCGCTGGTCCCCACCGACAAGCTGAACGTTGACGACGCGGGGAAGACCAATATTCTGTTGCTCCGCACCGGGGAGAGGAAGCAGGGTGTTGTGGGGCTGTTTCAGCCTGGCCTGCCCGGGGAACAGACTCCTGGCCTTTCTGTCCGTTTCATGGGTATTGACCGCAACTCGATCGCCTCGTACCTGGTGTCGCTGTATTGCTCGGCCGCAGTGCTTACCGAAGATGCGCTGGGTGTGCTCGAGAACGTAGAAGTCGGACACTACCATGAGTACAAATGATCAGAGCGATGCGGGGTTCGCTCGGGGCTAACGGAAAGGGTGGGAGACCAGCCTGCCGGTTCGCTCCCCGACGTAGCCACGCTGACCCGGCTGGCGAACGAGTTCTTCCGCGGGCAGCCAGGGCAGGCTCTTCCCGTGCCGATGTCGGTGCCCGCTGCTCCCTCTGGTCCGCAGGATTTCGCAACCCGGCTGCCGCAGTTGGGCATGCCGCTGCCTTCGATGCCGGCTGTGCCCTCCGCCGGCGGACCTCCGTTCACCGCGGATCTGGCGGGGATGTCATCCTATGTACCTTCCGCGGCGGGGATGGGTCCTGCCGGTGTTCCAATCGCGCCGCAAGTCTCTGTGCTGCCCCAGGACCCGCGCAGCGCCGCAGCGGGGGTTTCTCCGTTCTCGCTTCCCATGCCGGAGTTTGGCGCGTCGTTTCCCGCATTTGAAGCGGGCGTGCCGGCGCTGCCGCCACTGGCCCCGCTGCGGTCCGAGGACGATGCAAAATCGGTGCTGACGACTGCATCTCCGTTCTACTTTTTGGAGAATGCCGGCGCTCTGAACACGCCTGTCGCAGCTCCTGCCACTGCATCGCAAGCCGCAGCCACGCCCGCCGTGGGCCTGCTTCAGGTGGATCCGCGAAGCGCCGCGGTCTCTCCCTTTTCACTTCCGATGCCGGAGTTTGACGCTGCCTTGTTTCCATCTTTCGAAGCAGGCGTGCCTAAGCTTGCCCCGCTGCCGCCCTTGCGCAACGAAGACGATGCGCGCGCTGCGTTAACAGATTCCTCTTCGTTTTATTTTCTGGACGATATGACGGCCGCGAAGAGTGCAGATGTTGCTGATATCAGCACATCGCATCCTGGGGCCGTCGGTGACCTGAAGCTTCCGCGGCAGCAGTTCGACATCGGCTCGGTACGCCGCGACTTTCCGATATTGAACGAACAGGTGAACGGCCACCCGTTGATCTGGCTGGACAATGCGGCCACCACGCAAAAGCCGCAAAGCGTGATCGACCGCATCTCGTATTTCTACGAGCATGAGAACTCCAACATTCATCGTGCCGCCCATGAGCTCGCCGCCCGGGCCACTGATGCCTACGAAGATGCGCGTAGCAAGGTGGCGCACTTTCTCAATGCCAGTTCGTCGAAGGAGATCGTATTCGTCCGCGGCGCGACCGAAGCCATCAACTTGGTGGCCCAGGCATGGGGACGGCGGCACATCAACAAAGGCGATGAGATCGTCATCAGCTGGATCGAGCATCACGCCAACATCGTTCCCTGGCAGATGCTATGCGCGGAAAAGGGCGCATGCCTGCGGGTGGCTCCGGTGGACAATGACGGGCAGATTCTGCTGGATGAGTACGAGAAGCTGCTGAACCCCAAGACCCGGCTGGTCTCGTTCACCCAGGTGTCGAATGCCCTGGGCACAGTCACTCCGGCGCATCAGATGGTGCAGATGGCGCATCGCCACGGAGCCCGTGTTCTGCTCGACGGCGCACAGGCGGTTTCGCATATGCCCATCGATGTGCAGTCTCTCGATTGCGATTTCTATGTCTTCTCCGGGCACAAGGTCTTCGCGCCGACTGGCATTGGCGTGCTTTATGGCAAGCCGGAGGTGCTGGTGGAAACTCCTCCTTGGCAGGGCGGGGGCAATATGATTGTCGACGTCACCTTTGAGAAGACGACCTATCAACCTCCTCCAGGGCGCTTCGAAGCGGGCACGGGCAACATCGCAGATGCGGTTGGATTGGGCGCAGCCATCGATTACCTGGACCACATCGGGATGCCGAATGTGGCGCGCTATGAGCATGAGCTCCTGGTCTACGCCACCCAGGAAATGTTGCGGGTGCCGGGGCTGCGTATCATCGGGACGGCTAAGGAAAAGGCGGGGGTGCTGTCGTTTGTGCTGGATGGTTTCCGTACTGAAGAGGTGGGAGCCGCTCTGAACCGAGAGGGGATCGCGGTCCGCTCAGGTCATCATTGCGCCCAGCCTAGTCTGCGCAGATTTGGCGTGGAGACCACGGTGCGCCCATCGCTCGCGCTGTATAACAGCTTCGAAGACATCGATGCCATGATCGCGGCGCTGTTCCGCTTGAAGAGTTTGGGCGCGTAGCGATAGGGCCCCGCAGTGGTGCATGGGACGAGAGGCGCGTCTCACGGGCTAAAGCGCCTGCGTGAGAACTCGGATTATTTCACCCCCGAAAGGGGCGTCCTGAACTTCAGAGCTGTCCAAATTAGCGAGAAAGGCAGGCTGTTGGAGCAGTTAGTCAGCTGATTACATTAGGAGAGCTTGGCCAACATCAAATGAGGTTCCCTATTTTGGACCCACTGAAAACGAAGTATTAACCGCAGGTCCCTCCACTTCGCTTCGCTCCGGTCGGGATGACAAATTTGTTGTAAAAATGGGCGGTTGTCGTGAGAAATCATCGATTTCAAAACAAATTTGTCATCCCGACCGGAGCGAACCCGGATTTCCTGCCACGCTGCACTGGACAGGGCCGCGTGTGCGCCTTTCAGTAGGGAAAGGCGCATGAAGTTTGTCGAAGCCACCAAGTTCTACAGGAAATCCGGGGGAGCGAAGTGGAGGGACCTGCGGTTAATGCGATTTGCGCGCCGGAGTCAGGAGTTAATCCCAATTTGTCCCTTGGTTCCAAACCCTAATTTGGACAGGTCTGAAGTTCAGGCCGCCCCTTTCGGGGCTGAAATAATCCCAGTTCTCACACAGACTCTAAAGCCCCCAATGATTACATGACCTTTATGGCGATTATATCTTTCGTGGTATATTGCGATATTTTATGGCGCGAATAACGGAATTGCATCAGCGGTGGATGAAGGAGCCAAAATATCGGAAGGCGTATGCGGCTCTTGAAGACGAATTTGCGTTGGCGAAGGCAGTCATCGCGGCCCGCAACCGCGCCGGTCTCACCCAGACGGAACTGGCTAGGAAAATGGGAACAACACAGCCAGTGGTTGCGAGGATGGAGGGCGGGCGGATACAGCCATCTTTGCGAACCCTTCAACGCCTGGCACAGGCAACGGGTTCCAGGCTCTTGATCCGGTTTGCGCCTTCCCACACTGAACCAACAGCTAGGAAAGAAGTAGAACGCTGACGCTCTCGAATGGCACCTGAATCTCGACGGCGCCTCCCTGGATGTTCTGTGGCTGATTGCTGTAGATGTTCATCGCCGTCTTGTAGCGGGATGGCACCTGGATCTTTGCAGTCTGGTCGGTGATCTGGTCGTTGAAGACAATAAGAAGGCTGCCGGCCCGCGATTCGATCAACCGAGGGTGGACCTTGTCCGACGTAACGGCTGGCTGAACCGCCTGACCCAAGATTGCGCGCACCAGTTCGATACCGGCCTGAGAGCCCTCTTCGATGCTGGCACCCAGATTGGTGCCAATGTAGTAGATCTGCCCTTTGCCCACTTTCTTGGTTGCCGCGACGGGAGTCGATTCGTATGCGGCGATCACTTTCGCTGAAGTGATCGCGATCGGGGTCAGGAAGGTATGCGCCTTGATGGTTGCCGGGATAGGTTCCGTGAAAACGAGCTGACCTTCGATATAGACCCGCTCGGATGGAGGCAGATCTTCAGGTTTCGGATTTTCCTTTACATCGCTCTGCATCATGTACAAGCTCTCCTGTTCGCGATAACCGAAGGCTTCGGCTAGCCCAAACGACGGGACGATCGGGTTGTACACCATGTGCTCGTCGTAGGAAGCAAACCCTGTTTCCAACAGGAGCGTGCCTCCAGCCTCGACGAACTGCCGCAAGCGATCGCAGGTTTCCTGCTTGCCGATCAGATGCCAGGGGGCAATGATCACCTTGTATCTCCCGGCATTGCGAAGGCTCTGAGGCTCGATGAAGTCTACCAGCAAATCGCTGTTCCACAAGGCTTTGTAATAGCCGGCGAAGGATTTGGTCGATGCATCTTCCTTCCCGCTCATGGCGAAAGTCAAAAGCGCATTGTCAATGTCGACGAGCACGGCTACTTCCGGACTCGGCTGATAGTCTTTGATGATCTCCCACTGCGCCTGGATGAGCTTGTGATCTTCAGCAGCTTCGAGCACACGCTCACTTACCGATCCGTCACGCTCGACCAGGCCGAAGCCGGTCGACTCCGTTCCTGTTGCCTCGGTGAGATAGCACCAGTAAATAATGCCTTTTCCGCCCATCGCAACCAGCATCCAGTTCCACAGCCGGATGTCTCGGGGGCGCATCTGGCGGCTGCGGCGAATGCCGTTGCTTCCGTGCCCGCCCTGTAGCTCGGTGATCCAGAATGGCTTTCCTGCCGCGGCTGCGCGGGTCAGCTCGATTTGGGCCGCGCCTAAGTAAATCGGGGATTCCGACCACCGAGGGAAATTCGAAAGCCCCCATGTATCCATCAACTCGGCCAGGCGCCAGGGATTGATCGCCTGAAGCGCCAGGGGAAGAACCGCGGCCTGACTGTAGACGTGGCTTTCCAGAATGCTTCGGGTGTCAATAGCGCGCAGCGTCTGGACACGGAAACGCATCTCTTCCGTGCTTCGCTCGATCATGAAACGCCGCCAGTCAACCCAATCAATATAGGAACCCGGGCCACGCGGCGGGTCAATTACATTCCAACTGGGATAGCGCCTGACCCACGCTTCACTGAGTTTTTCTAGAGTTCCGTAGCGCTGCTTAAGCCACCTTTGAAAGGAAGCTATGGTTTTTTCGCAGTAGCAGTACAGCCTCTGATCCGTCGAAGCATTGAATTCGTGCCCACCCGAAGGCTCAAGATGAGGTTCGTTCCACACATCGTAGGCATACATCGACGCGTGCCTGGAAACGACCTTGGCCAGTTCGCGAAGAAATGTCTCGGCTGTATCGCGAACCGGAGGCCAGTCCATGCACAAGCTCGGCCACCCGCCGCTCATATTGATGGAGGCAGTCTGCAGACGCTGCGGTTCTCCCAGTGCATCGACAAACCGCGACTCCGGATGCGCCGCTTCGAGCCAGTAGGGAGCTTCCTCGATGACCGCGCCCATGAGCACTTTCAGTCCGAGCCGGTCGCAGTCGGTCAGAACCTCTTCGATCTCCGTGAAGTCGAATTTGCCTGGCTCGGGATTGAGGTACACCCAGGAACAGTAGATGCGAATGATGTTGAACTTGTACTCATCGGCGATCGCCTTCAACATTTCATGGCGGAGCGCGCGCGGTGGATTCGGCGGACGGAAGAACTCCGTCCCGTAAATGAATTCCTGAGGTACGGGTCTCGAATGAGAGCCATCTGAAGACTGAGCCAGTGCGGACGGGGGGCCACCCAGGATGCTCAGTCCTCCCCAGTTGGCAGAGATCAAGCCAGCGGCAGTTCGGATAAAGGTTCTTCGTGACACATCTCTCAGCACTCGAAATCTTCCTCCTGTACGGCGACTCCGGCAGGTTCCGGGAGTTGCCAAGTGCGGACTGCAAAGCAGACGCGGCCTACTTACGGATGCAACGCCGCTCGTATCTTCTGGTCCCCTAGTTGGTTGAGCGAATCAGTTTTGTTCGGGCCGAATTGATGACCTAGCTGCGCGAACAGCGCCTTCGCCTCGTCTCGTTTGCCGAGGGCGGCATAGGCCCGTCCCAACAGGTAGGTTGTATTAGTGGTATCCCGTTGTGGGTTGGGGTCGAGACGCCGCGCAATCTTCAAGTCAACAATCGCATCCTGCGGTCGCCCTGCCTTGAGCAGTATCTCCCCCCGAAGTACCCTGGCCGGAACGGACTTTGGATTCAGCTGAATCGCCTGGTCGAGTTCAGACAGGGCGTCCCTCGAATTCGATGGGTCGATTCGGACGACGCACTCCGCCAACATGTAGTGGAGATCGGAATCCGCGATTCCCGACGCGATGGCATCTCTCAGCACCTTCGCCGCTCGATCAAACATCGATTGCCGATAATCCACCAGCGCCATGAAGAAACGGGGATCGGGAGAGCGAGGAGCAAGCTCCGCAGCGGCGGAGAAGTCGCGATAGGCGTCGTCTGCTTGGTTCCTGTACAGCTCGATCGAACCCCGCATCGAGAGCGCTTCCGCATTCTGGGGCAGCGCGGCGACGGCCTTGTCAGCCACCTGGGCGGCCTTGTCCATCTCTGAGGTATCCACGAACAGCGCGATGAGGTTGAAATATGCGTACGGATACGATGGATTCTGCCGGATGTTCTCAGCCATCACGGCGTAGGCATCCTGGTATCGGTCGAGCTTGGAATACGAGACTCCGAGCAGGTCTGCGCATTTGGCATCGAAAATCCCCTGGGCACGAAGCGCAGCGAGCGTATCGATAGAAGCCTGAATTTTTCCCAGCTCAAAGTCAGCTAGAGCGATGGCGTAGGCATGCGTAAGCCGGTCCGGGATGTTAGGCTGCACCGACTGGAAGATCATGAGAGCGTCCGGCGAATCATGCGCCCTACCGTAGAGCCATCCAACGTTGAATCGCTCAAGCGGTGCAAGGTGCGGGCACGATTCAAGACCCCGAAGCAGCGTCTTCGCCCGCGAATAGTCTTGCTTATCGAGAAGCGCTCCCACCTGAGAGAAGGTCTTTGCAGGAAGGCAGGAGCGTTCTTCTTGAGCGGTCGCGCTCACGGTGGACACGACCAGGCACAATGCGCCTGCAAGGAGTAGCTTCAGGCCTCTGGTGGCTCGCTCCTGCTGCGTAGAAAGTATCATCGGCTGAACACTGGTTACCAAGAAGCTGCCGTCTCCGGAAACTCTAGTCGCGGGGACCACGGTGAAATGGACCCTAAGCACGCGGACCAGGACAGCGATCGCTGCCCCGGTCCGTCTTCCCCTAGAACAATAGCTTCAATCCGAATTGAATTTCACGGGCCGGCGCACTGGTCGAAGTAATGCTGCCGAACGCGGAAGACTGAACGTTGTTATTAGGCGGCCCAAGTTGAGTTCGATTGAACAGGTTGAAGAATTCGGCCTTGAATTGCGCGGTAAACCGCTCGATCGTGAAGTCCTTGCGTGCGTTGAAGTCTGTGTTGAGATAGCCCGGACCTATGAGGTCGTTCCTTCGTTCGTTGCCGAATGTGTACGCTGTGGGTACGGTGAACTGCTGCGGGTTGAGCCATTGCTGTCTAGTCTTTGGAGCGCTGCCCGGCGCCGTTGGGTTTCGCTCCGCCCTTTGCGGTCCGCCGCCGGTATTCGCGACGTCGCCACCGGCCATGGCGCTGAAAGGCAATCCGGAATCCGCACTGAAGATACCGCCGATATTCCAGCCGCCAAGGACTGTGTTGAGCAACGGAGTTGGATTGGCCAGGAATGTCTTGCCGTGTCCGACCGGGAGCGCATAGGAAGCCGCGAAAGAGAGCATGTGCTTCCGGTTGTAGTCGGACGGACCGTAATCCCGGCCGAGATCGTAAAAGTCGGTGAGGGTATCGGCCTGCGGATCCGATGCGAGATCCATCGACTTGGCGTAGGTGTAAGAGAACAGGTAATAGAGGCCGCCTGCGAGTTCCTGCTTGAGCTTTACCTGCAGAGCGTGGTAATTCGCTGTTCCCTCGTTGTAGTCCCAGGGAATCGGTCCTCCATACTGCGGATACGGTTGTCGCGCCGAAATTGGCCCGGCTCCCGGTACAGTTGCAGTATTGGCAAGCGGCTGGAGGAATTGGTGCCTGCTTCCCGCGCCCACGTAGTGCGCGCCGAGGACCAGGGTTCCCGTCAATTGCTGTTCCAAACCGAGATTCCATTCCATCGAGTACGGAATCTTCGGGTTGGGGCTGCCGCCAAAGCTGGCCAGCGGCTTGTTGGGATTGAGGAAGGTTGATGCCGAGGGAAGAGTGTTGATGAACACGGACGGATACGCGTCGTCCTGATTGTTGATGGTGGTGTAAATTCCGCTCGGCCAGGAGAGGCGAATGTCGGATTGTTCCTCAATCAGGGTGTTGTTGTGATCGTCGATGATGACGAATGCGCCTTGGATTGCCGTCCTGTTGCGGGGTTGATAGACGAACCCGACACGAGGTTGCCATCCGTTTGTCTGAGCATAGTAATAGCTGCTTGGCCCGACAGCCTTGGGAAAGAGAGGCAAAACCGGACCTGTGACATGGAAGATTCCGGTAAGCACGTCCAAACCGGAATTGATTTTGGAAAACGCCGGCGGAGAGATGTAGTCGTAACGGAGGCCGTAGGAGAGCACGAGATTCTTCCTGATGCGCCATTGATCCTGGGCATAGAACCCGTACCAGTTGATTTTCTGGTCCTCTGAGGTGTTGCCGACCCAGGGGGTGTAGCTGTCCGGAGTCCCCACAAGCAGGCTGGCCGGACCGTATCCCGTGCCGCTCTGCGAGGCGTCCACCGAGGTTCCATTCTGGGTAAAGTTCATCGTGTACTGCCAGCCATCGTCGAAGCTATGGATCCGGTAGTACATGCCGCCGACGCCGATGGTGTGATTTCCCACGATCTTAGAGAGGTCCGCGTGGTAGTCGCTGTTCTTCTGTGGTCCGACGGGAGCTGCAAACTGGCTCACTCCCGTGTACCCGTTGGCGATCCCTACTCCAGGGCCCAGGGGTAGGTCGTTCTTCACAGGAGCGGTCAAGCTAAAGTTCAGTGCGTTCAGGAAGTCTGCCCCGGCTGGCTGATCGAAGATGGTAAACGAGGTCTGGGTGTAACCGTAGCGCAGATTCAGAATGGTATTCGGGCTGAAGATGTGGGTGTATCCACCGGCAAATGCCCGCGAGTAGTTGGACTTGTCTCCCACATAGCCGGGGAACCCTTCAGGGCTGGTTACGCTATTGTTGGAGCGGTTGAAGCGGAAGAAGACCGTGTTGTTCTGGTTGAACTCGTGGTCGATGCGCATGCCGACCTGGTCAGCCTGGGTTGAGGTATTTCCGTTGAATGCGTAATTGGGAAGTACGCTGGGCGCAACATTCAAATTCGGCTCAGGATAGTACTTGCTGAGAATGGCCAGCGACGCCGGATTGATCTGGCCTTGTGGGATGGTGTTGTTGGCGTACGGATTTCGAATGATTTTTGCTGGATCGGTTGGATCGGGAGTTGTGGAATACGGATCGTAGATCTCATTTGCATATTCCGGACGTCCCAGGTCATCGGTCCCGACCGGCGTCGTTCCCAACACGGCTGAGAAATCTCCGTTGCGCATGTCGTTGGTCAGGGTAGCCGCAAGATAAGACTGGGTCTGCTCAGAACGAAACCCCTCCCAGTATCCTGAAAAGAAGGTGTGGTTTTTAATCACCGGGCCGCCGACAAAGAGGCCGTATTGATTTTGCTTGTAGGGTGTTTCGGATGTTGCCGGATAGGTGGTAGCGTCCAGCACATTGTTGCGGAGGAACTCGTACACGGCTCCGTGGAAGCTATTGGTGCCAGAACGGGTGACGAGATTGATGTTCGCTCCCGAACTGATGGCGAATTGCGCGTCGGTGATATGCGACTGGACGTTGAACTCCTGAATCGCGTCCGGTGGCGGGCTGATGGCAAAGGTATTGGTGAAAAGTGCGTTGTTCAGCACTCCATCCATGGTGTAGTTGTTTTGCTGCGGCCGCTGCCCATCGACCGACGGGCTCACCGAGCCGGCTCCAAGCTTGACCGTAAACGCCCCTTGCTGGCCGCCCTGAATCAGGGGGACAGCACCGGGAGTGAGGAGCGTGAGCTGGTTGAATTGGCGTCCATTCAGCGGCAGCTCTACGATCGCCGTGTGGCTGACGACCTCGGCCTGGGTCGCGGAGGTGGTGTTTATTTGCGTTATGTCCGCGTTGACTGAGACGGTCTGCGTCGATGCCGAGACCGACATCTTGAAGTTCAGTGCTTCGCTTTGATTGACTTCAAGATGAACGCTCGCCAGGTTCTCGGTTGCGAAGCCCTGCTTGCTGACCGAGACATCGTACATGCCGGGTTGCAACTCCGGTACAGAGTAGTAGCCGCTACTGTCGGTCGCCGCTTGTCGCTGCACCGCGGTGGCCTGATTCGTCAATATCACCCGAGCGTCCGGTATGACTGCGCCGGTTGAGTCTGTGACGGTGCCAGTGATGAGTCCAGAGGTGGTTTGAGCATGAGCCCCAGCTGCAAGTGCCAATACAACGATTCCTACCTGGACCCCGCGAACAAAGAGCATCTTCGTCATGCAATCGACCTCCCAAATGAATCGAGATTGAGATTTAGAGAAGCCACACACTTTCATGCTTGCCTCCGCTGAGTGTCTGGTCGTGGACCTGTGGACTGCTGTCGATGCTTCAAGGCCGCGCATGAGGGTCTCGGCCAAGAATCGAATTGAAGCACTTAAACGTGGAGCACACTAGAGAAGACTATTTGCCGTTGTCAAGATATTTTTTTCTCACTTTTATATTCAGCAACTTAGACGAATGGAAAATAGGTCCTCAAGTCTGCTCTCCTAAAACTAAGTGCTTAAACTGCAGTGCAAGAGGGAGCACGTTTTGCGGATGGCCGGGCTTCTGTTGCATTAATAGCGGATAAATCGGAGAAACGCTACCGCTGGCGTCTCCATTGGTTGGAAATTCAAGTGCTTCAATTATCGTTGACAGCCTAAGAACTCGACGTTTAGGATGGCGCTTCATCTGTTTAAGCATTTACACCTATGCCGACCCCTTCCTCGCTTGCGACCAACGGCCTGGTCAAGAAGACGCTGGCTGAAAATCTGCTGGCCGAAATCATGAACGGCACCCTGCCGCCGGGCATCCGCATTATTGAGGCCAAGTGGGCACAACACTTCGGCGTGGCGCAAGGAACCATCCGCGAGGCCATCAACCTGCTTGAGCGTGACGGGTTCGTCAGCAAAGAAGGGGGCCGAAGCGCTCGGGTCATCCATCTAACCGAGCGAGATGTGGTCCAGCTGTATCAAATGCGCAGCGCGGTCGAGGGGCTTGCAGCAAATCTTGCAGCGCAGGCGCAGCCAGACTTTTCACATTTGCAATCCATCGTGGATGGAATGCGGCGGGCTGCCAAGGCAAAGAGTGCACCGAACATGCTCGATTGGGATCTGAAGTTTCATCTGGAGCTCTGCAGCCTCTCGGGAAACAAACACCTTACCGATTACGCCCAACGTATGCTGACGCCGTTCTTCGCCTTTGTGCGGCTGCGCATGATTTCCGGAAGACGGGGCACGTCGGTATGGGACAAAGATCTCGATTCGCATCAGAGGATCGTCGATCTGCTGCGCGAGGGCGACGGAGAGATGGCCGAGCAATACGTGAAAAAGGCAATGGTCCGGTTTGCCAAGACCGCATATGAGAATTGGGTTGCACATGGGAAACGATCTTGAAGGCTGGAATGGGACATGCCCGAATACAAAATTCACTCCATCTCTACGTATGACGCCCGGTTTGCGTTGCCTCCGGGTGCGGGTACAGACTCGATTCACGCAACCTCGGAATACTGCCTGGCGATGACGCTGTTGTCGACGCAGAACGGTGCCCGGGGATCAGGTTTCGTCCTGACGCTGGGCGACGGCAACACGCTGGTCTGCAAAGCAATCGAGATGTTGGCCAAGCCGCTTGAGGGGATGTCCATTGAAGCCGTGATGGCAGATTTCGGGAATATATCCCGGAAGATCGCGGATCACACCGCACTGCGCTGGCTGGGGCCGCACAAGGGCGTGGTGCAATTGGCCTTGGCGTCTATTACCAACGCGTGCTTCGACCTATGGGCCAAGAGCCGGGGTGTGCCCTTGTGGAAGCTGTTGTTGGATCTGACCCCGGAGGAGCTGGTCCGGGTTCTTGATTTGAGCTACCTCGAAGAGATACTCAGCCAAGAGAAGGCGCTTTCGATGTTGCGCGAGCAGCTTACCAGCCGTTGCCAACGGGAAGCCATCCTGAAGAGCGGCTATCCCGGCTACGACACCTCTGTTGGCTGGATGGACTACGACGACGAAAAGGTTACGGAGCTGACAAAGAAGGCTCTGGATCAGGGATTCACCGCCTTCAAGCTGAAGGTCGGCTCGCCGGAAGAAAGCCGGGATCTGCGGCGAGCAGCCATGCTCCGCAAATTGATCGGAGAAGACAGCACGCTGATGTTCGATGCCAATCAGCACTGGCACCTTCCTGACGCCATTCGTATCTGTCGAGAACTGGCGAAGTTTCGCCCTCACTGGATCGAAGAGCCGACCCACCCGGACGACATCCAGGCGCACGTGAAACTATCCCGTGCGATGAGCCCGGTCAAGATCGCCGCCGGCGAGCACATTGCAAACCGCGTCCTGTTCAAGAACTTCCTAGAGACCCAAGCGTTGTCGTTTATCCAGGTCGATTGCACCAGAGTCGCGGGGGTCAGCGAATTCCTTACAGTCAGTCTGCTGGCCAAGATCTTTGATCTTCCCGTGGTGCCGCACGTTGGCGACATGGGGCAACTGCATCAGCACCTGGTGCTCTTTAACCATATCGGGTTGGGGCTAAAAGCAGAGTTCCTTGAGCACATTCCTCATCTTCGGACGCACTTTCTCCATCCCGCGCAAGTGCAGGATGGTGTGTACCGCACACCTCAAGAGCCTGGAGCATCCGCGGATCTGAAAGTGCTATCTCAATCGTAGTGGGTTCTCCCATCCGTTCCGTGATTCGCGAACCCGCAGAGCCGATCGTTTTCGGTGGCTTTGGGGCATGCTGTTGATATGGGCAACGTATGCATTGACGCACACCAGCACTTGTGGTGTTATCTCCCTCCCGGGCCTGCCTGGATGGCAGATGGAATGGAGGGCCTCCGGCGAGATTTTCTGATCGATGACCTATGCGCGATCACCGCCGAGGCGGGGGTTACGGGCACGATCGTAGTCGAGGCGGAGAGAACCATCGAAGAGACCGCATGGCTCAGCGGAGTCGCGGCATCCAGCGACCTGATCTGCGGAGTCGTGGGTTGGGCGCCTCTCACCACCCCCGCTGTTGAGTCCGAACTCGAACGCATCGCCTCTTTCCCCAAAATGAAAGCGATACGTCATCCGGTTCATGACGAAGCGGACGATCAGTTCGTGTTGCGCGACGACTTCAATCGCGGCATTGCCGCACTGAAGCGATTCGATCTCAGATACGACATCCTGATTTTTGAGAAACATCTTCCCCAGACGATTCAGTTTGTGGATCGGCATCCGGATCAGGTCTTCATCCTCGATCATGTCGCTAAGCCGCGCATTCGCGATCACGTGCTTTCCCCCTGGAAGGAAAACATACGAGAGCTGGCGCGGAGATCGAATGTGTACTGCAAGGTCTCCGGAATGGTGACCGAAGCGGACTGGCATACCTGGTCCGAGGAGGGCCTCTCCCCATATATCGAGACAGTGCTGGAAGCGTTCACTCCGAAGCGAACCATGTTCGGGTCGGATTGGCCGGTCGTGAGCCTCGCTTCCTCGTACCGGCGATGGATAGACACAGTCCGGGCCGCGCTCGCGCAACTGTCAACCACGGAAAGAGAACGAATCCTTGCGGGGACGGCGATCGACGCCTACGGCCTCACAGTGACCTAAAGTTGGCAACATCGGGCACAGAGCCACTTCTCCCCTTGTGGATGTTCTCGAAATCGAGGATAATTTATCTCGGAGGCGAGATTACCCATGGCGACGTCACTGGCTGCTCCCAATGTCGCTGGATACTCCTTCGAGCAGGCCCCGAACCTCTTGAACGCGGAGGAGCGTAGAAAACTGAGCGAGAACGCAATCAAGGTTTTCGTGAATATCGCGCGGAAATGGGATTTGAATGAGATCCAGGCGCGAGGGCTGCTGGGCGGTGTGGCTTCCTCAACGTTTCATGCGTGGAAGACGAAACCCAAGGGCAAACAGCTTGACCAGGACACCCTGACGCGAATTTCGCTGGTAATCGGCATCTACAAGGCGCTGAACATCTACTTCGGCAAGCCGTGGGCGGATCGCTGGATCACCCTGGAAAATCGCGGTCCCCTGTTCGGCGGGAAAGCTCCCATCGATTACATGCTCCGCCATGGCCAGCCGGGAATGGCCGAAGTCCGCCGTATGCTCGATGCCTGGCGGGGTGGACGCTGACTCCTCCAGTCAGGGAGTACCGGCGGCGTGGCCTGCACCGGCTGATTCCTTCCAGGTACAGCGAAACAGGAACCGTTCTGGAAGAGGTCGCTGACGATGACGCAATGCTTCGCGATGCCGCCCAGCTGGATGCCGCGACCAACGAGCGCATACAGGGGGAGCGGTACGGGCTGAGCGGGATCAGCAATTTTGAACTGGTGTATGGGATTCCGCACGCCCAGATCATTCGCGCAGCCTTTCTCCACCCCGGCCCATTCGGCGCGCGCTTTAATGAGCCCACGCGCGGGGCCTGGTATGCGGCCGAAAAGGTAGCCACCTCGGTCGCCGAGGTCGCTTATCACAAGGCGAGGCGGCTGGTGGAGATGGTCGTTCCGGAAATGCCCGGAGAGCGGCCGGATGAGGATGTTTCGTCCTACGACGACTGGCAGGCCGATTTCCACGCGCCTTTCCATGTTCTGGAGCCGGCGGAAGAGTACGTCGAGTGCCTGCAACCTGAACCCGTACCGCAATGCTATGGGCCGTCGCAACTGCTGGCGCGGCAACTGCTCGCCCAACAATCGAACGGAATCGTATACCCTAGCGTGCGCCACGAAGGCGGCACATGCCTGGCCTGCTTCCGTCCCGCCCTGGTCTACAACCCGCGCCAGGCAGAGAGATACGAGATCCGTTTGCGGGCGGCGCGGCAAGGATATAAAACCACGGCGCGAGTCATTCCTGCGTAGACGCTTGCGCACTCCCGTTGCGGTAAACTGGAGCCGTATTCTCAGATACCAAGGGCCCCGTAGCTCAGGTGGATAGAGCAGCAGTTTCCTAAACTGTTTGTCGGAAGTTCGAGTCTTCCCGGGGTCACCACTTGCCAGCCTGCGCGTCCCAGGACCAGAGCGCGTCTATCAAGGTGCATGTCGCCTTCGCTCCGGGAGAAAAAGAGATTTTCCATGCCGGTTCGATCCTGGCGCGCGCGTGTGCTGCCATCTGCGCTGCTGCTGATCCTCTTGTTGCTTTGCCGCGCGACCCAGGCTGCGATCGTCCGCGGCACGGTGACCAATTCCCTGGGCATCCCCATCATTCATGCCAGTGTCGTGCTGCTGCAAAATGGCCAGGTCCTGGCACTCGCGCTGACCGGCACGAATGGCACTTACCAGATCACCAGCAGCGCCTCGGGCCGCTTTTACGTGCTGGTCTCGGCAAATAATTTCAGACAAATCACCACCCTCAGCTTCTACGCCGGTACGGCGGATAGCCACGAAGAAAATATTGTCCTGGAATCAACAAATGCGCGCCAGGAGATCGTTGTTTCCGCCACCGGGATGCCAACGCCCGAGGCGCAGATCAGCGCCGCGGTCACAGCCCAGCGCAATGCCATCTTCCCCAGCCGGACTGACCTTATCGATCCGCTGCGCCAGGTGCCGGGAGCCTTTGTCGTGCGCCAGGGGGAGTATGGCGCCCTGGTCTCGCTGTTTCTTCGCGGAGGCAACCCCGATTCCAACCATGTGGACCTGGATGGGGTGAGCGCAGCAGACGTGGGGGGCGCCTTCGACTTCAGCCATGTGTCGACCGCGGGGCTCGAAGGGTTTGAGGTTTACCGCGGTCCTAACAGCGTGCTCTACGGCTCGGACGCGGCTGCCGGGTCGGTGAACCTGAGAACGCTGCGCGGCAGCACTGCGTTTCCGTCGCTGTTTTATGAGGGGGATGCCGGCACCTTCACCAGCTTTCGCAACCAGCTGCAGGTTGGCGGCACCCACAATAAGATCGACTACTACGGCGGCTTTGACGCCTTCCAAAGCGACAACTCGCTCAAGATGGATGAATTCCACGACGACACGGCGAACGCGAACCTGGGCTACGCGTTCACTTCGGCAACCCAGCTTCGGGTAACGGCGCGCAATAGCGATGCCGGCGTGGGAACTCCGGGCGCCTTCAATTTCTATGGCATTCCCAACGCCGGCAAGCGATCGAACCAGGATCTCTATCTGGGAGCGTCGCTGGAACACCGGACCATCGGCGACTGGCACAACCTGGTGCGCTACGGGCTGACCCGCAAGCGGGAAGAGGACACCAACTTCTACGCCGCGGGCATTCCTCTTACCATCACTTCCCACGGACTCACGACGACGAACTATTACGGTTACAATACCCTGATCCACGGAGCGAACGGCTACTCGGTGACGGGGCAGGGGATTCTGAACTTCGCCGGCGTTTATCCCAACACCGTGGAGCGGGTCAACAACCGCGACCAGGTGTATGTGCAGAGCGATTATCCATTCACGCCCCACATCCTTGGTTTGTTTACTTTTCGCTATGAGGATGAGCGGGGTGCGAAGAAGTCGGTGGCCTATGGGCTCGATCAAACCATAGACCGCGATAACAACGATTACACCGGGCAGATTCAGGGTGACTACCACAGCCGGCTCTTTTATTCGCTGGGCGGCGGGGTAGAGAAGAATGCGCTGTTTGGGACGGTGGGCACGCCGCGCCTGGGTTTAACGTTTTATCCGGTTCGGCCGGACAAGGGCATTTTTCACGGGACCATGATCCGGTTCAACTTCGCCAAGGGCTACCAGGAGCCATCGCTCGATGAGCAGATCGGAAGCCTCTATGACTTTCTTTCAGGGCAGCAGGGCGGCCGGGAGGCTATTCAGCAGTTCCACATCTCGCCCATTGGCGCGGAGCAGTCGCGCACCTATGAGGGAGGGGTGGCGCAGAGTTTCCTCAGCGAGCGCGGTTTGCTGCGGGTGGGCTACTTCCACAACCAGTTCGGGAGGCAAATTGAGTCCGTACCTTCTACGGAGGTGCCGGCGCTGTTGCCGCAGCTGAGCCCCAGTGAGCAACAGGAGCTGGAGAGCCTGCTCAGCACTGCCGGGGCGATCTATGTGAACTCGGAGGCATTCCGCGCCCAGGGCATTGAGAGCGAAGTGCAATACAGCGTGTTCAAGAATTTGTTTTTGCGTGGCGGATACACCTATCTGGATGCGGTGGTTGAGCGGTCATTTTCCTCTTCCGCGCTGGAGCCTTCTTTTAATACCGGATTGCCGGGTGGTCCGGCGCCGCCCTTCTCGGAGGTGCCGATCGGCGCCTTTAGCCCGCTGCGCGGGGCGCGTCCGTTCAACCGGCCACCGCATACCGGGTTCGGGTCGGTGAGCTATAGCGGCGAACAGTATTGGGTGGGCTTTACCGCAGCCGTTGCCAGCCGGAGTGACGATTCTACTTTCCTGGGCGGCCGCGACTATGTAGGAGGGAACTCGCTGTTGCTGCCCAACCGCAATCTCGATTTCGCTTATACCAAGCTCGATTTGGGCGGAAGTTATCAGTTCTTGTCCTGGCTGACTGCTTATGCCCAGCTCGATAATTTGACCAGCAATAAGAGGATCGCGCCGGTTGGATATCCTTCGCTTCCGTTTACATTTCGGGTGGGTTTGCGCCTGTCTATTGGGCACGGCGCGAATAAGTAGGGGGTGAAACTGCAGATCCCTCGGCTGCGCTCCTAATGACAAAGGCAGAGGGTTGGGTCCGCAACAACCCCACTCAAGCCAAAAGAAGGCTTGAATGGGGCACCCAAGCTTTTCTTGGTCATTTCTCCCTCAACTTGCCGCAGGCAAGTTAGCTGCTCGGGATGACAAAGGGGAGGGTGATTGTGGGGAACGTAAGTGTCAAAAAATGAATTGTCATCCCGACCGGAGCGAACCCGGAAATCCGGGTGAGCGCAGTGGAGGGACCTGCGGTTCACTCGACCAGCACCCAACTCAACCGGAAGCCCACTTGTTGTTCATTAGGAGCGAACCCGGATTTCCTGCCACGCAGCACAGGACAGGGCGACGTGTGCGCCTTTCAGTAAGGAAAGGCGCATGAAGTTCGCCAAAGCCACCAAGATCAACAGGAAATCCGGGGCAGCCGAGGGATCTGCAGTTTCACTCAACCAGCAACAAAGGCAAATGAGGGATGCAAATAAAAGAGGCCACCCTTGCGGGTGGCCTCTTCTGCTACTTAGTACATGTCGCCCATACCGCCGCCGCCGCCGTGGCCACCGCCCGGAGCAGACTGCTTCGGCTCAGGGATATCGGCCACCATTGCTTCGGTCGTCAGCATAAGGGCTGCGATCGAGGCCGCATTCTGCAGCGCAGTGCGGGTTACCTTGGTTGGGTCGATAACGCCGGCCTGAACCAGGTCCTCATATTGGTTGGTAGCAGCGTTGTAGCCATAGTGAGGGTTGGTATGGTCATTGATCTTGCCCACGATGACCGCACCTTCCTCACCCGCATTGCCGACGATCTGGCGAAGAGGCTCTTCCAAAGCACGACGGACGATCGTGGCCCCGACCTTCTCATCACCCTCAAGCTTCTTGATGAGCTCATCCACGTCCTTACCGGAGCGAAGCAGAGCTACACCACCACCCGGGACAATGCCTTCCTCAACCGCAGCGCGAGTCGCGTGCATGGCATCCTCAACCCGAGCCTTCTTCTCCTTCATCTCGGTCTCGGTTGCCGCGCCCACCTTGATCACAGCCACGCCACCCACCAGCTTGGCGAGCCGCTCCTGCAGCTTCTCGCGGTCGTAGTCAGAGGTCGTCTTGTCTACCTGGCTGCGAATTTCCTTCACCCGGCCTTCGATGGCCTTGGCGTCGCCGCGGCCCTCAACGATCGTGGTGTTGTCCTTGTCGATGGTCACGCGCTTGGCACGGCCCAGGTCCTCGATCTTGACATTCTCCAGCTTGATGCCGAGATCTTCGGTGATGGCGTTGCCGCCCGTCAGCTTGGCGATGTCTTCGAGCATTGCCTTGCGGCGATCGCCGAAGCCAGGAGCCTTGACGGCCGCAACGTTCAGCGTGCCACGCAGCTTGTTGACTACCAGGGTCGCGAGTGCCTCGCCGTCAACATCCTCGGCGATGATCACCAGCGGCTTGCCGTTGCGGGCAACCTGCTCGAGCAGGGGCAGAAGATCCTTCATGGAGCTGATCTTCTTCTCGTGGATCAGGATGTAAGGCTCTTCGAGCGATACTTCCATGCGGTCCGGATCTGTTACGAAGTAAGGGCTGAGGTAGCCACGGTCAAACTGCATGCCTTCGACCACTTCCAGCTGGGTCTCGAGCGTCTTCGACTCCTCAACCGTGATCACACCGTCCTTGCCGACCTTCTTCATGGCCTCGGCAATGATGTTGCCGATAGTGGAATCGCTATTCGCCGAAATGGTGCCCACCTGGGCAATCATCTCGCCGGTGACGGGCTTGGAGAACTTCGCCAACGCTCCGCCAACCACTACACCGTGCTCATCGCGCTTGCCGACAACTGCTTCAACCGCCTTGTCGATGCCGCGCTTCAGAGCCATCGGATTCGCACCGGCAGCAACCGTCTTGACACCCTCGCGATAGATCGCCTGGGCCAGAACCGTCGCCGTGGTGGTGCCGTCGCCGGCTACATCCGAGGTCTTGGAGGCGACTTCACGAACCATCTGCGCGCCCATGTTCTCGAGCGAGTCTTTCAGTTCGATCTCCTTGGCCACGGTCACGCCGTCCTTGGTGATGGTGGGGGAACCGAACTTCTTTTCGATAACCACATTGCGGCCCTTGGGCCCGAGCGTCACCTTAACCGCGTCGGCGAGTGTGTTTACGCCGCGCAGGATTGCCTGACGCGAATCTTCTCCGTGCAGAATCTGCTTTGCCATTCTTTCTCTCCTTCAACACTCCGGCCTTGCCGGGGGTATAAAGCAAAAAGGCGCATCCGGTCCAACCGCGATGCGCTTACTTTTCTTGAGAATGCCGAGAACCTCTTCCTCACGCATAATGAGGAATTCCTCGCCATCGATTTTGATCTCGGTCCCCGAGTACTTGCCGAACAGAATGCTGTCGCCTGCCTTAACGTCGAGCGGGAAGACCTTGCCTTCGTCATTCGACTTGCCCTTACCGACGGAGATCACTTCACCCTCCTGGGGCTTTTCCTTGGCTGTGTCCGGGATGATGATGCCGCCCCGGATGGATTCGCCCTCTTCCACACGCCGTACCAGGATGCGGTCGTGAAGTGGGGTAAAGCTGGTAGCTACGGATGCTGTTGCAGTCGCCATTGCGTTACTTCTCCTTCGCACGAGGGTGTACCTCGCGGGTTTTATTGAGAAATGCTGTGATTTGATTTGAGAGCGATACGCTGAATCCGGAATGAGGCGTTTAGCAGTCTCGCCCTTCAATTGCTAAGATAGCCACAGGCACCTGCCTTGTCAAGCCTGCGAAGTCAAAATATGAGTGAAACTCGCTCAAATATTAAGCCGAGGTGAAGAGCCGCCCGGTCGTCGGCCTCCCCCAAAATCATCTATACTTCCCTGCATGTACCGCAGGATCTCGAGTTTCGTGCTGTTGCTTGCAGGACTACTTTCCGCCTCCCTGGCTTTGGGGCAGGAAAGCAGGCGAAAATACACCCCCCCACCGCCGACGGCCACCATCAAAGTCACGGTGGTACGTTCCACCAATGGTAAGCCTATTCCCAATGCCGCCGTGGTCTTCCACCCCATGGAAGGCGATCGCGACAAGGGCGCGCTCGAGCTCAAGAGCGATGAGGATGGCAAGGTATCCATCGATGTAATCCCGATTGGGGATACGGTGCGTCTGCAGGTGATCGCCGACGGCTGGAAGACCTACGGTGAGGATTACAAGATCGACAGCGACAGCAAAGAGATCGTGGTCAAGATGAAGCGGCCGGCCGAGCAGTACTCGCTTTACGGCGACGGGCACGGGACGGCCACCAGCACCACCGCTCCCAAGGGACAATCGAGCAGCGCCAAGCCATCCGAGCAGACTCCCATACCGCAGTAGATCGGATTCATGGAAAGTTTGCATCACAAGACGGCGCTGGTAACCGGTGCCGCCAAGCGGATCGGCCGGAGCCTTGCGTTGAGCCTGGCTGAGGCTGGAGCGGACGTCGCGATTACCTACAACGCATCCCAAGCGGAGGCGGAAGAGACCGCAGAGGCTCTCCGCAAGCACCATGTGAGAGCGCTGGCCGTGGAGTGCGACGTCCGCAACCAGGAAAGTGTTCAGGCGGCGGTCGAGGCGGTGGCGCGGGAGTTTGGCCGGCTGGACATCCTGGTTAATAACGCGGGAACGTTTGAGACCGCAGCGCTCGAATCGATCAGCCTGACGCAATGGGACAAGATGTTCGAGACCAACACCCGCGGGCCATTCCTGGTGGCGCAAGCGGCGTATCCTCATCTGCGCCAGGCCGAAGGACGCATCATCAATATCGGCTCATTGGGCGGCCTGCATCCCTGGTCTACGCACGGGCACTACTGCACCTCTAAGGCTGCCCTGCACATGCTCACGCAAACTATGGCGAAGGCGTGGGCTCCGCAGATCAGCGTGAATTGCGTGGCCCCTGGCATGGTGGTGAATGGAGAAGTTGATCCGGCCTACGAGCATTTCGCCAATAAGACACCGATGCAGCGCAACGGAACCCCCAACGACGTGGCGGAGGCGGTTCTGTTCTTCGCCCAGGGACCGCACTTCATAACCGGCCAGATATTGGCTGTGGACGGTGGTTTGGGGTTGTGACGGGTCCCTCTGCACGACCCCCAGGTCTCAAAGGCGAGACCTGGGCCACCCACAGCCAAAGCAGCTCCTTTGGAAGCTGTGTTTTGGCTTTGTATCAGGGCACGACTTTAGTCGGGCCGTTCGGAATGAAAAAGAATTGCGCTTCAGCCCCTGCTAGCTTTACCGGGCGAGGGAAAAGCTCAGGGGCTAAAGCCCAGATCTTTGTTGGGCCTGAACGGCCCGACTAAAGTCGTGCCCTGATACGCGGATACCGAGGGATAGACAGACGTTGCAACCTGCGGGAGCCGCGATACAAGGCATTACCGCGGTGATGACCTGAAAATTCGCGCGTTCCGCAGATTTTGGATCTATCCACCTTCTCTGTTCACCTGCCGAACATTTTGCTGAGCAACCCGGGGCCCTTGGCGTCCAGGTCGGGATGGATTCCTTCCGGTTCGGGTTGCGGCGGCAGCGGCTCGCCGAAATAGGCCGCATGGGGATTGTGCAGGCATAGCCGGTCTGCCGTTTCCACGCCGTACTTGTCTGCTACCAATTGGTAGGCCTCGCGCAACATCGGTGGCCGCGAGACGAGGTCGTGAGCATCGGTGGCGATGAAGTTTACCCAGTTGCGCCGCAACAAATCATGCGAGACCCGCTGCGCAATCTTGCCAAAACGGCCGGTGAGGGAAGCGGCGGTGATCTGGATGTAGCAACCGGCGCGGAGCCACTCCGCCATGCGCTCCGGCTGGCGCGCCAGCACCGGGTTGCGCTCCGGATGGGTGATGATCGAGGTTAGCCCCGCCATCCCCAGACGAAAGAAGATCTCCCTCATGTTCTGGGAGATGGAGTGCTCAGGGAACTCCACCAGAAGGTATTGCTTGCCATTGATGGAGTACTTGGCCGGATGGGCAATGGCATCCTCAATGTTGTCAAACATGAGGTGGAAATCGCAGCCCAGCGCGAGGGAAATGCGGTCCCCCAGCCGCTTCCGGACCATTTCCAGGCGCTCGAGGTTCAGCGCCGGGTCGAATTTGAAATGGTCGCTGGAATGGGGAGTGCAGACAATGTGCGTGACCCCGTTCTGGATGGACATCTCAGCCATGGCTACGGAGATTTCAATATCAGAGGGCCCGTCGTCCAGGCCAAACAGCAAATGGTGGTGAATATCGATCATGAAGGTCCTAAGTTATGCGGTCATGGCGCCGACCAGCGATGAAAACAGCAAAAAGCCGTCGGAAGAGCCCAGTATGGCCTCGCTCGAGCGGTCCGGATGGGGCATCATTCCCAGAACATTGTGCTCTTCGCTAAGGATTCCCGCGATGCCACTAATGGAACCATTGGGGTTGGCAGCGGAGGTAACCTCCCCCGCCGGGGTACAGTAGCGAAACGCGATGCGGTCGCCGCGCTCCAGTTCCGCCAGGGTAGCGGGCTCGCAGAAGTAATTCCCCTCCATATGCCCGATCGGGATTTTCAATACCTGGCCGGGGCTGAGCGCCTGGGTGAACGGACTGGCAGCGGTCTCGGTGCGCACATGCACCTGCTTGCAGATATAGCGCAGGCCGGCGTTTCGGAGCAGAGCGCCGGGTAGCAGACCGGCCTCACACAGAATCTGGAAGCCGTTGCAGATGCCCAGCACCAGGCCACCCTGGGCGGCAAACCGCTTCACCGACTGCATGACCGGGGAGAAGCGAGCAATGGCCCCTGTTCTGAGGTAGTCTCCGTAGGCGAATCCGCCGGGCACCAGGATCGCATCGCAGTGGGCCAGATCCTCCGATTCGTGCCAGAGAAAGGTCACTGGCTGGTGGGCGATCTCGCTTACCACGTGAAAGGTGTCGTGGTCGCAATTGGAGCCGGGGAAGACAAGCACGCCGAATTTCATACTTCTAGGCTAGCAGTTTTGCCCAAACGGAAAACGTACCACCCTGGATTCGGCTTATTTGCTGGAGTATCGTCAGGGATTGAGAAGGCTATGCCAGAGGACGCCATACCGGAGAACACACCGGCTCCCCTGCCGGAGTTGCCAATTACCCCGGCGCTGCCCGCGCCTGCCAGTCTAGCCGTCAAGAGCGCAGGTCACTTGCGCACCGCCGGCACTGCTTTGTTCGACTGGTGGCGAGCCGTCACCATCCAAGGTCTTTGCGTCGGGCTGCTGTGGCTGGTCGGACTTTTGCTGCTCCACGTGCCGCTGGCCCCGGTCTGGGCGCTGATCGCAGGCTTGATGACCTTGGTCCCCAACTTCGGCGGCGTGATCGCGCTCTTAGGACCAGCCTTCTCCATCCTGGTCACCCAAGGCGGCATGTACCGCTTGTGCATTCTGCTGGGCATGTATGCGGTCATCGTGGTCATCGATCAACTGGGTCTGCAACCGCTGATCATGAAGCGCGTGACCCGGGTGCCGGTCTGGGCGTCGATCCTGGCGCCGATTGTGCTGGGGATCATTATTCCTTTTTGGGGAATCCTGCTGGCGCCTCCATTGCTCGCCATTATCTATGCGTTTCGCCGCCCGCGTCCGGGCCCCGGCCAGTAAACCAGTGGGCCGTCCGGACGCGGACCAAGCCCCTTGTTCGCGTGCTATACTCGCCTTTCGTCGCGGGTAGGTTGCGCGGTGAGATGAGCCTTATTAGGCAGTAGAGGTTTCCATGTCCGGCCATTCCAAATGGGCCACAATCAAGCACAAAAAAGGCGCGCTGGATGCTAAACGCGGCAAGATATTCACTCGTCTGATCAGGGAAATCACCATGGCTGCCCGCTCGGGTGGGGGCGATCCGGATGCCAATCCACGGTTACGTGGCGCGGTCGCCGCGGCCAAAGCGGAGAATATGCCGCAAGACAACATCAAGCGCGCCATCCAGCGAGGCACCGGTGAGTTACCCGGATCTATCTACGAGGAGATCTCCTTTGAAGGCTACGGTCCCGGCGGCGTTGCTCTCATCGTGGAAGTGACCACGGACAACCGCAACCGCACCGTCAGCGAGGTTCGCCATGCCTTCTCAAAGAATGGGGGCAACCTGGGCGAGCCCAACTCCGTCCGCTTCATGTTTCACAAGAAAGGCCTGATTGCCATCCCCAAGGCTGCCGCCGATGAGGACAAGCTGATGAACATTGTTCTCGACGCCGGAGGCGATGACCTGAATGACGAAGGCGACACCTGGGAGATTTTGACTGACCCCGCAGCCTACGAGGCAGTGGCGAACGCGGTCAAGACCGCCAAGATTGAGACCTCGCTTTCTGAGATCACGATGATCGCGTCCACCTACACCAAGCTCGAAGGCACCGTCGCCGCCCAGATGATCCGGCTGCTGGAAGCATTGGAAGACCTGGACGATGTGCAGAACGTCTATTCAAATTTTGATCTGGACGCCTCGCAATACGAAGAAGTCGCCGGCTAGCCCCTCTCGCTCCGCCACTGTGTTCTCAAATTTCTACCATCCAGAGTGGGTGCCCATCCATGAGCCCGTTCGGCGGGCTCATGGCATGGAGATAGAAGGGAAGGCGCGTATCAAAACCCGAAGCACAACGGCCCGATTTGCCGCCGTGATTGTTGTTTCTTTGGCCGCGACATTTATTTGGCTGCCTCCAGCCGGCGCGCAAGACGCCTCCGACCCCGGCCCGGCGGAAGGGCTCCTCGCCGGCCAGCCGTGGGAGTACGGAGCGTTTGTCAACGGTGGCTTCGGCACCGCAAACCGCGACAGCTATAAGTTTCTGTGGGCAGGCCTGCATGCCGGCAAGGTGCTGACTGACCCGATCGGCAGAGGCTTGCTCCGCGGCCAGTTTGAATTAGCCGCGGAACTGATGCCGCTGTGGCAGGCATACACGCCTAAATATCTGCGCGCCAATTGCTACGAACAAACCGGCGGCCCACTGACTTGCAGTAATCTGTTTCCCACCGGTGGCACCTATACCGGAGTAAGTGTCACGCCCGTCATCCTGCGCTGGAACCTGCGCGGCGGCCGTCACTACCTACCCTGGATTCAAGGCGCGGGCGGACTAATCTGGACCAATCACAAGTTCCCACCGGCTGGTCCATATCCGGTGCCCAACCATCTCGGGACAAGTGTTTTTAACTTCACGCCGCAGTTTGGTTTGGGAGTACATTATTTCGTCAAGCCGCGGCAGTCGATATCCATCTCCGCCAACGCAGTTCACATTTCGAACGCCAGCCTGGGAGATTCCAATCCCGGGGTCAATGCAAGCGTGCAGCTTTCCATTGGCTATACGTGGTGGAAATAGCATCACGGTGAAGTGATATGCCTGACAGCGTCATGGAGTGCGTGCCCAATTTTTCCGAGGGCAGCGATCGCAACAAGGTGCTTGCAATCGTGGACGCTATGCGGGTGGACGGCGTGTCGCTGCTCGATTGGTCGATGGACGGCGACCATAATCGTTCGGTGGTGACCATCGCCGGCCCTCCCGCCGCGGTGGTCGAGGCGGCGGTGCGGGCGGCCGGCCGGGCGGCGGAGCTGATCGATCTGACCGCGCAGCGGGGAGTCCATCCCCGGATCGGGGCGACCGATGTGATTCCCTTCGTGCCTATCTCCGGCATCTCGCTGGCCCAATGTGCCATCCTCGCTCGCCAGGCCGGCATGGAGATCTGGAACCGTCACAACATCCCGGTGTACTTCTATGAAGCAGCGGCGTCCCGTCCCGATCGTGCGTTGTTGGAACAGGTGCGCCAGGGGCAGTTTGAAGGCCTACGCGAGTTGGTGTTGCGGGATGCGGCGCGCCGTCCCGATTTGGGAGGCCCGGAGTTGCACCCCACCGCAGGAGCCAGCGCGGTGGGAGCGCGTAAGTTCCTGATCGCCTATAACCTGTATCTCGACCGGCCGGACGTGACCAGGGCGCGCGCCATCGCCAAAGCCTTACGGGCCTCAAATGGCGGCCTGGACGGCGTCAAAGCCATGGGCGTCCTGGTCCAGGGACGGGCTCAGGTCTCGCTTAACATCACGGACTTCCGGGTCACCCCGGTAGGGCACGCGTTTGCCGCGGTGAGTCGCCTGGCGGCGCATCATGGCACCAAGGTTGTAGATGCCGAACTCATCGGTCTACTTCCGGAACAGGCATTTGAGCGAGATAGTGAGTGGGTGCGTCTAATAAAACAGTTCAAGCCGGAGGAGCGGATCCTCGAACGGCGGTTGCAAGAGCCCCTGGATTGGCCGGTAGCCGGCGCCAGTCAGGCATGAGAAAGCATAAGATAGATAGAAGCTGGGCCAGGATCTGCCTGCACCTCTCGCAAGTGTCCCCCCAGGGAAGGAATAATCCATTGACCCAGTTTACGAAGCAAATGCAAACCAGTGCGATTGCCGGGCTCGCTCTCGCATTGTCGCTGCCGGCCACCGCCGCCCAGTTGGGCCAGGATGCACGCGCCGCGATTCCCAAGGATGTGCAGCAGTTGATTGTGGTCGACTACCACGCCATGCAGAACTCCCCCGCAGCCATGGATCTGAAGGCGCGGGTGCTGCCTCCTGAGCTGAAGCAACTGGAGGAAGCTCTCCGCACTTCCGGCCTGGATGAAAATCACGATATTGAAGAGTTAGCGTTTGCTTCTTTCCGCAATGGACAGAACACGCGCATCGTAGGCCTGGCGCAAGGCCAGTTCTCGCTGGTTGACATTCTGGCCAACTTCAAGAAGAAGAAGGTCAAGCCAATTGTTTACCGGGACAATCGTGTTTATCCCATGGGCAACTCCGGTATGCAGGTGGTTTTTCTAAATCCGACGACCATGGTCTTTGGGCAAACCGACGCGCTCAAGTCGGCGCTCGATGCGCGTGATGGCCTGGCGCCTAATTTCCTGACCAACCGGACAATGCTGGACCAGATGCAGTCTGTCGATACCGACGCGGTGTGGAGTGTCCTGGACCAGGAAGGCACGCAGACCATGATGCGCTCCGTGTTAGGAGACGCATCGCAGTTGACCGACTTTGACACGGTGAAGAAGAGGCTGGTCAGTTCGCGCTACTCGATGAGCTTCGACAACGGGGTGAAGTTTGCCCTGGATGTAGTCACGCCGGATACAATTTCTGCCGCGACCATGGCTTCTTTGCTGAATGCAGCCGCTCTGTACAAGAAGGTAAGCGGTACTCCGGCGGAGAAGGAAGCAATCGACAACACCACCATCAACTCCAGCGGTGGCACCCTGGATGTGCGCTTTGCGTCGTCAGACAGCCAGTTCTCCAGCTTGCTGCAATCGAGTCTCTTCCAGTCGGTAGTCAGGTAATTTCTATTTCGGATTGGTCAGCGCGGGGTTCCAGGTGACGGCTCCCCGCGGATCGATGCTCACCAATAGCGAGCCCTGGTCGCCCTGCTCCACCCTGGGGCCTTCGGACGTATGAGTATGGCCCGATCCATCCTCGTATTGCAGTGACAGCGCCCCGGAACCCTGAATCTTGAAGCGGTAATTGAATTTGCTTCCAGTCGCCAGCAGGTTCGCGCCGAAGCTCGCGCTGGGGTAATCAAACTCCATCACATGCAGGTCAGGACCTCGGTTCACAATGGTCACCTCGACAATGCGCGAGCGGCATCCAGCGATGCATAGGAGCGCTAACAAAAGCGGTCCACTTACCTTAAGAGTACGCAAATAGAGCCCTTTCAATCCTGAGCATACCCCATCGTCCGAAGCTGCTCTGGACGGGTGCCCCACGTTCCCCCGATTTCCTGTCGAGGTTGGTGGCGTTGTCGAGCTGCATGCGGCTTTCCGCGAAGAAAGCCGCACACGCGGTACTGTCTAATGCTGCGTAACAGGAAATTCGGGTTCGCACCAGCGTACGTGGGCCGAAAACGATGGGGCGCAGCCCCTTCGAACGCTCTTGCTGGTGGAGGGACCTGCTGTTTATCTCCTGCAGCCATTCGAATCGAATGGGAGCGCAACCCTAACCTTTGTCATCCCGAGCGAAGCCGAGGGATCTGCAGTTCTCTTAATGTGTGGCGAATGTGAGGGTAACCAACAGAATTGTCATCCCGACCGAAGCGTACCCGGATTTTCTGCCACGCTGCACTGAAGAGAACCGCGGATGCGCCTGTCCTTAAAGAGAGGCGCATGAAGTTTGCCAAAGCCACCAAGTTCAACAGGAAATCCGGGGGAGCGAAGTGGAGGGACCTGCTGTTAATCCCTTCACAGCAGCGTTTTCCGCTCCAGGATGCGCGCCGTCAAGACCACTCCGGTTTCGTTGTTGTGCAGGGTGAGGGGAAAGGCCAGCACATTCCATACCCACGCTTCTCCCTTGCGAGGCAGGTTCAACAAACCGCGATAAGTGCGATCGATATAAGTTTCGCGCTTCTCCGCCACGGTGCGCAAAATCTCTTTCCAGTCGGCCGCCAAATCGGGCATCTCCTCGAACATCTTCTTGCCGGGAAACCAGTCCCGCGGCCGCTCCAGCAGACGGGCACAGGATTCGTTCACGTACATCCACTCCCCATCCGCGTCCAGGATCTCAAGCACCACATCCTCGCCGATCGCCATCGCGATGCGGGAGTAGAAAAAATCGCGCGCATCGACCACCACCGGCTTTCCCCTGTGCTTGGCCTCAAAGGAACGCAGCGCGGTGATGAGATCGTCGACAGAGCTGTAACCCTTGAGCAGGTGCATGTCTTCGACTCCGCCAAAACGCCGCTCCAGGGTCGCGGAAAGGATGATGATGGGCACTTCCGGCCGGCGCCGGCGCAGGATGGCCGCAACCTCCGTACCAAACTGGCCCGCGCCCAGATGGTAGTCGAGGACCGCAATGTCGATCTCGTTGAGGAGCTTCTCCGCTTCGCCGATGGTGCCCGCGGTGTCGGTCAGGTAACCGTGCTTACGCAGGATGGCGGCTCGAAGCAGCAGATTCTCTGGATCGTCATCTAGGAGCAGTACGCGAATCGGTGCTTCGACCAGATGCAAAATCTGCCTTTCCGTTTCGCCGAGAGGTTTCTCCTGCCGGCCATGAGACTGCAATTAGATGCGCATTTTTAGGGAACGCGCTGCTGAGCCGATAACAATAGTAAGACGCCCGGAAGCGGTCCGGAGATGGAACCTCTAAAGCTATTTTTTACATTATTTTATGCCTTCTTGTGCATCTGTTTGACGAGCTCGGGCAGACGGCTGAAGGCGGCTACGCTGCGCATCCAGCGGCGGTGTTCGAAGGCGGGCGAGCCGCTGACGACGCTGCCCGAGGCTACATCGCCGGGCACTCCCGATTGCGCGGTTACAACCACCCCATCGCCAATGAAGCTATGACCCACCACCCCTACCTGCCCGGCGAGCACAACATTCTTGCCCACATGCGAGGATCCGGCCAACCCCACCTGGGAACAAAGCAGGGTATTCTCGCCGACCGTCGATCCGTGGCCAACCTGGACCAGGTTATCGATCTTCGCCCCAGCGGCGATCTCGGTGTTGCCGACGCTGGCGCGATCGATGCAGGAATTGGCCTGAACCTCCACCCGGTCGCCAAGCACCGCGGCCCCCGCCTGGGTGATCTTGTACCACCTGCCGTCATCCTCTTTGGCAAACCCATACCCATCTGACCCAACCACCGCTCCGTTTTGCAGGATGACACCATCCCCCAGGCGGCAGCTCTCGCGCACCACTGCGTGGGCATGGGCGAAGCAATATTCTCCCAGCTGGGCGTTGGGGTAAATCACCACGTGGGGCAGCAAGGTCGTGCCGTTGCCGATGATTGCTCCTGCGCCCACCACCACGTAGGCCCCGATATGCACATCCTCGCCGACCGTGGCGCTGGGGTCGATGACCGCCGTGGAGTGAATTCCAGGAGGATACACCGGGGCGGGGTGGAAGATATCGATGGCGCGGGCAAAGGCAAGGTAGGGGTTGGCGGTACGCAAGGTAGCCGCCGCGATGGTCTCAAACTCCTCGGTCACCAGCACTGCCCCTGCCTTGGTGGTGCGGGCAAAGGGCGTGTACTTGGGGTTGGCCACGAAAGTTAGCTGGCCGGGACCAGCCTTCTCAATTCCCTCGACCCCGGTTATTTCCTGATCCCCGTCTCCATGGCAGGCAGCGCCAAGTAGGCGGCCGAGCTCGGCAAGCTTCATGCAGGGGATTGTACCGGAGTCATAGGGACGTATTTTGCTGCTTGAAGAGGTCCTGCTGCACGGCGTCCGCCGTACCTCGCCTGGCCCCGGGCCGGATGACCGCCAGCACATCCAGCTCGGCAACGGCTTGGCGCGGGAGGAAGATGCGCTGGGTATTGGACCGCGTATCCGGGGGAATAAGGAACAGCCCGTCTCCCTCGAGCAAAGTCAGATCGTTCTGCGCCAGCCCCTCGATCACGTCGTTGTCCTTGAGCCGTGCGCGAACCCACAATCCCTGGCTGCGCGGGCGGGCGACAAAGGTCTTGCGCAGCAAACGCTCAGGCTGATTGACATCTCCGGATTGAAAGTCGCGGACGAAGCAGATCCACTTCACCTCCGGCATCGGCACGGAGATGAGCTTGCCGGCCAGGTCGAGCAACGCTACCTGCTCCTCTTCAACAAAGGCAGACGGAGGAAGATAGCCGGAGAGCCAATCCCGGCTCAACTTTCGTAATATGACCTTCTTGCGGCTAACTGGCATGGATCGGGCTCCGGCGGCTACCTGGATTTCCTGCCACGCTGCACTGGACAAGGGAGCGTGTGCGCCTTTCAGTAAGGAAAGGCGCATGAGGTTCGCCAAAGCCACCAACCTCAACAGGAAATCCGGGGCCGGGCGGCGGAAAATCGCCACCGGCTGGATTGTCGCACGGGTTCGCCCGCAGGCGCACCGGGAATCGTGCAAAGCAGCGCATCAGAAACTGTGCAAGCCTGTAGCCAAGCGCCCGCTTTGTATGCTAACTTAGGTATTTGCTCGCAGCGTGGGTGTGCCGCTAAGGTGTTCACATGACGAATGTTAGCCGCGATTTCAGTGGCGGGCGGAGCCGAACGTAAGGCATGCCCGACTACATCTATCTTCTCAAGAACCGCCTCTCAATTCACCAGCAGAATGCCCTTGAACACATTCGCGCGGCCGCGCGCGAGGCGGGGATGACGGTGTTTCTTGTGGGCGGCGCGGTTCGCGACCTTACCAGCGGGTCACCCGTCTTCGATCTCGATGTAACCGTTCAGGGAAATGCTCTTAAGCTAAAGAAACCACTGGAGAAAGCAGGAGGGAAGCTGTGGGGTGAGCACGAACCCTCACGCACTTTGTTCTTCCGTTTCCCGGTGGGGGTTACGGTCGAGATCTCGAGTGCCCGCCGGGAGGAGTATCCCAAGCCGGGCAAGCCGGTGTACCACTGGGACACGATTCTGGATGACCTGCGCCGGCGCGACTTTACGGCCAACGCTATGGCCCTGTCGCTCAACGAGCATTCGTACGGGCTGCTCATGGATCCGCTCAACGGGGTCGCGGACATCGAAGCCCGGCAGCTCCGCCTGGTCAGCAACTACGGGTTTATCGAAGAACCATCGCGGCTGCTGCGGGCGACGCGCCTGATCGCCCGGCTGGGATGGGAACTGGACGAGCGCACCAAGACCCGCTTCCAAAACGCCAAGGAAGAGAAAGCAATCGAGGCTCTTTCGGCGTATCACCGGGGTTATGAACTGGAAGAGATTGGCCATGAGGAAGACGGGCTGCGGGTGCTGGGCGCCATGGAAGCCGAGGGGTGGATGCACTCTCTTTTTGCCCCCTGGAGCACAGCATCGGCCGATCAGACGGCCCTCGAGGAGATGCGGAAGCTCGTTACCCAGTTACAGATGCAGGGGGTAAGCCCTGATATTTCTGCGGCTTCGATGCAATTTCTTACAGCGAAGCTTGCGCCAAAAGACCTGGCAGCCTTGAAGGCAATGTTCGTCAGGCCGGGCTTCGTCGAGGAGTGGAACAATCTCGACAACGCAGCCAAGGAGTTCAACAAGCAACTCAATGGCAAGGAAGCGGCCACGCCTTCCGCTACCTGGAAGCTGTTTACCTCGGCCGACCCCCAGGCGGTTCTGTGGCTGGGGCTGACCTCCAAGGCGCCGGCGGTGCAGGCGAAGTACAAGAATTTCTTTACCGTATGGCCGGAGGCGCGGCAGAAAGTGCCCCACGCCCTGTTGCAGGAGCTGCGCATTACCCCTGAGGTGCCGGGCTACGACGAGATGATCTCCGGCCTGTTCCTGGGGGTGATCGACGGCAAACTGGAGAGTGAAGAGCAACTGCGGGCCTTCCTGGAACCGTATTCTCCTCCGGCGCCTCCACCACCGGTGACGATACGGCGGAGCCGTGGCTCGAAGAAGACAGGGGAAGCTAAGGGCAAGATTGCAGTGGAGGCCGCTGAGGCGGCCTTTGAAGGCGAGCCTCTGGAGCTGGACGATGAGGAGCTGGTGGACGAGGTGGAAGACGAGGAGGCTGAGCCAACGGTAAGCCTTCCGCTACCCCCGAAGAAGATTGTGGCGGCTGCCAAGAAAGCCCCTGCTGAGATCGAGCCGGCGGTTGCGCCAAAGCCGCAGAGCCCACCGGCAAAAGTGAGCCCTGCCGGGACCAAGACCCCGCCGGCGCTGCACGTAGTGGCGCCCGCCAAGCCGGCCAAGGTTCATGTCATGGTTAAGCCGCCGGCTAAACCGGCGGTGAGTCGTACCGCCGGGCAATCGCACGCCGCCGGGCAATCGCACGGAGTGAGCGCTGCGAGTAAGAAGGCGTTGCCCTTGAAAGCGGTCACGGCGAAAGCGGTTCCCGCCAAAGCCGCCGCCAAGGCGGTGAAAGCCGTCCCTTCGAAAGGGGTTAAGCGGGCTGCTGTAAAGCCGGCTGCCAAGCCGGCTGCGAAGAAGACGGAGGCTGCCAAGCAGGCGGCCAAGGCTCACAAGAAGCCGGAACCCGCGAAGAAGGCGCCGCCGGCGAAGAAATCGGTGCCGGCCAGAAAGCACCGCTAGTAGCGTAGCGCCGCGGCGTTCTGAGTAACTTTTGGCCCGCGATTGGGCCGAAAGTGCACCGCTAGTACCCCAATCGCCAACCGTCGTTAAAGTCGCTGACCCCGAACGACGATGATGCGAGTATGGACGCCGCTCTTCACCCGCCTACAGCAGCGAAGTCCGTACAACTGGGGATCTCTCCCGCGCCCATTGAAGACGGACTGGCCGAGATAGTATCCGGCATTGTTGCCCACCGATCTCTCTCCTCAACCATGCAAAAGATCGCCGATGCCTTCGTGGCCCGGTATCCGGGCAAGGGAATTGCTATTGTTTTGGGGCCGGTATGGCAGCTTGAAGCGGAGGCTGGCCTGGATCGTCCTGGCCCGGACCGTCACCGCGCTGTCGAGCAGATGACCGGGGCTCCAGCGGCCGTCTTCGGGCCCCAATCCGATCCAGTGCTTAGCTGCTCCGCGTTTCAGGAGATAGTGAGATCCGGAATGAAGCTCTGCGTGGCTTCGCCGCTGATCTCCGCTTCTGGAGAAACCAGGGGCGCGATCGCCGTCTTCGACCGTCGCCATGGCCGCCTGGATGACGCGGCCCGGGAAACCCTGCGGACCCTCAGCGATCTGGCCTTCCTGGCGATTGAACATCGCGCGCTGCTTGAGGAGGTCTTGCATGGATCGCAATATGACCGGCTAACTGGGCTACCCAACCGGCTCCTGCTGGAAGACCGGCTGCGGCAGGCGATGGTGATCGCCAGGCGGCAGGGCACGCTGGTGGGCGTTTGTTGCATCAACCTCGATCGCTTCAAACAAATCAACGAGAGCCTGGGGCTCGAAGCCGGCGATGCTTTTTTCAAACTGGTCAGCGAGCGGCTGTCCGGTTCGATTCGGGAGATCGATACGCTTGCTCGTCACGTGGGCGATGAGTTCATTCTTGCCCTGCGCGATCTGGCGGAGACAGCGGATGCGGTTAAGATTTGCGATCGTCTGCTGAACGAGTTGAGCGCGCCTTTTTTGTTGGACGGCCGTACGCTAGGCATAACTGCCAGCATCGGCATCAGCATTTTTCCCGACCACGGCGATACGCCAGACCAGCTGCTGGGCAATGCGGACCTGGCGCTGCAGGCGGCGAAACGCGATGGCCGGGGGCAGCGTCGACTATATTCCCCGAGTTTGGGGCAGGAGACCCGCCGTGCCAGCGACATGCTTGAAGCGCTGGGGCACAGCGTAGCGCAGGCCCAGTTCCGCATTGCCTACCAGCCGATTTACACCATGGACCGGGAGATCATGGGCTTTGAAGCACTGCTGCGCTGGAAGCATCCCAGGTGGGGTCAGATTACCCCACTGGAATTTATTCCCCTTGCGGAAAAAAGCGGCCTGATCGTTTCCATTGGCGACTGGGTCATCGACGAGGTGTGCCGCCAGGCGATGGAATGGAATGCTGCCGGCGTGGTCCCCTCGAAGATATTCGCCAATATTTCAGGTGTGCAGTTGGCACGTCCTGACTTTGCCTGGAAAATTGCGAAAGCGTTGGAGCGCAGCGGCCTGGCGCCGGAACGGCTGGAGCTCGAGATCACGGAGAGTTGGGTCATCTCAGACCTGAGCGGGGCGGCCGGCAAGCTGCAGGAACTGCGCGATCTGGGCGTCGGCATAGCCATCGACGACTTTGGCACCGGCTACTCGACGTTCAACTACCTGCAGGAGCTGCCCCTGGACACGCTCAAGATCGATCGATCGTTCATTCGCCGTCTCGACGGTTCTGCCGCCAACCTCTCCACGGTGCGTACGATTATCGGGCTGGCGCAGCAGCTCGGACTGAAAACCGTGGCGGAAGGGGTGGAGACAGAGCAGAATTTATCGCAACTACGCGACATCGGATGCGATCTGATGCAAGGCTTTTTTCTCGCTTCGCCGCTGGAGCCGCAGGGCGCATGCTCGCTCTTCATGCAACAAGCTTCTCCGCCGGAAGTGGCCGCGCCGCATGCCGAAGTTTCTCCGATATGCTTCACCCGATAAATATCTCCTAAACCTTACGTCGAAACCCGGTTTTTCCGCAGCCTGTGGGTGGCCCAGGTCTCGCCTTTGAGACCTGGGGGTCATGCAGCGGGACCCCGAGGTAGCGTGCGAAAGGCCTAATCGTCACCGGATTGGCGGTAAGCGAAACCGCTCTGCGATACTCTCCGGGTGCATAACCCAAGGGAATTCTCCGACGCCATTCCATCATCCCCGCGCGTGACCGGCATGCGGGTGATTCCGGTTGCCGGCCACGACAGCATGCTGTTGAACCTAAGCGGGGCGCACGCACCGTTTTTCACCCGGAACGTGGTTGTGCTTACCGACGATGCCGGCCATACCGGAGCCGGTGAGGTTCCAGGCGGCGCGAAGATACGCCAGGTTCTGGAAGAAGCCGGCTCCGCGATCGTTGGTCGCGCGATCGCTGCTTATCACGAGATTCTGCGCGACATGCGGCTGCGCTTTGGCGATCGAGATGCCGCCGGACGTGGTGTGGAAACCTTCGATACCCGAACCACCGTGCACGCGGTCACGGCGGTCGAGTGTGCGCTGCTCGACATGGTTGGACAGTTCCTGGGAGTTCCGGTGGCCGCTTTACTGGGCGAAGGCCGGCAACGTGCGAGCACCCAGGTGCTAGGCTACCTGTTCTTCGTGGGAGATCGGCGAAAGACAGACCTGCCTTACTTGAGCGATCCAGATGCTGCCGACCCATGGCTGCGCCTGCGCCATGAAGAGGCGCTGACCACCGAGGCGGTGCTGCGCCTGGCAGAGGCTGCCCAGGCGCGCTACGGTTTTCGCGATTTCAAGCTCAAAGGCGGCGTGCTTGCCGGGGCGCAGGAAATGGAAACGGTGACTGCACTCGCGGAGAGGTTTCCCCAGGCACGCATCACTCTCGATCCCAATGGTGCCTGGTCGCTGGATGAAGCAGTTGGACTTTGCCGCGGCAAGCAGCAGGTTCTGGCCTACGCGGAAGACCCGTGTGGCGCGGAGCAGGGCTATTCCGGCAGGGAGATCATGGCGGAGTTCCGCCGCGCCACCGGCCTGCCCACGGCGACCAACATGATCGCCACCGACTGGCGAGAGCTGAAGCACGCGGTGCAATTGAACGCCATCGACATTCCCCTGGCTGACCCGCATTTCTGGACCATGCATGGCTCCGTCCGGGTGGCACAATTCTGCCGCGATTGGGATTTAACTTGGGGATCGCACTCTAACAATCACTTTGATATCTCGCTGGCGATGTTCACCCATGTTGCGGCCGCAGCGCCGGGAAAAGTAACCGCCATCGATACCCATTGGATCTGGCAGGACGGCCAGCGCCTGACCCGGGAGCCGTTGAAGATCGTCAACGGTGCCATTGAAGTCCCCGAGCGCCCCGGCCTGGGCATCGAGCTTGATTGGGAGCGCATCGAAGCCGCGCATGCGCTTTACGGCAAGCTGGGCCTGGGAGCACGCGACGACCGGGCCGCGATGCAGTACCTGTTACCGGGCTGGATTTTTCACCCCAAGCGTCCCTGCCTGGTGCGGCCCGTGCAACAATAGAAAACCATGAAACCCGTTTTGAGCGCCCTGCTGGCGCTGGCGCTTTGTCCTTTTGCGGTAGGCGAGAAACGCCTGGTCATCGTTGACCAGGATGGCTCCGGTCCTGGCGGATCTAACCAGATGGCGATGATGGTGTTGCTGCAGTCGCCGGAGGCCCAGGTGCTGGGCATCACCATCGTGACCGGCAACGCCTGGCGCGATGAAGAAGTGCAGCACACGCTGCGCATGTTGGAGCTGATCGGCAGAACCGATGTGCCGGTGGTTCCGGGCGCGGTTTTTCCTTTGGTGCGCACGCAAGAGGGAACTCGCCTGGCGACTCCGCTGGTGGGAAAGGTTGCGTGGCTAGGCGCGTGGGGGCTCGGTCCTCTTGACCTGGAGCACCAGGCGGCCAGCACCGCCGATTTTTCCCGCAGCCACGATCCATATTTCGTCCCTCCGCTTGCCGAGGGCGCACCGCACACGCTGCCGCTCAATCAGGATGCTGCCCACTTTCTGATTGCGCAGGTGCATGCGCATCCGCACCAGGTGACCATCTGCGCTTTTGGCCCGCTGACCAATGTCGCGCTCGCATTGGCCATCGATCCTCACTTCGCGGAGCTGACGCAGGGCATCGTGCTGATGGGCGGTAGTCTCAATCCGCAGACCAATGATCCTGAGTTCTCTACCAATCCGCGGCACGAGTTCAATTTCTGGTTCGATCCTGAAGCGGTGCACATTGTGCTGCGGGCGCATTGGCCGCGCATCGACGTAACTACCGTCGACGTATCGATCAAAGCCCCGTTCACCCAGCAGATGATCGACGAGATTGCAAAGTCGCCCAACCCGGCGGCGCGGTATATCGCCGGCAACTCCCAAGGTCTTTACTACATGTGGGACGAGTTTTCCGCGTGTTCGTGGCTGGATCCTTCCATCGTTACCAAGGAGCGGCTGCTTTATATGGATATTGACCTTAGCCACGGCCCGAGTTACGGCGATACGCTGACGTGGACTGCTCCTTTGAAGCCGGAGACGGGAGTGCAGCTGGTCCACGCGCAGGTTGATCTGGATCTGGCGAAGTTCAACAAGATGTTTATTGGTTTGATGAAGGGGCCGCCGGTAGGGAAGTAGGGAACAGCAGGTCCCTCCACTTCGCTTCGCTCCGGTCGGGATGACAAATTAGTTTGAAATCGAGATTTATTAATGATAAGTCCCGTCTCGCAAAGGAATTGTCATCCCGAGCATCTCAACTTGCCTGCGGCAAGTTGAGGGAGAAATGACACAGCAAAAATCGCGATGGATGCAAGGCCCGGAGGGCCGGCTGCCAAACGTCAGCCCAGCCCGGAAGGGCTGGGAAATCGATCCCGAAGAGGATCCGAGCGCCGTAGGCGCGGCACTAAATCGATCGTCCGCTTTGGTGTGTCATGCTGGAGCGAAGCCGAGGGATCTGTAGTTCAATCCCTCGGCTGTAATGAATTTGTCATCCCGACCGGAGCGAAGCGAAGTGGAGGGACCTGCTGTTCCGGCGGACCATTCCTGGAGATGTTTGTCGACGGTGGGCCTGCGGCTCTTCCAAGGTGAATGAAAAAGGCCTTCAGTCCGGCAACTGCTCTCCATGGAAGTCTCGCCCTACCCTTTGTCATCCCGAGCGTAGCCGAGGGATCTGCAGTTCCGCAGACCATTCCTGGAAATGTTTTTCGACAGAGTTGTCATGGGCCTGCGGCCCACCCAAGGCGGTGAAAATCAGTTGAAGGGGACGGCCTTCAGGCCGTCCATAACCGTCACCATCGTCGTGGCTTTAGCCGCCGAGGGAAGCATTTTCGACAGAGGAATCATGGGCCTGCGGCCCACCCAAGGCGACCGTGCCGTTGTGAGTGTCTGCGCTATAACGACGAAAGGCTTCCCGCGCTTCGCTCAGCTTATAAAGGCCGTCGATCACGGGGACCAGCTGTCCGGCTTCAAAACGTTCGTTCAAGGAGGTTTCGTGGACGGGAATTTCGTGAAAGTGCCAGCTCCGCTGTCCACGAAACTCCGGACGTTATCTTGAGGTGCGGTAGCGCCAATAGAACGCGAGCACACCCGGAGCGCATGAGGGCCGATAAGGCACGAGGAGAATTTCGCCACGAGTATAATTGCAGCCCTGTATGGCGCTGGTTCCGGGAACCAAACTCGGGCCCTATACCATTCTTGCGCCGCTAGGCGCGGGCGGGATGGCAGAAGTGTATCGCGCGCGCGATACGCGACTGGAGCGCACTGTCGCGATCAAGATTCTCCCCCCGCAGTTTTCCTGTGATCCCGCCCGCAGGCAACGCTTTGAGCGGGAAGCCAAAACCATTTCCAACCTGAACCATCCGCACATTTGTGTGCTGCACGACGTCGGTCATCAAGATGGAATCGACTATCTGGTGATGGAGTGCCTGGAAGGAGAGACGCTGGCAAAGCGGCTCAGCAAAGGGCCGTTGCCGCTTGAGCAGGTGCTCAAACTTGGTGCGGAAGTTGGGGATGCGCTGGACAAAGCACATCGTTATGGCATCGTCCACCGTGATCTAAAACCCGGCAATATCATGGTCACGCCTGCAGGTGCAAAGTTGCTGGATTTTGGCTTGGCTAAGCCGGCGGCGCTGAGTTGCGGCGAGCCTTTGACGGCGGAGACAGCGCGGTGGCCGTCGCCAGTGACCGAAGAAGGAACGATTGTCGGGACGTTTCAGTACATGTCGCCGGAGCAGGTGGAAGGAAAAGAGGTAGATGGGCGGAGCGACATCTTTTCGCTGGGGGCGGTGCTCTATGAGATGGTGACAGGGAAGATGGCATTCGAGGGAAAGAGCCAATTCAGTGTTGCCTCAGCAATCTTTAGAGAAAGAGCCAGAACCCGTCAGCAGCATCAAGCCCATGACTCCCCCCGCGCTGGATTTTGCGATCAAGAAAAGTCTCGCCAAGTTACCGGACGAACGCTGGCAAAATGCAGGCGATCTTGCCAGTCAGCTAAGATGGATCGCCGAAGTTGGCTCGCAAGCTGGTGTCCGCGCACGCGGTCCCGCGCGCACCACAATGGGCGTGTGGACGAGCTGGACTTTGGCTGCGATTTGTTTTCTGGCAGCATTGGCGCTTTCGACCGGGTTGTGGACGCGCCAGCGGTTGCCCATTCAAGTGGTTCGTTCCTCGCTTCTCCCGCCACCCAGTTCTTCCTTTCTCCCTATGAATTCGCGGTTTCGCCCGACGGATCACGCCTGGCCTTTGTCGCACTCGGCCCTGACGGAAAGACAACATTGTGGGTACGCGCGCTCTCAGGTTCTGGTGCGCAACAACTTAGCGGCACTGAGGGAGCGCTGTCTCCGTTCTGGTCACCCGACAGCCAAGAGATTGGCTTCATTGCAGAGTTTCGGCTTAAGACCGTAGACCTTGCCGGCGGCGCGGTGCAAACCTTGTGCGATGCAGAGTACTGGTTTGGTGGCACCTGGAATCGCGATGGAACGATTCTCTTTGCTCCCGGACTCGATGGACCCATTTACCGTGTGCGCGCGACCGGTGGAGCGCCTGTGCCCGTAACCAAAGTATCCATCCAAGGAGGCATCACGTCATATCGCTGGCCCTTCTTCCTCCCCGACGGGAAACACTTCTTATATTGGCTCCAGTGGAGGAGCAGTCAAGACGAGGATAGGCGCAGCGGCATCTATGTGGCGTCACTCGATTCGGATCAATCGAAATTGGTCTTGCCCGGAGTGGCAGGGAACATCCTTTTTGCCTCCGGGCACATTCTCTTTGTCCGCGATCGCAATCTCCTGGCGCAACCCTTCGACACCAGCCAGCTACAGACCACCGGGCCGGCGATCCCGATCACACAGCAGTTTGAGGCCCACCTTTTATCTTTCAAGTCCGATTCTCCGTTTCGCAGAACGGGCTCCTTGTTTTTCAATCCACAGCTGATTCTCCTACGCGATTAGTATGGTACAGCCCAGCCGGGAAGGAACTGGGCCAATTCAGTGAAGTCGGATACAGTAGTCCACAGTTTTCTCCCGACGGGCACTTCCTGGCCGTCGCGTCCGACGATGGGCTCAACGGCAGATACTTCATTCGCGTCTACGATCTGAACCGAGGAATCAGCACTCGCTTAAGCGAGGGTGGGCATGAGCAAATCGCGATATGGTCGCCCGATGGCAAGCGCATCGCGTATGGCAGCCCCGGGATATTCGCTAGCTATGAGGTTCCGGTCGACGGTTCGGCTCCGCCCCAGCCATTGCCGAGGGAACTTAGAGGAAACGCTTCTGACTGGTCGCCCGACGGCCACCTGGCTTTTATAACGCTTCTGCCAGAAGCACCCCTCACTTCTCTCAAGATCTATTCAGAAAGAGATCACCAAATCACTGAGTTCGCACCGACGGGCGTGGAGGCTAAGTTTTCCCCCGATGGCAAATGGATCGCATACCTTGGAGGGGAACGAGGGATCGTAGTCCAACCATTCCCCGGGCCGGGTCCAAAAATCCAGATCTCCAATGGTTTGGGTGCACAACCTCGTTGGAGCCGCGATGGAAAACAGGTTTTCTACATCCAGGCAGACCGAAAGCTGATGGCTGTAGATTTCGATCCCCGCAAGGGACTGGCCAGCACGCCTCACGAGCTTTTCCAAACCCGCATCGTTGCACCTAACTTCGACGGTTGGCAGTACGACCTCGCACCCGACGGCCGTTTTCTGATCAACTCCCTTCCTTCGAACACCGCCGCTCCGCTTGCGCTCCTCACCGGCTGGGATGCCTCATTGCAGCACCGCTGATGGCAACAGTTGCGAAGGCTTCTGGCCAACAACGAGAGGTATATTTTCGTCGGCTTCTCGGAGTTTTCCACGAAACTCTAACTTCCCGTCGTTTTCTCCAGCCCCGCGTCCCCCTGCTGTTGAATCAGGTTGGCTCCGTCAGCAACTGCCTGCTGAATCAGATTCACTACGTCGGCTTTTCGAATAACTACAATGTGAGCGGCGGGCATTTGTTCCTCCTTCGGAATCAACGGAATCTAGGATTCCTTGCGGGCAGAAGTTCTCCCCCGCAAGTCCCGCATCTTGCGGCTTCAACCCTCTCGCAGTGCGACGACCGGATTCACCCTCGCCGCGCGGCGCGCTGGAATGTAACTCGCTAGAAGGGCGACCACCATTAGAATCAGCGGCACAGCAAGAAACACCTCCGGATCAAGGGGACGAACTCTGTACAGCAAGGTTGAAATCAACGGGGCAAGTATTCCCGACAATATCAGACCGATCACCACTCCGGTGCCGGCCAGCCCAGCGCCCCGGCTCACGATCATTTTTTCAACGCTAGAGGGCGTGGCTCCCAACGCCATGCGCACTCCAATCTCATGAGAGCGCTGACCCACCATGTAGGCCAGCAGGCCGTAAACTCCCACCGACGCGAGCAGAAGCGCTACGATTGCGAACACGCTCACCAATTCAGCGGAGAAGCGACGCGAAGCCAGAGAACCGTCGATGACCTCATTCATCGTACGTACATTGAATACCGGTACATCGGGATCGATGGCCTGTATCTCCCGGCGTATCTGCGGTTCGAGAGTAGTGGCAGACAAAGATGTGCGAACCGCCACGCTTAAAGAAAACCGTCGTGGGACTTGGTAGATCGGTGAGTAGATGTGTGGATTTCCGGATTGATCGAGACCATCATTCTTGATGTCCTTGATCACGCCAACTACGCTCCACCACGGCGGGTTGGCGGCCGCACGTCCAAAGCTCAAACGCCGGCCAAGCGGATCGCGATCCGGCCAGAAGGTGCGAGCTGTAGTTTCATCGACGATGACCACCGGCTGTTTGCCGGCTTCATCGCCTTCGGTGAAAAAACGGCCGCGCACTAACGCCGCCTGCAGCACCGTGAAATACTCAGGGGTCACGCTGGTGACTTCAGAAAACAGACCCTTGCGAGATTCGTCCGGGCGGTCCTCAATGTTGATGGGGAAGCGCTGCGACAAGTGGGTGACCGGTAAATCGGTGGCCATGCAGGCGAGATCCACGCCCGGGAGAGCCCGCACGCGCCGCACAGCTTCCCGCACAAAAGCGTTCAAGACCTCAGGGTGGGCGTAGCGATTCATTTGGGGATCGTCGGGTACCGGAAGCCAGAGCTTGGCAGTGACAATTCTCGATGGGTTGAAACCGGGATTTTCCTGCAGCAATCCCCAAAAAGTGCGCAACAGCAAACCCGCTCCCACCATCAGCACCACCGCCAGGGCCGACTCTGAGGCGATCAGCAGACCGCGCAGGCGGTTGGTTTTACCACTGGTGCCGGAACCCCGGGCTCCTTCTCGAATCGCCACCGCAATTTCTGCTTTCGAAGATTGCAGGGCGGGAACCACTCCGAACCCCAGCCCGGCAAGCAGGGAAACCAACAAGGCGAAAACCAGCACCGTCCAGTCCACCTGCACCTCGGCCAGCCGGGGAATTCGGGCCGGTAGAAACTGTACAAAATGCAGAGCTACAATCGCGGTTACGACACCGGCCATGCCGGAGACCAGAGACAAAATCGCCGACTCGGTGAGCAGTTGCCGAATCATGCGCGAGCGGCTTGCGCCCATGGCCTGCCGCACCGCCATCTCCCGTTGTCTTCCGGAAGCCCGCGCCAGGAGAAGATTGGCAACATTGACCGAGGCCAGAAGAATGATCAGGACCACCGCGCCCATCAGCACCAACAACATGGGCCGGACATTGCCGACCAGCGACTCCTGCAAGGATTCAACCTCAATCGACCAGTCGGAGCCCGCTGGATAGTCGGTGGGAAATTCCGCCCGCAGCTGGGCCGCAAATGCATTCAACCTCAGTTGCGCCTGCTCCGGGCTGATGCCGGGCTTCAAAAGTCCGATCAGTCCGGGCAACAGCCGCAGGCTGCGATCAGGTTTCGGGAAGGGATCGGCCCTGAATCCCGCCGTTGCCCATACTTCGACATCCGTTGCGACCGTTCTGCCCGGATGGCGGAATCCGGGCGGGAGAACACCGACAATCGTGTTCGGATCATTGTCGAGCCGAACCTTGCGCCCCAGAATTCCGGGATCTCGGCCGAACTCGTTGGCCCACAGGCTATCGCTGATCACCACCGGGTCCGCAAAACCCTGCTCCTCGTCGCCAGGGCCAAACACCCTCCCGAGGTGCGCCGAGGTGCCAAGCACAGAAAAATAGTTAGGGCTGACAGCCAGCATCTCGAGACGCCGAGGACGCTCTGTGCCGGTCAAGTCAACATCGTTTGGCCAGACTACGGTCACTTGGTCAAAAACACCAGCCCTCGATCTGAGATCGTCCAGTTCTGGAACGGAAAATCCAATGTCCCGCGCGTCCACGCCCCGGTTGCTGGCGACGATCTTTACCAGACGGTCCGGATGGGCGAAGGGAAGAGAGCGCAGCAAAACCGCATTTATGATGCTGAAAATCGCGGTGTTCGCTCCAACCCCCAAAGCCATGGTCAAAACCGCAACCGCCGTAAAGGCGGGATTCTTGCACAATAATCTCCATCCGTGATGGAGGTCCGACCCCAGTTCACCCCACCAGCGCATGCCCACCGATGCCCGCAGGGCATCTTTGTGAGACTCGATTCCGCCGAATTCAATCCGCGACTGTCGCATTGCTTCTTGCTGGGAAAGGCCTTTGCGAACCAGATCCGCAGCGCGGCTGTCAATGTGGAAACGCACCTCCGTTTCCATTTCACGTTCAAGCCGCCGTCCTTTGACCATCCACTTCAGCCAAGAACGGAATCGAGCCGGAAGATTCATATCTGCTCCGAAGTAGTGCCCAGAATACTGGCGATCAACGCCGCCATGCGGTTCCACTTTTCGGTTTCCGTATGGAGTTTGCGCCGCCCGGCCGCGGTCAGGGTATAGAACTTGGCTTTGCGGTTGTTGTCCGATTCTCCCCACTCGCTGCTGATCCAGCCCTGATGTTCCAGCCGATAGAGCGCCGGATATAACGAGCCTTGCTGGATCTCCAGTTGTTCGCCAGAGATCTGCTGAATGCGCAGCAAAACCCCGTAGCCGTGCAGCGGGCCAAGCGAGACAGCTTTGAGGATGAGCATGTCCAGCGTGCCTTGCAGCAAATCAATCGCTTTGCTCACGATCTCTCCTTGTGCGTCTAGGAGAGAAACTAACAAAACTCTCCTAGTTGGTCAAGGAGAGAGTATCTTGGCGGACACTTGCTGGGTGAGTAGCCCCGGGGAATTTCACACCGAGGCCCTCTCAGAACCGTACGTGACTCTCGCGCATACGGCTCCCATCAAGTTGAGAACGTAATCTCGCTCGATCGAGAATACTCAGCCAGCTGTCTCCGCGCTATCTGTTACTCGGCGAGAAACCCCAAAACAAAGGATCGGCAGCAACCCATTCCGGCGCTGGCATGCTGAAATGCGGACGTACGGCAAAGATTTTGGCGCCTGGACCCGCGGAAGAGACGTTGGCGTTCGCCTCCGCTCGTGTCTGGGCCGGTGTCACGATAAATCGCACGCCTTGCTCAGTTTCGAACACGGTTCCGTCACTTTGCGGGTTGCCCTTCGTCACAACGATCACCAGGAATCGTCCCTGCCCCTTGCTCCACGGAACGCCTTGGCTCAATTCAGGGCGGTAGTTTGAGAAGCCATCTTTGCCTGGCTCCGACTGGAACGGAGCTCTTTGTTGGGTGAATCGATTCATCACCACAAATAATCCTTTGTTGTTGTATTCCTCCGTGACGCGTTTTTGTTCCTCGGTCGACGTGAATCCGTTGAGGTACCACACCTCCTTTGATCCCGTCAAAGACTCGATACCCAGGTAAGGATGAGGGCACTTAAGATCAATGCACATGCGAGCGCCTTTGGTTTCGATTCGGTTCAAAGCCGCCTGAGTACCCGGTTTCCAGAACTCGCGGTAGATATACAGAATTCGAGGCGGCTCCGACGGTACAGTCTTGGGCTGCGGTTGTGGGACTGTCTGAGAGCTCCCACCCGACACCAGCACCCAAGCCATCAACAGGGCAAGTACACCGTATCGGATTCCCGGTGGCCTCGATTTTCGATTCATGTCTTCATTATGTCTGCAAAGGCGGCCTGCAAGCCTGTTCATGTCGTGGCTGATCCACGGGGGCAGGTCAACTATAGATAGGTATTTGACCCGGAGGATTGCAAGCCGATCTTTGCCAGCGAAGCCGAATAGCGTTCTTGACGAGTTGACCGCACACACTGAAATTACCCCAAAACGGGTGTAATGTCCGGGTTGGCGACCATCCGGGAGCTATCTCGTTTTGCCTCAATCTAGAACTGCACGCTAGGATTGCCAAATGATGGACTCTTCACGCGAGGCGCTGAACCCTGACGAGCGTGGACTCGGTGATGCACCTGCCAAGTCTCAAGGAAAGTTAGCGCTGGCTCTGGGAGTGATCGCAATCGGGCTCAGTTTGGTTCTTGGGTTTGTTTATCTAATCTCGGTCCGTCGCCTGGAACGCGAGGTGGCACGGCTCAGCCAGCAGACGGAAGGTTTCAGCCGGCTGGTCGTGCGCGCACAGGAGCAATCGCAGACGTTGGCTCAGCAGGCTTCGCAAGCGGCTGCGAACGCGCAGGCAGCCGCTCAACAGCGCGACTTGGCGAAGCAGGATCAATCGAACTCGGAGGCGCAGGCGCAACTTGCTCGGCAGCAGGCCGCCGCCGAGCAGCAAAAGGCAGATCAAGCCACACAGCAGGCTGAGGAATATCGGCAAGAGCGAGAGGCGGAACTTGCACAGCTGCAACAGGCTCTCGGGCAAATCGCCGAAACGCATCGCACCGCCATGGGCCTCGTGATGACGCTGGATAGCAAGTCGATTCGCTTCGACTTTGATAAGGCAGACATTAAACCGGAATATCGCGACATCCTTAATCGCATCGCCGGGATCCTGATGACGCTTAAGGGATATTCGATTGCTGTCTACGGGTATACGGACGACATCGGCACGCAGACGTACAACTTGCAACTCTCACAGCGTCGCGCCGAAGCTGTCCGCGTCTTCTTGATGCAGACCGGAATTTCCCCGACGACAATCATGAGCACCAAGGGTTTTGGCAAATCCGACCCTCGCGTTCCGGGCGACAGCGAACAGGCGCGTGCTGCCAACCGCCGGGTCGAGATCGGCATAGTGGATTCGAAACTTATCACGAACGGCCCTCTCGTCGTGCCGAAGTGAATTAGGCGGTACAGGTCCGGTGTAGACAGTCGAGAGCGGACCTCACCAGGATCACCCACCGAAAGTTGTCGAGTGCTTACCAAGGAAGCCGTGATTAAGTTAACGACTCTGAGCGACGGGCTACTCTTCCCTAATCTTGTAGGGGAAGGATTGGCGACAATCCGACCGGAACTCGGAAAAACTCCCTACTTCACGGCTCGGAGCGTGGCGGATAGTCTAATTAATAGTGACTTCGCAGACTTCACTGTATTACAGGTATATACTGGGTCGCGTTCGGCTTTCCGTGCTCGTCGTTTAAAGTCACTCATGAACTGCAGGGCCCCCAAGCAGAAAGATCGGCGACCCCGATTCCCTAAGATTCGCTTCCAAGCAAGACGTTTGACGCACGCTTTCAAAGATAGGCATGATACGGGGCCTAAGCGTCGAGAACATCAACGACAGAACGTGTGAATTCAGGAATATGATTCGCGGCTCCGCTAGGGGAGAAACGAATTGACTTCCTGATCATTCCGAGGGAGCTCCTCCAAGCTGCCCGTGAATCCCGTTTAGAAGCTCACGACCGGCAGGAGAGGCTCACTTTGCAAAAGGTATCGAACGCCACGCCTTCGGGAACATGTGATTCTGCTGGCTGACGCTCGCAATCAGCGATTCAGTTGAACGCAAAGGAGGAAAGACATGGCAAATACGACCTTTGAAATCCAAGCTAACGACGCCGCCAGCGAGGCTAGCGTTGCGAAAGTCGACATGAAGTTCGAAATCGTCGTTATCCCCGTCTCGGATGTCGATCGCGCGAAGGAGTTCTACGCGAGACTCGGGTGGCGACTCGACGGCGACTACGACAACGGTAAGGATTTTCGCGTGATTCAGTTCACACCGCCTGGCTCCGGGTGCTCGGTCATCTTGGGCAAGAACGTCACCGGGGCGGCTCCCGGCTCAGCCCAGGGCCTTTATCTGATCGTCGATGACATCGAGGCCGCGCGCAAGAATCTGCTCCGTCACAGCGTTGAGGTCAGCGAAGTGTTCCACGGCGCCGCGGACGTGTACTCCGGCCCGGACGAGCCCTATCTGTTTGGGCGGATTCGAGTCAACGGCCGTGATCCCGAGCATCGCAGCTACCGCTCGTTCGCCTCGTTCAGGGACCCGGACGGAAACGGCTGGCTGTTCCAGGAAATCACGACGCGGCTTCCCGGTCGCATCGACGACACGGCGACGACCTTTGCATCGGCGAACGATCTGGCAAGCGCGTTTCGGCGTGCGGAGGCCGCCCACGGCGAGCACGAGAAGCGCATCGGGCAGCGCGACGCGAACTGGGCAGACTGGTATGCCGCTTACATGGTGGCGGAGCAGTCAGGCAAAGAGCTGCCGCAATGAACGACTCCGCGGGGAGCGACATCGCTCCCCGCGAGATGTCGAGGCTCTCGATCGCGGGTTCCTGGAGGAATCATGAAACTCAAAGGCAAGAAGGCTCTCATCACCGGCGGAAACAGTGGCATCGGCCTGGCCACAGCCCGCCTTTTCGTTGCAGAAGGCGCTGAGGTCGCGATTACCGGCCGGGACCAGAAGACACTGGATGAAGCGGTCGCCGAGCTGGGATCGAAAGCGCGCGGCTATCGCGCCGACGTTACGGTTGCGGAGGACCGCAAGAAGCTTTTCACTGAACTCGCCAAAGACTTTGGCAAACTTGACATCGTCTTCGCCAATGCAGGCATTTCCGGCATGACGCCGACTGGCACGACCGACGAAGCCATCTTCGAGAAGGTAGTCCACACCGACCTCTACGGTGTTTTCTTTACCGTCAATTCAGCCGCTCCTCTCATGAACGACAACGGCAGCATCATCTTCAACGGATCGGTGCAGAGCTATCTCGGTCAACCAGGTCTGGCTGCCTACGCTGCCACGAAAGGCGGACTCGTCTCGATGGCTCGATCCATCGCCGCAGACTTTGCACCGCGCAAGATTCGCGTGAACGTGGTGGCCCCTGGAGCGACGAAGACTCCCATCTGGAAGCGCGGGGCGGGCGCCAATGCCACGGCAGAGGAATCCGCAAAAGTTTCCGACTTCTTCTCTTCCACGGTTCCACTTGCCCGTTGGGGCGAGCCGGAAGATCTGGCCAAGGCTGTGCTTTTTCTTGCCTCGGACGATTCGTCGTACATCAACGCGGTCGAACTGATGGTGGATGGCGGACTGACGGGCGCTCCCTTCGGAGCCCCCATTCTTCGCGGCTGACCGCAGAGAATAGTTACGAAGGACGAACCGCCGGACTATTGGACAAAGCGTGGGTATTCACGCTACGACGGAATTTAAAGTCCACCGCCTGAGAGTGCCAAATTATGCTTTTCAAGGAGATTCTGTATGTCACATCATTTCGATACCAAACTGGCGAAGGAAGAACCGAGCCTCAACCTCTGCGACTTTTATTTATTTGACGGCCCTTCGGGCAAGACGGTAATGGCGATGACCGTGAATCCGGATGTGGGATTATCGGCTCCGGATACGCTTCATCCAGAAGGGCTCTACGCGTTCCGGTTCGACCTGAACGGAGATGCGAGGGAAGAGGTTACGTTCAAGTTCAGGTTTGGTGAACCACGACACGGAGATGGCAGTGAGCATACTCACATTCAACCGTTTGTGGTGCGGAAGGCGACGGGTGACGATGCTCTTCGTGGTGACGCCGGAGAGAGTCTGGTTGAGGGTGAAACCGGTTCGGTCGCGACTAATTCGGGTCTTCGTGCGTATGTTGGGATTGCTCCAGAGCTATTTGCGGCAAATGTTGGATTCGGCACATTTATGACTGCTTTCTATAAGGACCAGCGCTACGATGGGGACGCTTTTCTGCATCAGCAGAATCCCTTTGCGAGGCGGAATGTTACGGCGATTGTGCTGGAGGTGCCGAGCGAACTGATTGGGAAGGGAAAAACCAACGCATGGGCGACGATCTCCCTCTTTGGCCATGCGCCGGAGGTACAAGTTTCGCGTTGGGGCCTGCCTATGGTTACGCATCTCTTCCTGAACGACCCGAGCCATCAAGAGATGAAAGAACAATTCAATGCGTCGGTTCCGTCTGAAGATCTAGAGCGCTTCGCGAAGCCGATCGCGGATTTTGCGGAGAAGATGACGACCTATGCCGGTTCGGCGGCGGACCCGGGTGAATACGGGAGGCTGATCGCTGCACGGCTTTGTCCCGACACGTTGCCTTACGAGCTTGGAACGTCCGCCGCATTTGAGGTGGCCAGCTTCAATGGACGCGCGCTCGGCGACGATGTGCTGGATGTGTTGTTGACGCTGGCGGCCAACACGCCAATTGTCGATGGACTTGCTCCCGACCGCGGGCGCATTCGCAAGGATTTCCCGTATTATGGAGCGCCGTATACGGCGGAGGAGCAGGTCGGGGTGACGCCGATGCCGCGTCCGGCTAAGAAGTAGGCGGGAAGCGACGCTTGAGAATGATGTTGGGGATCAGGGCGCTTTCGTGGGCAGCTGGTATTCGAGATCGTAGCTGTGCTCGCCTTCGGCGATGATCGGAAGCCAGGGAGGGGGGCGGGGTAGATTTCTGGGTTTTGGGCGGATTACCGCCTACTCGGAAGTTACCCCAAACCGGTGTAATGTCCGGATTGGCGACCACCCAACCGAGATCATTGGGTGGAAAATGTTTAAGGGGGCGAGGGCGCCTCTGTGGCTTCCAGCCCAATGCAGATCGCGGTAGGGACGCATATTACTATGGAAATGCGTCGACATGATACCGATTTGCAAGCAATTTCAGCCGTCTTCAAGGAAAGGAAGCAGATGACCGCCATCATGGCGCGGTTCGCCGCTTGCACGCTCGCTTTGGTCCTCCCGGCGAGCAGCAGAGGCCAGGCACCAGCCTCACCGAGGAGGTCTTCCGCTCCTTTGACCGTGTGTTGCTCTTGGAGGAAAAGGGCGAAACTTCGGCAGGCGTAAACGTGGGCGACCTCAACGGCGACGGCCTTCCCGACATCGTCCTGGGTAAGGGCCGCCACTGGCCGCTCTACAGTCGCGTGCTGCTGAATGATGGCAAGGGCGGTTTCACCGCGAGCAACCTCGGCACCGCTCCGCACCGAACCTATTCCGCGGCCCTCGCGGACATCGATGGCGACGGCGACCTGGACATTATCGTCAGCAACGATGCACCTGATCGCAAGCTTGTCTACCTGAATGACGGCAAAGGACACTTCACCGAGGCCGGTACATTCGGCAGCCCCAACTGGACTACGCGTTATGTGACACTGGCCGACCTGAACGGCGACGGCTATCCGGACATTGTGGTCGCCAACCGCGGCGACTATCCGGACCTCGTGCACGGCAAACCCGGCGAAGGCCACAAAATCCCCGCTCCGAGTTTCGTCTGCCTCAATGACGGCAAGGGCCACTTTCCCGCGTGCGAAGCGCTCCCGACAGAATCGGCAACATCCATCGTAGCGGCGGACCTCGACGGCGATGGAGCACCCGACCTGTTCGTCCCGCACCGCGACGGCGGCCAGAGCATCATTTTGTGGAACGATGGGAAGGGTCATTTCCCGACATCTACGAAAGTTGGGCCGGCCGCTGCCTGGATCCGCATGGGCGCCCCCGGCGACTTCGATGGGGACGGGCGGCTAGATCTCGCGTTCATCGATGAGCAGAAACAGGCGGCTTTCGTGATCTACAACCGTGGGAGACGGCAGTTTGGGGAACCGGAGCGGCTTCCGGGGCCGTCGCGGCCTCCGTACGCGCTGGCAGTTGCCGTTCTCAATCACGATGGCCGGCCGGATATCGTAGTGGGCTATGTGGAGACGCCGGGGTCGGTGTACTTCAACACAGGCCCGCACAGTTTTCACGAAGTTCGTTGGAATGACGGCAAGGGCACCGTGTATGGGTTGGCGTTCGCGGATTTCAACGGCGACGGCTGGCCAGACATCGTGGCCGCCCGTTCTGACGCGCCGAATGCGATTTGGTTCAGCACCGAACCAACGCTAGGCCGATAGCGGCGGCTCTCGCCGCTCATGCTCGGCGTCGCATTTTTATTTCACCAAGCCTGAACTTTCTTCTGCAAATTACATCTATACAGGTAACCTCGCTTGCTCTTGAACAAATGTCTCGAGGGTAGAGCGCTGTCGTGCATCCAGGCCGAATGTACCGGAGTGCCCAGAGACCCGTATCTCGTGGAGCGCACTCGGGCGCAAGGTCAGATGCATGCATGCAAGGCGCGTTTTCGATGGGAAACTTACATCCGAGATGGGCAACCGTAAGTGTGCCGAATGCATGATACGAAATCTAAGGATGGGCATAATCCGGCCCACCCGTCTATCCTCGCAGAGATAGAACAGCAAAGGAAAGAGCTGCTTAACTGCTCGCCGCCTTTGGCAACATCATTGCCGTCGAACCCGAAGAATCCTCAGGGGAGCCTTACCACGCTTATCACGCACTTTTTAGCCATTTCCCGAACCCGAAGAATCCTCGGGGAGCCTTACCACGCTTATCACGCACTTTTTAGCCATTTCCCGAACCCGAAGAATCCTCAGGGGAGCCTTACCACGCTTATCACGCACTTTTTAGCCATTTCCCGAACCCGAAGAATCCTCAGAGGAGCCAATTACCACGCTTACCACGCACTTTTTAGCAATTTCCCGAACCCGGCTTCCGGCCGGAATGACAATTCATTTGCGAAACAGGACTTATCATCAAGAAATCTCGATTTCAATCTAACTTGTCATCCCGACCGGAGCGAACCCGGATTTCCTGCCACGCTGCACTGGAGAGAACCGCGTGTGCGCCTTTCCGCGAAGAAAGGCGCATGATGTTCACGGGAGCCACCAAGTTCCACAGGAAATCCGGGGGAGCGTAGTGGAGGGACCTGCTGTTAAATCCCGGCTTTCAGGTGGTGCTCTCCTACCCCACGACAACCCGGCAAAACTCCGACGTGCCAGGTGGCTTGCGTGTGCGGCCGTGGGCCTCGGCCCGCTCGCCGGTTGCCGCCAACAACCCAGCATTGAACCGGCGCAAATCATCCTCCCGGCGGATGGAGCGGAACATGATGCCTTCCGCATTCGGCTGCCGTGGCTTGGTAGAGTGACCGCGGAAAGCTCAGGTCTGCGCCTGCTGGAATCGAAGGGCCGCACGGTAGACGGTCTGCTTCTAGCCCCCGTCAATCCCGGTCACATCCAATTGCATCTGCATTGGCGCCGGCAACTTCTGCTTGTTCCTGTAACCTTTGCCTTCGACCCCAATGACACTTACGGGGACGGAACCCCGGATTTTCTCCGCCTGCACACGGCCCAGGACCGCCAGGCCTTCCGCAGCTGGTTCACCGGCATCGCGGAGTCTCAGGCGGACCTGCCCCAAATACCCGCCGAGATCGACGACTGCGCGGCCCTGCTCCGCTTTTCGTATCGCGAAGCGCTCCACGCCCACGACGAAACGTGGCTGGCAACACATTCCATGGAGCCGGCCGCCCCCTCGATCCAGCAGTACGCCTATCCCCAAACCCCGCTGGGCGCTAACCTCTTCCGCGTTCGCCCAGGACCATTTCTCGCAGAAGACATCCACGATGGCGGCTTCGCCCAGTTCGCGGACGCGCGGACGCTGATGCAACACAACACCTACCTCGTCAGCCGCGACCTGCGACAGGCGCGTCCCGGGGACCTGATTTTTTATCGCCGATTGGACCAGGACTCACCGTATGATGTGCCGGACGCTACCCATTATCATTCACCGTTCCACTCCATGATTGTGTGCGGGCCAACGGCGGGCTGGGTGGTGTATCACACCGGGCCCATCCATCACAGTAAAGGCGAAATGCGGCGCCTGTCGGTAAACGATCTGTTGCACCACCCGGATGCTCGCTGGCGGCCGGTCAAGGAAAACGCAAACTTTCTCGGAGTTTATCGTTGGAACATCCTGCGCGAAGGCGATTGAGCCGGGCATTGCTGCTGCTGTTCACTCTGCTAAGCCCCATGGGTCGTGGGCCGCCCGCCCGGTCTCATTCAATCTGAGCACCAGCCGCAGCTTTGCCCCCACCGAGAAACCCACCCTCCACCTGTACGGGCAAAATGTGGATGAGCTGGAGTTCCGCATCTACCGGGTGCAGAACCCGGGCAAATTCCTCGCCGGGCTCCCCAACCTGCACAGCTTCGATAACGGAAATCCCTGGGGTCCTAAAGAACGCATCGACGAACGAACATGGCTGGAGAAGTTTCACGACTGGAAACATGATCTGTGGTTTCAAGTGCGCCGCTTCTTCCGCGGCCAGTTCACCGCGGAAAACCGGGACCGGCTGCGGGCCAAGCAGGCCGGCCTGGCCCGCCGCAGCCGCATCGTCGGGGTGGCCGAGTTCGCGCAGATCCCATTGCTGAACGATCGGCAGCTGGTCGCCCGTTGGCGGCAGGAGTTGCCGCCAACCTACGTCTCCGATTCGCAGGAACTGCCCATCGACCCGCTGCCCTCAGGCCTCTATCTCATCGAAGCAACCGACGGCCACTACAAGGCCTACACCCTGCTGATGGTAAGCCGCATGGCAATGGTCACTCGTACCGCGGGGGGCAGCGTGTTGGCTTATTGTGTCGACCGCGTTTCTGGCGCGGGCATCGCCGGCGTCCAGGTGAGTTCCGGGCTGGGCCCGCAGCCGGCCAACGCGACCACCGATGGCGATGGAATCGCCGATCTGCAATTTGCTGTGCCCAAGCCGCCGCCGGACAACTTCTGGGTGCTAGCCACCCATGGAGACGATGTAGCCGTGGTTACGCCCGGCGGATACGCCTTGAGCGGTTTCCAGGGTGGCCGCTGGTCCTCGTACATCTACACCGACCGGCCGGTCTACCGCCCCAGCCACGTCGTGCACTGGAAGGCGATCCTGCGGGCCCGCGAGCAGAATCACCTGGTACTGCCCAAGCTGGCCACCATTCACGTCACCATCGCGGATCAGGATGACCACGCGCTGCTGGACAAAGACATGCCGCTCTCCGCCGCCGGCAACGTGTACGGCGATCTTTCCCTGCCGGCAAGCGCGACCCTGGGCTACTACACCATCCGCCTGCGCAACGGGCCGCCCTCCGACGACCCCGATAGCGATGCAGGCACCGGGGTGTTCCGTGTCGAGGATTATAGGAAGCCGGAATACCAGGTGCGCGTAACCGCCGCCAAGCCGCGCCTGTTGCAAGGCGAGACCATGCAGGTGGTGATCGATGCCCGCTACTTCTTTGGTGAGCCGGTCGCGAATGCCCAGGTGAAATATCGCGTCTACCACTCGCCGCATTACTGGTGGGATACGGACGACGGCGGCGAAGGCCCGGGCATGGATGCGGGTGATGGCGGAGACGACAACTCGCTCGGCTATGACGCTGCGCAGCAGTCGGAGCAGACCGGCAAGCTTGATGCCAATGGCAAGCTCACCATCAGCGTTCCCACCCAATATGTCACCAACCCAAAGCTTCCAGCAGATCAGGACTACACCGTCGAAGCCGCGGTGACTGACCAAGCCAACCGGGAGATCACCGGCCGTGGCCGGTTCCTGGCGACTCGTGGAACCTTCCGCATCCAGGTGCAGCCGGCTAGCTATGCCATTCGCGTGGGAGAGACCGCGCTGCTCAACGTGACCGCAGTGGATTACGATAACCATCCGGTACAGACTCGCGTCCACGTGCAACTAATCACCCACAAGTATGCCAACGGCGCCACCCAGACCATTCGCGGAGCGGCGACCGACGTCACCACCGACGCCAACGGGCATGCCCAGGGCGCGATCCGGGTGCAGACCTCGGGCAGTACCGAGGTGCAGGCCAGCGCGACGACTCCTGAGCAACGAACTGTCTTCAACTCCACCTATCTGTGGGTGATGGGGGGCAATGAGGAAGGGTGGGGTGGCCAGTCGCAGGCGGTGCGCATTGTCACCGACAAGAAGAGCTATGCGCCGGGGGATACCGCCCGCATAAGCATTCTATCCAATATCGACAACTTCCACGCGCTGGTGGTTGCTACCGGGGACACAGTGGAGTTCCGCAAAGTGATTTTCTCTCCGGGAAAATCGCTGACGTTTGATTTGCCCATCACCACGGATGCGCAGCCCAACCTCGACGTCTCGGTAGCCTTTATCCGCAACGACCAGCTTTACCAGGCGAACCAGTCCATCAAGGTTCCTCCCGTACAGCAGCAGTTGCAAATTGACATCACGCCTGACAAGCAGGTTTTTCAGCCGCAGCAGACGGCCGGCTACGAAGTGTTTGCCCGCGACTGGCAAGGCAAGCCGGTCAGCGCCGACTTCAGCTTTGGCGTGATCGATGAGGCCATCTACTCGCTCTATCCAGATAACAGCGGAGATATGGTCAAGAAGCTCTACCCCGACCGCTACGTCTATGCCGCGGTCGAGTCGTCCCTGGAGTATTACTTTAGCGGCAAGGGTGGGCTCAAGTCTCCGCTGCTGGCGATGCGCAGTTATCATCCGCAGCTGGCCCAGGTGAAGCCGGGCAACGATGTGGTCCAGCCGCGTGTCCGCAAGGCCTTTCCCGATACGGCCTATTGGTCGCCGTCGGTACATACCGACGCCAGTGGGCGGGCCCACGTCACGCTAACCTTCCCCGATTCGCTTACCACCTGGCGGACCACAGTACACGCCATCACTCTGGACTCCAAGGCCGGCTCTGCCATTAACCGCGTGCTGGTGCGCAAGAACATCATCGTGCGCATGGGCACGCCGCGCTTCCTGAGCCAGGGGGATGAAGTCACGATTCCGGTGATCGTGCACAATTACCTCGATGAGGCCAAGCAAGTGCAGCTGTCCCTCGGCATCAACGGCCTCGACCCGGTGAGCGGCGCGCCGCAAACCGTCACCGTGCCCAGCAAGGGCGAGGCAACCGCGCTGTGGAGGGTGAAGTCCTCGCGCATCGGCACCGCGCGCCTCCTGGCCAAGGCGCTTACCAACCAGGAGTCCGACGCACTGGAGCTCACCTTCCCCATCGAGCCCATTGGTGTTCCACGCACCATCAATAACTCCGGAGTCATCGCCGATAACACCACGGCGAACACTACCATCGACTTCCCGGCGAACAGCGATGCTGCCGCCCACTCGCTGCATCTGGAGATCGCTCCGTCCATTGCCGGCAGTCTGTTCTCCGCGCTCGGCTATCTCACCAGCTACCCCTACGGCTGCACCGAGCAGACCATGTCCAGCTTTTTGCCTGACCTGGTGGTGAGCGAGACGCTCAAGAAACTCAACCTCTCCGGCCTGGTGAGCCCCGCCGATCTGCAGGCCAAGATCAACGCCGGCCTCGATCGCCTGAACGACTTCAGGCACGATGACGGCGGTTGGGGTTGGTGGAAGGAGCGATGCGAGCCGTGTATTCATGACCGCCTACGTGGTCTCTGGCCTGGCTCAAGCCAAGAGCGCGGGATATGCCAAAGCCGAGACCAATCTTGGCGGGGGAGTGAGCTATCTGCAGAAGCAGCTGGCGCAGCACCCGCGTATGATTCCCGACCTGCGCGCCTACGTGGTGTATGCCCTGAGCCTGGCCGGCGCGCGTGACCTGGGCCCATCGATCGAAGCCGTCTGGTCACGGCGCAGCGATCTTTCCGCCGAAGGGCTGGCCCTGACCGGCCTGGTCATGCTGCGCTCGGGTGATAGCCGCGGCGCACAAATCGCGCAGATGCTGGAAGCGAAGGCCCACCACGAGGGCACGCTTGTCTCGTGGCCGTCCAGCTACAACCCGCTGCTCGACGTCAACGATGACAACACCGCAGAGAGCACCGCCTTTGCCTTGCGCTTCCTCACCCACGCCGACCCCAAGAGCCCGCTGCTGGAGGGGGCCGCGCAGTGGCTGGTGTTGAATCGCACTGGCGGCTACTGGTGGAGCTCAACCGAACAGACAGCCATGGTGCTCTTTGGCCTGGTGGACTATCTAGCCGCCTCGCAGGAGTTGAACGCGGATTTCGATGTGGATGTGACGCTCAATGGCGCCTCCATCGGCAGGCGGCATTTCACCGCTGCGGACGCAGCATCCGGATCCAGCCTCTCGATTGACGTGGCCGCCGCTCAGCTCCGTCCCGGCGGCAATGCGCTGCAGGTGAACAAGCACGGCAGTGGGCGCGCGTACTGGTCGGTGCAGGGCAAGTACTACTCCACCGAGCAGAAGCTCTATCAACAGGGCACGCTCTCGCTCAACCTGACCCGCGACTACTACAAGCTGACGCCCATCACCAAAGACGGGCAGATCGTCTACCGGCTCGACCCGCTGAAGGGTCCTGTCGTGCCGGGAGACACCTTGGCGGTGCATCTTGCGGTGAACGGTTCGCCCACCAAATATCTGTTGGTCGAAGACCCCATCCCGGCGGGCACGGAGTTTGTGCAGCAGGGAGATAGCTACAACATCCTCGACCAGCCCTCGATCTGGCAGTATTGGTATACCCGGAGCGAGTTCTATGATGACCGCGCTGCATTTTTTGCAACTGAAGCCAGTGGGCGGCATGAATCGTTTTACCTGCTCAAGGTGGTCAACCCGGGAAGCTATAGCATCAGCCCGGCAAATGTGCAGCCCATGTATCAGCCGGGCATTCAGGCCACCAGCGATCTGCTGCATCTGCAGGTAGACCCGCCGCCGGCAGCGGCAGAGGAGAAGAAATGATGCAGGCAAGCGCCTTCTCGCGACTCACGGGCCGTGTTCTTCTGGGCCAATGGGTGGGGAATCTCCTGCTCATGCTGCTCGCGGCGGGTTGGCTGCAAATTGCCGACTCGCATACCTGGCAGTTCGCGTTCTCCATGCTTTCCGGCGCGCTGCTGGTGGTCGCCTTTCTCGGGCTTTACCTCGCGACCTTCCGTCATCTGCGGCCGAGCGCCGCCCCGCCGCCCCGTTGGCTGGGTTGCATGCTGCTGGGATTCTTCGTAGCGGTGTGGGTGCTGTTGCTGCAACCAATCGCAGCGGGGCGGGCGCACGAATCGCTGGTTGCCGGCTATCTGAACTCACAGTCGCCGACGTGGGTGCGTTACCATCTCGGCTATTCCAAACTGGTAGCCTGGCAGGAACGTATCTATGACTGTATCCACTGGCTGCTGGCCGGGCTGCTGCTTCCGATCGCGATAGAGATCTGTGCCTTCGGACTGGGCCCGGGCTGGCTGCGCCGTGCCGCCCGGGTCTATCGCCACTGGCTCTACTGGCTTGCAGTGCTGGTCTGCGGGCTGGGTGGATCGGCGATTACCTGGGCGCTGGCGGAATGGACGCCGGCCGCCGGCCTGGCCGGGCAGACATTGAGCGTCGTGCTTAGGCTGGGCGTTGCCTACACCGTTGACATCCTGCTGTGGTGCTTCGTATTGAGCCTGACGGCGCACTATCTGGAAGCTCCATCGAAGCCTTCGTGAGTCAGCATTTCGTCAGCGAACGTATTGGCTATGCTCTCGCGCTGATCGCTTTGCGGATTTGCTGTATCGATCAAGGCCGTCTGTTTGGCCGCGGCCTGCTTCAGACCAAGCCCCAGGTAAACGCGGCTCAGCCGATAGTGAGCCTCGGTCGACTGCGGCCGCAAGCGGACGCAGATCTTGAGCCAGTGGCGGGCTTCCGCCAATTGCTGCGTCCATTCCATCGCCTCCCCAAGAGAACAACTGGCAACGGCATCATCCGGCCGTTCCTTAGCAGCAAAGCGGAGACGCCGTAAGATCTCGGGAGCCGCAGCGCGATCGTCCGAAAGGTACGCTTTGCGGAAAAGCAAAGCACCGCACCATGAGGCCGAATTGGCGCGAGCACAGATCGCAACCAGCGCGGCCGGCGCCGGTCCAGCAGGGTTATCCAACTGGGTCGCACCCAGGTAACTAAGTGCGCGCCCCGATCCGCCATCAAGTTGATCGGCCCGCAAAAAGGCAGCCACACTGTCCTCGTACCTTTCCGTAAAGTAGAAGGCCATCCCCAGTCCAACATAAATCCGAGCCGAATCGGGAAACATTCCGGCGGCCCGCTGGAAGACCGGAACAGCGGCCTCGTACTGCTGATACTTCAATAGTTCGGCCCCCAGCGACAAGCGAAAACGCTCTTCCTGCGGCGCCATGGCGATCGCACTCTCGTGGCTATGAACTGCAGCAGCACGATCCCCTCTTTGCTCTTGTACATCCCCCAATAAATCTTCAATGTCGGCGGAATCGCTGCTGGCGCGCACGGAGCTGAGTGTGGCCAACGATTGGTCAAATTGCCGGGCGCTATACTGCTCGACGGCGAGGTTGTAGAGCAGAGTTTGGTCACCGGAGCCGGCGATTTTCAACGCCCGCTGCAGTTCGTCGATGGCCTCCAGGTGCCGGTTCGCAGAGGCTAGTAGTTCGGATAGGTGAACGCTCAATTCCAGTTCCTGATCTTCAGGCAGGTCCAATCTTCGAAGACTTTCAAGGGTCGGGGCGAAATCTACGTGACTGGCCAATTCTGCTCGCAGCAAGACGAGCCCCGTCCGCGGATTCGGATTTTGTTTGTATAAAGGCGCAATGTTTCGGATGCAGGCTGCCCATTCGCCCGCTTCTGCTTCGGCGAGTGCCGCGATACGCTGCAGTTCCTCGTCCGTGGGGGTCACTTGCAGGGCGTTTTCGATGGCGTGGGCGGCGGCACGCGAGTCACCCAAACCAGAATCGATCGAGGCCACCAACCGGAAATAGCGAACCCGCTCGTTTGCATCCTTCGGGGCCGGCAGTAAAGCGATGGTGGCCTGCGCCTCTTTGTACTTATGCTCCCGGGCAAGAACCGTGGCTAATGCCAGCCGCACATCGAGATCTGTGGGACGAGCCGCGAGGGCGTCCTGCAACAGCCCGACCGCTTCTTCCGTGTGCCCGGACCGGGCCAACTGGTCTGCCTGTTGAACTGTCGATGGCTGTGCTTGCCCTATGGCGCATGCCATCATCGCAGACACGACAAGAATAGCCAAACCAGAATTCCGGATGCGTTTTGTGGGCCTTCTGTTCACGGAACGATGTTAAAGCTGTCTTCGACGCCATTGTCGCAGCTTTTGCGGCACTTTGGGCCTGGTCGTTGGCGAAGCATCAACCGCAGGTCCCTCCACTACGCTACGCTCCGGTCGGGATGACAATTCATTTGAAATCGATGATTTCTCCAACTAGCTCCCACTTTGCAACAAAATTGTCATCCCGACCGGAGCGTAGCGTAGTGGAGGGACCTGCGGTTAATGCGATTTGTGCATCTGAGTTAGGAGTAATCCCGATTCGCTCCTCTGGTCGGCGGTGAGGAGGGAATCACAAACAAAGTACCACTACTGCCTGTGCTCCTCGATAGTCATCACACGATCTATCTGGACATCGCGCACCTGTTGTACCAATCCACTCGGCCAGCGAATTTGGATCTCGCGAATACGCTGGTTGGCTCCAAGTCCGAAGTGTACGCGGCTGTCGCTGGAAGAGGCGTAGCCAACGGCGGTCGAAACCTGGTTCCACTGCGATTGGCCGTCCTCGGTGGTGATGCGAACCTGAGCGCCGATGGCCATGCGGTTGCTCTTGGTGCCAACCAGGTTCAGAAGTATCCAATGCTGCTTGTTGGGCGAGATGTTGCGAAATAGTTTGACCGGGCCACCCAGCACTGAAACCAGGATATCGACGCGGCCGTCGTTGTCGAAATCTCCAAAGGCCACCCCGCGATGGGCCGCCTCCAGTTGGAAATCCGCTCCCGCTGCAGCACTCACATCTGCGAATTTTCCGTTACCCAGGTTGCGGAAAACCGAGTTGGGTTCCGTGTACCGACGGTCTGGAAACACCAGGCGAATGTTGTCCACGACATTGGAGCGGGCAACAAACAGGTCTTTCCAGCCGTCGTTGTCGAGGTCATACATCCCGTTACCCCAGCCTGACATGTTGGCGGTTGCCCGGGCCAGCCCGCTGCTTGCCGTGGCGTCGAAGAAGTTGCCACCGCCGCGATTCAAGTACAGCGGGAACGTCTCGTGCTCAATGGCTGTATGCCAGATGTCGGGCCGGCCATCGTTGTCTACGTCGCGAAAGTCCGAGCCCATGGCGGAGAGCGCCCTGCCGTAGGCGCTGTAGGCTATGCCCGCCTCCACGCCTACCTCTTCGAATCTCTTGCCTCCAACATTGTGGAACAGAAAGTTCCGCGTGGTATCGTTGGCCACAAGAATATCCATGAAGCCATCGCCGTCGTAGTCGGCGAAGGAGACGCTCATACCTTTGCCCAGATGCCCCGCGATCCCCGTGGCCTCGGAAACATCGGTGAACGTACCATCCCCGTTGTTTCGATAAAGCGTATTGTGCAGCGGAGCGTAGAACTTGGGATGGCAATACCCGCGGACATCGCCGGCGAGCGGGCAAATGGGATCTTTATCTACTTCCCATTTGCAGTAATTGACTACAAATAGATCGAGCAGGCCGTCGTTGTTGTAGTCGAACCAACCCGCGCCGACCGACCACATCATCCTTCCATCCAGCAGAGCTCCACCTACACCGGCCTTCTCGGAAACGTCGGTGAAGGTTCCGTCTCCGTTGTTGTGGAACAGCTGGTTGCCCGCAACGTTGGCGACGAACACGTCTGGCCATCCGTCATTGTCGTAATCACCGATCGCCACTCCCATTCCGTAGCCGGTACCGGCGATGCGGGCTTTTTCGGTGACGTCGGTAAAGGTGCCGTCATGGTTGTTATGAAACAGGCGATTCCAATAAGCAGGCGATTCCTTGCGGAGAGAGGGAATCGCCGCGCCGCCGACCATGTACACGTCCAGATAGCCATCGCGGTCATAGTCTAACAGGGCAACTCCGCCGGGCATGGTCTCGATCTGGTTCTTGTTCGGAGTCGGAGAGTTTTCCGTTACAAAGTGCAGTCCGCTCTTCGCCGCATTCTCCTCAAAGCGGATCGGCTCTTGCTCCGATCCCCAGAAAGTACGCGGCCGCACGGAGAGCAAACCGGCCGCAGCGGCAGCTTTGCCGAGGAAATGTCTTCTATTCATGCATGGGTCTGCGTCTTTGCAGTTTCCCCCCTCTTAGAATGTGTAGCGGAGCGCGAGCTGGATTTCGCGTTGATTGTCAGGCAGGGTGCCATTGATACGCGCGCCACCATTCTGGTCGGGATTACGGCCCGACGGGCCGAATTGGGGATGGTTGAAGATGTTGAATAGCTCAGATCGGAATTGGAGCGTCTGCTTTTCCGTGATCTTGAAATTCTTGAAGGCTGAGAAGTCAAAATTCACCTGATCCGGCCCGATAAGATCGCCATCCCTTGCCGTGCCAAACGCGTGGGCAAATTGCTGCCCCGGCGCTAAAGGCGGCACGACAAATGCAGCCGGGTTATACCAGCATACGAGGGTCTGATGACCTGGGTTGTCACAGCCATCGGCTGCTTGTTGGGCAGTATTAAAAGAGAAATCACGCGGATTGTGGATCATATCGGGCATGGCAGAGGTGCCGGTTCTGGTTTGGTCATTGCCCAGAAAGGCGGTGTAATGCTCTCCCGTCCGTAGGGTCGTGATTCCCGCGACCTGCCAGCCGCCCGCAGCGATATCGGCAAGGCGATTCATGCTTGCGCCAAAGGTCTTGTCTCTTCCAAAGGGCAACTCATAGGTGTAGCTGACGCTCAGGCGGTGGCGATAATCCGGGTCAACGTCACCGCTCTGGGCATTGGGGTCAAGAGCAATCTGAGTCTGTCCGGTATGCGCCCCCTGAAAGCTCCCGATGTCATGTGACCAGGTGTAGGAAGTGAGAAGAGTAAAGCCACTGGAGAACCGCTTCTCCAACTTTGTCTCAAGACCGGTAAAGAAGATGCTGAAGTTTGGATAGTCAATAGGATTGATGACAGAGAGGTTCGGCAGAACATCAAAGTAGGGCCGGCCCATGTTGCCGGTGGGATCGCTGAAGTTCGTATCCAAAGGCTGGGTGGGCTGGTCGAGGTTGCTATCTTCGTTGTTCCAGATGCCGGTGGCTCGCGTGCCTACATAAGAGACATGCAAGGCCCAGTTCTGGGCAAGCTCGCGCTGAACCGAGACATTCCATTCAAGAACACGGGGCGCCTTACGCACCGAGCCGGTTGTTTTTACCTGGCCAGACGGGCTTGCAGGATCGCTGGTCGGCAGTACCGCGGGAAAGCCTGAATCGATCAAGGTTGCGTAGCTGGGAATGACGTTATCCGGAGTACTTTGCTGGTAGTACTGAAGATTCGGAGGATTTTCGCCGATGTCGTTGAACTGGTTTCCCTCCGGGGCGTAGAACAGGCCGAAGGCGCTGCTGATCACGGTCTTGTGATCGTTGAAAGGAGACCAGGCGAAGCCAACGCGAGGTCCAAAGTCCGCCTTGTCGTAGCCTACGCCGGCATTCGATTTTGCGCCGGGGCCGAAGTTGAGGTCGACGACATTCGTTGCCAAATTGAAATTCCCCACTGTGCCGCCGACCGGGGAAAAAATGTCGTAACGCAGGCCGGCGTTGAGCGTCAACTTGCTGCTGATCCGGAAATCATCCTGGATGAATGTTCCAAGTTCATAGAAGCGGGTATGGTCTTTGTAGGCCAGGCCATCCTGTTCCCGATAGTCAGGTGTGCCGAGCAGGAGGTCGGCAAGCGCATTTCCGCTGGGGTTTGTGTCGGTACCCGTCAAGTCCTGGGTGAAGTTGGAGGAGAATGAGAACTGTCCAAAAGCCGCTTGCGATTGATAGAAGTTGCGCTGGTAGCGCCGGAAATCGGCTCCCAGCTTGATGGTGTGCTTGCCGCGAATCCAGCTCACGGAGTCGGCCAGCTGGTAAGTATTATCCGCCGACAGTTCAGGAATCCAGTTGGAGTTCCCAAGATTGTTGTATCCGTTGATGCCGATATTGGCCAAGCCTGACGTCTCGAGGTTGCCTCGATTTGCATTGGGAATGCCAACCATATCGGAAACGTTCTGCCCGTAGTTCACAGGAGTCGAGGTCACTGCATAGCGTATGAAAGAGAAACGAAGATCGTTGAGCAGGCTCCCGCTAAAGGTGTGGGCCCATCCGATGGCATGATTCTGTTCCCGCAAGTCCATGTTGCCGCCGCAGCACCCGCCGGCAAGCCCAGGCAGCGGCACTGGAGCGAATTGGGGGTGATCCTCAAGGGAGGCGTGGCCGAATAGCTGATCGTGGTCGGTGATCTTATGATCTACGCGTATATCGAACTGGTCACCTGACAAGGTCGCTACGGGGAACAGAATAAAGTTGCTTGAGGTGGCCGTGGTGTAACCAGGCCGGTTGGGCTTAGGAAAGAGGTTTACGATGTTCTGTCCGATTTTGTTAATACGGTTTGCCGGAATGACAGAGGGGTTGGACGGATTCAAGAGTTGCCGGGCGCCGTTGGCTCCGCTGGTAGTGTATGGGTCGAAGAGATCGACACCGGCGCCCCCATTTTGGTCGCTGAAATCTCCACTGAATTCGGGCACCGTGGGAACGGTGGATATGTCGATGCCCGCTTCGCGCAGGCGCGAACCCTGCCAGTCTCCAAAGATGAAGGTTCTGTTCTTGATGATGGGTCCACCGATAAAGACGCCGTACTGGTTTCGCTTGAGGGGCGCTTTCGGGCCGTTACTGGCCGGATCGAAGTAATTTCTGGCATCGAGATCTTCGTTGCGTAAGTATTCAAAAGCGCCGCCGTGGATCTGGTTGGTCCCTGACTTTAGGGACGCATTCACCGCCGCGCCGCCACGCCCGAACTCCGCCTTCATCGAGTTCTCTTCGACGCGGAATTCTCCGATCGCGTCTGGAGATGGGTTGACAGCAATGGTGCCGTCTCCAATGCCGTTGTTGTCGACTCCATCCAAAAGAAAGTTGTTGTCAAACGCCCAGAGACCGTTGACCGCCAACTGGATGCCGGGGCGGTTATCGTCGGTCGACCCGGAGAGCCCGATGCCCGAGCTCGAGCCGGGAGTGGTCCCCGGGCCTAGCCACGCGAGTTGGGTAAAGAGCCGGCCATTCAGCGGCAAATCTACGATTCTCTGCTGAGTCTCCAGCGTTCCTAGAGAAGAGGTTTCGGTGGAGATGAGCGGAGGCGTGGCGTTCACTTCCAGTACCTGGCTGGTGGTGCCGACCTCCAGGCGAAAGTCGACCCGGGCGACCTGGTTGACATTCAGTTTTATAGCCGTTTGCAGGGTGGTGCGAAAGCCTTTGGCTGAAGCCTCAACGTTGTAGTTGCCCTGTTGTAGCAGGCGCGCGGTGTAGATACCGTCGTTGTCGGAAGTAAGGCTATCGGCCTGGTTGGTGTCAACATTGGTAACCGTGACGGTGGCGCCTGCGATGAGGGCGCCTGAGGAGTCTGCGACCGTTCCGGAGATGGTTCCCCGGTCGATCTGAGCTTCCAACATGCCGCAGGAAAGAAAGAAGGCCAGCCCACACGTCACAAGGCGAATTGTGCGGTTATATGCAGTCACAGTACCTCCATAGAGTTCACGATGCCCCCAGGAGTTTGTACTCGGCAAAGCGTTTAGAAAGGAACGGTACCTGAATTGGCCCTCATCCTACAAAACGGATATAGGAGCGTCAACACAAAAATGGACGTCAGTCCGTATTACGGAACGAGTGGAAGCTATCTCGTGCCCGAGCGAGCGAGCGGAGAGATTTCATTATCCGCCAGAGGCATGGGCGATAACATCCGCGATAAAGTTCTAGCCGAGCTCCGAACTTCTTCCTGGATCTCAGTAAGCCTGGGTTCCATGCGGCTTGCCGGCCCCGACAGGCTGATGCCGGCGATAACGCGCCCGGTCTTGTCGAATATGGGAGCAGCTGCACAGATCACGCCGGTCAGATTCTCCTCCAGGTCGAGTGCTACAGCCCTTTCCCGGACCAAGGCTAAGTGGACAAGGAGGTGTCTTTTTTGAGTAATGGTCCGAGGGGTCTTCTTGACCAGGGGATATTGCTCAAGAATGGCCTGAAGTTCGTTTTCCGGGAGAAAGGCGACAATGGCTTTTCCCAGGGCCGTGCAATGAACGGGGTTCCGTTCGCCCGGAACAGCCGCGATCCGCAAGGAGCTGGAGCTTTGCAAGACATCGAGGTAGGTTACCTGGCCATCCTCGAGGACTCCTAAATTGATGGTTTCTCCGAAGCGGAGCAACAGATTTTGCATTACGCTCTTGGCTAGCGATTGCAGGCGGCGAAACTGAACGGCCGACCCGGTCAAATCGTGAAATTTGGCCGCTAGCCGGTAATGGCCTTTGATCTCGTCTTTCTCGACATAACCGAGTTTCTCAAGCGAATATAAGATTCTGTGAACCGTAGTTCTGGCAAAGGGGACCGCGCTCGCTACTTCAATAAATGCGACGCCCTTCTGTTTGCTGCCCCGTTGCACAAAGTATTCCAGCACGGTAAAAATTTTGCCCATGACTTCGATATAGTTCTTGTCGGCTTGTATGCGGCGTGGCTCACTGGTTTTCTTCTTGGGCATGTGAACCTCTGATCTTCCCGATCATAGTCGACTGGAAGAGCGATGTGAAATGTGATTCCGTATAACGGACAGACCGGATGTTGACTTGCTCTGAGTGACGCACTTATGATCTCGCAGTGCCTAAGCCGTTAGTGAGTAGTGGTTCGGACTGGGTTTTCCTTTCAGTATTTCCGGTGAAATGAACTGAAGCGAGGATCGCCGTGGTGCAAAGTAGGTTACGAACCAAATTACGTGCTGGAGCTTTTGTACGGGTAGTGGGAATTAACCGGGTCACTGAGCCATGGCTGGCCGAGGTGGCAGGCAAGTTGGGCTTCGATGTGATCTGGTTCGACATGGAGCATCGCGCTCACGGCTACGAGATGGTGGATCGAATGGCCATAGCTTGCCGTGCGACAGGCATCGATTTGATGGTTCGCATCCGCAAGACTGGCTACACCAGTGTCATGCGTGCCCTGGAATTTGGAGCGAATGGGATCATGGTTCCTCATTGCTGCAGCGTGCGGGAAGCACAACAGTGGGCGAGCTGGATGCGATTTCCGCCCCAGGGAACCCGGGGTTTCGACGGTGCGGGGGCCGACGCCGACTACTCTCTGGCAGATCCACGTGAATATATGGAGGAGCGAAACGACGAAACCTTTCTTGCGCTGCAGATCGAAGATCCGGAAGCGATCGATTGTGTAGAGGGAATTGCGGGAGTTGACGGCGTCGACCTGTTGTTTGTCGGGCCGGCAGACCTAAGTATTAGTTATGGTGTTCCCCTGCAACGGCACCATCCCCTGGTGCAGCGCGCTTTGGACAGAGTAGCCAACGCCGCAGAGAAGGCCGGCAAATGGTGGGGCACGGTGACCGAGACGCCGGAATTAGCTCAGCAGGAGCTCGACCGCGGCGCACGAATGGTGACCTGCGCGAACGACCATTTTCTGCTGGTTCATGGCTTGCGAGACGCGTACCGGCAATTCGAGAATCTCACTATTCCGGCCAGATCCTCTGTGGGCCCAGGCGGGGGAAGGTGAAACACGCTGCAGAAAAAACGCGATATGTAGGCAGCACGGCTGCCGTGCGCCCTTTTTCCGCAAGCCGGAAAGCCCATTACATGAGAGTCGTGTGAGAATCTATCTGGTCAGCTTGGGGAGCGGGATTCTCCCTTTATAAATAGCGATCGGATGAGAGAGGGCTTGATGGTGGGCATTGAGGAACGGCGGGTTGTTGTGACCGGGGCCGCGAACGGGCTGGGGTTAGCCATCGCGCGTCGCCTGTGTGGGGGCGGAGCTCGTGTACTCCTGGTGGATAGCGATGAGACGGTTCTGTCCAGAATTGGTGAGAACGATCTGCCTTCAACCAGAGCCTCCGCTATCGTCAAAGATTTGTCCGAGCCGGATGCCGGCTCCTTCGTCTTCGATCAGGTGGATCGAAGCTTAGGGCTTGCCGACGCTCTGGTGAATAACGCGGCCTGGAGTTTCCACAAACCCATGTTGGAAGTCACCCAGGCAGAATTCGATCGTGTGGTGGGTATCAATCAGCGAGCCCCGTTTTTTCTGGCCCAGGAATTCCTGCGCCGCATTGTGCAAACGACCGAGCGTCCGCGCGATCCTACGATCGTCAATTTGGGTTCTGTGAACGCGCTGGCAGGAAATCCAAACCTGGTTGCCTATGCCGGCACCAAAGGTGGGTTGGTCGCCATGACCCGCGCCATGGCGGTAGAAATGCAGGGCTACAATATTCGAGTCAATGCCATAAGTCCGGGCGCGGTCAAGACGTTTGTCACCAGCAATCTCATTGCGTCCGGCGTGATTGATCCTGCAAAAATAATGGAGCGGTATCTGGTAAAGAGATTTGCCTCCTGCGAAGAGATTGCTGAACTAGTCGCCTACCTGTGCAGCGACGCGGCGGGTGTGGTCAACGGCGCCAACTGGGTGATTGATGGCGGATTCCTGGCGCAGTAGGTCCCAGCTGCTCCCGCCGCCTTCTTTGAAGGCGATGTCAACCCTACTCGCAAACAAAGGTATTCGAGCCGCCACGCTTTTGCTGTTTGCTTCCGCGCTTTCTGCGCTTGTTTCCGATGATGGAAGTCAGCGGCTTAAGAACCAAAGCTTTGAGTCCGCAACCCCGGCGGAGTTCTGGCAGGTCGAACAATCCGAGGGCAAACCGGAGTTTTCTCTTAGCGTAGATCAGGTGCATGCGAAGGATGGAGCTCAGTCCTTGTTGGTGGAGGCAGCCCATCCCACGAATGTCATCCTTCGCCAGGAGATCTTTCTTCCGGTAGGAACCATGTGGCGTCTGACGGGCTGGGTACGGTCCGCCGGTCTTTCTCCTGCGGGTGGTTCTGGCGCCGGACCGCGGATCGGGATCGAAGCACCGGCCGGCGATCAAGGGTTCAGTGCGCCCACACCCGAGTCTGCAGAATGGCAAGAGGCGAGCTTGCTCTTCCGCGTCCCTTCGCCCGGCAGAATTCGCGTCGCTCTCAATGCGCTGAGCGATGAGGCCGGCAAGGTCTGGTTCGATAATATTCAGCTGACGCGTGTGCAGGAACCGGCGGAGGAAGAAACCGTCACGCTATCGAGCGTTCGCAGCGCCAAGCATCCGATTGATCGCATGCAGGGCGGACAGTTCATTGAGCCGTTGTGCAACCTGCTGCCTTCTATGATCGCTCAGCAGGTCGACGCTACCAGTTTTGAAGAGGAGCCGCCCTGGACTCACTCTTATAAAGGCGAAATCGATAGACCGCATCGTCCGTGGTACCCGGATGGCAGCGTGCACGTGGCGACCTATTCCTTTGATGCGGACAATCCGTTCAACGGCAAGCGCTCGCAAAAGATTGAGCTGCCACTGGCCAATACCTGGGCCGGCATTTCGCAGGATGGCCTCTATTTGCAAGCTGGGCATTCGTATCGTTTATCTCTGCACCTGCGCAGTGATGCCAACGTCCGCGTCCGAGCCTGGTTGCATGGGGATGGCGGCACGATTGCAGGGCCGGTGTCGCTCGGCCGTGGAACGGTTGATTGGCGCAGTGCGCAAGTTCTTCTTACTGCCAAACGCGATGCGCAGAATGCGACCCTGACTATTGAGTTCGAGGGGCCAGGTACGATTTGGCTGGATCGGGTTTATCTGATCGACAAGGATGCGGTGCTCGGATTATGGCGTCCGGATGTTGTAAGGGCGCTCAAGGCAATGGATCCCGGCATCGTTCGCCTGGGAGGCACCACGATTGAAGCGATTGATTGGGAAAAGACGGTAGGGAACTGGGACACACGTGTTCCGTATGTAGACGACCCCTGGGGCGGCCTGCAAGAGAACTTTGCCGGCGTCGAGGAGTTTGTCCAGCTAATCCAGTACATTGGCGCTGAGCCTCTTATTTGTATCCGTTGGACGGGCAAGTCCCCGCAGGACGCAGCCGATGAGATCGAGTACTTCAACGGGAGTGCGGATACAAAGTGGGGCGGGTTACGCGCAAGGGTGGGCCACCCGGCGCCGTACCACGTTCAATACTGGCAAATTGGGAATGAAATAGGCGCGCCGGAATACGATGCGTCGCTGAAGGCTTGGGGGGAAGCCATGCGGCGGGCCGACCCCTCGATCAAAATCCTGTCTTCGTTTCCTACGTCGAATACGCTACGCATGGCCGGCGGAAATCTGGATTATTTGAGCCCGCATCATTATTCGGTTGGGGACCTGAACGGCACGGAGGAAGATTTCAAACATCTGCAAGATGAAATCATGCGCGACGGCGACGGAAAAAATATACGCGTGGCGGTGACGGAATGGAACGCCACGGGTGGAGAGTGGGGCCTGGAGCGAGGGATATTGTTGACCATGGGCAACGCCCTGACACTCTCGCGTTACCAAAACATGATGCATCGCTATAGCGATTTGGTGCAGATCGCGAACCGATCCAATTTGTCGGATAGTTTTGGTTCAGGGGTGATTGAGCCTGGACCTGGTTCGCTCTACTTCACGCCGGCCTATTATTCTCAGCGCCTCTACCAGCGCGCGGCCGGCTCTTTCCCGCTGAAGATGGATCGCAACCATTCACTTTCGCTTTATCTTCGAGAACCGGATCTGGATGCGACTTTAAGTCCGGATGGCAAAACGCTCCGGGTTTACGCCGTCAACTCGACCGGTGTGCCCCGCAAGGTTGCGTTCCATCTGAACTCGTTGCTGGGATCGGTGCAGGGCGGTGAAGTGTTTGTCTTGGGTGATGGCGATGCCCAGCCTGATTCCGAGGCGATGAACTCGCGCGACCAACCTGATCGGATTGGGGTGAGAACTGGAAAGGTAAACTTCAGGGGATCGGGGTTCGAGTACAGCTTCGCCCCTTTTACGGTCACACTGCTGGAACTTCAAATGCGTGCAAGAAACTAGGGCTGCGCAAAGCAGCATTGGGATGCGCGAGCATCACGCTTCCTGCGAGCTTCTCCTCCTGCTGTTCCGGCGTCCTACTCACGTCTCAAGGCAAGCATAGGATCAACACGCGACGCTCTCCACGCAGGAATGTACGCCGCGGTCAGGGCAACGATCGTTAATATGGCGCCGACCGCCACGAAGCTGAAAGGGTCCGCTACATTCATTCCGGCTGGTACGACGTTTCTGAGCACCTGAACAACCATCAGTGCGAGAACCGAGCCTAACCCTAAACCCACATACACTAACATGGCGGCGTCCCTGAGGATCAGGCGCGACACGTTCGCCTTAGTCGCTCCCAATGCCATGCGAACACCAATCTCAGCGGTTCGTTGACCCGCACTATAGGCGACGACCCCATAGATTCCCACCATTGCCATGAGCAGCCCTAGAGCGCCGATTGCACTCAACAAGAAGGATGCAATCTTACCCGGAAGCAACGCCCCGGCCAACCGCTCTTGCATCAGCTCGATCTTGATTGGTGCATGGGGATCCAGTGCAGTCAGTGATCGCCGAACTGCTTCCAGTGTGCCGGCCGGCATGGACTCTGTGTTGATTTCGAGACTAAGCACTCTGTGGCTTTGCGAAATGGGCAGATAGAATGCCGGTATCGGCGCCTCGCCTAAACTGCCATATTTGCTATCGCTGGCCACTCCTATTATCTTGACCGGTGAAAATGTGGGTTTCGCTCCAGCAATCGGCACATAGATCAATTTATCTAATGCATTGCTTTGGAAATAGTCTTTCGCAAAGGTTTCATTCACGATTGCGACCTGAGCGCCATCTGCACGGTCGGCGGCATCGAAATCGCGGCCCTGCAGCAATTGAATCTGCATCGTCTGAAAGTACTTTGGCGTCACGCTGTTGGCGAACACTCGCGGCACGATGTGATCTGCTGCTTTCATAGATATGACCCAATGCTCCGTACCGAGCGGGAGCAGCGCTGCGCCGCTAACAGAGAGCACTCCCGGCAACCTGCCTAATTCTGCAATCGCTTTCTCTAAGTATTGCTCCGACCGGGCAGGCGGGTAGGAGGCTGGGTCCAGAACGACCTCGGCGGTGACCAGATGTTGCACGTTAAAGCCTGGGTCGACATGACTACTCTTTGCCAGACTGCGGAGAAACAGAGCCGCCGAGATGAGGAGAACGAATGCAAGGGCAAATTGTCCTGCGACCAGCCCGCGGCGTAATGCGTAACGTTGACGGGTCTCGGTCCCAATCTGATTGGAACCAAGGTACCATCTATCTCGAGTTGCCTGGACAGCGGGCAAAAGCCCGGAAAGAGCGGTTGTGATTGCGACCAAGGCGATCGAAAAGTACAGGACCGGCCGGTCTAAACGAAGATGAAGTTCGAATGGTATTGACCCCCGAACCTGGAGGTTGGCAGCCGCCGTGGCGATCGCAAGATAGAGGACAATACCTGCGGAAGCGCCGAGGAACGCCAACAGAGCACTCTCTGTGAGCAACTGCTGCATGAGCCGATAGCGGGCTGCCCCCAAGGCGAGACGGACGGCGATTTCGCGAGTGCGATTCATCCCTCTGGCCACAAGCAGTCCGCCTACATTCGCGCACACGATCAATAGGAAGAGCACAGCAATCAAAGCCAGGAACGCCAGGAACAACGTCAGTTCCAGCGGAACTCCATCGCGCCGCATTTTCTCCACGCCGGCGAGAGGGTAGACGTCGATAGCACCCGAGTACCGCGTGTCGGCGGGATAAATCCGCCTCCAGTCTTCGACGGTCATTCTCAGGGATGCCTTCAATTGCGAATCAGTGACGCCGTCCTGAACGCGTGTGATCAGCCGCAAGGTTCCTGATCCGGGATCATCCAGGTCGCCCACGAGTCGCCTGCTGAATGGTACATATACTTCTGGCGACATCCCGTATCCATGCACGGAACGGTAGTCCTCAGGCAAGACCCCGATCACGGTGAAATATTCGCGGTTGAGTTCGATCACTTTGCCCAGCACATCCGGCGCTGCGCCGAGCTTGCGCTCCCAAAAGCTATGGCTCACGATCACCACCTGCGGCTGGCGCCCCTGTTCCTGTTCGTCCAGCAAAAACCCTCTGCCTATGGCAGGTGCTACGCCGAGAACCGCAAAAAAGTTGAGGCTTACAATATCGCCGCTGACGCTCTCCAGATTGGCGCCGGAACGAAAACTCAAATTGCTATCGGAGTACGCGGCCAGGCCGCGAACCGGCAATTTGCGCGCCGCGAGCAGGGATTGATAGTAAGCATACGAAACGTCAAAATCGCCGGGTTCCAGTTGCCTGAGTTGGCCTGGTTCATGGGCGCTCACGGCGCTCAAGAACAGAGCCTCGAAGGCTCCAAAGACGCTGGTGGTTACACCGACGCCGAGTGCGAGTGAGAGTACGGCGACGAGTGTAAAAAGTGGATCTCTCAGCAAGCCTCGTATCGCATAACGAACATCTTTCCGGAGCCTTTCGAGCCACAGCCATCCCCACGTTTCTCGCGTCTGCTCTTTAATGAGAAGTACATTTCCAAGCGAACGATGAGCGGCTTGCTGCGCTTCTTTGGTGGAGAGACTGCTCGCCCTTTGTTCTTCGGCCTCTAACTCCAGATCCGCCCTCAACTCACGATCGAGATCGTTTTGCCGGTCTTTCGCTCTCCGCCATCTCATCTTCAGTGCTCCTCGACGGGCCACATGATCTGTTTCTTCATGGAAGACATTCTACCCCCAATCTGAAAGCAATGGTAGACACTCTACCATGATTTTCGCAATCAGCGCGCAAAGGGGGTGAATGCCGTACCTCTTTGCCGGCTGGGTTGCCGGCGCCGGTTCAGGGGCACAGCCAGCGCCCCCACGCTTCGCTTGCCCGAATCGCGAGACGGCTATGAGGCGCTACCATCCAACTGGCTGCCCCAACTGCAATTTCCGGACACGGATGCCGCTTCCTGCGAGCTTCTCCTCCAGCTGTTCCGGGGTGCCCGTCAGCAACGGGAAAGTCCCGTAATGCATGGGAATGACCTCCTTCACGCCCAGCATGCGCGCGGCGTAAGCAGCCTCCTCAGGACCCATCGTGAAATAGTCACCCACCGGCAGGAACGCCAGCTCGGGATGGTAAATCTCTCCGTACAGCTTTAGTTCGGAGAAGATAGCAGTGTCTCCCGCGAAGTAAGCGCGGCGGCCATCTTTGAAGGTGAGGATGTACCCCGCCGCCTCGCCTCCGTAACGAATGGTATCGCCATCCTGGATGGAGGAGCTGTGCAGTGCGTGGGTCATGGTTAGCTTTACAAAACCCAGATCGACGGTCCCGCCTTTGTTCATGGCGAGGGGGTGCTTCACCCCCTTGAAGCCTGCCCAACTGGCGACTTCGAAGATGCCAACCACCTTGGAATTGAACTTGTTCGCCAGCGCGACCAAGTCCCCCATGTGATCGGAGTGTCCATGCGAAACGGCAATCGCATCCACCCGCTTGATCTCGTATCCCGCGGGGTAGGCTGGATTCCCGGTTATCCACGGATCCAGAACCAATACTTCTCCCGATTCAAATTGAATTTCAAAAGCGGCATGTCCTAGCCAGGTAATCTTGATCATTTGCGTCCCCTCGTTCGTGCTCTCGTAGCTTCGATGCGATATTGTAGCCGGAGGTTTCGACTGTCCGCTCGGCCTGCATGGCCTGCATGGCCGGGCTGCGGAACAAAGATGGGCGCCGCCGCGTATCAGCGGAGGGGACGTCTCCCGGTGAAGCCGCGTGATCAGGAAGATTCTGAAGTATGTGGGTATCGCAATCCTTGGCCTGGTCGTGGTGGTGCCCTCGTCTGCACTGTTGTATAGAGAATATCTCCGGCACAGAGTTGGGGAACAACGAGCCATCCGGTCAATCAACGGCATCAACAGCCTTGAGCGCGTGCGCATCGGTGGCATTGATCAGTGGATCGAGGTGCGGGGCCAAAACGTCAATAATCCCATCCTCCTTTTCATCCATGGTGGTCCGGGCATTGCTTTCATACCTCTCGCGGGCTCGTTCCAGGGCCCGTGGGAGACCAATTTCACTGTAGTGCAATGGGATCAACGGGGAGCAGGAAAGACGTACACATCGAACGACACAGAACTGCAGCGCCAAACTATGAATGTGGCGCAGATGGAACAGGACACGGTTGAGGTGGCGAACTATCTTCGTCACCGGTTCAGAAGGGAGAAGATATTTGTCGTGGGCCATTCGTGGGGGAGTGTACTGGGCCTATGGTTGGCACACGAGCATCCGGAACTCATCTACGCTTTTGTGGGGACCGGGCAAATGGTCAATGCCCAGCAGAACGACGAACAGGGGTACCAGGACGCCCTGCAACAGGCACGCAGCCAGCGTGATCTACAGGCGATCAAAGAGCTGGAAAGCATCGCGCCTTTTTTTCCTCCTCCAGGCATGAACACCAGGGAGGCGTCGATTGCGCGACATTGGGAGGGGCAGTTGCTCGGACCACCGCCGGGCGGCCCGAATTTCACCGACGTGAGAAGGCTTCTGCTTGACGTCGTGTCAACACCTGAATACACGCTGGCGGATGATTTCGGTTTTATTCGCGGCCTCTCCTTGTCAGCGAGCACGTTGGGGCCGCAGTTAGCGGAGATTAAACTTGATCAGCTGGGGTCCGGCTTCCGCGTGCCGATCTTCTTTTTTGAGGGAAGACACGACCCATACTGCCGGCCTTCCCTGATTTGGGACTACAGCCGAAGGATAGGAGTTCCGCAAGACCAGTTCATCTGGTTCGACCACGCGGGGCATTTCCCGTTCTTTGAAGAGCCGCAGAAATTCAGAGATGAATTAGTACAGCGAGTCTTGCCGCTCGCCGGTGATCGCCAGGAGCTAAAATAGTTCTCGTCAATCTGGTTTAATCTCATCAGAGTTTTCCTGTCGAAGGATACCCCATTTGAAAAACTTCACGAAGGCTGGCGGAAAGATCGCCGTCAACTTGTTCGCGCTGCTTCCTGTCCTCTGCCTGGTCTTACCCGCGATCGCGCGGGCACAATCAGGGCAGAGCATTCGCCGTTTGGACGGATCGAAAATCTCGCTTCAGGATGCCGATGCGTTTGCCGGCAAGACGCTGAATGATGCCCACGTTACCGGTGCGCAGATTGCAGTCCTCAACCAGGGCCGATTGGTGTGGAGTGCTGCCTATGGCTTGCGCCGGCGCGACCCTGCGCTGCCCATGGACCGGGAGACAACGACCTGGGCTGCATCCATCACCAAATCCGTCTTTGCCACCTACGTGATGCAGCTGGTGGAGCGCAAGGAGTTCGACCTGGACCAGCCCGTCGCGAGCCAGCTGGAGAAGCCGCTGAACGAATATGAAGCCTACAAGGATTCCGATTCAGAGATCGTTCATGATCCGGCGTGGCCTATGGTGACTCCGCGCATGCTGCTCTCGCACTCATCAGGGCTGACACGAACGAAAAGTTCCGCTCGCAAACCGAACGTTTTCCGGCACGCGCCGCGGGGTCGATGACTACCAGCGCAGGCGACCTGGCTAAATTTGCAACGGCGCTCCTGGATGGAAAACTCATCAGCAATTTCACGCGAGCCGAGATGCTGCGGCCCGTTCTGCACATCAACACGCTGCATGAGTTCGCCATCCGCGCCAATGAAGGAAACGGCAAGGAAGCCGAGGATGTTGGCCTGGCTTATGGCGTGGGCTGGGGATTGCTGACCCATACGCGCTATGGTCCGGCGTTTTTCAAGGAGGGCCACGGCGACGGAGCGCAGAACTACATGATCTGCTTTGAGCGCGGCAAGTCGTGCATGATTTTGCTGACCAACAGCGACAATGGTGAACTTGCCTTTCGGCCCTTGCTGGAGAAGATTCTGGGCGACACCGTGACCCCTTTTGAGTGGGAAGGGTACACACCGGAATATATTGAACAGAGCCGGAAGAACGATCACTAAGTCCTTCTGTTCAAGGAACACGACGATGAATCGCAGAGAGCTCCTCAAGACCGCCGCCGCGTCGCTCCCGCTTATCTCAGTCGCCGCCGCGGAGGAGATCGCCAGGAAGTCCAACGGCCTGCCACCGCTGACTATCAAGGACGTCAAGGTCATCACTACGAACGGAGGTAACCACTATCGCTGGGTCTTCCTCAAGATCATCACCAGCGAGCCCGGGCTTTATGGAATTGGCTCGGCCAACAATTACTTCCAGACCATGGCCGTGGTGGCCGCGCTGGAAGATCATCTGAAACCATGGCTGATGGGGAAAGACCCCGACCGGATTGAAGACCTGTGGCAGTCGGCGCAGATGCGCACCTATTGGCGCAACGGGCCGGTGAACAACAACGTGCTGGCGGCGATGGACATGGCCCTGTGGGACATCAAGGGCAAGCGCGCCGGCATGCCGGTCTACGAAATGCTCGGCGGCAAGGCGCGCGATGCGCGTTCCCGTCTACGACCATCAGGATGGCAAGACAAAAGAAGAGTGCCTGGACGTCCTGCAAAAGTCACTGGGCAACGGATATCACCCATGTGCGCATCCAGTTTGGCGGCTACGGTGCGGGCGGCTTTATCCCGCAGGGCCAAGGCAATCGCCCGGAAGGCGGCTACCAGGGCGCCGCATTTGATGAAGCAGCAGTACGTCGACACCATTCCTCCGCTGTTCGATTACCTGCGCGCCAAGGCCGGCTTCGGGCCGAAGCTTATCCACGACGTGCACTCGCACTTGAGTGGCATGAACGCGGTGGAGCTGGCGCGGCGGTTTCAGCCCTACCAGATGTTTTTTGTGGAGGACATTCTTCCGCCGGAGCAGATCGATTATTACCGCAATATCCGTGAGATCTGCACCACACCTCAAGCTGTGGGCGAAGTTTTTTCCCACCCTTTTGAGACCATCCCGCTGGTGAAAGACCGGCTGATTGACTTTATTCGCTGCCGGGTGGCCGCGACCGGTGGGATTACCCCAATCAGAAAGCTCACCACACTCTGCGAGCTCTTCGGGGTGAGGACGGCGTTTCAGGAAGGCGGAGAAAATGATCCCATCAACCAGTTAGCGAGCTACCACGTGGACATTTCCAGCAGCGCCTTCGGTATCCAGGAAGAGAACCATTTCCCGCCGGTCGTGCACGAGATGTTCCCGGGCATGGCCGAGATTCGCAAAGGCTATCTTTACGACAGCGGCAAGCCGGGTCTGGGCGTTGACATCAACGAAGAACTAGCCGCGAAGAATCCGCTGGGGCCCTTTCCGGACGGGGGAGCCTATCCCACCGACCGCACCATTGATGGCACCGTGGTGAAGCCGTAAGATGGCGTGGCGTCCAGAGTCAGCAGCAGCAATAAAACTGGCAGCCAGCACCAGCGTCAGGGGCGGGACCTTCTTGTGAACCCCTCGGGAAGCTTGAACAGGCTCGGATCAGGATCATTCCGATTCACGTCTTTAAGTTCATAGCTGCTTGTGCCAAAGCGTGGATCGTCGTTTGTGCTCTTGACCAGGACCATCAGGTCATCCGAATACCAGCGCTCGTTGACGACGAGAATATCGCGGTCATTGCCGACAGCATGGGCTGGAATCGTCATGGTGACCCGCGTGCCCTTGCAGGTGAGGCCATCGATAGTTTGCAGGCCGAGTTGCTCGGTGTCGACGTGGGTAACAGGTTCGGAGTGATAGGGAATCTTACCCCATGTTACGCTCTGCACCGGACCGGTTACCCCAGGCGTATTAATGTGATTGCTGTTCCCAAAGGCCGCGATCGTGGTCGAATTTGTTCCGCCGCCCGCGGAATACTGATCGTAGGTTTTCTCTTGTAGATGAAGCGTATAAGTTGCATCGATGGTGGGGTCGAAGAGGACGACGACCTTCGATCCCTCGTCACGCATCCGTCCCTGGGCATCGCGATAGAACTGGCTGGTGTCGGAGTGATCGACGTGGGTTCCATCGGCAAGTACCTGCTGGGAGTGGCGGACTTCCATCGCGGAGAAGGGTTTGTGCAAGATGGGACCCGCCTGGCCCTCAGGCGTGGTGACATGCACTGTGATGACGCTCCAATCGGGAGAACCGATCCACGCTGGCTGTTGCACGGCGGCCGAATTGAGAGACACCTGCGCCAGAAGCGGTGACGTCATTGCGAGAATTGCGTAGAGAAATGTGCGCATGTCAGTCCATCCTTTTGGTAGAGAAGCTGTAGGGTTGAGAGACCAATCGAATGGCGAGGATGCGGCCATCCTCGCCATAGAGAACGTCTGCCAAAGTGGTCGCGTCCAGGTCCTCTCCATGGACCTGGAAACCTGCCAGGAGCATGACTTGCAGGGGTACTTCGGTTCGGACAACCGCGGTGCGTTCATAGGGTGCTGGGGGGATAACGTAGGGCATTGCGGTAAACGGCTCGTCGGCAGGGATAGCGGCAGACTGGGGGGACAAGGCTAGAGGGACCCGATGCATTGTAATCAAGAAGGCAGCGATGCATATCGCAGCGAATACGAGTGCGCTAGCGACTAACCAACGCCAGCCGCCCGCAGCAGGAGGGAGCTTCGGCCCTGGAATGTTCAGTGCCGCAAGAACCCGTTCTTCGACGTTGTCTGAAGGGCGAACGCCGGCTGTCTCGGCGCGCAGCCGAGCGACAGCGCTATGCAACACTCTTCTCTCTTCAAGAAATTTGCGGCACGAATCACATTGCAGGAGATGTTGCGTGAGCGCCAAAGTCGCGCCCTCATGCTGGGACATATCGGCGATTTGCCGGCGCGCCTGCTTACAATGCATGGCGGTCTCCTTGGGTGCTTGACGGGTTTAGTTTTCTGGCGAGCAGGGTACGGCCGCGATGGAGGCGGGAGCGAATGGTACCGATGGAACAGCCTAATATTTGCGCGGCCTCTGCGTAGTCATTCTCCTGCAGGTCGCAAAGAACGACTGCCTCGCGATAGCGAATGGGCAAAAGGGCGATTGCTTTTCTAAGTAGGGCCGCGTCCAAAGCAGTTTCAGTGCTCAGAGATGGCCCGGGTGAGGCGCTCATCGCTTGAAGTGACTGAAGCGCATCCTCGAGTGGAAACCACTTGCTCCGGGTACGCTGGTGACGCCGGAGTAACTTGCGCGAGACGCCGCCCAGGAAAGCAGGGAGACTCCCCCGAGTTGGATCAAACGCTGCGGGATGGTGGATGAGCCACACGAAAACTTCCTGAGTGATCTCGTCGGCGGTATCCGCGTCTCCGGCCATGTAAAAGGCAAATTGGAAGACGGCGCGGGAATGACGCCGATACAGCATGGCGAAAGCATCGCTGTCGCCGCGCCTGAAGGCTGCGAGAAGAATCTGGTCTGGAAGCTGCCCTTCGTCTGGCAAGGTCCCGCCGTCATCCTCCGGCAGCAGGAACAATTTCGGGATTTCGGGTGCCATTTCCACGGATGCCTGCGGCCGCCGGATTGTTGCCGTCGTTGCCCGGTCGCATTGATATTGCCGTGGGCTTCGAGATTAGTTCCAAAAGGTTTCCCCATTTCGGCTATGGATCAAAGCTACCTCAACCTCGCCTGCGGCGCTGTGTGGTCTAAATCCGGAAGGGAAGAATAAACCGTTCGGGTTCAGGCTCATTACAGCCATCGGGCGACCCCAGGTGAGAGTGGGGGGATCCGTAGGACTGGGAGCGGTTACTCTGCCCGCAAGGTCTGGGTAAGGTCGACGTTTGCGGCGCGTCGCGCCGGCAGCAGTGACGCAACCAGGGTCAGCAGCAGCAATACGCCGGCAGCCAGCGTCAGCACCAGGGGATCGACCCCACTCACCCCGAAGAGGAACGAACTCAACAGGTGCGAGGCGGCGAAGGCTCCGGCCAGCCCAATCAGACAGCCAATCGCTGTCAGCTTCGCTCCGGATATGACGACCAGTCTCATGATCCCTGTGCGCTGCGAGCCCAAAGCCATGCGAATGGCCATCTCCTGCATCCGCAACGCCACTGAGAATGCGATCACGCTGTAAATGCCCAGAACAGCCAGCAGAACTGCGACGGCGGCAAAAGCGGAGATGAGCGCTGTGTTGAACCGCCGCGGAGCCTCCCTGTCCGAGATGGCGTGTTCCATGGTTTGCACCTGGGACAAGGGCAATTGGGGGTCGATAGAGCGCACCGTCGCGCGCAGCGCCTTTTCCATTTGCTCCGGCGGCATAGCAGTGCGCAGCGCAATGTATCCGCCATCGCCGTTACGATCGCCCGGGGTTGCGAGATAACCTAGCATGGTCTCCCATTGATCGACGGCCGTGTAATATTGCTGCTTGATCGACCCGTCGGGAGAGCCCTCCTCCACATCCGCCACCTCTCCCACGACTGTCGCCCATGGGGTCTGCATCGACTCCGTGCCGATGCGGAGCCGTTTGCCAATCGGATCCTGCCCCGCCCATGATTGCTCGGCCAGCTTGTGGTTCACGATGACCACCAGTTGCGCGCCCTGCTTATCCTCAGGGGTGAAGAATCTTCCGTGCAAGAGAGGAATTCCCATCGCGCGAAAGTAATCGCCCTGGACAAAGATTTGGGTGGAAAGATCCAGTCCCGCCCCCTTCGGCGGTACATAGCCCTCGGCCACAAACCCGCTGTTGTTGTTGCGACCCGAGGCGGGTAGAAATGAAGTTAGGCCCACGGATTTTACCCCGGGCAATTGCTGCAGGCGTCGCATCAGCTCGCGGTTGAATGCATCGATGGAAGCCTGGGTCGGATACTGGGTCAACGGCAGGCTGTATGAGGCGGCCAGCCTATGGTCGGGCTGAAATCCGAGATCCACCTGACGCATCTTCTCGAAACTGCGCAAGAGCAGGCCCGAGGCCGCCAGCAGCACCAGGGCAACCGCAATCTCTGTAACGACCAGGGCCGAACGCAGGCGAGCGTGCCCACCGCCCGAGGTGCCGGTGCGGCCGCCTTCCTTGAGCACCTCGTTCACGTTGGTCCGGACGGCCGCAAAGGCCGGCGCGAGTCCGCAGATCACCCCGGTCAGCAGAGCCAGGCCCAGGGCAAAGGCCACGACTTGCCAATCCAGGCCAATCTCGTGGATGCGTGGCAGCGTCTCCGGCAGCAGGCTTATGCCTACGCGGAGCGCCCCCGCCGCGAGCAGTAAACCCAATAGGCCACCCGTCACGCTCAAGAGCAGGCTCTGCAGAATCGCTTGCCACAGCAGGGTTGCCGGGCTCGCACCGAGCGCAAGGCACACCGAAATCTGCCGCCGCCGGCGAATGGCGCGCACCAGCAAAAGCCCGGCCAGATTCGCACAGACGATCAGCAACACGACGGCGACGGCGAGAAACAGGGTGCGGATGAGCGGACGAGCCCACTCCACGGTCTCTTCGTTGAGCGGCCTGACGAGGGCGTGAATACTGAGCCCCGCCATAAACGCCGGATAGTTGCGCATGGTTTCACGAGCAACGCGCTCCGCATCGCTGATGGCCTGCGCCGCGCTTACGCCCGGCTTCAGGCGTCCCACCATGCGGTAGCTCCAGTTCGCTCCCCCGGTCGGCGACACTTCCTGTGGGTTAAAGCTGATCGGAACCCATAGTTCACTCTGACCGAGGTGACCGGGTACCAAGGGAAATTCAAAATTTCGGGGCATTACGCCGATGACCAAATAAGGCTTGCGGTCGAGAAGAATCTTCTTGCCCAGCACATCGTGGTCGCCATGAAAGCGGCTTTGCCAGGTGGCGTAGCTCAACACCACTACTTGCTGGTTCTGAGCGTCCTCCTGTTGGGTAAAGAAGCGGCCGAGAAGCGGCTGCACTTCGAGTGCCGGCAAAACACCGGCGCTCATCCGCATGGCAATCACCATCGCAGGATCGCCCACCCCGGAAAGTTCAAGGTTGGTTCCCACGTAGCCGCCAAGACTGGTAAAGCTGTGGGTGTCGCGGGTGTAATTCTGGATGTCGGGAACGGTGACGCCAGCCTCGCCGCTCCCGCCCAGGCCCTGAAGAACATCTGACAGCACCACAAGCTGTCCGGGATGGGGAAAAGGCAGCGGGCGCAGCAATACGCCCTCGACGATGGAAAAGATCGCCGTTGTCGCACCAATGCCCAATGCCAGCATGAGCAGGGCGGTGGCTACAAAGCCGGGAGACTTCAACAGTTCGCGAGCGGCGATCCGCAGGTCACGGAATAGAGTGGGCATCTGGATTCCTCACACCATCAATCGATCAACTATATGCAATCGTGTCACTCGGCCCGCAACGTCTGGGTAAGGTCGACGCTTGCAGAGCGGCGCGCCGGCAGCAGGGACGCAACCAGGGTCAGCAGCAGCAATACACTGGCGGCCAGCGTCAGCACCAGGGGATCGACCCCGCTCACCCCGAAGAGGAACGAGCTCAACAGGTGCGAAGCGGCGAATGCTCCGGCCAGCCCAATCAGACAGCCAATCGCTGTCAGCTTCGCTCCGGATATAACGACCAGTCGGACGATCCCTGAGCGCTGCGAGCCCAGGGCCATGCGTATTGCCATCTCCTGCAGACGCTGCGCGACCGAGAACGCGATCACGCTGTAGATGCCGAGAATTGCCAGCAGCACTGCGATCGCGGCAAAGCAGGAGATGAGCGCCGTATTGAATCGCCGCGGAGCCTCGCTGTCTGAGATGGCGTGCGCCATCGTCTGCACCTGGGTCAGCGGCAGTTGCGGATCGATGGAGCGCACGGTCGCACGCAGCGCATTTTCCATTTGCTCCGGAGGCAGGGCGGTGCGGAGGGCAACGTAACCGCTATTGCCATTCAGATCGGCCGGCGGTGCGAGAGGACCCAATATCCTGTGCTCCTGATCGATGGTTGTGTAGTATTGCTGCTTTATGGGCAGGTCAGGAGAGCCCTCTTTTACGTCTGCCACTTCGCCCACCACGGTTGCCCACGGCGCCGGAATCGACGGCGTCCCAAACCGCAGCCGCTTGCCGATCGGATTCTGCCCCGGCCAGGATTGTTCGGCCAGCTTCCGGTTCACGATGACCACCAGTTGGCTGCCTGCCTTGTCCTCCGGGGAGAGAAATCGTCCGTGCAGGAGAGGAATCCCCATAGCGCGAAAGTAGTCGCCTTCGACCTGGATGGCGGTGGCGAGGTCCATTCCTGCGCCCTTTGGCGCAACATAGCCCTCGGCCACGAACACGCTGTTGCTGTCTTCGCCTGAGGCGGGTAGGAACGATGTGAGCCCTACGGCTTTTACGCCGGGCAGCTGCTGCAGCCTTCGCACCAGCTCGCGGTTGAATTCATCGACGGAAGCCTGGGTCGCATACTGCTTGGGCGGGAGATTGTAAGCGGCGGCAAGTGTGTGGTCGGGTTGAAAGCCGAGATCCACCTGGCGCATCCTCTCGAAACTGCGCAGCAGCAGGCCGGAGGCCGCCAGCAGGACCAGGGCAACCGCGATCTCTGTTACGACCAGAGCCGAGCGCAGGCGGGCGTGACCTCCGCTTACGGTGCCGGTACGTCCGCCTTCCTTGAGGGCGTCGTTCACATTGGTCCGGAGGGCCGCAAAGGCCGGCGCCAGCCCGCAGATCACTCCCGTCAGTAGGGCCAGCCCCAGCGCAAAAGCCACGACCTGCCCATCCAGGCCGATCTCCTGGATGCGCGGCAGCGTCTCCGGCAGCAGGCTTACGCCTACGCGCAGCGCACCCGCCGCGAACAGCAGACCCACCATGCCTCCGGCAACGCTCAAAAGCAGGCTCTCCAGGATCGCCTGCCACAGCAGGGCCGCCGAGCTCGCACCGAGCGCAAGGCGAACCGCCATTTCCCGCCGTCGGCGAATGGCGCGCACCAGCAACAGCCCGGCCAAGTTCGCACAGGCAATCAACAACACGACGGCAACGGCGAGGAACAGGGTGCGGATGAGCGGACGAGCCTGCTCCACGGTTTCTTCATTGAGCGGCCTGACGACGGGGCGAATACTGAGCCCCGCCATAAACGCCGGGTAGTTGCGCATGGTTTCCCGGGCTACGCCCTGCGCATCGCTCACTGCCTGTGCTGCGCTAACCCCGGGTTGCAGCCGGCCCACCATGCTGTAGCTCCAGCTGGCTGAGCCGGTGGGCGAAAGTTCCTCTGCGCGGAAGCTCATCGGGACCCATAGTTCGCTGTGGTTCAGATGACCGGGCAGCAAGGGAAATTCAAAATTTCGCGGCATTACGCCGATAACCACATAAGGCTTGCGGTCGAGAAGGATCTTCTTTCCCAGCACGTCGCGGTCGCCCTGGAAGCGGCTCTGCCATGTGGCGTAGCTCAGCACAACCACCGGCTGGCGCTCCTCGTCTTCCTGTTGGGTGAAGAAGCGGCCGAGGAGCGGCTGTACATCGAGCGCCGGCAGAACACCGCTGCTCATGCGGGTCGCATTTACGTCCGCCGGCTCGCCCACGCCGGAAAGTTCAAAGCTCGTTCCCCGGTAGCCGCCGAGACTGGTAAAGCTATGTGTGTCGCGGGTATAGTTTCGAATATCCTGAACGGTCACGCCAGCCTCGCCGTACCCGCCCACCTCGGCGCCCTGAAGAATATCTGACAGCACCATAAGCTGCCCGGGGTGAGGAAAAGGCAGCGGGCGCAGCAATACGCCCTCGACGATGGAAAAGATCGCCGTTGTTGCGCCGATGCCTAATGCCAGCATCAGCAGGGCAGTGGCTACAAAGCCGGGAGACTTCAACAGTTCGCGAGCGGCAAGCCGAAGGTCACGGAATAGAGACGGCATCTGGATTCCTCACTCCATCAATCGATCAACTGCAACCGTGTCACTCGGCCCGCAACGTCTGGGTAAGATCGACGTTTGCGGCGCGACGCGCCGGCAAGAGTGACGCAACCAGAGTCAGCAGCAGCAATACAATGGCAGCCAGTGTCAGCACCAGGGGATCGACCCCACTCACCCCGAAGAGAAACGAGCTCAACAGGTGCGAAGCGGCGAATGCTCCGGCCAGCCCAATCACACAGCCGATTGCTGTCAGCTTCGCTCCGGATATAACGACCAGTCTCATGATCCCGGTGCGCTGCGAGCCTAGGGCCATGCGAATTGCCATCTCCTGCACGCGCAGAGCCACCGAAAACGCAATTACGCTGTAGATGCCGAGAACGGCCAGCAGCACGGCAATGGCGGCAAAAGAGGAGATAAGGGCGGTATTAAACCGGCGCGGAGCCTCACTGTCTGAGATGACGCGCTCCATGGTCTGCACCTGGGTCAGCGGCAGTTGCGGATCGATGGAGCGCACGGTCGCGCGCAGCGCATTTTCCATTTGCTCCGGCGGCATGGCTGTACGCAGCGCAATGTATCCGCCGTTGCCGCTGAGGTCGGTCGGCGTTGCCAGGGACCCCAACAGCGTCTCCCACTGATCGATGGGGAGGTAGTATTGCTGCTTGATGGGCACGTCAGGAGAGCTCTCCTGCACGTCGGCCACTTCGCCAATCACGGTTGCCCATGGTGTCTGCAAGGTCTCGGTGCCCAGGCGCAGCCGCTTGCCGATCGGATCCTGTCCTGGCCAGGATTGCTCGGCCAGCTTGTGGTTGACGATGGCCACCAGTTGCGCGCCGGCCTTATCCTCCTGGGTGAAAAATCGTCCGTGCAGAAGAGGAATCCCCAAGGCGCGGAAGTAGTCGCCCTCGACTACAACGGTAGTGCCCAGATCCATTCCTGCACCCTTTGGCGCAACGTAGCCCTCGGCCACGAATACGCTCATGCTGTTGTTACCCGAAGCGGGCAAAAACGATGTGAGCCCTACGGTTTTTACGCCGGGCAGTTGTTGTACGCGTCGCACCAGCTCGCGGTTGAATTCATTCACCGACGCCTGGGTTGCATACTGCTTGAGCGGCAGATTGTAAGCGGCAGCCAGCGTGTGGTCCGGTTGAAAGCCGAGATCCACCTGGCGCATCTTCTCGAAACTGCGCAACAGCAGGCCGGAGGCCGCCAACAGGACCAGGGCAACCGCGATCTCTGTGATGACCAGTGCCGAACGCAGCCGGGCGTGTCCTCCGCCCGAGGTGCCAGTGCGTCCACCTTCTTTGAGAACGTCGTTGACGTTGGTCCGGATGGCGGCAAACGCCGGCGCCAGTCCACAGATTAGTCCCGTCAACAGAGCCAGCCCGAGGGCAAAACCAGCGACCTGCCAATCCTGGCCGATCGCCTGGATGCGTGGCAGTGTCTCCGGTAGCAGGCTTAGGCCCGCGTGGAGCGCCGCCCCGGCCAGCACCAAACCCAACGCGCCTCCCGTCACGCTCAAAAGCAGGCTCTGCAGAATCGCCTGCCACAACAGGGTCGCTGAGCTTGCGCCCAGCGCGAGACATACCGCTATCTGTCGCCGCCGGCGAATGGCGCGCACCAGCAACAGCCCGGCCAGATTCGCGCAGGCGATCAGCAATACAACAGCAACGGCGAGGAATAGGGTGCGGATCAGCGGACGTGCCTGCTCCACGGTTTCCTCATTGAGCGGCCTGACGACGGGGTGAATGACGAACGAAGCCATGAACGCGGGGTAGCTCCGCATCGTTTCCCGGGCTACGGCCTCCGCATCGCTGACTGCCTGTGCCGGCGCGACGCCTGGTTTCAAACGGCCCACCATGTTGTAGCCCCACCTGCCCGCGCTAGTGGGCGATAGTTCCTGGGCGGTGAAGCTCATCGGAACCCATAGTTCACTCTGGTTCAGGTGACCGGGCAGCAGGGGAAATTCAAAATTGCGCGGCATTACACCGATCACCAGATAGGGCTTGCGGTCGAGAAGGATCTTTCGGCCCAGCACACCGCTGTCGCCGTGCAAGCGGTTCTGCCATGTGGCGTAGCTCAACACGGCCACCTGCTGATGCTGATCGTCTTCCGGTTGGGTAAAGAAGCGGCCGAGAAGCGGTTGTACGGCGAGTGCGGGCAGAACACCCGCGGTCATCCGTGTGGCATTTACGATCGCTGGATCGCCCACGCCGGAAAGTTCAAAGTTGGTTCCCTGGTAGCCGCCGAGACCGGTAAAGCTGTGGGTGTCGCGGGTGTAGTTGTGGATGTCCGGAACGGTCACGCCGGCTTCGCCGTTCCCGCCCACCTCGGCGCCCTGAAGAACCTCTGACAGCACCATAAGCTGCCCGGGGTGAGGAAAAGGCAGCGGGCGCAGCAATACGCCCTCGACGATGGAAAAGATCGCCGTTGTCGCGCCGATGCCTAACGCCAGCATCAGCAGGGCAGTGGCTACAAAGCCGGGAGAAGTTAACAGTTCGCGAGCGGCGATCCGCAGGTCACGGAGTAGAGTGGGCATTCGAATTCCCCCGCCGTGGTGAAGCAATTCCATTGCCAGATACGCATTGCGTCAGCATTATGTTCCATGAGGCAGTTAGGACCGTTAGCCGATTTTCCTTGAGGTAACCTTTGGCCGGAATCGGACCTGTCTGTCCACAGATGGACAGCTGTTCAAGAGCAGTAAAGATGTACCTCAGGGGCTAAAGAGTCTCCGTGAGAACCTGCCATTACGAACTCTGTCCCGATCAACAACCTGGGGTGGCCCATATCTCGCTCGTTTTTCGCGAGATGTGGGATACCACGGACCTTCATCGGCACTCCCTGAACAAGCGAAAAATGCAGATCGGCAGCCGTTGCATCCCACATCTCGCGAAAAACGAGCGAGATGTGGGGCACCCCTTGATTCGTGGCACAACGAGACCTTCCACCGGCGAGTTCTCACGCAGGCTCTAAAGCCCGGCGTATTCTCAATTATTTGTGGCCCGGCCGAAGCCGTGCCCTTCGTGGAGTGTGTTCTTCCGCAAGCTTAAGGTGGCGCAGCATCGGGCCTTGGCCATTCTGCGCTCTAAGCACCCTCTTGCGTGGGTTTGGCGCCGGGAAGCCGCTTTGCCAGAAACGCGATTTGCCCGGTGTGGTGGGACTCGTGCTCCGTAACGTGAAACCATTTCCAGTAGATATTTACCTTCTCTTTGCCGAATTGCTCGGTGTCGCCGTGCAGCAGCCAGGCGTCATCGCGTTTCTTGAATTCGGCGAGCGAGTGTTCGCGGGTTTCGTCGAGAGTGTCGAGGTAGTAATCGAGACTGTGACCTTTGATCGCCTTGCGGCCGGCGTCACCCAGGTTCATCGCCGGATCCCACTTTTTCTTGATCTCCTCCGGCCAGCTACCCCAAGGTTTGTTCTCGAAGGTATTCATGCTGTAGTAAGTCTCTGTAGCGGCGAGGTGCATCAACAGCGCTCCGATGGTGTTGGCCTTGGCGTCGAAGAGGTAGTCGAGATCGGCCTGGGTGAGACCCTCTACTGACCGCAAGACCGCTGACTGGATGTAGGTCAGCATGGACACAAGAGTCCCGATCTCCGGCGTATAGCCGGGCCTGGGGCCGATGACCAGCAGGTTGGGGTCCGGCGGTGCCACTGGATTCTTGGCCTGGGCTGCCGGGGTCAGCAGGTTCAAACCGCAAAGTCCGGCGGTGACCGCTGCCCCGGTGACGAATTGTCTGCGATTGGCAAGCTGCGGGGGCTGGTTCATTGCTCTTTCTCCTCGAAAGATGATTTGGCTGCAAGCATATACTCCCCTGGCCTGTAACCGAAGGGTGTCGTCGCCGGCGCAATTCTGTTCCGGGGTGCAGGCCGGTTGGGGTATACATGATGCCGTATGCGTCCTCTTGCATTGCTTTTCTTTGCTGCCTTACCTGCCGCCGTCCTGGGACAAGCGAAAGCGCCGGCCGCCGACAACTTCCAAAAGGAAGCGCTGGTCTTCGAGCGCTCCGACACCACGATACGCATGCGCGCGGACGGAACCGGTGAGCGCGATGTGCACGCATGGCTCCGCCTGCAGTCGGAAGGCGCTGCGCGCGAGTTCAGCGTGCTCTCCTTCAGTTACGCCGCGGACAATGAGAAGCCGACCATTAGCCTGGTCCGTGTGCACAAGCCGGATGGCACAACGGTCGACACGCCCGCCGCCGAAGCCATCGATATGGCGGCCGCGGTCACTCGCGAGGCGCCGCTCTACAGCGACTTGAAGGAAAAGCATCTGCCCGTGCGCTCCCTGGCCGTGGGAGACACCCTGGAGTATGAGTGGCATGTGGCGATCGACAAGGCGGAGGACCCGGGCCAGTTCTGGGGGATCCATCGTTTCACACCTCCGGGCGCCATCATCGTGCTGTCGGAGGGTCTCACGCTCGAGGTGCCGCAGGATAAATATGTCCAGGTGTGGAGCCCGAACCACAAACCCATCATCACCGAGCACGATGGCGTCCGCACCTATCGCTGGCAAGGCTCACAGCTCATTCCCGCGCCTAAAAGCAGCGGCCAGGGAGACGACTCGAGCGACGCGACTCCACCCAAAGATCCGGATGAGGACGCCGATGGACATAAGGTGCCCTCCGTTGCCTGGACTACCTTCCATACCTGGACCGAGGTAGGCGATTGGTATCGAAGCCTCGCCCTGGAGCGGGCACAGCCAACCGACTCCCTGCGCGCGCGTGCCGCCGAAATCACCAAGGACGCGAAGACCCCGGAGGAACAGGCGCGCGCAATCTACACCTTTGTCTCCACCCGGACGCGCTACGTCGGTATCGATTTTGGCATTGGCCGCTACCAGCCCCACGCTGCTGCCGAGGTGCTGGCTAACAACTATGGCGACTGCAAAGACAAAGACACATTGCTGGAAGCCTTGCTGCGTGCCAAGGGCTTTCATACTGCGCCGGCTCTTATTGGCGTGGGCATTACTCCGGTGCGGGATGTGCCGACTCCTGCCGTCTTCAACCATGTGATCACAACGGTCGACCTGCCCGGCGGACGCATCTGGCTTGACAGCACACCCGAGGTCGCACCCTACCGCCTGCTGTCGGCGCCTATCCGCGACCAGCTGGCGCTGGTAGTGCCTGCGCAGGGGGCGGCGGCGTTAGAGCGCACTCCAGCGGCTCCGCCCTATCCTATGGCCGCGCACTTTGAGGCCACAGGCACACTCGATGCTGAGGGTAAGTTCACCAGCCATGTGGTCGCGAGCTACCGCACGGATGACGAAATTGGAGTGCGCGCCCTGGCGCGCAGTGTGGCTCCGGCGCAGTTGGACCGGATGTCGCAGTATGTTGCCTCGGTTACCGGTTTCAGCGGGACCACCAGCAACACATCGATTACCAGCCCGGAGGACCTCTCCGCGCCCATCGTTCTGACCTACGACTACACGATGCATCCGTACGGAGATTGGGACAGCCGCCGCATTGCTCCGTGCTTTCCCGCGCTTGAGTTCGGAGCGCTTGCCAGCGACCACAACGCTCCGCCGGCCGACATCCAGCTGGGTGCTCCGCGTACGTTGACGGCCATCTGCAAGATCCGGTTGCCGCAGGGCTATCGCACTGACCTGCCGGACCCAGTCCATGTGAAGACCGATTTCGCGACGTTCGATAAAACCTATCGGTTCGATGGCAAAGATCTCATCGTCGAACGCACCATCGTTGTGCTCCATGACAAGCTGCCTAAGGCGGAGTGGAAGCGGTACCAGGTCTTCACCAAAGACATTGGAATTTCCGGCGAGACCTGGATTCAGTTGATTCGGCCGCCTCTGGCAAGCCCCCCTTTGACCCAGGCTGAATTGACCCGGCCCACAATTGCTAGGGGGATGCGGCAGACCGAAAAGTCCACGGTCCCCGCCCAGACTTCTCACGGCGCCTCCGATAGCGCATCGGCAAAAGAGTTGATACAGACGGCGTTTGAACAGATACGGGCTAGTGACCTGAGCGGCGCCACGGCTACGCTGGACAAAGCTAAGGACAAAGATGCCGGGGTAGCGGCCTTGTGGCAGGGTTACGGCGTGATTGCCTACCTTCGGCGCAACCATCAAGAGGCGATGGTTGACTACAAGAAAGAACTCGCCGCGTATCCTGACAATCGGGGCGCCGCCAACGCGATGGCCATGGTGCAAGCAGGAGATGGGGATCGCGCGGCTGGATGCCGCACGCTGCAGAACTATCTCAACCGCCACCCGGACGATGTGCAGCTCTCTCTCTATCTCGCCGGGATGCAAGTCACCAACCAGGATTACAAAGGCGCATTGAAGACGGTTGAATCCGCGGGCCGCGCCGATCCCGACAATCATTTGATCCGTGCCCGCCAGAGCGACATTTTGCGACGGCTCGACCGCAACGATGAAGCGGCCGCGGCGGCCAAGAGTGCACTCGACGGCAGCGACGATATGGAGGCGATCAACGACGGCGGCTACGTGCTGGCGGAAGTTGGTCTGGATCTGCCCTATGCCGAAGAGGCGACGCGCAAAGGGATTGCCACGCTGGAAGCAAAGACGGCGGCGATCACACTCAGCGAAGTGAACAGTAAGGCTTTCGCGCAAGCAGACGTGCTGCTGGGCTCCTGGGATACGCTCGGTTGGATCCTCTTTCGCGAAGGCAAGCTCGAGGAGGCGGAGCCATGGCTTCTTGCGAGCTGGCGCAACTCGCTGCTACCACTCCGCGGTGACCACCTCGCCCAGCTCTACGAGGCGATGGGCAAGAAGCAGGAGGCGCTCTCCACCTATCGCCTGGCCGCAGCCTCGATCGAAACCGACAACGCACAACCTGACGTGATTCAGCACATCAAGAAGAGCATCGTACGTCTGGGCGGCGTGGGTGCAAATGGAGATCAATATAAGGGGAAGCAGGCTCTGCAGGAGACTCGCACCTACCACGTCGCGCGTCCTTCGGGGGCGAGCGGCTGGGGGACCTTCCGCCTGCAGCTCAACCCCGCCGGTGTGCTTGCCTCACAACAGATGTCTGGGGATGAGAAGCTCTCAGTGATAACGGAAAAGATCAAGGCAATGAAGTTTCCTGAGTTGGTGCCGCCCAGCTCGGCGGCCCACCTGCTGCGGAGCTGCGTCTTGAGCTGCTCCATGGGCGCCACCTGCGACCTGGTACTGGTTCCGAACAGCAGCCTGGCGACGGAGCAATAGAACCATATAACCGCCGTGAGAAAATCGCTGGCAAAGGTGGAATGTTATGGTCCGAGAAATCGTATTTGCCGCAGTTGCTGTCTCGGCGTCCGCGATGTTGGCGCAGAGCCCGAACCCACGCCCGAAATTCGACGCATTTGAAGTGGCGACCGTCAAGCCCGCGGATTTCGAGTCCAGCGGCCGCTACATCAAGATGGAGGGCACGAACCGCTTTGTGGAGAAGAACTACACCCTCAAGCTGCTGGTCGCGGCCGCCTACGATCTCAATCCGCGAACCATCTCCGGTGGTCCGTCCTGGGTCGACTCTGACCACTACGACATTCTCGCGGTGACGCCGGGTGAGGTGCAGCCCACCCACGATGAGCAGATGACCATGCTGCGCAGCCTGCTGACGGATCGGTTCAAGCTGACATTTCATCGCGAGCCGAAAGTGTTCTCTATTTACGAGCTACAGGTGGCAAAGAACGGGCCCAGGCTCAAAGCCAGCACGGCGGCTCCCAATGAGCCGGTGGTCGTGGGCCCAGGTGTTGTCTATCCACCGCAGCGCGTGGTGCTGCCCGCCCGCAACGCGACCATGGGAAGTTTCGTTTCTTTGCTGCAGCGAGCCATCCTCGACCGTCCGGTTGTCGACCAGACGGGGCTTAGCGGAAGGTATGACTTCAATCTGGAGTGGGCGCCGGATGAGACGCAATTCAGCGGCGGCTTCCCCGCGCCCTCGGCGGGCGAAACCAGCCCGCCGCTGTTCGAAGCGATCCAGGAACAGCTAGGGTTGAAGTTGGTGGCGACCCGGGGACCGGTGGACGCACTGGTCGTGGACCAGGCGGAGCGGCCTGCGGCGAACTGATCGGCAATCTTTTTGCATCCCGCCGGCGAGCCGCGTTCGTATAAGTGAGTGAAGGGTAAGCGAAGCGGCCCTCGCTCATCCCCTCATGTGGCCACTTGACAAGCAGACAAGAAGACGACGATCAGCGCTTTCGCAACCTGATGCTGGAACACCAGTCCATGGTCTTCAGCATCGCTCTCCGCATCCTGGGCGATCGCTCCGCGGCGGAAGAGGCCGCGCAGGATGTGTTCCTAGAACTGCACGCGAAACTTGGCGAGCTCGCCTCGGAAGAGCACGTCCGCTACTGGTTGCGCCGGGTTACCGTGCATCGCTCCATCGATCGTGTCCGCAGGCGGCAGCGCCAGCCCGAGGTGCCGATGGACTGGCAGGAATTGCCCGAGCTGCCGTCGAATACGCCGGCCCAGCGCGATCCGCTGCTTAGCCGCTGGCTGCAGCAGCTCGTCAGCTCGCTTCCGGTTGTAGCCAGAACGGTTCTGGTTCTGCGCTACCAGGAAGACATGAGTCCGGAAGAGATTAGCCGGGCGCTTGATATGCCGGTGGCCACGGTTAAGAGCCACCTGCAACGGAGTCTGCGTTTGTTGCGTGAGAAATCATCACGCGTACTGCGCTAACCCGCGCGTAGAGCGAAGTAGAAAGGGAGACCACGATGTACGAGCCCAATCTGTATGAAACCGACGAAGAATTCGAGCAGGCTCTCTACGCTGCGTTTGGCCGCGAGCCCGCTCCCCACACGCTGATCATGCATGTCGAACAGCGCCTACTCGCCGCCCGCCGTATACCGGCTGTCCCCACCTTCGGGCTCTTGCGGGTGTCGACACGCAGCGCCTGGTCGAGTCTTTGGTCGATCGCCGCCCATGCTGCCGTCTTCGCGCTGATCGCTCTGCTGTTGCTGCAGGGAAGAAGGGGCAGCGTGCTAAGAACACAGGCGGCGCTCACCCAGATCGATGTCAAACCATTCCTGCCCATTGCCGCTCCCGGTTCTGCGGGCGGCGGCGGAGGTGGCGGGGCACATGACATTCTCCAGGCGCCCAAAGGCAAGCTGCCAAAATTTGAACAGCAGCCGATCGCTCCTCCCATGGTGATTCGCAACGATCATCCGAAGCTAGCGCAGGAAGCAGCCATTATGATGCCGAAGGATCTGCAGCTCCCGAACAACGATCTGCCGAATTTAGGAGACCCACGGACCAGCGTGGTGGGCCCGCTTTCCAATGGAACCGGGGCGATGGCTGGGATGGGCACAGGTGCGGGCGGAGGCATTGGCTCCGGCAGAGGAAATGGATACGGTCCGGGAGAAGGTGGTGGCTACGGCGGCGGCATATACCGCGTGGGCGGCGGAGTCGCTGCTCCGCAGCTGATCTACTCCGTCGATCCGGAATTCTCTGATGAAGCGCGGCGGTCAAAATTTCAGGGCGTTTGCGTGGTTTCGCTGGTGGTGGATGCACAAGGAAATCCGCAGCGCGTGCAGGTGGTGCGTCATCTGGGAATGGGGCTGGATCAGAAAGCCGTTGCGGCTGTGAGGCAGTACAGGTTCAAGCCGGCGACCTTGCAGGGCAGGCCTGTGCCGGTGGAAGTGAACATAGAAGTGAACTTCAGAATTTATTGACCCTTTAACCTGCAGCGGAAAAACTCAGTTTCAGGGTAGGCCGGGGATTTATCCCCGGCACAAACGTCATGACATTATCGTGGGCTAAAAGCCCCGAGGTACGGCTTTCCATTCTTTCGTCGCAAAAGCGATTGATTGCGTCCGAAACATCTCAAAAGCCTACCTCAGGGCCTAAAGGCCCCATGATTGGACTGCATTTCTGCCGGGGATAAATCCCCGGCCCTGGAGTTTCTACATTTCACTGCGCATGGCCCGGTCAAGCCTGCATTTTTGGCACAGCCCGCGTGGGTGGTGGCAGCTAGAGGCTCTCCAGTTACCGAACAGCTAAAAAAAATGATGCGCGAAAAGCGCGATAAGCCCCCCTCAGGAAGCTACATTTGCCTGGCCAGCCCGGATTTCCTGTGGAACTTGATGGCGTTGGCAAACTTCATGCGCCTTTCTTTTCGGAAAGGCGCATACGCGGTTCTCTCCAGTGCCGCGTGGCAGGAAATCCGGGGTGCGGAAAAACAACGGGTGGAGAGCTGAGAAACGCCGCGCCGGCCGCTTCCAATTCCTTGATACAGGTGCGAACTAAGCTCCTGGACCTCCCCGGAGGACCCGCTGCGGGAAAATGGGCGTAGCAACCCTGGCGCGATCCGCTGCGACAGACCAACGCTGGTTGTCGCCATGCCCGTGTCGTTGGTGCTGAATTGTCAATGACCGCTCTATAAGGAGCGCGCACTGGGCTGCCCTGCTTACGCCGTAATCTCGCCGCAGGTGCTCGGGGGGCGAAGCAGTCCAGCGTAGAGAGGTCGGGAGTCGCTTGGCGTGGTCAAGCAATCAGATGGCAAGCAAACATGAATGTTGAGCAGGCGGCCCTACACTTACAACAGATGCGAATTCGGCAAGTAAGTTTCAGTCGGCCCTAATTGCCCGCTCACGCAACTTCCTCGCGCCTGGCTGCGCAGGTTTGGTCCTACGGAAAAATCGGGCAGGAAAGAAATGTAGAAACTCCTAGGCCGGGGATTTATCCCCGGCCTAGGGAGTTTTCTACATTTCAGGGACGACGTGGTGATATTTCAACCAGAAAAACTCCTTTGGATGCCTTGTTTTGGCTTTGTATCGCGGCTCCCGCGGGTAGCAACGTCTGTCTATCCCTCGGTATCCGCGTATCAGGGCACGACTTTAGTCGGGCCGTACAGAATGGAACGAGAGTTGGGCTAAAGCCCCTGCCACCTTTACCGGGCAAAGAAAAAACCCAGGGGCTAAAGCCCAAATCTTTGTTGGGCCTCCACGGCCCGACTAAAGTCGTGCCCTGATACGCGGATACCGAGGGATAGACAGACGTTGCTACCCGCGGGAGCTGCGATACAAAGCATTTAACTGCGGTGAGGACCGGAAAACTCGCGCGTTCCGCAGATTTTGGATCTATCCGCCTTCACTGAAATGTAAAAACTCCAGTGCCGGGGATAAATCCCCGGCCTACCCTGAAGCCGAGTTTTTCCGCAGCCTGTTTAAGCCCTGCGTGAGAACCGCGATTGGGTCCCTCTGCATGCCCCCAGGTCTCAAAGGCGAGACCTGGGCCACCCAAGGTTTTGAGTTTATGGACTCTCACGCAGAGACAAAAGCCCAAAAGGGTATGCCCAGTGCGTTGTCTCCTCAGGGTTTGGTGTCGTTAATTGATGAGGTGCGGAACCGGTCCGCCGCAGCTTGCCCAGGCGCGTTCGCGGCTACCCGAATGGTTATAATGTCACCGACATCATTTCCTTATCTCGTTATTCAGCCCGCCGGAGGCTGACAGAATGCTGATCGCGGAAGAAGTTGGCCGAGACAAGCAGAAATCTGGGATCAAGGCATTTCTACGCATGCTCACCCTGGCAGAATGGACCATGGGCTTGCTTTGCCTGGTAATTGCCGCCACCGGGGCAGCAGGCGTCTTCATTGCCATACAGGGACCTACAGGCCCCCAGGACCTGGTAGAGGCTGCCGAAAGACAGTTTGCCAAATTTGCTCACAGCTCCGGTGAGGCCCATCCAGACCTTGATCGCGCCAACCTCCGGGTGGGGAAACCGGCGCAAAAGGCCAAGAACCTCTTCAAGCCGGATGAGAGGGCCTGGGTCGAGATAGGCAGCATTGATAAGGACATTAGTTCTCCCGATCTAATGTTGGGAACCCACTTCAAATACGGTATCTACCCCAGGAATGTGGGTAAGTCTGTCGCCCACGATGTACTCATCCTGGTGCTCGAAGCATCGCACGGCCCGGGCTTCAAGTCCAACCAACGTGCCATTAAGACGCGCCAGGACCGGTTATTTTTCGAGCCCGGGGCCAACAAGCGCAGCGGAGATAAGCCAGAGGCTGAAAGCCTGGCGCCGGCAGAGCAATCGGCGCTTCCCGTGTACGCCGGTGCGGCCGAACCTAAACACTTATCCAATGGTTTCTTTGTGTATAGCTATATCCTTGGCCGGATTGACTATATCGACGTCTTCGGTACACCCCATTGGACCCACTTTTGCTTTTTCGTGCTCAACGAAAAGGGAGAACTCAGTCCTTGTGAATACGGCAACGACAAGGATAATTTTCCTGAGCCGTCTTAAGCATTTTCACTTCTGGTGTTTACAGAACAACGGCTCCCATCGCGGCTTTTCCTCAAGAAAAGCCGCACTACGCCGCGTTTTCCAGTGCAGCGTAGAAGTGAAAACGCTCTAAGCCTCGGGCTGATCGGAATAAAGCAATCGCGGTTGGCCCATCCAGAAGCAGTTACTTCGACGGGTAAGTGCTCCGGGAGAACGGCCGCGCAGGCGGGCCTGGGCTTCGTGAAAAGGTCCGACGAAACGCAGCATGCCGGGTACATGTGGATAGAGCCGGGGTAGCCTGCGGCCGGCCCGCTGCACGGCCTGTTCCTGCCGTTTGCCGAACGGCAGCCCAAAGGCGGCGCGGAGCCGCGGCGGCATCCAATATGCCGTGAGCGCGTGGTACCAGTGTGGTGGGCGGATCCGTGTACCGACCCCAGACATTACACTTTGCCCGAGTGCGCGGCCTTCAACGTCGACGCACAACAGCGGCGAATCGAACATCTCCGCGGTGTAGCGCTGGAAGGCGGCCCAATCCTGGGGCAGGGCAGTTGCCGGGATAGCGAATAGCGCGGCCATCCGTTTGCTCTCGGTGTAGTACTGCTCACGCTCGGCAGCCGGGAGGGGCGGCAAGACAAATTCATAGGCCAACATCGCGCTGTCCAGCAGCGTGGCATGCACCCAGCGAAGCGCGGCGACTTCGTTCGCCTCGTAGTGTTCTCCCCGCGGATACGCTCCGGTCGCGTGGGGTAGTTCGCCGCGGATGCCGGTATGCCGCCGGTACAGCTGCTTCGCGGACTCCAGCGCCTGGGCACGGGTGCCGAACAGCATAGTGTAGATGACACGAAAGGTCGAATGGAAACGGCTGACCGCATCGTGCAGCAGGTTGGAATGTTGCGCGAGCGCCGTCGTGACCCAGGGGTGAGCCAATTGCAGCAATGCCGCCCGGCCCGCGCCTAGAAAGACGGCGGATTCACGATTGACCCGCCAGGTGACCGAACCGGGCCCGAAGAAACCATCGCGAGGCTCGCCCGGCAGTTGTTCCAGCGAGGTAAGCAGCTCCTGGCTAGCAGCGGGCGAGACATATCGTCTCGACTCTGGTTCAGCCGCCATGAGTCAACCCGGTGGGCCCTGCGCAAACGATCGGCACACCGATTGCTGCAGTCTTTTGGCCAAGCTTAGTCAACAGTAGCTCCTGAACCCATCTTATTCTGCCTTGGCTTTCGGGCAAAGGGCTACTCGGCTCGCAGAGCATTCACCGGATCAACCGTCGCAGCGCGGCGGGAGGGCAGATAACAGGCGAGATAGGAGATTGCTACAACCACTGTGGTAATTACGATGTAGGTGATGGGATCAACCGGGCTCACATGAAATAGCAGTGACGACATCAAACGCATGGTAACGAAAGCGACCACCAGGCCGCATCCAATGCCGATGCCGGTCAGCCACAATCCCTGCCGAACGAACAGCGCAGTCAGCGTGCTCCGTTGCGCTCCCAGCGCCATGCGGATGCCGATCTCACGTGTGCGCTGCGATACGGAATAGGAGATCACTCCATAAATCCCCACAATGCCGAGCAGTAAGGCCATGCTTCCGGCGATGCAAAGCATCACCAGCGTAAAGGAGGTCCGGGCCATCGATTTGGTGTAGAGCTCGCCGAGTGTGGAAACGTTGGCCAGCGGTACATCCGCGTCGACCGACCACAACTGCTGCTGAACCTCCTTCATGAAGGTCTGCGAGCCGGCGCGCGGAGTGCGTATAACGAAGGCGACGCCGCGACGCAGTGTTTGCTTTTCTCCCTCGAATCGGTCAAGCATAATCGGCCAGTACGCGGAGCTAGGCGCGGCTTGGTCCACGCCATCGTCGTGCATGTCCTGAACCACTCCAACGATCTCGCGCCAGTCGTCAGTGCTGGCCACGCGAACCCTTTTGCCCAGGGCGCCGTTGGCGTCATGCCAATACTGGCGCGCGAAATTCTCCGAGATGATGGCGACCGGCCTTTTCTGGTAAGTGTCTGTCCAGGTAAGATCGCGCCCGGCAATCAGCTGCGCGCCCAGGGTTGAGAAGTATCCGGGAGAGATGAACTTAAAGCGGCGTATCGGCGGTAGCTCGCCCTCGCTCGACACATGGTCCTGGGCAAACAGCACATCGTTCGAACTGCGTCCCTCCATGGGAACGGCGGTTGAGAAGGCAACCGAAGAAACTCCCGGAATCGCCGCGAGCTTGCTCAGGATTTCTTGGTCCATGCGTACCACCCGCTCAGGCTCGGTGTCGGGTATCTGTGTTTCGGGGATGTAGAAACGGAATGTCTGCAACGTATCCGGCGCGACGAAGCCCGGAGAGACATGCATCAATGCAAAAAAGGTACGGATCAGCAATCCCGAGCAAATCAGCAGGACCAATGCCAGTGCCACCTGTACAACCACCAGGGCTTTGCGCGCGCGGTGCCGTTCACGGCTCTGGCTCAGCGCGCGGCCACCTTCACGCAGGCCATGGTTCACGCTTGCACCCGCGTATTTGATAATCGGGATAAGACCGATAAGCAGGCTGGTGAACAGTGCGAGCCCGAGGGTGAAGAGCAGAACGGGAAAGTCGATGCCGATTTCATGGAGGCGAGGCAAGCCCGTGGGCTCCATCGCCACCAGCAGGCGCAGAGCGCCGTAGGCCAATAGCAGGCCAAGCAGGCTGCCGGCGATACCGAGGGTGAGACTCTCATAGAGCAGTTCAGCCGCGATCCGCCTCCAACCCGCGCCCAGAGCGGAGCGAATCGCCAGCTCCTGGCGGCGTCCTTCGACGCGCACCAGCAGGAGGTTGGCAACGTTGGCGCAGGCGACCAGCAGAACTAGCACGATCGAAGCCATCAGCACCCACAGTACTTTGCCCACATCCCCGATCACGTCCTGCTTGAGTGGCCGCAGGTTGGGGGAGATGCGCGCCTTTACAAATTGGTCGGCACTAAATCCTTCAGGCGCCGGGAAGCTGCGCAAAACGATGGGAAGCAGGCGCGCCATGTCGGCACTGGCCTGCTCCAGGGTCACGCCTGGCTTAAGCCGGGCAAGGGCGCGTTGACTAAAGTTGCCTAGCTTTGTCGTGCTGCGATCCCATTGGAACGGTATAACGAACGCAATATCCTGCTGATCGAGAAACTGAAATCTTTTGGGGAGAACGCCGATAATCACCCGCGGCTTTCCGTCCACTGTGATGGGGCGCCCGATGACCGAGGAGGCGCCGCCGAACTTGCTCTGCCAGTATCCATACGACAGCAGGACCGTTGCCGGTGCCCCCGGTGAGTCGTCCTTGCGGGTAAACAGACGTCCCACCGCAGGAACCACGCCCAGGATAGGCAGCGTGCCATCGGTGACATCGAGACCCTTTACGTGCTCCGGCTGACCTGCTCCGGTCACGTTCATCGAATCGCCGTCATATGCGCCGATGTCCTCGAAGGTAGTGTTTTGCTCACGATCGATGAAGTAGGTCGATGGATCAATGTTCAGCTCGGTCATGCCGATTCCCGGCGCGGTATGCCAGACGCCGATCAGTTGCTCCGGGTGAGGATAGGGCAACGGCTTGAGAATCACGCCCTCGACCACGCTGAAGATCACGGTATTGGCGCCTACACCGATGGCGAGGGTGAGCAGGGTGATAGCGGTAAACACCGGCGCGCGGCTGAGCCGGCGTAGAACCTGGTTAAGCTGATCGCAGAACATTCCCACGTTTCGCCTCCGAAGATGCCATACACTCTTGTTCTCTCATACGTTGAGAACCGGCGGGTGGTTCCACCGGCCTGGCTACGGAGGAGGGCTGGGCTGGTTGGCGTTGCAGCCATCGTTGTTGCATTCTGTCCTCACCACGGACCAAAGGGTGCCCCATATCTCGCTCGTTTTTCGCGAGATGTGGGAGACGCGGACCTTTACGTTCCTTGCCAAGAGAGCGGAAAAACGTCAGGTGGAGCAACGTGGTCTCCCACATCTCGCGAAAAACGAGCGAGATATGGGGCACCCTTTGGTCCGTGGTCAGGAGAAATCCCAAAGCACCAGACTCTAAAGCGAGTATCCCCAGCCTGCCTCGATTCAACTCAATTTCAGCGAAGTGATCTCGGCGGGATACTCCTCTTCAAACATCAGGTCTTCTGTCACGGCGACACGGGAATCATTGAGGCATCGCACTACTGCCGCCGCGACGGCTACGATCAGAACCATAGCGATGCAGCTGAGCACATGACCCAACATGCGGTCCTCAAGCCTCGATGCTTCGTCCAACAAGCGTACGAAAAACAGTACGCAGGCCCAAAAAACGACATGAACTTGTGCCTTTCCAGGGAGGTAGGAGCAGGTAAACGGGAGCTTCGGGAATGTGTACAGGCAAAGCTCTACGAGCAGCGTCCCCAGGCACATCATCGTCATGAAATGGCCCAATGCCGAACCCCAGGAAAAGGTCGCGAAGAAGAAAGCCGCGACGACGAGCAATAGCGGAGCCACGCCCAACGCCATCCACGAAATACGCACGGCTCTTTGGTAATCACCAGCAGGCCGGATCTGGGTGATGCGGATGATCCAGTTGGCCCGTAGTGAGATTGGAACGGAAGAAACTGCACGTAGCGCCACAATCGCAAGGATCATCAACACAATGCTTGCCAGCAGAAACGAGCTCGCCGGCCCGAATCCTCCGAGAATTATTTTCACGTAACCCACGACGCAGGTGATTCCGATACCCAGATAGAAGCTGAGGATCATGCGATGCTGTCGACTGCGCAACAACGTTCGCAGGCCGAAGCAAGTAATCGCGGTGGTGAGAGGGTCGCTAAACTGTGGCGACCATGAACGCGATCGAGCCGCCGGCAGAATGTCGGGCTGCTCGACCAGCTTTCGCATCATGCGGAAGTAGCACAACAGCAACGCTGCACATGCTCCGACCGCGGACACGGCTAATCCGATCCACGCCGCTCTCACCAGAGGAGCGAGCGCGGGATGCATGGATCCGTTGAGCTGGTTGAAGAGAGCCAGAAACCAGTAAGAGGGAAGGCATGCGAGCAGGCGCTGATTCTGTGGAGAAGTAAGGGCCTCGGGTGACTCGAGCGATGGCTCGAGAAAGTAGACGCTCAGCAGCAGGCACATGATGGCGGCCTGCAAAACCGCGGAGATCCGAAGGAAGAGCTGCCGCGGGAGCAGGTTGGCCGCCAGGCCCTGTATCGCGAGAATACCGAATACAACGAATGCACCGGCCGCGAAGATGGCGATCCAGTAGGCAGGCCATGACCGCAAGGCGCCGGCAAATCCGTGCTCGCCGGATCGAAAAATCACTGGCCAGAGAACCCCCGAAAAGACGTTCAATGCGACAGTTGCAAGGCCCGGCGCGGCGAAGAGGGCAGCAACCTTCGCCGCAAGCAGTGTGCTGGTTCTTACGGGCAGCGGCGCAAGGACCAGGACATCTCGCCTATCCGGAAACGCTGCGTCCCAGTTGAGTACGGCAATGAGCCCGGCGACCGTCATGCTTGTTTCTATGAAGAAATGCTCAAACGTCCATCCTGAAGTCATGGGCAACGTGCCACCGCCCATAAGGATCAGAAGCGCCAGGAGAGCGAAGAAGAAACTGATGGTGGTAAAGATGGTGGCGAACTGCCCAATCAACCTGGTTGGATCGCCGTCGGTTGACAGCAGATCGAGATCGACGACCCGAAGGAGAAAGACACGATATAAGGTGAGGAATTGCAATTTCCTCGTAGCCCAGTTGTCATGCATGGATCAAGTCCGCAATCTCTTTCGAAACGGCCTCGGAGTCCTGCTCGACAGCGAGCTGAGAGAAGATCTCTTCAAGCGTAGGCACGGCCATCAAAACCCTTAGCCGTTCGATCGAGTCGTCGGCGACTACTTTGCCGCGGTGCAGAATCACCACATGAGAGCACACGCGTTCCACCGTCTCGAGCTCATGCGAGCTGAAGAGCACGATCTTACCCCGCGCTGCTAATTCTTTGATCAGGCTGCGGAAGATGAGAGAAGAGCCAACATCGAGGCCGGAGAATGGTTCATCCAGCAGAATCAGGTCCGGATTGTGCATCAGGGCCGCGGACAGCAGTATCTTCTGCCGCATGCCCTTGGAATAGGAGGAGAGCGCTACATCGCGGTCTCCATGGATGCCGAAGAGCCGGAGTAATCCGTGGATACGCCGGTTTGCGCAGTCGCGATCCATGTTCCGCAGCTGGGAAACCATCACCAGGTATTCCAGGCCACTCAGGTGGGTGTAGAGGTGAGGCTCCTCGGGAACGTAGCCCATCCGCTGCCGATAGGCCATCAAATCCTGCTTGATCGGCCGTCCCTCGAAGAGGATCTCTCCGGAACTGGGATCGATCAGTCCAGTCGCTATCTTCATGGTGGTTGATTTGCCGGAACCGTTTGCGCCCAGGTAGCCAGTCACTTCGCCAGCACGCGCGATAAAGCTCACAGAATCGACAGCAGGGATACCAGAGTAGCGCTTATGCAGATTGCGGACTTCAAGCATGACGATTCGAGCTCCGGGCAATCTACAGCATCAGGGTAGTTTTTCCAGGAAGACATTCATCTCGCGAAGCACATCTTCCTCATTCGAGTTAAAGACATAATGATCGGCATTGGGGATGAGAACGACCTGAGCGGAGGGGATCCCCGCTCTGAGGGCACTTGCTTGTGCTGAGCACGTAGCAAGGTTATTCGATTCGACCTGAGATTTGGCAGTGGGATCGCGAAAGGCGCTCTCAAGTTTGTGTGGGCAAGCGAAGATCGCAAGAATGGGAGAGCGGATTTCACTGTACTTCCGCGTGCCAAAGACGATTGCCGCTATGACAGGAGGCGGAGGAGAAGGGTGAGCCGGGCTTGGTGGATCAGGGAGGTATGCGTTTCGTCTTACTGACTCCTGCAAATCTTTCTGGAGCTGCGAAACGCTGGATAACATTTCGTTCTCGAATTGGAGTGTTGCCGGTGTGCCGGCCTCTAACTCATCGATTCGATGCTTGACCTCCAGCGTATCGAGGATGAGGTCTCCGTTGACGCGATCGTAGTAGGCATAACCGTTGGCCGCGTCGAGATAGATAAGTCCCGCAGCCTTATCGGGGTAGCGGCTACCGATCGAACTCAGTTCCTCGCCGGCAACCGAATGCCCCACCAGGACGGGCCGCGTGAGGCGGAGCGAATCGATAACAGCCAAGACATCGTCGCCCAAGCGATCCGCTGCATAATTACCGTTTGCCGGAGCCGGTTTGCTGGAGGCGCCAAACCCTCGTCGTGTGATGCCGTAGACGTGATGGTTCGCGGTGAACTTCGGAGCGAACTTGTCGAAAACGTGGGCGTCGTTCCCAAGTCCCGCTAGAAAAATCAATGGCCGACCGGACCCACCCCAGTCAAGGACCTCCAGCTTGACGTCTTGTTCGACGGTGACAAATTGCGTTGTGTATGGAGATGAATCGCTATTCTGCGCCTGCGAGATGGCGGCGGAGAGCGCAATGACACCGGCAAGTCGCAGCATCGTGCTCTTCACTTGGAACCCCTGGGCACTGTCATCCAAAGCACTATGGCGTGGTCTTACAGTCAACGTCGATGTTGGAAATCGATTGAAGTTTAAGCGTGCAGGAAGGCATCTGCTTTGGCCAGCGCACGGCCGGGTTAAACGGGTTGGGCTGACCTAGAAGCAGCATGAAGCAGAAGAGAATCGCGGTCGACGAGATTCCACCCTGCAGCAGACGAAGCGGCCCCATCCCAGGATGGGTAATGATGACTCCGGATGTAATCGAGAGCTGGCCAGGGTCGTTCCGCAGCCTGCAGCGCTGGCGTAGCAGAGAGAGCGCTCCATCGAGGAGCAGGTAAGCGGCCGCGCCCGGTTGCTCATCGAAGATCCAGAGCATCTCGTCGCCAAAGTCATACTGGAAGGAGGCGGGGTGCAACCACAGCAGAAAACGATATGCGGAGCGCGCAATAATTCTCTTCATGCTTTGCCTGGCCTCGCTTCCTGGAGACGAAATTTGGCTTCGCTTATGACGCTTTGCAGCCGGTCCACTTCTGCAGACAGGGTGTCCCTGCCTTTTCTGGTGAGGGTATAGAAGCGCCGATCATCTTCTTTCGTGGACTTTCGCTTTTGCGAGGGAGCGTCCGCAACCCATCCGGCGTCCATCAACTTCTTCAGGTTGTCATAGAGCGTGCCGGGGCCCAACCGGTAGTGACCGTCTGAGTTGCGGGCAACTTCCTGGATGATCCCGTAACCGTGCAAATTGCCTCCAGCAAGCGCCAGGAGAATGTGCAAGGTTGCGGAGGATAGCGGAGGTGTCTTTTCGGAATCAAATCGCATATCGGAATCCGACTATATCGGAAGCCGACTATCGTAGTCAATATCTTTCTGGTTGACTCTGACCCTGCGTCATGGCTGAGTATGGATGGGGAGCGGATGAACAGACTCTACAGAGCGCATGAGTTTGCCAGGCTGGCGGGTGTGACGGTTCGAGCCTTGCATCATTACGACCGCATCGGCTTGCTCAAAGCGCAGCGCAACAATTCCGGGCACAGGCTCTATACCACGGGCGATCTGGAGCGCCTGGAACAGATTGCGGCGCTCAAATTTCTTGGCATTCCTTTAAAAGAGATCAAGGCGCTGTTGGAGTGCAATCCCCTGACACTGCTGGAATCTTTGCGTTTGCAACTCGGGGCACTGACCGAAAAACGAGAGCAGATCGATCGAGCCATCCACGCGATCGAGCAGGCGGAGAAGCTCGTCAGGGTAGGCCTGCCTGCCGACGCCGTTTTGAGAAAAATCATCAAGGCCGTCGAGACGCCGGCAACCGGGCCCTTCATGAAGAAGTACTACACCGAGGAGGCCTGGGAGAAAAGAACCCTGATAAGAGAACACATCTCTCCGCAAACCCTGGAAGGGTATCGACAGGCCTGGAAACAGCTCTTTCTCGAAGTAGAGGCTGCGCTTGAGTTGTCTCCGGCGAGCGAGGGCGCTCAGCTTCTTGCGCAACGCTGGGTTCTCTTGGCAGAGCTGGTCAGTGGAGGCGATGTCGAGGTCAAGGCCGGGGGCGTCAAAGCCTGGAAAGATCACCAAAACTGGCCGGTAGCGGAACAGGATGCATGCTTCGCGCGTTACGGCCTCGACCCCGGCAGCGACAGAAGCGCGTCCATGATGCGGGTGGAGAAGGTGGCAAAGTTCATAGGACAAGCAATCGCCCGCAAGTACTACGGCTCGCTCGAATCGATGCGGTTCGCTCGGATCAACCAATCAACGGCGGAACGCTCGCAAAAGTGGGCCGAGCTTTTCCGTGACGTAGAGGCCGCTTTCGGGGAGGACCCCGCAAGCGCCAGGGCTCAGGCCCTCGCGGCCAGATGGACCGCACTGGTGCGAGAGAAGGAAACCCCCATACCGCGCGTCGATAATTTTCGGGATGTCTTACGGCAGAAGTCGCCGCAGGACGCTTCCATGGTTGTGGTCAATCAAACTGCCCGCTTGTATCGCATCGAGCAGGTCTCGAAATTCCTCGAAAAAGCGCTGGCCCACGGCAGCGGCAGACAAAATTCGGCTTAGCGATGGTCATCTCAAAATGATGTGTCATGAGCCTACTTCGGCGGCCGTCGCCCGGGAGCGTAATAACCTGAGCGGACGACGATGCTGTCGACTCGTTCCGGGCCCTTCAACTCGATGCGATGGTACGAGCCGTCCCGCTTCAATTCGGCTGGCTTGTAGAGCAGGCGATATTGGTTGCGCAGGTCCGCTTCGATGGTGCGCAGATCATTGTCGATTACGGCTTCAGAGTCATCGTCGTAGAAGACGCGTCCGCCGGTCTTCGCGGCCAGCTCCGCCAATGTCTTCGGGCCTGAGGAAAGGCCGTATTTCGATTCTGCGCGAAAGGCGTAGATAGCAGTGTTGGTGTGCTGGCAGATATCGACTGCCTGTTCAAGATAGGCATGGCTGGCGTTGTCCTCGCCATCGGAGAAGAGCAGGATAAAGTTTCCGCTGGCGGCGTGATCGATCCTGCCAAACTGGTTGAGACAAGCCTGGTAGATAGCAGTGAAGATCGCTGTGCCGCCCATCCCGCCTTGCCTCACCATTGCTACGTTGCGGATACCCGCGGTCAGTGCCGCGGGACTGCTGGTCCAGGGTTGTGGGATTTCCGCCAGGTAGCCAAAACCCATGACGAAGGCCCGGTCGGTTTGTTGCCGCAACAGCCTCTGCGAATATTTGATCGCGATTGCACGGTCCGCGCCACGATGTTCGTCCATCGACGCGCTGGTATCGAGCAGAATGCCGGCGCGGATGGGCGAGTCCTGCAACGATTCGAAGGCAAGTATTTTGGCTGGCGGCTGGCCGTTGTCGAGCAGGCTCAGCTCTTCGAGTTTCAGATCGTTTACCGGAAGGCCGTGGGCATCCGCGGCGTGGAAGGTGAGGTCGACCTCATCCACCGAGACGGTGAGGCCGTAGGGCCCCACTCCTGGCGCCGGCGCAGCGTTAGTCTGCGCGCCAGCACGCCGCGCGGCGAAAAACATGAGCACACAAGCAAAAACAATCCCAGCTAGCGATGCGGTGAACCCCATTTCACATCTATATAGGAGAATGGGGGTCGGTTTGCCTGAAAATTATCGCGCGTGGTGACTGTGGGGGGCGGATTTGGCGGGTTCCACAGTGAATACCGTAGCCGGCTGTCCGGGATGACTGGTCTCGAGTCCGTCGATGCCAGAAGCGAGGAAACGCTGCTTCCATCGGATGATGGTCGGAGCGGTGGTCGCGAGCTTTTTGCTGGGTGGACGTCAAAGCCATCCTTTATTGCGAGCAATCCGGGCCGCTTCAAACCGGCTGGAAGCGTGCAACTTGGAGATGGCCTCGGAGAGATAGTTGCGCACGGTCCCCTCTGTCAGCCGCAGCGAACGCGCCAGTTCCTCGCCATACTTGCGGAGTCGATCTTTGATGCTGTTCGTGCTTACGGCGAACAGCATGATGACCAGACTCTGTTTCTAGTGCGGCGCACCTGCCGGATATGTCTTGCACGCTCGACTGATCCTGATGCCGGCCGAGGGCGCCTCGTTCAGCAAAATTCAGGTTGCCGCAGATCTCACCAGCCCCTGTCAAACTTTCGAAAACCTGCCATGAACGGGTGAGGAACTATTGTTCCACGGGGGGTTTCGGCCGGCCCAGGCGTAGGTTGATGCCAATGATCGGGCCGTAGACGTTGATGCCGAAATCCTCATACTTCGGTTGAGACAAGTAAGCATTGGATATGTGCATGTAAGTCACGCCGGCTTCAACGCTGGTCCTGGGGCTGAAGTTATAACGCGCTCCGCCGCCCACCATCAAGGTGAATGTCAGGTCCTGGCCCTGGGCATAGAGCACCCCGTCGGGTCCTTTGGCGTTGATGTTCCCGACACCGCCGCGCATTTCATAGTAGGGAACAATCCTCCAGTTGCGAGGTATAAAGTTGCGCCGGATGCCGTAGTCGAACGCGAAATATCGGGTCTCGGGCCCTCGCGGAATGATGGTGGTTGAGCCGCTGAAGGTAAAGTCCCAATTGCCTCGTAGAATTATCGGTCCCTCGATGCCGTCCAACTGCCATCGGAGAGAAGCGATATTGGGTTGCAAGGTGTAATGCAACGGCCATGTCGTATAAGGGCTGCCTACAAGAAAATCGAATATCAGGGGAACATTGTTGGGCAGCCAGCCCGATTCAAAAGAAAATTCAAGCTTGTTTCTGTAATAGATGTCCCGGTTGAAATCAGGTTTACCGTCCGGTGAAGCCTTGTCCGAAGGTACGCGCTTGGAGTAACTCACCGGGCCGGCCGGTGATGCCGGCGGCTCAGCGCCGGTGACCAGGTCGTCGGCGAGGCTCTGCGCAATCTGGGCCTGGAGTGAACAAGCGGCCAGGCTGAGCAATACGTTAATCGCGGCGCGCCGCCGCCATGGGGCCCCGAAAGATGACAACGAAATCACCAGACGCAGTGGCGTCGATCCTCATCGAACGAACGTCCTTGGTCTCGGATGAGAAGAGCCCTCGCGGCGTTGTCTTGCCAGGTGGGAAATGAATCTTTCTTGACACCCGACAATCTAAGATATATCGTAAGATATATCAAAGATAGAGAGGAACCAAACATGTTTGAACAAGAGAGATTGGAAGGCAGGCGAGGCCACGCTCATCACGAGCCGGGCTCGCATCATGGTGGCGAACGTCACCGCGGACGGCACGGAGGCTTTGATGGCCCTATGGGTCATCACGACCGGGGTTTCCGCGGCGGAGGCGGGCGCGAGAGGCAATTCGACAACGGAGAATTGCGCTTCGTGATTCTGCAACTGATCGCCGAGAAGCCAAGCTACGGCTACGAGATCATCAAAGCCATCGAAGAGCGGCTCTCCGGGGCGTATGCACCGAGTCCTGGAGTGGTTTACCCCACGCTGACCATGCTGGAGGAGGAAGGCTACGCCACGGTCTCCTCAACCGAGGGCAACAAGAAGCTGTACGCGGCCACGGATCACGGATTGGAGTACCTGAAAGAGAACAAGGTCACCCTGAAAGCCATTTTTGGCCGGATGGAGGAAGCCGGCAAAGCCTTTGGCCGGGGCCGGTCTCCGCAGATCATGCGGGCGGTCATGAACCTTCGGTATGCCCTGAGCATCCGCACAGAGCGGAGCAATCTGTCACCGGAGCAGGTTCGCAAAATCGCGGAGGCGATCGATGCAGCGGCGCGGGTCATCGACGAAGTCTGATGGGACGAGGTCTGAAGGAATGAGGTCAGAAGGCCTGGCATCCCCTGAGACCTGGGGGCACGCAGTGCCTTTGGAAGACCCGGTGCCGGCCCTGCAGGATGAATGCAAGCGCCTGCAGTTGCTGGTGGGGGAACTGGTGCTGAAAAACCATGAATTGCGCTCCCAGGTAATGCGCCTGAGAGACGAGAAGCATGAATTCAGCGGCTGAACGCCAGAACGCCTCGCTCCACATCGATCGCGACTTTGGTCATACCCACCCCGGCGGGGCTCAGCAGTCCGTCGAAATTCCGATCGAAATTCCGATCCGAATTCTGATTCTGGTTACTGGGGCTGCGGACCATAAAGGCTGGTTCGCGCCCCAACTCTTTTCCGCCGAGCCGTAGGCTGCGCAGCCAAACTTGTTTACCCTGAAACTCGCCAATCGAACCGGACGACCCTGCTACGGCGCTGATCTTCTGAGGTGAGACCGGCGCGGCCGTTCTGGGCTCAAAGAGCAGAAGCGAAGAGGCCCCCGTATCCATCAAAAGATGGGCCGCAAGGTGATTGAGCTCCGCGTCAATAATCGGAAGCCCCGCCTCCATTCGCAGGGGCAGCGAGTTTGCCAGGGGCCGAAAAGAGCCGAAGTGAATCTGCCACCAGGTGTAATCAATTTCGAAGGCGCTTTGCCCCAGCACGTCCAAGCCAATTACGGCGTCGATGTGCACCGGAAGGGCCCTTTCAAAGAAAGACAGATCTTCCACCAGGATCGGGAGGTTGTGCTGCCGCATCGGGCCAAACTCCAGGTTGGGGACGATGGCTTGGCCCGCCGGCACACTGCCGTTCACGAATACGATGCTGCCCGGCAGTTCATCCAGGCCCAGCCTTTGGGCCAGCCGTCGATCCAGAACAGAGGGACTCGCCCCGGTATCCACAAGAAAGTTGAGGCCCCTCAGAGGGCCGGCGGATCCCTGGGCCACAATCAGATAATCATGGTAGAGAGTGAAGCTGACTGTGGCCTTCGGCGCCTCCTGAGATGCCCGCGCAACCGGTTCACCCGCTAGCGTCAGAAGTGTGAGAAGGCTCAAGCACCAGAAATCGCCACCGCGCATTTGGCTCACCTCATCGATTAGCCAATGCTCGATCAGCCCACTAGGTACCTCAATTCACCGCCCCTAACTTGTATATCTACCAGGAGTTACAGGTCGGGAGATAGGTTGGAGACATCTCGGAGACATAATCTCCTAGTAAACTAGTTGCAAACATAGAGTGCCTATGGCATCAAGAGGACATGGAGCGGACGATGCTAAACTCACCCATGAATGGGGAACCGAAGGTGAACAACGGGTCCCGGACAGTTCGGTTTGGAGCGTTTGAGGCAGATCTCCATTCCGGAGAGGTCCGTAAATCAGGAAGCCGTATCAAGATCCAGGACCAGCCCTTCAAGGTGCTGCAGATCCTGTTGGAGCACCCTGGCGTCCTGGTCACCCGCGAAGAACTGCAGACCCGCATCTGGCCCAACGAAAACTTTGGAGACTTCGACCACGCGGTGAATGTGGCGGTGGGCAAGCTGCGGACCGCTCTCGGCGATTGTGCCGACGATCCATCTTTTATTGAGACGGTGCCACGCCGCGGCTATCGCTTTGTCGCCCGGCTGGAGGGCGCCACGGTGGAAACGCCGCCCGCTCCCCCCGTTCCTGGTCCGGCAATCGTTCCCCCAAAACCGCCCGCTCCCCCGGTGCACTCCGCCCGCAGGTTCGTGATCGCTGCCGCTCTGGCCCTGGCGGTCTGCGGCATTTTGATTGCTCTCGGCGTGTGGCTGGGGCGTCGCTCAGCCCCATCCCGGCCGCTGGACTTTCAGCGTCTGACCGTCAGGCACGGCACGGTGTACTCCGGCAGGTTCGCCCCCGACGGACATAATGTGGTTTATGGCGCCTCGTGGGACGGAGCGCCGGTCGAGATATTCTCGACCGACCTAAAGATTCCCGGCTCGCGCAGCATCGCGATACCGCCGGGCGCGCTGCTAGCGGTTTCTTCTACGGGCGAGATGGCGGTGCTGCAATCGGCCAAGACCCTTTTTATGTTTACCTTTATCGGCACCCTGGCCCAGGTTCCCCTGACCGGGGGATCCCCGCGGCAGATAGCGGAGAACGTCGTCGGGGCGGATTGGGCTCCGGACGGAAAGACGCTTGCCATTGTTCGTGACATGGGGGGCCAGCAGTGGCTGGAATATCCCGTAGGGCACGTTATCTATAAGACCGACGGCTGGATCAGCCATCTCCGCATTTCACCCAAAGGCGGCCAAATCGCGTTTCTCGACCACATCACCCATGAGGACGACCGTGGTGTGGTTTCTATGGTTGACCTTGCGGGGAACAAGAAGGTTCTCTCCACCGGCTGGGAAAGCGAGGAGGGGCTGGCATGGTCACGGGACGGCTCCGAGGTCTGGTTCTCGGCCGTGCAAGCGGGACTGCAGCGCCGCATCTTCGCGGTAGATCTGGCCGGCCACCTACGTCTGGTCTTCCGCGCTCCTGGAGGGGTCACGCTGCAGGATATCTCTCCTGACGGCCGGGTGCTGATGACCCACGATGAACAACGCGCAGGCGTGATGGGCATGGCTGCCGGGGCGACCAGGGAAAAGGACCTTTCCTGGCTCGACTGGTCGCTGCCCGTGGATATCTCTCATGACGGAAACACGGTGCTCTTCGACGAGCAGGGAGAGGAAGGCGGACCAACCTACACGGCCGCGGTTCGCGACTTGCGTGGCTCGCCCCCTATCCCACTGGGCGAAGGCATGGCCGGCGATTTTTCGCCCGACGGGAAATGGGTAATCACCACTATTGCTTATACCCAGGTTGAGCTGCTGCCAACCGGAGCTGGCACGATCAGAAAAATCGACCCGGGCGGCATCCAACAGTATCGCCATTTGCTTCACTGGATGCCGGACGGCAAGCATATCCTCTTTTCCGGAAACCAGCCTGGACGCCCGGCTCGCTGTTTCATCCAGGATATCGATGGGGGTAAACCTCGCCCGATAACTCCAGAGGGCGTGGTCGGCTGCCAGGTCTCTCCCGATGGGCAGCTAATTGCTGCCACCACCGATCTGAAAGGGACAGCAATCAGCTTCTATCCATTGGACGGCGGGCCGCCCCGCGCCGTCCCCGGGTTGCTGCCGGGAGAGGCTTTTAAGTGGACTCCGGACCCGCGCTTCGCCTACGTCTATCAAGCGATGATGCTGCCGGCGAAGATCTATCGCCTGAACGTCGTGAATGGACAAAGGCAACTTTTCAAGGAGATCAATCCTTCCGACGAGACGGGGATTTGCGACATGTCGGAGATTCTTTTCAGCGCGGACGGTCGAGCGTATGTGTATGGGTATATCAGGTTGCTCTCTGAGCTCTACCTGGTGAACGGGCTGAAGTAGAGTGGGTTGAGTGCCGCACCTCTGACGTTTGGCGGCCCCCCAGCCCGGGCCTTGCAGCAGTCATGGATCTGCGGTCCGCCCAATTTGATGTTTTTTGCATCTCCAACTCACTACAAAATCGTCATCCTGAGCGGAGCGCCTAACAGATTTATCGCGTCACACAGCGATCGATGGCGCGCAGTCGAAGGACCCCGAGGATGCTTATCTTGCCGATGCTGCTCCGAGCTTTTCAACCACCGAACCCCGCACCGCCGGACCCGCCACAATCTTTTACCGGGGTCGAGGACAAGAATTGCAATGCTGCAGCAAGATCTTGTTCTCAGGCTTCGGAGGCCGAAAAGCTCCGAACAGCATCGGCAAGGTAAGCGTCGCTGGGGTCCTTCGACTCCGCGCCACAAAAACGCTGTGTGACGTGATGAATCTGTGAGGCGCTCCGCTCAGGATGACGATTTTGTGGGAGTTTTGATAAGAAAAACATCCCGAACAGGTTTTTAGCGCTTAGGGAACTTCATCCCGGGATGATCGGATTCAAGGAAGGCGACGCTGCAAGGCCCGGAGGGCCGACCGCCAAACGTGAGCCCAGCCTGGAAGGGCTGGGAAACCCATCCGAAGATATCCGAGCGCCGTAGGTGCGGCACTAAAACTACCGCGGTAATTCACCAATAGTTCTCTTGAGGTCACCTTGGGCGAGCGACAGATCCAGGGTTGCTTCGAGGAATGAGGCCTTGGCAGAAAGCGTCTTGGCATGAGCTTCGGCGCGCGCCGAAGCAAGAGCCGCATTCTGCTCGAATCGGCTATCCGTTACCCGCGAGGCTTCCGTCCTTGCTTTCAGCGCCTCATCCGCGACCCCGGCGAGATCCTGCAGCTGCTCCACCTTGTCGTAAGCCTTCTCCACCTGGACGGCAACTTCATCCCGCACTTTTTCCAGGTTGAGCTCAGCTTCTGACAGCAAGGTTCGCGAGTCTTTGATCGCAGCGATGCGCCGGCCCCCGTCGAAGAGGTCATAGCTGAAAGAAACGCCGAAGGTGCCAAAGTTGTGAACCAGCAGGGGAACGCCGCTCTGGTAGCTGTATCGGGCGAGGCCGGTGACATCCGGAATATAAGCGTCCTTCGCGGCAGCCAGACCTGCTCTCGCTTTCACCACGCCCTGCTCCGCGGCGCGAATCTCCGGGCTGTGCTCCTGGGCGATGCGGATACACTCTTCGCGGGAGGGAACGGGCATGGATGCCGCAGAGGTGTCCGCGTCCAACGTGAGCTGCGTCTCCAGAGGCAGACCCAATAAATCATTGAGCGTAACCGTAAGGTCGTGGATCTGCAGCCTCTGGGTCAGGGCGGCCTGCTTGGCATCGAGAGCGGATGCGCGGCTATCCAGTGCAACCACCTCCAGGGCCTTGCCCTTCTCCACATCGTCAAGACTCTCCTGCAGCTTCACCTGGCTGGCGGCAACCTCCTCCTCGGCCGCCTGCTGTTTGAGTTCTGCGATCAGTATGTCGTAATACAGCTGACGCACCTTCAGAGCGACATTGTCCTCGGTCTGATCCACCTGAACCTTTGCCGTGTTGATGTCCGCGGTTGCCGCACGATTCGATTGGCGGATCTTGAACATCTGGGTAAATGGCTGGTCCAGACCCGTGCCGCTGGTGTAAGTGGTGAGCGCGCCCTGGTCAAGAAACAGACTCGTGCCGGGGATGGCTCCTGTGCTCGGATGATTGCCAAAAGCTCCCGCAGGAATGTCTACTCCCGCCAGCTCGGTCACGTGCAAGATAGCGGAAGTGTTTTTGATGTGAGGGTAGTAGTCGGAACGGGCAATCTGCCTCTTGTGCTCGCTGTCGGCCACTGCCAGCTGGGCTAGTTTTACATCCCGATTCTGCTTGAGGGCCAGGTCGATTGCCTGGGAGAGCGTAAGCGGCATCGGAGCGCTGTTTTGCCCGAAGGCAGCCACCGCGCACACCAGCAACGCCGTTATCAGGAAATTTCGTCTTACCATAAGCTGCAGTTCCTTCAAGAGGTCACTACCTGTCGATATTGCTTCGGCACCCGCGCCATGCCGGCGACCACGACCAGGCAGCACACAGCGGCCGACGCCACCAGTAGGAAGCAGTCGGTAATCGCCAGGGTGAAGGCTTGCTGTCTGACCTGCAGGCCGAGGATCTCCGCGGCTCTGCCGGTGGCCGTGGTCAAACCGGAGGACTGGCTCCGCATGGCGGCGCTCAAGCCCAGCAGTCTCTGCCTGGTAGCGAGGTCCCCGAACTGAACACCCAACCCCAATATGTTGGAGTGAAACTGCTCGCGCCTGGAAAGAAAGTGCCCTAGGAAGGTGGCGCCGGCTTCTCCCCCGAAAAGCCGGACGGTCTGAAAGTAACCGGCAAATGTAAGCACGTCGATAGGCCGGCTGAGCGCTCCGGAATTGACCACTTCGAGAACAATGGCGCCCACGAGGCCATTGAACGCGAAGGCCAGGCCAATCGCCAGGATGGCCTGCGTGAGCCCAAAGTTGGCGCCGGACCAGGCGGAGGAAAGATGGGCATTCATCAGGCAAGCGATCGAGACCAAGCCGAAGCCGAGCGTCAGGATCAGCCGGGCATCGATGTATCGCAGCGAATACATTGCGAATAGGCCGCAGATGCACTGGGGTAATGCGACCCAGAGTAAGACCGGCCCGGTTTCGAGCGGCAGATAGCCCTTTACTGATCCCAGATAACTGGGGATGATCACTACTGTCGCCAGGATGGTAAATCGAAAGAAGACCAGGACTACACCCAGCAGCAGGGTGTTACGGCTCCAAAGAAATTTGAGATTGACCAGCGGGTTAGGCGAGAGAAGATGGCGAGCCACCGTCATCAACAGCAGGAAACAACCGGATACCGTCAACCCGACGATAAGCCCGGAGTGGAACCAGTACAGCCTCTGGCCCTGATCGAGAGCGATATAGAGTAGCGAGAATCCTAAGCTGCCATACAGGAACCCTCTCCAGTCGGGCCTCGGCTGTCCTTCTTTCGGAGCCGGCAACGGTTGCCACGGGATGCCGAAGTAGATCAGCACCATCATCACCGGGGTCAACACCGCGCTGTTCCAGAAGATCCATCGCCAGGAGAGGTGGTTGATGTACCAGGCCTCGAGCGAGGTGGCGACGTTGGTGGTGAACACGATATCCATCGCGTACATGGCGATGCCCAGGAGCACGTAGCGCATGGGAAGATTGCGCAGGACGAAAGAGAGAGTCAGGGGATAAAACGTCCCTGCCGTTAGCCCGGCGAGCACCAGCAAGACGATCAACACCGGATAGCTCGCAGCAAACGGGAGCAGCAGGCTTATCACGGTGAAGGCTCCGGCACAGAACAGCAGAACACGCCGCGCGCCGAGCAAGCCGCCAAGGTACACAGAGAAAGGCCCAATGAACATCAGCCCCGCGTTAAAAGCGGTTCCGATCCAGGAGGCCTCATCGAAGCCAAGATGCAAGTACCCGCGCAGGTCGGCTAGGCCCACGCTGACCAGCCGTCCGGTGAAGGTGGCTGTCATGGCGCCGAGCAGCACACCCAGAACCCCCAGCACCGGGTGCGTGGTGATGACGGAGTGCGGCGCGGGTGTTGTGGGAGATGCCGGAGTGGAGGGCAGAGCGCTCAAGACTGAGAGCCCCCTTTGGTCGCGTGCTTGCCCGAAGCGTGAATTGTCACCTCGGCCGAGAAGCCCGGCCGCAACCGGCCCTGCAGAGGATGTCCCGGATCGAGCACGATCTTGACCGGGATTCGCTGCACAACCTTGGTAAAGTTCCCCGTCGCGTTATCCGGGGGCAGAAGCGCGAACTGCGATCCGCTGGCCGGGGATATCTCAGCCACCTTTCCGTGCAGCACCACCCCGGGAAAGGTATCGATGGTGATATCGGCGGCGTCTCCTGGCTGAACGTTGGTAAGTTGTGTCTCCTGGTAGTTTGCCTGGATCCAGACGTCCCCTCTCACCAGGTCCACTAACTCCATACCCGGGGAGACTAACTGGCCCTCCTGCACATGACGCTCGCTGACCGCCCCTTCTGCCGGCGCGACGATGCGGGTGTATCCAAGATTGACTTGGGCGACGATGATCGCCGCCTCTTTGTCCTGGATCTGCGCCCGGTACAGTGCGTCATTGGTGTCGAGCGCGGCTCGCTGTCTTTTTGCCGCTACCAGCGCGGCCTGGCTGCTGGCGAGCGCGCCCTGGGCACGGGCCATGTCGGCCTGCTTGCCGGCCAGCGTGCCTGCAGACCCATCCGCGGCGGCCACCGCCGTTTCCAGATCCTCATGAGTGGTGGCCTTGCTCGCCAGCAGTGCCTCCTGTCGTTTGCGTTCGGTTGCGCTTCGCTCCACGTCGGCCTGCACGGCGTCTATACCGGCTTTGGCCGCATTGACCGCGGCCGTTGCCTGGGCTACGCCAGACTCCGCGCTTTGGATCTGCGCGTCCTGAATCTGCTTGGATGCCTGGTTGCTTGCGAGCTGTGCCTGCGCAGCGGCCAGCGCTGCCTTGGCTTCTGCCAGCATCGCGGCATAGTCGTCGTCTTCGAGCTGGACGAGTAATTGGCCGGCTTTGACTGGCTCATAGTCGCCGACTTCCATCTTGCGAACCGTACCGGAGATGCGGGTGCTCAACGGGGTCAGATCCGCGCGCAAATAGGCATCGTCGGTTCGCTGCTCCGCGCCCCCTCCCTCCCACCTGGTCCAGCAGCCGTTGATGGTGAGAAAGAGTCCCGCAGCGACACATAACGTGAGGACCGGAACGATCATCGCTCGCTTTGACATGCTTCTCCTCAATGAACTCCCAGAACACTGCAAGGCGCGTCCTGTGCCAGTTCGTAGACGGTGCTCCATAAGCGCGCGATGTAGAAATCGTGCTGATGCAGCCCTATGACCAAAAGGTCCGCGCGTTGCTTACGCAGGAAGTCAACGATGGCTTCAACCGGCCGCCCCTTCGAGCAAATGGTTCTGGACTTCGATGCCATGACTTCCCGCCTGGACGCGCGCCTTATCTTGAAGTTTTTTATAGGACTTCACCCGGTCGTCCAGCAGCATCTGCGACACCGCGGGATCGGCAGCATCGGCATAGGCCGTGTACGCGGGCAGATCGGACATCGCGGTGACGGTTTGCAACTCGGCATCGACGGCTTTGGCCAGTCGAATTGCTTCCTCCAGCGCCCTCTGCGACTCTGGAGATGGGTTATAGGCGACCACAATTTTTCGAAACATGGCTTCCTTCTGTCCCTCTACTCATTCGTGTTCTCCAGGCAACGATCTCTGAAGCTTCTAGCGGCACGGATCACTGCCCGCTGAAGCTCGTCATCGGTGAGCGGCTCGACAACCACGTCGTAGCCGCCTATTTCCAACACCCCGGACCATAACTGGAAGTTCGCCGTTTCGGCATATACCAGAATCTCCGGCCGTGGATTGAGCAGAGCCATCTCTCCCCAGAGAGCCCACCATCCGTTGTCCGGGAGTGCCGCCGGCAGTAGGGCAACATGATAAGACGTATGGCTGAGGGCCAGATGAGAAAGTTCTGCCGCTTTGGATATGAAGTCAATCATGACGCCAAGTGGCGCTAACTGACGCCGGATCTGGCCCTGCCTTTCTACCGGGACCATGGCAAGAACCCGTATCTCGGGGTTCTCGTCAGGCCTTCGATGCGTCGCGGTCACATTTGGCTCCGTGCTTTTATCTGAGGATGACAGAAGCTTGAGAGACGACCCAGTGAGCAACTGTCAGCTAACAGTGATCTGCCAGGTTGAGAGAGAGAGCGAGGCGCTATCATGACCTTTGGGACGCACGAGGAAGGGTAAGGTTGGGGGACAGCTATACATCGGAAGACATCACCGAACAGGAGGTTCGGGCGGAGCTGGACAGGCTGCTGCAGAGCGCGCTTTTTTTGCAATCTGACCGGTTGGCACGGTTCCTTCGATTTGCCATTGAGAACGCGTTGTCTGGAAATACCGACCTTCTTAAGGAGTACGTGATAGGAACGGAGGTCTATGACCGCAAGCCTCCGTATCACCCAAGCCAGGACTCCATTGTGCGAACCGAGGCCCGGCGTCTGCGCGCCAAGCTTAAGGACTACTACGAGTCGGAGGGCAAGCAAAATCCTGTCTTCATCTATTTTCGGCCCGGCACTTATGTCCCGCTCTTTCGCAGAAACGAGAGCTTGTCCGGGCTTGCGCTGCATGGGCCTGCGGCCCAGGGTGATTTGCTGGTCAAAGGCGATGGAGTTGCGGTGGGGGTATTACCGTTTGTCGATCTTTCCAATCGGCCCCTCTCTGCGTCCTGTGCCCAGGGGGTTACCGAAGAACTGATTCACAACCTGACGCGCGCCGACGGCATTCGCGTGATCGCCCGCCCCTCTCCGCCCCAGTTGATTGAAGTGCCGCAGGACATTCCCGCGCTTTCCCTGAGGTTCGGACTGAACACGGTCATCGAAGGAACGGTAAGAGAGGACTACAACCGCTTGCGCATCACCGCCAGGGTGTTGGGTTCTGACGGATTCCAGATGAGTTCCCATCGTTTCGAGACCCAGGCAAGTGCGGAGGCTCTGGTTCAGATTCAGGAGCAGATCGCCACCGCCTTCGTGAGCCGCGCGCGTCCGGAGCAGTCCAGCGTGCGCCGCCGGAGAGCGGCGCCGAGTGCCTTGACGCTGGCAGCTTATCCGCTCGTTCTGCACGCGGAGACGTTGCTGGATGAAGGGTCGGCGTTGAACCTGCCCGCTTCTCTGCAGAAATTTCAGCAAGCGCGGGAACTGGCCCCCGCTTATGCGCGGCCGTATTGCGGAATCTCCCACTGCAACGCGGAATTGGCATTGCGGGGAACCACCCCCGGCTCCACGCTGGTTTCCATCGCCCGGGAATCCGCCCAGCGCGCGATCGAACTCGATCCTGAGATGATTGAGTCGTACTCCTGCCTGGGGAGCGCGCAGGCGCTCGAGTGGGATTGGGAAAATGCGGAGAAAAGCTTTGCGCACGGGCAGGGGCTTGGATTCCACGTTGCGGCCGCGCGGCGATTCGCCCTGTTTCTCGCAGCCCTGGGGCGTTACGAAGAAGCCGCTTACCACCTGGACATGACCTATCACATCGATCCCTTCTCCAATCGTCAGAAAGCAGCTCGTGCCAGGTTCCTGCACATCACCCGGCGATTTGAGGAAGGTCTTCGACAATTGTCGGAGCCGTTGATTTACGGGCCACTTCCTATGGAGGCGCGATTTCTTCTGGCTCTCATGTCGGCGCACCTGGGAAACAAGGGGCAAGCAAAGCAACTGATCGAGAGCATCCGGCCGGCCTCTGGTGTTCAATTGTCCATGATGGCGGGTATCGCGGAGGTGCTGGCGCTGAGCGGCGAGCTCGATGAGGCGCACAAGATTGCCCGGGACTTCAAGCTCTTGTCCCTGGATTCATCCATCAGCCGATTTCGCCAGGCGCTGCTCTCGCTGGCTCTGGATGATGGCCAAAGTGCACTCTCTTTTCTCGCGCTGGCATTGGAAGATCGAGAGCCTGAGCTTGTATGGATCGGGGTTGACCCACGGCTCGATGCTATTCGAAGAGAGACAGGCTTTGAAGAGATAGCCCGCAAAGTTTTGCCTGGGCCAGGGTGAAAGACGCACCTCAAGGGGCCCACCCATACCCTCCGGAGCGAGCATTGTTCCGGCATAAACATTATCTCAGGTGTAGGCCCTAACGCCCTAGTATTCCGGATCCAGGTTGAGAGCAACCGAGCCGCGCCGGCCCGTCGGGCGGTTGGGTCTGTTTACCGTGACACCCGGGCCATCCCCTCCGGACTCTCCGCGACGTGGAACCACTTCATAGCGGGCAAATTGCACGGAGTACTCGGGCCATTCCGGCGTGCTCGCGCGCAATATTTCAGCGAGAGGCACGATGGCTCTGATTGAGACCGAAGGTCCTTCTTGGGCGATGCCTTCGATGCGCCCGCGGCGGCCATTCAGATCAGCCATGATCATGCCAATCAACTCTTCCCGCACCTTGACTTTGACGTTCATCACAGGCTCAAGCACAACCGGAGTCGCCTTGCGTGCCGCTTCTTTGACAGCCATCGCACCGGCAATCCTGAAAGCTATCTCGTTGGAGTCCACATCGTGGAAGCTCCCGTCAAAGAGCGTTACCTTCACATCCACGATTTCGTAGCCGGCAATAACTCCGCCCTGCAACGCCTCACGGACCGCCATCTCGATAGGCTCGATGTATACCTTTGGGACCACGCCGCCTTTAATTTCGTCGATAAACTCGAAGCCCTGGCTTGGCTCATTCGGCTCGATGCGAATCTTGACGTGCGCATAGTTACCCGCGCCACCCGTCTGCCGGATGTACTTACCCTCGGCCTCGCCGGTTTTTCGAATGGTCTCCAGGTAGATAACCGTGGGCTCACCCAGGTCGAGCTCAATTCCATATTGATGCACGATGCGGTCACAGATCGATTCCAGATGTTGCTCGTCCGCTCCGCATACGATGGCCTCAACATCTTGCCCGCCGATATCGCTCAGTGCCTGTTGCAACCTTGGCCAGTCGGTATCGAGCTTCGGACAGATGGCCCGGGATATTATCGGCCGGCGTTGCATGTCAACTCTTGGGCAGCGGTACAGCGTAGATTTTGAAGGTTCCCGGGTCTTTGTCCTTCAACTTGGGATCGTTGCGGTAATTCAGCTTGCCCTCGGCGATCCAGGCCATGCCGCGCGTCGCCGTTACGGCGGGCGTCGCTTCCAGTCCGGATTTGATGGTCTTGATATCCGCGTTCAAGCCGCCCGTGCCGCCAAACGTGACAATGTCCATGTTGCCGGAGTTCTCCGCCAACAGCAGCCGGTTCTTGCCGATGGTGCGCATGCCATCCGGCCGGGTCAGCGGTTGAGAAAGCTTGAGCTCGACCACGTTCTTCGCTTTGCCGTTCCGGTCGAGATCGACGCGTACCAGCTTGTTTTGGGTGACGCTGTTGACATATAGAACGTTCTTTTCGCCGAACGCCAGCCCATCGGCTCCGGCCAACACTGGATATTTGGCCGCGACCTCCAGCTCCTTGGCGCCGGGCTTGAGCATGTCAAGGCTGCCTTGCCGGGTATCGGTAATGTACGCTGTCCCATCGCTGGCCACGGCTATGTCGTTGCAGAACGTAGCATCCCCGGGAAGGGTATAGCTGCCCTTGGGGGCTCCTGTCTTCAGGTCAAATGATTTCACCGCCGGCGCATCACCGGTGCCGTCATCGTACTTGTCGGAGCATACCCACAGAGTCTTGAATTTCTCGTCCGCAAATATCCCGTATACAGCATTCAGGCCATTGGTTCCGGGTTTGATCCACTCGGTGACCGTGGTCGTTCCATGCGGTATCCGGCTTACGTTGCCCTTGCCCACGCTGCCGACGAAGAGCGTGCCATCCTTGGTGGAGGTAATGCTTTCCGTGAATAGCCGCGTACCGGGGAGAGTAATCTCAGTCACCGGCTGAGCAGCAAAGACGCTGGCGGCGCCCACCACCAAGACAGTCAAGTGCAGTCCACACTTCTTGAGGAGCGCTGGCATGATTCGTCTATTATGCACCTGCTCGGGCGGTTCGCCAGAACCCTTGAAGACACATCTTGCACTACACAGGAAGCACTTTGATGTTGGTGTATCCATTATGGAGTACCCTGCGTCTTAGAGACGGGAGTAATGCTCCCAGGGAGGCGGCACGCATGGTGACTGTAGGTTTGTGGGTGATGTTGGAGGCAAAGCCGGGCAAGGAAGCGGAGGTTGCTCAGTTCTTGAAAAGCGCGGCGCCGCTGGCCGAGGCCGAGCCAGCGACCAGCGCCTGGTTCGCGTTGCAGATTGGGCCTTCAACCTTTGGCATCTTCGATGTGTTTCCGGATGACCAAGGACGGCAGGCCCATTTAACTGGGCCAATCGCCAAGGCGCTGATGGCGAAGGCTGGAGAGTTGCTGGCCAAGGCGCCGTCCATCGAGAAGATCGACGTGCTGGCCAGTAAGCTCAAAACATAGGGTATTGGTGGAAAACTGCCACGGCAGTGGTTGTAAACTCTTCTCCAAAACACCGGAGGACTGAACTTGATAGCCACTGAAACCATGAATCCCAGGGTAGACACCTATGTTGCCAAGGTGCAGCCGTTCGCACAACCCATCCTGGAGCACCTGCGGGAGCTAGTGCACAAGGCCTGCCCTGAGGTCGAGGAGACCATCAAATGGAGCCGTCCATTTTTTGAGTATCGCGGTGCGATTCTTTGCAACATGTCCGCCTTCAAGGAGCACTGCAGCTTCGGTTTCTGGGGCGAGGAAATCGGCGCGGTGCTGCGTGAAGCCCAGGCTCTGCGGCCGGGCGCCATGGGCTCGCTTGGCCGTATCACCAGCCTGAAGGATCTACCCTCCGACAAGCTCATGCTGGGGTGGATCCGCCAGGCCGCAGCCTTCGTCGACAGCGGTCAGTACACCAGCCCGATAGCGGCGAGACACAAGGTGGTGAAGTCACCCAAGGCGGCCACCGAGATGCCCCCCGAGTTCTCCTCCGCATTGCAGAGAAATAAAAAAGCAGCCGCTGCCTTTGCGGCGTTCAGCCCCAGTTGCAAACGTGAGTACATCGATTGGATCGCCGATGCCAAACGCGTCGAGACACGTGGCAAGCGAATTGCAACCGCGCTGCAGTGGATCGCCGAGGGCAAGCAGCGGAATTGGAAATATCAGAATTGCTAAGGTGACGCTTCATCGGGGATGAGAGAATTGGTGATCCAGAAAAACAGGAGAACCAGGAAGATGAAGATGTCACCCATGGCTAAGCGAGCCCTCATGTTGCCGGGGCTCATGGTTGTTTTGACTGCGGGCAGCGCGCTTGCCCAAAACCAGGCTATCGGCTTTACCCCGGGCATGCCGTTCAGCAATGCCTTTGTCGCCGGCAATACGCTGTACGTGGCCGGTCAGCAAGGCCCCGACGAGCACGGCAAGGTGACAGGCACTGACATCACCTTCCAAACCAGGAGCACGCTTGATGTCATAAAGAAAATCGTCGAAGGCACCGGCTTTAAATTGACGGACATCGTTTCTGTAACCGTCTATGTCACCAGCCTGGATGATGTGCCCAAGATGAATGAGGTCTACAAAGCGCTCATGCCGGATCCCAAACCCGCGCGAGCCACCGTCCAGGTTGCGGGGTTGATCGGCGGGGCGAAGATTGAAATTTCATGCATCGCGGTGAAACATCCCTGATAATTCAAGCCACACTGAAAATTGACATCAGGCACTCTTTCCAAAGGCAAGCGTCTCTGGGTAGACTCAGACCGCAATGTTTCGTGGTCTGAATCGATAAGGAGAAAAACCGATGAAGAAGTTCCTGATATTGGCGAGCCTGCTGGCAATGGTCTGTACGGCTTCGGCGCAAACCAGTCCTGAAGAAACCGCGACGGGCAAGATTGGTGGGGCAACGCTGGTCATCATGTATTGCGCGCCGTCGGTCCGAGGCCGGAAGATTTTTGGCGACGGAGGCCGGGTGATGCAGGATCCGACGGCTCCGATCTGGCGCGCAGGCGCAAACAGCGCTACCGCTTTTCACACCGACGCGGACCTCAACATCGCCGGTCTGGCCGTGCCCAAGGGCGATTACACGCTGTACGTGAATGTAAAAGATCCCGATGCCTGGGAACTGGTCATCAACAAGCAGACCGGGCAGTGGGGCACGCAATACGATGCCTCGAAGGACCTGGGCCGGGTGAAGATGCAGATGACCAAACCGCCGGCGCCCATCGAAATGCTGAAGTACACGATCAGCGGCACGGGGGGCAATAGGGCACATCCAGCTTGCCTGGGAGAACCACGTCGCTTCGGTGGGCGTCACCGCCAAGTAGCTAACCAGATGCTTGAAGTGGCCGCCCCAAGCCACTCCTGCTCCTGGGGTTGCGTCTCGACCCCGGGCACGGGGGTGTTACTAAAAGCGGAACACGCGACTCAATACGAGCTGCGAATCAAACCCGTTCCCTGACTGCATCAGCAAAACTTCTATGACAAGTCAAAAGATGCGGCGGAATTGGTTACTTTGGTGTTTTTTGCTGTTGGTGATGACGCGGGTGGCGCTCGCGGATGGTGGCCCGGCCTTCGACCTTGAAGGTCCGCGCATTGATGCGAAGGTCACGCGCAATGGCAAGACGTTACCCATTGGTTCAGTGGCAGCGCTGGCGCCGGGCGACCGGGTCTGGGTGCACCCGGATTTCCCTGAAAATCCCGGAGCACGCTACGTGCTGGTGGTGGCCTTCCTCCGTGGTTCGGTTGATCCGCCCCCGGAAAATTGGTTTACCAAGGCGGAGACGTGGAACAAGAAAATTCGCCAGGAAGGACTGTATGTAACTGTTCCCGAGGGCGCGCAACAGGCCCTGTTGTTTCTCGCGCCGGAGACCGGGGGAGACTTCAGCACGGTGCGCAATGCGGTGCGTGGCCGGCCGGGAGCTTTCGTGCGCGCTTCACAAGACCTGCACCAGGCGAGCCTGGATGGGGCGAGCCTGGATACTTATCTTGCTGCGGTAAAGACAGCGGACAGCGGTGATCCCAAGGCGGTGGAAGAGCAGACCAAGCTGCTGGCGCGCAGCCTGAATATCAAGGTCGATGCACAGTGTTTCGATAAGCCCACCGAGCAGCAGGCGCCGTGCCTGGTGCAAAACCCTGACAGCCTGGTGCTCGACCGCGCTCCGGCCGTTGTCGAGCACCAGGCTGTGAGGCTTTTGCACCAGGCACGGCGCCTGCTCTCGGTGGGCTTATCGAAACACTGTGCATCGACCTTGATATTCAGGCTGCGCGCCGGCCGCTTGGTCTGCTCTTCCACCGCCTTGGGATCACCGCTGTCCACTGTCTTTACCGCAGCAAGATCGGTATCAGCCGCGCCCGATCCAGGCTCGCCTGGTGCAGATCTTCCCAAGCGCGCACGAAAGCTCCCGGCCGGCCACGCACCACATCGCGCACCGTGCTGAAGTCTCCCCCGGTCTCCGGCGCGAGACACAGGGCCTGTCGCGCGCCCTCGGGAACAGTTACATACAGTCCTTCCTGGCGAATTTTCTTGTTCCAGGTCTCGCCTTGGTAAACCAATTTTCCGGGGGCTGATCAACCGAACCACGGAGGACGGCCACCACCAGCACGTAGCGTGCTCCGGGATTTTCAGGGAAATCCGGCTGCACCCGCCCGTGGCCCGGCGCCAGCGCCGCCACTGAACGGATGGGTAACGTCTTGCCATTGCGCGTGACCTTCGAGCAATGCGCGGACCTTCAAGGTTGAAGGCCGGGCCACCATCCGCGAGCGCCACCCGCGTCATCACCAACAGCAAAAAACACCAAAAAGTGACCGATTTTCCGCCCGGACCCCTTTTCATTATAGAAGTTTTGCTGATGCAGTCAGGGAACGGGTTTGATTCGCAGCTCGTATTGGAGTCGCGTGTTCCGCTTTTCAGTAACACCCCCGTGCCCCGGGGAGTCGAGACGCAACCCCAGGAGCAGGAGTGGCTTGGGGCGGCCACTTCAAGCATCTGGTTAGCTACTTGGCGGTGACGCCCACCGAAGCGACGTGGTTTTCCCAGGCCAGCTGGATGGTACCCTTGTTGCCTCCGGTGCCGCTGATCGTGTACTTCAGCATTTCGATCAACGCCGGTGGTTTGGTCATCTGCATCTTCACCCGGCCCAGGTCCTTCGAGGCATCGTATTCCGTGCCCCACTGCCCGGTCTGCTTATTGATCACGAGTTCCCAGGCATCGGGATCTTTGACATTGACATACAGCGTGTAATCGCCCTTGGGCACGGCCAGGCTGGCGATGTTGAGGTCCGCGTTGGTGTGGAAAGCGGTAGCGCTGTTTGCGCCTGCGCGCCAGATCGGAGCCGTTGGACCCATCACCAGGCCTCCGTCGCCAAAAATCTTGCGGCCTCGAACCGACGGCGCACAATACTTGATGACTAGCGTTGCCCCGCCGATCTTCCGGTCGCCGTCTCCTCAGGACTGGTTTGCGCCGAAGCCCTACAGACCATTGCCAGCAGGCTCGCCAATATCAGGAACTTCTTCATTGGTTTTTCTCCTTCTCGATTCAACCACGAAACATGGTCTGAGTCTACCCAGTGACACTTGCTTTTGGAAAGAGTGTCTGATGTCAATTTTCAGTGTGGCTTGAATTATCAGGGAGGCAAGATGATGGTTAGTGTTTTACGGCGATGGAGGAAATCTCGATCTTCGCCCCGCCGATCAACCCCGCAACCTGGACTGTGGCCCGCGCGGGTTTGGGGTCGGGCATGAGAGCTTTGTAGACCTCATTCATCTTGGGGACATCATCCAGGCTGGTGACATAGACGGTTACAGAAACGATGTCCGACATCTTAAAGCCGGTGCCCTCTACAATTTTCTTCATTACAGCGATCGTGCTTTTGGTTTGAAAGGTGATGTCTGTGCCGTCACCTTGCCCTGGTCGTCAGGGCCTTGCTGACCGGCGACGTAGAGGGTATTGCCGGCGACAAAAGCGTTGCTGAACGGCATGCCCTTGGTAAAGCCGATCGCCTGGTTTTGGGCAAACGCGCTGCCCGAAGTCAAAACAGCCATGAGCCCCGGCAACATGAGGGTCGCTTAGCCATCGGTGACATCTTCATCTTCTGGTTCTCCTGTTTTGCTGGATCACCCATTCTCCATTCCTAGTGAACGTCACCTTAGCAGTTCTGATATTTCCAATTCCGCTGCTTGCCCTCGGCGATCCACTCCACCGCGGTCGCGATCCGTTTGTCTCGCGTCTCCGGGCGTTTGGCATCGGCGATCCAGTCGACGTACTCGCGTTTGCAGCTGGGCTGAACGCCGCAAATGCAGCGGCGGCTTTTTTATTTCTCTTGAGCGCGGAGGCGAACTCCGCGGGCGTCTCGATGGCCGGTTTGGGCGGCTTCGCCACCTTGTTCTCGCCGCAATGGGGCTGGTGTACTGGCCGCTATCTACGAAGGCTGCAGCCTGGCGAATCCAGCCGAGCATGAGCTTGTCGGAGGGTAGATCCTTTAGGCTCGTGATACGACCAAGCGAGCCCATTCCACCCGGCCGCAGAGCCTTGGCTTCACGCAGCACAGCGCCGATTTCCTCGCCCCAGAAGCCGAAGGTGCAGTGCTCCTTGAAGGCCGACATGTTGCAGAGGATGACACCGCGATACTCAAAGAATGGACGGCTCCATTTGATGGTCTCCTCGACCTCAGGGCAGGCCTTGTGCACGAGCTCCCGCAGGTGCTCCATGATGGGTTCTGCGAACGGCTGCACCTTGGCAAGATATGCGTCCACTTTGGGGTTCATGGTTTCAGTGGCTATCAAGTTCGCCTCCGGTGTTTTGAGAAGAGTTTACAACCACTACCGTGGCAGTTTTCACCAATACCCTATGTTTTGAGCTTACTGGCCAGCACGTCGATCTTCTCGATGGACGGCGCCTTGGCCAGCAACTCTCCAGCCTTCGCCATCAGCGCCTTGGCGATTGGCCCAGTTAAATGGGCCTGCCGTCCTTGGTCATCCGGAAACACATCGAAGATGCCAAATGTTGAAGGCCCAATCTGACGCGAACCAGGCGCTGGTCGCTGGCTCGCCTCGGCCAGCGGCCGCGCTTTTCAAGAACTGAGCAACCTCCGCTTCCTTGCCCGGCTTTGCCTCCAACATCACCCACAAACCTACAGTCACCATGCTTGCCGCCTCCCTGGGAGCATTACTCCCGTCTCTAAGACGCAGGGTACTCCATAATGGATACACCAACATCAAAGTGCTTCCTGTGTAGTGCAAGATGTGTCTTCAAGGGTTCTGGCGACCGCCGAGCAGGTGCATAATAGACGAATCATGCCAGCGCTACTCAAGAAGTTTGGACTGCACTTGACTGTCTTGGTGGTGGGCGCCGCAGCGTCTATGCCGCTCAGCCGGTGACTGAGATTACTCTCCCCGGTACGCGGCTTTCACGGAAAGCATTACCTCCACCAAGGACGGCACGCTCTTCGTCGGCAGTGTGGGCAAGGGCAACGTAAGCCGCATACCGCATGGAACGACCACGGTCACGGAGTGGATTAAGCCCGGAACCAATGGCCTGAATGCTGTATAAGGGATATTTGCGGACGAGAAATTCAAGACTCTATGGGTATGCTCCGACAAATACGATGACGGCACAGGCGATGCGCCGGCGGTGAAATCATTCGACCTGAAGACAGGAGCCCCAAGGGCAGCTATACGCTTCCTGGGGATGCTACTTTCTGCAACGATATAGCCGTGGCCAGCGATGGGACAGCGTACATTACCGATACCCGGCAAGGCAGCCTTGACATGCTCAAGCCCGGCGCCAAGGAGCTGGAGATTGCGGCCAAATACCCACTGTTGGCCGGAGCCGATGGGCTGGCTTTCGGCGAAAAGAATGTTCTATATGTCAACAGCGTCACCAAAGGCAAGCTGGTACGCGTCGATCTCGACCGGACGGCAAAGCGAAGAACGTGGTCGAGCTCAAGCTTTCTCAACCGCTGACCCGGCCGGATGGCATGCGCACCATCGGCAAGAACCGGCTGCTGTTGGCGGAGAACTCCGGCAACATGGACATTGTCACGTTTGGCGGCACGGGCGGCTAGAACGCGGATATCAAGACCATCAAATCCGGACTGGAAGCGACGCCCGCCGTAACGGCGACGCGCGGCATGGCCTGGATCGCCGAGGGCAAGCTGAATTACCGCAACGATCCCAAGTTGAAGGATAAAGACCCGGGAACCTTCAAAATCTACGCTGTACCGCTGCCCAAGAGTTGACATGCAACGCCGGCCGATAATATCCCGGGCTATCTGTCCGAAGCTCGATACCGACTAGCCAAGGTTGCAACAGGCACTGAGCGATATCGGCGAGCAAGATGTTGAGGCCATCGTATGCGGAGCGGACGAGCCCATCTGGAATCGATCTGTGACCGCATCGTGCATCAATACGGAATTGAGCTCGACCTGGGTGAGCCCACGGTTATCTACCTGGAGACCATTCGAAAAACCGGCGAGGCGGAGGGTAAGTACATCCGGCAGACGGGTGGCGCGGGTAACTATGCGCACGTCAAGATCGCATCGAGCCGAATGAGCCAAGCCAGGGCTTCGAGTTTATCGACGAAATTAAAGGTGGCGTGGTCCCAAAGGTATATATCGAGCCTATCGAGATGGCGGTCCGTGAGGCGTTGCAGGGCGGAGTTATTGCCGGCTACGAATTCGTGGACGTGAGGTAACGCTCTTTGACGGGAGCTTCCACGATGTGGACTCCAACGAGATAGCTTTCAGGATTGCCGGTGCGATGGCTGTCAAAGAAGCGGCACGCAAGGCGACTCCGGTTGTGCTCGAGCCTGTGATGAACGTCAAAGTCAAGGTGCGGGAAGAGTTGATTGGCATGATCATGGCCGATCTGAATGGCCGCCGCGGGCGCATCGAAGGCATCGCCCAAGAAGGATTCGGCCTCAATCAGAGCCATCGTGCCTCTCGCGGAAATATTGCGCGCGAGCACGCCGGAATGGCCGAGTATCCGTGCATTTTGCCCGCTATGAAGCGGTTCCACGTCGCGCAGAGTCCGGAGGGGATGGCCCGGGTGTCACGGTAAACAGACCCAACCGCCCGACGGGCCGGCGCGGCTCGGTTGCTCTTAACCTGGATCCGGAAGACTAGGGCGTTAGGGCCTACACCTGAGACAACGTTTATGCCGGAACAATGCTTGTTCCGGAGGGTGGCGGGCCCCTTGAGGCGTCTTTCACCGGCCCAGGCAAAACTTTGCGGGCTATCTCTTCAAAGCCTGTCTCTCTTCGAATAGCATCGAGCTGTGGGTCAACCCCGATCGATACAAGCTCAGGCTCTCGATCTTCCAATGCCAGCGCGAGAAAGAGAGTGCACTTTGGCCATCATCCAGAGCCAGCGAGAGCAGCGTCTGGCCAAAATCGGCTTATGGATGAATCCAGGGACAAGAGCTTGAAGTCCCGGGCAATCTTGTGCGCCTCATCGAGCTCGCCGCTCAGCGCCAGCACCTCCGCGATACCCGCCATCATGGACAATTGAACACCAGAGGCCGGCCGGAAACCCTCGATCAGTTGCTTTGCTTGCCCCTTGTTTCCCAGGTGCGCCGACATGAGAGCCAGAAGAAATCGCGCCTCCATAGGAAGTGGCCCGTAAATCAACGGCTTCGACAATTGTCGAAGACCTTCCTCAAATCGCCGGGTGATGTGGAGGAACCTGGCACGAGCTGCTTTCTGACGATTGGAGAAGGGATCGATGTGATAGGTCATGTCCAGGTGGTAAGCGGCTTCTTCGTAACGCCCCAGGGCTGCGAGAAACAGGGCGAATCGCCGCGCGGCCGCAACGTGGAATCCAAGCCCCTGCCCGTGCCAAGCTTTTCTCCGCATTTTCCCAATCCCCCTCCAGCGCCTGCGCGCTCCCCAGGCAGGAGTACGACTCAATCATCTCAGGATCGAGTTCGATCGCGCGCTGGGCGGATTCCCGGGCGATGGAAACCAGCGTGGAACCGGGGGTGGTTCCCGCAATGCCAATTCCGCGTTGCAGTGGGAGATTCCGCAATACGGCCGCGCATAAGCGGGGGCCAGTTCCCGCGCTTGCTGAAATTTCTGCAGAGAAGCGGGCAGGTTCAACGCCGACCCTTCATCCAGCAACGTCTCCGCGTGCAGAACGAGCGGATAAGCAGTCCAGCGTGCGCCGCCGGAGAGCGGCGCCGAGTGCCTTGACGCTGGCAGCTTATCCGCTCGTTCTGCACGCGGAGACGTTGCTGGATGAAGGGTCGGCGTTGAACCTGCCCGCTTCTCTGCAGAAATTTCAGCAAGCGCGGGAACTGGCCCCCGCTTATGCGCGGCCGTATTGCGGAATCTCCCACTGCAACGCGGAATTGGCATTGCGGGGAACCACCCCCGGCTCCACGCTGGTTTCCATCGCCCGGGAATCCGCCCAGCGCGCGATCGAACTCGATCCTGAGATGATTGAGTCGTACTCCTGCCTGGGGAGCGCGCAGGCGCTCGAGCGGGATTGGGAAAATGCGGAGAAAAGCTTTGCGCACGGGCAGGGGCTTGGATTCCACGTTGCGGCCGCGCGGCGATTCGCCCTGTTTCTCGCAGCCCTGGGGTGTTACGGAAGAAGCCGCTTACCACCTGGACATGACCTATCACATCGATCCCTTCTCCAATCGTCAGAAAGCAGCTCGTGCCAGGTTCCTGCACATCACCCGGCGATTTGAGGAAGGTCTTCGACAATTGTCGGAGCCGTTGATTTACGGGCCACTCCCTATGGAGGCGCGATTTCTTCTGGCTCTCATGTCGGCGCACCTGGGAACAAGGGGGCAAGCAAAGCAACTGATCGAGGCATCCGGCCGGCCTCTGGTGTTCAATTGTCCATGATGGCGGGTATCGCGGAGGTGCTGGCGCTGAGCGGCGAGCTCGATGAGGCGCACAAGATTGCCCGGGACTTCAAGCTCTTGTCCCTGGATTCATCCATCAGCCGATTTCGCCAGGCGCTGCTCTCGCTGGCTCTGGATGATGGCCAAAGTGCACTCTCTTTTCTCGCGCTGGCATTGGAAGATCGAGAGCCTGAGCTTGTATGGATCGGGGTTGACCCACGGCTCGATGCTATTCGAAGAGAGACAGGCTTTGAAGAGATAGCCCGCAAAGTTTTGCCTGGGCCAGGGTGAAAGACGCACCTCAAGGGGCCCACCCATACCCTCCGGAGCGAGCATTGTTCCAGCATAAACATTATCTCAGGTGTAGGCCCTAACGCCCTAGTATTCCGGATCCAGGTTGAGAGCAACCGAGCCGCGCCGGCCCGTCGGGCGGTTGGGTCTGTTTACCGTGACACCCGGGCCATCCCCTCCGGACTCTCCGCGACGTGGAACCACTTCATAGCGGGCAAATTGCACGGAGTACTCGGGCCATTCCGGCGTGCTCGCGCGCAATATTTCAGCGAGAGGCACGATGGCTCTGATTGAGACCGAAGGTCCTTCTTGGGCGATGCCTTCGATGCGCCCGCGGCGGCCATTCAGATCAGCCATGATCATGCCAATCAACTCTTCCCGCACCTTGACTTTGACGTTCATCACAGGCTCAAGCACAACCGGAGTCGCCTTGCGTGCCGCTTCTTTGACAGCCATCGCACCGGCAATCCTGAAAGCTATCTCGTTGGAGTCCACATCGTGGAAGCTCCCGTCAAAGAGCGTTACCTTCACATCCACGATTTCGTAGCCGGCAATAACTCCGCCCTGCAACGCCTCACGGACCGCCATCTCGATAGGCTCGATGTATACCTTTGGGACCACGCCGCCTTTAATTTCGTCGATAAACTCGAAGCCCTGGCTTGGCTCATTCGGCTCGATGCGAATCTTGACGTGCGCATAGTTACCCGCGCCACCCGTCTGCCGGATGTACTTACCCTCGGCCTCGCCGGTTTTTCGAATGGTCTCCAGGTAGATAACCGTGGGCTCACCCAGGTCGAGCTCAATTCCATATTGATGCACGATGCGGTCACAGATCGATTCCAGATGTTGCTCGTCCGCTCCGCATACGATGGCCTCAACATCTTGCCCGCCGATATCGCTCAGTGCCTGTTGCAACCTTGGCCAGTCGGTATCGAGCTTCGGACAGATGGCCCGGGATATTATCGGCCGGCGTTGCATGTCAACTCTTGGGCAGCGGTACAGCGTAGATTTTGAAGGTTCCCGGGTCTTTGTCCTTCAACTTGGGATCGTTGCGGTAATTCAGCTTGCCCTCGGCGATCCAGGCCATGCCGCGCGTCGCCGTTACGGCGGGCGTCGCTTCCAGTCCGGATTTGATGGTCTTGATATCCGCGTTCAAGCCGCCCGTGCCGCCAAACGTGACAATGTCCATGTTGCCGGAGTTCTCCGCCAACAGCAGCCGGTTCTTGCCGATGGTGCGCATGCCATCCGGCCGGGTCAGCGGTTGAGAAAGCTTGAGCTCGACCACGTTCTTCGCTTTGCCGTTCCGGTCGAGATCGACGCGTACCAGCTTGTTTTGGGTGACGCTGTTGACATATAGAACGTTCTTTTCGCCGAACGCCAGCCCATCGGCTCCGGCCAACACTGGATATTTGGCCGCGACCTCCAGCTCCTTGGCGCCGGGCTTGAGCATGTCAAGGCTGCCTTGCCGGGTATCGGTAATGTACGCTGTCCCATCGCTGGCCACGGCTATGTCGTTGCAGAACGTAGCATCCCCGGGAAGGGTATAGCTGCCCTTGGGGGCTCCTGTCTTCAGGTCAAATGATTTCACCGCCGGCGCATCACCGGTGCCGTCATCGTACTTGTCGGAGCATACCCACAGAGTCTTGAATTTCTCGTCCGCAAATATCCCGTATACAGCATTCAGGCCATTGGTTCCGGGTTTGATCCACTCGGTGACCGTGGTCGTTCCATGCGGTATCCGGCTTACGTTGCCCTTGCCCACGCTGCCGACGAAGAGCGTGCCATCCTTGGTGGAGGTAATGCTTTCCGTGAATAGCCGCGTACCGGGGAGAGTAATCTCAGTCACCGGCTGAGCAGCAAAGACGCTGGCGGCGCCCACCACCAAGACAGTCAAGTGCAGTCCACACTTCTTGAGGAGCGCTGGCATGATTCGTCTATTATGCACCTGCTCGGGCGGTTCGCCAGAACCCTTGAAGACACATCTTGCACTACACAGGAAGCACTTTGATGTTGGTGTATCCATTATGGATTACCCTGCGTCTTAGAGACGGGAGTAATGCTCCCAGGGAGGCGGCACGCATGGTGACTGTAGGTTTGTGGGTGATGTTGGAGGCAAAGCCGGGCAAGGAAGCGGAGGTTGCTCAGTTCTTGAAAAGCGCGGCGCCGCTGGCCGAGGCCGAGCCAGCGACCAGCGCCTGGTTCGCGTTGCAGATTGGGCCTTCAACCTTTGGCATCTTCGATGTGTTTCCGGATGACCAAGGACGGCAGGCCCATTTAACTGGGCCAATCGCCAAGGCGCTGATGGCGAAGGCTGGAGAGTTGCTGGCCAAGGCGCCGTCCATCGAGAAGATCGACGTGCTGGCCAGTAAGCTCAAAACATAGGGTATTGGTGGAAAACTGCCACGGCAGTGGTTGTAAACTCTTCTCCAAAACACCGGAGGACTGAACTTGATAGCCACTGAAACCATGAATCCCAGGGTAGACACCTATGTTGCCAAGGTGCAGCCGTTCGCACAACCCATCCTGGAGCACCTGCGGGAGCTAGTGCACAAGGCCTGCCCTGAGGTCGAGGAGACCATCAAATGGAGCCGTCCATTTTTTGAGTATCGCGGTGCGATTCTTTGCAACATGTCCGCCTTCAAGGAGCACTGCAGCTTCGGTTTCTGGGGCGAGGAAATCGGCGCGGTGCTGCGTGAAGCCCAGGCTCTGCGGCCGGGCGCCATGGGCTCGCTTGGCCGTATCACCAGCCTGAAGGATCTACCCTCCGACAAGCTCATGCTCGGGTGGATCCGCCAGGCCGCAGCCTTCGTCGACAGCGGTCAGTACACCAGCCCGATAGCGGCGAGACACAAGGTGGTGAAGTCACCCAAGGCGGCCACCGAGATGCCCCCCGAGTTCTCCTCCGCATTGCAGAGAAATAAAAAAGCAGCCGCTGCCTTTGCGGCGTTCAGCCCCAGTTGCAAACGTGAGTACATCGATTGGATCGCCGATGCCAAACGCGTCGAGACACGTGGCAAGCGAATTGCAACCGCGCTGCAGTGGATCGCCGAGGGCAAGCAGCGGAATTGGAAATATCAGAATTGCTAAGGTGACGCTTCATCGGGGATGAGAGAATTGGTGATCCAGAAAAACAGGAGAACCAGGAAGATGAAGATGTCACCCATGGCTAAGCGAGCCCTCATGTTGCCGGGGCTCATGGTTGTTTTGACTGCGGGCAGCGCGCTTGCCCAAAACCAGGCTATCGGCTTTACCCCGGGCATGCCGTTCAGCAATGCCTTTGTCGCCGGCAATACGCTGTACGTGGCCGGTCAGCAAGGCCCCGACGAGCACGGCAAGGTGACAGGCACTGACATCACCTTCCAAACCAGGAGCACGCTTGATGTCATAAAGAAAATCGTCGAAGGCACCGGCTTTAAATTGACGGACATCGTTTCTGTAACCGTCTATGTCACCAGCCTGGATGATGTGCCCAAGATGAATGAGGTCTACAAAGCGCTCATGCCGGATCCCAAACCCGCGCGAGCCACCGTCCAGGTTGCGGGGTTGATCGGCGGGGCGAAGATTGAAATTTCATGCATCGCGGTGAAACATCCCTGATAATTCAAGCCACACTGAAAATTGACATCAGGCACTCTTTCCAAAGGCAAGCGTCTCTGGGTAGACTCAGACCGCAATGTTTCGTGGTCTGAATCGATAAGGAGAAAAACCGATGAAGAAGTTCCTGATATTGGCGAGCCTGCTGGCAATGGTCTGTACGGCTTCGGCGCAAACCAGTCCTGAAGAAACCGCGACGGGCAAGATTGGTGGGGCAACGCTGGTCATCAAGTATTGCGCGCCGTCGGTCCGAGGCCGGAAGATTTTTGGCGACGGAGGCCGGGTGATGCAGGATCCGACGGCTCCGATCTGGCGCGCAGGCGCAAACAGCGCTACCGCTTTTCACACCGACGCGGACCTCAACATCGCCGGTCTGGCCGTGCCCAAGGGCGATTACACGCTGTACGTGAATGTAAAAGATCCCGATGCCTGGGAACTGGTCATCAACAAGCAGACCGGGCAGTGGGGCACGCAATACGATGCCTCGAAGGACCTGGGCCGGGTGAAGATGCAGATGACCAAACCGCCGGCGCCCATCGAAATGCTGAAGTACACGATCAGCGGCACGGGGGGCAATAAGGGCACCATCCAGCTTGCCTGGGAGAACCACGTCGCTTCGGTGGGCGTCACCGCCAAGTAGCTAACCAGATGCTTGAAGTGGCCGCCCCAAGCCACTCCTGCTCCTGGGGTTGCGTCTCGACCCCGGGCACGGGGGTGTTACTAAAAGCGGAACACGCGACTCAATACGAGCTGCGAATCAAACCCGTTCCCTGACTGCATCAGCAAAACTTCTATAATGAAAAGATGCGGCGGAATTGGTTACTTTGGTGTTTTTTGCTGTTGGTGATGACGCGGGTGGCGCTCGCGGATGGTGGCCCGGCCTTCGACCTTGAAGGTCCGCGCATTGATGCGAAGGTCACGCGCAATGGCAAGACGTTACCCATTGGTTCAGTGGCAGCGCTGGCGCCGGGCGACCGGGTCTGGGTGCACCCGGATTTCCCTGAAAATCCCGGAGCACGCTACGTGCTGGTGGTGGCCTTCCTCCGTGGTTCGGTTGATCCGCCCCCGGAAAATTGGTTTACCAAGGCGGAGACCTGGAACAAGAAAATTCGCCAGGAAGGACTGTATGTAACTGTTCCCGAGGGCGCGCAACAGGCCCTGTTGTTTCTCGCGCCGGAGACCGGGGGAGACTTCAGCACGGTGCGCAATGCGGTGCGTGGCCGGCCGGGAGCTTTCGTGCGCGCTTCACAAGACCTGCACCAGGCGAGCCTGGATCGGGCGCGGCTGGATACTTATCTTGCTGCGGTAAAGACAGCGGACAGCGGTGATCCCAAGGCGGTGGAAGAGCAGACCAAGCTGCTGGCGCGCAGCCTGAATATCAAGGTCGATGCACAGTGTTTCGATAAGCCCACCGAGCAGCAGGCGCCGTGCCTGGTGCAAAACCCTGACAGCCTGGTGCTCGACAACGGCCGGAGCGCGAGCGTGGTGCAGCAGTTCACCTCGGGCGCGGCCGGCGACATGCTGTCGCAAATGTCGTACACCCAACAGGCCGGCAGCGGTTACTACAGCGTGTATGTCGGCACCGTGCTCGACATGGCGAAGATCCTCGACAGCTTTCACACCGCCGAGTACCAGTACCTGCCGGCGCTGGCCATGCCCCGGGGCGACACCCTGGAGCTTAAGCTGAACAATCCGCCATCGTTTCACAAGCCGCAATCGGTGCTGGTGGTGGGGCTGCCCGCGGTCCATGGTCCTGATTCGGAGCCTGATTTGCCGGTCATGCACGCGGTCAATCCCAAGGACACGCTGTGCGCGCAAACCAAGCCGCTGGTGTTGCCGGTGGTAGGTGCGCCGTATGTCTTCGCCACCGGCTACGCACGCGACTTTGTGCTGAGGGTGCAGAACAAGTCGGGTCAGAACGTCGACCTCCCCGCGACCGCGGACCCTCTGCAGGGTGGCTTTGTGATTAGCGCAAAGGCGCTGGAGGCGCAAAGCCTGCCGCCCGCTGCCACCGGGACCCTGCGCGGCTTTTGGGGTTTTGAGCCAGTCGAAGGTCCCAGCTTTCACCTGGCAAGCGCGCACCCCCAGCAGTGGACGCTAGCCGCGGCGGATCAGCATGCCCTGATCGTGGGGCGCAAAGATACCGTGCATCTTGATGCGCCGGCGGACGCGGCGTGCGTGAGCGGCGTCACGGTGAAGGATGCGGAAGGCAAAACCCTCGATGCAACCTGGAAAGCGGTCAAGCCGAACCAGGTTCAAATAGACATGCCGCTCGACGGCGAGAAGACCGGTCCAGTCACGCTGCAGGTAAAGCAAACGGGATTGGAAAAGCCAGACCAGGTTTCGCTGCATACCTACTCCGAGCCCGCGCGGCTGGACAGCTTCAGGCTGCATGCGGGCGATTATGAAGGGGTGTTGAAGGGCACGCGGCTGGATGAAGTGGCCACCATGACGGTGAACAATGTTGTCTTCTCGCCTGCCGCCGCGCTCACGCACAGCGGCAGTATCGATTCGCTGATACTGGCCGCTCCGCAATCCGCGTCTGCCGGCTTTCATGCGGACGACAACGTAGCGGTGAAGGTCACTCTGAAGGATGGACGGGTTCTCGACCTGGACTCGACCGTGGGATCTCCACGCCCCAGCGTGAAGCTGATGAATAAGAGCGTCCAGCCCGATGGGCCGGCTTCGGTAGTGCAGCTGAGCAGCCAGGATGAACTGCCGGATCAAGCGACGTTAAATTTCTTTGTGCAGACGGTAACGCCCGCGGCTTTCCCTCGAGACCAGACCATCGAAGTGGCCAGCAACGATGGTGGCTTCTCCAAGGTGCTGCGGGTGGAAGACGGCGGTATTGTGTTGCAGGACGGCAAGACGGCGTTGGTGACGCTCGACCCAGCCAAAGCGTTTGGCGGGTCGGCTTTTGGCCCGCTACGCTTTCGTCCGGTCAGCGCGGAGGGTGTAGCGGGGGACTGGCAGCCCTTGGCCACGTTGGTGCGTGTGCCTGACTTGAAGGAACTCAAGTGCGCCGCCGGCGCACCGTTGTGCACCCTGGTGGGCACGAATCTGTTTCTGCTTGACCAGGTTGGTGCGGATCCGCAGCTGGCCGATGCCGTCACGGTACCGGAGGGTTTTGGTGCGACCACGCTGAGTGTGCCTCGTCCCAACGGAACCCTTTATCTCAAGCTGCGCGATGATCCCGCGGTGGTGAATACGGCGGTTCTGCCTGTGACCCCAGAGGCGGGCCAATCTGCGGCGGTGGTGCCGATGGCGAGTCCGACGCCGCCCCCAACTCCGCCGAATTAATTGTCGAAAAGCGCACCGCAGGGCGGCCGGGCGCGAGTGGCCGCCTGGTTCGCTCTGGTTGAAACAGGTCTAGGATGTGATCATGAATGCCGGAACCTGGCGAATGATCGCAATGCCAGCGGCGGCTGCGGTACTAGCGCTGCCGACCCATTCTCAGCGGCGGCCGTCGGTCCATCCAACAGTCTTTACCAGCACTGATGGTACTTTTCAGTTTTCGTATCCCAGCGATTTTCAAGTTTGCAGGGCGGGGAAGATGGAGCCATGTATTATCCAGTCCTATATCCCCCCTTGTGAGCAAGACGCCCCAGTCGGGCAACTTGGAATGCGACCGGTTCATTCTCCCAAGGTGACTCGGCCCATCCGTACCGTCGGCTTCGGGCATTGATCGAGTAGTGTGGTCTTGCTGGTGCGGTTATTCTTTTTAAAGCGACAGCCTACGATGTCGAAGTGCGGACGTCCGCTACACCCCATGCGAGGCTTTCTAAATGCTGTTGCCTGAATATCCGCGAGATCGGACTGATACAGCGGTCGCTGACCAATTCCCGTCTCTGCGCCCTGAGGCGAAAATCTCGATCACGCACAGACTTCCCGTCAGCTAATGGCATTGAAGCTAATTCGTGGCGAGCCATTCTCAGCTCTCGGCTTCTACCCCTTAGCTATTGAGGATCACATCCGCCGTCGGCGTTAAATGGCGCTCAATCTTGTTCGGGCAATGAAGGTAGTATTGCCACCGTTACCGTGCTCGTTACCGAATTGTTGGGATCGCATACGATGGAAATAGCCGGAGCCGTCGTCATCATCGTGGCCGTCCTCGCTTCCATGTGGCTCGTATTTGCCAGCGTTGCGCCGAAGGGGCAGATTAAGAAGCCTGATTGTGATTTATTCGTGATTCGACCAGCACCCTTGCCCGTGCACGACTTTGAAGCATCGGCCGGCCTTACATCCAGGCCGGGTGGTCACGGAGTCGGTCCAGAGCTGTGAAAATGCGCCCTTTCTACAAGTGGTTTTCCGGCGGCGGAATCATTTGCCTGCCGGCGGCAATAACCCGTAGACGTCCACCTCATGGTTTGCACCCACATAGACATGCCCGTTCACGACCGTGGGGATGTTGAAGCGGAGAGCCAGGCCGGCGCGGTCGCGCCCCGCATTTTGCTCGCTGGTGTAAAGCTCGTGGCCCACATCCGCGGCATCGTACGCATAGAGGACCGCATGCTGGTCGAATCCGTTCCAAACCTTGGAGCGGAGAATCCAAACAACCCCGTCCCTGGACCCGTTGGCAGATACGATTGGGGTGGCCGAAACGCCGGGGAAGGTATTGCTGCTCGCCGCCTTGGGTGCGAGCTTACCGTCCTTCACTTCAAACTGGCGCAGCGCGTCGCTGTCGCTCAGCACATAGACATAGTGGTTCCAATAGGTCATCGATCCGAAGACGCCTTTGGGCAGGTGAATCGTTTGCACTGCATGGCTATCGCTGCCCGGCTGCCAATGACCCATGCGATCGCGGTTCACCAGGTAGAGCGTGCTGCCTTTGCCCTCCACCACGGCCAGATGCGGCTGAGCGCCGGCCTGGTCCGGCAGCAGCATCGGGCCGCCGGAACCGAGATCGTTGTCGTCGGCGTTCAATGCGTCCACGTTGAAGGGAGCGAAGTAGTCTTTGATCTTCAGGCTTTGTCCGTCCAACTTGAGCAGCGTATCGCCGTAATCGCGTCCGCTCTTGTTGGCGTCGAAACGGCCGTTGCCGGTGGCCACGAATACGTCGCCGGCTTTGTCCGCTGCCGGACCCGTGTCACCGGCCCAGATTCCGCTGTCATCCCCATCGGGAGAGGCGTTGAAGACGGCTTTTTGCTTTAGGCTCTGTGCATCGTAAGCCATGACCCAGCCATGGTAGGGACCCACATCGCAGGCCGAGGCCCAGCTTAGGTAAACCGTACCCCGGCTCAACAGCATCGCCGCCCGCGGGTTATCCCGCAAAGGGTTGAAGGCCAACTTTCCACCGCTGCTGCCGGGGCCACTGCCGCTCACGCTGGCGTCGATCTCTTTCGGGCCGCCGGGTTTTTCCTGCCCCGTCGCCACATTGAGCGCATGCAGCTGCTGAGGATACTCATGCGCGGCCAGAATCAGGGGGCCTTTGGTACGAGCCAGCACATAGAGCGTGCCGCTATCCGGGTCAATCACCGGGGTCGAAGTGATGCCAATTTCCGGCGCAATGAAGGGACACTGCGCGTCTTCCGCTGGAACCGTAGTCAAACCGTCCTTGAGCAAGCTCACCTGCCATAAGGGAGACGAAGGGTTGCCGTAGGCATCGAAGGCATAGACGCTGTCATGCTCCGTGGCGATGAAGAGCACATCGTGCCGGCCCTTCCCCGGAATCTCCACTCCAGCGAGGAAAAGGGGTTGTGCGTAGACATCGCCATCCACATGCAAGGTGAAGAGCTTACCCAGGTGCTGAGCATTTACGTTGCTTGGCGTCAGCGTGGTCTCATTGAGATTCGCCCCGGTTCGCGCGTTGTCGTATTGCGAGGTGATGACCCTCTGCGCCTCTGCTGCGACGAAGGTCATTGCAAGGGTCGCGACCACTAGAGCAGGCTTCCAGGCATGCCTCAGCATTGACTGTCCTCCTAAGCAATGAGTATCAGTCCCCGGCCGCCCGTTATGCCACCCCCTTTGCAGCGGGCGCCGCAATTCTTGCAGCGAACTCTAAGACTCCGCCAGCAGGCGACCTGAAAGTCAGACTTGTCCAAATTGCGATTTTAGATGAGCTAATCTTTGTACGAAGGGCACGGCTTTAGCCGTGCCGTAATCTCTTCGCATGGGACGGCTTAGCCGCTGAGGTACGGTTCTTACCGTTAGGCTCGTACAGGTACTCATGGAGAAACGTACCTCAGGGGCTTAAACAGGCTGCGGAAAAACCCACGATCGGGCAAGAAAGACGCACCTCAGGGCCTAATGCTCGCTGCGGCGAGGCAGGCCGACGTATTTTCAATCATTTACGGCCCGACTAAAGTCGTGCCCTGATACAAAACATGAGTTTTTCCGCAGCCTGTAAAGCCCACAATGATTTTCATGACGTTTGTGCCGAGGATAATGCTCGCTGCGGCGAGGCATCCCCGGCCAACCCTAAAACCGAGTTTTCCGCCAAGGATGCTCACTGCCGAACGACCTGCCCGGTGGCCTCATCCAGGATGTAGGGTCTGGCATCGGGTTGAGAGAAATCAAACATCGCGTTGATGGACCCGGCGATCGCGTCGAAGGACCCTCCGCCCACGCGCTCCCCATGCAGCCAGTTGTCCTCGATGAAGCGCAGGACAGAGGTTTGATCGGTCAGGCTGTGGTCAACGAAGTTGCGCCGCGCGAAAGGGGAGATCACCAGCAGCGGCAGGCGCGGACCATAGCCGCAACGGCCCTGGGCGTGGTCCACAGCGGGCCCGGGAAGGGCGGTTGCTCCGTCGCCGCACCGGCCGGGACCGGTTAGCCCATCCCGCTGGCTCGTGGATTGGTTGGCGATCGGCGCCATCTGGTGGTCGTACCAGCCATCGGAGTCGTCATAAGCCACGATCACAGCTGTATCCTTCCACTCCGGCCGTCGCTCCAGGAAGTTGATCACGCTAACGATCCACGCCTGTTCATCGATCGGGTCGGAATACCCGGCATGTCCATCCTGGTAGCCGGGAGCCTTGAGGAAACTAACCGCGGGGAAATTGCCCGCTCTCACCGCTCCGTAGAAGTCATCGGTGTCGTACTGATGATTCGCGCCGTCGCCGTTCTTGCCGATCAGCTGCACCGACGAGGGCCTGGTGTGCTGCAGGTTTGCCGTCGGAGTGTAGTACTGGAATGGCTCGTGGTGGGGAATGTAATCGGGGGGTGATCCCTGGGTCACTTTGGAGTAAGTGCTGCGCCCGCAGCCCGTGGTTCGGTTGGGGTTGGTCTTGGTCAAATCGAAGCCGGCCTCAAACCATCCCCAGGTTACGCTGTGCTTGGTCAGCATCTGGCCAATGTTGTTTCCCGTATAGCGGAGTTCGCCCCAGGTGGAGCTGGAGCATACGTCCCCGATTGGATCCCCATCATCAACCTCGGTAAAAGTGCCGTTGCCTCCATCCACCAGGTCAGCCTTGGCGTTGATCTGGTCGGTCACCCCGTTGGTCTGACCGGAGATCAGCTCGATCGCTCCCTGGGTCGATTGCCCAAAGGTGGACGCGTATGAGTTATCGCTCAATGCGTAGCGCTGCGCGTAGTTCCACAGCGCAGTGACGGTGTTGCCGTCGAAGTAGCTCATGACCAATCCCTTGGTCTGGTGCACATACTCCGGCGGAGCACCCACCTTGCTTGCGGGGTAGAACTTCTGTGTGGCCAGGGCAGGAAGGCCGGTGTATCGCGGAAACGAGTCCATCAGGCCGGCGTGGAAGGCTTGCTGCTCGCCGGTGTAGTCGTGACTCTGGTCGGCGGTTGCCGCCTGCGCCGGACCCAGACGGAAGGGGTTTACGGCGAAGTTCTGATTGACCTTCACGTTTAGAAAATTTGGGTTGCGCTCCAGCAGCATCGCGGTCAGGCCATTCACCGCAGGTGTTCCGGGGCGGGCCTTGAATGCGGGCTCATGGGGCGGGTTAAGCGCATGCGGATAAGTCCCAAAGTAGTGATCGAAGGAAACATTTTCGTCGAAGATCACCACCAGGTGTTTGATGGGCATCGCGGCGTTTTGCGCCGGAGCATGACCGTGCAGCAAACCGGCGAAAAACACCACGGTAACAATTTGAGTTTTTCGCCACAATGCGT
>CAWIBI010000011.1:0-26348 GCA_963834205.1 uncultured Acidobacteriaceae bacterium | reverse complement strand
GGATATGGGCTACGTGGACGGGAAACCGAGCATGCAGATTTCCCGCACCCTGCCTTCTCTCGTTCCATCAGGCCTGCCCGGCCCTCCCTCGTGCAAGGTTGTCCCCTTGTTGATCAGCAGGAAGTTGCCGCTGTTGATGGTGAAGGTGGCGGCCAGGGGGCGGGACACGCTTGATCCTTGCGGGAATGCCCACTGCAATAGCGTGGGGTGGAATGTCTTGTAAGACCACGGCATTAGCGCCGATTTTTGCGTAATCGCCGACGCGAATGTCGCCAAGAACCTTGGCTCCCGCCCCCAGCTCGACGTTATTGCCAATGACGGGGACGGGCATGCCTTCCTGTCTGGAATTGCGCGCGTCACCGATGGTCACTTGTTGAAAGATCGTGCAGTTCGCTCCAATAACCACATTCTGATCAATGACGACCCCATTCGGATGTGGGAGCAAAAGGCCACCGCCGATCCTGCCATTGATCGGGATATCTGCCGCGGCAATTACGCTCCAAAAGCGATAGCGCAGCACCACGAGCTTGGAGATAAGGCGTGGCAGGCCGGGTCCGGCCTTGCGCCAATACTGATACCGCCGGATCGACAAGAGGAGCTTGCGGCTTGGGTCCCATGGCCGAATTGGGCGCTCTCGGGTCCAATCGGGCAGGTCTGGTACTACTCGTGGTCTCGTGTCTGACGCTCCACCATCAGATGACTTGAATACTCCGGAGACTACGCCACCCTCAATTCCAACCAACTCCGCGACGGGACCTCCTCCGTCGCCGACCTGAGCAGTTATATCTGCGCTTCCGTTTACGCGCGAAACATCTATGCTTTGGATTCGACTGAAAATCCAGTTAGCAACGTCCGCTGCCTGCGTTGCAGCAAATCCCATATGGTCACCAGGTACAGATTGGACCTCAAGCCTCTTTACCAGGTGACGCCATATGGGTACCGGATCATCCGGCAAGAAGGTGTTGCTCTCGCACTTCAGATAATTTATTTCGCCAGGATAGTAGCGAGGACGGTAGCTTTTTGCGGCGGCTCTACCGCCGCTTAGTACAGCTCTCACCGCGGGGGGCAAGGGATCCTCGACGTCCACGGGCGTCCCTGCAAACTTCCGGATCAAGATTCCTAGCTGTGTCAGAACATGTTGAGCCCTCTCCTTGTGACTTAACGGACGCAGCGCCGACAAGTGTTTCTTGATGCGGCGGGTAACGTTATTTTTCACTTTATGTTTTACCCAGGGTAGCAGTGGCCAAATGCGCCGGCTGGGATAGGTCTCCAGGAGGCCTAAGAAGCCTATTTGGTCTCCGCGCTCTATCAGGCAATGGGCGATTTCCAAGGCAACAAGGCCGCCAAAGGAAACGCCAACGAGAATGTAAGGTCCGCGAGGCTGCATCTCGGTGATAGCATTAATGTAATCCTCAGCCATCGATTTAACGGTATGATTGGGTATCCTGCCGTCCAAGCCCTTCGCCTGAATCCCGTAGATCGGCTTATCGCCCGGAAATGATTTCGCCACAGGGATCAATTCCATGACGCTGCCGCCCAGGCCGTGCACGATGAAAACTGGGGGCGACCCGGCGCCCGGTCGCAACAGCACGACGGGGGAATAGCTGGATATTGATTTCTGGCCACTGACGATCTCGGCCATGCGCTCAACGGTTGAGGCTTCAAATATACTCCTCAAGGCGATCTCGACACCCAGTGTGGCGTGAATGCGACTGATAAGCCGGACCGCCAGCAGCGAATGGCCCCCGAGTTCGAAGAAGTTGTCGTGGCGTCCCACTTGTTCAATTCCAAGAACTTCGCCCCAGATGTTCGCCAATGCCTGCTCCGTAGCCGAGGCAGGCGGCACGAACCCGACCGGGTTCGATTGGAAGTCCGGCCGCGGCAGGGCGCGCCGGTCCACCTTGCCATTCGGCGTCAATGGAAGCCGGTCCAGAGTGACGAAGGCCGAAGGCACCATGTAGTCCGGCAGCTTAGCCTGCAGCAGGCCGCGCAACTCTGAGTCCTTCGGCGGCTCTCCACCGTGGGCAGTCAGATAAGCCACCAATCGCTTGTCGCCGGGAACATCCTCCCGCGCCACCACCACCGCCTCCCGCACTCCTGGAAGCCCCGCCAACACCGATTCGATTTCCCCCAACTCAATCCTAAAACCCCGAATCTTCACTTGGTGGTCCAGGCGTCCCAAATACTCGATGGCTCCATCAGGCAGGTAGCGGACCAGGTCGCCAGTCTTGTAGAGCCGTGCCTCATGCTCCGATCGGAACGGGTCTGGAATAAACTTCTCCGCCGTCAACTCCGCCCGATTATGATAGCCTCGCGCCAGCCCGATTCCCCCAATATGCAGTTCGCCCGGCACTGCGATCGGCACCGGTTGACAGTATGCGTCAAAGACATAGAACGTGGTGTTGGCAATTGGTGGACCCACGAGCACTGGCTGATTCGCCTCGATCTTGGCGACGGAAGACCACACCGTTGTCTCAGTCGGACCATACATGTTCCAGAGCGATGCACAGCGTGGCAATAACGCGCGAGCGAGTTCGGCTGACCACGCTTCTCCCCCACACAGGATCTTGAGATGCTGGCTGCCCTCCCATCCCGCCTCCAGCAAGAGCCGCCACGTTGCTGGCGTCGCCTGCATGATTGTCGCTCCGCACTCGCTGATCAGCAAGGCGAGGCGAGAGCCATCAGCTGCAACCTCGCTGGGCGCGATCGTCACTTGCGCTCCGACCATGAGCGGTAAATACAATTCCAAGCCGGCAATATCGAACGACAGCGAGGTTACGGAGAGCAGTTTGTCTTCTTCCGTGATCCCTGGATCATGCTCCATCGCTTTGAGAAAGTTCACCAGCGCCCCATGCGTTATCTGCACGCCTTTGGGTTGGCCGGTCGATCCGGACGTGTAGATCACATACGCAAGATCGCTCGCTTGTCGCTCGCTTGCTGATAGTGCACGCTCGCCACCAGCAGGCGGTATTGCCAAAGCGTCAAGGCAAAGGACCGTGGCGTCCTGTGCTCGTAGCCGATCTCGCAGGCTCTGCTGGGTCAACAGGACCCGCGGCCGGGCGTCGTCTAGAATAAAGGCGAGCCGATCTTGCGGATAGTTTGGATCTAATGGCACGTATGCGCCGCCGGCCTTGAGAATCCCCAGCAAACCCACGACCATTCCCAGCGAACGCTCCACATGGAGGCCGACGCGTTCATCCGGACCGATGCCTAGGAGCGATAAATGCCGGGCAAGCTGACCGGCCTGCTCGTTCAATTCCCGGTAGGTAAGCTGATGGTTCTCGCAAACAACCGCAATACGATCCGGGGTTCGCTGCGCCTGCTCCTCGAATAGTTCCGGCAGGGTCGCAGACGGGATCGCACGCGCGGTGTCGTTCCATTTGTGCAGGAGTTGCTGACGCTCGGCACTCGTCAGCAGAGGCAAATCCGACAACCGCTTCTCCGGATTTGCAACAATCCCTTCCAGCAGCGTCTGGTAATGACCCAGCATCCGCCGAATGGTCTCCGCCTCAAATAAGTCTGTGTTGTATTCAACCACTGCATGAAGCAACCCCCCACGCTCCCTGACAAAAAGCGTCAGGTCGAACTTGGAGGTCCCACTGTCGATCGGCATCGGGGTGATTTCCAGGCCCGCCAATTCTGCCGCCTGCCACGGAGCATTCTGCAAAACGAACATCACTTGGAAAAAGGGAGAACGGCTCAGATTGCGTTCCGGATGCAACTCCTCCACCAATCTCTCGAAAGGTATGTCCTGATGGGCATACGCTCCCAAGGCTGCCTCCCGCGTCCGGCCAAGAAAGGTTCGAAAAGACGGATTACCGGACAGATCACCCCGTAAGACCAGGGTATTGATAAAAAAGCCAATCAAAGGCTCAAACTCAATCCGGTTGCGCCCCGCTATGGGCGATCCCACGAGGATCTCGTCACTGCTGGTATAACGGTGCAGCAGCGTCTGGAAACTTGCCAACAAAGTCATGAACAACGTTGCGCCTTCGCGCCGGCTCAGTTCCCCCAGTGCAACCAAAAGGGGCTTCGGCAACTCCCACGGCATCAGCGCGCCGCGATAGCTCTGCATGGCTGGTCGCGGGTGGTCGGTCGGCAACTCCAGCAGGGCCGGGGCTCCCTCGAGTTGCTTCCTCCAATAGCCTAGTTGCTTTTCTAGCACCTCCCCCTGCAACCACTCACGCTGCCACACTGCAAAGTCCACGTACTGAACCGGCAACTCCGGCAGCGGCAAAGGCTTGCCTTCAACAAAAGCCTCGTAAAGGGTGCTCAACTCACGGACCAGCAATCCCACAGACCAACCGTCCGAGGCTATATGATGCATGTTCAAAAGGAGAATGTGATCCGCCTCGCCCAGTCGAAACAGCCTAGCCCGCAGCAGGACGTCCCGTGTCAGATCAAAAGGACGTTGCGCCTCTTCCACGCACAATCGCTTGGCCTTCGCTTCGCGCTCCGAGTTTGGCAGACCCCTCAAATCCACAAGCGGCATCTCCAGGGATGCCTCAGGTTGGATCACCTGCACCGGTTGGCCTTCCACCGCCTTGAAGCTGGTACGCAAGGATTCGTGACGGCGAAGAACCTCGTTCAAGCACCGCTGCAGCACAGGCACGTTGAGCGCACCTGCGAATCGAAGTCCCATCGGAATGTTGTAAACGGCGCTATCCGGCTCCAACTGATCCAAAAACCACAGCCGCTCCTGCGCAAACGACAGCAGAGCCGGATCCGATCCCTTTTTGCGAGGAATCGTCTTCATTTCCGAGGCGGCTCTCTTCTCCTTGAGTTGTAATTCAAGGAGTCGCTGCTTCTTTGCGGAGAGAGGATTCGTCGATTCAGTCAACAGAACTCCTCCATATCATTGCCCACTTTTTCCCCTCGCCTAGCAAGTTCGGCATCCACCTCAGCGTCATTTAGCCCTTCGATTTCCTGATGCAGTAGTAGTGCTTCCATAGACTTACCCTGCTCAATGAACGCGGCAAGCGCCTCGATGGTCGGAATGCGGAACAGATCGTTGACGCTCAACTTGACGCGGAGCGCTTCGTTGATCCTAACGATGACCCGGACTGCCAGAATCGAATGTCCGCCCAGCTCAAAGAAATTGTCGCGCACGCCTACCTCTTTGAGGTCAAGCATCTGGCACCAGATCCGCGCCAGAACCCTCTCGATCGGAGTGCGGGGCGCAAGCGAGGCGACAGCGTCTTCATGTGCCAACACGTCCGACGGCGGCGGCAATGCTTTACGGTCGAGCTTGCCGCTCGGCGTAAGCGGAAGCCGGTCAAGCACCACGAACGTAGACGGCACCATATAGTCCGGAACGCTCAACTGCAGTGTCTCCCGCAGTTTTGAACTGAACCGTCGTCGGTGTAGCGCTGCCAAGGGATCATTAAAGTAAGCCCGCCATAACCGCTGCGGGACAGCTTGTCGGATAGATATTGAGCGAGGATGTGCCGCCGTAGCGTGGGTTCGAGAGACGAAAAGCACATCGAAGCGTCCCTCGCGTGACCCAGACGTCCAACTTATCTTCGTCTCGTAACCGTATTTTTCACCCAGCGCCCAGAAAGACTCTGGATCCACCCCATCCACATCAGCTGTTTTGATGAGCTGACGTAACTCCCCAACATTGCGCAACCCCTCGCCGATCTTCAGGATTCGAGCAGCGGCGAGGTCACGCGAGAGCCGCCGGTTCGAGACATTGCCAATGCTAAGCGACGCCAGTTGGCCTGCTGCCAAATGTGAGGAGATCTCTGCCAGCGAGCCGTTGCACTTCCCCCATTCAATAGCTTGTTCTGGCTCCGATGCCGCGACTTCGCCCACGTGTAGCACTGCGTCGTAACGATAGCGTGTCAGTTCATTATCGAATTGTCCACGCTTAATAAGAATCTCGACAGAGCCAATACGCGGAAGATGCTGTTGGAGAGCTGTGAAAAAGTCTGGGTCGATTGTCAGTTCGTTATGTCGTTCGCTGGCGAGCGCTATCGTGCTCTTGAGCTGCCCTAAATTCATTCCCGCAGGGGCTCGAGCGAGTTGCACCGAGGTATGAAAGACCGGTAACAATCCAAAATGCCGAATGTCACCGATGAACACACTGCCACCCGGCGACACCAGTTCAACCGCGTTCTCGAGTACCTTTAGAAGGTAGTTGAAGCGCGGGAAGTACTGAACAACCGAATTCAAGATTACCGTATCAATAGAGCCCGGTTCTATCCCGCTGAAATCCGTTGCCTCCCGTTGCGCCAGATCGACGTGTCGCATTCCGCTCTGTGTTTTGGTCCAACATTGGAGTTCGGCGATCGCCAACGCAGAGAGGTCCGTGCCCAGGTAGGCTCGGCAGATTGGTCCAAGATGTTGCAACAGCAGTCCAACCCCGCAGCCAATCTCCAAGATTCGATTAGGTTTGAGCGCCGCAATCCTCTCGATCGTGCAAGCAAGCCACTCCCGCATTTCATCCTCAGTGAGCGGCTCGTTCGTGTAGCTGCTTTTCCATCCTACAAAGGTTGGTCCCCTCCCAGTCTGGACCGTGCCATAGGTCTCGTCCCAGACGGCCTGCCATCCGCCGACTTGCTTGGTTTGTATCCCAGCATCATCGAACTCCTCTAGCCCCTCTAAGTCAGCCACCACATAGGCGACCAGTCGCTTCTGTCCAGGCTTATCCTCGCGCGCCATTACCGCAGCTTGCACGACATCCCCGTGCCGCAGCAACATCGCCTCGATTTCACCCAGCTCGATGCGACGACCGTGAAGCTTTACTTGATGATCGCGGCGGCCGCGAAATTCCAGCGTGCCGTCCGGCAATCGCCGCACCAAGTCCCCGGTCTTATACATTCGCGCGCCGGATGCCGCCGTGAACGGATCGGTCACGAAGCGTTCGCGCGTGAGCTCCGGCTGATGCAAATATCCCCGCGCCAGCCCGGCGCCGCCGATATAAAGCTCGCCGAGCACTCCCACTGGGACCGGCTGGAGTACATCATCCAGCACGTAGAACTTTGTGTTAGCGATTGGCGGCCCGATCACGATTGGCCGGCCCGCTTCCACTTTGGCGACAGCCGACCATACCGTCGTCTCCGTCGGCCCGTACATGTTCCAAAGCGAGCCGCAGCGCGGCAGCAGTTGCTTCGCCAGCTCTGGTGTCCAGGCCTCGCCTCCGCATAGGATCTTCAAACGCGGCGCGCCGTGCCAGCCGGCATCTACAAGCATTCTCAAGGTGGCTGGCGTCGCCTGCATAATGCTTACGGCGCTCCGCTCGATAAGGTCGGCGAGGGCCGAGCCGTCTCCCACAGTTCGGCTGGCGGCAATGACGACGCGGGCCCCGCACACCAGCGGCAGGAATATTTCCAGCGCCGCAATGTCGAAGGTCAGGGTGGTGACGGCGAGCATCGCATCCTCGGCGCCAAGACCCGGTCGGCGCCGCATCGATGCAAGCATGTTAACCACCGCGCGATGCTCGACCTCAACCCCCTTCGGCTCGCCGGTCGAACCCGAGGTGTAGATCACATAGGCGAGATCGCGTGGGCTGCGCGCGCGGACGCGAGCCGGAGCGTGATCGAGCGGCGCAGTTGGGATCTCGTCAGCGTCAACTACGACCACATGCGCGCGATGCGTCGGCAGTTTGGGCTTGCAGCCGTTCTGCGTCAGCAGGATCAACGGGTCTGCATCCGCTAGGATGGAGGCGAGACGTTTGCTCGGATGATTCGGGTCGAGCGGAACATAGGCGCCACCAGCTTTCAACACGCCCAGCATGCCTACGACCATGTCGAGCGAACGCTCGAGAAAAAGGGCAACCAAGACGTCCGGCCCTACGCCCAGCACGCGCAGTGCTGCGCGATCCCATCCGCACGGCGATTGAGCTCCCGGTAAGTCAGCGTGCTCTCTTCAAACACCAGTGCGATCGCGTCAGGTGTCTGTTCGACCTGTGATTCAAACAATTCATGAATACATTTTCGCCGTTCTAGATAATCGATCCGGGTTGAGTTCCATTCCTCAAGCAGTTGATAACGCTCCGCACTCGTCAGCAGAGGCAAACCCGCCAGTCGTTGTTCGGGATTCGTAACTGCGCCTTCCAATAGAGTTCGAAAGTGACCAACCAAGCGCTCGATACGAGATGCATCATACAGGTCGGTAGCGTATTCGATGGCGCCGCTGATGCCGGCCGTCGATCCATCGGCCGCGCGTTGCTCAGTAAGGCTGAGAAACAAGTCAAACTTGGCGCTGGCAGTGACGACCGGCTCAGGGCTAGTGGTCAATCCAGCCAACTCGAACTTCACCGGAGCATTGTTCTGCAGCACCAGCATTACCTGGAAAAGTGGATGCCGAGACATCGAGCGTTCAGGGTTGAGCACCTCCACTAGGCGCTCGAACGGCAGTTCCTGGTGATCGTAGGCGGCGAGACTGTTAGCGCGCACTTGAGCGATCAGCTCGCGGAAGCTCGGATCACCTGAGGTGTCGGTACGGAGCACAAGAGTATTGACGAAAAACCCGACCAAGTCGTCGAGTGCACTGTCGGTGCGTCCGGCAATTGGGCTGCCAATCGGGATGTCGGTTCCCGCCCCCAGCCGAGTGAACAGTGCCGACAGTGCCGCCTGCAGCACCATGAAGAGGCTCGCCTCGGTCTTGCGGGCAAGCGTCGCAAGACCGCGATGCAGCTCGGCGCTGATGTGCAGCGGCACCCGATCGCCGCGATAACTCGCGACCAGAGGTCTGAGCCTGTCGCTCGGCAGCTCGATCTCAGCGGGAAGATTTTTGAGACTATCGGTCCAGAACGCAAGCTGACGCGCGATCGCACTTTGCGGATCGTCCTCACGGCCGAGCAAGCGGTGCTGCCACAGCGTGTAGTCGGCATATTGGACCGGCAACGCCGGGAGTGCCGGCGCTCCGCCCCCAAGCCGTGCCGCATAGGCGCAGGCAAGATCGCGCCACAGCGGAGTCACAGACCAGCCATCTCCAGCGATGTGATGGAGCAATAGCAAGAGGACGTGCTCGCGGGCACCCAGGGTGAACAGATGCACACGCAACGGTCCCTCAGTGGCAAGATCAAAACCGCGCTGCGCCGCTTTAGTGAGAGCCTCCCGGCAAATTTGCCGAGGTGACCGCTTCGACTGCAAGCCGTGGCCGCGCCGCGTTGGCTTCCAGAATTGCTTGGTGCGGCACTCCGTCAGCGTCAGGAAAAATCGTCCGCAGGCTCTCATGACGCGTAACTAAATCGCCAAGCGCCCCTTCCAAAGCGGTGCAATTGAGTTCGCCTTCAAGGCGCACCGCTATCGGAATCGTATACGTTGCGCTCCGCCCTTCGAAGCGGTCGAGGAACCACAATCGACTCTGCGCGAACGAGAGCGGGATCTTAGCTGGGCGCGGCAGCGCAATAAGTGCAGGGCGGGCTGCCTCACCCTCGTGCAGTCGCTTGGCTAGCGCCTCCACCGTCGGGGCTTTGAAAAACGTCCGGATCGAAACTTCAACGCCTAACGCGCTACGGATGCGGCTTATAAGCCGTATCGCCAACAGCGAATGGCCGCCCAGGTCGAAAAAGTTGTCGTCGATGCCGACACGCTCTAACCCCAACGTTTTAGCAAACAACGAACACAGAATCTCCTCCTGCGGCGTGCTGGGCGCCGCGCACACTACCCTCGGTGCTAGATCGGGATCAGGAAGCGATTTGCGGTCGACTTTACCATTGGGAGTGAGTGGGAGTTGATCCAGAGTGACGAACGCCGAGGGCACCATGTAGTCCGGCAGCTTCTCCTGCAGCTGACGGCGTAATTCTGAGTCCTCCGGTGGCTCTTCACCACGGGTCAGATAGGCCACCAGCCGCTTGTCGCCAGGCAACATCCTCGCGCGCCACCACCACCGCGTCCCGTATTCCCGAAAGTCCCGCTAACGTCGATTTCGATTTCCCCCAGCTCAATCCGAAATCCTCGAATTTTCACTTGGTGGTCCAGGCGTCCCAAATACTCGATGGCTCCATTAGGCAGGTAGCGGACCAAGTCGCCAGTTTTGTACCAGCGGGAGCCGAGGTCCATATGAAACGGGCGATCTATAAACCTCTCTGCCGTCAATTCATTGCGATTAAGGTAGGCTCTCGCAAGACACGCTCCACCGATAAATAACTCACCGGGAACTCCTATCGGAACCGGCTGCGTTGATGAATCAAGGATCAGGAGCTGCGCATTTGCGATCGGTCGGCCAATAGGCGGCAGTTCCTCCCACTCAGCTGTCGGTCCAGTTAGAGTATGCGAGGTGACAACGTGGCTCTCAGTTGGCCCATACTGATTCTGGAGTCTGCAGTCTAGTTGCTCAAACAGTCTTCTAATCTGTGGTGTTATCCGCAGTTGCTCCCCTGCAGTGATGATCTCGCGCAGCCTTGTTGGCAGCAGGTGCTCCCGACAGGCTGTTTCGGCAAATTGATTCAGTGCGACAAATGGCAGGAAAAGCCTTTCAATGCAGCTTTCATTTACAAACCGCAGCAGCGCGACAAAATCACGACGTAACTCCTCACAATTAGAACCAGAGTGGCGCCAGTATCCATGTCGAGAAGATTTCCTGGAATGACACATCGAAAGCCAATGGTGCGAATTGCAGTGTTTTGCAGCATTGAGGGCACTTTCGGCCGTGTGCATTGCCACTGAAGCGAGATTCACCAAAGGTTTGTGGTCCATCGCCACTCCCTTCGGCTGTCCAGTGGACCCCGAGGTGTAAATGACGTATGCAAGATCATCGGAGTTGGTGATCGCTGTCAGGTTCTCACATGATTGTAGGGATACTGTCTCCTGGATGGAATCAGACAAATCATCTTGGTCAAGCTTCGTCGGTAAGCGAGCTGCGACAGCGGACGTGCTGAGAATATGTGCGCTTCGGCATCCTTCACCAAGAAAGCTAGGCGTTCCACGGGTTTGAAGGATCCAGCGGCACATAAGCCCCACCCGCCTTAAGTATCGCGAGCACGGCAACCAACATCTCTAACGATCGTTCCATGCAGATCGCTACCCGCGCATTCGCGCCAATACCCATCGAACCCAGGAGGCGGGCATGCTGGTTGGCCAGTTCATTGAGCTCCCGATAGGTTAGTTTCCGATCACCGAATTCGGCAGCGATTGCGCCCGGCGTGCGCTCGACTTGCTCTTCAATAAGTTCGTGGACGCAAAGGTTGCTTGGGATAGTAATACTGTCGTGTCCGATTCCAATCGACTAGGAGTTGCTGACGCTCGGCACTCGTCAGCAGCGGCAAATCCGACAGCTGCTGGTCAGGATTTGCAACGAATCCCTTCCAATAAAGTGTTAAAGTGCCCCAGCATTCGGGAGATGGCCGCTGTGTCAAACCGGCGGGGATCGTAACGGACCCTGATCGACAATTCCTTTCTCGGCACGACCACGATGCCCAATGGATAGTTGGTGGGTGCAACAACCCGCATATTGGATAACTGCAAGGTCCCGTCTTGGCCCCAAACCGAAGCATCGACGGGGTGGTTTTCAAACACCACTAACGACTGGAACAACGGGTGATCGCGACGCACTTCACTCCAGCCCTGCACGTCCACCAGCGGACTGTGCTCGTACTGCCGCATCTCGACTAACTTGCCTTGAAAGTCTTTCAACCAAGCCACCATCGCAACTTGTCGGGCGAAAACTGAGCCCGCACCGGCAAAGTGTTGATGAACAGCCCCACCATGGACTCGATGCCAGCCAGTTCGGCCGGACGACCGGAAACCGTTGAGCCAAAAACGACATCTCGTCTCGCCACTATAGCGGCTTAAGAGGATCGCCCACGCTCCGTGGATAATCGTGCTTAAGGTCAGATCGTTTCGTCTTGCGAAAGACCTCAAGCGCAGCCGTCAGCGATGGAGACGTACTGCCCATGTGCTCAGCCGATCTCATAGTCCTGATCTTCATGTCCCTCGATCGCTCGGAGAACCCAACAAAGGAGTCGGCGCGGCGAACCCCTTGAGCGCCGCGCGCCAAAACCCTTCCGCTTTCGAGAGATCCTGTCCCTGCAGCCAATTTATGTAATCCCGATAGGGGCGAACGGGCTCCAACCGACAATCCCGGCCTTCGCTGAGGGCCTGGTAGATTGCCCTGACGTCCTTGAGAATCAGGAACGATGACCAGCCGTCGATCAGCAAATGGTGGTGGCTCCAGATCAGCTCGTGATGGTTCTCTCCCAACCGAATCAACGCCAACCGCATCAGAGGCGCCTGGGCAAGGTCGAAGCCGCGCTGGCGATCGGCTTGCAAGAAGGCCGCCAGCTTCGCGTCCTGTTCGTCGGCCGAAAGTCCGCGCCAATCGAGTTCCTCCCAAGGCAGCGTCACTCGACGGCGGACGACCTGCAACGGTTTCTCCCGTCCTTCCCAAACAAACAAAGTACGCAAGGGTTCGTGCCGGTCCACCACCTGTTGCCAGGCGCGCTGCATCGCCGCCTTCTGGAGATCAACCAGTCAGCGTGTATAATATTTGGTTGAAATAAACGCCGGACTTTGGCGACAACAGGGTATGGAACAACATACCTTGTTGCATCGGAGACAGCGGATAAATACTCTCGATGTTCTTTTTTGTTCGGTCATGGCGGTTAATTCGTCGCCTCGCCGAGTTCGGAGATCAAGCGATCCAGTCCCTGCTGATCCAGGCCCGTCTCGACGAAATCCGATGGCGTATAACCGCCAGCACTTGGCGATGTGCAGTGGTGGATGAGCGAGCGCAACGCCTCGATAAAGTTTTGGGCCAGTCGTTCGATCGTGCTGCGCCGATGCACCGCCTCGCTATAACCCCAGTCCAGCCGCAACCGGCCGTTAGCCACTAGACTGTTGATGCTCAGCAGATGGCTGCGCCGCGCAAGCGGACTATGGACCGGTCCTATCGATCCCTCGACCGACATGAATGGAGATGCCGTCGCCGCCTGGTCTAACTGCCCGAGATAATTGAAGATGATTTCCGGCTGCGGCGCAGACCGCAGTTGCGTCGCGACGATGTCGTCGCCGCGGAGATATCGCAGCATCCCGTAGCCGATCCCGCGCTGAGGGATGCGGCGGAGTTGTTCCTTGACCGATTTCAACACCTCTCCCGGTCCGACCGTCCCTCGCAAATCCAGGTTCACCGGGAAGATTGTCGTGAACCAGCCCACCGTGCGCGATAAGTCAATCCCTTCAAAGAGCTCTTCGCGCCCATCGCCTTCGAGATTGATCCGCGCCACGGGCCGTCCGATCCAGGATGTCAACGCGAGGCCCAAGGCGGACAAAAGAACGTCATTGATCTGGGTGTTGTAGGCTTGCGGAACTTTCTGGAGCAGTGCGGAAGTGTCTTCGGCATCCAGCGACACCGAAACGGTGCGGGCGGACGCCTCGCTGTTCTCGCCCCCGCTGAAGTCCACCGGTATCGGCCCGCTTTCTGCGGACGACACGGCGAGCCAGTAGTCTGCTTCCTGTTCAAAGGTGGCAGAGTGCGCGTGTTCCGCCAGTTCTTGCGCCCACTTTCTGAAGGAAGTGGTCTTGGCGGGCAGCTTGACCGTTCCACCACTCTGGAGTTGCTCGCAAATGACCTGCAAGTCCTCCAACAGAATTCTCCAGGAGACCCCGTCCACCGCCAGGTGATGGATCGCCAACAAAAGACGTGAAGGCCGCCGAGAGCCGAAATTGAATAGCGCCGCCCCGATCAACGGCCCCTGCGAGAGATTCAGACTGTCTTGGAGTTCCGCGGCGGCAGTTTCCACCACGGATGTCTGTTTCTCTTCCGGCGCCCCCGCCAAATCCACCAGTGTCAGCTTCACAGCCTCTTCAGAGCCAGCATTGAACTGCATCCACCCCGCGTCTTCTTGCCGGAAGCGTAGCCGTAGCGCGTCATGGTGAACCACCAACTGTTGAATAGCCCTCTCAAGCAACGCTGCATCAAGATCCTGTCGCAATTCCAAACAGCCGTCGCCTGATTCCAATGATGTCGATCGGCATAGTCTTGCTCGAAGAACCATTTCTGAATCGGCGTCAGTGGCACTTCGCCGGTAATCAGTCCCTGCTCGGAATAGCGGGGCTGCGTGCCCGGCTCCGCCACCAATGCCAACTCGGCAATCGTCGGGTGCTGAAAGATCTGTTTCAGTGTCAATCGCAATCCAGCTTTCTTGGCCCTGGCGATAACCTGGATGCCCTAGAACCGAGTCCCCTCCCAGTTCAAAGAACCTGTCGTAGACGCCGACCTGCTCAACCCGCAGTACTTGCGACCAGATGTTCGGCCAGGGCCCTCTCAACGGGCGCTCGCGGCTCGACAAAAGCATTGTTCAACTCGCGACGCGCGTGATCTGGGACTGAAATTACCTTCCGGTCCACTTCCCCCCGCGCAATGGTGTTCATCAACTCTCGCAAGATGTTCGGCGAGCCTTGCCGCCAACTCGCCGACAAATGGCTCCTCGAAAAGCCCCATCCGAGTGATTTGACAATCCTCGAGTTGCAAGCCCCCGAGGACTACTTCATCCCACCCATTCGCACCTAAGGATGGATCTCGATTTTCCATTGCCCGGAACAATACCGCATCTGCCAGGATACGGCTCGCTTTTGTAGGGCTTTACGACCTCTCGCATGAAAAGGACTCGACGTGAGAACTCCTTCTCGGCCTCCGTCATGCCGGAGGGCCGCTCATTGGCGCGGGCCTCGGGCAGAACAGTCGGACCTCCGTCAGCTCAGTCGAACAGTCATCGACGACCTGTCGGTCGTCAGCCAAGGCAGGGACATTGGGTTGACGCCCGGAAGGTAGAACGAATCCAGCAAGCCCAGAAAAGCAACATGTTCACCCTGTTTTCTCAACTGTTTGGCAACTTCAAATGCCAGGGCCCCGCCGAAGCAAAAGCCCGCGAGGCAATAGGGACCTTGGGGCTGCGCCGTTTGTAATTCTGCCATACAGCGCCGCGCCAGTTCCTCCACGGAAACCGCAATCCGCCCTGATTCCTCCCATAAATACAGTTCTTCCTCAAAAGCGCTGGCGATTCCAAATACCGGGCGATCCGGCCCGAGATGCTTGGCCAGGACTTGTGAAGGCGTCAGATAGTGCAAGAGGAAAAGAGGCGTTCCCTCCCCATCCGAGCGGAAAGCCAGCGGAGCAAGATCTCGCCCGAGATTTCGTGGAATAGTAGTATTCTTTGCAAGCCCGTTTACCCGCTGGTCCAAGACGCGCGCTTGGCCGGGGAAAGATTTGCGATTCTCTTTTTCAATTCATCCATAGGTAGGTTTCCTTTGTGGTTTCAACTTAACCATCGCGCCGAACGTGCAAACCCATGGGAATTGTTCTGCACGACCAAAAAGGCGTCTGGTTTCGCTCGCTCCATCCAAGTTCAGGAAGTGATCGTAGCCCTTCCCGCTCCGAGAAACCGCATCGTCTCCCGGCGAAGCAGACGAAAAACTGATCGGCAATGAAGTCAGGCCGCGCAGGCCCAGGTTGGTCCGCCAGACCAGGGGGCCGGGCTTGAGGGACCAGTTGGGGAATAAGCGAATCATCTCCTCGAAGGCGATCTGGCCCTCAATCCGAGCCAGGGGCGCTCCGAAACAGAAGTGCGCGCCCCAGCCGAAAGCGACGTGACGGTTATCCTGGCGGGTGATATCCAGCCGGTCCGGATCGGGGAATCGCTCAGGGTCTCGGTTAGCCGCAGCCATGACCGCCATGACGGCCTGACGCTTTTTTATCTGCTTCCCGCCCATCTCGATGTCGTCAGGCGCCAGCCGGCCCGTATGCTGGCTGGGGCTCTCGTACCGAAGCAACTCTTCCACGGCCGACGGAATCAAAGAGAGGTCGGCGCGGAGTTTTGCGAGTTGATCGGGATTGCGCAGCAACGTGAGCATGCCGCTTCCAATCAGATTGGTGGTTGTCTCTTGGCCGCCGACCATGGTGACGATGCAGTTGGCGATTACTTCATCTTCCGTTAGGCGGTCGCCGTCGATCTCCGCGTTCATCAGGGAGCGGACCAGCCCGTCCGGACGGATGCTTCCGATACGCATCGCCGACCGGAAATACGCGGTCATGTCTTGCGTGCTCTTGAGGATTTTCGGGATGCGGTCCGGGTTGTGCTGAAAATTGCCCAGCATTTCGGCGAAGTCCTGCGACCAGAGTTTCAACTGGCGATGGTCCTCGACGGGCAGCCCGAGCATCTCGGCGGTCACGATGCACGGAAGTGGCTCGGCCAGATCGGCGATGACGTCCATGCCCCCTTTTGCTTGGGCGGCTTGGAGCAGACGCCGCGTGATGTCCCGGATGTGCGATCGCAGGGCTTCGACCCGGCGCGGGGTGAAGGCCACTGCGGCCAAACCCCGAAGGCGCGTGTGCGCGCGAGCGTCTAGAAAGAGCATCTGCTTGACCATCACCGCAGCGATGGGATTTAACGCCTCGAGCCCCATCGCGGTAAGCTGTTCGGGCGAGGGCGTGCGTCCGGCCGTAAACTCGCGCAGCACCTTGATCACGTCCGGGTAGCGAGTAACTACCCAGGCGTGCAGAAACGGATCCCAATGCACCGGATCTTCCTCGCGAAGACGGCGGTAAAGCGGATAGGGGTCTGCCAAGACCTCAGGGTCCAGCAAACGATAGAGGCTCAGGACAGGCGCCGTTTTTCTTCGGGCGGACGTGGGATCGAAGCGGCGTTTCTTGGTTAGTCTCAATGCTTCTAGGATCATCGCTCTGCTGTCGAGTGCTCGGCAAGGCGAGGATCGTAACGAGAGTGTTGAACTTCGTCTTCGCTCATCGCTTCAACCTCCGCGACAAGGATTTCTTCGATGTCGGCCGATAGCTCGGCCACGGTCGCGGATTCAAACACTCTGCGAAGGGGAAGATTAATTCCGAACGCGGCGCGTATTCGGGCGATGAGTTGGGCTCCCAGCAGCGAGTGGCCTCCGAGGTCAAAGAAGTTTGCCTGCGCGTCCACCCGGTCAACCCCAAGCAACGACGCCACTATGCCGGCCACGGTCTTCTCGACGCCCGTCACGGGAGCGAAGCCGGCCTCGTCCCGCACGGTGTTGGCGCTATCGGGCGCCGGCAGAGCAGCACGGTCGACCTTGCCGTTGAGCGTGAGAGGGAATTGTTCCAGAATGACGAATGCCGAAGGGATCATGTAGTCTGGCATCCGCTTTTTAAGGTGTTCGCGCAGTTCGCGTCACGGTCGGAGCAAGCGGATGGGTCATGGCGTAGGCGGTCAGACGCTTCTCGCCCGATACCTCCTCGCGCGCCACCACCACCGCCGCCCGTACCGCCGGGTGTCTGGCCAGTACCGATTCGATTTCGCCCAACTCAATGCGGAACCCGCGAATTTTCACCTGATCGTCGTTACGCCCCAAGAACTCGATGGTTCCAGTTGGCGAGTACCGAACCAGGTCCCCAGTCTTGTAAAGCCGCGCGCCGGGCCGGCGACTGAACGGATTGGCGATGAACTTCTCCGCAGTTAACTCGGGGCGATGTAAGTAACCGCGCGCCAGTCCATCTCCGCCGACCAGCAACTCGCCCGGTACGCCGATCGGAACGGGGTTGCAGTTGACTGTCCAACACATAAGCTTGTGTGTTTGCAATTGGCTTGCCTATCGGAGGCGCTTTTCCGTCTTGACTTTCAACATCCACGACCGCACAAGTCGCGACCACGGTGCCCTCCGTCGGCCCATAATGATTGACCAACGGGAACGGCAGCGACGGTGGCACATGGCAGGTGAGGCGATCCCCGCCGGTCAGCATCGCTCGCAAAGCGACTTTTGAAGGCCATGTCAGGGCCACCAAGGCTTCGGCCAAGGGCGTGGGCACAAAACTCAAAGTAATTTCGTGCTCCACCAACCAGTCTCTAAGTTTCTCCGGCAATAGCCGCGTATCCTCATCCGGCATGTGAATGCTGGCTCCTGCCGTCAGATACGGCCACAATTCCCACACCGAGGCGTCGAATCCCACGCCAGCCAACTGTGTGGCCCTGTCGGCCGGACTGACTTGATAAGTCCGCCGATGCCAGAAGATCAAATTCAACAACCCTCCATGCGTCGAGCTCCACGCCCTTGGGTTCTCCAGTCGATCCGGAGGTGTAAATCACGTACGCCAAATTCTCGGGCCCGACGCCGCACTTGGGATTCTGGGTCGGTGACCTGGCGATCGTTTCCCAATCGGCGTCCAGACAAAGAATCCTGGCATTTGGGTTCCACCTGTAACTGGTCGCGCAACCGTTGATGGGTCAGAAGCAGCGGCGTGCCCGAGTCACGGAGCATGAACGCCAGCCGTTCCTTCGGGTAACTGGGATCCAGCGGCAGATAAGCGCCGCCCGCCTTAAGGATGCCCAGCAACCCCACCACCATCTCCAATGACCGCTCCACGCAGATGGCCACCAGCGTATCCGGTCCCACGCCCAACTCTTGCAGATGGTGGGCCAACTGGTTGGCGCGTTCATTGAGTTGGCGATAGGTCAGTTGCGCGTCTTCGAAGACCACCGCCACGGCCTCGGGCGCGAGTTCGGCTTGCTCTTCAATAAGTTCGTGCACGCACCGGTCCTTGGGATAGGCGACCGCTGTCTGGTTCCAATCGATCAGCAATTGCTGACGCTCGGCGTCGGTCAGCAATCGTCAGTTCCGCCAGACGCTGATCGGGATCGGCCGCGACGGCTTCCAGTAGTTTTTGATAGTGACCGAACATGCGTTCGATGCGCGAATCGTCGAAGAGATCGGTGCTGTATTCCATTTCAACCAAGATGTCGTCTCCGCAGTCGGTCAATAGCAGCACCAGGTCGAACTTGGAGGTTTTGGTCTCGGCCAACAGCGATTCCACCTGCAAGCCCGTCCATTCCGATGAACGTCAGTTGCTGATCGCGGTCGCGCCAGTTGATCATCACCTGGACCAACGGCGCGTAACTTAGGTTGCGCTCCGGCTGGATCTTGCTCACCACCTGGTCAAACGGCACGCGCGCGATGGCTGTACAGCCCAAGCACACCTTTCTGAACGGCGAGCAAGCAACTCACGAAACGTCATCTCTCCGGAGAGCCTGGTTCGCAGGACGCCGATATGGAGCAGAAAGCCGATCAACGATTGCAGTTCCGGCCGATCCCGGTCAGCCATCGGAATTCCCACCAGTATGTCTTCCTGCCCGGGTAGCGATACAGTAATGTGTTCAGCACCGCGGCGAAGACCGTGAACAAAGCTGGTCTTTTCCTGCCGGCTGCAATCGCGTAGAGCGTTTGCCAGGACCCGGTCGATCCGGAAACGTTCTTGCCGCCCCGATAGGAGATGGCGCGAGGGCGAGGCCGATCCGTCGGCAACTCCAAGAGCTCGGGCGCTCCGCGCAGGTTCTCCTCCCAGTAGGCCAAATCTTCGGCGAAATTCGCTTCGCGCGATATGCTCTTGTTGCCATGCCGCATAGTCACCATGCTGGATCGGCAAGGTAGTCAAGTTCGGCGGCTCGCCGCGAGAAAAGGCGCGGTACAGTGCCGACAGTTCCCGCCAAAAGACGCCTTCCGACGACCAGTCACAAATAATGTGGTGCATCATCAAAATAAAGACATGCTCTTGCGGTCCCAGGCGGAGCAATGTAGCGCGGATTCCTGGTTCGACTTCGAGATGGTAGAGACGCCGCGGCTCGGCGATCAGCAAACGCTCCACTTCCGCCTGACGTTGTGCGGGCGCCAGCGCGCTGAGGTCGATCTTCTTAAGGCGCAACGGCCAGTTCTCGTGGACAACCGCCATGGGTTGCCCGTCGATGGCCTGGATTGTGGACCGCAGTATCTCGTGTCGCTCGATGATGGCGTTAAGCGCCTGTTCCATCGCGTCAACATTGAGTTCTCCCCGCAACCGTACCGCTTCGGACTCGTTGTAAATCGGCAAACCGGGATTCAACTGCTCCAGAAACCATAGCCGTCGCTGCGCCGGGCTGAGCGGGCAAGGCAGCGCCCGATTCCGCAGTGGAATCGATCTGCTGGACCGGTGAGGGGGGCGTGCTGTGGTCCGGGGGCTTGACCGTCGGCGGCAGCATCCGTGCACAGCCGGCGTCTGACGAGCGCCGCCTGTTGAGCGACGGTGGCATTCTCAAAGAAATCGGACAGCGACAGCGCAATGGGAAGTTTCTCGCGCAGCAGCGAGAGGCATCGAATGGCGAGCAGCGAGTGCCCACCTAACGCGAAAAAATTGCAATGGATATCGACCTGCGGTTGCTGGAGGAGTTCCGCCCAGGTCTCGGAGATTATTTGCTCGATCTGTGAGACGCGGGAAGCCCGCCCATCGTCGGGCACGGTTAGCTCCCTGTTCCGAAGAGCCCAGCTCGGAAACAGAGGGCTGCGCTGCTTCCTCCTGTAACTTCAGCCGTTGCACCTTGCCCGAGGGGCCTTTTGGCAAGTCCTTAACAAAGTGAATCCGCGTCGGAGTCTTGAAGTGGCCCAGGCGACTCTCACAAAATGTGAGCAGTTCCTGTTCGTCCACGACATTTCCAGTACGCATGACCACGAAGGCAACCACATCCTCGCCCACGTAACGGTCAGGGACTCCCACGGCAGCGGCCTCCAACACCGCCGGATGCGTTTCCAGAATTTCATCGATCTGTTTGGGAGCAATGTTCATTCCGCCTTTGATGATCAATTCCTTCGAGCGGCCGACGACGAAGAAGTAACCGTCCTCGTCCCGGTAGGCGAGGTCGCCGGTGTGCAGCCAGCCTTCAGAGTCCAGTGCCGCCGCCGTTCCCGCTGGGTCCTTGTAATAGCCCTGCATCATCCCGTCGCCGCGGATCAGAACCTCCCCCGGCTCTCCAGGCGGCAATTCTGCGCCCTCGCGATCGACAATCTTGGTTTCAAAACCCCACGGCAAGCCCGGTGATCCAATCTTGTTCCCGCCCGGAGGCACGGGATTCGAGAAGACGTTGCCTGCTTCCGATGATCCCATCGCCTGGATGAGCGGCAACTTGAATTTGTCAAGGAATTCGCGGTGCAACGACGGCGAGAGCGGCGCCGAAGAAGTGCGCAAGAAGCGGATGCGCTGGAAGGCGGCTGTCCGGCTTTCCGCCTTTGGGTCCTTCCAATCCAGGAGTTGCGAGATAATTGTCGGCACCAAGGCCGACCAAGTGCAGCGGTAGTCATCCAACCAATTCCAAAACTCGCTGACAACAAACCCATGCGGTATGACCACTGAACCGCCGCTCGTCAGCGTCGGAATTAAGGTCACACACTCGGCGTTTATGTGATATAGCGGAAGAACAAGAAGGGACCGATCCGCAGCCGTGAGCTGGTGCGAACAAGCGGAATTCCTTCCATGAGCAAGAACGGACCTGTGAGTATGGACTGCTCCGTTCGGTTGCCCCGTGGTCCCGGAACTGTACATCAGCAGAGCCGCATCCTCCGCCCTGACAGGAGGCAATGTGTCTGTTATGGACGGTGTCTCGCTCACTTCCGGGCAACTGTCGAGGTCGGCGGCAATGACCTCAACCGGCCGCCGAACATGGGCCATCGCTTCTTTGATCAGCGCGTTGTATTGGCTCCCCACAAATACGACCTTGGCGTCGCAATGATCCAACATGTATGACAATTGAGACGTGCCGGCGCGTACGTTGAGCGGCACCGAGACAAAGCCCCCGTACATCGCTCCCAGGAACAACTGCGCGGTGAAAAGTCCATTGTCCATCAAGAAGGCAATTTTGTCCCCATGCTCCAAACCCATTTGCCGAAACCGCCTGCACAAATGATGGGCCTGCTCCTGTAGTCCCTTGAAGGTCAACACACGGCCCGTTTCAGGGCTGATTAGAAAAGCGAGATCAGGCTTTGCGTCAGCCATGCAATCAATCAGGTCGCAGACTGTATTAATATGAACCGTTTCAGGGCTGATTGAAAAAGCGCGATCGGGCTGCGTGCCGGCTATCCGGTCAATTGGGTCGCGGACTGTAGTAACATAAATGTCGCTATTCGAGGTCATCGGGTGCACCCTGTTTTAAGGTGGGAAAACCAGTACTCGACCTGCAAGCGTGTACCTTCGCACCGGGCGAGTATTGTAAGTGAGCATTCACAGCACGGTCGTCCGATCTGCCCGGCCGCAATGAGCGGTCAAGCCCCAGCACGGCAGCGGTCAATTCGACGCTCTCCCTTTCCCGTATCACAGTCTGGCCCTTTCGATCTGTAACGGTGGTGTAACAGTCGATCGACGAGCGACCTCTCAGGCTGGCCGCGGACGACAATTTTGCCGCCGCTGAACGGATCGAATTGATCACGATGGTGTACTGGCGCAGTGGCGTCTTGCGGTGGAGCGGGCGAGCTATGAGGCGCAGCGTGTGGGGCGCCGTTATCGCGCTATCGATCCGGACAACCGTCCCGTCGCCCTCGGCATCGAGGCCGAGTGAACACTGCTTGCGCGAACTCGAAAAGGCCCAGGCCGAGCTTGTACGTCGCGAACAGCAGTGTCCGAGGACACTCAGCGCGGACGAACGCAGCCGCTTGCTCGCCCTCGGTGGCGACCTGCTCAAGGCTTGGCAGGCATCAACGACGTCACCGCGCGACAAGAAGGAGCTGTTGCGCGAATGTCCAACCAATCAGCCAAAACGTGAACTACTGAACATTAAATGGCGCATGCCCCCACACTTGCACAGCAAACGGTTGCTCGGCGACTGCTGTCGCGCTGCCTGGGCTATCCGCAGCGGTAACGTCATCGCAATTCCCGAGTTCGGCTCGCCGGCGCATCCGCTTCGGTACCGTTAGTCACCCTACTACCGCCTTTACGCGGCGTGACTGCCGGGTCTTCGGCCAGCTTGCGCGCCTCAGCCAAGCGACGTTCGTTAGACTGATTGGCGTTAATGATTAAATTCCTAGAAACTACAGTTCGGAAGTAGGGGCTCGGAAGTAGGGATCGTTGATACCTGGTCGTTCCGATCAGGTAGAAAGTTTTTCCGTGTGGGGGGCTGGCGCGCGCAGGCCCCTGGCAATGGTTGGCGCTGTCGGGTCTTCGCGTCGTCCGGCCCCGCCCCGGTTCGTGCACGGTTGTCCCCTTGCCGATCAGCAGGAAGTTGCCGCTGTTGATGGTGAAGGTAGCGGTCGGCGTCCGGGGCACGCTTGATCCTTGCGGGAATGCCCACTGCAATAGCGTGGGGTGGAATGTCTTGTAAGACCACGGCATTAGCGCCGATTTTTGCGTGATCGCCGACGCGAATGTCGCCAAGAACCTTGGCTCCCGCCCCGATCTCGACGTTATTGCCAATGACGGGGACGGGCTGGCCTTCCTGTCCGGAATTGCGCGCGTCACCGATGGTCACTTGTTGAAAGATCGTGCAGTTCGTTCCAGTAACCACATTCTGATCAATGACGACCCCATTCGGATGTAGGAGCAAAAGGCCACCGCCGATCCTGCCATTGATCGGGATATCTGCCGCGGCAATTACGCTCCAAAAGCGATAGCGCAGCACCACGAGCTTGGAGATGAGGCGTGGCAGGCCGGGTCCGGCCTGGCGCCAATACTGATACCGCCGGATCGACAAGAGGAGCTTGCGGCCTGGGTCCCATGGCCGAAACGGGCGCTCTCGGCATTCGGGCAGGTCTGGTAGCACTCGGTTCTCCGTCCACATCGATGAGCTAGACTACCACGTCGCACGGACAAAGCCCCAGTCGCCCAGCGCGGGCGAACTGCCCGATCTCTTGCGAGTCAATAACCAAGGGGGAGTTTCTCGCCGCCATAGAGAGGTCGTCGCCCCCTTTGCTCCTAGCAGCACGCGGTGCTGTCTTGCAAGCGTCGTGGGATCCGCAGATACAGACTGATCCGGGGCGGCGTGACATTTTAACGACATTCAACCGTGGCTACCCCAGATCTTGGCCGATCGAAAGCGTCTCGGACACGGTCTTTTTCAACCTGGCGCGCTGGGTGACGCGAACAAAGTCGTGTGGTCGTGACGTGCGCAGTTCGGGTGCTGTCGCGGTTGCAATCCGAAGCGCAACGATCGGGCATTCGTAATCACTCTTGCACGCATTCGCACAGACCACTATCGCGCATTCCGACAAGGTGTGCTCCGAACCGCAGCATCTCAAGCTTGTCACGGACTAGCACGGCGTCTTTGCTCCGAACCGCAGCCTCTCAAGCTTGCCCCGGATAGATCCGCGACCAACCCACTACCTCAGGAGGAACAAACTTGATAGAACGATGATGTCAACGAACGTCTGTAGCGCTGCTGCTATGGTGAAAACCGCTCCTTGCAGTTCGATGACCCCTTAGGAAGCGCGCATAGGCCTTGGCGGCGCCGACGCGCCCCTTCTAGCTGGCCCCCAGCAGGGGCTTACCAGCGGCCACGGCTGGCCAAAGCTACGCGACGCAGGGAGTCCTAATCGCCCAGTGGTGCGGCGCACCCCTCTCTCCCCAACCCATGGAGGGGATGTTGGGGGCGAAAGCCTAAACAGTTGCCCTATAGGGCAATTGTTTCGGCTGTTTCGCACCCAAATTTGAAAACTGTTTCGGACTGTTTCACCGCTGTTTCACCGCCGTTTCGCACTGTTTCGGTACTGTTTCACACCTACACTGTTTCAGAGGGTGAAAAACACTGGTTGCGAAACAGTCGTGTTTTGTGGAATTTCAAGCACTTAATAAAATCTGAAACAGTGGCATTGTTTCGCGATGGCTCTTCCTCTTTACGGTAGTATCCAAACTGAAGTCTTGTCGCGTAACGCGACCCATTTCTGGTGATCAGCTCCTGCCGGTATCTGCTGAACAGAACGCGGGCAGTGTTTGTCCCCACATGCGCGTCAATCAATTCACGTGCGGTATGCCGCCACTTTTTGATATCTCCAAATGGCTGAGCCTTCGCGATCTCGCGCAGACATTCGAAATACTTCTCTGCACAGCCCGCCAGGCCTCTCCTTAGGCTGGCGACGACATGCTCATTGAATTGTTGTGGCGTTGCTGTCCTTGCCGCAATCAGCACCCGTCACTACTGTCCGCGGCGGTAGCTGGTATCGAAAGTGACAATGAGGTTCTACTTTAAGGACCACTCAATCGAAGCGCGACCATGGACGCCGCTCGCTGCGCGCTGGCGTTGTGGTCGTTAGCGCACGGGTGCTGATCACAGTAATTCAGGTTGTCACGCTCTAGTCCTGGCGCGCCTTCTTTTCTTTCTCCCGAGGATTATGGTTTGGTAGGCGTGGTGACCGCGATCACGGTGTTTGCACCACTGCTGGTCAGTCTCGGGACACCGGACATCGTCGCTCGGAGCGCTAACATCAATACCTGATTAGCACGCTGTTTTGGATCAGCGTAGCAGTTGGGTGCAGTGCTACGATGTTGATGGCAGCTTGTGGGCCCCCTGATCGCAGGGTTCTATGGTGAACCGAGATTGACATGGAAGCGACCGATATCGTTCTGCGTCCGATGCAAAAGGACCTAATAATGGGGCCAACGAGGTATTCTCTCGGCTTCAATATCCTGGCGATGTTCCGCAAGTAATTTTCCCTTCCGACGGGTATCGTACTGCGTGTCGCGCTAGGCCAGGCCAAAGACCACGTCCGGGTACACGAAATCCGCAGGGCATTGAAGCCGATCTCTTCCAGGTGTTGCTTCGATGCCTCGTCCTAATAGCCGCGGTGGAGGGCCAACGCGAGGCGGAAGGGTGGCCGGGCTTCAATTCGGAATCTCAGCGAAGGCCTCGGCACGCCTCGCGAGGCACCGGGGCTGCCCAGTCTTGGGGTCCGATCCGGACGCCGCCCTTGTCAGCGGAAAAGGCTGCCCGTATCGAGCGGCTTCGGCAGCGATAATCAGAAACACCACCCACAAGAATTCGAAGCCGCGCATCCACAAGCTTTCAAGGTAGTTCCACATGATAATATAGACTGCAAGTGAGAGCACGAGCCACCCCCGAGCGGGGTCGCGGTCTGCTACGCGCCCCATGGCGTGGAGGGTTGCGATGACGAAGATTACGAGCAAACCATAGCCAATGTACCCCATCTCCAGCGTCGTGTCATAATAGCCGTTGTGGGCATTCGGCATCATCTTGACCCAACCTGGAGCTTCAAACAAACTGGGCGAGCCGGGTACGAGCCAAAAGGATTGATATCCCCACCCGAAGAGCGGCCTACGTGCGATCTCAGATTCCACAAAATCCCATATGATAGTACGACCCGTGAAGGTAGAATTGCCATATAGCAAGTATGATAAGTGATTTAATATTGAAATTAGGTAATACTCTGGACAATACGGCGTAGCAAAATGGTATGGACAATAGAATGATCGCCGGGGAAATGCGCATTTTCTTTCTGCTAATCAACGCAACTCCACCCAGGAGCGGAGCGACCAATGTCAGGCCAAGCGCTGTTTTAGAATCGCTTAAGAAGACGAGTACCGCAGCGATGACGACAACGATGCCAGCCAATGCCCGCCGGAGGCCGGGATAGACCATTTCGTGAAGCGAGAGCAAAATAGCGAGCGTTGCACATTCTCCCAGA
>CAWIBI010000010.1:0-24395 GCA_963834205.1 uncultured Acidobacteriaceae bacterium | reverse complement strand
TCAAAGTTGACGTGGAGTGATGTGTCGTTGCAACCCGGTCCCGGCCGCGAGCATGGACGCATGCGAAATGAACTTCCTTAAGCCCGAGCAATTGTCATCGTTCAATTCGCGAATATGGACGCGGTAAAGGCTCGGCGCCAAGAGGGCGAAGCCGACTTAGAGAGGGTCTCGTTAATTCAGAGGGCAAAAACTCCGTGGCTTATAAGCCAATAAAGAGCCGGCCAGCCGAATAAGATGGCAAGCGGCCAAGCGCTATCATCGAAGGTCTGGGTGGACCCATCACTTCCGTCAGTGAGCAGCGCTCTAACGACGCCGTAGAGAGCGGCCCATCCAACACTACCCAGAAAACGTCTTGGTTATTGGGGTAGCCAGCAGCCTCATTGCTCTCGACCCGTTCTTTACAAAACTTAGCAGGGCCGTACGGTATTGGGAACCCAAGGGCCTAATTGGAAGGGTTGGCAGTGGAGGAAAAAGATTTTTTTTAATTTAAAAGCGGGGGCGAATTTTTTTTTTTGGGGGAGGGTGGGTTTTGGGGGAGTTGGGCCCTATTTTGAAGGAATTTTTTAAAATTTAAAGGCCCAAAAGGAAATCAGCTGTAGGCCGAACTGACGGAGAAACTTTGCCGCATCCAACCGCGCCAGAATTCGCATCCGTAAGCGGCAACAACAAGTGCTGGATTTGCGGGTGCAAGTTGAGCTTCCTCAACCGCCATACCGGCTAAAGATTCACGCCGGGCTTGCGAAGTACTGGCGGTCTCGGCCCATGTCCATTTGCTGAACAGGGGTGTTGGCGGCTCTGTTTGTCGAAACCGACCTACCCGCCTCTTATTAACCTTGAGATTTCTTGACCGACGGGCAACCGCGCCGTAACGGAACTAGCCACGTGAGAAAATTCAGGTTGGTGGCCGATGCAGTGGCTTCTCATTTTTAAGCTGGTGGTCCTACTCACAGTTGCGAACGGTACTCCAGTTATCGCTGGCAAGCTTTTCGGCAACTACTTCAATCAACCGCTAGACGGGGCTGTTACAGTTTGTCGACGGGCGTCCGGTTTTTGGACATTCGAAAACAATTCGCGGGATCATACTTTCGCTTGTGGCGGCTACCGTCACCGCGCCCGCACTTGGTTTTGCATGGACATCCGGTCTCATCGTAGCGATGTCGCAATGAGCGGGGACCTATTGTCAAGCTTCTTGAAGCGGCGATTAAGTTTGGCGCCGAGCAGCCGTGCGACCGGAATAGACCAAATTCCAGAATGTTTGCTTCCGACATTATCGATTTGTTCGACCCTTGGTCTGGGCGCTTTCGATGTCGTTTCAGTTGTGATCATTTTCTTCTTAGGGCAAGTCATTCTCTCTCGACTATTCTTCAGATGGAACATCCGAAATCGTCCCTATTGACCAGCGTCGCCTGGCGGCCGCAGGCGATGGAGCGTAATTTCTGGGGGGCAATTAATCTCACTGGAACAATGGATGAGCCCGCGCCGACAGATGTGTAACCAATCATATCACGGTACTTCCATGCGCCCGAACCCATGTGACGTGGAAGAACAAATCGAAAGTGATCGGAATACGGCCAGGAAGGCAGATTTGCCCACCATGAGTGTGCCCACTGAGGAGCAAGCCAAAGTCAGCATAAGAAGCCTGCTGATAGACCTCCGGCGTGTGTGACAGTAGGATCGAAAAACTCCCAAAGGGGATTCCGGTCGCGGCCTTCTCAATGTTATCGACGCGATAAAAATGGGCATCATCGATACCGGCCAGGTAAATGCGTTGATTGCCACGCTCAATCGCATGATTTTCGTTCAGCAGCATCTGAATTCCCATGTCCTCCAGTCCAGGCACCATTCGAATGGTGTCGTGATTACCCAACACACCATAGATCGGTCCTTTGAGTGCTGAGCAAAGTGAGTCATTCCTGCAAGTGCGGGTTCGTAAGATCCGAAAGTTTGCGCTCTGTAGTCACCCGTGAGAACGCAGAGATCATAATCTATATCCGGCAGCATAGTGGCTAATCGCATGATGGCGCCTTCACTCATTTCGACATGAAGGTCGCTCAATTGGAGAATTGTAAAACCGTCAAATGCCTTTGGGATACGCGACGACGTTACATCATGTCGCCTCAGTTCGATCTGTGCGGCGTTCCTTTGCCCGCGTCCATAAAATCCCGCTAGCTTGAGGCATAAACGAATGGCAACATGGGATGGAGGTAGGTTCTCAATTGAAAATAGTTTATGCCTTGCCCAAAAACCTGGGCTTCATGATCAGCTTCAATCCCGAGGCGCAATCGCGCATGCAAGCGACCGAGACGCTTCTCCAAACGCTCACCAATTTTCTCGTCCACTTGCCGATCCAAGCTGAGCCAATTTTACTCGCAACGAGAGTACCGCGCGAACCGTCCTTGGGCACATCCGGCGCAACCACTTGCGACGCTGCTGCGACCTCGCGCCATGTCCGAGGGTCTGAATGCGTCGCTAAACGAAATTGCTTGTGGCTTAAATTATTGATGCATGGTCAGCTGCGCGCGCCTGAGAATGACGAGGTGCCGAAGTCGCCTAATATCACGCTGCCGGTAACTTTGTCGCCGTCGATCGTTCCGGTGAATTCGAGCGTCATCGGCATCGGGTCAGTAATGGAGACTTTCCAAGAAATTGCGTCGCCAGTCACGGAGCCGTCGAAAGATTTCGGCCGAATTTCCATCGGCTGATTGGCTGCCCTTCAGTGTGGTGCCTTCTGTCTTTAGCGAAAGGATACCTCGCCGCTCGCCTAATGGCGTAACTACTACAAGGCTCCAATTCCCGTCTGCGGTCATTTTAGCGATCCTCTAAAACCGCCCAAACTTATAAGCCGGGGCAAGATGTACAAGCGAGCGAAATATGGGGTGGCGGTTCTCAAAATGACCAGCGCTCCGACTGAGATCGACAGACTACTTGCGCCATTGGTCGTCTCCTCGTTGCTCTGGTGGCGTCCACTACACAGGCTAAGGCATCGCAGTTCGCGCGGAGCGCAACCATGGTCCTGTCAGCGCAGCAGTCAATCGAGATTTGCCGATGCCCGGTTCGCCGGATAAGCAATACGATTGACCCTCGCCGCTCTTTGCCTTCGACCAGCGCCGGGTATCCGAAATAGACGAGGACGCCGTCGCCCATGAACTTCGCGATGAAACCGCCGAGGCGACCCACGGTCTCCGCGACGCAATTCTGATAGGCCGAAATGACCTCGCGGAGGTCTTCAGGGTCCATGCGCGCCGATAAAGCCGTGGAGATGCGTCGACGGTAGCCGTTATTTCCCAGATCGGCTCCAGGTCACGGCTTGCCTGTTTTTGCAATGCCGCCGAGACACGCATCATGTCAGGCAACTTTACACGATAGGATTACGAAACGAGCGCCACCTGGTGAACAAGCGCCGACATTTTCATCCTCCCTTTCTGGTATGAGTACAGCCTACGGAAGTTCGCGCGGTCCAGACGACAGTCCGAAGTATCTGAGAAAGCTGACGGTGCAGTTCGGCGAAGCACCGGAAGGGGCGAGGTTGATGATTACACCGGCCAACGCGCGACGATCTGGAACGACTATGACCAGGGTAAGCCGAGCCATTCCACCCGGTATGGTTCTGGAGGGGTGATCAGCTAATCAGCAGCGTTGTGAATTACATGCGAGCGCACCCGAGGACCCCAATCAGAAATTCATGACGATTTTGATCCACGCGACCGTTAGCACTTGGTACCCCAGGGGAAGGAAACAGTGAGCTACCAAGAGCACGTACGTCGCCACAGCCTTATAGGCGAGAATAGAAAAACCTGAGGAGGAAGCATGTCTGAGTTCGAACTCCTCGACACAGCGGGCGACATCAGCGGCAAACTCCGCCTGATCTACGGCTCCGGGCCTGCCGATCCCGCTCCCTTCGACGACGATCCCACCGGCGCGCTTATCTGGCCGCTTAGGAAAGCGTGATAAGATAGCTGGATCACAGAAACCGACTACGATGCCCAAAACCAACGTCGTCGCGATCCGAGATGAGCGTGGGCGCTATCTCAAAGGCATGCCGCCTGGCCCCGGCCGGCCGCTCGGATCGCGCAATAAGATGCGCGAGGATTTTTTTGCCGACATGCACGCCGCTTGGCTGGAGCGTGGGCCGGAGGTGATCGACCGGCTGATTGCTGAGCGGCCCGAATATTTTTGATGGCAACGCTGAAAATCACGCAAGTGCATCGCGTCGAGTTTGATCGGCCCGATCCACCGCCCAGCAAAGAGGAGGCTTTGCGACGCTTGGAGCAAAGCGCAGGGCCAAAGGCGCGGAAAATGCTGGAGGAGTTTCCTCGCCAAAGTCGAGAAGCTAGAGAGGTGTGACCAGTAAGCACCAGTTCCGCACGGATGGGCCGTCGCATGAACGGATCGGCGACGCACGTACCGTCCGACAATGGCTCCCGGCAATCTAACTGCCTGTCACTCTTCCTGGCATCTGCTGCATCACACGGCAAGTCGGTAGGTGTCCGCCAGGTCCCGTTCCGTCGCTTCCACCATCCGCGCCGTGCTCCGCCAGCTCCGCGGAAATATTTGTGGACTTTTTTAGCTGGCCGGGACGTTGGGGTCGAGGGCGTCCCTGATGATCGCGTGCGGGTCTTCGTCACCGTAGCCAAAGCCCTTGCTTTTGAACCCGACATTGAGGCCGAGCGGCAGCAGTGCGCCGAGTAGTCCTCCTCCTGGCATGGGCCGGTTCATTTCGGCCTCTCTTGTTTGGCCTATTATTAGCCTAAGCGGTCATTTTTCGTCTAAGTCCTTGATATCTCTCCCCGGCGCCAGAATATGTCCTTGAACACAAATTAGCAGGATGGTTTTGGGGTCGAGAGAACGCCGGGCTGGGGCGGCGCGCCCCTGCGCACCAGAGCGCGACGCATCCGGCACACGGAGACGATGATGACCAAGCAAGTGGTAGCGGTACTCGGTGGTACAGGTCTGCAGGGTGGTGGCGTCGTGGACGCGCTCATCAGCGCGGGGAAGTTCGCGGTGCGCGTTGCCAGCCGCAATCCCGCCAGCGACGCTGGGCGGGCGTTGGCAGCGCGTCGAGTCGAAGTGGTCACGGCCGACCTGCTCGACCCGAGCACCCTCCGTTCCGCACTCGAGGGGGCGCACGGAGCCTTCCTCGTGACCAACTTCTGGGATCCCGCGAGATGCCGCGTGAGACCGAGATCGGCACAGCGGCCGTGCAAGCCGCCCGCGACGCCGGGGTCGAGCCCCTGATCTGGTCGACGCTGCCCGACAGCGAGAAGCTGACGAGCGGGCGCGTCAAGGTCGCGCACTTCACCGGGGAAGCCCAAGTCGACGCGGCAGTGAAGGTGGCCGAATTCGCCCGCCACACGTTCGTGATGGCGCCAATGTACTTCCAGAACTTCATCACGATGATGGCGCCCCAGCCTCTACCGAACGGCGGCCGCGGCTGGGCGGTTCCGATCGATCCCGCCGCGCGCGTGATGCACGCCGGTGACGTCACCGAGGTCGGTCGCGCCGTCGCAGCCGTTCGCGGCTGGCGACGAGCTACCCAACGGCAGCTACCTGGGCGCATGCGGCGGCGTTTACTCCTTCAACGATTTTGTCGGCACACTGAACGCGCAGGGGCACAAGTTGCAGGTGCTGCAGGCCCCCGGCCGTCTACGACGGCTTCTACCCGGGCGCCCATGAGATGAGCGGGATTTTCCAGTACTTCGCGGAGCAGGCATACTTTGGCCCCGAGCACGGAGCGGTACATCGCCGCGGCCAACGCCCTCGTCCCGGGCGGATTTACGAACTTCGCCGACTGGGCACGTGCGCACATGAAGGCGCTCTGACGCGCGGCACCAAGGAAGGAGATTTGGCGAAGAGCAGAGCGCGGTTTCGCGATGACGGTGGCGCACCGCCAATTAATTCCACCTGATCCCGACCGCCGGTGCCGGTTGCAGTTGCATTGCCAAAGCCGCTTTCCCAATGTGGTAGGCGTCGCCGGCTGTCGCGTTGAATAACTTGTAGAGAATGAGAGCCACCGTCAGCGTAATAACGCTGAGAGAGGCCTCCGTCACACGTCCCCAAGCGAACCGGGCTATTGATGGTCCACGAACTGACAAAAACTTGAGCGCTTTCCAAACGATTTGCGGGGCCCACCTCTTCGCCGCGTCTTGCGAAGGTGCCGTTGACCCACGATCTCCTGTCCGGGTCAAAAAGAACAGCTACATCGCGACCTTGGTCGAACGTCATACGCGTTATGTGATTCTTGATGAAGATCGCCGACAAGGACACACAGACGGTCATCTCCGCACTCATCAAGCAGGCAAAGACGCTACCCAATCACCTGTATAAATCCTTGACCTGGGACAAGGGCAAGGAACCCAGGATCATCGACGTTTTACGTTAGCGACCAACATCGACGTTTACTTCTGCGATCCGCAAAGTCCGTGGCCAGCGCGGTTCCAATGGAAACACCAATCGACTGCTGAGGCAGTACTTCCCGAAGGAGACTTTGATCGGTGCGATTCGCGAACTCTGAACAAAGTAGCTCGTCAGCCCAACGAACGGCCACGTAAGACTTTGACATTCGAAACCCCAGCGGAGAGATTTAACGCCTGTGTTGCATCGACTGGTTGAGCCGACAGGTATTAATGAACGAATTCGATGGGCAAGCCTGACAGATTATCTTTCTGGAATTCCCATTGGTCACGAACTGATAAGTTCGCCGCTGCAGCCACCGGTGCTGATTGTTGGAGAGCCAACCCTTTGCGCACTGTACGAAAGGGCTTTGACGCATTTCGGGGTCAAAGCAGAAGTGATTTCTGCCGACGTGGCAACGACGGGAGAGCTCTACAGTATTGGAAAGCTCGTCGAACGGAATAGAGGAATGTTTCACGATGAGAAGGCGCCGCCGTCTTCGTATGACTATGGCTGAGGGAAGTGGCGCCGCATCGGACCAGATGGTCGCTGGGGCGGTTAGAACCGCACACGTTTTGGCCGAATGGTGCCCGCGACGGGAAAAGCGGAAGCTTACCCTTGGCGGGGGCAACGTAGGAGTGCCCCGATGTGTGACTACAGCCTTCACACCGTGAAAACGCGGCCCGCTCAAGTCAGCGATAAGGTTACAACCCGACTGTTCAAATCCGGTACCCGAGGCTTCTGTAGCCGGAAGATAAGAGCGTAGCGGTTTGCCTCCTTCCCGGAACGGAGTTGTCCTTCACGGAGGACGTTAGGCGGGTGCGTTCGTGGCCGTGGACCACGAACGCGATAAACTACAAGACCGCGATCTTCCGTCAGATCAACAAGGACAATCCGCAATCCACCACGATGCATTAGAATTCCCGGATGGACGGATTGCTCTCTTGACGTACCTGGAAGAGGGTCAAACGGCCACGGTTCTCCAGTTACCGGCGGCAGCTGTTAACACCCAAGGCTCCGAAGGAAGCAGCGTGCGCTTAGCCGAAGGTCTTAGCGCCTAGTCCACCTTAGTCCCGGCTGGTATTTAGACCCGTCGGGATTTTTTGCTCCTCGGCTCGGAAGTGCGGCCGCTCCGCCTCAGCTCATTGACAGTGATTTTGCGCTCCTTGGCGTCATAGCAAGCGGCGCCATACCGCCAACCCAGAGCCCCTTGCGCTTCGAGGCTGAGATCTTGTCACGGATGGTTCGCAGAGCAACTTGCTTCATAACCGCTTGGTTGGGGTTCGACCGTGTCGGATTTTTTTTGGAGGTATAGTTGTCGAACCGACAGGCCTCTTTCAAAAGAATGGCTGATGGGAGCCTCGCGGCAGGCCGAGTTCGGTGCGGCCAAAATGGGCAAAATTCTGCTCTGGGTTGAGGCTCACATGCATCGAGGCAAAATGGATGTCGCGCCAAGCACGCTGGATCGGATGGGTGGCGGCGAAAGCAGCGGTATCGCTCATGGCGATCAGGGCGTCGATGGCACTGACGCAAAGTTCGGCTGAGCGTGCACAATCACGCATCGTCCGCGCGCGCATCGCCAAAGAGGGCGGAGACGGTGTTTGCGCCGTATCCACCGCGCGGCGCAACAGCAATTCGGCGACATCGAGGTCGGCGGCGGCTCGCCCCAGCCGCACCTGAATGCTCGGAATCTCGGCGATGGCGACACCACCTGTGCCGCGCCGGCTTTTGGTCCAGTCGCGGAAAATCTCATACGCGCCTAGTGCCGCACCTAGCATCGGCGTGACGAAAGTCAGTGGCGCATAGGAAATGAAGGGCGCGCGGTAGATGGGATGCGCGTGGAGCTTTCCACCTGGGCCCTTGCCGTCTCGAAGATCGGACAGCCGGATGGTGTGAGTTTTCAGCACGAAGACGTCGTCGCAGATAGCGGTGTTGCTGCCGGTCGCCCGCATCGCGCCGGTAAACCATGTATCGACGACCTTGAAGTCGTTGGGCCCGATAAGAAAGAAGGTCCACTCCGAATGTCCGCCGCTCTCGTCCATCCCGCCGACGATCACCCAGCGGCTGTGATTGATCCCGCTGGCGAACGGAAATTGGCCGGAGATGCGATAACCGCCGTCGTTTGAAAGAGTTGATCAATCCTCTTCTAAAAAATGAAATCTAACGTTTATAAACGTCAGAATTCAAGACATGGGGAGGAGGGCGATCTGGGTGAGACAGGGTTTTCCCGGAACCGGGATGAATGTTGTTGTGTGAATATTGTAACCAATTTGTGGTATTTTAGCCTTTAAATTGATGAAATAGTAGAGATATATAGTTGCTCATTCTTGCCGATTCCCCAGGAGGGTGGGTGACACTTCGCCCATCTGGCTGCTCTCGGTTTCGACGTGTATCCCGGTGTCGGTAACCGTCACCTCCTGGGTTTGCTCGCCGACCTGCATGCCCACGTCCGCCTCGAGGGCCGTACCAACGTCAATGACCAAGCCGGTGCGCTTGTATGGTTTGAATCCTACTATGTTGAATTCAATCTCGTAATGTCCCACATCAAGAGCCGGAAAGGCATAGAAGCCGGTCCCGTTGGTCGTGGTGGTCTGCTCGACTCCCGTGTCCATGTTGCGAACCACGACAGTCACGCCCAGAATCGCGCCGCCGCTGGGGTCCACCACGTTGCCCGAGATGCTTCCGCCAGCGGCCCAGGCGGCCGAGCACGGAAACAGGATCAGCAGGGCGAGAACCGCGGCCGAGGACCAGAACGCCATTCGCGGAGATCGCTGATTCTTCACGGCGTTAGCTGCCTTTGCCGACACGTCTTCGTTTGAACACACACGAGTAGGATCCCCATTTGGGCTGGTTAGATAACCGTCGTTACTACTGGTTAGGAATCCGAGTGGCTGCTAAGATCACACAGCACCAAATTACTATTTCAAAGAAGGCGGCCATTTTGAAACCGCCGGCCACGCTGAATTCTTCCTTCGCTTTCAACGCCTTCCCTTGCAGGAACCCGTGGTAGAGAATTCCAAAACAGAGCAAGGGAAACTTGATGTCAAAGGCGGCATTGTCAGATACGACGAGGCGTTGCACCGAAGAGCAAAATCGCTCCCACCAGGCCTATTCCCAAGGATGTCCAGTTCAGTATCAGAAGTTCCCTTGTGAATTTGCCGATGGTCTGAATCGGCTTGACCAAGCCCAGAATGCGCAAGTCAATAAGGATCAGAAGTTCCCACCCACATGCCCATACCGGTGTAATGAATGAGCTGAGCCAAGGGAAACACCCAGGTAGAACCACTGATATAAAGAGCCCACTCCCTATTTTGAAGCCAATGACAAAATACCTTTAAGATATCCATCATGGGGGTAAGCCTCTCATTCGTTTAGCAGAGTTATCCCAAGCCACAAATAGCCGCGATGTCGTTACCCGCGAGGACAGCGCCGATCCAAAACAACATCCCGGTTACCGCCACTAGTTTGCCGAGGGCAGGGATTCCATCCGCCTGATCCCATTTCCCAACATTGCGCCGGATGAAGAGGGTGCACAGGAACGCCAGCAGAACCACCACAACCTTAATTCGCGTGACGGGAGAGATGTAATAATCTCCAGCCGCGGGAATGGTCAGGGCAAAACCCGTAAATACGCCCACGACCAATGTAATCCAGACCCACGGAAACAGTTGATCCGCGAAATCAGCAGATTTCTGATCCTTAGCTACCACTCCCAAAATGCGCAAATTAAGCGCCATGGTCAGCCCAACGAGACTGAAAATGCTAAGGTAATGTGCCCAGGTGACAGCGCCGTACCAAAAGGTCGACCTTGCAAACGCGTGAACGATCCCCCACTGTTCGACCCCTTCAAGATAATCGTGCACTCCACACCTCCTGTTTTCGTTTTCAACGACCCGCGACTACGCTACGCTTTCACCGACTGCTTGTTCTACAAAAGCGTACTGCGAATTTTCCACGCCGCCGACCGAGAGCTCTTGACCATTGACCAGCTTATTTTGCGATCGACAGGGAATCCGCGCGATTCCTCGATTGGTTTCCGCTGATGGTGATCATGTCACCCGGCTTCAAAGTGTTTTTGGTCCACCCGGCCCCTGCCAGCCAGTTGGGACTTGTTAGAGAGCCCTGCCACTTTTCAAACATTACCTTCGGAGTCCTTCACGTCGAAATCGATTTCGCCGTCGGGATTGCCCAAAGGAAGTCCGTTACGGTTGCCTTTAAAATGGTCACCTCGGTCCTATCGAACGAGGCGGTCCCGTGATGGGCGAAGGCGGAGCGCACCGAACGGAAACGGAAATTGCCAGCGCTCTCACTTCTACCGCCGTCACAGCCGCCGTGAACGGGAATCTCCGATGAAACCGCCTCTCGACAGCGCACTTCGGGGAATTGCTAGCAAGCTTTGACTCGAATGCTGGGTCGGCGTAGGAGCTCTTGATTTCTTTTTGAGTTGGTTTGACTGCCACCGTCGTAACCATGGCTTACCTCCGATTACTTGTCACAGGCCGGTCGGTCCCCAATAGCGTTCACTCGGCGACGGACTCGATGCGCGACAAGCACAGATTAGTGCAAAAGTAGCCTCTGGACGGAGCGCTCAATGAATTGGGCCGCCGAAGAGAGGCCGGTTAGTTCTTCATCCCAAATGGAAAGTGACTTCGATCATCAAGTCGACCGGATACGGTTGTCCATTCAGGTAAGTCGGTTCGTACTTCCACTGGCTCACGGCCCTCAGAGCCGCTGCAAACAGGATCGGAGGACCGTCCATGACGTGAGCCTGAACAACATTTCCGTGGTTGTCGATGACGGCCTCGATTTGGACGACACCTTCGACTCGCGCGCTCTTAGCGATCAACGGATAGTCAGGAGCCGGCTTGGAGATCGCGCGTGGAGGCTTGACGTTTCCGCCAATTCGCAACGGGCCGACCGAAGCAGCAGTTACCTTTGCAATTTGAGGCGGCGGAGCGGCCACATCCGAACCAAGCGAGCCTCCGATGGCGCCTCCGAGGACTCCGCCGACTTGGCCTCCCGGAACGCCGCCTGCGACACCTCCCAGAATGCCCGCCGTTGTGTCTGGCGGTGCTTCCTCCGCAGCCGACTTTTCAACAGTCTTTGGAATGGCTACGGGCGCGAACATCTTGGCGATCAGCGTGCTCGGTCGCCGCGGCGCCTGCTGAGGACGCGCTGCTACTGCTGCGGGTGGCGGCGGGGGCGGCGGTCCAGGAGGCACTGGGCTGAGCAGATACGTCGTTTGGAGATGGGTGAGGTCGAGAGTTTGCGTAAAGAAGATGGGAACAATCACGACCGCAGCCACAATGGCGGCATGTATCGCGATAGAGACTACCCAGTCCAATGGGGTGCGCTTATGCGCTGCGAAGACCTCTTCGAGTAGGGCTTCTTTGAACGGCTCCTGACCGGCAGGAGCAGCAGACAAGATCGAACTCGGGCGCTGCGTGGGTCCGAGATCGGAACGTCCAAGGTTGGAATTTGAAGGTACGAGAAGATTTGGAATCATGTCTCAACCTCCCGTCTATCACTTGCTATGAGCAGGATGCCAGATCGACGCGGGCGGCGCGGTGACCCTAGGCATAGCACCGCGTGATCTAGAGCACACACGGCAGAGTGAATAGTTAGCGCGGGAATTAGGTCATTTCATGCTTGGGGTGCATATGCCCGCGCGCCACACACGCATCCGCGGACTGCGCGCTGCATTTGCGGTTCCGAGGCGCCGTTCCGAGGACTGGCCGGGGTTCCGGCGACCGGCCAGCCCTCACATTACTTCAGCCATCTACTCCTGGAGGGAGGCAAGATAGTTCGTAAGATTCCTGATTCGTTGCTGCACTACTCGTTCGTTTTGCTTGTCGTAGTAGCGGAAAATCGGTCCCCACGTTGGCATATCGGCTGAGCCATGGGCATTGGGGCCAGGCCCGAACTCGATGACTGCACGCACGTATTCGTCAGGAAACTTGCCCTGATGGCGGCGTGATAGCTGCGTCAGGTCCGGCGGCATCGTCTTGAGGACTGCAGCCATCGGGCCATCGCCCTTGGCCAACGCGCCGTGGCAGCTGGCGCAGTACTGCTGGAATATCGCCCTGCCAGACGGGACGTAGTTTAGCGGAAAGGTATCGTCAGTAGACGGAGCTGCCGGCGCCGTTGGGGCGGACAGTGTGGCCGAGACTGCCAAAGTATTGGTGACAGCCTTGGCTCTTGGGGCGGTGGTCGCCCTGGCTACAAAGACGACGGACAAGAGAGCAGCGGCAGCAAACAGGATTGTTCGGCGCATGGTGTAACCTCCTCTGATAACAAGTTCTTTCCGTCGCGGCCGCGAACCGTAAGGACTGGGCAGGCGGCTTCGGTCACTACTCTATGGGCCGTGGGACGCGACAAGTGCGTTGCAAGCGCAACTGAATGGGGGCGAATGCCAAGGACGATCACGTCGGCATGGCAGTTTCCCGCGACGTCTAGAATCTTCTCCGCAGGATCGCCGGCTTCGACCACGAAGTGAGGTTCGCACCAAAGTTTCGCGTCGGCTGGGACCAGAGCTTCCAGGCGGCGCATCGTCGAGGGTGCGTAACGCTGCGGTTCAACTAGTTCGTCAGCTTTGGGCTCGGGGGCGACGTTCAGGATCGTCAGGCGTGCCTGATTTTCCTGCGCCAGGGAGATGGCATAGCGCGTGGCCTCAGCGGATACGGCATCGAGATCGGTGGCAAGCAAACCTCCTTGATCTTCAAGGTCCACTTCGGATCGGCCTGTGAGACGGGGGCCGACTGTCAGGACTGGGCAAGGCGCTTCGCGAAAAAGAGACTCGGCCAGCGAGCCGACGACTAAGCGGCCAATCCGGAGCGCCCGTGGGTGCCGAGATGAGTAGATCACTCTGTTTGGCGCTGCGAGGCCGTAGCAAGACCGTGCGGACGTCCCCGGTCTCGACCAGGAACTCGTGCGGAACAGTTCGAAGACTGTCCTCCAGCCGTTCAATTTCCTCGTCCGGCGTCCAATCCGACTCTCGGGTTTTTACGTGTACTGCGCATACTCTCGATCCATAAAGCTTGGCGATTGCGGCCACATACGGCAAAGCAGCGGCCGCGGCCGGCGAGAAATCGGTTGCGAACAGGATGTTCTTCAGGTCGATCCGCGTTTTCAGCTCCGAGGCTTGCATTTGTCACCTCCTCTTCAAGTTCATTGATAACGCGGGGAGGATTTGTGGGATGTGACGGACATCACTTTCGAATGTGACGGCGTCCGGATTGTTATGGCTACGATCCAACAGGTCTGAAGACACTACGAGCGGATTGTTTAATGAACTCCGGCTTACGTATAAGCGTTTATCGAAGAGGTAAGTTCGATCTACATGAACGCAAGAACCGCGCCGCGCCTGTGTGCTGGAGTTTGTTGGCGCATCAACTTCTCTGTTATGCCTAGCTATGACGGCAGGTCTGCGCGGATCGCACCAAGGCTAAGATCTATTGGCCGCAATGTAACGACTTAGCGATGGGCGGCAGCTTTATTCTCGACGGAAACGAGAGAATACAAGAAGACCAAGGTGCCGAAGCCAACAACTGGAGCCCGACGAAAGCAAGAGGGAGAAAGGCGAGCGGACTGTTCCAGTGAAGGCTGAAGAGCTCGATGAGCAGGCCCGTGAATACGAACGCGGCGGCTATGCGGACGCGCCATTGCATGTCGTTGAGTCGGAGGGCATCACGGCGCCGCCTTCCAGAATTTGGCGTTCGCGAGACCGGCGATGTTGTGAATCGTGTCGTGGCAACCGCCGGTGAGGCAGGAGATCTGGTTGGACACTATTCTGATCGCGCAGCGCGGTGTGCGTCGGAGACTCCTCGAACGAACGAGCGCCCGAATGGCAATGCAGACATTCGCGGTTGTTGTAGGGAGTGTAGAGCTTAATGTCAGCGGGCGCCGGGGGTGGCCGAGGTACTGTACGTAGACGTGATGCAAGCCGGTCAATTTCGCGCGAATGCCTCCGTAAAGAACGTAGTCGGTGTGGCAGGTGTAGCAGGCTTCATCGGCTGGAACGCGGTGATTCTGGAAGTGAGCGGCAGGGATGTAATGCGCGTCGTCCAGGTAAAGACTCTGGCCGAAGGGCTGCATCACGTGACAGGAAAGGCAAAAGGTGGTCTGCCTCAGCTCGTTGCATGTGCGCCGAGAATCCCACCGCGCTGCACAACAGCGGCAGACAGAAAAGAGCGAAGCAACGCCAGGATCTTTCCCTCGCGCTTTGCGGTGATCGACGGGCGCACAAAGAGCAGGCGACCAGGGCGATGCTCAGGAGAAAAGTCAGTGGCCATGAGCGTGGTGGGGGAGATCATTGTGTTGTGAGTTCGGGCGGCTTACGCAAACTTGCTATTTTTTCGTGCCGAGTTGGCGGCAGTAGGCGACCAGGTCCTTGATTTGAGCGGCGCTGTAGATCTTCGCGTATGCAGGCATCTTGTTCTTGCCCTTGGTTACCGTGGCCGTGAGTTGGGCGTCGGTTTGGTTCAATACCTCGGCCGAATGGAAGTCATGCGCCCCCACGGCTTTGCCGGCCGGCGTATTGGCGCTGCCATCCGCTCCGTGGCAAGCCGCGCACTTCGCCGTGTACAAGCCTGTGACATCACCTTGGGCGCGCGCGGCCGGACTGAACACGCAAACACAGCAAACTGCCAGAACTAGCGATCACCTACTCGCTGCACTTTCAGCCGAGACCATTTGGATTCTCCCCCAGAAGAATTGTCCGTAGTTTTAAGCGATGTCTTAAGAACATGTACTTCAACGAGAACGTGACGTTGCTGCCGTTGAAATCCTCTGACGGCAGCGGCGCGAGCCCCACGGATTGGCGAGCGCCGTGGTATCGTATCCGTAATAGTTCCAGGCCGTCTTGTAGCTCAAGCCCTTGTAAAGATCGAACGGCAACGCTCGCGAACGGCTTGAGGTAGTTGAAATCCAGCGTGCCGGTGGGCGTCAGCGGATTGAGAAAAGTGGTGTTGCCGCGAACGATGCTGCCCGCCGTATCCCGCCATGGCGGTCACGCGCTTTTGCGGCTTCCACATGGCGTCCACGTAGGCGTAGTTGTCGCGGCTCGCGTAATAGGAGAGCGTTCCCAGAGTGACGCCGGTGGACCGAGCCGCATGGACACGGGCAGTTGGCGCCGTGAAGACCGTCGAGCCCGTGTCCGCGAAGCAGATCTCTGTCTGCGTGTAGATGTCCATGTAGCTGTAGCCGAAATCGATCCAAAAAGTGGACTTCGGGGAGAGCGTGGCCATGACGCTGTAGGTGCGGCCGTGCTCGATGTTATTTACCTGGAGACGTTGTCGCGATTTTCGTTGATGTCCACGGAGGCGTCGAGGCTGGCCCAGGGCTTCGGGTTGTAGCGCGCGTGGACCTTGTAGCTTTGCACCTGGCGCGGGCTGATGCGCGTGAAGGAATTGTCGTTGTAGCCGAACATGAAATCGGCGCTGAGCCGCAGCGTATCGATTGGCCGGGCGGAGACGCCGAACAGCGCCGCGCTTCTCGTGGATGTCGTAAGTGTTGCGCACGGTGTCGTTGCCGGCTTCCGGGCACGAGATTCGTGGGCGAACCTTCCTGGATCGAGCCATTGGGATTTGAGCGTGCAGCCGGCGGGCAGATCACGCCGTGGTGCCAATGACGCGCAATCGCCGCGCGCCGCGAAATAGTAATTCCCGTTCGGCCGCCGTGAGCCCGGTGCCTCCGGCGCCGCCCGGGAAGATAGATCTCCCCGGTGTCCCAGGTGGCGCTGAAGTCGCTGATGGTGCGGGCCGTGAACTGTAACCGGTGTAGCGCGCTGACGCGGCGCGTGAAGTCATATTTCACTTCGATCGTATTCGATCTGCGATGTTCTGGCCCAGGAACTGGGAGACGAGTTCATTGGTCACGTCGGCGCCGGAACTCGAGTTGTGCTGCGGGCAATTGGGCCCGGTGTAAGGGGCGTCGGACAGAGCGTGGCGAAATTGGCAGGTGTCACCGTGGAAGATCGGCAGGCAGCAACATGCCGGTCTGGCCGGCGCCGTCGGCGGCGTGCGAAAAGATTGGTTTCGGCCGTGGCCCACATGCGAGGGGATTCGCCAATCGTCGATAGGAGAATTTGTCGATGAGGCTCAGCTTGTCGGTGACGCGGTATTCGCCGGACCAATTGGCGTTGACGGAGACTCGCTTGGCCTAGGCGGGGCCGCCGGTGGTGCTCCCGCGCGTGAGCGTCCGGCTGGCCCATCCGTCGATGCTTTCGTCAAAGTCCGTGACCGTGTTGTTGCCGCTCGCTGTAGCTCGCCGAGCCGCCTGGACAAGATTCTTGAGATAAGACGATTCGAAAGCTGAAGCGCTCGGTCGGGAAACGACGATCGCGGATTCTGCACCTGGCTGTAGGACAAGTATCCGTTGCAGTTGGAGTTGGCCGTCGGAGGCGTGGTCGCATTCGTGATCGGCGTCGCGCAGGGCGAGGTGCCCGCCGGTTGAAACGATGCCCAGGTCCACGGGAGTGCCGTTGGCGAGCTGATAGGTGAAGTTATTGTCGGTGACGCTGTTGTTGATCGCGCGTGTAGGTGAGCAATTCATCGTAGGAAAGCGTCGTTTTCGGAAGCCCGCGGTAGTCCACTCCCATGCGGTAGGAATTGGTGACTTCGTTCACCGTTTTCGATAGCAGCGGCTCGGTTCCTCCCTCCACCGTGGTGGATGCCGGGCCCGCTGTTGGTGTTGCGGGAATAGCCCAAGCGGAACGCGGATTCGCGATTGCGGGAACAGCGTCAGATCGTAGTCCTGCATCTGGCGGGACAGATCCAGCGCGTGCGGCGAATTGACGATCGGCATCGGCCGGATTCGAGCCGTGGCCGGGTTCAGCGGATTGGCCAGCAGATTGTAATTCCAGATAGTTCTTGTCCCGCCGGAACATGCGCGCGAAAGTCATACCACTTGTTCTTGTCGATGCGCAGGCGCGAAATGTCGTTGGGATCGCCGCCATAGCCCGAAGTTGCTGAACGACAGATTGTCGAAAAAGATGCCCTTGTGGTTCGATCGAACGCATGTCCACCGTGTAATCGAACAGCCGCACGCCGGAGGTGTAGATTCTCGAACGTGTCGTAGTTGTTCAGGTTTCCGTTGATCATGCTGTCGCGGTAGCCGAACTTCGACCGATTGCTGGATCGATGTAGTCGCCTGCGGTTTTGCCGGTGGACTCGTCTGGCGCTGGCGAGTCTGGGGCTGGCGCTCGGAGCCGGCGGCTGGAGCTTGCGTCGGGGCCGGCGCTGTGCTTGCGCCTTGGCCGACCACTGACAACAGCATGCGCCAGAACGACAGCGGCCAGGACGCGAGACGCACGGCGCGATGGCCTGCCTCGCCGTCGCCGGCTTGCCGGTGCCGCCGATCGCCGAACTCTTCCAATCCTCTATTTGACAGCCCCTATTTGAAGAACGTGGGGTCGACATTCGACCCGTGAACCTGCGTGTGACACAGCGTGCAGGCCTGGTATTGCGCGGCCTGGTTATGGAAAGAGGGGGCGCCGGGCGCATTGGCGAAAGAAGTGGTGTGGCACGACAGGCACAGCAGATTCACGTTGCTGATCTTCAGCATGTGGGCGTTGGGCGAGCCGTGCGGCGTGTGGCAGGATCTCGCAACCTTCGACCTTCACCGGCTCATGCTCGAAGACGAACGGCCCGCGCTTGTCGGCGTGGCAGGTGTAGCAAACCGCGTCCTGCGCCGCCGAGGTGCGCACCTGCTTGGCCTCGACGGTGCCGTGCGGATTGTGGCAGTCGCTGCACTGGACCAGGCGCTCGTTCACGCGGTGGTGAAAGGGCATGTCGAACTGCGCCTTTTGCTGCAGCGTGGCAGGCGTAGCAGAGCTCCGGCTGCGCCTTGACCAGCAGGAACTCGGCCTCGCGGCGTGATGCGGCGAATGGCAGGAAATGCAACTGACGTCATTTTTCGTGTGCACGGAATTGATGGCGTTCATATGCTGGGTGCCAGCAGCATGGCAGGTCAGGCAGCGATCGTTGATCTCCTTGGTCGATGACTTCTGAAAGTGAATATTTTCGTGACGTCGCCGCCGCCGGCCACGTGCGCCGCCCCGGACCGTGGCAGCCTTCGCATCCCTGGTGCGACGGACCGCCCTTGGTGTCGAGGGTCGTCTTCCAGTGGGGCGTCTTCTCCCAACTGTTATAGAGGTCTTCGTGGCAGGCTTCGCAGACCTGGGAACCTAAATAATCGGATTGGGTGGGCGCCTGGGGCGGCGAGGCTGCCGCCGGGTCCTGGGGCACGGCTTGCGTCTCTCCATTATCTTGTGCATTCGCAGAGAAATATTGGAACACAAGGGCAAAGACTAAAGCGAGGGACGCTATGACCGAGAGTCTGGCGCGCGCCACCCATCCCTCCCTCAGGAAATTCCTTGCCCGCCGTTACAGATGAAGCTGTACACGACCGTAACAACCCTTTACATTCAAAAAAGAACGGTTACCTGTCCAAATAACAGCTAGACGGAGATATCATTGAAAGACGAGCCGCACGCATCGTCCTATCGTCATAGCTTCCGTACTGCGCGTCATTCCTCGATGAGGCCACGGAGGGTATGCGCGTCTTTAATAATCAGCGTCGAACCGTGGACTTCTATCAGTTTGTCCTTTTTGAAACTTGCAAACAGGCGAGTGACCGTTTCCCGTGACGAGCCAATCATTTCGGCAATTTCCTCGTGGGTTAGAGTAAGTTGAATGCGAATACCTGCTTCGTCTTTGGCTGGAGGCGCCAAATCCAAAATAAACCTCGCCAGCTTCTCAGCCGCGGACTCAGACAGGCCGAGGTATTTAACCTCCTGATAGGTAGCGTAATAAATATGGCACAGCATTTCAGCTACCCTGGTCGCAGCGTCCCCATGCTGATGCATAAACTGCAGGAACTGCTGACGCGGCAGGAAATTCGCCTGGATAGGTTCGAGAGCTTCCGCTGTCGCTTCGTACGGTTTGCCTGAAATGGTCCCAGGGAGCCCAACGACTTCGCCGGCCTCCGCGATCCGCAGAATCACCGACTTTCCATGAGAAGAACCGGTGGAGAGCTTTACGCGCCCACTGCAGAGGACAAACGCGCCGCGCGCCTCCTGGCCCTCAACGAACAGAATCGCCCCTTTAGGGTACGTCGCTGAAGATGAAATTGCGTCCAGGTTTTGGAGTGCCTGAGGAGACAGATTACAAAACAGGTGATCCTTCATTATCGGGCAGGTAGGCAGCTTTCGATGACCTGTAAGCCGTAAGGTGTTTTCATGATGATGGCGGGCCGTAATATGCGACGCCTTCTCCTCGGAGTAGCGGTCTCTTGGCCTTGCATTTTACTAGGGTCGGCCCTGGAATCTATTTTCTCCGTTCTCATGCTTTAACTATCAAGCCGAGCCAAGCAGATTTTGATGTGACAAGAGTCACCTCAAAATGTGACGAGAATCACAGAACCCTTGTTCCCACCCAAGTAACTTAGAAGCTAACGAAATTGGAGGACTTATGCTCGCCAACGATCACGATCTCCTGAATATACTGAAATCGCAGCTCAACTTCCTGACGGGAGGAGGATACCGTCGTTCAACGCAGACGCCCTGGCGCTCTCCCCTTATTTTCGAGGACTCTCCAACGTGCAAGAGCTATTACTGCGAACAAAATGCGCATCCCTGCAGCGAGTGCCCGCTCTTGCGGTTCGTTCCTCCAGAAGACCAAGACCGGACGATCGCTTGCCGCTATATCCCTTTAAGCGCGAAAGGCGATACACTTGACTCACTCTACCATTTTGCTTACGAAGCAGAGATTCAGGAGGCGGTAGGATCTTGGCTTGAGTCCAAGATAGACCAGCTGGAGCGAAAGTTCGAACTAGAGTCGGCCACCAACGCTAGAACGTGTTCCTTGACAGCCTGATTCATTCACAGATTTTAGAAAAACAAGAGTTTGGCATTGCGTGCCAGGTCCTCCTGATCTTAAGAGTAATGCCCTTATGGTTTCTCCTCTCTGTGTGCACCGCGAACCGTAAGCACGGCGCAGTGGGCATGCGCCACAACTTTGTGCGCCACCGTCGTCCCCAGATGCGTGGCGGCCCCTAGATGACCGGCCGCATCGCGCACCCCCAGCACGATGAGATCCGCATTGCGCTGCCTCGCCACCTCGAGAATTTGTCCCGCTGGATCTCCGAAATCGACGACGGCTTCCGCACGGTAAGCCAACTCCTGGTCTGGCGGGATCAGTTCGTTCAGTGAATGCATAGCGTCTGCGACCGACATTCCACTTATAAGTTTTTCATCGTATCGCGGCTTACGAAGGACACGAAGCAAAACCAGGCGCGCCTGATTTTCCTCGGCAAAAGATACCGCGTAAGGCACGGCCGCTAGAGATTCCGGGGAGCCATCGAATGCCAGGAGCACACGATGAAAGTGTCCTCCGTTGTGAAGGCCGATTTTGACGTGCGGACCAATGGTGAGAACCGGAGCCTGGGATCGCCTGAAAATTTCTTCGGCCGTCGAACCAAGCAGCAGCTTCTGCGGTCCCGTCCGGCCATGCGTGCCGCAAACGATCAGGTCCACAGCCGAGTTCTCGATGCCCTCCCAGGCCGCCGACCAGATGAGAAGTGCGCGAACAACCGTGGTATCATGAGCAACGCCTGTAAGCTGTGCGTCAACGGCACGCATCTCGGCCAAAGCGTTCTCTTCTTGTGCGTCAATCGCGGCGATGGTGAGTTCCGGCGTGGTGTAAACGTAAGGCGCGGGGATCACCACATGCAGCGCATGAAGGCTAGCTCCGTACTTCCGCGCGATCGCCGTCGCAAATGGGAGTGCTGCTGCAGATGGCTCTGAAAAGTCTGTGAGATAAAGAATATTCTTGAGCGAACCCGGGCGCTCGTTGTGATGGTGCACCTTGTGGTGTTCACAGTACACCTCCCGAACTTCTTAATGCGGCTTGGAACAAAACAAGGCGGTGACTCGCGTCACGGCTCGCTGTGATGTATCGTCGATCTTGAAGATCCGTGAAACGGAGCGCGAGAACTTGAGGGTTCTGAAGGTTCCTTGTAATCTGCTAAGGAATCCGGATTTGCTTGAACTCCCGCGCCGCCCGCGCGCGCCTGGTCAACCCGCCTAGAAGCGCGAGGAACGTTGCTGTGAGTCGTGTGGGAGCGGCGACGCCGAGTACCAAACTCGATGTTGGAATGGAATCTAATCTGTGATTTCGATCGTTAAAAGTGATTGTCGCGGTCTTCTCTTCTCTCGCACTGATGGTGATGGTCTGTTCCTTTGCGCCGTACAACTCATGCCAGGCGGCGAGTGTATACGTCCCAGGCGGAACATTATCAATTTTGATCTTCAACGTCGAGAGTTGCTCTGGCGAGGTAGTGCTGAAGAGGAGGCCCATGCCTACGCCGACCTGGCAATATGCGACCTTGGCATCCGCTCGAAAAGACTCTCCGTCTTTCGTAAGGCGCAACTGCATTGCCGTCCCTACCGGAAATGTGTTCATCGCGTCCACATAGCAGCCTTCAGCACCCAGATGCACTGTTCGCGCATCGATTCGTGCTCCAGAACTCATTTTTACCGCCGTCACGGCCGCCGTAAACGGGAATCTCGGATGAGACCGCCTCTCCACAAAACATTTTGGGATTGCTGCAAGCTTTGATTCAAATGCTGGGTCGGCGTAGTAGCTCTTGGTTTCTTTTTCAGCTGACTTGACTGCCACCGTCGTCCCCACGGCTTAGCCTCCGATCACCTGTTACAAATAGCTTATGCCTATTTAGGATTTATGACTGTGTCCTCAGTCACGGTTGCCGTCCTCCCAAATCACAACGGTATCCTTCTTGATCAGGCCCAGCAGGGGGACACTAGTGGCCTGTCGCAGAGTAACCATTACTAGGCTGTTAGCATCTGAGCTGTCATGGCTACCGGCAGTGAAGTCCTGCTCACCCCACAACAGCATTCCGACCTAAGCAGCATCGCCCAGTCTCGTTCTCTGCCCGCCGGATACGTGTTTCGCGCCAAGCTGATTCTGATGCTGGCGGAAGGCGCGTCCTTCAACGCGATCAAGCGACAGCTCCAGACCACGGCGCCCACGATCATTCGCTGGAAGCAGCGCTTCCGGCACTACGGACTCGAGGGACTGGACACCTATCATCCCGGCCAAAAGCCCCGCGTACTGACTCCCGCTCTGCGCGCCCGCATCCTGTCGGCCACGCGGAGAAAACCCAGCGACGGGTCCACGCACTGGAGTTGCCGCAAGCTGGCTACCGCGCTGGGCGTCAGCAAAGACGCCGTGCATCGGGTTTGGCAACAAGCCGGCCTGAAACCGCACCGCCTCGAACGCTACATGGCCAGCGATGATCCCGAGTTCGAAAGCAAAGCGGCCGACATCCTCGGCCTCTATCTGCACCCGCCCCAACACGCGGCCGTGTTCTGCGTCGATGAGAAGACCGCCATTCAAGCCTTGGATCGTCTCGATCCCGTCCTGCCGCTCTCGCCAGGACGCGCCGAACGTCACGGCTTTGAGTACTACCGGCATGGAACGCTCTCCTTGTATGCGGCGCTGAATACCGCCACCGGTCGCGTCCACGGCAAAACCGCTGCCCGCCATACCAGCCGTGAGTTCGTCGCCTTTTTGCAAGAGGTCGTATCCTTGTGCCCCCCTCGGCAACAGATTCACATCATCCTCGACAATCTCTCCGCGCACAAAACTCAGGCGGTCCGTGAGTTCCTCCAACAACACCCGCGAGTCCGGTTTCACTTCACGCCCACTTACTCATCCTGGCTCAACCAGGTCGAGATCTGGTTCGCCAAGATCGAACGCGAGGTCATCGCCCGCGGCATCTTCACCTCGGTTTCCGACCTGGCTCGCAAACTCCGACGCTACATCAACGCCTACTCCGCCAATGCTCGGCCGATCCAGTGGAAATACTCTGACCCCACCCGCCGCGTCCGCAGTAACGAACTCACTGCGACAGGCCACTAGATCCAGAGAAAAGCCAACCTCCCGGCCCCCCTCCGATTTGCCTGCGGCAATTTCCATCAGGCACCGGCCGCTTCGAGCTCCGTGATCCGCTTGCGGAGCCAGGTGCGCACGGCGGCTGCGACTTCGGGATTGTCGGCGGGAGCGCCGAAGAATCCGCCACCGTATCGCCGCGCGCGCTGAGCGGGATACGGTGGCAGGGAACGGCCTCGTGGCGGCTTCCCCGGCGGAAGGAACTCGATGAGCCAGCAATCCTCGCATGGATGCTCTGGGTCGCGAGCGCATGGTTCAAGCACGAGGGCGAATCCTGAAAGACTCGAAGCTCCTTACGCGGATCATGGACGGAAGGCTCAATACCTACGATGTTCAGTAAAGTGCAATTCCAACTTCAGGGCGTCTAAGGTATCGCGTTCTTTGTCCGACATAACGACCTCCTACTGGGATTGCCCATAAGGCTACAACCCGACGGCACGCTTCACCCTGCGACTTATCGGTCCTGGCCGCGATTCCTGTTCGTGGGGAACCGCGCGCCGGGGGCGGAAGCGAGCCGGAAACTCTAGCTGTTCAAGCCGATCCAGACCCAGGCGCTGATGCTGGTGATCAGCAGAGCTGCGGACACAATCGCTACGCCCAGGATGATGCGAGCCAGGCGATGCATCCTGCCGATCAAGACGCGCTGTTCGGTGGCCAACATGACCTGCTCAGCGGAGTTGAGGTAAAGCTGGTCTTCCTTGTGCATGGAGAGCGTGTTGCCGTAAATGACCAGAGCCAACAGCACAGCTGTCACCCCAATCCAGGAGACGAACAGGTAATTCATCGCAGCTGACATAAAAAACATAGCTTCCTCCCTTCGGATCCTGCCATCGGTCTTGCCTGCCAGGCCCGGCCGACGCTTCCGTTCTGCCGCTTCCGGTGCGGCACCGATTTTCTACAACCACAGTGTGCGTCTAGTGGGGAAAAGAATCTGTATGCGGGGGCACTCGTGCGTGTGATGGGGTTAGACAGGAATTCGGCACAGAGAAAGCCGCTGAGGCACTGGCTACGTTGGGTTGTGCTTCGAAAGGAGGG
>CAWIBI010000009.1:0-545466 GCA_963834205.1 uncultured Acidobacteriaceae bacterium | reverse complement strand
CTGGAGGCTCCGGTGGAAGAGAGCGACGGTGAGGGGCGGAAACGTCAGAGTAGCCGGAATCGGGACCAGGGACGTGGTACTCCCCAGGGGTCTCCGATTTCCCCACTGCTGAGCAATCTTTATATGCGCCGGTTCGTGCTGGGATGGAAGCGCTTAGGGCACGAGCGACGTTTAGGGGCCTACATCGTCAATTATGCCGATGACCTGGTGATCTGCTGTCGTGGTGAGGCCGACCAAGCCTTGTCTGTGATGCGGAGCATGATGTTGGGGCTGAAGTTGAAGGTGAACGAAACCAAGACGCGGGTCTGTCGTCTGCCGGACGATAAGTTTGATTTTCTGGGATACACGCACGGCCGCTTCTACTCGCCGCAGACGGGCAAAGCCTATATGGGCTTCTCGCCCTCCAAGCGGAAGGTGCAACGGCTGTGTCGGGCGGTGAGTGAACTGACTGGCCGCCAATTTACCCAGCAGGATGCGGAAAGGATGGTAGGGACACTGAACCGGAAACTTCTGGGCTGGTCGAACTACTTTCGTCTCGGCACTGTCAGCCAAGCCTACCGGGTCGTGGATCGACATACGACCCGCCGGCTACGCCATTGGTTGTGTGCCAAACATAAGGTGGCAACTCAAGGGACCGTCCGGTTCTCTGACGCGACGCTGCACCTTAAGTTCGGCCTGATCCGGCTAGCGCAGCGGAATCACAGTCATCCGTGTGCGACCACGTGATGCTTCCTCCGAGAGCCGGATGCGTTAAACGCGCCCGTCCGGTTCGATGAGCGGGATGTGGAAACGGAGCATGGTGACGCTAGTGAGGCACCGGCAGACGAAAGGGCCGGTAACAGATAGGTTGCACCTAAACCACCGCGCCACATCTCGACTCTACCCTGCGGTTAATGCTTCGTTTTCAGTGGGTCCAAAATAGGGAACCTCATTTGATGTTGGCCAAGCTCTCCTAATGTAATCAGTTGACTAACTGCTCCAACAGCCTGCCTTTCTCTCTAATTTGGACAGCTCTGCCTGGAGAGATAAATTAGTCCCGCAGGGACGGCGGAACTCGGGGCTGGTTGTTGTACGAAGGGCACGGCTTCAGTCGGCGCACACGATTGAGAATATGTCGGGCCTTAAACAGGCTGCGGAAAAACTCATTTCTGTTGAAGGGGACGGCCTACCTCGCCGCAGCGAGCATCAGGCCGTCCATAACTGCTTTGAAATGAATTGGGCTTTAGAAGCCGCTGAGGGATTGCCTTCCGCTCAGAACGGCAGTTTTTCCGCAGCTTAATTGCCGGATTGGCGACAACTCGGGAGCTGCCGGTTCACAGACATATCCCCGGGAATTCCTCTGTCCAATGAGAAGGAGCCCCAGCCGGAAAGCCAAATGGCAGATGGTCGATGTGGCCAACAATACGAAAAACTGGTTATACACCGTAACTCTTTCCCTCTTTGGCGCGAACTAGTGGGTAACCACTGCAACTTTACGGCACGACCTCGAACAGGAGACGGCTTGCGGGCTCGCGGTGGCAATCCCCTCGGAACCGGAGAGACAAATGAAGATGTTGCATTACGCAAATGCCGTCGCGCTCGTGCTTGGGACCGTTGCCGCAGCCTCAGCCCAGGTGGCCACCCCAACCAAAGCGCAACTTACCCCCGAAACAATGGCTTTGCACCTGCGGGCAAAGCGACCGCTTTCCTTCGCCACCGCAAAGCCCAACGTTTCAAGTGCATCGGATTCTGGCTTCAATTCCGCGCAGGGGTTCGGAGCCTTAGCGCGCGATCAGGGAGAACCGGGCTGCGACTTGTTTCCTGCGCCTGCTAATATCGGCACGAATGTGGGTCTTTCATACTTCGGGCCCCCGCCTTCCACGGTCAATCAAAGCCTGGTTGGACCTGTGCAGTTGCTCGATACCGGACAAGTCGATGCGACTATCGGCACGATCACCATTCCTCTGTATAAAGGAACGGTCAAGAGCACGGGCAAGACGGCCTGGTACATTCTCGCTGATGTTTCTGATCCGGGGATTGCCGCGGAGCTAGGCCTGAACTTTTCGGCAAAGATGAATAACATCACCACCGCCGCCAGGACCGGTAACTTGGGTCCCGATGGAAACATCATATTCGACAAGGGCACTGTCAATTTCGCTCCGGAACGGAATATTGTTCCCGGACCGGAAGGTGCCGAGTTTCCCCCCAAGTCTTTTACGCCCGGCGAGGTCGGGGATGCGAACTACAGCCCCTTCGTTAGAATCGCCAATGGCGGAGGCGTGGTCTATAACGCACCGATGGTAGCCTACGATGTCGATGCGAGCCAGATCAACTTCCCTAACGGCAACGTCGACTATACCAAGGTTCATGACGCGGTCCAGGCGATCGATCCCTATAACATGACCGTCACTTTGGCCCTCGTCAACGGCTTCAGCTTCGGCCGCCCGGTGTGGTACATCTCGATGGACGCCAGTATCCCCCTTGCGGCCGCGATCGAGCACAACACGTACGCGCCACTGATGGGTAAGCTTCTGCTGGGCAATGACGACAGCGCCGGAAGCCCGATTGAGCGCATCTTCATCGCCACCAACGGCACGGAAGGTTGCGATAATCCTCAGCGTCAAGGACTCTCGGCTGACCTGAACGATGGACACAGGCCGAACAACACATTGGGAGGGATTCCGACACTCGCTCTCGATTACAGCCCGGCCTGGGACGCGAACTTGTACACGTGGACTGAAGAGGCCATTTCCAAGGGCTATCGCCAGCAACTGCGTGAAGAATTCCAGATTCTCACCTACGCGCAAGACGGCTTAATCACCGGAGCTTCTGCTACAGCGCCGTTCGGCAGTGCTGGCTTCTCCATCAATTGCCCAATCGTCCAAAGATTGGATTGATCAATAAGACTGTTCCTTGTGGGATTGTTCAAACATGACATTGTCGGGTATGAACAATCCCTCCTTTTCATTTCGACGATCCATGAGACGGGGCATCTTGCTCCCTTAAGAAGTTCGATCAAAGTAACAACGCCCTGTAACTTTTCTGCAAACCGCTTGTCAGATCGGAATTCCATAGGAGGGTTGCCACGTCATGTCCGATTATGCCCTTCCAGCCCAAAGGGCCGCCAGATTTCACTTCAGTCGAGCTTGGGGAGCCTTTCTCGCCATCGCCTGCTCTTTGTTCCTCGGCGGGTCTGCCTCCGCCCAGACCCCTACGGTAGGTGCAAAGGCGCCTGACTTCACGCTCTCGACACCAACAGGAAAGACTGTCACGCTGTCGGCCGAGCAGAGCGGACACTTTCTTGTGCTCGTGATCCTGCGAGGTTTCCCGGGCTACCAGTGCCCCTACTGCGTTAAGCAGGTTCATGATTTCGCGAAGCACGCCTCAGACTTCAAGGCAAAGAACACGAGGGTGCTTTTGGTGTACCCGGGACCACCCGCCGATCTCGATCAACATGCGAAAGAGTTCCTCGAGAAGCAAGCTGAGTTACCGTCCAATGTTGTTCTTGTGACCGATCCCGACTATAAGGTCACCAATCTCTACGGACTGCGTTGGAATGCGCCCCAAGAGACGGCTTACCCATCGACGTTCATTCTCGATAAAAAAGGCATGGTCGTATTCGAGAAGATTAGCCACAGCCACGGTGATCGCCTGTCCGCACAGGATGCGCTGGATCACCTTTCCACGAATTAACGTGGGGCTGCGCCGGGAAATTCCAGCGTAGCCTTTTCTTCAAAAGCCCGGGTGCCCCTTCTTTCGGCTCGAGTGTGGTAGTTCGATCGACTGTCACATCTCCGATCATTCAGAAAATTCTCAAAACCAAAAGAGGCGCGAAAGCGCCTCCAGTTAGAAGCCGGGAACTTCAGTCCCCGGAATAAAAACCGTCGCCGCAGGCGACCAACTCACTGCCGTAGGCCCGAGCGCAGGCAAAGCTGGAGCGACCTCTCATCGAGCCGCAGGGGCTGGCCAGGATCAGGCAGACCTTGGTGCCAGGTACGTTGAGTGTCGCCCCCTTAAGAGATAACAGCCTGAGCGTGTAACCAAAGAGCCCCCGGATCAATCGTATTCTCGGGAACACCGTTCCTCGACACTTAAAGGGGCACTCTGTGTTTGATATGAGAAACCTGAGGCTTGCGGAAGAAACTGGATGTAAACGCACGTGAAAAGATGAAATCCTTTTCGGCTATCGACGAGGAGGCGTTCAAGCAGGGGTATCGGCAACCCTGGTTTCTCGGTCAACTTTCCGAATGTTCAATGGTTCTACTGATCAACAAGCTTTCATCTTCGAGCGCGCGCTCCCCGCCTCGCCTTTCTTCAGCACGGGGAGCGCCGGAGATTAGACGGTGATAGAAAGCCTACGATGAATGCTGTTACTACGATCAACAGTCCCGCTTGTGACGTGGTTATTGTCGGCAGTGAAGACAGGGCGTCGTTGGCGCTCGTCCTGGAGTCGTTGATGTCCGGCTACCAGCAGGCCGACGAGGAGGCGGCCAGGGCACTCATCGAAAAAGTTAGCCCGCTACTGCTTCGCTATTTTTGGGCTCATGCCTCCCACCGGAGATTTGCCGACGACCTTTTGCAGGACACGTGGATGCGAGTCCACAAGGCTCGTCATACCTATCGGAGGGGTGAACCTGTCCTGCCTTGGATCTTTGCCATTGCGCGGCACGCACGCCAGGACAACTATCGGAGGGCGCGTCGTGTGGAGATCCGTGAGACGCAGGTGGACGTGCTCCCGGAAACCGCCGACTCCAGTTCAAACGTCCTGCGAGACGTCCCCGACATGGACGCAATGCTCGCTGAGTTGCCCGCGAGCCAGCGTGAAGTTATCGTGATGCTCAAGGTTTCTGGAATGACCATCGAGGAGATTGCACGCGCCACCTCATCGACTGCCGGTTCGGTCAAACAAAAGGCACATCGTGCGTACCGTAAGCTGCGTGACCTTCTTACCAGCGGAGTGAAGAGACAGTGAAGCCCGACGAGATCGACAGAATCCTCGCTCAGGCTGCCGATCGCGCGCTCCCGCCAGGTGCTGGCCGCGACGCAAAGAAACGCGTTGAGCGCGCGATCCTGAATGACTTGCACCCGGTCCGGCCGCTTGCCCCCGCGTGGGTGTTCGCGGTTGTTTTTGCGGCCCTCTTTGCGGCCATCAGCGTTGGCGTTGCATCAGTTCTGGGCATGCACGGAATTCGCGCGCTCAGTCCCGATCAGCGCTTTCTCATCTTCCCCGCGCTCCTGGCAGCCGCATGGTTCGCGGCGGTCGGATGCGCCCGCGAGATGCGTCCTGCCGCCGGTTCGCACCTCGGCGCACTGACGTTGATCCTTTCAGCATCTGTCTTCACGGGCCTGTTCTCTCTGATTTTTCACGGTTATAGCACCCAGAATTTCGTGCCGGAAGGTGTCCCGTGCCTGGTTATCGGACTAGGTGTGTCGATCTCTGCGGGTCTGGTGATCATCTACATCCTGCGCCGCGGGTGTGTGATGGACTGGAGCATGGCAGGCCTCGCGGTCGGTGCACTATCCGGGCTCACCGGTCTCGGCATGCTTGAGTTGGATTGCCCCAACCTCAAGGCCATCCACGTCCTGACGTGGCATGTCACAGTACTGGTTGGCAGCGGACTCCTTGGCTACACGGGCGGATGGGTTGCAGATTATTTCGGCCGCGTGGAGAGTTGAAAACGCCACTGGTTCTTCAGGTTGGTTCGCATGTTCATTACCCGAAGCTCATATCCCAGAGAGTACATTGGCGCGGGGGTGCCTGCGGGACTTCGGGCCTTGCGCGAGCGACTCTCTACGGTTAAGAGGGATCAAGTCATTGTGATCCACGTGATCCACTAGCTCTTGTCCTCTGGCAGCGATGCCAAATATCCGGGTACGGATCTGTGCGTCGGCGATCAGCGATGATCGTCTCTACCTCGACCTCATCGACAAGTTATCGGTGCGTTGACGGGCGTTTTCGTGAGTTACTGGAGGATCACCGGCCACCCGGAAGTTACCCCAAAACGGGTGTAATGTCCTGTTTGGCGACGATACACCCGGAACTCGTCGATGCTGTTTACTCACAAGTAATTGCCGGGTAGGCGGTTGCCGGGTAGGCGGTTCAACCGGCCGCAATCCCGGGACCATCCACGAACTTGTTCGCTTCCAGATCACAAGAGTGACATTAGCATTTCGCGAGGGCACGATCAGCCGAGCTTTTGTCGAACGCTTCTAAGGATTTCCTCCGAGAATCGCGGATCTTGCACAGCGCGTGCCAGCACGACCCCGCCGAGCAAGGCGGCTGTTTGAAAAATTCCTTCCTTTCGGTCCCCCCCGCCTGCGGAGAGAATTTCCTCGAGTCCTCGCTCGAAAGCAGTTTTTAGTTCCGGCGTCGAGCGAACCACCTCCTGCGCTAGTGCTGCCATAGTGCAGCCGTCGCCCGGATTGTCCCGATGCCGTTGGCTAAGGTATCGCTCGGCGTAGGCTCGCCTGCCCTGCCTCGTTTTACCATTGCTCCGAACGCGGCCCGCCGAAACGCCCTGTCCATAGGCAACGGCAGCTTCCTGAAGCTCTTGTTTTGAGCCGAAGTGCGCATAGAACGCGCCGTGCGTAAGGCCAGCGGCCTTCATCACCTCGCCCACGGTTACGTTTTCAAATCCCCGCTCACGGAAGAGGCGGGAAGCTTCCTTCACAATCCGTTCATGTTTGGCGGCGGTCTCTTTGGCAGGGTAGCGCATAATTTTCCTGCACCCTCCATCTATGATTAACATCATATAACAAGTATGACGGTCATCATATTTGATGCCTATCAGAAGGAGGAAGTATGAAACTCGCAGGCAAAAAGGCCCTCATTACCGGAGGGAACAGCGGCATCGGCCTTGCCACAGCTCGACTTTTCATCGCTGAAGGCGCTGAAGTCGCCATCACCGGCCGGGACCAGAAGACGCTGGATGAAGCGGTCGCCGAACTCGGACCGAATGCACACGGCTACCGTGCCGACGTCACCATAGCCGAAGACCGCAAGGGCCTTTTCTCAGCGCTTGCCAGGGACTTCGGCAAACTTGACATCGTCTTCGCCAATGCCGGCATCTCCGGCAGGACGCCGACGGGCGCGGCCGATGAAGCCATTTTTGAGAACGTCATCCACACCAACCTCAATGGCGCTTTCTTTACCGTCAATTCAGCCGCTCCTCTGCTGAACGACAACGGCAGCATCATCTTCAACGGATCCGTGCACAACTATCTCGGCCAACCCGGTCTGGCCGCATATGCAGCCACGAAGGGCGGTCTCGTTTCCATGGCGCGTGCCGTCGCCGCCGACCTTGCACCACGCAACATTCGCGTGAATGTCGTCGCACCCGGAGCCACGAAGACTCCCATCTGGAAGCGCGGGCCCCGTGCCAACGGCACTGCAGAGCAATCCGCAAAGCTGGCTGATTTCGTCTCGTCTGCTGTTCCACTGGGCCGTTGGGGGGAGCCGGAAGAACTTGCCAAAGCGGTGCTTTTCCTCGCCTCCGACGACTCGTCATACGTCAATGCGGTCGAGCTGATGGTCGATGGCGGAGCCACCGGTGCCCCCTGGGGAGCTCCCATCCTTCGCGGCTGACCGCACAGGGGTAAGGCATGGTTGCCGGTCGGAACTAATTCAACACAGGAGGGAAAGTCAATGGAAACAATCGCATAGTTAGTCACGCTGGAAGCCCGCCGAGGCAAGGAAGCCATGCCGAGGCATTTCTAAAGTCAGCTCAGCCACTCGCGGTGGATGAACAAGGCACGTTGAAATGGTACGCGATCAAGTTCGGGCCGGGGAAGTTCGGCATCTTCGACACCTCTGCAAATGAAGCGGGTCGCAATGCCCACTTGAGTGGAGAGATTGCAAAGGCGTTGGCGGCGCGGGCTAGCGAGTTATTTGCGGTTCCGCCGCAGGTGGAAAAAGTGGAGGTCCTTGCAAGCACACCTTTAAAAGGGTGAGTGCGAGTTTCTAGCTGCTCGGAAAGCGTTGGTTACAAGAAACGACAATTACGGAGAACAAAATGAAAATTCAGGAGAAAGAAATGAAAATCTCACAAACACAGCGAGCTGCGTTAATCGCAGCTCACACCATCGATTCCGCGCCCCAGGAGCCCAGGTCAGTGCTCCGGGGCCTGATGCACCGTCTCGGCTTAGCGTTTCTCGCGTGCGCCGTCGTCATCGGTGCGACCGGCTCTGCTAGTGCCAGCCAGGCTCGAGACGAAGCAGCCGTTCGCGCTCTCGGAGACAGCTTTGCAAAGGCTTTCCTTCAGAAGAATGCCGAAGTCCGAGCGTCCCTATTCGCCGAAGATGGAACCTTCGTGACGCCGCAGGGTGACTTTCTGCATGGGCGCGTCGCAATGGTGAAGGACTTCGGTCCTGAGGCGCAGCAAGCCGTCAACGGCAGCACGCAAGCAGCGTTCTCCAACTACCGGGTCCGCTTCATCAAACCCGATGTGGCGGTTGCCGACGCGCTCCTTACCGTGCGTAATGTGAACGGTCCAGATGGGACGATCATCCCGGTGATACCGATCAACTTTTTCTTCGTGGCGGTCCGCCACGAAGATCAATGGCTGATCGAGGATGGGCGCGCGCATTTTGCGCCGGCGCCGCCCAATGGCATGACCGCTCGAAAGTAGCGTTGAGAAGAATACTTGTGCCACGTTCCACGCAGCTCCACAAGAAGCGGGTCGCTACAAGCGCGCCGGAGTCTGAGGCCGGCGTGCTTGATTGCGACACGCAACCATCAACCTCGCATTGAGTTGTATTCTGATTAAAATTAAAGGAGATTTGGATTCCCTTCGGGTTCCGACCATCCGAAAGTAATCCTTTACGACCGAGTATCGCGAGAGTGCACACGAGGCTCACGACGCTGATTCGCACGTCCTAAGCACACCGGCTACACTGATGGGGTCACCCCCTGGTCCATCTCGCCTTGGCACTCGCCGCTATCGTCGTCCTGACCGCCCAAAGGAGCTCCCAATGCTCGCATCGCGCCGTACCCTTCTTCGCCATTCCTTCCTTGCTGCGCCGGTGTTGTCCGCTGATCTCTTCGCTCCTCTGCGTGCAGCAGCTCAGGTCACCCCCTCTTCCGAGCAATGGTACTGGTATCCGTTCCACAACCTCACCATGAAGGCCACCAGCTCTGATACGGGAGACACTACCGCTTGGATGCTAATCGAAAACTCTCGCCATCAGGGCGTCCCCCTGCACAAGCACCTGTACGAGGACGAATCCTTCTTCGTCCTAAGCGGCATCTTTGAAATCACCGTCGGCGGTAAGACCACCAGCGGCGGCCCCGGGACGTATGCCTATGGCCCACGCAACGTTCCCCACCAATGGACGAACATGGGGTCAGGTCGCGGACAGTTGCTCAACGTCTACACGCCCGGCGGTATCGACAAGTTCTTCCTGGCTGTCGGCATACCGATTCACTCCTCTACCGAGCAGCCTCAAATAGATCTCGCCGCCTACGACTTGCGTACCAAACCTCTCCGCGAGAAAACGGGGATCATCCGTCTCGGTCCCCCTAAGTACCCCTAGCCGTCACAGATCAGATCGATCGAGTTCACGATTTCCTAGTGCACTCTTGCATCCTTGGGGTTATAGGACAGAAACACTGGAAGGTTTGCTCCCGAGACCACCAAACCGGAAGTGATCCTCCATAGTGCCTGGAAAGTCTGATTTTCGGTAAATTCATCACAACCTTCCAATGACCGTCTAGTACATAGGTCAAGTTACCGGAAACCCCGTTTGAACTAAGGAACTCCTCCGATACTCCACGACACCCAAGGCTGCATTACTTCCGGATTGGCGACAATCCTACCGAGATGTACGCTAGACGCATTAACATGCTCAGGAGCCCACTATTCGGAGGTTTTCGATGTGCTTCCGCAGCAGGTGGACACAGACCTTTTTGTCTCGAGGTGCGCGATGAGTCGTGCATTCAACGCGGTGATGCGAGTGATCAGCAGCCTCATCGGTGTCTTGATGGTTCTGATGGGAGGGATCTGGATTCTGCAAGGGCTGAATCTTGCTTGGGGCTCTCTTAGTCGCAGCTTCATGCAAGGCGATCAACTTTGGGTGTTCTACGGCGCAATCATGCTGATTGTCGGAGTGTGTCAGATCGTTTGGAGCAACACCCGTCAACGGGAATGAGATCCGTCGACCATACGGGCGACAGAAACTGAAGACTCCTCAGGGCTCAGCGGCTCATCCGAAACGACGTAACTTCCGAGTAGGCGACCATCTCCCAGAACCCGGATTTATCCCTCGGACCATCTTTGATGAGTGACTCGCCCTGTGGCCGTTCATTGTGCGTTCGACCACCACGTGGAAAGCGAGCTCGTGCTCTTTGCGGCGATGGACCTCGAGGGTTTCCAGTGAGAGCAACAGTTTAGGTCGACGGACTCCCTTTTATTTTGCGGACGCGCCAGCGCCATCCGATCAAAGCGATGGCCAGCAGAAGAACGAACACGAGATACAGAAGGTGGGAACTGATCCACAGGACCAACCTGAGCATGCGCAGGTGGTGATTGGCGCTCCGTATTGCAACCGCCGGGATAGTGACGGACTGGCGCCAATTCATGGTTTTCAAACGAGGCAGGAAGCCCTGGCGCACGCAGCCTTCGAGGTCGTACACGCCAATGACATGTGAGAAATGGCTCGCGACAATCAAATCGCGGGAAAACCTGCTCCAGTCGAGCACGGCGGGGTTTGCGGCGGGATCCCCGTCGGTGCAGCAAATGGCGATTGACTGCGCATCCGGGCCAAGCTTCCAGATGATTGCCGCTCCGGCAGGGCCCGCATAGCTGGTGTACAGCATCAGGACTTCCTGATCACTGCGAACGTCGACTGTGCCCAACATCCGGTCCAGTAAAGACGAGTGGGCCTTGCGTTCGACAGGGAGGTACGGCAACTGATAGGTTTGGACGAAGTAGCCCCGGGATCGGATGTTGGCGATGAGCGCAGAATACACTTGCTGTGCGCGGTGCATGTGCTGAACGTCGACGGCGCGCCACAAGAGCGTGGTAAACAACCGCCACCAATGGCCCTTGAGAGACGCCAGCTCAGCGAAGTTGGGCTCGATGTCTAATCCCACTCCGTCCCACCGCAGGCCCTGCTCTCGGCTCCATGCGTCGAAGGCTGCAAATCGTGCCGCAGCCTCTGGCGCGTTCTCCGCATTAAAGTAGAAACCCTGCTCCGGCGGCATCCCGAGCCCGGCGATTACCGGAATTCCGTCCCGATTCAGCCGACGCACAAGTTCAGCACGCTGCGGAGTGAAGTCGACAATGGCGACGCCGAGCCCGGCGTGCAGGTCCTTCAAGTCCGCAAAGACGTGGGGATCGGCGAACAAGGACTGCATCTGGTCAACACCCTGATCGCAACAGGCAAACATCAGCTGCGGGGTCACGCCCGAACCCTGAACGCGAATGCCGGCAGAAGGCGTGGAAGCGATCGCGGAAGCCGCGACGAAGTGGCAAATGCATACAAAGAGGCTGGTGCGGAGCAGCCTTGAGAGAGGACGGCGTCCGGGAACGATGCATTCAAGGAATAGAAGCCTCCGCGATCCGTTTATCCACGTTGTACGTCGGCACTGGTCAGATTGTTCAGAACCGCTGTTATGTGAGTTCAACATCCGTGAGACACGACGCAAGGGTGGAAACTTCCAGATTACCGCCAATCCGGAGGTAACCCCAAGAACGGGTGTAATGTCCGGGTTGGCGACCATCCACTCGCAACTCTTAGCTGACGCTACCGCGTTACTCGCGGGTGACGACGATTTGCTTTATCTCTCGTGCTTCACTTGTCGATGTGGGCATGTGGACACTGGCCCGATCGGGCCACGTCCAGAGGAGCCAAAGCCAAAGCGGAATGCACGCCAGCGCAGCCCACATCAGGTAGGTTCCACCACTGTCGACAGCGATATCGATCCACTCGTGTAGCGTGACGGCGAGCAGAAGAGAATCCGTGCGCTCGACGACAAAGCCCAGAAGGAACGTAACCGCGACGACGAGAGGGATGTAGATCGACATGCGGGACACCACTTCGGTCACCGTGCCTTTCAGATGCGAGGTAAAGTGCCACGCCTCCCACATCAAGGCCACAAGCAGATATCCACGGACTCTGCCGAGCGGTCTGAGGCTGCCCTGCAGGAATCCACGCCAGCCCAGTTCTTCTCCGAGAGTAGATACACCCCCGATCATCAGATAGTAGAGAAGCTTGTAAGAGAAGGCTCCCGAATGTACGCGATATCCGATGAATGCGAACAGGATTGGCGCGACAAAGAAGACTGCGGACCGGCGCCAGGAGGGGCCGAAGAAGGAAACGGCCCACCGGCGTGTCGCCGGCATGATCCAGAATACAAGCAGCGCAGCGACAGCCGGACCCCAGGTCAGGTCTTTGATTTCCTCGGGAAGCGGAAAGGCCTTCCAACTGCCTGTGTGGATATCGCGCCACCAGAAAAATGGCCAGGAGAGCGCACAGGCAAGAACGTAGAAAGTAACAATCGCGCGCCAGTTGGGTCTGGCCTGAGTGTCGCCGCTGTGCCTGGTTAAGGCTACGCTGCGCCGGCGCGGGAATCGCGGGAGGGTAAGTCGAAAGTTGCGGAAATGGAACCTTCCAGACCTCGTTCGTCCACAGTGCCGTAGGCGCGAGCACTCAACCGATCGTCCGGCGTTCCCTTTGTCATCCCGAGGAGCAGCTATTTTTGCCATGTCATTTCTCTCTCAGCCTGCTCCTAATGACACAAGGGGAGGCTGGGTTTCCCATTGGCATCGGTTGCGCGACTCCCAGGTCTCAAACGCGAGACCTGGGCCACCCGGGCTTTGTTGCTGATAAAGAAAGCACTGTCTGTCTGACAAAGGGGAGCGCGACGCCTCCATGAAGAGCGGTATTTCCTATGCATCGGCTACTGCTCACCCACAACCGTCAGCACCGGACACTTCGCGTCGACAATGAGTTGAAAGGCCCCGGAGGTCCTCGTTTCCAGGCCCAAATGCGAAGTCTTCTGGATTCCGAGTACAAGCAAATCTACGGATCGATCTTGGACATGCCTGAGGATCCGCTCATGCGCGTTGCCCGCCTCGACAAAAGTTCTCGGGTGGCCAAACTCCTTCGCCCGCTCAGGCACCACGTCCTCCAGAGCGCCGTAAAAGCGCATTCGCGTCTCCTCCAGTCTGTCGGGATGCTTGACGTCGCCAGGCCCAATCACGTTGAGGACTTCGACCTCCGCCCTCATCGAATCCGCGAGGGAGACGGTAACCACGCTGGCCCTGGCTCCGGCGGCCGTCAAGTCGGTCGCGAAGAGAATGCGATGGAAGGGTAGTGTCTCCCGGGTGGCGCATGGCACTTGGGGCCCGACCGTCAATGTCGGCCATCGCGTGGATCGAAGAACTCGTTCGGCAACCGAGCCAATCACCTCCCGCTCTACCCACCCACCGCCATGGGTTCCCAAAACCAGCAGGGAGGGGGAATGCTCCTCCGCCAGCTTGGGTAAGGCTTCCTTCGGTTCGCCGTCTAGAAGCAGCGGAACCACCTGCATCGAGTCCGTCGCCAGCGAGGCGGCCTCATGAGACAGAAGAGCCTGCAGGTCTTTTCGCTGCCGGCTCAACAACTCCCCAGCGATCTCCACTTCCATGGCGGCCTGGGAAAGAATGAACGCGTGCGCCACCCACAGCCTGGCGGAGAAGTACTTTGCCATCAGAGCCGCGTACAACCCTGCATTTTGCGACCAGAGCGAGAAATCCGTGCCAAAGATGACTGCATTGAACTCCAAGCTCATGGGGTTGTGCCCGTCTGGTAGTCAAGGGTTGCCAATGCAAGCTCGTACTCGTATTGAGCATTGACCTTATCGATGGCCGCGCTGGTCTGTTGCAGCTGCGCCTGGGTGAGCTCGACAATGGAACTGAGCCCCAGCTGATAGCGAGTCTGTGCCAATTTGAGGCCCATGTTGGCTTGCTCGAGCAATTCGGCGGTCACTGCGATCCTTTGGTACGCGGTGTTCGCCTGCAGCCACGCGGTGCGAACATCACGCACGATCTGGTCGCGAAGATTCCGCGTACGCTCCGCATCCGCCTGCGCCCGATATGTGGCCTCCTTTGCCTCTGAGCTATAGAGGAAGCCGTTGAAGATGGGAATATTCATGTTCACCCCAATCGCGCCCCACCAGTTCGACGTATAGTACTGGTCCACCCGGATCGGGACGCTTCCCACCGTCCCGGCAGCGTTGATGGAAGGCAAAAGCTGGTCCCATTCCGCGCGCGCATATTTCTGCGCCGATTGCTGTCCAAAGCTGAGCGATTGCAGGTCAGGGCGCTGCGCCAGCGCAGTTTGGATGAGAGGCTGGAGGTCCGGTGGCGGCGCGCTGTTCTGCGTCGAGTCGTCCTGCAGTCGATAAGTAACCTCATGATCGAGGCCCAGGACCTCATCGAGAGTGGCCATCGTCGCCTGGGCATTATTTTGCGCGTCCAGCTGAAGTAACTTCGACTGCGACAGGTTGACATTCGCGAACGACAGGTCAAGCGTCGACTTCAAATTGTTCTGTGTCATCTGGTTGACCTGGGTTTGAGTAGCCTGCCGTGCGTTGACCGTCTGCTGTGCCACCTGCAAAACCGCCTGGGCGGTTAACGCATCGTAAAATGCCTGGTCCGCCGCCAGCACGATCTCCTCCTTCGTCGCTAGGGCGCGGGCGTTCGCCGCCTGTTCTTCCAGCTTTTGCGTAAGTACGAGATTGTGTGTTTTTCCAAAGTCGGTAATGAGCTGCGTAAAGTTGCCGCCTGCACCTGCATGGGTCAGCAGCCGTGACGCGGTGAGCGTCCCGGCGGAGATTCGGCTTGCGTCCAGGGCTTTCATCGCGGTGACGGCTCCGTTAGCGGTAGGAAGTTCCGCGGAGCGCGCCTCACGCACCATCTGGTGTTGGGCCAGCGCCAGCAACTGGCTGACGCTCACCCGCGGATTGTTCTTCAAGGCCATTTGCTCCGCCTCTATTCGCGTGAGCATCGTCTGCGACGCGGCGGTTGCCGGAGTGGGCGGCGCGGTCTGTGGAGATAGATCGATCCTTGGAGGAGGCGCAGGAGCAGGTGCGCTGGGCAGAGCCGCCACCTCCGGTGTGGATTGGGCCTGGGTTGAAAGCGCAGAAAGCAAAAACAAAGTAGCTGCCAGGTGGATGGTCCTCATACCTGGGCCTCTGCGTTGCGCTCACGACGGGTGTGGATCACCAGATACACAGCGGGCACCAGGAACACCGTCACCACCACAGAAATACCGAGTCCTCCGATAATGGCCCGGGCCAGCGGAGCATATTGCTCGCTTCCCGCTTCCAGGCCCAGAGCCATTGGGATCATGCCCAGCAATGTAGCCAGCGAGGTCATGAGGATGGGCCGCAAGCGCACCTTGCACGCCTGCACCGTCGCCTCCAGCAATGGCAGCCCCTGCTCGTGCAAAATGCCGGAGAACTCCACAATCAGAATACTGTTGGAAACAACGATGCCCGTCATCATGATCACGCCCATCAACGACATGATGTTGAGCGTGCTGCCGGTGAACAGCAGGATCATCACCACCCCCGCAAGTCCCGGAGGGATGGCCATGAGGATGATGAAGGGGTCGATGAACGAGGTAAACTGCGCCATCAGGATGAGGTAGACAAGAGCAATTGAGATCAGCAGTCCAAGCCCGAACTCTCTAAACGAGTCGTTCATGCTCACCGCCGCGCCGCGCATGGTGAGCCGGGTATTTTTGTCTGTTTGGGTGTTCGCGATGAGGCGGTTGACGTCTTTGCTTACCTTTTCCAGCGCCTCTGTCTTTGGTGGCGACGTAGATATCGATCACCCGGCGTATCTGGTAGTGGTCGACCTCGGTAGGAGTATTGATCTGCTTGATCTCCGCCACCGAGCGCAGCGGGGTGTAGCCGGCAGTATGCCCGCCATAAAAGAGCTGGCCGCCCACGTCGCCGGCATCCCGGCCTTGCTGGTTTGGATCGTAGCCCGGCGGCCGCGTCCCGCGCAGAGGGATGTTTTCAAAGTCCTCCATGGTCATGTGCTTCAGCACATGGTTGGCGTATTGCACCGTCACCAAGTAGTTGTTGCCGGTCTTGGGGTCAATCCAGTAAGTAGGCGCGACCTGCCCGTCGGAGGTGAGCGCGGTAATCACGTTGTTCACGACATCCTGCGCGGAGAGGCCGATAAGGCTCGCGCGCTCGCGATCGATATTCAGCGCCAGCCCGGGATAATCGAGATCCTGCGGAATGTACACATCGCTCACATTGGGCAGAGACTTGATCTTTTGCGAAAGCTTCCGCGCAAGATCAAAGGCTTCGTGCATATCGTTCGAGCTCACCTGCACATCGATGGGAGCCGGCAGGCCCTGGTTGATCACCGAGTCCACCAGGCCTCCGGCCTGAAGGTAGATAGACAACTCAGGCATCTCGCGTGATAGCCTCCCGCGCACCCGCGCCATATATTCGTAGCTTCCTACGCTATGGTCCTCCTTCAGGCTGGTCTGCACGAAGGCCGTATCCATAGAGGCGTTGGTGGTGTAGATCGCGGAGAGATCCGGATACACGCCGATATTGGAGACAATCATCCCCAGGTCCCTGGGGGGCACGGTATCGCGGATAATATTTTCCACTCGCGCGATATACCGGTCGCTGTCCTCCAGGCGCGTGCCGCTGGGCATGCGCACGTCTATCACAAATTGTCCCGGGTCGGTGCGGGGAAAGTAAGACCGGCCCAGGAAGGGAAAGAGACAAAGGATCACCAGCGCCACACCTCCCAGAATCACCGCTGCGGTGAATGCGGGTCTTACAAGAACCCGCTTGGCGAGTGCCTCGTATCGCTCCAGCATGCGTTGAAAATGCAGGTTGAACTGCCGTACGACGCGCTGGAAGAAGGAAATCTTTCCCGCGTGCCCTCCCTCTTCATGTTGTATGCGCACAAACGTGGCGCAGAACAGCGGCACCACCGTCATGGCGAAGATATAGGAGGCAAAGATCGATAACACAACTCCCAGCGCCAGCGGCGTGAAGATGTACTTGCTGACCCCGGAGAGGAAAGTTACCGGGAAGAACACGATGGAGGTAGTTGAGGTGGCGGCCAGAACCGCCAGCGAAACCTCCATTCCGCCCTTTTCCGCCGCTTCCCGCGGCGGAATGCCCATCTCCATGAAGCGGAAAATATTTTCCAGCACCACCACGGAGTCATCGATCAGCCGGGAGAACGCCAGCGCGAGGCCGCCCAGCAGCATGGTGTTGATGGACCCGCCCATTCCCTTGGTGATGATCAGGCAAACCAGAGCAGAAAGCGGGATTGACAATAGAACCGCGAACGTGGCCCGCGGGCTCCCCAGAAAAACCAGGATCATCAGCCCGGTCAACACCAGCCCGATCGAGGCTTCCTTCACCAGGTTCTTGATCGCCAGCTTGACGAAGATGGACTGGTCGAAGACCACTGCGGTCTTCAGGCTTTCGGGGATATCCACCAGACGCTTGATCGCCGCCTTCATCCCGTTGACGATGGTGATCGTGTTGCTGTTACCGCCCTGCTTGAAAATCGGAACGTATACCGAGCGCTGGCCGTTGATGCGCACGATGTTGTACTGCAATGCCCCCGAGTCCTCCGCCTTGCCCACATCCGCAACCAGGACTGATGAGTTGCCATAGGACTTCAGCGGCATCGCATTCATCGCTTTCGCATCGGGAAACTGGCTGTTGGCGTAGATGTTGTAGTCCTTCGACCCGATGCGCACATCGCCCGCGGGAAGAATCAGGTTGGAGCTGTTGACCGCGTCGACCACGTCGGTAAGGCTCAGGTTATGCGCCTCCAGCTTGATCGGATCGACGTATACCTGGATCTGCCGGTAGGTGCCCCCGTAGGGCTGTGGAACGGAAGCGCCCTGCACATTGGAAATCTGGTTACGTACCTGAAACTGTGCTATATCCTTCAGCTGCGTTTCATTCAGGCCCTTGCCTTCGAGCGTAACCAGGCACACTGGTTGACTGGACGCATCCATGCCCAGCACCACCGGGGGCAATGTGCCCGGCGGCAGGCGGCGCAGGTCGGCCATTGCCAGGTTGGCGATATTGCTCAGCGCGGCGTTGGGGTCGGTTCCCGGCTTGAAGTAGATTTTGATCAGGCTGACCCCGGTCAGGGAGCGCGACTCGGAGTGATCGATGTTCGCGCCCAGGGTGAAGAATCGTTCAAAGGTATTCGTGATGTCCGCCTCGATCTGCTGCGGGGGCATGCCGTTGTAGAAAGTCGCCACCACCACCACCGGTATGTCGATCTTGGGAAAAAGATCGACCGGCATGCTGGCGATGTTGACCACGCCAATCAGCAGAACGACCAGGCACATCATGATGATGAAGAAGGGGTATCGCAGCGCGAACTTTGGCATTACTGCTCACCCCCGTTGTCCTCGTTCGAATCTTGGTTCGAATCTTGGTTCGGATCCGGATGCAAATCGATGGTGCTGCCCGGATCGCGCGTGACGTCGTTGGCCGGCCTTGCCTCAACCACGGGAGTCACTCGTTCTCCCTCCCGGTACTTTTCCTGGCCGCCCACAATTACCCGCTCTCCCTCGGCCAGCCCGCTCTTGATCTCCGCCAGCCTCGATCCCCGCAGGCCGGTCTCGACCGCCCGTTCGTGGACCCGATTCTGGCTATCGAGCACATACACCATGTCCTGGTTGTCGCGGAAGACCAGAGCTTCGACCGGGATGGTGAGCACATTTTCGGCGTGGCTCAACTGCAGCTGCGTGTTCGCGTACATTCCCGGATCGATCGAGAGATCTTTGTTCTCGACATCGACTTCCGTTTCCATCGTTCGGGTCTCGAAATTCACATCGCGGGTAAAGCGGACCACCTTGCCGGTGAACGATCTGTCCAGCGCGTCCACCCTCACCTGCATGGCATCACCCGCCTTCACGTACCGCACCGCGTCTTCCGGCACCGGCATCCGTAGACGCAGCAGGCCGCTCTGCGCCAGCTTGACGATGGGCAGCGCCTGGCTATTGGAGTCCGTGCCCGACTGAATCAAAGCTCCTGTATCGGCGTAACGCCAGGTGATCACGCCGTCGATGGGAGCGATCACATTGGTGTAATTCTCCATCGCGCCGACCCGCCGGTTGTCTGCGCGGGCAACGTCCGCGCCGCCCTGCGCCGAAGCCAACGCTGCTTTTGCGGCATCCACCTGGGCGGCTGCCGCGAGATCTTTCGAGGAAGCATCGTCCAACTCCTGTTGCGCAATCAGACCAGGCTGCGCTTTGGCCGCCTGCTGCAAACGGGTGTTATCCGCATGCAGCGAGGAGTACTGCGCCTCTGCTGCCGAAACCTCGTGCTCCGCCCGGACGATCTCATCCTTGCTGCGCGACACCTGGGCAACCGTGCCCTCCAACTGCGCCTGCAGTTCAGGAACTTCAAGAACTGCGAGTGTTTGCCCTTGGCGCACCCGGTCGCCGATATCCACCTTGATGGAGCGGATAAAACCAGAAACCTTGGGATGAACGTCGATCACCTGGTAAGGCTGAAACTGCCCGGCTAGCGCCAGGACATGAGAGACCGAACCTCGTTTCACAACCGAGACGCGCGCAGCGGCCGGTTCTGGAGCAGCTTCAACTCCGTTCTCATGCGGTCGGAAGACAAGCCACGCGGCCAATCCGAGGACGGCGCAGGCAGAAGTAAGGAAAAACAAACGCTTTCGCATGTGGGTACGCACCTGTAGGCAACTTTCAGAAAACGATCAGCCGCTCGCTCGTCAAGAGCACGGCATAAGCTGGAAGGTCCACGCTGAGCCTTATGGCTGGAAGCGGGAATCTTCTGACACTTCGCAAATCGCTTCTAAGTCAGGACAGGAGGAGGGCGGAGAAAAATAGCCTTAAGGCAAGGCGGCATGGGCGTCCGCACTCTGCGCATGCTCCCGCTTCGAACAAAAAGCGCGGAGACCTGGTGCAATCCGAACGCCAGCACCAGCATGAGCAACGCAGGAAAAACCGGGAATTCAGCGGGCCGCACGGTAAGCGGCTGACCCGACGCGGGACGCTCTTTTTGGGAGAGGAGCTTGGCTTCCGGGCTCTGATGCGTGATCGAACCCTTTCCCTGGTACAGAGAAAGCTTGTACTGCAGCCCCCATCCAAAAACCGCCATGGAAAGCATCAGCAGGCCGAGAGGCAGCAAAATTGCCTTTCGGTGATTACCTGACGCTTTGCGAAAAATCGGCAAATTAGCTTTCCTGTCCTTTAGCTTATCGCACACTACCGCCCTGGGAAACAAGTCAGCGCCTGACTGAAAGACAACTTGTCAGATGCCAACCGTCAGACTGGGGTTATCCGCCATCTGTCAGGGAAAACCCTCGGCGAGCCGTAAATCCTTTATGCTCTGGGAGTGACTCGCTTGTCCTGTCGTAGCCTGGTCTTGTTGTCGCTTTCGCTATTTTGTCTTCAACCGTGCCTGAGCGGGCAGGGCACTCCCCCGGCCCAGGGCGCACCGCCCCAGGCCATGGGCGTCAACACCGGCGGGGTCTACGCCCCTGTCCTCGATGCCCAAAAGCGCCCCATCACCGCCGGCGGTTTTGTGAAAACCGGACCGATCGTCTTTCAGGACATGGCCGCAAAGGCCGGCCTCACTGTGTGGCATCACACCATGGGCACGCCGCAAAAGAAGTCCATTCTGGAGGCGCCAGGTTCGGGCGTGGCCTTGCTCGACTACGACAAGGATGGATGGCTCGACATCTACATGGTCAACGGATCCACCTACGATGCCCTGTCCGGCAAAACTACTTCGCCCCACGCGGCCCTGTTCCACAACAACCATGACGGCACCTTCACCGACGTGGCGGCTAAGGCCGGAGTCACCAACGACCGCTGGGGTTTCGGGGTAGCAGTCGGCGACTACGACAATGACGGCTGGCCCGATATATTCGTCGCCAACTACGGCAAGAACCGTCTCTACCACAACAACCACGATGGAACCTTTACCGACGTCGGGGAAAAGGCGGGTGTGCAGCTGGGCAATTGGTCGAGCGGCGCAACCTTTGGCGACTACGACGGCGATGGCCGGCTCGATCTGTTCGTCTCCGGTTATGTGCATATCGATAAGGAGCAGGAGCCGGGGCCGGAAAAGGGCGGAGTGGCCGCGAACTTCTGCCAGTTCCGCGGAGTGAATGTGATGTGCGGTCCCCGTGGGCTCAAGGGAGAGCCGGACCACCTCTTCCGCAACAACGGCGATGGGACGTTCACCGACGTCAGCCAGAAGGCCGGGGTCAGCGACCCCAATGGCTACTACGGTTTTACCTCCATCTTTGCCGACGTAAACAATGACGGGAAGGTGGATCTGCTGGTAGCCGACGACTCCACCCCCAACTACCTGTACATCAATAAGGGCAACGGTACCTTCGAAGATGACAGCTACGCCTCGGGCTATGCTCTGAACGAAAATGGCCGCGAGACCGCGTCCATGGGTGTCGCGGTCGGAGATTACCAGAACAACGGCCGGCTGGGCCTCTTCAACACCACCTTTTCCGACGACTACGATGTGCTCTATCGCAACGATGGCGATGCCAACTACACCGACGACAGCTATGCCGCTGGGGTGGCGGAGGTGACCGTGCCCTTCCTGGGTTGGGCCACCGAGTTCATCGATTACGACAACGACGGCTGGAAAGACCTATTCGTGGTCAACGGGCATGTTTATCCGGCCGTGGACCAGAACAACTGGGGATCGACCTATGCTGAGCGGCCGCTGCTCTTCCATAACCAGCTGGGCAAGAAATTCGACCTGGTGCCGGCGGTGGAAGGCAGCGGGCTCGCGGTCGTCATCCCCGGGCGTGGCGCGGCCTTTGGTGATCTCTTTAATGACGGCAAGATCGACGTGGTCATCAACAACATGGACAGCGTGCCAACACTCTTGCGCAACGTCAATCCTGATCGCCATCACTGGGTGGAGCTAAGCTTGATCGGTGGAGCGAGGAGCCCGCGCGACGCAGTCGGTGCTACCGTGTATCTCACCGCCGGTGGTCTCCGGCAGCGGGGCGATGTGCTCAGCGGGGGCAGCTTTATCTCTTCCAACGACCCTCGGGTCCATTTCGGACTGGGCGACGCGGAGCGGGTGGACGCCGTCGAAATTCATTGGCCGAGCGGCCTGAAGGAGAAGGTCAACCTGCCCGGCGTGGACAAGATCTTTACCGTGGAAGAGGGCAAGGGGGTCCGCTGAGAAACCCACTATGAACGACCAGCCGATGCAGTTTCCCCATCGCCGTTTCGATCCTTTGCGCGGCCGCTGGGTGCTGGTCTCTCCTCACCGCACCCAGCGCCCGTGGCAAGGCGAAGTCAGCCGCACCGATGCTGCCCCGGCGATCCATTACGACCCCGACTGCTACCTCTGTCCGGGCAATATGCGTGCTGGCGGTAAGCAGAACCCGCCCTACGCCAGCGTCTTTGCCTTCGACAACGACTATGCCGCCCTGCTCCCCGATTCGCCCGGCTGGGAGAGTGGCCACGGTTTGCTGCGGGCGGAGAGCGAGCGCGGTGTCTGCCGGGTGTTGTGCTTCCATCCCGACCATAGCTTGACCCTGGCGGGGATGACAGTGCCGGACATTGTCCGGGTGGTCGAAGCCTGGGCCGCCGAGTTTACCGCTCTCGGCGCGCGCCCCGAGATTCGTCATGTGCAGATATTTGAAAATCGCGGGGCCATGATTGGCGCCAGCAATCCGCACCCTCATTGCCAGATCTGGGCCACCGAGCATGTTCCAGACGAGCCGGCAGCTGAGGTGGAAAATCAACGAGCGTACCTGCTGGAACACAACGCCTGCCTGCTTTGCGAAACCCTGAAGGTGGAGCTGGAGCAGCAGCGGCGCATCGTGTGCGAAAACCAGGAATTCGTCGTGCTGGTGCCGTTTTGGGCGGTCTGGCCCTTTGAGACGCTGATCCTCAGCCGCGCTCATCTGAGTGCCATGGACGCCTTCAGCGTCGCCCAGCAACACGGGCTCGCGGATATTCTCAAGCAGCTGACCATGGGCTACGATCGCCTATTCTCCACCCCCTTTCCCTACACCATGGGCTTTCATCAACGTCCAACCGATGGAGAGGTCCACGCCGAATGTCATTTTCACGGTCACTTTTACCCGCCCTTGCTGCGCTCCGCAACCGTGCGCAAATTCATGGTGGGCTTCGAAATGTTGGCCATGCCGCAGCGCGACATCACTCCCGAGGCTGCTGCCGAGCGGCTGCGCCAGGTTGTAGGCGGGCAATAGGAATGAACCATCGCATCCGCGCCCTGGCTTGCTTGTTGGGGGCGTTGGTCTTTGCCTTGCTCGGGGCCCAGTGCTTAGCCGCGCAAAACGTGATCACGGTCGACCACGGACCGAACGCGGAGGCGCAGCAGGCCAAACCTTATGTGGTGATGGTTTCGCTGGACGGTTTCCGCTACGACTATGCCAAGAAGTATGGGGCCAAACATCTCCTCGCGTTGGGCGCAGAGGGGGCAATCGCCACTCAGGGGATGATCCCTGCCTACCCTTCGCTGACCTTTCCCAACCACTACACGCTGGTCACCGGCCTCTATCCCGAGCATCACGGCATTGTGGCCAACAGCTTCTACGACCCGGCGCGTAAGCAGCGCTATTCCTATAACGATTCCGCCACCGTTACCGATGGAAGCTGGTACGGGGGTACGCCCCTGTGGGTGTTGGCAGAGAAGCAGGCCATGCGCAGCGCGTGCTTCTTCTGGCCCGGCTCCGAGGCGGAAATTGCGGGGATGCGGCCTACCTACTACCTCAAGTTTGACGACCATTTTGCGGACGACAAGCGGATCCAGCAGGTTATCGCCTGGCTGCGTCTGCCGGCTGCGCAGCGGCCGCACTTCATCACTCTCTATTATTCGACGGTCGATCACGCTGGTCATCAATACGGGCCGGACAGCCCGCAGACCGCCGCCGCGGTTGCCCATGTCGATCAATTGATGGGTGACCTTTGGGCGGCGCTCGCAAAGTTGCAGCTGCCGGTCGATCTGATCGTGGTCTCGGACCATGGCATGGAGCGGGAGCAGGGACCCTGGATCGATCTGGACAAATACACCGATCTTGCAAACTTCACCACCGTGGGATCGCTGCTCTATCCCAACTCCGAAGCCGCGGCCGAGAAGGCTTACCAAGCATTGAAAATCAAGACCGATGCCTTCACCGTGTACCGCAACCAGCGGGTGCCTGCGACCTTGCACTATGCCGGGAACGCCCGCGAGGGCGATCCCGTGATCGTGGCCAACGGCCCTTATGCCATTCGCGCCGTTGCCCCGGCCGCAGGCGCTGCGGATCGGCCTCCGGAGCTGGGCGTTCATGGCTACGACCCGAGGGCGATGAAGTCGATGCGCGCTCTCTTCCTCGCGGTGGGCCCGGACATTCGTCCCGGTTCCACCCTCGAGCCCTTTGAGAACGTGAACGTTTACCCCTTGGTCGCGAGAATTCTGGGCCTGCAAGCTCCCCAGGTCGATGGCACCCTCAATGTCCTGTCAAACATCCTCAAGAATCCCGCCCCTGAGGATGCACCCTAGTACAGCCCGCATTGATGGGGTCCCTCTGCATGACCCCCAGGTCTCAAAGGCGAGACCTGGGCCACCCACCCTAGCGGCGAGCAGCAAAATGTGCGACCAATCCGAGGCCCGGAGGGCCGACCACCAAAGGTCAGCCCAGCCCGGAAGGGCTGGGAAATGGATCCGACGACGTTCCGAGCCCCGTAGGGTGCGGCACAAAACCTTTTCCCTGCGCAATTCGCGCCGCTGCCCAAACCAGCGGCTACACTAAGAAAGGACCATGGGCCAAACAACATCACCCTGCCGAGTAGGCATTCATCTGCCCACAGCGGGCGGAGTCTTCCGCGCAGCCGAGCGTGCTCACGCCATCGGCGCCAACACCTTTCAAATCTTCTCTTCCAGCCCCCGCATGTGGCGGGGGAGCATCCTTCCTCCGCAGGACTGTGACCGCATGAAGCGACTGCGCGCCCTCCATGCCTGCTCGCCGCTGGTCATTCACGCCAGCTACCTGGTCAATCTCTGCAGTCAGTCCGCTCCCGTGCGGGCCAACTCCATCCAGGCCTTGCGTGGGGAAGTGGAGCGTGCCCTCGCCCTCAGCGCCGAATATCTCGTCCTTCATCCCGGCTCGTGGAAAGGCCTCACCCGCGAAGAGGGTCTGCGGCTGGCGGTGGAGTCTGTAGCACGCGCCCTCGACGGCCTTTCCTGGGCGCAGTCCAATTTCACCATCCTGATCGAGAACACTGCCGGTGCGGAGTTCTCCCTCGGCGCCTCCCTGCAACAGGTGGCCGAGCTGATTGAGCGCCTGCAGCCAGTGGCTTCGGTTGCCGCTTGCCTTGATACCTGCCACACCCACGTCGCGGGTTACGACATCGTCAGCCCCGAGGGGTATGAAGCCACGCTGCGCCAGATCGAACAACTGCTGGGATTCGAAGCCGTCCGGGTATGGCATTTGAATGATGCCAAAGCAGCGCGCGGCTCCCGGCTTGACCGGCATGAGAACATCGGCGAAGGCACCATCGGCATCGCGCCTTTCCGCCGTTTGCTGAACGACCCGCGTTTCGCCCATGCTGCCTTCATTGCGGAAACACCGGCCGATGAGCCCGACGATGACCTGCGTAACCTCAGTGTCTTGCGCTCTCTCATCGCCCGGACACCCGCTGTGCCCAGTTACAATCGAGAATGACGATGCCCCCCACCGAAGCCAAGAAGAGGGTAGCCCCAGCCGTTGTGGCCCTGCCCGATCGTTATGACCCGGCGGAGATTGAAGTGCGCTGGCAGCAGCGCTGGGATGAGGATCCGGAGCTCTATCGCGCCGAGCCGGCGGGCAGCGGCCGGCCAAAGTACTACGTGCTGGAGATGCTGCCCTATCCCTCCGGCCAGCTGCACATGGGCCACGTGCGCAACTACGCCATTGGCGATGCCCTGGCCCGCTACATGTGGATGCAGGGCTACAACGTGCTTCATCCCATGGGCTGGGATGCCTTTGGCCTGCCCGCAGAAAACGCCGCGCTCAAGAATCAGACTCCGCCCCGGGAGTGGACGCTGGGGAACATCGCGGCCATGCGCCGCCAGATGCGGCGGCTGGGGTTGAGCTACGACTGGCAGACCGAGATCACCACCTGCCTGCCCGACTACTACCGCTGGACCCAGTGGTTTTTCCTGCGCATGCTGGAACGCGGCCTGGCTTTTCGTAAGCAGAGCAAAGTCAACTGGTGTCCTCTTTGCGCCACCGTGCTGGCCAACGAGCAGGTGGTCGATGGCTGCTGCTGGCGCCACGAAGATACCGTGGTCGAACAGCGCGACCTGGAGCAGTGGTTTCTGCGCACCACGAACTACGCCGAGGAGCTGTTGGACGGGCTCGACCAGCTTCCAGGCTGGCCGGAGAAGGTCCGCACCATGCAGCGCAATTGGATCGGGCGCAGCGAAGGAGCGACCGTCGAGTTCATTTTGGATCCAACCCCGGCGGAAGGAACCGATGCGGGCAAAACCACACTCCCCGCGCCGGAGGGGTTTGTTGCCGGCGCTCCGTTTGACCCGAACGCGGCCCGCATCCCGGTGTACACCACCCGCGTGGACACAATTTTCGGCGCCACCAGCGTCCAGCTCGCGCCCCAGCACCCCTTGGCGAAACAGTTCGCCCAGGCCGACGAGCGGCTGGCCAACGAGATCGCCTTGCTGGTCGAAGAGCAGAAGAAGGCGCGCGAGGCAGGGGATCCGGCGGCCATCGACAAGCACGGCAGCTTCACCGGGCACTACGCCATCAACCCCTTTAGCGGAGAACGTGTCCCCATCTGGGTGGCGAACTACATCCTGCTGGAGTACGGCACCGGCGCCATCATGTCGGTGCCGGCGCATGACCAGCGGGACTTCGAGTTTGCCAAAAAATACGGGCTGGAAATGCGCATCGTCATTTTGCCCCGGCGCACGGTTGAGCCAGCCGCGGCCGGAGAGCGAGACGAGCCGGTCTTGCCTTACACCGAAGAAGACAGCCTGCTGATGAACTCCGGGGAATCCAACGGCTTGGGCTGTCAGGAGGCGCAGCAGAAACTGACGGCTTTCGCTCAGGAGCATGGCTTCGGGCAGCCGACCGTCACCTTCCGCCTGAAGGACTGGGGCGTCAGCCGCCAGCGCTATTGGGGTGCGCCCATTCCCGTGCTCTACTGTCCCAAGGACGGGATCGTGCCCGTGCCCGATGACCAGCTGCCGGTGCTGCTTCCCGAGCAAATCGAGATCACGCAACAGGACGGTTCCCCCTTGAGCCGGGTGCCTGGGTTCGTCAATGCAATCTGTCCACGCTGCGGGGGACCCGCCCGGCGCGAGACCGACACCATGGACACCTTTGTCGACTCGTCCTGGTACTTCTACCGCTATCCCGATGCGCGCAACGCATCCGCCCCCTTCAGCCGGGAGAAGATCGATTATTGGTTTCCCATCGACCAGTACATCGGCGGAGTGGAGCACGCCATTCTGCACCTGATCTATTCCCGCTTCTGGACCAGGGTGATGCGCGATCTGGGCATGGTCAGCAACGACGAGCCGGTCACTCACCAATTTTCCCAGGGGATGGTCATCCGCAACGGCGCCAAGATGTCCAAGTCCAGGGGCAACGTGGTCTCGCCCGACGAGATGGTCGCGCGCTACGGCGCTGACGCCACCCGCATGTATGTACTCTTTGCCACGACCCCGGACCGCGACCTGGAATGGCAGGAGGACGGTGTCGCCGGTGTCAGCCGCTTCCTCGGCCGGGTTTACCGCCTGGGCACGCGCTACCGTGAAGCAGTGCGCGGCCGCGGGAGTGCCGGTACCGCTCCGCCCGCGTCCCCTTTGGCTCAGGCGTTGCTGCGTAAGCTGCACCAGACGATTCGCAAGATCACCCGGGACTTTGCCGGCCGCTGGCACTTCAACACCAGCATCGCAGCTGTCATGGAGCTGGTCAACGAAATCACCGCGGCAGAAGCCGGCTTGGCCGAAATGCCGCCCGACGTTTCTGCCGAGCTGATGGCCACGCTTTTGCCCACGCTCATCTTGTTGATCGCGCCCTTTGCCCCCTATCTGGCTGCCGAGCTGTGGCATGAAACCGGCGGTGAAGGTTCTCTTCTTCGCCATCCCTGGCCCGGCTTCGATCCGGACTTGGCTAAGGAAGAGGAGCTGGAGATCCCGGTGCAGGTCAACGGCAAGTTGCGCGCGATCGTACGCCTGCCGCCCGATGCCGGCAGCGAGGACATGCAGCAGGCAGCGCTGGCCGAGGCCAAGGTACAGGCCGCCATTGCCGGCAAGCAGGTAGTCAAGGTGGTGGTGGTCCCAGGCAAGCTCATCAACATCGTGGTGAAGTAGATAAGTGACAATCACGGTTACAGAAAAGAAGAGTAGCGTGCGCGGAACGCAGTCTCTGGTCTACGTCTGCGCTGCATGCTGGAAGCGTCCCAGCCTGCTGGGATGGGAGCTGCTCTGGCGCTGGGGTTTCGGCATTCCCGCGGCGGCGATCCTCTACTATGAGGGCGCGAAGATCCTGGGCGCGGCCGCCATCGACCGCAACACTGTCTCCCTCACCGATCCGCTACAAGCAGGCCAGCAGCTGGCTACAACTGCCGCTGCATTGACGCCGGTGGTGGTGCGGATTGCTCTTTGGCTGGGTCCCCTGTTGGCCGTATCGTGGGCCATCGCATCCGGGCTCGGCCGAACCGCCGTACTGAGGCGTCTCGACCCGGCACTGCGCCCCGCCCCCCTCGCCCTCATCCTGCTGCAACTTCTGCGCATGCTGGCATTGGTATCGGTCTGCCTGGGATGGTACAGCGCCGTCCGCTGGGCCGCGCAGGCAACCCTGTACGCGGCCACGCCCAACCTGGTCGCGTACAGCGCATGGGTGATCTGCCTCTCGCTGGGCATCTTCGTACTCTGGGCGTTGCTGAGCTGGATTTTTTCCATCGCGCCTCTGCTCGCCATGCTTGAGGGCACGGGCGTCTTTCGCAGCCTGGCCCGCAGTCTTCGCCTCGGTGCTCTCACCGGCAAGCTGGTCGAAGTGAACCTGGTGTTAGGCATCGTCCGCCTGGCATTGATAGTGCTGGCGATCGTGTTCTCCGCCATACCATTGCCCTTCGAAGCCGACATGACGGGAACTGCACTGACCCTTTGGTGGGTAGCGGTCACGCTGCTGTATCTGGTAGCCAGCGATTTCTTTCAGGTGGCCAGGCTGGCAGCCTTTGTTCAATTCTGGCGAGCGCAATAAGCCATGATGCGCAATCGCTTAAATTTGTCCCCGCTACAATCGCTCAAGTTTGCCCCCGCTGTAACCTCTCAAATTTGTCCTCGCTACGAACCAATGGGTGGCCCACATCTCGCGTTTGAGATGTGGGAGACGCGAACCTCAATGTGGGTTGCCCGTACCGCAACAGACTCTCCCATCGGTAGTGTCCTAATTCGAAATCCTCACCCTTGGATCGCGGCATTCAACGTGCTCCGTATCCACTGCGAAATGCTCTGGTCGCTAGCCGCAGCCTTGGCGGTGATCGCCTTCAGCTCTTCGGCGGTTAAACGGACGACGACCACTTTGCCCTTCGCCTCCCCCTTGGGCAGCTTTGGCCTCCCGACCTTCTTGGGCTTAGTTGGCGCTGGCACGTTCTTTGAACTCCTGTACGATGGCTGCCTTGACGGCGGTTTGTGGCGAGGTTACGGGCGGGAGGTGAAGAACAGTCACATGGCGCTTAGGTTTGTCCGGGTCATCCGTGTCGTGAATCCAGGCATAGATGCGTTCCGCCTTCGGGTGCCCAACCAGGTCAAAGACTTCCACTACCCCATCCCAGACGGTCTGCCCCTGAAAGACTTCTTTTACGGGAACGCTTTCAACGTGCTCCGCTTTGGCCTTATGGATGTGGTGAATTATGTCTCGAAGTTCGGATATATGACTCATGGACGCCACTTCGCAACCCTGGAAAAGAACACATCCTCCAGGGATAACTTTCTAAACTGCCAGAGATCGTATTCGAGTATTATCGACCCTAATTCTGCACTTGCCGTCATTGGAAAGGGTTACGTGACCACTGAAGAGAACCTTGTCGTTAGCGATCTCGAAAACATCAATTCCGGTCACGGTGCGTCGGAAGCCAACACCAATATCTAGCTGCTCCATAAACTGACTCTCTAAAGAAACACTAAAGACTTCCTCCCTCACCGATAAGCAGGAAGGAATACTTGCTCTTTTCGTTCTCTGTTCTGATCTGATTTCGTTTTTCTACATCGACTGCAACCTGCATCCGCAGCCGCTGGAAAACCTGCGATACGGAACAGGCGGCACGCGCCGTAACCCAATCGAAATCTTCTGGCAACGGTGGGGTAGTCGTCATGCCGCAGCCTCCACCAAATCGCCCACCGTCCAAAAGCTCTTGGCAACGCCCGCTGCCATCGCAGGGGTGCAGCGCAGGGTATTGTGGCGCTTCACGAAGTTGTAGTAAGCAAAGTGAAGGCCAACCGCTGCCTCGAAGTTCTCGCGCTTCTTGCTGAAGGCCAGCGTTAGGCGGGTCAAGCGGCGCATATGAAGGCGGGTCGTGGCATTCAAGCGCTCTACGTAGCTGGTAGAGATCAGATCGCAATCCGGGTTACCGGCGATGACCTTCTTTTCGCAGGACACAAACTCGGGTGGCACTATACCTGCGGTTGTCGCTGGCTTCCTCGTGACCGTAGGTCTTTACGATCTGTCCATAGTCCACGTCCGCGCCAAAAGCCTTCTCTACTGCGTCCACATAAGCCCTGAGGCCATCGGTGGATATTTGGACCCGATTGGCCATCCGGCTTGCCACGTCTTGCCACAAAGGCGTTTGCTGTGGCCGCGTCGCGCTCCCCAACCTTGAAAGCCGGGACCAGCTTCGTGTCGGCATCAATCGCGCAGAATGTCCAAACACTGCCCACGCTCAGATTGTCTCCCTGTTTCACGTTCCGGTCTTTCTTTCCCTACGAAACCCCAGATCTCATCCATCTCCAGGCGGGTGCAAGGCAGGTTCCGCATCGTCTCATCCATGAGGCCCGTGCAGCCCTGGCCAACCTTCACGCCCAGACGCATGATCGTATCGCGATGAACGCCTGTCATGCGCTCGATTGAGCGGATGCTAGAGCCTTCGGTTAGTGCTGCGATTACCGCGATTTTCTTGTCTGTGCCGAGTAGGTTTGCCATGTCTTGCCCCGCTGTATTTAATGTAATACGTAAATACGGGAGAGTCAAGAGTTTTTGTGATACATTTTCTGTATTATGTTGAAAAGTCTGGCGGTTATCGCTGTGGTCTTCACCATCACACAGGCACTTGTGCCAGCTACCGGGAAGGCAACCAATAACGACAGAAGTAAAACTAATTCCAGCCACAACGAGGCCGGAACCGGCCATACACAAGCCAAGGCGATCCCGCTGGTTATAGAAAAGCCTCCAACCTCCAGCCATCCAAAGGATGAACCCGACAACGAAGCCACCGCAAATACACAGGATTCCGTAACGATCATTGAATCGACTGCCGTGCCGAGTAAGCGAGACTGGGTCGATTACACCGGACTCGGCATTGGAGTACTTGTTGCCGGAATAACTGGGTTTGGCGTTATCGCAGCATTTCGTGGATTGCCAGAACTCAAGCGGCAAGCTGAGGCGGCCAAGCAAGCCGCCGACATTTCCCGCGATACCGCCAAGAAACAATTGAGGGCCTATCTGGTCATTTTTAGTACCGAATTGAGGTTTCTCCCCGATGGTAGATTGGAGGCCCGGGTGGAGCTTGGTAATGGCGGGGCTACCCCTGCTTATAGGGTTTCGGGAGCCCACAGGGGTATATTTTTGCAATATCCACTCGGAATACTTGGCCCCCCTCCCCCCGAAACCAGGAAGGCTATAACCATCATTCCTCCGGGCAAAGCGCAGGTGATTATCACCAGTCCCGTAAGACCAGACAACGCGCTCGTTCACAGTCCCGGCGAGGTACTCCTTGCCGTTCAACCAGAACACTTTGTATTTTGCGCGCATGGAAGGTATGAATACGACGACATTTTCAAAGACCGGCACTTTATCAACTTTCAGATGATCTTCGGTGGCCCAGCCGGAATTCGAGTAGATACAGATGCGGATGGAAGGGTTAAAGCGAAGATGGCGATGGATGTTGAGGGCAACGAGGGGGATTAGGCACCCCACGGCCAGCCAGGCAAAATAGGACACTACCCTCCCATCACAACCCTTGCTCCCCAGCGAAATCCCTGCAAAACTAAGAAGTGGAAACCTCCTCGATCGTCATCCTGGATTTTGGCAGCCAATACACCCAACTGATCGCCCGCCGCATACGAGAGCAAAACGTCTTCTCAGTCGTCCTTCCCTGCAGCGCCTCAGTCACCGAGATTCAATCCCATCACCCCATCGGGCTCATCCTCTCCGGAGGCCCTTGCTCGGTATACGACCCGGACGCGCCCGCAGCCGACCCGGAGATGCTGGCCTTGGGATTGCCCATTCTCGGCATCTGTTATGGCCTGCAGTTCCTCGCCCATCATTTAGGAGGTAAAGTACGCTCCGCCTCGAAGCACGAATACGGGCCGGCCCAGGTGTCGATCCTGCCCGGGCAGGATAACCCGTTGTTCGCCGGCTTGCCCGCATCGATCGATGTCTGGATGTCCCACGGGGACGAAGCCCTGGAGCTGCCCCCTGGTTTTTCCCTGACCGCGCGCACCGCCAACGCCGTGGCCGGCATGGCCGATCCCGCGCGCAACATCTGGGCGGTGCAGTTTCACCCCGAAGTCCGGCACACACCCAGAGGAACCGACCTGCTGCGCAACTTCCTCTTCAACATCTGCCATGCAAAGCCCAACTGGACGCCGGCGCACTTCATCCAATCGACCGTCTCCGCCATCCGCGAACAAGTGGGGGACGGCCGCGCCATCTGCGCGCTCTCCGGAGGCGTCGACTCCTCCGTTGCTGCGGTGCTGGTGGAGCGCGCCATCGGCGAACGGCTCACCTGCGTCTTCGTCAACAACGGTGTGCTGCGTAAGAACGAATTTCTCCAGGTACAGCAAAACATGCGCGACAAGCTGGGCCTGCGTCTGGTGGCAGTGGACGCCAGCGATCGCTTCCTGTCCCGCCTGGCCGGCGTGCTCGACCCGGAGCAAAAGCGCAAGATCATCGGCAGCGAATTCATCGCCGTTTTCGATGATGAAGCCCGGCGTATTTTAGAGGACCAGCACGCCACCGCCGCCTGGCTGGTACAGGGCACCCTCTATCCCGACGTCATTGAGTCCTCGTCGGTCAAGGGTCCTTCCCAGACCATCAAAAGTCATCACAATGTCGGTGGCCTGCCCGCCGGCATGAAATTGAAATTAATAGAACCGCTGCGCGACTTGTTCAAGGATGAAGTGCGGCGCATCGGACGCGATCTCCAGATGCCCGCGGAGATCCTGGAGCGCCAGCCGTTCCCCGGCCCCGGCCTTGCCGTGCGCATCCTGGGCGAAGTGACCCCCGAGCGCGTGACTCTGCTGCAGGAGGCCGACGACATCGTGGTCAGGGAAATCAAGGCCGCCGGACTCTACCAGCAGATATGGCAATCCTTTGCCGTGCTGCTCCCGGTCAAAAGCGTTGGGGTGATGGGCGACCAGCGCACTTACGCCTACACTTGCGCCATCCGCGCGGTGCACTCTGAGGACGGCATGACCGCTGACTGGGTGCCGCTGCCCTACGATCTGCTCAAGAAAATCTCCAGCCGCATCGTCAATGAGATCCACGGCATCAACCGCGTGGTCTATGACATCACGTCCAAGCCGCCGGGGACCATTGAATGGGAATAGAAGACGGGCACCGCTTTAGTAGCCCGGTCTCCCCTGAATTCTCGCCCAACATTATCCCCGCCCGTCTCTAATTTATGCCAGCGCCAAAACGTCGGCCGCCGTGACCCCAACCTTGGGGAACCAGGAGTGGGCTCCCTCCAGGCTCTTATTGACGTTCTGGATATTCTTGACGCCCTGGTCGTTGAGCCAGTCTTCAAAGGCCTTGGCCCCGCCCTTGGCGTAGACCGCGATTCCATCCTTCCAGGTAGCCCGGCCACACAGTACGCCGTTGAATGTAGTGCCGCTCTCCACCGCCAGTTCCAGGGTCTCGGTAAAGACGGGATTGCTCACCCCGGCGGAGAGGTAAATGAAAGGCTTGTGGGTGTTGGAGGCGGCGTCCTGGAAGTGATGCAGCGCTTCAGAACGGGTGTAGGCAGCTTCGCCCTTGAAGGCCCGGGTGCCCTGCACAAACTCCATCTGCACCGGCACTTCCACCTTCAGCACATCGATCAGATATTTCGCCTTGCCGAACTCGGCCATCGAACCAGAGACGATCTCCGGCTTCCTCCTGGCGTACTCGATGGACTTCTCGTTGTTGCCGTGCACGTCGTAGCCGACAAATTCCAGAAAGAATGCGATGTCGTGGGCCAGGCATTCGTCGCCGATCCGCTCAATGAAGGCGTGCTTCTGATCGTTGATGTCGCTCTTCTCGAACGGTGTGTAGTAGAGCAGCACCTTGACGCAGTCCGCGCCCGCTTCTTTCAGCCGGCGCACCGACCAGTGATCGAGCAGATCGGGCAGCCGTCCTGGCTGGTCGGCATCATAGCCGGTCTTCTCGTACGCCAGCAGCAGGCCTTTGCCATGGCGTTTCTTGGATGCCGGCAGCCCATACTCGGGGTCGAGCAGGATCGCCGACGCATACTTGGTAAGGACATCGGCGACCAGCTCCTTGAACTCGATCAGGGCGGAGTCCGGCAGGTCGGAAACACCCTTCTCTTTTGCCAGCGATTTCTTCAGCGACCCGCGCTGATCCATTGCGGCCGCGGCGATCACCCCGCGCGCATCCGAGACGGCCTTGAGTCCCGCCAGTTTTCCAGCTGTCAGCTTGGTTGTCATTGCTCATTCCCTCTCATTTTTTTGCCTTCAGTTTCCCGGGGCCATTCTAAAGCATTTTTTAAAGTAGGCCCCTAGCCTAGCGCCAGCGCCGCCCGCTGCGCCTCCACCAGTTCGATGATCCCGCGCTGCGCATGATCCATCATCTCGATTAATTTTTCTCGCGGGAAGGCGTTGCGCTCCGCGGTTGCCTGTACCTCCACCAATCCGCCGGCCTCGGTCATCACTACATTCATGTCGACCTCGGCTTGCGAATCCTCTTCATACGCCAGGTCGAGCAGCGTGACTCCCTCGACGATGCCCACGCTGGTCGCGGCTACCAATTGGATCAGCGGCAGCTTCTTCAGCGTTCCCGCCTCCACCAGCCTGCGGAATGCGATGGCCATGGCCACGCAGGCGCCGGTGATGGCCGCAGTGCGGGTGCCGCCATCGGCCTGCAGCACATCGCAATCCAGGATCACCGTGCGTTCGCCCAGGGCATGCATGTCGACCACCGAACGCAGCGAGCGCCCGATCAGCCGCTGGATCTCGTGTGTCCGGCCGCCTACCTTTCCCCGCTCCGCTTCGCGCGGCGTCCGCGTCAGCGTGGCCCGGGGCAGCATGCCGTATTCCGCCGTCACCCATCCCCGCCCGCTGTTCTTTAACCAGCCAGGCACGCCGGTTTCGACCGAAGCGTTGCACAGTACCCGGGTGTGGCCCACCTCAATCAGCAGCGAGCCCTCGGCCATCGATGTGTAGTGAGGCGTCAGGCGTACCGGGCGCATTGCTTCCGGCGCCCGGTCATGGGGGCGGAAGAACGCGGGAGGGGCTTTCTCCTGCTGTTTCATCTTCTGATTGTATGAGAGCGAAAGCCCGGCTGCCCGGACCGGTTCCCATTTCGGGACCGGCATTTCCGCTCCCGAAACAGGAACGTCATCCCTAAACCACACAGCCACCGTGAGTTACCCTTGCCGCCAAGAGACTCGGTGTTCCATTTAGGAACGCATGATCAAAAAGCAGACCTCAGCAAGCTGCTCGCCTTTTCCCCCGCCTCTCCTCCAAGTCATTTCGATCCAGGTACTTGACCCTCTCCCCGCGACCCCACAAAGATTTGGCCACCTCCGTGCATTAACCCGTGCATGCAACACCTCCCATAGACGGTGCAAGCGGACAGGGTCCAGAACCAGATTCGGGCTAGCTTTCGTGATCGAGAAGAGTACCGAGGAGACGAACGATGATGTGTGAATGGAAACGAGTGGGCAGAGGGCACCCGCGGAAAGCGGGCGAGTTGATCCACTTCTTGGCTACATCAGCCGCTGGTATCCCCGGCGAGCTGGCGAAGGTTGCGGTGATAATTGTCGATAGAGTAGGCAGCGAAGTTCCTCTATCCGGCGAGGAAGGAAACTGCGTACAATGGCGATAACAACTCCTGTTACATTTCCCGTGGAACCTATGTCGCGACCCGTGGAACGCACTGGTAAGCTGCATCTTCTCGTGGTCGACGAGGACGCCGCGATTCGTTCGGCGTGCTGCGAAATTGCAACCGATCTTGGCTGCGTGCCGCAGACCGTTTCCACCATTTCGGCGGCGCGTTCGCTCCTGCGCGACCGGGCGGTCGACATCCTGCTGCTCGATCTAAGTTCCCCGTTGGGCGAGGGCCTGGGGCTCTTGAACGAGATCAAGGAGCTCAATCCCGGGCTGGTTTCGGTGGTGATGACCGCCTACGCGACCGTGCCTGCGGCGGTAGAAGCCATGCGCACTGGGGCGGCCGACTATCTGACCAAACCCTTTGCCATGGATGAGCTGGCCGCCGCGCTGGAGCGGGCCATGGAACGCCGCAATGTGGAGGCCGCCAGCCGCAAGTTGCGTGAGTCCCTCCGCTCCCCGCAGGGCCTGGGCAGCATGATCGGCCGCAGCGTGGAGATGGAAAAGCTGTACCGCATTCTGTCCAAAGTGGCGCAAAGCTCCCATCCGGTTCTCATCCTGGGAGAGAGCGGCGTGGGCAAGGAGCTGGTGGCGCGCTCGATTCACACCAACGGTCCCCTCTCTGACCGTCCGTTTGTTCCCGTCGACTGTGGTTCCCTGGTGCCCACCTTGATGGAGAGCGAGCTCTTCGGCTATGTAAAGGGCGCATTCACCGGGGCCACTCGCTCTAAGGATGGGCTCCTGGCCTCGGCCCAGGGCGGCACCGTCTTCCTCGATGAGATCGGCGAGCTGCCGCTCGACTTGCAAGCCAAGTTGCTGCGCGCCCTGCAGGAAAAAGAGATCCGCCCGGTGGGTGCGACCCACCGCATTGCCATCAACGTTCGTATTCTGGCAGCTACCAATCGCGATCTCGCAGCCATGGTGGAACAGGGCCGCTTCCGCAAGGATCTCTACTACCGGCTGAGTGTGGTCAACCTGCGTATTCCTCCGCTGCGCGAGCGCAAGCAGGACATCCCCCTGCTGGCCGCGCACTTTCTGGAGCGGATGGCACGGGAAACCGGCGCCCCTCACACCTTGAGCGACGATGCTCTGCGCACTCTCATGGAATACGACTGGCCGGGCAATGTGCGTGAGCTCGAGCACTCGATTGATCGTGCCTGCACCCTTTCCTCCGGCCCCGTTCTGCACCTGGGCGATCTGCCCACCCAGCTGCAGAACTTTCACCTGCAGAATCGTCGTCCGGTGGCGGTGGCAGCCCCAGCTCTGACCGCCGCCGGGACCGTACGGGGGCCAGTGACGCCCTTGGCCCAACTGGAAAAGCAGGCCATTCTTGAGACCCTGCGCAAACTGAACGGCGACAAGCTGCTGGCGGCGCGGCTCTTGGGCATTGGGAAAACCACGCTCTACCGCAAGCTGAAGGAATACGGTATCAGCGCCCCCGACGCCAATTGACGACGCCAACTGATCTGTCTCTGCCCGAGGCTGGTCACGCCGGTCATCAATTCCAACGAAGATCCCAACGAAAGCAAACCAAATCGCAGTAGGAGCGAGGTAATCATGAAGCAGGGAATCGTGTCTTCACCCGTCCAGCATAGTGTCCTGATCATCAGTTCCATGGCCGACGCCGCGGGGTTTGCTGCCTCGCTGGGTAGCACTCTGGAGTGTGCGGTAAGCGTTGCCCCCACCTACCGAAGCGGGTTGATGGCCCTTCGCCACCAGGAGTTCTCGGTGGTAGTAGTGGACGACTGCTTGGCGGAAAGCAATCCTGCCGCTGCCGACCTGTTGTGGCAAAGCTTCGGCATGGCCGTTCCGGTTCAGATCAACTTCGCCATTGCCGGCGCCTCGAGACTAACTCGCGAAGTGCAAGCGGCCATTGGCCGCCGGGAACAGCAGCAGGCCGTGGCCCTGCGCGCCGCCGTCTCCCAGCTGGAAAGCGAATTGAAATCCACCGTCACCGGGCTGCTGCTGCAGTCGCAATTGGCGCTTGCCGAACCGGAGCTGACCGCTAAGCTGACCGGCAAGTTAACCCTGGTAGCGGAACTTGCGGGCAGCCTCCGTCAAAGGCTCGAAGGAGCCATGGGCAAGACCGCTCCTCCCCTCGCCATGTACTAGCCATGGATTGGCCTTGTGCCCACGCCCCTCGGATGGGGCGCGCCTTTCCGGCGTGCCCCGGCCCACCCGCCCGCCCATCAATCATCCGCGCCAGAAAACACTTCTCTGCTCCCTCGAGCGCGACATCGCGGGAGGATCTGCGGTGGCTGCCCGCCGCCGCTTCTTCAAAAAAAATTTAGAGTTGGTGTAAGCTAAAGGTCGTTCTCGACGCGACCGACCCGTTGTTCCATAATTTACGAGTCGTAGTTACGAATAGGGCGTCACGATTCGGGGTTCCCGGATTTCCCAATCTATGGTTCTGATGTGAGGTTCGGTCCCCGGAAAGCCAATCTGAAGAACGGCTGCTCGAGTGTCCTGATCCCTGTCCTGATCCTTGTCCTGTAGCAGGATCAGGTCAACGTAACTCGGGATTTCCCTGAGCATCCGCAAACCCCCGGGCCAGCAAAGCAGCGCATAGCAAATTTGCATTGAGGGATAGAGGATGAAAAAGCAGGCGATACTGAGCGCAAGTTATATCAACCGCAGGTTTGCACCCGGGCAGACAGCCGGTGCTCTCGCTAGCATGCTGGCCGGCCTGTTGCTCCTGGGGGGATGCAATAAAGCGCCGGCCCCGGCTGCGGACACCACCGCCCAGGCTACGCCCGCCGCCCCCGCCCCCGCCCCCGCCGCCAATCCTCCCGCGGAAACCACCCCGGCGCCGGCCGCTGCAGCTCAGCCTCCGGCACCCGCTGCCCCGCCGCCACCGCCTCCACCGCCACCGCCCAAGGTGTACACCGTTGCTGCGGGTACCCCTCTGGTGGTCCGCATCGAGCAGACAATCAGTGCCAAGAACAGCAATGTTGGCGATACCTTTACCGGAGTGCTGGCGCAGTCTGTAAGGGTGCAGGGTGTGACTGTCGTTAAGGCCGGTGCCCCCGTCACGGGAACTGTGGTTGCATCCAAGGGACAGGGAAGGTTTAAGGGCGATGGAGCCCTGGGCATTGCGGTCCGCAGGGTCGGCAATTACTCGGTATCCACATCTTCCTATGAGAAGTCCGTTTCCGGCAAAGGTAAGCGCAGCACCGGGTTCATTGCCGGTGGCGGCGGGGGCGGGGCGCTGATTGGCGGTCTCGCCGGTGGCGGCAAGGGCGCGTTGATCGGCGGCTTGCTGGGAGCGGGCGCGGGAACGGCGGGCGCTGCCTTCACCGGGAATAAAGATGTCACCGTGCCGGCAGAAAGCGTCGTCACCTTCAACCTGACGGCGCCCTTTACGGTGACGCTGGAGAGCCAGTAAAGCAGTTTTGCGCCACCGGAGGGAGAGCGAAGCCGACCCCATGCTGTTGCGGAAGTGGGATTGCGATGCTGCTTGAAGTTGCAGATACTTTGGAGCATTCGTCTGAGTTACGGTCGTCATCAGGCCAGGTGCAGCCGTTCTTTTGCGGAAGAGTCGCGGCTCCTCCTGGCTTGGACTCCAAAGTGGGTTAGCTTCGTAAATCCGGAGGCAGAATGGAAAGGGATTCCGCCAGCAGTGCGTCGCGGAAGCATGCGAACGGCTGGATAACCGTAATGGCGCTAGGCCTCCTCGCCGCCGGCCTGTTGGCTTGCCTCTACATTCTGATTGGATTTCCCGCCGCGGCCCAAGAGGTTGCCACCCCGGGCTCCGCCACCGCCTCTTCCCCCCAGCCCCAGCCGCTTCGCCGGCAACTGCCCATGGTTGCTCAGGCGGTCGCTGCTCCGGCCACGGTTTCTGCCCCGCAGCGCTTGGAAGCGGGCAGAGATGAATGGCAGGCGGAGCGCAACGAGGTGCGCGACGAGCTGCGGGAATCGCAGGAAAATCTGCGCGAAGCTGCCCAGGAACAGCACCGGATCCGCATCGCGTCCGCATTGTTTTTGGCCGTCTTTGCCGTCATCGCAGCCCTGATCGTGATCCAGGTCTATGTTCAGGCGCGCGCCTGGGACAAGGACGCGCTCCAGGGTGTAGCCGAGGTCGAAGACGTTGCTACCCAATTGGAAATGATGCGGGACGCCCGGGAGGAAGCTCGGAATGCTCTGCCCGGATTGCTGCAGGAGGTGGGGGAGCAGCCCCTGAGCTACCAGGAGGAGGGCACAGCCTTTGCTCCGCGCGCATCGGTCATTATCGATGACATCGACCAACTTGCCTATGTCGGCCAGGGCCGTCTCGCCTTTCGCGACCTGCCCTCGCAGACCGAAGCGGCAGTTTACCTCAACGGCCTGTTGCTTTCTGCGGCTTCCCACCTTTCCCGCTCGGATGCATGGACGGCATTTGCCCGCCTGGACCAGTTTTTCGCGCAGTTGGCGCGCTTCCCCGAAGCCTTGGACCGGCGCCGCATAGCCCAGGGCTATTCCTACCGGGCGCTGGCCGCCTACCAGGTGCTTGAGGGGCAGGATAGGGAACCGTCCTGGCTGCGAAAAGCGGAGCGAGCCCAGCTCGACTCCCTGTCCAGGCAGGCCTTTGCGGACGTCAACCAGGCCGCGAAGGTGGACCCGGACTGGCGCCACACCACCTTTGTCGAAGCCTTGCTTTGCAGCCGCTTTTACCACCCCCCGGAAAGCGCCGACAACAGCTCGCGCAGCGACCTTTCTGTCCGCGGAATGCGCCGCGCCGTCAGCCTTTACAAGGGATTGATCGAGGAACGGTCCTATCGCGGCCCATCGCGGCGCAACCTGGCGCGTTGCCTCAAGCGGATCGCCGAGCAGACCGGCGAGAAGAGCGATTTTTCTGATTTCGGCTATGCCTTGAATTCCTTTCCGAGCGACGAAGAGCTGGCCGATGAGGCGTTGGCGGCACGCCAGCCCAACTCCCAGGACCGCTTCCTGTGGCAATGGCTGCTGGGCGACGAGGAACTGTTCGCCAACGTCGAGCGGCTCAACCAGGCCGAATACCGCGCCTTCTGGATCCGCATGCTCGATTCCAAGGTCCATCTTAGAAATTGGCGAGCGGACTTGGGCGAACTGCAACAGGCTAAACCGGCGATGAAGGACTGGGTCATCCAGTTGCTGCACGCCGAGCCACCCATCACCCTGGCCAATGCCATCACCCGCCGGCAGGAGCGCTTTGAAAGTCCTGCCTCGGGAACCTGACGGGCCAATCGACGCTCAGCGAGAAAACTTTGGTCTCCAGGTAACCCGAAAGTTACTAGCAGATCGGCTGACATCCCACTCCCTCCTTCCGTATCATAGAGGTGTGCCTGCGTAGATGAACGGGCGACAAGGAGACACCAATGACCACCAAGAGCTCAGAAGCACCAAACGGAACCGCCAAGCGCCGCAAGCCGGCTGTCAAGAAGACGGTCGCAGCCCCACCCGCCCCTTCGCGGGAGGAGATCGCTCGTCTGGCGGAAAAGTTTTGGGCTGAGCGTGGCTGGCCAGAAGGTTCGCCCGAGCAGGACTGGCTGCGTGCGGAACAGGAACTAAAAGCAGCTTCCTAGGGAACCGGAGGGCCGGTATTCTCCGGCATGGTTTCAGCCCTGCCCGCCCGAGACCCGCAAAAATCAAAGTGCCTCTAAGCAATGCAGTAGGCTTCGTCTCGTCGCCGAGGTGCGACCATGCCGACGTGTGCCGGGGTGCCCCATTCAAGCCTTCTTTTGGCTTGAGTGGGGTTGTTGCGGACCCAATCTCTCCGCTTTCGTAATGACACATGGAGAGCCGACGATCGGTTTAGTGCCGCGCCTACCCCGGATTTCCTGTCGAGGTCGGTGACGCCGCGAGCTTCATGCGGTTTTCCTTACAGAAAACCGCACACGCTGGTCTCTCCAGTGCCGCTAGCAGGAAATCCGGGTACGGCGCTCGGATCATCTTCGGGATTGCGCCAACCCTGATTCCCCTTTCGTGGGAGCGGTTCCCTTCGCCTGCCCCAACCTCCCCAATCCGGTCGCACTTCGGTTATCTTGAGTCCTGCCCGGCTTCGGCGATACTTGACAAGAGGGAAAACCGATAGTTTTATTTCCCTGTACGACTTTTTTTGTTTTGCTTTTTTTCTGCCGCGTCTCTCAAGTCATGAAAAGCGAAGTTCTCGACATTCTGATCCTGGGTCTACTCGTGGTGCTGTTTGCCTCGATTTACCGCAAGCGCCCTACCTCGCGCGTGCGCTGCTGGCTTGCCGGCTGGATCCTGGTACTCCTGCATTTCGCCGTGCTGCTGTTCCCGGCAGTTTCGAGCTGGGGGCAAGAGCTGGTCGATAGCCTGAGCATCAGCGCATTGATTCTTTCCGGGTTGTGCTTCCTGTTTTCCGTTTCCGCTATCTCCGAGAGCGTACCGGGCAGTGTCTTGACCGCGTTCGGAATTGGCCTTCCGGCGATCTTTTACACCAACTACGTGATCTTCCACGGTTCGCACCAGTGGCCCCAGTATGCCGCAGCGGCCACAATTGCTGCCTCCGGCATGGTGTTGGCGTGGAGGTTGTGCCGCGGACCCAGCCGGGTCGGGGCCGTTATCACCCTGGCCTTTTCGCTGAGCGGGATCTGCACCGTTCTCTCCATCGCGCACCATAAGCCCGATCAGGGGATCCTGGCGATTCTCTTCGAAATCTTCCTTGCCTTTGCCGCGCTCTACTGGTTCGATTTCCGCCGTCTCTCCACCGGCGTTCTGACCTCGATCCTCGGCTTGGTGGCCTGGGCCTCGGTCTTTCCTGTTGCCCTGCTTTGCCAGTATCTGATCCCAGCCACGCAGGTTCCGCCGGGACTGTGGAATGTCCCCAAATTCTTCGTTGCCTTTGGCATGATCCTCACCCTGCTGGAGGACGAGTTCCTGGCCGCCGCCCACGCCACCGAGCATTATCGGTTGCTCTTTGCCGCCAGTCCCCATCCCATGTGGGTGCAGGATCCGCAGACCCTCCGTATCCTCGAGGTCAACGATGCCGCCGTCGCCCACTACGGTTACTCGCGCGAGGAATTCGTGAGCCTGACCCTGCGCGATCTGCGGCCTACGGAAGACGCAGGAACGATTCTCCAGGAAAATTCCGGAGCTACCACTACCAAGCTCTCCGGCCCCTGGCGCCACCGCCGCAAGGATGGTTCCTACATCCAGGTGGATATGGCGTCCCACTCCATCGACTACCTGGGCCGCAAGTGCAGCTTCGTGCTGATCCAGGACGTCACCGATCGCCAGCAGATGCATGAGCAACTGGTTTACCAGGCGCACCACGACCTGCTGACCGGGCTGCCCAATCGCCTGCTGCTCGAGGATCGAATGCGGCAGAGTCTGGCCCAGGCCGCCCGTCACGGACAACAAGCTGCGGTGCTCTGCCTCGATCTGGATGGTTTCAAGCAGATCAACGATACCTTTGGCCATGCCGCCGGTGACCTGTGTCTGCAACAAGTGGTGGCCCGGATCGCCGCGCGGCTGCGCGCCGTGGATACATTTGCCCGCACCGGGGGCGATGAGTTCGTGATTATTCTGGGCGAGCTGGTCAACCGCAACAGCGCCCTGATGGTTGCTCGCAGCGTACTGGAAAGCATCAGCCAGCCCATCCAAGCCGATGATTTCTCCTTCGACATCTCCGCCTCCATCGGTATTGCCATCTATCCCGAGGATGGGATCGACCCCTCCCAGCTGCGGCGTTCGGCCGACGCCGCGATGTATCGCGCCAAGCAGGCCGGCGGAGACCAGTATCTTCTGGTCTCTTCTCAGCTCAATCCCGCGGCCAGCGAGATCACCGAGCTGGAGCAATTCATGCGCAGCTCGCTCACCGTTGGCGGAATGGAGATTCATTACCAGCCGCAATACTCCATAACCGGCAATCTCTGCGGCCTGCAAGCGGTTCCTCGGCTCAATCATCCCCAACTGGGCGCCATCGCGCCCGAGCGCTTCCTGCCTATTGCCGAGGAGTGCGGCCTGATCGTTTCCTTAGGCAACTGGCTGCTGGACGAGGTTTGCCGTCAGATTAAGGAGTGGCAAAATCAGCGCCTCACCACGCCGCGCATATCGTTTTGTGTCTCTCCGCTGCAGTTTCTGCACTCGGATTTCGCTGCCCGGGTACTGGCCATCCTGGGCCAGCACGGTCTCGACCCCCGGCTGCTCGAACTGATCGTTACCGAGAGCACAGTCATGCGCAACCGCCCTGAGGTCGCCCACCAGATGCGCAGTCTGGCGGCGTTGGGCGTCCACTTTTCCGTGGCGGACTTTGGCAGCAGCTACTCCTGCTTGAGCCATCTGCACCAGCTTCCCGTGAGCACGCTCAAGATCGACTGTTCCTTTGTCGAGCGCGTTTCCGATCCCAACGGGACCTATACCATCGTGCAGGCCATCATTGCGCTGGCCCACGGTCTCGGCCTGCGGGTAGTAGCCGAAGGCGTGGAGCGCGCTGACCAGATGGAGTGCCTGCGCAACCTGGGTTGTGATTCTTTGCAGGGTTCTCTTCTGGCTCCTGTCCTGCCCGCGGCCAGTATTCCCAAGTACCTGGTCCCTGCCGGAGCCCCAGTCGCCAAACGTTCGCGCCGGTGACCCACTCACCCAAGTAGACTTTCGTTCCCTGCATCCAACCCGTAACTGACGACCGCTTTGGCTTGTTTCGGAAGCCTTGTTTCAGACGCAATGATCTCCCCTCTCCTGCTCTCGCTTATCGTTGCCCTGAGCATCCTACTGATGCTGGTGCGTCCCGGCGGAATCGCCGAGGTGTATTGGGTCAGCGCCGGCGTGCTGCTTCTGCTCGCTCTGCGGCTGGTGCCCCTCAAGCTGGCGGAACGTGCCGTGGGCCAGGGGCTGGACGTATACCTGTTTCTCTTCGGCATGATGCTGCTGTCGGAGCTGGCTAAGGAGCAGGGCGTCTTTGACTGGCTCTCCGCCGTCGCCGTGCGCGGCGCCCATGGTTCCTGCGCACGGCTCTTCACCCTGGTTTACGGGGTCGGGACCCTGGTTACCATTTTCATGTCCAACGATGCAACGGCCGTGGTGCTGACGCCGGCCATCCTGGCAGCGGTGCGCAAAGCGAAAGCGGAGCCTATGCCTTACCTCTTCGCCTGCGCCCTGATCGCCAACGCTGCGTCGTTTGTTTTGCCCATCTCCAATCCGGCGAACCTGGTGGTCTTTCATACCGGCGTGCCGCCACTCGCCCAGTGGCTGCACGCGTTTGCCGTTCCCTCGGTGTTATCGATTGCCGCAACCTATGGGGTGATGCGATTGCTCTTCCGCCGCCCCCTGCGCAACGGCATCGCAGGCGACGTCGAGACGCGAAACCTCAGCCGCGGCGGCAAGTTGGTCCTGGCCGGGCTAGCCGGCATGACCCTGGTGCTGCTCACGGCATCCTGGTTCAACAAGGATTTGGGGTTGCCCACCTGTCTTGCCGCCCTGGCGATCGCAGCCGTGGTCTCCATCTACACCCGCCGCAATCCCTTCAAGCTTGCCGGTGAGATCAGTTGGGCAACCCTCCTGCTGGTGGCCGGATTATTCATCATCGTGGACGCAGTCGAGAGCATAGGAGCGCTGCAGTGGACCACGGCCTGGCTGGCTCGGGCGCAAAATCTCACCCCGACGGCAGGGACCCTGGCCGCCGGCTTCCTGGTGGGGGTGGGCAATAACCTGGCCAACAACCTACCCATGGGGCTGATTGCCGGGGCCACCTTGCAGGCCGCTCACGCGCCGGCTCTGATCACCCACGCCGTTCTCATTGGTGTCGACCTGGGGCCGAACCTGTCCGTGACCGGTTCGCTGGCAACGATTCTATGGCTGCTTGCCTTGCGTAAGGAAAAGCTCGGTGTGAGCTTCGGGCGCTTCCTCCAGGTAGGGGTTATCGCCATGCCGGTGGCTTTGCTGCTGGCGCTGGGCGGAGCCATTCTGATGCAACGGCTGCTGGCAAACGTATGACGCAGAGCTTCACGGCGCGACAATTGTCCCGCACGCGATTCTCGCGCCGGCATTGCCCGTCGGGTCGGTCACCATATCGTCCGCTTTCTCGTGAATGATGAACGCCGTCCCGCCGTTGGCAAACACCGAGTTCTTGGCGTCCTTTTTGAGCGAGATACTTTGCGTCACAAACGAGACATGGTCGGTGCCGTCGGCCATCACTTGCAGGTTGATCGGCATGTCGCCCGCATGGGCGCCCTTGGGATTCTTGATTCCATGCTCCTTGCCATCGGGGTTAAGATGGCCGCCCGCCGTTTTGAAATCCGGTGCATCGCATTTCGCGTTCTGGTGAACGTGGATCGCATGTTCCCCTTCGGGGAGATTCATCAGGTCCAACTTGACCTTCACCCCGTTGCCCGCGGGAGTCAGCGTGGCCGTTCCCGCATCTTGGCCCTGGCTCGTCTTGAAATCCACTTCCAGCCCCTGCTTTTTGAACATCGCCCCCGACAGCGCCAGCACCGCCGGCAGCGTCATCACGCCAATGCACATCCTGAGCAATCTGGTCATTTTGGTTCCTCGCGTCATTGCCGGGTTGGCCCGGCCAGAGGCTAGCATACCCGATCCGGGTAAGGACTCTGTAATCGAAGCTCTTGCTGGCCCGGGCCCGCGGGCTATTACGTAACCGTAACGGATAGGATCAAAATCGCAATGAATGCCCTAAACGGCCTAGTATCAAGGTAATGCACAGCAAGTGTTATGTACGCTCAGAAGCCGCGAACCTAGAGTGATAAGTGCAGACCGAGAGCGGGCGCCCGTATGATCCCTCGCATTTTGATCATCGATGATGAAGCTGACATTCGTGAGGTAACCGCGCTTAGCCTGGAGACAGTTGCCGGCTGGCAGGTGATCCTGGCTCCTTCCGGCGCGCAGGGCATCCGGCGCGCTTCCCTGGAACAACCGGACGCCATTTTGCTCGACGTCATGATGCCGGACATCGACGGACCGACTACCTATCAGATTCTCAAGCAGAACGGGAACACCGCTCATATTCCCGTGCTTCTGCTTACGGCCAAGGTGCAAGGGCAGGATCGGCGGAAGCTCGATGAACTGGGAGCGGCTGCGATCCTCTCCAAGCCCTTCGATCCCTTGACCCTTGCCGATCAGATATCCGAAGTCCTCGGCTGGGAACGAGGCGGTATTTCAACCCCAGGCGCGGTGTCGCTCGCCGGCAACTGACCGCATTTCCCGGCCCGTTTAAAGCCCACCCGATCCCCGGACACCCTTCTAGATCTGCCCAATTAGATACTCATTTCTGTTGAAGGGGACGGCCTTCAGAGTCTGCGTGAGAGCTCGAAAAAGCAGCCCTCAGGGGCTAAAGCCCAACGTATTTTCAATCCTTTACGGCCCGACTAAAGTCGTGCCCTGATACAAAACAAGGTTCTCACGCAGACTCTTCAGGCCGTCCATAACTGCTTTGAAAAGAAATTCGGCTTTAGCCGCTGAGTGGGGCTGCCTCGCCGCAGCGAGCGAGTCTGCGTGAGAACCACCGCCATAAGTCCAAAACCATGAGTGGGTGGCCCAGGTCTCGCTTTTGAGACCTGGGGGTCATGCAGAAGGACCCCGACTTTTTCCCCACCCAATTACGTCGTGGGCCGGGGCTTGACCGCCAGAAAAATCGGCGGCAACGGCACCCCATTGATATCGGTAAGTTTCGGGTTGATCTGCTGCGTATCCAGTAGGGTCTTGGTGTCGATCAGGTGCAGCAGGTTATCCCCGCTCGTGCCGGCAAAGAAGATGGTGTTATCCGGGGAAAAGATGCCGGCCACTGGGGCGATTGCATTGCCTGCGAGCGTGATGCTGCTCAGCGTTCCCACCGCTCCCGCCTGGGTCGAGGGTTGATAGACCGGCAACAACGCGCCTCCGGCGGGTGTGGTCGTGGCGTTCGTCCCATAGGTAATGAAGGCCTCGAGCGAGTTGGTTGCGGCCACCACTTCGTTGATGTTGGTAAGGCCGTATGCGGTCAGCGGGATCTGGTTGGCGACGGGCGGTGGATTGAAGACGATGCCCGTGGTTTGCCCATTGGCATCCGAGGGACAGGCATCGATCGGCACGGTGATGGAAAGATCCGTCAGCACCGGGGGATTGGCCGACGCGCCGATGATGTGCTTGCCATCGGTGGTCGAGGCCACATGGTCCGAGGCAACGGCGACCGTGGTCGCTTCCGGATAATTCACCACCGGCTTGACCGTGGTCTCCGGGCACTGTCCGTAAGCAGCCGTCGTCGATCCGGAGAGAAATACCGCGGCTGCGGGGATAGTCACGGACAGATCCGGAGAACAGAACATGTTGTAAGTGTTGTTGGGGTTTGCCGTGGTGTTGGGCGGATAGGTGGTAGGGTCCGTCGGAATGGGACTGGTGGTGTTGGTCGCCGGGCAGATACCTGAGGTCGCCGTGGCCTGGCCGGCGGGCAGGGGCTCGATCGACCAGCCGGTGAAGCTGTTGTGGATATAGAGCACCCCGTCGCCCACCATGTAAACGGTCTGTCCATCCGCAGTAAAAGCGGCCTTCTGCGCAATCCCTGCAAAGGAGGTGTAGGCTCCCGAGGACGGCGTGTACAGGTAGAGAATCCCGCGCAACTGATCGTTAATCACCACCTGGCTGTTGGTCGGAGAGACCGCGAGCACCATCCCGGGCGTATTGGGCGTCTCCGTGCTCAGGCTGTTGGTAGCCGCACTGTAGGTCATCATCTCGTGATAGCTGCCAAAATACAGAGTGGTCCCGGTCGGATCGAGGACCATGGAGTTAGGCGAGTAAGGCATCTTGATCGGCGTGCCTATGGTCCCGGTCGAGAGGTCGATAGGCACAAAGTAGGGTGAACCCGGGCTGGATACCCAAATGTAATTGCTGTTCTTACCCGGCGAGGCGATCTGCACAAAATTGCTGATCGCCGGAACGCCCGTGCCCAGGGTTCCCATGACATTGATCGGGGCCGGGTTGCAGGCGGTCGGCTGACAGATCGCGGTAATTGCCGAGTTGGAAGGGAAGGACGCAGTGACCGCGCCGGTGGAACTGACGGCGATGGCGCCCGGATTGGTGGACACGTAGCTCAGGGGCAGCCCGTTGATCACGTTGTTGTTGACGTCCGTCACCGTCGCGGTGAGCGCCAGCGGAGTATTGAGTGTGACGCTGGCGCTGGTGGCTCCAGTCGAGGCCACGCTCAGCGCAATCTTGGCGGGCGGGCAGGTGTAGAAGTAGCCTGCGTTGCTGCTGGTCTGGGAGATAGTGCCGGTGATCAGGGTAGAGCCCGGCGCTTGGGACGTGGCCACGCCATTCTGGTCGATGGTGACAATGCCGGCGCTGGCGGGCGCATAGGTCAGGTGGCCGATGACATTGTTGCAATCGGTGGGGCCGTAGCCTCCACCCGGCAGGATGTCGGGGCTGCAGAGAAGCACTTGCTGGCCGGCGCTGTTGGTGGTGTAGGCCGTGGCGTCCAGCTGCGAGGTCAGGCCCTGCGAGAGACACGCCGGCTGCCCACTGGTGGGGTTGGTCGGCCCGTTGACCGAAAGGCTGGTGATGGCCGGGTGGGAATACACCGCGACCTGGTTGCTGGTAAACCCGGCGGCGCTGGCGGTCATGTACGCGATGCCGGTCTTGTTGGTGGGAAGGCAGGTAGTGTAAGCGGCAACCGCGGGGGTAGTCAGGTTCCACGTGCCGCCACAGACAGCGCCGGTGGGCGAGACGTCCGCGATGGTGCGGTCCGAGGTGCCGTAGGAATAGGTCCTTACTGAAGCCGTCCCGCCTTTGCAGTTCTGCGCCGTGGGAGCTTGCAGTTGTGTGGTTTGGGAAAACGCTACCGAAAGACCCGTGGTCTGCGGCTGCAGCGAGATGGAGACCGGCTGAGTGTCGTTGTAGCCGTAGCCGGACCCGTTGCAGTAAGTCGAATTCTTGTTAGCGCAGCCCTGGATAGAAAGACCCACGGGGACGGTAAGGAAAGCCAAAACCACAAACGTCAAAAACCGCTGCATGAAACCTCCCCGCCGGGCGTCACCGCTCCCGGCGGTTAATGAACGACTGATCTCCAGGCTACCGCGGCTTCGCAATCGGTGTAGACCGAAGCCAAAGAGCTTGTCGTGGTTTTCTCCCAAGGAAAACCACTCCTCGCGAGCCTTAACGGACCACAGTAATTGCGACGCCGCTTCAACTCTCCAATTTCTGGGGGGAGTGCGACTGAACGTTGCCCTATCGCTGGCTGCTCGAGCGGCTTCGTGATTGCCAAGCCGCTCGAGCAGCCGCCTCGATGCTTGCTTGCAGAGTTGTGCGTGGTCAACGTTCTAAGTGTAGAGGGGACTGGGCCATGAGGCAACAGGGCTAGCTCCGCGGCGGCATGTACTGCTCGAACCACTTGAGCGCGCGTGCCAGCACATCGCGCCGATGCTGCGGCGATTCGAAGCGGTGACCCTCCTCCGGATAGACCACCAGCTCAGTGGGCACGTGTTCGGCGCGCAGCGCATGCCAGAACTCGAACGACTGCGGCGCAGGACACTCTCCATCCCGGTCGCCCACCACTACCAGCGTAGGAGTCTTTACGTTGCGGATGAAGTCGATGGCCGAACTCCTGGCATAGACTCCCGGGTCGTCATACACCGAGGCGCCGAAGAACGGTGTCATCCATTGATCGATGGAGTTTTCTCCGTAATAGCTCTTCCAGTCGGAGATACCGGCTCCGGCCACGGCAGCGTGAAAGCGCTGCGTCTGGGTCACGCCGAACATGGTCATGAAGCCGCCGTAACTCCACCCGGTCAGGCCGATACGCTGCTGGTCGATGGGCAGCTTGGCGCTGACTGCGTCCACCCCGGCCAGGATGTCGCGCAGATCCCCGTAGCCGAAATCCTTGCGGTTGGCCTGGGTAAAGGCCTCACCCTCTCCATAGCTGCCGCGCGGGTTGGGCATGAGGACAAAATAATCCAGCGCAGAAAAGGCGATGGCGTTGTAGCCCAGATCCGGCCAGCGAGGCTGCACCGCACTGGAAGGGCCGCCGTGCACGCTGACGATCAGGGGATACTTCTTGGCTGGGTCGTAGTGGGCCGGGTAGAGCAGCCAGCCCTGGACGGTGAACGTATCGCTCGTCCAGCGGATTGATTCGGACCTACCCCACAGGGGCTTGAGGGCGTCGTTGTAGTGGGTAACCTTTTGCGCTGGACCCTGCAGCGGGCCGACGTACACCTCGGGAGCTTCCGAGAAGGAGCTCTTGATGTAGGCCACTCTGCCATCGTCAGCGACGGAGAGGCTTTGTTCAAACCGTCCCTCGGCCACCGAAGCGGGAATGGTTGCGTATTTGGCCGTGACCCTCCCATCGTCTGCAGACACTTCCCCGAGCTCGACTTGTCCCGAGTCGACCCAGGAAACCAACAACTGACCTGGGGAAGGGTTGCGCCAGTCAATCCAGGCCGCGGTCTTATCCGTATCGGGCGTGATGTCTTTCGCCTCGCCCCCGGTGGCGGATATCAGATAGATATCCCCGCCCGTGGCTCCCTGGTCGCTCATCAGCCCACCGATAAACGCGATCTTCCGGCCATCCGGCGACCAGCGCGGCACCGCTATCTGCAGGCCATGCAGCGGCCCCGGGGTGTGTTCAGGTTCGAGGATGGATCGAGGCGGGCCCCCATCCAGCTGCTGGGTATAGAGCTGTGCCACCCACCAATTGTTTTCTCCGGGCGGCGGCGCAGCTATGTAGGCCAATTGCCGGCTATTGGGTGCCCAGTCATATTCATAAACATGGAGCTTGGCTGGGCTGATCTCACGCACTTCGCCGGATGCGGTTTCGATAGCGGCGATGCGCTGGATTTCGAGGCCCTCAACTCCGATAACACCCGCCGGGGGTTTCATCGCAGCCAGCGCGCCTGCCGGCCGGGTGGCGCCTTCGATGTACAGGCACGCGATATGCAGGCCGTCGGGGGCAAAAGCCAGGCTGGTAATTCCGCCATGCAGGTGGGTTAGCCGCCGGGGAGCAGAAGGGGCAGCGGCGACGGCAACATAGACGTCGGGTTGATTCGTCGCGCCGGTAGGCGCATTGCAGTCGGAGGTAAAGGCCAGCTCTTTGCTGTCAGGTGACCAGGCCAGGCTTTGCTCAAGGCAAGGCGCCCCAGCTCCGGCGGTCAGCCGGTGAGAGCGGGAGGGGTCGGCCACGGGTGCGATTTTGATCTCGGTGGCACCATCCGCGTCCGCCACCCAGGCAATGGTTTGGCCGTCGGGCGAGAGCGCCGCCTGGTGGATGATGCGGGTCCTCTCCAACTCGGAGAGGACATTGGCGATGCGGGGGTCGACCGCAGTGCCGGCGGTGAGAGGCACGGCCGTTAGCACGGCAACGCATAGGCAAATGGGGGGAAGGCGCGCAAACATTCAGCAGGATGCTAGCACAAAGGCCCCGGAGGCCCATCACTCAAGGCCGTTTGTCGGGACGGACTATCCTCACTTCACTTTCCGCGCCGGCAACCAAAGATCGGGTGGCCCATTCAAGCCTCCGGTCACTTGCGGCCCCGGACCCCCACCAATAGAAGTAGAAGCTCCTTTGGACGCTTTGTTTAGCTTTGTATCAGGGCACGACTTTAGTCGTGCCGTAAATAGATCGATAGAGTTTGGGCTTTAAGCCCCTGAGGGATACTTTCCCCCTCAAAACGGACTTTTTCCGCAGCCTGTTTAGCCCCTGAGGTACGCGTTTCCACGCCTGTACCCGCATGGAACTACAGTGAAAACCGTACCCCAGCGGCTAAAGCCGTCCCGCGCGCAGGCGTTTACGGCACGACTAAAGTCGTGCCCTGATACAAAGCGTCAGAGCGGTGGCTACCGGAAAACTTCTGTATTCCCCGGTGACGACTTGTCTTCCCGTTATTTGACGCCACGAGCGCATCTTGATATCTTTAGAAGGTTCCGCATGAGCTAGTCTTACGACCAGCAGCAGCATCTTGCGGCCCATTCAACAGGGTCCCTTCAAAGCGCTCGCGTGATGTAGGGGAACAATCGCATCGGCCTTTGCGACACCTCCCGCCTGGGGAGGCTATGCGGGCCGGAACTTCGAAACGGAACTGGCTTCTTTCCAAGTGCCTTCCGAATACTTGATTCGGCACAAGGCGCAACAGCGCGCGAGCGCGAATGTGCCCGATAGGAAAGAAACGCGCGGTCACCGTCGACGTTCTCGTCTGGTATGAAGCAGGCAGGCGCTCAGAAGGCGGGCAAATTGCGCCCACCCAATGCGTGTGCAGTGGTGTTTTTAAGGAGTTTAGGTTTGCCTACATTTAGTCAGCTCGTGAGAAAAGGCCGGACTGCGGCCCGGTACAAGACGGCATCTCCGGCACTGCAGGGATCGCCGCAGCGGCGCGGCGTCTGTACCCGCGTCTACACGCAAACGCCCAAGAAGCCGAACTCCGCGCTGCGCAAGGTCGCGCGTGTCCGCCTCACCAACGGCGTGGAAGTGACCACCTATATTCCCGGCATCGGCCACAACCTGCAGGAGCACTCGATTGTGCTCATCCGCGGCGGCCGTGTGAAGGATCTGCCGGGCGTACGCTACCACGTGGTCCGCGGCACCCTGGATTCCGTGGGCGTGGCCAACCGCAAACAGAGCCGTTCCAAGTACGGCGCCAAGCGCCCCAAAAGCGGCGCCAAGTAACCAGAAGGATTGAGCGGGAAGGAAAGCAATGCCGAGAAAAGGACATATCGCGAAACGGGAAGTTGCCGCCGATCCGGTGTACAACTCGTCGCTGGTCACTAAGTTCGTCAACTCCATGATGTGGGACGGCAAGAAGTCGACTGCCCAGGGCATCTTCTACCAGGCGATGACCAACCTGGAGCAAAAGGGTGGCGAGGAAGCCTTGAAGCTGTTCAAAAAGGCGGTAGAGAACTGCAAGCCTCTGCTGGAAGTTAAGACCCGTCGCGTGGGCGGCGCCAACTACCAGGTGCCGATCGAAGTCAATCCTGAGCGGCGCACCTCCCTTGCTATCCGCTGGCTCGTGACGTACGGCCGGGCGCGGGGCGAAAAGGGCATGATCGACAAGTTGACCAGCGAACTGCTGGATGCGGCCAACGGCCGCGGCGCAGCCATGAAGAAGAAGGAAGACGTTCATCGCATGGCTGAAGCGAACAAAGCATTTGCGCATTACCGTTGGTAAGCGCAAGCAGGGCCTGATACCGCGAGGTAGCGGGCAAGACCAGGGAAGCAAGAAAAATCGCGAGTCTTTTCGCTCGCGCGAGAGTGAGAGAATACCGTGCCTCGTCTAGTACCACTCGATCGTTGCCGGAATATCGGAATCATGGCGCATATCGACGCCGGGAAGACCACAACGACGGAGCGTATTTTGTTTTACACCGGCATCACCCATCGCATTGGCGAAGTGCATGAAGGCACCGCGACCATGGACTGGATGGAGCAGGAGCAGGAGCGCGGCATCACCATTACATCGGCGGCCACCACCTGCACCTGGCGGGATATCCGCATCAATATCATCGACACCCCGGGCCACGTGGACTTTACCGCCGAGGTAGAGCGCAGCCTGCGCGTGCTCGACGGCGCAGTAGCCGTCTTTGACGCCGTGCACGGCGTCGAGCCGCAATCGGAGACCGTATGGCGCCAGGCCGACAAGTACTGTGTGCCGCGCATTTGCTTTATCAACAAGATGGACAAGATGGGCGCCGATTTTGAGCATGCCATCGACACTATCCGCAAGCGGCTGAACGCCCGCCCGGTAGCCATTCAAATCCCCATCGGCCAGGAAGCCGCCTTCAAGGGCGTGATCGACCTGATCGAGATGCGCGCCATTTTGTGGCACGACGAGACCATGGGAGCCAAGTACGACGTCGAGGAGATTCCCGCCAACCTGCTCAAGAAGGCGGAAGCCTTCCGCATGCAGCTGGTGGAATCAGTAGCCGAGAACGATGACGAGATGCTGCACAAGTTTCTCGAAGGCGAGACGCCCACGCCCGCCGAGCTGCGCAAGGCGTTGCGCGGCGCGGTCATCGGGATGAAGCTCTTCCCCGTGCTGTGCGGCAGTTCGTTCAAGAACAAGGGTGTGCAGACGCTGCTCGATGCAGTCGTTGAGTACCTGCCTAGCCCGCTCGACGTTCCTCCCATCGAGGGCCATAATCCGGACAACATGGAGCAGGTCATCCTGCGCCATGCTGACGATAGCGAGCCGCTGACTGCGCTGGGCTTCAAGATCATGACCGACCCGTTTGTCGGGCAGCTGATCTTTGTCCGGCTCTATTCCGGCCATCTGAAGACCGGCGACACCGTGCTCAACCCGCGCACGGGCAGGAGCGAGCGCATCGGGCGCCTGCTCAAGATGCATGCCAACAAGCGGGAAGAGATTGTCGAGATCTATGCCGGCGACATTTGCGCCTGCGTGGGCCTGAAGAACCTGGTTACCGGCGACACCATCTGCACCGACAAGTCGCCGATCGTGCTGGAATCGATTGACTTCCCGGCGCCGGTGATTCACGTCGCGGTGGAGCCCAAGACCAAGGCCGATCAGGAGAAGATGGGCATGGCGTTGGCCAAGCTGGCGCAGGAAGATCCCACCTTCAAGGTGCATACCGATCCCGACTCGGGGCAGACCATCATCAGCGGCATGGGCGAGCTGCATCTGGAGATCATCGTCGACCGCATGATGCGCGAGTACAAGGTTGAGGCCAATGTGGGCAAGCCCCAGGTGGCCTATCGCGAGACCATCCGTAAGCACGCGGAGGCGGAAGGCAAGTACATCCGCCAGACCGGTGGCTCGGGCAACTATGGTCACGTGAAGATCCGCGTGGAGCCGAACGAGGCCGGCAAGGGCTTTGAGTTTATCAACGACATCAAGGGTGGTGTGGTTCCCAAGGAATACATCAAGCCCACCGAGCAGGGGATTCGCGAGGCGCTGCAGGGTGGGGTGCTGGCCGGCTACGAGATCGTCGATGTCAAGGCGACGCTCTTTGACGGCAGCTACCACGATGTCGACTCCAACGAAATGGCCTTCAAGATTGCCGGATCGATGGCTTTCAAGGAAGCAGCCCGCAAGGCAACCCCGGTACTGCTGGAGCCGGTCATGTCGGTCGAAGTGGTGGTCCCCGAGGAGTACATGGGAACCATCATCGGCGACCTGAACTCGCGTCGCGGCCGGATCGAGGGCATGGAGCACCGTGCCGGATCGCAGGTCATCAAGGCCAATGTGCCGTTGAGCGAGATGTTCGGGTATGCCACCCACATGCGCTCTTCGACCCAGGGCCGGGCCAACTACTCCATGCACTTCAACCGCTACGAAGAAGCGCCGCGGTCGGTGTCGGAAGAGATCATAGGCCGCAACCAGGGCAAGTAAGGGCGCACCTCGCGCCTTACTTGGTGTAGGGCACGACTTTAGTCGTGCCGACTAGGGACAAAAAGGATATGGGGGCTTTAGCCCCTGAGGGGTTTTGATTTAAGCAGGAGAGAGGGACGAGATGGCGAAGGAGAAGTTTGACCGGACCAAGCCGCACGTGAACGTGGGGACGATTGGACACATCGATCACGGCAAGACGACGTTGACGGCGGCGATCACCAAGGTATTGTCCAAGCACAATCCGAAGATATTGTTTCGTTCGTTTGACTCGATTGACAACGCGCCTGAGGAGCGGGAGCGCGGCATCACCATTGCCACGGCGCACGTGGAGTACGAGACGGCGAACCGTCACTACGCGCACGTGGATTGCCCGGGTCACGCCGACTACATCAAGAACATGATCACCGGCGCGGCGCAGATGGATGGCGCAATCCTGGTGGTGGCGGCGACCGATGGTCCGATGCCGCAAACCAAGGAGCACGTGTTGCTGGCCCGCCAGGTAGGGGTTCCCTACATTGTGGTGTTTCTGAACAAGTGCGATGCGGTGGAAGACGAGGAGCTGACCGACCTGGTGGAGATGGAAGTGCGGGAGCTGCTGTCGAAGTACAACTTCCCTGGCGACGATGTGCCGGTAATCCGCGGCTCGGCGCTGGGTGGGTTGAACGGAGAAGCGCAGTGGGAAGCCAAGATTGATGAGCTGATGGACGCGGTGGACAAGAACGTACCGTTGCCTGCTCGCGCCATTGACCAGCCGTTCCTGATGCCGATTGAGGACATCTTCTCCATTTCCGGCCGGGGCACGGTGGTGACGGGCAGGATCGAGCGGGGCAAGATCAAGGTGGGCGAGGAGGCGGAGATCGTCGGCTTTAGGGAGACGCGCAAGACGGTAGTCACCGGCGTCGAGATGTTCAAGAAGCAATTGGACGAGGGACTTGCCGGAGACAACGCGGGTTTGCTGCTGCGCGGCATTGCCAAGGAAGACGTGGAGCGCGGGATGGTGTTGGCCAAGCCTGGCTCGATCACCCCGCACACCAAGTTCAAGGGTGAGATTTACGTGTTGAGCAAGGAAGAGGGTGGGCGCCATACGCCGTTTTTCAATGGCTACCGGCCGCAGTTTTACTTCCGCACGACCGACGTGACGGGCACGGCGAAGCTGCCGGAAGGCACGGAGATGGTGATGCCTGGGGACAATGTGTCGCTGGAGATTGAGCTGCATACCCCGGTTGCGATGGAGAAGGGCCTGCGTTTTGCCATCCGCGAAGGTGGCCGCACGGTGGGCGCCGGCACCATTACGGAGATCATCAAGTAGCAAGCGGACTCACTCCGAATGTTCCGGAAGAAACCAAGTGGGTGGCCCAGGTCTCGCTTTTGAGACCTGGGAGAGCCCAAACAGATTTGGACAGTGGCACGAAGGAATTGAGATGGTAGGACAGAGAATTCGCATTCGGCTTAAGGCGTACGACTATCGGGTACTCGACACTTCGACCGGTGAAATCGTCGAGACGGCCAAGCGCACCGGCGCCCAGGTCGCGGGTCCCATTCCGTTGCCGACGGTGAAGAACAAGTACTGCGTGTTGCGTTCCCCGCACGTCGACAAGAAATCGCGCGAGGCCTTCGAGATCCGCACTCACAAGCGGCTGATCGATATCCTCGAGCCGACCCAGCAGACCATCGACGCCCTGATGAAGCTCGATCTTCCCGCCGGCGTCGATGTTGAGATCAAGGCATTCGAGAAGTAAGGAGAGCAAGATGTCGGTGACAGGGATTCTGGGCAAAAAGATCGGGATGACGCAGCTGTTCGATGACAAGGGTGAAGTGCACCCGGTCACCGTGCTGCAGGCGGGTCCCTGCGTGGTGACCCAGCTGAAGACGATGGCCGGCGACGGTTACAGCGCAGCGCAGATCGGGCTGATCGAGTTCGTCAAGGGTGGAAAGGTGAATAAGCCGATGGCCGGCCATTTCGCCAAGAACAATGTCCCCCCGGTCAAGCTGATGCGCGAAGTTCCGTTGGAAAAGCCTTCCGCGGATGGCGAGAGCCAGGAGTTGAAGGCCGGCGACAAGGTACTGGTCGACATCTTCGAAGACGCCAAGTACGTGGATGTGATTGGCACCAGCAAGGGCCGCGGTTTTGCTGGCGTAGTTCGCCGCCACCATTTTGGCGGTGGACCGAAAGCCCACGGGCACATGTTCCAGGTGCAGGGCTCGATCGGTGCTTCCTCCTTCCCCTCGCGTGTCTTTCCCGGGCAGCGTATGCCGGGGCACTTAGGGGCGGTACAGGTCACGGTGCGCAATCTGCGCATTCGCGGCATCGACCTGGACGAGAACCTGCTGATGGTGGAGGGCGCGATTCCCGGCCCACGCGATGGGTATGTGATGATCTCCAAGTCCAAAGCGCCGCCGCGTGAGCGCCGTGGCTTTGGCGGCGGGGGCACGGTCGATCCGTTGAAGGCCTCGAAGAAGGCTTCCGGCGCCAAGCCCTCGGCAGGCAAGAAGAAATCTTAAGGAATTGCATATGGCACAGATTGATGTAGTGGATCTCGGTGGACAGAAAGTAGGCTCGTTAGAGCTGGCGGACGAGATTTTCGCGCCCGAGCAGATCAACGAAGCGCTCCTGTGGGAAGCGGTGAAGCATTATCGTGCCGCGTTGCGGCAAGGTACCGCCGCCACCAAGAACAAGAAGCTGGTCTCCGGTTCCGGCAAGAAGTTGTGGAAGCAGAAGGGAACAGGCCGGGCTCGTGTAGGCTCCGTCCGCTCCCCCATCTGGAGGCATGGCGGCACGGTCCACGGACCGCAGCCGCACAGCCACGACTACCCCTTTCCCCGCAAGAAGCTGCTGGGTGCGTTGCGTTCCGCGCTGGCCTCGAAGCTGGCCGACGGCAAGCTGACCGTGGTCGAGAGCCTGGAACTCGCCGACGCCAAGACCAAGGCCTATCGCGCGGCGCTGGACAAGCTCGATGCCAAGCGGACCACCTTGTTGGTGGAGAAGGAACCAGGCCGCGCACTGTTGCTGGGTGCGCGCAACCTCGACCGGGTGGAGTTGATGTTGACCCAGGAAGTTCATCCCTACGATTTGCTTCGCTATGAGCGCGCTATCTTTTCTCGCGCCGCCATCGAGCAATTGCAAGAGTCGTTGAAGAAGACTGTTTCCCGGCGCAAGCTTGCCGGCTCGGAGGTGGCCTGATGCCGACTCTCTATAGCGTAATCAAGCGCCCGCTGATCACTGAAAAAGGATTGGGCGTCAAGGAAACGGAAAGCACGCTGGTATTCGATGTGGCCCCGGATGCGACCAAGACCGAGGTCAAGCAGGCCGTCGAGACCCTGTTCAAGGTAAAGGTACGGAGCGTGCGTACGGCTAACTTCCTGGGCAAGGAACGGCGCCGGGGTAAGTTTTCCGGCTTTCGCCCCGATTGGAAGAAGGCCTACGTTCGTCTGCAGCCGGGTGAGAAGATGCCCGACTACGTCAACGCGATGTAAGTGAGCTGAAAAGATGCCGATTAAGACATACAGACCGATTACCCCAACGCTGCGTTTCCAGACGACTCTGGTAAACGACGACATTACGACGAATAAGCCGCACAAGCCCTTGCTGGCAGTCAAGCAGCGCACCGGCGGCCGCCGTAATTCCGGCGATCTGACCATTCGTCACCATGGCGGTGGCCATAAGCAGAAGCTGCGCCTGATCGACTTCAAGCGGGACAAGTTTGGCGTGCCGGGCAAGGTGGCCTCGATCGAGTACGATCCCAACCGCTCCTCGCGCATTGCGCTGGTGCATTATCTCGACGGCGAAAAGCGCTACATCATCCAGCCGGTCGGGCTAAAGGTGGGGCAGACCGTCATGAGCGGGCCCGAGGCTGACATCCTGGTGGGCAATGCGTTGCCCCTCAAGAACATTCCCTCCGGCACCACGGTGCACAATGTTGAGCTCCGTCCCGGCAAGGGGGCGCAGATGGTGCGCTCGGCCGGCGCCTCCGCGCAGCTGGTAGCCAAAGAGGGAGATTACGCCCTGCTCAAGCTGCCCTCCGGAGAAACCCGCCGGGTGCTGGTGGCCTGCATGGCGACGGTGGGCCAGGTCGGCAATACGGATCACGAGAACGTGTCCATCGGCAAGGCCGGACGCAACCGCTGGAAGGGTATTCGCCCCAGCAATCGCGGCGTGTCCATGAACCCGGTGGATCACCCCCACGGCGGCGGCGAAGGCAAGACCTCGGGAGGCCGTCATCCGGTCACCCCGTGGGGACAGCCCACCCGCGGTTACAAGACACGCAACAACAAGCGGACCGACACGTTCATCGTCAGCCGCTACAAGAAGTAGTCAGGAGCATCGAAGCATGGCACGGTCGACAAAGAAGGGTCCGTTTATCGACGGGCACCTGATGGTGAAGATAGAAGCGATGAACGCGACCAACGACAAGAAGGTCCTTCGTACCTGGTCGCGCCGCTCGACCATTCATCCGGATATGGTGGGACACACCATCGCGGTGCACAACGGCAGGAAGTTTATTCCCGTCTATGTGACGGAGAACATGGTCGGGCACAAGCTGGGCGAATTTTCCGCCACGCGGACGTTCAAGGGGCACTCGGCAAAAGCCGCTGAGTCGTCCGCCAAGCCGCGATAAGCAAAAAGAGTTTAAGGGAAGAAGCCAATGCAACTGGAGACACAGGAATTCCGGGCCGAAGCAAAGTTTCAGCGGGTATCGCCGCAGAAGGCTCGCCTGGTACTGGAGCTGATCAAGGGACGCCGCGTAGGAGAAGCGCTGGAGACCGTCGCCTTCACCAAGAAGGGTGTCGCGCCGCTGGTCGAGAAGGTGCTGCGCGCGGCAATTCAGAACGCGAACTATCTCAGCCAGGAGCGGGAGCTCGATCTGGATGTAGACAACCTTTATGTCAAGACCGCGCTGGCCAACGAAGGACCACGCATGAAGCGCATTCGTCCGGCGCCCATGGGCAGGGCCTTCCGCTATCAGCGCAGGATGGCGCACATTGTGATCTCGGTGGCGGAGCGCAAGCGGGCCGGCCTGGTAGAGACCGCGGAGCCGCAGACGGCGACTCCGAAGAAGCGCCTGCTGGGACGTGCAGCAACAACCAGGAAGAAGCCTGTGGCCAAAAAGGCTGCAGCCAAGAAGAGCGCGAAAATCTTCAAGAAGTCCGCCAAGTAGGTTCGAGGAAATTATGGGACAAAAAGTTCATCCTTACGGCTTTCGACTCGGCGTCAACAAGCCATGGCGGTCACGCTGGTTCGTCGAGCGCGACTATGACAAGTTGCTGATTGAAGATGTGCACCTGCGCAAGGAGCTGAGGGAAAAGCTCAAGGCGGCCGGTGTCAGCTCGGTTGAGATCGAGCGCCCGGGCAATAAGCTCCGACTCATCATCCGCACCGCGCGTCCGGGCATCGTGATCGGCCGCAAGGGCGCTGAGATCGAGAAGCTCAAGTTGGATCTGCAGAAGCGCACCAACCGCGAGGTGTTCATCGACATTCTCGAGGTGAACAAGCCGGAGCTGGACGCGCAGTTGGTAGCCGAGAACATCGCGCTGCAGCTGGAAAAGCGGGTTGGTTTCCGCCGCGCCATGCGCAAGGCGGTCGATTCCGCGCTGCGCTTTGGCTGCAAGGGCATCAAGGTTCGCGTCTCCGGCCGTTTGAATGGCAACGAGATCGCGCGTTCGGAGTGGTATCTGCAGGGCCGTTTGCCCCTGCACACCCTGCGCGCCGATATCGATTACGGCTTTGCCGAAGCGCGCACCACTTATGGCGTGATCGGGGTTAAGACCTGGATCTATCGCGGTGACATTTACGAGCAGAAGCGCCGTCAGCCCCAGGTAGCGGGCACGACCAGCGGAGTTTTCTAAACCGGAAGGTTCTTTTTAGGGGCGGAATTTTATGTTGATGCCAAAGAAAGTGAAGTACCGCAAGCAGCAGCGCGGCCGCATGTGCGGTAAGGCATGGCGCGGCTCCGAGCTCTCCTTCGGGGACTATGGGCTCAAGGTGATGGAATGCGGCTACATTACGGACCGGCAGATCGAGGCCAGCCGTGTGGCCATGACGCGCTTCATCAAGCGTGGCGGCAAGATCTGGCTGCGTTTGTTCCCAGACAAGCCGGTCACCAAGAAGCCGGCCGAAACCCGTATGGGCAAGGGCAAGGGAGCTCCTGATCACTGGGTGGCGGTGGTGCGCCCGGGCAAGGTGCTCTTCGAGATGGAAGGGGTTTCGCCGGAGATGGCGGCCGAGGCAATGCGGCTGGCTTCGAACAAGCTCCCCCTCAAGACCCGTTTTGTGATGCGCCATGATGTCAAGCCGACCGCGGTGGTCAAGTAGAGAGAAGAGCGATGGAAACGGAAAAGATTCGCAATTTGAACGATGAAGAGCTGGTACGGCAGGAGAAGCAATCCGCCGAGCAGCTTTTTCGCCTACGCTTCCAGATGAAGCTGGGGCAGAACGAAGGCGTAAAGAAGCTGCGCGATCTGCGCAAGGATGTGGCCCGCATCAAGACCATTGCCCGTGAGCGGGCGCTGGCAAAGACCAAGAAGGCCAAGGCGGCCGGAAAAGAGGCACGTTAAGCCATGGCAGAAGCTGCCGCAGTCAAGCCGGAGTCACGCCGCACGGAAAAGATAGGCAACGTTGTCTCCACCAAGATGCAGAAGACCATTGTGGTCGAAGTGGAGATGCGCAAGACCCATCCCAAGTACAAGCGTGTGATCAAGCTGAGCAAGAAGTTCTACGCCCATGACGAGCAGAACTCCGCCCGTGTGGGAGACGTGGTCCGGATTCGTGAGAGCCGCCCATTGAGCAAGCTGAAGCGCTGGACGCTGGAAGAGGTAGTTCGCCGCTCCTCGCTGCCGCAGCACGAAGAGCTGCCCCAGCCGGTCGTTTAGGGGAATGTTTTGTTTTAGGGTAGGCCGGGGATTTATCCCCGATGGTTTTGGTGTAGGCCGGGGATTTATCCCCGGTACAAATGAAATGCATCATTTCGGCCTTTAGGCCCTGAGGTATGGTTCTTGAAGGCGGCTAGAACAAATTTGTAGGGAGAGAACCCGGCGTCCCAAACAAATTTGTCATCCCGACCGAAGCGTAGCGAAGTGGAGGGACCTGCGGTTCCAGCAAATACCGCAACAAAGTTTCAGGTAATAGAGCAGTAAGGAGAGACGACGATGGCAGTGCAGATGAGAACCATGCTGGAGGTAGCCGATAATTCCGGCGCGCGCAAGCTGCAGATGATTCTGCCGCTGGGTGGCTCGAGCGGGAAAAAGGCCGGCCTGGGCGATGTGATTACTGCCTCTGTGAAGGAAGCTTCTCCTGACGGGCAGGTCAAGAAGGGCGTGGTGGTGAAGGCGGTTGTAGTGCGGACCCGCAAGGAATATCGCCGCCGCGACGGAACCTACATCCGCTTCGACCAGAACGCAGCGGTATTAATCAACGATGCCGGCGAGCCGGTAGGCACCCGCGTATTTGGTCCGGTGGCCCGCGAATTGCGCGAGAAGAAGTTTTTGAAGATTGTGTCCCTGGCCCCAGAAGTCATCTAAATCTGGGCACCAGAAGTGAGGGAAGCTATGGCATTGAACGTACAACGCAACGATACGGTGGAAGTGATCACGGGCACCGATAAGGGCAAGCGGGGCCGGGTGCTGCGTGTGCTGGGAGATAAGAATCGGGTTCTGGTCGAGCACGTGCGCATGGTCAAGAAGCACGTCCATCCCAATCCGCAGCGCAACATCAAGGGCGGCATTGCCGAGCAGGAAGCGGCCATTCAAATCTCCAACGTGATGTTGGTCTGCGGCACCTGCGGGCCAACCCGCGTCGGTCACAAGTTTGAAGGCGATACCAAGGTTCGGGTCTGCAAGAAGTGCGACCAGACCCTGGCGCCGAAAAAGAAGTAAGCGGAAAAGAGACGGATATGGCAGCGAAAGTAAACGCGAGACTCAAGGAAAAGTACCACAAGGAAATCAGGCCGGCATTGCAGAAGGAGCTTGGCCTCGACAACCTGATGGCCGTGCCCCGGCTGGAAAAGATCGTTGTGAATATGGGGCTTGGCGAAGCCACGCAGAACGTCAAGATCATGGATCCGCTGGTAGCTGACCTGGCCGCAGTGGCCGGGCAAAAGCCGGTCACCACGCGAGCCAAGAAGTCCATCGCCGCCTTCAAGGTGCGCGAGGGCATGCCGATTGGCGCCATGGTTACCCTGCGCGGCGACATTATGTACGAGTTTCTCGACCGGCTGGTTTCAATCGCCCTTCCCCGTGTGCGTGATTTCCGCGGTGTATCGACCAAGAGCTTTGATGGCCGGGGCAACTACACCCTGGGCATGCGCGACCAGTTGATTTTTCCCGAGGTCGACTACGCCCGGGTGGAAAAGTTGAAGGGCATGAACGTGACCATCGTGACCACCGCCAAGGACGACAACCATGCACGTGCCTTGCTGCGCCAGTTCGGCATACCCTTCCGCCAGACGGCATAACAGAGAGGACTGAGAGAGACGAATGTCAACCACAGCGAAACGCGTTAAAGACGCCCGGAAGCCAAAGTTTTCCAGCCGTCAGCACAATCGTTGCAAGATCTGCGGCCGGCCGCGTGCGTATCTGCGCAAGTTTGGCCTTTGCCGCTTGTGCTTCCGCCAGTTGGCGCTTCGAGGCGAAATCCCCGGGGTCGTGAAATCGAGTTGGTAGTAACCGTGTAACCACAACATTCCCGCAGGTTCTGCGGCTGGAAAAGGCCGCAGCGAACGGGGAGTGGAGGAGAGAGAATGAGTTTGACCGATCCAGTAGCCGACTTTGTGACGCGCATCCGCAATTCCATCCGGGCGCGCCATCAAAAGTTGGATGTTCCTGCGTCGAAGCTGAAGACCGAGATTGCCCGCATCCTCAAGGAAGAAGGCTACATCGCCAACTACAAGGCCGCGGAAGAGAATGGCCGCGCGGTGCTCCGGGTGTACCTCAAGTACGGCGCCAACAACGAAGCCGCCATCCGCGACCTGTCGCGCATATCCCGCCCAGGATGCCGGGTGTATGTCGGCCACGACGAGATCAAGCGGGTGCAGAGCGGGCTCGGCATCAGCATCATGACCACGCCGCGGGGCGTGATGACCGGTCGGCAGGCGCGGCGCGAAGGCGTCGGCGGCGAGATCCTCTGTGAGGTTTGGTAACCATGTCGCGTATAGGTAAGAAACCGATTCCGTTGCCCGCAACCGTGAAGTATAAGGTGCAGGGCAACACAGTATTGGTCGAAGGGCCAAAGGGCAAGCTGAGCGCCCTGTTGCCCTCGGGCATCACCCTCGAGACCAAAGATGGGAATCTGCTAGCGGTGCGGAGAAGGAATCGCTCGCTGCCCTTCATGGTTTGACCCGCGCTCTGGTCTCGAATGCGGTCGAAGGCGTGACCAAGGGTTGGACCAAGGAGCTGGACATTGTCGGCATCGGCTATCGCGCCGAGCTTAAGGGCAAGGGCACAGTGGTCTTTACCCTGGGTTTCTCTCATCCCATCGAGTTCCCGTTGCCCACCGGCATCGACGTAGCCATCGACCCCAAGCAGACGCACTTGACCATCAGCGGCATCGATCGCCAGAAGGTAGGGCAGGTGGCCGCCGACATGCGCTCGCTGCGTAAGCCCGATCCATACAAAAATAAGGGTGTGCGCTACATGGGCGAGCGCTTGAAGAAGAAGGTCGGCAAGACCGGCGCCAAGTAAACCGAACGGGGTTGCAGGGCATCTCCGCTTTTAGGAAAGGAACAACCTAATGATTCCGCTGAGACAGAGAAACGAAATTCGCCAGCGCGTGCACTTTCGCATTCGCCAGAAGATGGAAGGCACCGCGGAGCGTCCGCGGCTGAATGTGTACCGCTCGCTCAACCACATCTATGCCCAGGTGGTCGACGACTCCAAGGGCGAGACGCTGCTCTCCGCCTCCACCCTCTCCGCCAAGATCAAGACGGGCGGCAATGTGGCCGCGGCCAAGGAAGTTGGCAAGCTGGTAGCCGAGCGGGCGATTGAAAAGGGAATCAAGCGGGTGGTCTTTGACCGCGGCGGCTATCTCTACCATGGGCGCATCAAGGCCCTGGCGGATGCGGCCCGCGAAGCAGGTTTAGAGTTTTAGGGTTCGGAAGGATCAGGCAAAACATGGCAATACTGAAGCGGAAACTGGACGCCGGGCAATACAACCTGAAGGATCAGGTGGTGTCCATCAATCGTGTGACCAAAGTGGTCAAGGGTGGCAAGAACATGTCCTTCGCGGCGCTGGTAGTGGTGGGCGATCCCTCAGCCGGGGTGGTGGGCTTTGGTTCGGGCAAGGCGAAGGAAGTGCCGCAGGCCATCCGCAAGGGCATCGAGGCGGCTAAGAAGAACCTGGTGCACGTCAACCTGTCGGAGACCACCATTCCTCACCAGGTGTTGGGGCGCTTCGGTTCCGGGCACGTGTTGCTGAAGCCGGCGCCGGAAGGCACGGGCGTGATTGCCGGTGGCGCGGTGCGGGCGGTAATGACCTCGGTCGGAGTGCAAAACATCCTGACCAAGAGCCTGGGCTCGGCCAACCCGCACAATGTGGTCAAGGCCACCTTCGATGCGCTGGTGCAGTTGCGCGATCGTGGCGAAGTGGCGGCCGCGCGTGGTAAGCAGGTACAGGAGCTATATTGAAATGGCAGACACTCCGAAGAAATTGATGATGCGGCTCGAGTACTACCGGTCCAAGATTTCCACCCCGGAGAAGCACAAGCGGGTGGTGAAGGGGTTGGGCTTTACCCGGCTCAACCAGGTAGTGGAGCGTGAGGATACGCCGTCCGTCCGGGGCATGGTCAAGGCCGTGCCGCACTTGGTGCGGATCGTAAAATAGAGCGAGGATGTAATGACAAAGAATCTTTCCAATTTACGGGCGCCCAAGCAGGCGAACACCGGCAAGAAGCGTGTCGGGCGCGGTATGGGCTCAGGCATGGGCAAGACCTCTACCCGGGGTCACAAGGGGCAGCGTTCCCGTTCCGGTTCCCACATGATGCGGGGCTTTGAAGGCGGCCAGATGCCGTTGCACCGCCGTCTGCCGAAGCGCGGTTTCACCAACATCTTTCGCACCGAATACTCGGTGGTCAATCTGAGCCGAATTGCCGAACTCCATGAGGAGCTCGGCCACGCTGAGCTGACGCTGGAAGCCTTCACCGCCAAGGGCCTGCTCAAGAAGCGGCATGGGCTGGTCAAGGTGCTGGGCGATGGTGAGTTGACCGTGGCAGTCACGGTGCACGCGCACAAGTTTTCCAAGTCGGCCCAGGAAAAGATCGAGAAAGCCGGCGGCAAGGCTGTTCTGGTCGCCTAAAGGGAGAGCACGCCCTGCGGTTTGCAGAAAACCCGCTGTACCAAGGGCACGGCGACACAGGGTGCGGAAAAACCCCTGCTTTGTATCAGGGCACGACTTTAGTCGTGCCGTAAACGATTGAGAATACGTCGGGCTTTAGCCCCTGGGGTATGCTTTTTGAAGGGTACGAGCATTAGCCCGTACATCAATCTGGTCAAAAAAAAGGGCTTTAGCCCCTGAGGGACCGGAGAGCAAGTTCACGATCGGTAACGACACAGGAATCGTATGTTTGAGAAGATCGGCAATATCTTCCGCATCCCCGACCTCCGCAAGCGGGTCTTGTTCACCCTGGGCATTCTCGCCGTTTATCGTCTGGGCTCGCAGATACCCACCCCTGGCGTCAATCTCAAGCTCCTGGCGCAATTCTTCGACCAGCAGGCGGGCAGCGCGCTCGGCCTGGTCGATCTCTTCAGCGGCGGAAACCTGCGCAAGTTGACCATCTTCGCCCTGGGCATCATGCCCTACATCACCGCCTCCATCATCTTTCAGCTGCTCACCGTGGTTTACGAGCCACTCGCCAAGCTGCAGAAGGAAGGCGAGCTGGGTCGCCGCAAGATTACCCAGTGGACGCGCTATGTCACGGTGGTCCTGGGCGCGGTGCAATCCTTGGCCATTGCCCTCACCCTTTCTCATGGCGCGGGCGGGGTCTCCTACGTATTGAACCCTGGGCCCGGCTTCATCCTCATGACCATAGTTACGCTTACCACCGGCACTGCCTTCATCATGTGGCTGGGTGAGCAAATTACCGACCGCGGTATCGGCAACGGGATGAGCTTGCTCATCTTTGCCGGCATCGTGGTCGGCCTTCCCCGAGGCATACAGGATCTGATCGACAAGGCGCGCACCCAGGCGTGGGGTGCCTTCACCGTCCCGGCGCTTATCCTGCTGGTGGTCATGATGATTGCCATCGTGGCCTTTATCGTCTTTGTGGAGCGTAGCGAGCGCCGCATCCCGGTGCAGTACGCCAAGCGCATCGTCGGCCGGCGCCTGATGGGCGGCCAATCCACGCATCTGCCCCTCAAGGTCAACTCCGGCGGCGTGATGCCGGTCATCTTCGCCAGCTCGATCCTCTCCGCTCCGCTGCTCTTTGCCTCCTCCGAGTTCGTGCGCAACAACGGCTTCCTCACCCGCGTTTTCGACGGCCTGCGCCCGGGGGAACCCTGGTATGAGCTGCTGTACATTGTGGGCATCGTCTTCTTTGCTTACTTCTACATCTCCATCGTCTTCCGCCCCGATGACATCGCCGACAATATGAGGAAATATGGCGGCTTTATCCCCGGCATTCGTCCCGGCAAGCGCACCTCCGACTTTGTCAACGATGTGCTTACCCGCATTACCCTGGTGGGCGCCCTCTATCTGGTCGTGATCTCATTGATCCCGCAGATGTTGATCAGCGGCATTCACCTGAACGATCTGTGGCTGGTCGGCGGGTTCTTCGAAGAGCTGCCCACCTGGGTCACGCACGGCTTGAACGTCAGCTTCTACTTCGGCGGCACCTCGCTGCTGATTGTGGTGGGCGTGGCCATGGATACGATAAACCAGGTCGAGTCGCAGCTCATCATGCGCCACTACGATGGCTTCTCACCGCGCAGCGGCCGGGTCCGCGGAAGGCGGTCGTGGTAAAGACGGCGGAAGGTGTAGAAGCCGGGCCGTCTACCCAGCAGGATCCCAGCAAGCTGATCACGCCCGGCCCCATGCTGCTGATGGGTGCTCCGGGGGTGGGTAAGGGCACCCAGGCCAAGGGAATCATGGCCGCCTGGGGCATCCCCCAGATCTCGACGGGTGATTTGCTACGCGACCACAGGGATCGCGGAACCCCGTTGGGTGTAGCGGCGACCCAGCTTATGGACGCCGGCAAGCTGGTTCCCGATGACTTGGTGAACCAGATGGTAGCGGAGCGGCTGCAGCGGCCTGATACCGTTCGCGGTTACATCCTGGATGGGTATCCAAGAACCCTGGCCCAGGCGGAGTGGCTTGATCAACGCTTGCGTGATCAACATTTAGATGTTGGGCGCTTGGCGGCCACCCCCCCCGGACTTCCGCTGATTGCAGTAAGTATTCAGGTAAGTTATACTCAATTGTTGCGTCGTATCACGGGTCGGCGCATCTGTCCAACCTGCCAGCGTATTTACAACGTTTACCTGCAGCCGCCGAAATTGGACACGGTATGCGATGTAGAAGGCACACCGTTGGTCCAGCGCGCGGATGATGTGGAAGCGGTCTTCCATGAGCGGATGCGCACTTATGCGGCGCTGACGGCGCCGGTAGTGGAGCATTACCGCGCCACCAGCCGGTTTGTGGAAGTGGATGGCGAGCAGCCTGCGGGCGAGGTTACGGCGGGCATCATGGCCGCGGTAGCGCGACTCAGATCCCAGACCTAAGACTTAAGAAGAGAGATTGGATAAGGCCGATGGCCATCATGATCAAGACGCCGCAGGAGATTGAAAAAATGCGGCGCAGCGGAGCGGCGGTTCACGAGGTGCTGGAGCATGTGAAGGCACATGTCAAGCCTGGCGTGACGACGCTCGATCTTGAGGTAGCGGCAGAAAGCAAGATAGCGGCGTTGGGAGCCACCTCCGCGTTCAAGGGTTACCGCGGCTACCCCTGCGTCCTATGCACTTCGATCAACGAGCAGGTGGTGCACGGCATCCCCTCCAAGGAGAGTGTCCTGCGCGAAGGGGATATTGTCTCCATTGACTGCGGCGTCGTCCTGGATGGCTACTATGGCGACTCCGCAATCACGGTTCCGGTGGGGTCTGAAGTGGCGCCGAAAGCGAAGCGGTTGCTGGCTGTGACCAAGGCATCGCTTGAGACCGCGATCAAGGTGGTGCGGCCGGGTGCCACGCTGGGGGATATCGGCGCCGCGGTGCAGGAAGTTGTGGAAGCGGACGGCTTTAGCGTAGTGCGGGACTTTGTGGGCCATGGAATCGGAACCCGGATGCATGAAGATCCGCAGGTTCCTAACTACGGGCAGCGAGGAGCGGGAACCAAGCTGCGCGCGGGGATGGTCCTGGCGATCGAGCCCATGGTGAATGTGGGCAAGCCGGGGGTGCAGGTATTGAGTGACGGCTGGACGGCGGTAACCGAAGATGGAAGCTTGAGTGCGCATTTCGAGCACACCGTCGCGGTAACGGCTGAGGGCGCCGTAATTTTGACGCAGTAGGCAACGAAAGCCTGTGGGCGGAATCGGGATAAGGTTTGTCGAAGGAAGACGCGATTGAAGTAATGGCGACGGTAGTTGAGACGTTGCCCAACGCGATGTTTAAAGTCGAGCTTGAGAACAAGCACCAGGTCCTGGCGCACGTTTCGGGACGCATGCGGAAGAATTTTATCCGCATTCTGCCCGGCGATCGGGTGGCGGTGGAGCTTAGCCCATACGATCTGACCCGTGGCCGCATCGTTTACCGCTACAAATAAAAGTCAGGAGCAGTAATGAAAGTTCGGGCATCGGTAAAGAAGATTTGTGACAAGTGCAAGGTCATCCATCGCCGCGGTGTGGTGCGGGTGATCTGCGAAAACTCAAAGCACAAGCAGCGCCAAGGCTAAGCTCCTTGCGCAAAAAATCAAGGGGTGCCCCACATCTCGATTTTGAGATGTGGGAAACGCAAACGTAAACTGAGGGGCTTTTCCCCTCAATAGGGCACTGAAGAGGCTAGTTAGCTCAATGGAGCTTGCGTTGAACCTCTTCACCTGCTTTCACCAGAAACCGCTGCAGCGGCGAAGCTGCTGACAGCACGAAGTAAAAAGGATCAGGCATGGCACGTATAGCTGGCGTCGATCTGCCCCGCCACAAGCAGGCAAGAATCGCGCTCACCTACATCTTCGGTATCGGCAACCCTCGTGCGCGACGCATCCTGGAGACGGCCAATGTGGACCCGTTCAAGAAAGTCCAGGATCTTGGCGAAGACGAGGTTAACCGCATCCGCCAGGTGATTGAGAACGAAGGCGAGATCGAAGGCGATCTGCGCAAAGATGTCTCGATGCACATCAAGCGGTTGATTGACATTCAGTCCTATCGCGGACTGCGCCACCGGCGCAACCTGCCCACCCGCGGCCAGCGCACCCACACCAACGCGCGTACCCGCAAGGGACCCCGTAAGGGCACAATCGCAGGCAAGAAGAAAGCGACGGCGAAGACCTAATGGCGAAGCAAGAGCAGAAACCAGCCGGCAACAAGCCCGGCAAGAACAAGAAGTTCAAGAAGCGCGAGCGCAAGAACGTTCCCTACGGTTTGGTGTACGTTCAGGCGTCGTTCAACAACACCATCGTGACCATCACCGACGGTCAGGGCAACACGCTTTCCTGGAAGAGCTCGGGTTCGCTCGGCTTTCGCGGGTCGCGTAAAGGCACGCCGTTTGCCGCCCAGCAGGCCGCGATGAACGCTGCTAACCAGGCGCGGGATCATGGTTTGCGTTCTGTCGATGTGCGGGTCAGTGGTCCGGGTTCCGGCCGCGAGTCTGCGGTGCGTGCTCTGGCCGCTGCCGGGCTCGACGTCCGCTCCATCCGTGACGTTACGCCGATTCCCCACAATGGTTGCCGTCCGCCCAAGCGCAGACGCGTTTGACAACAATTTGCCGGACCGGGACGAAGGAGACACTCTGTAAACCGGTCGGCCTCTGAAGTAAGGAGAAACTACGTGGCACGTTATACCGGACCCGTCTGCCGCCTTTGCCGTCGCGAAGGCATGAAGCTTTTTCTCAAGGGCACCAAGTGTTTCTCAGAAAAATGCCCCATTGAGAAGCGCAACTTTGCCCCTGGCCAGCACGGCCGCGACCGCAAGCCCAAGATCGTAGGCTATGGTCTGCAACTGCGGGAGAAGCAAAAAGCCAAGCGCATCTATTTCACCCTGGAAAGCCAGTTCCGCGCCTATTACGAGAAGGCTTCGCGCTCTCAGGGCGTAACCGGCGAGTTGCTTTTGCAACAGCTTGAGCGGCGTTTAGACAACGTGGCCTTCCGTCTCGGTTTTGCCAGCTCCCGTCGTCAGTCGAGGCAGATCGTGCGCCACGGCCATGTGGAAGTGAACGGCCGCAAGGTGAACATTCCTTCCTTCCAGGTAAGTGTGGGCGACGAGATCAAGATCCGCGAGGGCAGCAAGAAGCTCACAGTGCTTGAGACCTCGACGGAGTTCGCCAGCCACCAGGTACCCCCGCGTTGGCTGCAGGTAGACCATGCCAATCTCTCCGGCAAGGTACTCGCGCTGCCCAAGCGGGAAGACGTCAACCTGCCCGTCAACGAGCAGTTGATCGTCGAACTTTACAGCAAGTAAGAAGCAGAGCTTGTTTCATACATCGCGGAGTTTACACAGCCCGGGCGAGAGCCGCCGTCAAAGCGGATCTCGTGAAGTATCCCGAAGAGTGGGAACTCTACATGAAACAAGCTAGAGAGCAACAGAAATAACCAACGAAGGAGAAACGGGCACGGCCGTTGCAAAATGCATCGCGACGCTTGCCGTGCGTGGAGAGGAATACCGATATGTTATGGAGAGGATTTCAAAAACCAAAACGTCTTGCAGTCGACACCGAGACGCTCACCGAGAAGTACGGCAAGTTCAGCGCTCAGCCTTTTGAGCGCGGCTTCGGCACAACCATAGGCAACGCGTTGCGCAGGACGCTGCTTTCCTCGATTGAGGGCGCGGCGGTCACCGCGGTCAAGATCGAAGGCGTGCTGCACGAATTCCAATCGATCACCGGCGTGGTGGAAGACGCGACCGACATCATCCTGAACCTCAAGCAGATTCCCTTCAAGCTGAACGGGGAAGGTCCCAAGGCGCTTTATCTGCGTGCGGACCAACCAGGTGTGGTGACCTCGGGCATGATTGAGGCTGACGGAGACGTCGAGATCCTGGACAAGGATGTCTACGTTGCGACCGTAAGCGAGGGTGGCAAGCTGGACATGGAAATGCGCCTCAAGCGCGGCCGTGGCTATGTTTCCGCTGACAAAAATTTTGATTCCGATCTGGGTATCGGCTTCATTCCTGTGGACTCGGTCCACTCCCCGGTGCGCAAGGTTAACTACACCGTGGATGCCGCTCGTCTGGGTCAGATCACCGACTACGACAAGCTGACCATTGAAGTCTGGACCAATCGTTCGGTGCTACCAGCCGATTCGTTGGGCCTCGCGGCGAAGCTGCTCAAAGATCACATGAGCATCTTCATCAACTTCGAGGAAGAGATCGAAGCCGAGAGCGCGCACGATGAAGGCCGGATGCAGTTGCGCAACGAGAATCTCAACCGCTCGGTTGAGGAGCTTGAGTTGAGTGTGCGCAGCTACAACTGCCTGAAGAACGCGAACATTCAGACCATTGGCGAGTTGGTGCAGAAGACCGAGCCGGAAATGCTGAAGACCAAGAACTTCGGCCGGAAGTCCCTGAACGAGATCAAGGAAATCCTGGCGCAGATGGGCTTGTCGTTGGGCATGAAGATCGACGAGCACGGCAACGCGGTGCCTGGACCGACCAGCGTATTGCCGGCGGCGACGTTGGCTGCAAGCTACAACCGTTACGACGATGAAGAGGACGACGACGACGAAGATCTTGAGGGAGTGGACATTCCCCTCCAGTCGGAGCCGGAAAACTTCTAAATCGAGAGTGGCCGGTGGGGCAGCTCACCGGCCGCCGCTTTAATTTCGTAGGAAAGAGAAACTCATGCGCCATCGCAATGCAGGATACAAACTCGGACGAAACACCAGCCATCGCCGCGCGTTGTTGCGGAACCTGGTTACGTCCATTCTTCTCGAGGACCGGGTGGAGACGACGATCACCAAGGCCAAGGCTGCGCGTCCTCACGTTGAAAAGCTGATCACTCTGGGCAAGAGGGGCGACCTGCACTCCCGTCGTCTGGCTCTGTCGTATCTGCAGACGCGGGAAGCGGTTTCCCGCCTGTTCGACACCGTGGCGCCCCGTTACGGGGATCGCGCCGGCGGCTATCTGCGCATTGTGCGCACCGGCTTCCAGAAGGGCGATGGGGCAGAGAAGGCCTTCATCGAGCTGCTAGGTTCCGAGACCGAGCTGGACGAGAAGCGTCAGAAGCGTGCAGAAGCGCGTGCCAAGCGTCGCGAAGAAATTGACAAGGCGATGTCCGAAAATCCGCCACCCGATGGCAGCGGCAGCGCCCAAGCCTAGGGACCACGAGGGCACGGCTTCAGAGGCTGCGGAAAAAGTCGCTTGTCTGAAGGGGACGGGCTTCAGCCCGTCCATAACCACTTGACAATGAGCGCGGCTTTAGCCGCTGAGGGATACCTTCCCCCTCAAAACGGACTTTTTCCGCAGCCTCTTCAGCCGTGCCCTCGATAACCCCACAGACTAAAGGCCTGATTCGACAACTAAATTGTCCTGTGGCCACCCAAGTTGACTAAAAACGCCTTCTATCTAGCAACCGCTGTCCATGGAAGCGTCTTCCCTCCCCTTTGTCATCCCGAGCAGCTAACTTGCCTGTGGCAAGTTGAGGGAGAAATGACACGGCAAAAATCGCTATGGATGCAAGGCCCGGAGGGCCGACCCGCCAAACGTCAGCCCAGCCCGGAAGGGCTGGGAAATCGATCGAAGAGGATCCGAGCGCCGGAGGCGCGGCACTAAACCGATCGTCCGCTCTCCCTGTGTCATCCCGAGCGCAGCCGAGGGATCTACAGTTCGCTCAACCAGCATCAAATCTAAATAGAAAGCACTCCCCTCCCCCCTTGTCATCCCGACCGGAGCGAAGCGTAGTGGAGGGACCTGCTGTTCGCGTCCTGATCACGAACCGATACGCAGGACGATCTTTCCCACGACATGTCCTTCTTCGATCCTCCTGTGCGCCTCTGTCACGTCGTTAAGCGTGTAAACCTGGGTCCTCAGCGGAATCGTCCGTGAACCGATCGCCGCATTTAACTGTTTGATTGCCTTACCAGACATCTCCGCATCGAATGCATGGCCGGGATGGCCATGGAGGCTGGGTTTGGGTTCGACCCCATTGGGAAAGGCAAGAGGCGCCTTCGGTTTGAGATGTGACAAAAAGTCAGCCAGCGTTTCACCGTTGGCGGTGATGAGGCACGCGTCGAATCCCGCCTTTGCTGCGCGTTTGATAATACTCTGGCGTTCCGAGGAATTTGGGTCGATCGTGTGCGCCGCCCCCAGGCTGCGAACATACTCCTGTGCGTCGGGCCGTGCTGTGCCGGCGACGGTTGCGCCTCTTGCGCTTGCCAGCCAGACGGCGAGCGAGCCAACGCCGCCGCTGGCGCCGAACACCAATAAGGTTTGGTCGCTCGTCACGTTCAAGACCTCCAGCCCGGAAAGCGCCGTCAACGCGATGCAAGGCATGCCGCCGGCAACCTTCATCTCCAGCTGTTTTGGAACGCGCCCTACCCGGTCCGCCGGAACGCTGACATATTCCGCATAGAAACCACCCGTGCTATTGCCGTAGCTGTACGAGTAAACGCCATCGCCCACGCTGAACTGCGTAACCTGAGAGCCGACCGCGGCAACGGTTCCACTCCCGTCAGCGCCGAGGATCGTCCCTGGCTTCACCGTTCCCCATGAGCCTGCGCGCTGCTCCGCGTCCCACACGCCCACGCCGGCATACTCGAGCGCGATGAGTACGTGATTGCGAGCTAGCGTAGGTACAGGCACATCTTTGATGTGCAGTGCATCCGGCGGCCCCGTCTTATCTACGACCGCTGCCTTCATAATCTTGGGAACTACTGCTGGATGAGTGGCCATGGCTGGTCTCCGTTCCTTATCCCCCGGGTACGCTCCCCGGGGCAATCCACCACTACAAGGAATGGATGCTCTGCGACAGGGTGTAGACGCCGCTAAAATGCACTCTATGCTTCATGAGCGCAGCGTGGATGTAAATCTCTGGAAGAAGCACCTCGCTCTTGTACCGGACGAAGTATTGGAGCGTCTTGAAATCGAGACCCTCGTCTTGGCCGATAACAACCTCACTGAAATACCGCCCAAGATCGGCAATCTGAAGCATCTCCGTATGCTTGACCTCGCACATAATGCACTGACACAGCTCCCCGAGGAACTAGGCCAACTGACTGACCTGCGAGATTTCCTATATTTGCACGACAATCAATTGGCAAGCCTTCCAACCTCTTTGGGTCATTTGACGGCGCTGCGTTATCTGAACATCAGCGAGAACAACTTTCAGCAGATCCCCGATGCTGTTTGTGGGATGAAGAGCCTGATTGAACTCCGGGCGACCGATAATCAACTGTCGGGCCTTCCCGATTGCATTGCGAACCTTACGCGGTTACGAGAGCTGCATCTTAGGAACAACAAGTTCACCACCTTGCCGGAATCGATTCGCGATTTGTTGGAGCTTCGTCAGATCGACCTCAGAGGTAACCCTGTCATGTCTTTACCTATTCTCGCTAAGCTCCCGAAGCTAGAGAAGCTCGATCTGCGTTGGATCACAACTCTAGAACTTCCAACCTGGATTAAAGATCTTGAGGCAAGAGGATGTGCGGTATACAGGTGATCGGGATGGGGCCAACCGAGAGCATGACCTTACAGATGTTCCATCCATTCGCTCAGCTTGCCACCGCGTCCATCTTCCAACCGATGAGAGGCATGACCTTGTACTCTCTATCGGCAAGGAAAATGCGTGGCCCATTCAAGCCTTCTTTTGGCTTGAGTGGGGTTATTGCGGACCCAAACCCTCCGCTTAGTGTCATAGGGAGCCCACCCGGATCGAGTGGAGTTGATCCTCGCCAAATGAGGCCGCGATGAACTCATCGCGGATAGGTGAGGCGCCTGCGGCCTACCGTCTACTCATGCAGATTCACCTGTATCGGCTCCGCGGTCGTCTCTTCTTCGGCCGCCGAGGGCGGGGCTACGATACGGCTGTCGATGGGTAATTGACTCACATGTTCCGCGGCCCACTTGGCGGCCAGGCCGTTTAGCGGGCTGCGCGTGTTGTATTCCTGGTAGGCGATCATTCTGCCGATGCGGATCACAAGTTCGTCCAGTCCTTCGGAAGCCGCCCAAAAATCGCCGATACATACCGTCGCATCGTCAAAGTTGGGATGAAAGACTGGCGTCAACATCCGGCACTGCGGGGCGCGCCGCGGATAGTCGAGTGACAGATTTATCTCCAGCACATGCGAGTCCCGTTCCAGGATCTCACCGCTAGCGCTTACATACAACCCCTTCAACGCATAAGTAAACCGATAGTGCTCCGGCGGTAAGCCGGCCGTCGCGCTTATCCGGATCACCGGCCAGTTAGCGAAACGTTGGCTGAGTAATTCGTAATCGACCTTAAGTCTGCGCGTACGCGGTGACGCCATCAGCGGATCCTTTTCTCTACAGCGGTTTCGCAATTGGTGTAGATCGAAGCCAAGGGTCTTATCGTGGTTTTCTCCCAAGGAAAACCACTCCTCGCGATCTTTATCAGCCCACAGTAATTGCGAAACCGCGTTAATGTGCCTGAAGATTTCTGACCACGGTGAAAATCCCAGTCGCAATCAGGTAGCAGGTCAGTAGGCCGTCGGGGATCCGCGGCCAGCAGAACGGCGCCTCCCTGATCGCTCGCCGGTAGGCCATCGCGAAAAATGCTGCGGCAAAAGGGAGCGACACGACCACCATGGCATTCCAGTGCATGGCTTCCAGGAGCCTTCCATGCAGCAGTGCCGCCAGGGCGCGCGTTCCACCGCAACCCGGGCAATAAAGGTGCAGCCAAAAAAAGACCGGGCAGCGCGGATAGAAGCTTGTATTCACTGGCGGAAAGCGCACAAGAACGAACGCCGCCACCGCCTCCGTCGACACAGCGATGTGCGCGATCCACTTGCGGGCGCCTACGCTCATACGCGAACAGCCTGCTTGCGCCGCATAATCTGGTTCAGATGGTACTGGAAGTAGATGTCTCCAAAGAAGAACGTCATCACCCCGCTCAGGCCAAGTCCTATAGGCTCGACAGAGTTGTAGTACTCCTCGAAGAGAGTTTCTCAAGCTGAACCGGCCGACCAGGGTGGCGATTCCGTAGGCCAGGTTTAGCACCCCGCCCGATGGGTTCCGGGAGTGAGTGATACCCGCTTGGAAGCTGACGACGAATACCCCCACAAGAACACACAGCGAGCCAACGTAGTAGAACAGGGCCTTGCTTTGCGGCGCGACGCTCTTCATCCATGCCGCCTGTACCAGGTTCCACACCGCGTTGAACAGGCCACAACTGAACACGCCGAACAACAGCACCAAACCCCAGTGCAGGTTGGGCGGATCAGGATGGATGGGACCGCTGAAAGCCGGGGTCCCCGAAACCTGCGCCTGCGGCACCGCAATGGTCCCGATAATCTGAGAGACGGGGATAGCTTCGCTCATCCCCTCGCTGCGGGCCATATCGCTCAGCAGGATCTCCCCGGAAGCGACATACCGCTGCAGGTCGGCAAGCGAATAGGGTCCATACTGCTGGCCGTCACGAGTAATGAAATAGTTCATGCACCCTCTTTCGAACTAAGTTGACAAAGGTTATACGAACGCAACGCCATCGTCATCCTGGTTGATCACGCATGCCTCAACGATGGCCCAGATCCAGCTGACCAACGAACCGGCAAAGCAGGAAAGTATAGTGATGCAAAGTTGTATCACCGCCTTCTTCACATAGCCGGCATAAAAGTTGTGGCCGCCAAAAGCTCCCAAGAAAATCGCCAGCAGGACGAAGACGACCCGGCTCTTACGCGGCGCATAGCTATCGGTCGGACCAGGCTCGCGTGGCGCATAGCCGCCAAAAGTGGGGTAAGTCATCACCGGCACATGGCTGGTTTGCAGCCCTGTCATCGGCGGTGGTGGTGGCGCCGCTGCGCCCGCTGGCCGCGGCGGGGGAGGAGTCGGAGTAGACACTTGCGGGGCAGGCGTCGCATCTGGCGCCGAAAGATTCAGAAACGAAGGGGGAGCCGCGGCGGGCGGGGGCTGCTGCCTGTCTGCTGCAAGCTCCTGCGGCGCAAGTTCCTGTCTCGACACGCTGATCGCCGGCTCGTCCGCCGGCGCCTGCGCACAGCCGAATACCGTGCAGCCGCCGTTTTCCTTCAGGCAGTCAGCATGGTGCCGGGTCGCGCATCCTGAGCAGACGACGATTTCATCGTCCAGCTCGTATGCTGAGCGGCAGTACGGACAAGCGCCCCCACCCATCAGCGCTGCCGCTCCTGGTAGCGAAAGGCGTACCGTCCCAACTGGATCAGCGTCCCGCTCTCCAGTACGCGGGTGCCGCGTACTGGTTGCCCGGCAATGTAAGCCGTTCCGTGCGCAATGAAGTGAACCTTCGATCCTTTGAGCTGCAGAATGGCGTGTTGCGGCAGGATCTCAGGATCCTTGAAGAGATAAATATCGCAGCTTTGCGAACTGCCCACGGCGGTCTGCGGTTTATAAAGGATGAACTGCTTGCCCGCCAAGGGGCCCGTGGTGACATAGAGCCAGCGGTCCTTGAGAGCGCTCTCCACCAGGCCGATCGCGATGCCGGTGGCCATGCCGAGCAAACCGAAGCCCACCGCGCGGCTGGTGCCGCCCCCATGGGTGACAAATGAGATGGGATCGAAGATCGTGCCCCCAAGAGCCGCACCCACGGCGCCGCCCAGCGCTCCATACCCTGTCTTCTTCATGGACTGGCCGATAATGCCGTAGGCCACTCCACCCGCACACCCCAGTACCATCCAGGCAAATCCACGCGCGATCCATACTGCCGGATTGTGATAGGAGTGGACCCCCGCCTGGGCGCAGATGGCGAGACTCAGCGCGTAAAAAACGTTGGCGAGGCCGCTGAAGACCAAACCCAGGACCATGCCCAGCGGCAAGGCAAGTCCGCCGCGGATCAAGGTCTTCCTGGTCGATCGTTCGACGATACTCTCCGCCACGGCAAAGCCCACGCACATCAGGCCCACCAGCAGCGGAACCATCAACCTGTTTCCCCAGTGATCCGCGCGCTTCAAGTCGTCCACAAAGCCAGGTTCTGCGATGCCCCAGCCGGCCAGCGCGCCCAACAACCCGGCCAGGCCCAAATAAAACCATGCCTGTAGCAAAATGCTGCCCTTTTCATGGCTCATCGCGGGAGCGTCCGGCATTGTGTTGACGTTGCCGTAGCTCTTGCCGCCACTGGCGCTGGTCACAGGTTGCTCGGGCAACGGGACCAGGGTCGTTTGCTCCGCCCTGCCGGCCTCGGCCAATTCCTCCAGGGTCACCCGCAAAGGTTGTTGTGGGTCGCTCACTTGCTTCTCCCGGAACTGGTGTCAGGTGCCTGGGGTTGGACGAACACGGGTTCGCCCGTAGCAGGATTGACCGGAATCAACAGCAGGCGGGGAAACAAAAAATAGGCAATCGCAAAGCCCAGCACCATCGCAGATAAATAGCTAAGCACCGTGGTGCCCCGGCGCAGCCAGGCCGGGGGCCCGGCCTTTTCTTCACCCTGCACCCCGCTGCTTTCAGCAACCGCGGTGGAGTCCTTCTCCTTGGGTGTGCGCTCTATACCGTCACCATTGTTGTCCACAATGGAAAAGCTGGAGATGCGGTGGACCTCTCCGTCAATCCAGCCAAAGCAGCCCTCTTCGTCGGTATGCGGATCATAGACCCAGGCGATCTGGTCGGCAGAAGAAAAGAAGTTGCGATGGATAAACATGTCGTGTTCAGAAAGAAATACCCCGAACCCGGGGTGGGAGTGGTACCAGCCGACAATGCGCGCCTCGGGAAACGACTCATCCTTGACCCGGTAAATCGTCTCCCAGGCGTCCTGGGTAAAAGTCACATGCGTACCGGCCTGGGTAGCATGCAATGCTTGGATGGAGGCCCGCACCTCGACCACACCGTTCCCCGGATCGCCGATCAGCACCCCGCACACTTCCGTCGTCATGTGGCTGCGGGCATGCTGCCGAATGCAGCGCGTTACCTCGTTGTCGATCTCAAAGCGAAGCTTGCTCATCCCCGCACCTCGCTCAGCGCTCCTAATACCGTCGCGGCATCGCCGGCCATGCAGTAGGAAACCTCCGCCTCCGGCGAACGGGCAGTGAAGATATCGAACAATGGCAGGCCGATTCGATCGAGCGTGCGCCGGGCCAGCTCCGGCTCCCCTCGATAGCCCGAAATGGTTTGCACCACGCGCATGCTGCCATCGCGTGCGCACTTGCCCTGGTTGTAGCTAAGCGCCCCTACCGGAACGAAGTATTCTTCCTCCGCGGCACACGTAGGGCAGATCAATTTATAGATAATGTCGCGGCTGAACTCGAGCACCACTTCATCGCTCTGCAAATCGGCTGCGGCCCGCTTCCACAATTGCTCCAGCGTAAAAGCCCACGACGGCTGGGCAATCTCCACAATCCTCTCCAGGATGTAGTGGCTCATGCATTCCGGGTTCTCCGTGTATTCCACCACGTACGACGAGTGCTGTAGCCCTTCGAAGATATAGCCTTTGCCGGCTAGCGTCGGCATTCCATGCAACAGCTTCACCGCCTCCTGTACCTGGATCCCGGCGATGATAGAGGAAATGGTGGGCGTGGTCGCCACCCGCCCCTCGGTGTTCGCCTCGTGCAGCAGCAGATTGCACGACATGCGCCGCTCCAGGATCGCCCAGTCAATCTCCCCCAACGTGCATTCATAGCAAGGGGCCTTGCCCGGCAGAAAAGCGCGGGCCACTCCGTTGATCCCTTCGATCGCTCCATCAATCCACGGCCGGTTCGTCTTCCATGCGGCGCGGTTGATCCACAGCCGTGCCTCGCGATTATCCAGGCCGGCGAGAATAATGTCGGCCCAGGCAAAAAGCCCCAGCCCACACTCCCTCACGATGTTGGCGGTCAGCGGCTGCACCATGGCGTCCGGCAGCAATTCCCGGTAAGCGGCTGCAACCGTATCTGCTTTGGAGCGGCCTACGTCCGTCGCTCGAAACAGAATCGCCCGTGAAAGATTCGTCACTTCAATTCGATCCAGATCGACCACCACCACATGCAGGAAGCCCAGCAGCGCCATATTCTTCAGAATCTCGTTGCCCAGCGCTCCCGCCCCAATTACCAGCACGCGGGCGGCGTGAATCTTCTCCTGTTCCCACCATGGGATCAGCCGCAGACGGCTGTACCGATCCTCCTGCTGGCTGGCGTCGACGCGTATGGTCTCAGGCGGCATAGTTATCCAGCGGTAATCTCCGGCTGCAGGCGAAGAATATCGCCATCGTTGACTCCGGCCTCACCCAGTGTTTGCGCATCCTGTATCTGCCGGCCAGAGTTCTTATGGTGAAACTTGTAGCTGAGCGGCGCACCATCGGGACCATTCACCGGCAACTGCAGCTTCTGCACCAGCACGGCCACGATCTTGTTACAGGGCGCATCATTGGGTAGCTCCGCCGGCACGCGTTTGTTTTCAGTCGAGTCGTACACCGTAACGTTGATATAGGCCATGCTTCAGTCCTTCTTCTTGAGCGCAAGCAGGTACTGCTCCAGGCGCTGCTGCCCCGTTCCACGGAAACTCCAGCCGGAATTCTGCAGGAACCCCTCGGCTTTGGTTGCAAAGCTCAGGTTTTCTGCATTCGCGTCCCGGTTGTGATCGAACTTCGAACTGACGATACCGATCAGGTTGCCGCGACTGTCGTACACCGGCCCGCCGCTGTTGCCCGGGCTGACTGCCGCCGAAATCTGTAACTCGTCCTCTCTCAGTCCCGAGACAATGCCCGTGCTCAGCGTATATCTCAGTCCTTCCGGATGGCCAATGACAAAAATGTTCGCGCCGTCACTCCCGGCTGCAAGGGGTTGGGCAAACTGCGCAGTTCCTGATTGGCGCGCCATCCACAGCAGTGCCAGATCCCGTTGAGGTTGTCGTCCCACCACATCCGCTTTCGCCCATACACCAGCCTGGGTCGAAACGAGTACTTGCTCCGCTGTGTCCACCACATGATTGGCCGTCGCAAATAAGTACCCATCACGATCCGCGTGCAGCAGCACTCCGGCTCCAAACGTATTTGATGTGGCTTCCTGCCGGTTCCACAATCTGGCCGCGGGAGACACGACGATCACCAGCGGCTTGAGCTGGGAGGAGACGTCCGCACTGCTCAGATCCCTCGCCGACGGAAGAGAAGGGAACTGGCTCCGTTCGTCCAGCTCCGGGAGCCCGGTATTCACCAGCGCTGGAATCGGCGCGAACGAGACTGTCAGTACTCCGGCAACGGTGGTCATCAGGCCGCTGATTACCAGGAGCGTAGAAAGAAAGGAGACCCACGCGTACTTGACTCGCGGCGGTTGGCCACGGAAGGCAATGCGGAGAATCACGGCTACCACACAAAGCGCCGGCAGCACCAGCACCAGGGGAGAAAGAAGAAGGCGCGACCACCGGGGCAGCGGCGAAGGCAGCCGGGCAAGGGAGGATGGGGGCGCATCCGGCGCCGGCTTGATCTGCTCGAGTTCCTCCGAACTGACCACCACCCTGTCGACGGACATCCGGAAGCCACCTGCAGAGAGATGAATCAAGGGATCAGTAACAGCGTTTATAGTGCATGCAACACGCCCAGGCAATACTTATCGGGGATGGCCGTATTCTACGAAAGGGTCATTAGCTCCCTGCCCTGGCGGCAAAAACTGCGGGGTGCACCCATTCAAGCCTTCTTTTGCGAGAAGAAGCTGGTTTCTTGCATCTCTAACTCACCACAAAAACGTCATCCCGAGAGGTTGTGACTTTTTTGATTTGCCGGGTTTTTGACGCACTCCAACCATAATGTTTTTCGATCCTCACAAGACCGTCATCCTGAGCGAAGCGCCTGGCAGATCTATTGCTTAACAGAGGGTTTATAGCGCGCAGTCGAAGAGCCTGTCCCGAGCGTAGCCGAGGGAACCCCGAGGATGCTTATCTTGCCCATGCCGCTCGGAGCTTTTCAACCACCGAAGCACGCATCTGGTGGGCCCGCCACGGTCTTTCCCTTGAGCCGAGAACAAGAACTAGCAGCCGAAAAACATCCCAAACAAGTCAGCGCTCATGAGTGGCCTGCCCAGGTCTCTCCGTGCCGGCGGCCGCGATACGAAGAAGACGGGTACAAAGGTAGACGCCGGCTCAAAGGACCTTGAAAAGGTACGGGGATGCTGTAGAGGGCGGTCGACGGCCGCGATGAGACAATGCGCGGATAATCGCATTCAGCACCTCATCAAGCCGTTTCCCAACGTCTTCTGCAAGAAACCGAAGCACAAGATAGCCGTTCTCTTGCAACAGAAGATCCTTTCGACGGTCGCGCCGGTACGCCTCCACGCCGGCAAGATGTTGTTCGCCGTCCAACTCAACCGCTACACGGGCATCCGCGCAGAGCAGGTCCACTTCCATTCGCCCCCAACCGTCGAACGGAATGGGTAACCCCACATTTAATCGAAACCGCCCTGCTGTTTCTGCCAAACTCTTCGAGCCGGCGAAAGAGAAACAGCTCGCTTGCACTTCTGGCGCGATCGGTACCCTTCTGGCTTGCCTCAACGAAGAGATCCGCTAACGGAGGGTCTACGCCATCGAGCACCAGCCGCCGTACGGTAGACGAGTATTGGGACTTCCAATCGGGATCGTCGGGAAGCGGTACACTGGGCGGCCAGCCAGGGATCGCACTAGCGGGTAGATGGAGTGTGTAGCCTACTGCCTCATAACCCTTGCAGCGACGATCAAACATCCGCGAGAGCATCGGCACGTCCAAATCGGCATAATCGTACACTCGCACTTCCCGCTTGCCGTCGTGCAGTCGGTGAAGGCGACCCACATACTGCGCTATCGTCCCGCGCCAGGAGACCGGTAGGGTAAGGAAAAGCGTGTCCAGACGGGCGTCGTCGAATCCCTCGCCGGCGTAGCGTCCGGTTGCCAACAGCAGACGCTCCTCATTGTCGGGAATGGCCTCTAGCTGCGCACGGGTCTTCGCAATCTCTTTTCTGCTCATACCGCCGCGGAGCACCACGACATGTCTTATTTCCGGCGCTAACTGGCCTTCCAGCCTATCAAGATGGTCGTTCCGTTCCGTCAGCACAATCGGGGAACGGCCGTCTCGAACAGCCTGCACGATTTCCCGGCATATCAGCCGCGTGCGGCCTTCGTCGCAGGCAAGCTCGTCCGTAAGCTCGCGAAACTGGGCGCGCAGGTCAGCATTAGGCACGCGCAGCGCCCGAAAACCGGTAGGCCGGACAAGCACGGTGTGGGCGAACGGGCGAGCGGCCGCCTGGTCCCTGGCGTTGACCTGATGGCGAACTGGGCCGCATTGCATAAAAATGATGGGATGGTGCCCGTCTTTACGGGTCACGGTTGCAGATAAACCGGTCACGAACCTTGCCTTCGCATGGCGCGCAACCTGTTCGAAACTGTAGGCGGAAAGGTGATGGCATTCGTCGACCAACAAGTGCCCATAATTGCCAACAACGTCGTCGACTACTCCTTTGTGGACCAGGCTTTGGATGGTTGCAACGTCGAGGTTCCCGGTCGTCATTCTGCGCCCACCTCCCACCCGGCCGATGGCGTCTGACGGCAACCCCAAAAACTTCGACAGACGTTCAATCCATTGTTCTTGCAATTGCCGCCGAAGCACCAGCACCAGGGTGTTAACGGCGCGCTTTGCGATGAGCCAAGCGCCGATCACGGTCTTGCCGAAAGCCGTAGTCGCGGAAAGTACACCCGTCTCGTGGGCAAGCATGGCTTCTGCAGCGACTCTCTGCTCTGGGCGTAGTTCACCCTGGAAAGAAGCGTTCAGCGCTTTGCCCCAGAAACGCTCATCGCGCAGGACGCACGAAATCTTCAGGTCAGAAAGCAGCTGACGGAGATCCTCCAGGCAGCCGCGAGGCAATCCGAGAGTCTGCTGATAATCCCGTGCACAGCCAACGATCCGGGAAGTGTCGTAGGTAGGTCGACGCATTGCCTGTGCTCTGTAGAATTCAGGGTTTTGAAAGGCTGCCAGCCGGATGAACCGGTTGCGAAGAGCAGGGGGCAAGAGATCTTTGGCAACGAATATTTCGCTGCCCAAAACCACCTCCAATTCTTTCGGCAAAGGACCAGCGATCGATCTTTCCCTCCGGCGCGACTCAGGAGCGAACCAGGCAAGGCCATCGCCTTCCTCTTCGCTCGGGTGAAGACGCACCCCGATGACTCGCCCTTTAGCTTCCGCCTTGCTGACGCACTCTTCGACTTCGGAACGGCTGATTCTGCGCACCTCCGACAGAAAAGCCCATTGATCCTCATACGGCCGGAGGTTGTCGTTGAGAAATAAACTGTTGCCCAGCTGCCTGGGTTTCCGTTGCAGCGGGAGCGCAATCAGACTGCCAAAGCCGCCTTGCGGAAGAGTGTCTTGATTGGGAAAAAACCTGTCATAGGAATCCAAACCGACATCTGGCCGGCGCTCCATGGTCTCAGTCAGAACATACGAAGCGAGTTTGCGAGCAAGCGCAGCTGGAATGGCCTCGCTAAAGAACAGCCAGACATGGCCGCCATTCCCGGACCGGGACCTCTCCACGGCCGCCGGGAGATTCATCAACCGGCACGTTTCGATAAATGCTTTTGCATCCTCCTGCCATGTTGCTTTGTCAAAGTCCGCGGCAATGAAGAAACACGTCTCGTCCAACAGCATTGGGTAAACGCCGATGGTGAAATCCCAGCCGTTGCCATCCTGCCCGGACAGATGACAGCGAATCACCTCATCGGTAACGGGCAGAAACCGGCGATGCGGGCACTCCGCGCATTTAATTCTCGGCTTTTCACATACTCCCTTAACCCATTCATTGGCGCATGCGGGGGCATAGCCGGATTTCCCCGTCTTGCGGCTTTCAAAGCGCCGTGGATAGACGTCGTCGCGGCCGCGGAAAAGCGATCGGAACAGCGCGACCTTGTCTTCCGGGGACGAATGACGATGAATGGGCGTCTTCGATTCCATGAGTCGTGGCTACCATCACAAATTCATCAGAACACGCCGCTGACGGACCAAAGCGAGCCGTCCCGCTACCTGGAGATTCTTACCAGATCCGGGTCAGATTCGCCAAACTCTGGCGATAATCTTCCAGGCCAATCCTGCTCCGCACGCCAAATTCCCCAAGCAGAGTCATCATCTGCCTCAGGGGCAGACCCGCCACCTCCACCGCCTTACCCAGCGCTGCTTCTCCCTTTCTGTACTTCTCTACGGCGAGTAGGATTCTGCCGCGCGTCACCAGGTCACCGACCGCCTTCGACAGGTCGCCCCGCTCTTCCCGGCTGATCGCGCAGAGGAACTCGTAATTTTCCCGGTCCATTCGGATACTCATGGTCTTGGTCCTGGCCGTTCCTCCAGTTTTCTCTTCGCATCTTCGCATCTTCGAGGATCGAACTCTTGTAACGCCCGTGCCTGGCCAGCGTCGAAAGCCGAACCAGCGCATTCGATGGCCACCAGCCGCGCCTTCTCCTGCAACGCAAGAGCGATGGCCTCGGATTCGCCGCGCGCCATTCTGAAATCCTCTTCCAGTTTCAGCACCAGTTTCCTGCTTCTTACGCTCCGCAGTGTGATTCTTGGACAGATCGCGTGAGCACTCAGACATCGAGGGCTGAGATGCCGGTGAGCACGACAGGATCGCGATCAGGAAACTCTGCTACGAGGGACAGTTTCCCGCCCATGGCTTCAATCGAACGCCGGAGTGTCGAGATGTGCATGTCAGTGCGTTTTTCGATTTCGGAAATCTGCTTTTGCGCGACGCCGAGGCTTTTCGCCATACGAACCTGTGTCAGCTCGCGGGCGCGGCGCAATTCCTGCAAGGTCATCTCTTCGGCGATCAGCTGCTTAGCCCGCTTTTCAATCTTGCGGCGGCGGCTGGCCGGGAGGGCCCTAATGATGTGGTTGACGTTCCGTGCCATTTATTTCCTTTCCTTCTGGATGCGATCCAAATGCGCATCGAACCGCTGGTCGGCTTTACGGATAAGCTCGCGGTAAAAGCGCTTCTGACTGCCACCCGATTTATCGCCTGCAGCGAGCAGGATCGCCCGGCGTTTGGGATCGAACGCGAAGGCCACGCGCCAGACTCCATCGGCAGCGTCAAAGCGCAGTTCCTTCATATTCGCATGCTTGGACTCTTTGACTTTATCGACACGCGGACGCCCCAATTGGGGACCGGAATGCTGAAGCAATCGTGCCATCGCCAGCATCTCGTTCTGCACATCTCTCGGCAACGCGAGGAACTCCGGCTCGAATTCGTCGCCAATCAGTACGGTCCATGCCATTCTCTATATACTTATTACAGTATATCCTTTCAAGGGTATATTGCAAGACTCGGCTTTCAGGATCGATTCACAATCATCCGCATTTCGTTCGCGAGCAGTTCCAGGAAGGTCTCCGGACTCATATCAACCGGCAAGCTTGCATCCAATTTTCCGGCCATCTGTCCGGCAAGCCTCTCCGCCAGCGCCGAGCTGGCTTTGTAGGGCAGGTCGAGTCTCCGGGCGTTGAAGCTCTCAATCAATTCGAGATCGCCATGGTCGAGACGTGCGATAACGTCGGCAGCAAGTCCGGTGGACCGTGTTGACTGGACAGCCGCGACCGGCTCAACTAAGGAGGCCGTAAAGCTGCGCGCGGCGCTTCCGTCCCATATCGGCGTCTCAATTTTGCGCTCGTGCACAACCATCGTTGCCGCGACCAGATCGCCCAATCGCTGCGAGCGCTTCGTCGCAAAGACAAAGACAATGGCAACCAGATAAAATCCTGGAAGGCTATCCACAATGCGCAGCAAATTACGTGAGAGCGCATGGAAGAAACCAATCTGCTGGCCGCTCTGCTGAATGACCCGCAGCTTCAGCATCCGTTTTCCCGGAGTCTGCCCGTTCCAGAAGGCTTCAAACAAACTAAAGTACCCCCATTGGAAAAGGAACAAAACGAGCAGGACGATGGCTGTAGCCCAAACTTCGGCGCTCCTGGAGCTTTTGGCCGGTGCGGCAGCTGCCGAGGGTGCGGATAGTGCGAGCAAGGCCAATCCCAGAATGACCAACGTGATCGCCGCGCCCTGTATCACGTAGTCGACGATGCAGGCGATGGAGCGGCTGCCGATGCCCGCGACCGGGAACTCGAGCGCCACCAGTTCCGGCGTATCGATGCTAAGCTGGTCGCGCAGTTCGACGGACGAATCCTTCATGATCTCGCTCAGGTTGCATGATATCGAAGTTCTGGATCGATAAGCGTAGAAGCTTCTGGGACCGCCTCGCGGTACTGCTCGAGCGCGCGGGCGCATCGGGCGTGGGCGCCCTGTCGAACGACGAGCTGCAGGAGACAGCTCTGCTTTATCGCCAGATCGCCGGCGATCTTTCCGCCCTCCGCCAGGACCGCACCGCGAAGAATCTCCAGGCAGAGCTAAACGCACTGCTGGTGCGCGCGCACAACCTCATCTATTCCGAACGCCGCAGAGGTCTGTCACAGATCTGGACCTTTCTCCGCTTCGAATATCCCGTCCTGTTCCGCAGTTTGTTATCGTACACACTGGCATCACTAGTCCTGCTGCTGGGCGGCGCCGCAGTGGGGGCGCTCCTGGCGGTCTTTCGGCCCGAATTCGTAACCCACCTGCTCGGTCCTGAGATGCTGGCGGCGATCAATCAGCACAGGATGTGGACCCTTTCGATCAACTCCATGGCTCCGGCCGCGTCCAGCGGGATCATGACCAATAACCTCAGCGTGACGTTTGCCGCCTACGCGATGGGGATTACAGCCGCGATCGGAACCATTTACATGATGGGTTGGAACGGCATCCTGCTGGGTGTAGTCGGGGCTGCCTGCGCCCAGCATCAAATGAGCATGCAAGTCTGGAGCTTTGTCGTTCCTCATGGCTCGCTCGAACTTCCATCGATGGTCATCGCCGGCGGCGCGGGCCTTCGTCTGGGCGCCGGCTTACTGTTCCCGGGTATGTACAGCCGCCGTTACTCGATCGCCGTCGCCGGGGCAGAGTCAGCCCGGCTGCTGGCAGGCGTGATACCGCTGCTGGTGATCGCCGGCGTCTTTGAAGGATTCTTTTCTCCCTCGCCCGCGATTCCAGCAGCACTCAAGTTCTTAGCCGGAGCGGTGCTGTTCTCCTTGTTGCTTACATGGCTCTTCGGAACTGTTCGTCCTTCCCCACAGAGCGGCCCGGCGCATCAGAGCAGGCTGGCTTCTTTGATTTCGAGATAGCGGTTCAACACCACGCCGGAAATTTGCGCAAATGGCGTCTGTATTGTCAGCGCTCCGCGGTTCCGCAGCCGCGCCAGCAGCAGTTCGCGGTGCAGGAGAATCTCCTGGGCCGCCGTGCGTTCGTACATCTGTGTCACGTTGCGTGGCGGCTCGGCGACCAACCCCATCATCTCCTCCGGAGCCGGCACGACAAACAGCAGCAGGTGCCTCCGCATCAGCTGAAACGCGCCGTCGATCACCTCAGGCCGCATTGCAGTCTCGGCAAAATCGGTGAACCAAACGATGAGGCTCCGCGTCGGCTGCATGTGGGCCAGCAGGGCGGCGGCCGTAAGGTGTCCTGCTTCCCCGGTCTCGGCACGAAGCAGCGCGGTCGCGTCCATCAGGTGCCGGAAGTGGGTCTTGCCCCGTCCCAACATAACCCGCTGCTGCACTGTCTGGCCATATCCCACCAGGCCAACACGATCGCCGGAGAGCAGCGCCAGTTTTGCCACCCCAAGAGCGGCAGACGTTGTATAGTCGAGCCCGCAATAGTCCCCTGACCTCATCTGCAGCATTCGTCCGCTATCGAGCACCAGCCACACCGGTTGGCTGCGCTCCACCTGGTACTGCCGGCAGATGAGCGTGCCGCAGCGCGCGGTTGCCGTCCAGCACACCTGGCGCAGGTCGTCCCCACCCTCACGATACTCACGCAGGCTTTCGAACTCGCGTCCTTGTCCGCGCAGCTGCTCTCTGCGCCTCTGCATCTCCACCTGGCGGCTGCGGGCGAGAAACAAATCGTGCTCGTCCCCTGCTCGTAGCCTCGGGTAAACCCGGATCGTCTGCTCCAGTTCCGCAACCGCCCACCGTTCCGCCAGACCAATGGCGCTGCGATAGCGCAGGTACACCCGCCCGGCTCGATGCTCGCCACGCTCCGCAGGCACGATGCTGTAGCGCACGCAAGACTCTTCTCGTGGATATCCCGTTAGCTGAAGCATCGCAGGTTGGGGGCAGAGCCCCGGAGAAAGATCGTCAACAACCCGCACGGCCAGCACCGTTTCACTCGCATGGGTCAATTGCAATTCGATCTCGATCTCGCTGCCGATCGCCGGGACCGTCAGCCACGCCCTGGCTACGTTGATGGAGTCGGCGCGGGGCAGTTGCGCTCCGTCGGCGACCGCCAGCAGCAGCACCAACCCATCCCACACCGCCAATGCAAACAGGAAGGTCTTCGAAAAGAACGCCAGGAAGACCCAGACCAAACCTGCGGAGAGCAGGATCAACGCACGCGGCGTAAGTGCAAACCCCCAGCGGCCCAGCCGATGAGCCGCTGCCTTCTTCGCCTCCGGCAGTAACGCATTCATCGCGTCCGCGCCTGTTCCCCATCGACCACCGAGGGCACAGGGACTGCGGCGAGAAGCTGGCGCAGGATGCGGTCGGGATCGTGCCCCTCCAGCTCGGCTTCGGGTTTCAACATGATGCGGTGCCGCAGCACGGGCAGCGCCGCCCGCTTCACATCGTCGGGGATGAGGAAGTCCCGGCCTTCCACCGCAGCCCAGGCCTGCGAAACCAGCATCAGGCTGATGGCCGCACGCGGGCTCGCGCCCAGCGCCAGCGTCGGCCACTCACGCGTGCGCCGCACCACCCCAAGCAGGTAGTCGTAAAGCGCGGACTCGATTCGAACCTGTCGCACCTCGCGCTGCGCCTCAGCAAGCAGACCTTCAGCAGCAGGTGTGACATCGAGACTGGGCAGGCCGCGATTATCGTGCAGCTGATGATGCCGCTCCAGAACCAGGCGCTCTTCCTCGATCGCGGGGTAGCTGACCTGCAGCTTCATCAGGAAGCGGTCGAGTTGCGCCTCCGGCAGCGGGTAGGTTCCCTCGAAGTCGATCGGGTTCTGGGTTGCGAATACCGTGAACTGCGGCGCCAGCTCATAGCGAACGCCGTCGATCGTCACCTGCCGCTCCTCCATGCCTTCCAGCAGCGCAGCCTGGGTGCGCGGCGGCATGCGGTTGATCTCGTCCACCAGCAGGAAGCTGGAGAAGATCGGCCCACGATGCAGCACAAACTCCTGGGTTGCGATGCGGAAGATGTTGGTTCCCAGAATGTCGGCGGGCATCAGGTCCGGCGTAGACTGCACGCGCCGGAACTCCAGCCCCAGCACCTGTCCAAGCATCTTGACGATCAAGGTCTTCGCGATCCCCGGCACGCCCTCGATCAGTGCGTGGCCGCCGCAGATCACGGTCACCAGCACTTCATCAATCAGCGCGGTCTGTCCTGCGACGATCTTGCTCAGTTCGCGTCTGCCGTGATCGAGCATGGCCGCCGTCGCCTGCAGGTTTGCGCTAGCCTTCATATTGTCCAAGCTCTGTTCCTTTTGGATATCTTAACTGCTGCTCGGCGGCATGGAGGGCCTGCACTAAATGGAGCGCTCGTTTCTCCGTTACAGGCACGTCCTCGACCGCTCTGCCGGCCTCTTCAAGCTGTGCTTCGAGGTTGGGCACAGTCACCGCGTAAAGCCGGGAGATTTGAGCGGCCATCTCTTGCGGAGAAGCGTCGCCCTTTACCCCGGCCGATCTTTCCAGCGCCAGCCGAAAACCCCGATAACCAACCCGCACTGAGATGTTTGCCGCGCCGGCCTTGCGGTAGAGAGACCCCAGCGCACGGGTAAACTCCAGCGGAGCCGCGCGAGAAATGACCGGATCAGGCCGCAAAGGTCCGCTGCGGCGTGAGAAACTCAGCACCAGCAACAGCCCGATCAGGCTGCACTGCCACCATAGGTACGGAATCACCGTCCCCGCCGTGTAGGACCACAAAGACGGGCTTGCCCCATGCAGCGATTCGTCCCAGACGATGCGGGTCGTCTCCTTCGCCCCAACGCTGTTCAGCAGCAAAGCGAGGTTTCCCGCGTCACCGATCGCCGCGTTTTCCAGCGGCGTTGAGGATGCCCACCAGATAACCTGGCCCTTGTCGGCAGGGTACATGACCACGACCGCATCGGAGTCACAGCGATATGCGACCTCCTGGCCGGGTTCCACTTCCTTCCAGGAAGCTTCCGCCAGCATGCGAACCTCGCCCGACGAAGCGACCGTAGTCAGTCCCGAGGGCGTTGCGGTGCAAGCATCCAGAGCGGGATGCCGGGGTGCCGCCTCATGGTGGTTTGGCAGCACCAGGGCCCCGGAGTATCCCGTGGCGATCACGCGGCCACCACGCGCAAGAATCTGCTCGACTGCCTTTTTCCCCTCCCGCGTCTGACCGTAGAAAGGATCGGCCAGGATTACCGTCGTTTGGGCATCCGCGGATTCTGCGACTCGATCGAGAGAGTCCGTCGAGCGCTCCACGGAGTACCCCGAGCGCTGCAGCAGAAGGAACGCCGCGCGTGCTCCGTGGCTGCCATTGGAATAGCTCGAAGGCGTACGGTTCTGCTCGTCCTGTGAAGGACCGAAAACGGCGATGACCAGGATGAGCACAACCGCGCACGCGCCGGTGATTGCCAGCAGCTGCCGGTCGCGCCCGTTGAGATGAGAAAACCAGCTCATGAGGCGGCCAGCCGCTCCAGCGAACGGCAGGCATCGGAGTAATCCTGCTCGGAGGCCGATCGCCCGCCGTACCAGAATTGCTCAAGCGCTTTCGTCAACTGAGCCAGATCGTTACCCGGCGCGCTTTGCCGGTCGATCAGGTCCAGGTATTCGCGCGGCGTGCGCGCCCGATCGGCACGCCATGCCCCGCGCGACTCCATTCGCGCGATGGCGGCCCAGTAGACTCGATGAATCGCCTCGCGCCACTGCTGCTCATGTGCGAGTTGCCGGGCTTGTGCCAGCCAGACCTCCCATTCCGGCCCAGCGGAACCATTCGGCGTCCGCTCCGCCACCGGCTTCTTGAGCAAGAGTCCTTGCTTGCGGCGGATCCTCGAAAGCCACCAAATCAGGCCGCCGCAGCCTATTCCAAGCAGAGCCAGCATCAGGATCTGCGATATCCATTGGGTGCTGCTTGCTCCGCCGCCGGCACGCCGGAGTATCTCCAGCAGCCACAGCATGAGCCGATTCCACATCCGCGCCCAGAAACTCTCCGGCTCCCGTTGGGGGAAGGCGCCGCTCGAGAGAATCTCCCGCAGCTTCCCTTGTTCATCCTTAAGCTGCGCCGGTGTTAGGGGGTTTGCGGCGGCAAGTTCGGCCACCTCGCGCTCAATTCGCTGCCTCACGCTCACCAGCGCTGCCGCATTCTTGCTCTTCGGCGCGTCGGCGAGAGCCAACCGTAACCAGCCAAACTCCACCCGCCGTGCACCGCCTGCCAGTGTGACCTGGTCATCCGGACCAACCGCGGACGGATCGCATACTGATTCAGTTACAGATGCAGCACATGCGGCCACGACCGCTTTTGCGTGCAGGAGCTGCTGGCGCAGTTCGTCGGGGCTGCAGGTTCGCTGCAGTGGCATGGATGAAACGGCCAGCCCGAGCAGCCATGCCCACCTCATCCGGGTGAGAGCCCGGTCGACTCTCCCGCGAGCGGATTTGCTCTCGCTCCCTGCATCATCAGCTCTATGTCGTATCCTTCTTTGCGAATGCGCGCGTCCAGGTAGATCACCGTCAGCCCGATCGCGTAAATCGGGGTGGCGAGTGAGGAGGCGATAAATCCGATCGTCAGCTGGTAAATCGTAATCCCAAGAGGAACATGCCCTCGTGAACGGGCCAGGATGGCCAAAGTTGGAGCGATCAATGTGCCGCTAAAGATAATCTGAAGGATGTAGATAAGCAGCAAAAGAAGAAAGATGCGCCAGCGTAGGTCTTTAGAAAGTTCCACGCTTCGTTTGAGCGAGCGCCCTACGGTTGTGTCCTCATTTACGCACGCCGCGACACAGAGCGCGTAGCGGCAGACCAGCCAAATGCAGACCGGAATCGCGACAAGAATCTCCACTGCCGTAAAGCCGAATGCCGTCGTCGCCATGCCTGCGGCTTGCGCCGTTTTGTATTTGGGTGCAAGGGCGATCTCACCGGCGAGCGTCCCCACCACCAGCAGGAATGGCCATAGTGAGAGAAAGCCCGAGGCGATGCTGAGCCGTACGAATCGGAACCATCTGGGCCAGACCTCGCGGTACGCTTGCGCGATCCCGGTAGACTCCTCGCGGTGCAGCGCGATCACCGCGCGTGTAATTGCCGCAAATACGACCGAGAGAGCCAGCAGCGTGATGCAGAGGCCGATCAGTGTGCTGAAACTACCCCAGATGGTGATGATCCGTGAGCTGCGATGATGCGCCAGAACCCAGTGGCCGCCCATACTCTGCAGCGCGCTCCCTGCCGTCTGGATGGCTGCAGCCACGGTGGCTATTCCTACAAACATCCCAAAACGGGCGCGGTAGAGTTGGAAGGTTCGGTCAAGAACTTCTCCGGCTGATAGAGGACGCAACTCGATCCGCATTCGTTCAGCCCTGCCTCTCGGAGGAAAAAAGATTAACACACCTGCGAATTTGTGGTGATTGACTTATTTAAGTCATCTGCGGATAATCTATGGGTGTATGAAGCCCAATTCTGTCCGTACCTCGATCGACCTGCCTTGCGACCTTCACCGCCGGCTTCATGAGGCCGCTGCCCGAAAGGGCTGTTCCGCACGAAAGCTCATTCTTGCCGGGATCGAGCGCGCCGTCGAAGAAGCCAAATCGACTCGGCCCAGCCGGCGGCTCAGTCTCGATCCGCCATTGATCCGCCCTGCCGGGCGGCGTATCCGTATCACCAACGAACAGGCTTATGAGCTCATTGAGCTTCCCTGACATCAACGTGTGGCTTGCCGTAGCGGCGCCCGAACACGTCCATGCCGCAATCGCACGGCGCTGGTGGGAACAGGAAACCGGCATCATCGCGTTCTCTCGTCTCACGCAGCTTGGCTTTCTGCGTCTTATGACGACGGCTGCGGTAATGGACGGCAAGCCGCTGACGATCACCGCAGCATGGCGTGTCTACGACCGCTTGTACGAGGACGACCGTGTGACGTTTGTCTCCGAACCCCCAGAGGTGGAGAAGCGGTTTCGTGAGCAGGCATCGGGACGAGCCGCGTCTCCCAAAGTTTGGGCCGATGCATGGCTGCTCGCTCTCGCCCAGGCGGCGGAGGGGGTTTTGGTCACGCTTGACAAAGCGCTTGCTTCGCGGGGCGCCTACTGCCTCCTTGTCGAAGAGAGGGGAAAGCAGCAGAGTTGAACGGGCACGAAGTCCCCATGACAAAAGCCAGGAAATCGGGGTCATTCGAGCGGCGGCGTTCCTGCCGGCCCAGACGCCGCGTCGATTGAACCAACCTGGCCGATCAGAATAATAGAGCAATCATCGTTGGAGCGGGGCGCAAGCGGCTTCATCCTAACGGCTTACTTGGCCCAAAAGTGACGCTGCCAATCCCCACATTTTACGCCCTTCCGCTATACGGACGACACGTCACGTTCAGAACCCGGTGAAAGACAACCCGACAGAATCCACTTGACGTCTGACCGCGATGTGTCTAGTGTGTCATTAGACTAGACACTTTGGATGTGATCTTTCGGCTTAATCAATCGTCGGGCATTCCACTCTACCTCCAACTTATGGAGCAGGTGAAGCACGCGGTGGAAACAGGCGCGCTCCGCGAGGGCGATCAACTGCCGACGATCCGAAAGCTCGCGGAAGACCTCGTCATGAACCCTAACACCGTGGCTCGCGCATACCGCGAGTTGGAGCATGAAGGAGTGCTGGAAGTGAAGCACGGCTCCGGAGCATTCATCAAAGAGTCAGCAGCGGGGCGGGCCCGGCTCATTCACAAAGCGCAAAGCGTCATGCAGTCGACCATCGGGCGGCTGATGGTGCTGGGGCTAACCGATGACGAGCTTCGCAGGGTGTTCGAAAACGAGCTCGCCCAGGCCAGCGGGCAACGGCAACTCGGAGTAGCGGAGAGGAAGCCATGACCGATTTCATCATCGAAACAAACCAGTTATGTAAGTCGTTCCACAATCAGCCGGCGCTGCGCGGCATGGATCTGCGGGTTCCGGCGGGAAGCATCTTCGGTTTCCTGGGCCGGAACGGCGCGGGCAAGACCACCACCATCAAAACCCTGATGGGTCTGTTGCGCTGCGATAGCGGCAGCGCACAGGTGTTTGGAATGCCTGTCGTCGATGCGGACCGCTCGGTCGAGATTCGCCGGCGCATCGGCTTCGTCACCGAGGATAAGGAGTTGTACCCCTACATGACGGTGGAGGGGCTGATCCGCTTCACGCGCCCGTTCTTCCCCAAGTGGCGTCATGATCTGGAACGGCGCTACCTGCAGATGTTCGAGCTGCCGCCCGGGCGAAAGATTTCCGATCTCTCCAAGGGCATGCGGTCGAAACTCATGCTGCTCCTGGCGATCTCGCGAGGAGCCGAGCTGCTGATCCTGGACGAGCCGACGGACGGCCTCGACCCCGCCGCCACCGAGGACGTGCTGCGCGAACTGGTTACGATCGCCGCCTCATCGGGAACAACCATGTTTTTCTCGTCACACCAGCTGTCCGAGGTGGAGCTGGTCGCCGATTACATCGGAATCGTCGACCACGGAAAAATGATTGTGACCGGTTCCCTCGACGATATGAAGGTTCGGTACCAACGCCTGCAAATGGTATTCGCGGACCATATGGAGTTGCCGAAGCATTGGGTAGACGGAGTGGAGTCTGTGCGGCAGGAAGGGCGCGTGGTTTCGATCCTTGCCAGCCACAATGTCGACGCCATTGTCGACCAGGTGCGCTCCATCCCGGGAACCGTGGTGGAGCGCTTCCCGGTAACGCTCAAAGAAATTTTCCTGGAACACGTGAGGAGCAACTAACATGCTATGGCGCAAAGGATGGCTTGAGACCCGGTATAGGCTGTTATTCGTCCTCGGCTTTGTGGCTCTTTTTCTGACTTTGCAGCATAAGCCCGCAACCACACCGCAGGGCATCTTCGCATTCGCCCAATTCTCAACCCCCGTGCTCGTGGTCATGATTTACGCGATGCTTGCGGGAGCAGGCGTGGCCACGCAGCCTTCGTTCGTCGCGTCGAAAGGGATTCATGGCTCCACGCTCTTTACCCTTTCCCTGCCGGTGAGCCGGTTAAGGCTGATATCGGTTCGGGCGGGCATCGGCTGGCTGGAGGGGATGGGCGTAATTGGAGTGTTCTGCTGCGGGTTATGGTTCCTTTCTCCTGCGCTCAGGGCAATGGTGAGACCGGGAGTGATGCTGCAATATGGGGTTACGCTCATTGGGTGCGGTTCCGCAATCTATGCCCTTTCCGTGTTGCTGGGGACCTTTCTCGACGAGCAGTGGCGAACCTGGGGAACGATGCTTATCTGCACCGGGCTCTGGTGGCTATCGACGCACACTTCGCTGCCTGTCTTCCTGGATATTTTTCGAGGTATGGGCAAGGGCTCGCCGCTGATGGCACACACGATGCCCTGGAACGCCATCGGGTTCTCTTTGTTGTTGGCGGCAGTTCTATTCTTTGCGGCGCTGAGAGTTGTGCGGGCTCGCGAGTACTAACAGGGCGGGGATCATTCGGGGTGCGCGGCGAGAAATTTCTGTATTCGGCGTCCAGGCCGCTGACGAGAGAATCAACCATTACCAGTTGGCCCTGCACCACTTCAATCCGCTGCTTCCTGCTTTGATCCGCTTATTGAAAAAAAGGACTTACAGGGAACTGATCTGCCGCGGAGGCTGGCGATGGTGCTGAACGTCAAAGCAAAGGACTTATATTATTCCGATGCGTCGGACACTTTTAGTTATACTGGTCAAAGAGAGGAATTTGACCGCGATGATCGAAAGCCTGACTCCATCTGAAGCCGCTGTTGTATCCGGTGTCTCGGTTCGCGATGTCCATCGCATGATTGACGAGCACATCCTGCCGGAAGGGCTCTATACGGCGACCCAGACCCGTTCGTTTAAGAGCCAGGCCTGTGTCTTCATCTCCTTCTACTTCCGCGCGGCGAACCGGCTGACCGCGGAAGAACGGCAAAGGACGATCACGCGGGCGAGCGAGGGAACCCCTGAACCTCACACCATCAAGGATGAGTTTCTGACGATCGACCTGACCCCGTTCCACAAGGAAGTCGAGGAACGGCTCAAGCGTCTTCATGCTGCTCAGGAGATGGTCGTCATGGACCCAGAGATTCTCAGCGGAACCCCGGTCATCCGTGGGACGCGGGTGCCAGTCTATGACATCGCTGCGTCCGTCACCGCCGGCATCCCGATGGAGCGAATTCTGTCTGCCTACCCAAGTCTGAAACGGAAGCAGGTCGACCTTGCCGGGCTCTATGTCGAAGCGAATCCCCAACGAGGGAGGCCACGGCAGAAGACCTCCCTTCCATCGAACGCGAAAGTCATCGCGAAACGTACAAGGGCCATGTCAAGTCTCAATGACCAAGCTCCTCATCGATGAGTGCCTCAGCGCTGAACTTGCGCTCATGGCACGGGAACGCGGCCACCATGAAGCATCGCATGTAGTCTGGATTGGAAAGTCAGGCTGGAGGGACTGGGAGCTGAAGGAAGTCCTGCTTCAGGAGGACTGGGTTCTCGTCACCTCGAATTGCAAGGATTTCCGCGGACCGAAGGACGCACCGGGCTCAAAAGGAGTGCTCGCAGACGTTCCACTCCATGCCGGCCTTATTTGTCTTGCAATGTTGCAATGATTCATGACCAGCTAAATAAATCAGATTGACGAGAGCAACCGCGACCTTCTGATCTGCAGGAAAGCACGAAAGACATGCCATGTCTTGGGCTTCTTGGGTGAAATCGGTCTTTGTTCAAGTTCAGGTCCCCGCGAAGGCTTTCCTTATTGCTTTCTCCGCGTCTTGGAGGGGGATTTTCTCTTGTTCTAACATCCAAGAGCCCGCCATGACCGCTGCTAGGGCCTCTGTCTCCTCCGCCGTGAGGTGATCGTACCGGGCACCCGGATCCTTTCTGCCCGATGCGGCGAACCGATTCCAGCGCTTCCAGGTTTCGTTATCCATGAGGATACTTCTTACGCCTGGCAACTTGGCCCGGATCGACGAAAGAATTCCGAAACCTGCTTCATCACAGTCTCCCCAATAGACGACATCCGAATCGTGCAACCAGCCGCACGAGGAGAGTAGCGAAGCGGCTTTGCCGCTACCGAGAATGGCCAGAGTGTCCGGGAGATCCGGCAGACACAGAAACACAGCCTTGTTTTCAACAATCAGGGATCGGGGAATCTTCCAGGGGATATTCGCGAGATCCTCGGCGGAAATACTGCAATCCATCACAGGCCAATGAGAACGTGCCCTGAGTCCGGCATCCAGGAAGCGAAATCGAACTTGAGCAGGATCTAGCCGAAGATGAAATCGCTCTTCGAAGCACAGCCCTTTAGCGTTGGCGCGATCTCCGAGAACTACCGTCAGCAACTCTCCCAGTATCCCTGTGTGTTCCTCGACAAATTTCGTCCCGACAGGAATCGGCAGTTGCCTGGCAAAACAACCCGGAAAGGGGTTCGCGTCAAAAAAAACGCAAACGTAGACGAGATCCCTCCACTCGGGAAGCAACTCTAATATTCTGTGCGCTTTTGTTTGGAGCCACGGTTCAAGTTTTGGGCAAGCAGATCGCGCGAAGGCCAAAGCTTCCCTGAACAACCTCAGCTGTTCCGTGGATTGTAATGCGTGGGCCAAGCTCTCTATTGAATTAAAACTGACCCGCCGCGGCCAGCGCTGGCTACCCCATTTCCGGGTATCGATATCCTCCCAATCGATCTGCCACCCATAATCTGCAGCCGCCAAACTCGTCAGGTCTACTCGTACTGCTCCAAAGTCACTTGTGGTTGACGGGCGCCCAAAAGGGATCATAAGTGGAAATAGGTTGTTCCCAGCAGCCTCGGCGCGGAGTACAGTCGGCCACCTACTGCGAGCCACCTCGAGAATCTCCTGCGGCCTGAGCATTTACTGCACCGCCTCAGTAAGCGAACTATTCATGGTAACCAGGGCCTCGGTTGTTGTCACACGCTCAAGGTCTCCAGATTCGAGTTCCTGCCGAGTTATTGCAAGCAGTTGAGATTTGTCGCCGGTTGGATTCGATGCCAGATGGATCGTTCTGACGAATGGAACCGCCAATTTAGCCTTTGCATCAAATGGACCCACGATCATAACCTGGAAGCCAAGACTTTCAAAAAGCTGCATTGCGCGCTGAGAGTTTTGCTCGTCGGTACGCGAGAACGCCTCGTCAATCACAACCAGACGAAAATTCGAACTGTCGGGTTGACTTTGTGATAAACCATACTGAGCGGTAAGGGCTGAGGCGAGAATGGTAAAGGCCAGTTTGGCCTTCTGCCCGCCGGACTTTCCGGTCGTGGCAGCGAAGAAGTCAGCTTCCGAATCGTCTTGCTGCCGCAGTTCCTTTACGCCAGTGCTATACCAGGTGCGAACGTCTGTAATGCGCAGTGTTCCATCCGGGTCAGCCTGAAATTTCTCCAGCAATGTTCTCACTCGCGCGAATATTCTGAGTCGCTCTTCGGGAGCGGGGGAAATCCCATGTTCAAAGCATTCGCGCAATGAACGTCTGAATTCGCTGATTTGCACGTTGGGTCGATTGACCAAGTGCAGCTGAACGTAGGTGTTCTCACTGTAATCTATAGTGCGGAGAGCCTCATTGACTTCCTCCACGCGCGCTTCGATCGCCTGAGCGTGCTCCTCGAGCCGACTATTGAGCATGAGAAGGTCGCCCACGAGGTTTTCATTCAGATAGTGTTCAAAGCGTTCCCGATGTCTCGGAAGATCTTCATCTTCGATTCTGCGTTGCACGGCGAGGAAACTGTCTGCGTACGCGCGGCCCGGAAAAAGGGTCTGGCAGAATTCCGGGAATTCCTTGAGAAAATCGCTCATCGCTGCCACCATTTTGTCGGCGGCTTCATTAACTTTTCCGGTTTCGTTGTTAATTCGCCCCTGAATGCTCTGCGCGGCGGTGTGCGTGAGTTGATCTGGGTTGTCCATCGTGAGTGGAGCGTGGGTTCCTAACAAGCGGCCAAAGTCCGCAACGGTCTTTTCGTGTTCATAATCAGGAAACTCAGTAAGCTGAGCGCTCCTGGTTTGAGAAAAGCTGCCGCAAACGCTCAATTCCCTCTCACAGACGCGCACGTCTCCGTCCATTTGCCGAACTTGCTGGTCAAGAGCTTCGATTTCAGATTCGACGTGGCTCTTTCGTTGACGGAGCAGGTGAAGTTCCTTTGAACTGTTCTCCAGCAAGTCCTTCTCAGATCTCAACCGGATTAGTTGTTCACTCCAATGGACCGGATCGATGTCTAGGAATTGAGTAACGCCGAGAAGATCTCTCGCAGCAGTAGCGCGGGCTCTGGCTGCTGTCGCTGCGCGAGCCGCCTCGGCGGAATCATGCGCCGCTTCCTCGGCTTGCTTCTCCAACTCCCCAAGCTGGGCTCGCAGCGCTGCGATCTTCCGTTCTGTAGACCATCCAAGAATTCGATCTTTGGCGTCGTCAATTGGCCGGGAGTCGTCCTTGGTATGTCGCGACCGGTCGCGAATCAGCCCCTGGCGAGTCAAACCCTTCTCCACTCTCTCAAGCTCCGCAATGGTCTGACAGCAACGATGATTGAATCGTCGTGCCAGTTCGGCAATCACCCAAGAATGCAGAGAATGATCGACGCGGAAAGACAATCGTCCTGGCACAAGCTCATTGGAAAGATGGGGCGGCACAGGTACTCGCGCCGGGACAGGATGAAAGGTCAACCGCAGGTTGAGCATCGTCGAGTTGATGAACTCGGTGGCAGGGCGATATAAATGTTCGGGCACTAAGAGGGATAGCCCAAAGCCGTGCAGTAGACGTTCAATAGCGCCAGCCCATTCTGAGTATTCGGCCTTGACTTCAATCAGCTCACCGGCAAATGGCATTGTATTGGTATCGACTTTGAGGGTTTCACAGAGGCGAAATCTTACTCCCAGGAAGTTCCTTGGAATGTTGACTTTGTTCTGCTCGACGCTTGCGAGTTCCTCGCGCACATCGATGATTTTGACAAGGGTGGCCTCTTGGCGGCTACGGCACGCGGCCCGACGCTCCTCACTCTCGCTAGCAACTTGGCTTTCCTGATTCTCTATCAATTCCCAATTGGCCTTAACACTGGCGAAGGAAGCTTCATCAACCAGGGATGGACCTGCACCGAGAAGGACTACTGAGGGTTGAATGCGATTGCGCAATATTTGAGCGCGTTGTCGCGCTTCGTCGGAGATTTGAATTTCGCGATCAATCGCTTGGAGACGCGGTCCCACGTCAGTTGTACTTATCGCCGCAATCAGTTCGTCGCGGTCTCTTCTCCGCTGTTCCAGATGGAATACCACGCCACTTAGTTTTGTTCGAGCAATCTCATATTCCTTTCGGAGGTCTGTCGCACACTCCTTCAGAAACTCGATGTACTTCGTCAAGAAATATGGCTTGACTGCGTCTTGAAGTTCCCTCCATTCCTTAATCTTGGATTCTGCAGTCGAGACGCGCCGTGCATTCTCGGATACGGGTCGCAGAGCGCCAAGCTGCCTCTCGGCACGGTCAATTGCTGTCCAACAATCCATGAGGGTCTTGTAGTGGGGCTGAACTGTGTCTCGAATGAAGGTGAAAGTATCGGCAGAAGGCAGCAAGAATTGGCGAACGAACGCGTCGATATCTCCAACTTCTTTCATCCCGATCGCTCGATTGAAAACTTCGAGCGCCTTCTCGCCTGGGATGTGAAGGAGCTTTCGCATGCGCTCTGAATAGCTTGAGAAACTTTCGAACACTTCCCATCCTGCCTGCTTAGCGGCGCGCCTGATCTCGGTCGTATTGGTTTGCCGCCCAAGCAAATCCTTCAAGCTCTTGGGTGCACGATAGATCGCAAAAATCTCGCGAACGTCCTCGTCGTGCTCCCAGAGCACCTGCGCGACGGTTACCGATTCCGAACGGAGCGCATCGGTGAACACGGCGGAGACTGCGCTAAAGGTTCCTGGCTCCCGTAGATATTGGGTGGTCGGTGTCGTCGAATCAATGGTGCTGGAGCTTGCCCAGGCGCCCCGGATGTAGGAGCGCCGCGTCCGATCGCGGCCGGAGCTTTTGCGTCCATCTCCCGACGCATCGTTGTAGTTGAGGAGGCGAGGTGGAACCAGGAGTGTACGTAACGCATCGATTGCGGTCGATTTCCCGGAACCATTGTCTCCAACAAGGAGTGACCATGCCCCTTGTGGCGCAAAGATCTGTCCCTCACCATGGAACGTTCCCCAATTCAATAGTTCCAGGCGATCAAGACGGTAACCCGGCCACCAAGTTACATCATCATGCGAGCTAAGTTCGGTCTTCTCCATGTGGTGTCAATCGTTCCTTCACCGATTCCAATTCGGAAGGCCCGAGTCTCGCCTTCAGAATGCGCATGACCTCTAGCGTGTCAGATTCTGCCGTTCCAATACTTCTCAGAAATCCCAATTCCTCTACCCGCCGAATGGCGCCATCGACTGCGCGCATATCGCGGATTTGGTTGTTAGATTCTCGAACGAATTGCAGAACAAGCGCCCGCAACTGATGTCTCGTAAGGACCAGCCGCGTAGAGTCGCCAGGTGCCGCATCAAAGCTCGCCAACTCCTCGCGCAAACAGACCAGAAGGATTGTCGCCGTATACCCAAGCGCTTGCCGGCGTCCGATTCTTGGCACTCGTTCTTCACCCTCCGGCTCGATCTGCCGTATGAATGCGTATCCCTCCGCTTCATCGATGATGAGGTCTTGTCCAATTTGGCGGAAATAGCGAGCAATGTAGTCTCTCTCGGCACGAACCGTCTCCCAGACCTGAGTGTCTTCGATGTAAACCGGCCCCACGAATAATTGCGCCAGCGCGAATGATCGGGACCCGAAATCGGAGTTGTCCAGCATCTTGTCACCCCGTCCGCGCGAATAGAACCTCTGGTACACGCCAGGTAGCTCCCTGCATTCCTTCCGCAACACGAATGCTGGTGAACTGGTCACTGGCTACGTAATGTGTGTCATCTTGAGTGGCGATAACGAGATACCCGATGATTTCGAGAGCACCATCAGTGAGCGGAAATCTCCGGAGAATCTCGGACAGAAGGACTGAATCATTCGTAGCAAGACATGCGTGAATATGCTCTCGAAGCCGCTTGAGATTCAAATCTGCAAGACTCTTAAATCGATCGACAATTGACCAGTCTAGAGCCGAATCAGAGGCAAAAGAGAATTCGCCGGTCAAGTTCCCAGTCGAATCCGGTTGCCAGAAGCTTCGGCTAAAGCTGGCAAACGGCGCCGGTGGGCCAATCAATCCAAAGAACTCATCTTCGGACGGGGGATTCGCCCGAGCGATGATCGCGGCCTTTTGAATCTCATGTATAAGTTCGCGAAGCCTCTGATCTTCGCCCGATGCAGCGGACTCCAGCGCACGCCGCAGCGTAGCGGCCATCCGCTCATTTGAGCGAACAACGCGCTCTCCTTCGACGAGAAGTAGGCTTGAAAGTCGGTCAATCAGCCGATTCGATCGCAACGCGGAATCTATGGCCTCGATGCGATAGACCTGCCGGGTTAGCTCTCGCCAACGCTGTTGGCGCTGTGGAGATGAGAGAAGATTCCAAAATGCATAGAAGCTCTGTCCTTGGGGTGAGTCTTTTATAGCAGCGTGTGTGTCCAGCAGTTGCCCGACTATGCGACCCTTTTTCGCTCCCGGCCGCGCATGACTCTCCGCCAGAGATCGCGCAACTTCTTTGAAGTTTTCTTCTAGCTGACGAAAATCTCCGGTAAGGCCGCGTGCCAAATCAAGCGCATTTGCAAACCGCTCAGTCAGCTGGACGGGAGTGTACGCCTCGGCGGTATTACTCGATTCCATTGCGTCTATTTGCGCTTGTAAAGCAGCTTGTTGTTCCTTTAGAGCGGAGATTCGTTTCTCAACATCGGACGTGGAAAATAGAACGATCTCTTCCAAGTTGCGAAGGATCAATTCAAGTCTAGATTCCGCACTCACGAAGGGCTTTGCTTGTAAGTCTTCGATCCATTGCATTGCTCGTTCTGCGCCAGATGTCAGCTCGAAAATGGGCTCCTCTACCTGGTCGCTATAGAGTTTCTTGAGGAGGAGCTGTTCATCACCGCACCAGGTGGCGAGGTAGTCGGCCGCTGTCTGCGAATAGGAGCCCGGCTGTTGCAACCGAGCCTCTTCGAGGAAATTCTCCAGACGAGCTCGCAAATGTGACTCGGGAACAGAAATTGCGTGATGTTCCTTGAATGCGCGATGCAGAAATGTGAGGGTTAGCGCGGCGTTAGGGCTTCTCAAAAGGCGTACGGCGGGGTTATCGAGAAGTCGCTGAGTTTCCGACAAATCCCAGGGCGCAATAGCCGAAGTGGCGTGCATCATCGATGCCTAAGGCCTTCCGAGAGTAAACATCGCGGGGATAATTGATTTTATCAAAAATTTAGCCGGAAGTCTGAGCGCAGGATTAGTAGGTCAGTCATGGGAACTGTTACCCTCCGACACCGAAACCGGCATCTGCGGACAATTTGCCACCGGCATATGTTTTCGCAGCAGGAAGCGGGGACGGCCCGCTCGCACCGAAGAGAATGAAGGGCGACCAGCGGACGGACTGTCACCAACCCATCATCCTCTCCCGCCAAATGGGTTCGTAGGTTCGACCATGCACAATCTGCCGCATGCCCGACCAAACCGGCGCGCACGGGCTTCAGGCTGACATAGGAGACTGCAGCCAGCTGATGCAACTCGTCCATGGCGACTGAAGCAAACCCACTCTGAAAAAGATGTCCCGTCCAGCGCCCTCGGGCGTTGATCAAATTGGCACATCAGTCAATGGCTGCCGTTTGGTCGCCATCAAACCCGTCGAATGCCTCTCGCACGATGGACTCCAGCGCCAAAACTTCTTCGTCAGCGAGCGCAGCGCGCTTTAGGGCCATTCCGTCTGTCACGGCACTCCGCGTCTTAATATTGACGTGTACGCGGATCCGCAGTAAAGTCGAAGTTAATACATTCCAGTCGGGGGTATTTCGTCTCTGACTACATATAGTCCACCCGCGCCAAAAGCGCGGGTTTTTCATTGGTGGGATGATGCGAGTACAAATTTTTATCGACTTTTGGAATCTGCAACTTGGCTGGAATGAGCTACTTGGAAGCACGCCTCCGGTGAAAATCCCCTGGAGGGATACCCTCCCTCAGGTTCTGGTTGCCGAAGTTGCCAAGGGCGGTACGTCTGAGTACGCTGGCACGAACGTTTACGCTTCGATTGACCCGCAGAGCCCGAAGGATAAAGGACTTAAAAATTTTCTACGGGTCATGGATGGTTTTCCCGGTTACACCGTCACGGTAGCCGAGAGGAAACCACGCAAGCCCCATTCGTGCTCAAACGAGGGCTGCCGCAGGCCGATCAATGACTGCCCCCACTGTCACCAGCCATTGCGCCGCACGGTTGAAAAGGGCGTCGACGCGTCGCTTATAACCGATCTTCTTTCTATGGCGTTCGACGACAACTTCGATACCGCCATCCTGGTCACGGAGGATGCCGACTTCGCGCCCGCCGTGAAATACATCCAGAAAAAGACCGGCAAAAAAATCATTCAGGCGTATTTTAGACGTCATGGTGACGAACTGCGCAATGCCTGTTGGGATCACGTCTTCCTTGACGATCTCTTGACCAAGCTTGTGCCATCTGCGGTTAGCGCCCAACCGGCTGCGCCGACCTCGGAGTAGGTACGGTGCCTTGATCCGATAGCAGGGGCCAAACTCAAATGGCTCGGCCATGCCAACCCCTGTAGTGCGATCTCAACGTACTGTTGGTAATGCCAGACTCTGCGACAGCAGAGAAGCGGGGGAAAGTCATTTGGCGGTCCGGAAGGGCGACGTCGCGCCGCGTTTCGCGGAAAGGGGACCAGATAGGAAGGATATACGGATCGCGGTAGGGACGCATATTGCTATGCGGCCCCCGCACAAAGCCGTACGTGCGGCTTTCCCGCATACGGCTTTCACCTCGGTTATTTGACGGCGAAGCGTTGAGTAGGCCACGGATGCTGGATGCGCGGTTGGGGGAGCCATTGTGCGACTAACTTCGTCATGTCCGACCAGTTCACACGGTCCTCCTGACTGCGGCGCCTAAGCGTGCGCCGCCAGAGACAGGAGATGCGGCGACAGACAGGAGATGCGGCCACAGGATACGTATTCCCTGCGCCTGTTTGCTGGGGGACGTTTCGTCTATCTCCCGGTTTGATCAAACGCGAGACACCCGCGGACTTGGATGGATCGGTTGTGCTACCAGACGCACCCCGAGCGCCGCGCAAACCCGACTCACCGTATCAAATCGTGGAGCGCTATCCGGGCGCAAGGCTTTATATAGGGCTTCCCGAGTGATACCGGCTGCCTTGGCGATCTCCGTCATGCCGCGAGCGCGAGCAATGTCGCCCAGTGCCGCCGCCAACAGGGCCGCGTCGTTGGCTTCCAGGATGTCCGTCAAGTAGGCAGCTATGGAGCTCTCGCTGTCCAGATAGTGCGCTGCGTCGAACTCCAGAAGATCCGCCACCTTAATTCGTTTACGCATGATCATTCTCCTCTCCATCAAGCAAACCGGCCAATACCTTGGCACGCTTGATGTCGGTTTTCTGCGTCCGCTTCGACCCCCCCAGCAAGCAGCACGATGATCTCCCTGCCGCGCTGTGTGAAATGCGCCCCCCCGCGCCCAGATGTATGCGCAGTTCCAAAACGCCATCGCCCTACGGACGAAACATCTCCCATCAATCCCCGTTCAACCGTTTGATTCGCGCTACCACGACGCTGCGGACCGTCTCGTCCTTGAGACCGTCGATCCAGGCCGTGAACCCAGGAAGAGGTCTGATCGAGAACATAGCTCCATTGTAATCGCTCGATTACGCGCCGGCAATCCAGACGCAGAGCAGCACCGTCTCTCCGCGAGGAGGCTCCCCCTGGCTTCGTGGACGAAAAAGATGTGCGACAGGATACCCTCCGAAGAAATGAAAGTGGCTACAACAGGAATCCTGTCGCCGTATTTTCTGCCAGGGCGAGTGCCGCACCTACGGCGCTCGGATCATCTTGGATAGGATTCCCAGCCCTTCCCCGGATTTCCTGTGGAACTTGGTGGCGTTGGCGAACTTCATGCGCCTTTCCTTACTGAAAGGCGCACACGCGGCCTCGTCCAGCGCTGCGTGGCAGGAAATCCGGGTTCCGGGCTGGGCTGACGTTTGGCGGTCGGCCCTCTGGGCCTTGACATGAACGAGCGAAGTGCAAGACCCGGACCCGCCTCAAACATTGCAAAAAGGGTATAATAAAAAATGACCTGGGTTGTCGAGTTCCTGAACGAGAAGGTAAAGGAGTCGCTCGATGAGTTTCCACTGGATATTCGCGCGAGCTTCCAGCGCATCGTGGAGTTGATTCAGGCTCATGGATTGGAGCGTGTTCGGGAGCCATACGTAAAGCATCTCCAAGGTTCGCTTTGGGAAATGCGCATGAAGGGCAGGAGTGGAATAGGCCGCGCCCTCTACGTTACAGCAGTTGGAAAACGCGTCGTCGTTGTCCATATCTTTGAGAAGAAAACACAGAAGACACCCCGCCGGGAGATCATAATTGCCCTGAAACGGGCGAAGGAGATTGAATGAAGCGTAAGTTCATTCCAGCTGAAGAGGCCTTCAGGCAATGGAGGAAAGATCCAAAGTACGTTGCAGCGTATGAGGCGCTAGGAGAGGAATTCGCGCTTGCATCGGCCTTGATCAAGGCCAGAGGCGAAGCGGACATGACGCAAGAGCAGGTTGCCGAGGCCATGGGCACTACGCAGGCAGTGGTCGCCCGCCTTGAAAGCGGCAAAGTTTTGCCATCGACGCGCACGCTTGAGCGCTTCGCGAAAGCCACTCGCACGCGCTTGCGTATCAGTTTTGAGCCCGACCTTGAAGCTGCTCATAAGCAATCTCGCAAATCTGGCCTGCGTGGCTGAAGGCCGCGCCGTGAAAGACGACTGACTGGTTGCTTTCGGAGACGTTGCCGGTAGGCCATTCCTGGATCGGTCAGGCGGTGCTCGCCGGCGCTCAACAAAACGCCCAAGGTTCCCGTTGTTTTGAGTCCGCGCTGTCTTGCTCGCCGGCGTCCCTCGCGCTGGTCAATCAGTAGCAGGTCCGCATGTTGTTCTTCGGCAAGCTGAATCGCTTCCCGCGTCTGGGGCAGCGGCAGCCAGACGCCCATCAATCCAAAGCTCTTCATAACGGCGGACGGTCGGTTGCGTGGGGAGAGTCTATTGCCAGGTAAGGAACGAGCAGAATGGGGCGCGCTCTAAGATAGTGCTAAAGGGTTATCATGAAGGGAGGGTAAGAGCATGGCAAGTCTTGATTGGTCACAATGCCCCGCCGTGGAAAGCCTTCCCGGCAAGCGCAGCGGCGCATGGGTATTTCGGGGAACACGGACCCCAATTTCGACGGTGTTTGAGAACCTTCAGGACATGGATGTTGACGAACTGGTGGAAGAATTCGGTGTGACGCGGGAACAGGTTCAGGCTGTTCTCGAATTTGCTGCGCATAGCGCCGAAGCTCCAAGCCCCCACCCCTAAATGCTTGTTTTGTTCGATAACGGCACACCCGGTACGCTTGCCCGTTACTTGATCGACCATCACGCGGTAACGGAAGCCCGCGCCCGTGGGTGGGACGAATTGGAAAACGGCGAATTGCTGACTGTGGCCGAGGCCGCCGGGTTTGAAGTCTTGGTGACGACTGACAAGAATCTCAGTTACCAGCAGAGCCTTATGGGCCGGAAGATAGCCATCGTCGTGCTGGGACGGGGACGCTGGACCGTTATTAAGCGATATGTGGCGCAGATCGTCGCCGTAGTAAACGCGGCAACACCCGGCAGTCTTACCGAAGTGGAAATGCCTCATGAATAATCCCCGGCCTTAGGCTGGGCACCTGGCCCCGCGGGTTGACACGACGCGGGAAAGAATGGAAAACGTGGGGAAGATGCTGCAGGTGCGGACTAAAGATAGCCGGGGTGTTAGTTGAAAAGGCGCATCCTGGAGACCGGCATACCCATATCGCAACACATAAGTCGCCGCTCATTCTCGGCGTCGCATTTTCATGTCAACAGAACCTAAACTTTTCCAGGGCAAATTGTATCTATACATGTAAGCTCGCTGACACTTGAAGAAAATGTCTCAAGAGTAAGTCGCCGTCGCGCGTCTCTAATGTACCGTGACCCCCGCCGGCCGCGGCCGCCCCACCACCCTCTGGTCCGCCGTCGATCACGAAGACGAAGAGCTGTTGGAAGAGGAAACCGCCGAACCCAAAGAATCCTCGAAGGAGCCGAATTAGCACGCTTACCACGCACTTTTTAGCCATTCCCCGGACCCGGATTTCCTGCCACGCAGCACTGGAGAGAACCGCGTGTGCGCCTTTCCGTGAAGAAAGGGGCATGAAGTTCACCGAAGCCACCAAATTCCACAGGAAATCCGGGGGACCCGGATTTCCTGCCACGCAGCACTGGAGAGAACCGCGTGTGCGCCTTTCCGTGAAGAAAGGGGCATGAAGTTCACCGAAGCCACCAAATTCCACAGGAAATCCGGGGGACCCGGATTTCCTGCCACGCAGCACTGGAGAGAACCGCGTGTGCGCCTTTCCGTGAAGAAAGGGGCATGAAGTTCACCGAAGCCACCAAATCCCACGGGAAATCCGGGGGACCCGGATTTCCTGCCACGCAGCACTGGAGAGAACCGCGTGTGCGCCTTTCCGTGAAGAAAGGGGCATGAAGTTCACCGAAGCCACCAAATTCCACAGGAAATCCGGGGGAGAACTCCGGCCCATTGGGAAGGCCTCAGCAGCGTTAAGGAGCTCAGAGGACGCAGAAAAATCCCCTGCAACGGGGACTTACCACGCTTACCACGCTTACCACGCACCTTTTTGTCATTTCCCAGGAAGCCCCGGCCATTGGGGAGGTTCAGCAGCATCAGGAGCAGAGGAACGCGAAAAATCTCCCTTGCAACGGCGGTTTAGTGCGTTAGTGCGTACTTTTTAGCCACTTCCCGAGAACCCCGGCTGGAGGCCCACTTACTCGACATGATAATTAGGAGCCTCGCGCGTAATGATCACATCGTGGACATGGCTCTCCCGCAGCCCGGCGCTGGAGATGCGGATGAAGCACGACTTCTCCTGCAGTTCCTGGATGCTGTTACACCCCACATACCCCATCCCCGACCGCAATCCCCCCACCAGCTGGTAGACCATCGCTTCCAGCGGGCCGCGATGGGGCACGCGTCCTTCAATCCCTTCGGGTACGAACTTGGCCAGCCGGTTTTCCCCGTTGCGCTCCCGTGCCACCACTCCCTCGGTAGAAGGTTTCTCCTCAATGTCGCCTTTCCCCTGAAAGTAGCGCTCGCCCGAGCCCTGCGACATCGCCGACAGCGAACCCATGCCCCGGTAGGTCTTGAAACTGCGCCCCTGGTAAAGGATCGTCTCTCCCGGGCTCTCGTCGACCCCCGCGAACAGGGAACCGATCATCACCACGCTCGCCCCGGCGGCGATCGCCTTGGTTACGTCGCCGGAGTATTTGATGCCGCCATCGGCAATCACCGGAATATGGTGTTCCCGCGCCGCCCGGTAGCACTCGCTGATGGCCGTGATCTGCGGCATCCCGGCGCCTGTAACCATGCGCGTGGTGCAAATCGATCCCGGCCCGATCCCGACCTTAACCGTATCCACCCCGGCTTCAATCAAGGCCTTGGCCCCTTCATAGGTGGCCACATTGCCCGCCATCAGGTCCACGCTCGGAAACCGCTTCTTCACCGCGCGCACAGCTTCCAGAACCCGGGAGGAGTGGCCGTGCGCCGAGTCAATCGAGAGCACATCCACCCGGAAACGGATCAGCTCCGCCGCCCGCTCCATAAAGTCGCCGGTCGCGCCGATGGCTGCGCCCACCCGCAGCCGGCCTTGGTCGTCCTTCGCCGCGTTGGGGTACTTCAGCTTTTTCTGGATGTCTTTGACCGTGATCAGTCCCTTAAGCTCATAATTGCCGTTAACCACCAGCAGTTTTTCCACCCGGTGCTTGTGCAGGATCTTTTCTGCCTCTTCCAGCGTCGTCCCCACCGGAACCGTGATGAGGTTTTCCTTGGTCATGACATCGCCGATCGGGATGTCCGTCCGCGTCTCAAAACGCAGGTCGCGATTGGTCAGAATGCCAACCAGCTTCTTGCCTTGCGTCACCGGCACGCCGGAGATCTTGTACCGCCGCATCACCTCCAGCGCATCCGATATAAGCTGTTGCGGCTCAATAGTGACCGGGTCGACGATCATCCCGCTCTCCGAGCGCTTGACCTTATCTACCTCGCTGGACTGTTGTTCGATCGAAAGGTTGCGGTGGATCACCCCGAGGCCACCCTGCTGCGCCATGGCAATGGCCAGGCGCGACTCGGTCACCGTGTCCATCGCGGCCGAGAGCAGTGGGGTATTCAGGGAAATGGAATGTGTCAACAGGGTCTGGGTGCTTACTTGGGCAGGAACAACGTCGCTATAAGCAGGAACCAGCAGGACGTCGTCAAAGGTAAGAGCTTCCGGTACGGGTGTCTGAATCATAATGGGGAACGCTGTATTAATCCTATAACCAACAGGAGAACTGCTTGCGGCGCCGCGCCCCGGGAAGCGTTGAAATCCACCCGGAAACGGCGTATTCTTAAGTTGCAGCGAATTTGTCCTTTGGCTTCGCCTTCTGCGCAACTGCGGAGTAACACGGAGAAATGAGTGGGCGAAAGCCCACTTTTCTTTTGGCCGGGATTCCGCTGAGCATGTTTGCTAGTGGTCCGGTCTGGTTGGCGCACCATCTTCTTTTGAAGCGGCAGCTATGTCATTGAGTCTTGAGCAAATCCGTCATACGGCGGATCGGGTAGCGGCATCGCACGGGCTGGACGTGGTGGAGATCGAATACCTGGGTGGCGGCAAGCAGCGGATTCTGCGGGTTTTTATCGAGCAAAACGCCGAACAGCGCGCCCGGCGGGCTGCCGAGGCCGCGGCGCTCGGCGAACCGCAAAGCCTGCACCTCGGCGAAGACGTCGCCTTGGATCAGCTCGCCTGGGTAACGCACGAGGATTGTGAACGGTTCAGCCGGGACTTTGGCACGGTCATCGACGTAGAGAATCTGGTGCCGGCAAGCGATTACACCCTGGAGGTTTCCTCTCCGGGGCTAGACCGCAAGCTGGAAACCCGTTCCGACTACGAGCGCTTTCAGGCCAGCCCGGTAAAGGTACGGACGTTCACCCCGGTGGCGGGCAACCGCCACTGGCAGGGGAAGCTCACAGAGGTCAAGCCGGAGGGAATCGTGCTCGACCTGACGGCAAAGAAGCAAAGGGGAAGCAAGAAGGCTCCGGTTCCAGTGCAAACAGTCGAGATTGCGTTTGCCAACATCGAGAAGGCCAATCTGGTCCCCGAAATTTAAGCGTGGGTTAAGAGAGACATCATGGCGAGTGTTCTTTATCAAAGCATCGAGGCGTTAAGCCGGGACAAGGGAATTGATCCGCAGATCGTCGTTTCCGCGGTGGAAGACGCCATTGCGCTGGCCACGCGCAAGTACTACAAGACCCAGGAAAACATGCGCGCCGAACTGGACCGGGAATCGGGTGAGATTCGCGCCTATGTCTACAAGACCGTGGTCGAGGCGCCGGAGCAGCTTGAAGATCCAGTGAACCAGATCACGCTCGAAGACGCGCGCGCCCTGGCCCCGGAAGTGGAGACCGGCGGTGAAATCCGCTATTACAAACCGACCGACGTGCTGGGCCGCATCGCCGCCCAGATGGCCAAGCAAGTCATCTTCCAGAAGGTCAGAGAAGCCGAGCGGGATACCGTCTATAAGGAGTACGCCCATCGTCTCGGCGAAGTGCTGAACGCCACCGTAAAGCGTCTCGAATTGCAGGACGTAATCTTCGACCTGGGCAAGGCAGAGGCCAGAATGCCCAAGCGGGAGCAGTCCCGCCTGGAGCAGTTTGCCATCGGAGAGCGGGTTCGCGTCGTACTGCAGCGCGTAGACCGCGCCGCCAAGGGTCCTCAGGTTATCGTCTCCCGGGCCGTTCCGGAGCTGGTCCAGAGCCTCTTCCAAAGCGAAGTGCCGGAGATTTACGACAACACCGTGGTCATCCGGGCCATAGCCCGAGAAGCCGGCGAGCGCACCAAGATTGCCGTGCTCTCGCGCGATAAGGATGTAGATCCGGTAGGCGCCTGCGTGGGCATGAAGGGCATGCGGGTGCAGTCCATCATTCGCGAGCTGCGCGGCGAAAAGATCGACATCATCGAGTTCAGCGAAGAGATCACTACGTTTGCCGAAAAGGCTCTGCAGCCGGCCAAGGTCAGCCGCGTCAGCATCACAGACTTAGGCGAGAAGCAGATTGAAGTCATTGTCGACGACTCGCAGCTCTCCTTGGCCATCGGTAAAAAGGGCCAGAACGTCCGCCTCGCGGCCAAGCTGCTGGGCTGGAAGATCGACATCAAGAGCGAGGAAGAGAAGCGCCAGGAAGTCGAGCAGCAGATGCAGGCGATGAGCGGTGGGCCTTCCACTCCCATCGAGCAGGTAACGGAGCTGGGCGAGCAGATCATCCAGAAGCTGGTGGTTGCGGGCATCACCACCGTCGAGGCATTGGCCGACATGACCCCGGAGCAGTTGGAAGAGATTCCCGGCATCGGCGAAAAGACTTTGGAGAAAATCAGCCTCGCCGTACGTCACTATTTCGGCGAGTACGAGCCGGGCGAGGAGCGTCCGGCTGCAGAGGGAGCTTTGGCCAAGTCCGAAGAAGAAGAGGTCGAGAAAGCCAGGGCGATCGAAGAAGCGCAGTCGGCAGAGGAGATTGACGCCCTCGCGCTGGACCAGGAAGGGGAGCAGGACGCTCCTGACACCCTGGACGGTTCCGGTCTGATCAGCGACGATGTGGCCCGCGTCCGCATGGAAGAGCTGACGGAATCCGGCCGCGACCTCGACGAGGTCGGCGCAGAGTCCGAAACACCCGGCCGGGAGGATACCAGCGAAGTCCTCGCCAGCCACGTACCAAACTATGAAATAGCCAGGTCGGAGACCGTGGACGAGGGCAACGTGGAAGAAGCCAGCGCGGAAACCCGCCAGGACCCAAAAATTGACGAAGGTGGCGTTTAAGGTGTTTTCACAAACGGTGCAAGCGAGGAAGCGGCTCTCTACGCAGGCGTTCCGCCAAAACCGGGGTCCCCGGCAAGCGAAGCTTGCTGGGGTGGAAAGAACGCCTGCACATAGCCAGTCTCAAGGCATCAGAGTATTTGTGAAAACACCCAAAATGATTGCTACCGCGTGGTTGTGTAGCCCACATTCCACGTTTTCAGAGGATAATAATAAGACCTGTCTTTCCCACGGCCGTGAGGGTGCTATGAAAGTCTGAGCGGCATTGGGTTGGACACAAAGGGACGGATGAGCAAAGTTCGGATTAACGATTTAGCACGCGAGCTGGAAGTAAAGAGCAGGGCGATCCTTGATTCCCTGACCGCAGTCGGCGTGACCGAGAAAAAGACCCACTCCAGCTCGTTGGAAGCGGATGAGGCGGAGCGTGTCCGCCTGCACTTTCAACGTACCGGAAAGAACGGTGCGGGAGCGGCGAAAGCAGATATTGAGCCGAAGCAGAAGATCGACTGGTCGCGGGTGTCGAAGCCGGGCGATGTGCTCAAGGCCATTCAGCAGAGAAAAGATGAAGCTGCGGCGGTAGCCCAGCGGCCTCCTGTGTCCCAGCCTGCCCCGCCCCAGGCAGTCAGGCCATCCGTTCCACCGCCTCCGGTAGCCTCAGCAGCGTCTCCGGCGACCCCGGCAACGCCTCGTCCGTCTCCCAGTGCGCCGCCCGCTAGCTCGGCCGCGGCTGCCCCGCCAGCCTCTTACACCCCCGCTGGGCAAGGGTCGCCCGGCCAGAATTTGCAGGGTCAGACCCGGCCGAACCCAGGTGTTCCCATACAGCGAATCCCGACCCCACCACCGCCCGCGCCGCGCCGGATTGTACCCCTGCCCCGCCAGGAACCCCGCATCGTGGTGTCAGCGCCCGCCATCGCGGCCAAGCCGCCCGCTGGACCAGTGGTCGCCAGGCCCCCTGCACCGGGTGTCGAGGTGCGTCCGCCTGCGACTGCACCGGGTATGGCGAAGCCTGCGGTACCGGGGATTGAGACCCGTCCCGCAGCGGCTGTGGTAGCTGCCGCGCCGGCCCAGCCCAAGCCCCAGCCGCCGTCATCAATCAGCTCCGCCGAGGTTGCAGCTGCGCCCGTCTCTTCCACGGTGGAAGCGACTCCCATACCCCCACCGGAAGTGGCGCCGCAGGCTCCTCCTCCGCAACCGGCAGCGCGTCGCGTCATCATGCCCCAGACCGGCCCGCGTCCCGTTTACCAAGCTCCCCCTCCGCCACCAGTGTCCCAGGTGGCGGCGCCGGTATCGAGCGCCCCGCAACCCCCGGGCGCAGTGATTCAGCGCGGACGGCCAATCTTCGACCGTGGCCGGCCCTCAGGTGGACCAGGAGCCGGTGGTTCGGGTTACACCCCGCGTCCTCAGCAGGATGCAGCCGGCGGTGCGCGCCGCCCAATGCACCCAACACGGACCCAGCCGGGTGGACCTCCCGGCGCCGGCGGACGTCCTGGCTTTGGCGCCCCGCGTCCTGGCTTTGGCGCGCGTCCCGGCTTTGGCGCCCCTCGGCCAGGAGTGGGTGGTGCGGGTGGCTTGACCCCGCCTCCAGGGGAAGCTCCCCGTCCGCAAAGAGCGGCTCCGCAACAGCGTCGTGGACGCCAACAGTATCCAAAAACCAAAGAAGGCCCAATGAAGGGCTTTGCCCCGCCGCCTCGTTTCGGCGGAGCGCAGATTCCCCAGGAACCGGTGCCCATCACTCGTACCATCACCGTGACCGAAGGCATTAGCGTCAAGGATCTTGCGGAAAAGCTGGGGGTTCGTGGCAAAGACCTGATTGCTTCGCTGCTCATGCGCGGAGTGTTTGTCACCGTCAACCAGTCGCTCGATGCTGAGCTGGTCAAGGACGTCGCCACCCAGTTCGGCGCCGACACCCAGGTCATCACCTTTGAAGACGAGATGGCCAATGAGGCGTTGGAAAACCTCATGAGCAGCGACGACGTCAGCGAGATCGAAGTGACCCGGCCGCCGGTGGTGACCGTGATGGGCCACGTCGATCACGGCAAGACGTCACTGCTCGACGCGATCCGCGAGACTGATGTTGCTTCCGGCGAGGCCGGCGGCATCACCCAGCACATTGGCGCCTACAAGGTTCGCATTGCCAAGCCGGACTCGCCGGCCTTCGGGCGCGAGATTGTCTTCCTCGATACCCCAGGCCATGAGGCCTTCACCCGCATGCGTGCGCGCGGAGCAAAGGTAACCGACATTGTCGTAATTGTGGTCGCGGCAGACGACGGCGTGATGCCGCAGACGCTGGAGGCGGTGGACCACGCCAAGGCTGCCGGAGTGCCGATCATCGTTGCCGTAAACAAGATCGACAAGCCGGATGCGCAGCCGGATCGCGTGAAACAGCAGTTGGGCGATCGCGGCCTGGTGCCCGAAGCATGGGGAGGTTCCACCGTTTTCGTCGATGTCTCGGCGAAGAAGAAGCAGAACCTCGACCTGCTGCTGGAAATGATCTGCCTGGTAGCGGACTTGGGCAATTTGAAGGCCAGCCCCGACCGCCCCGCCGTGGGCACAGTGATCGAAGCGAAACTCGATCGTGGCCGCGGCGCCGTAGCCACCGTGCTGGTACAGAACGGTACCTTGCGTGCGGGCGATAGCTTCATCATGGGCAATACCTTCGGCAAGGTGCGCGCCATGTTTGACGATCGCGGCCGCGCAACCCAGGAGGCCGTGCCTTCGACGCCAGTTGAGATTTTGGGACTGGAAGGCATGCCCGACGCAGGCGACACCGTGCTCGTTGTTTCTGACCGCGATAAGGCCAAGGGCATCGCGCAATATCGCAAGATGAAGGAACGCGAGTCGCAGTTGGCGAAATCCTCAAGGGTTTCGTTGGAAGGTTTGGCCGAGCAGATCAAGCAGGCTGGAGTTAAGGAACTGCCACTGATCCTTAAAGGAGACGTGACCGGATCGGTCGAAGTATTGGCCGACTCGTTGCAGAAGATGTCCACCGAGAAGGTGCGCATCAAGGTGCTCCACACCGGCGTAGGCGCGATTACGGAAAGCGATATCCTTTTGGCATCGGCTTCCAATGCGATTGTCATCGGCTTCAACGTGCGCCCCGAGCGCAAGGCGGCCGATCTGGCGGAACAGGATGGCGTCGAGATTCGTCTGCACTCGATCATTTACGAGCTGCAGGACGAGATCAAGAAAGCCATGCTGGGCTTGCTCGAGCCGACGATTAAGGAGAACTACGTTGGCCGTGCGCAGGTGCTCAACATCTTCCGCATCCCCAAGGTGGGGACGATTGCCGGCTGTCGCGTGGTAGACGGCTCCATCAAGCGCGATGCCGAGATTCGCCTCATGCGCGATGGGGAGCAGGTCTTCAAGGGCAAGCTTGCTTCGCTCAAGCGCTTCAAAGACGATGCGCGCGAGGTGACCAACGGCATGGAGTGCGGCATGGGCATTGCCAACTTCAATGACATCCAGGTGGGCGACACCGTTGAGGCATTTGTAACCGAGCGTGTCGCCGCAGAGCTGACCGCGCAGTAGTCGGTTCATGAATCTGGAAAAGATCCAAGCCGCGCTTCGTGAGCAGCAGTTGGATGGCTGGCTCTTCTACGACCATCATCACCGGGATCCGATAGCCTATCGGATCCTCGGGCTAAGCGACTCCCTGCATGTCTCCCGCCGCTGGTACTATCTCATTCCAGCTGAGGGGGAGCCGCGCAAGCTGACCCATCGTGTTGAAAGCGGGAAGCTCGCGTCGTTGCCGGGCAGTGGGCAAGTCTATTCATCGTGGCAAGAGCTGGAAGCCGGTCTGCGGACGATGCTCGAGCCATATAAAAAGCTGGCCATGCAGTACTCGCCGCGCAACGCCATCATGTACGTGTCTTTGGTGGATGCGGGCACGATCGAAGTGCTCCGCGAGCTGGGTAAGACCATTGTCAGTTCGGCCGACCTGGTGAGCCGCTTTGAGGCGGTGCTGACGGCGGAGCAGATCTCCACCCACTATGAAGCCCAGCGGCACATCGACGGAATTCTAAACGCAGCCTGGAAGCATATAGCCGCGCGTCTGCGGTCGGGCGGGGCTCCCATAAATGAATATGAAGTGATGGTGTGGCTGCAGGAAGCGATGCGGCGCGCAGGCATTGCTGAAGGATACGGGCCCAATGTCTCTGTAAATGCCAACAGCTCTGATTCTCATTACGAGCCCACCGCTGCGAGCTCGAAGCCGATCAACGAAGGCGATTTCCTGCTCATCGATATATGGGGGCGTATGAATCGCCCGGGTAGTTGTTTCTACGACATCACCTGGACCGCAGTGATTGGCCGCGAGCCGAGTGAACGCGAGCACCAGGTCTTTGGGCTGGTCGCGCAAGCGCGGGATGCGGCCATCAAAGTAGTGCAAGAGGCATTTGCCGCGGGCCGGCCGCTGGCGGGATGGCAGGCCGACGATGCGGCCCGCGCCGTGATTCGCCAGGCGGGTTTTGCTGAGTACTTCACTCACCGCACCGGGCACAGCATCTCGTACGAGACGCATGGCAACGGAGCCAATCTGGACAATCTGGAAACCCACGATGATCGTCTGCTGCTGCCCTATACCTGCTTTTCCGTCGAGCCGGGCATCTACCTGCCGGAATTCGGCGTGCGCAGCGAAATAAATATGTTAACGGAGCAGGGCGGTGCGGTCGTAACCGGACCCATACAAACCGAGCTGGTCCGCATCTAGCGCTCCCGGAGGAATCGTCTATCCGGCAACCGCTCTGCTTGGAGGCGCCGCCCTCCCCTTTGTCATCCCGAGCAAAGCCGAGGGATCTGCAGTTACGGCTTGATCAGCAGCAGAACCAGATGAAGGCACGCCCCTCCCCCTTTGTCATCCCGATCAGTCAACTTGTGGGGAGAAATGAGACGGCAAAATCGCCACGGATGCAAGGCCCGGAGGGCCGACCGCCAGACGTGAGCCCAGCCCGGAAGGGCTGGGAAATCGACCCCCAAGATGGTCCGAGCGCCGTAGGCGCGGCACTAAACCCGATCGCCCTCCCCCTTGTCATCCTGACCGTAGTGGAGGGACCTGCTTTTCCCTTAATGCCGGATGAAATACATCAGCCAGCTAGCCGCGATCACGGCCGCCAGAAACAGAACAAAGCAATAAGCCCCATAGCGAACCATCGCCCTGGGCGTACTGCGCTGCGTAATGCCGAAGATAATCGAGGCGAAGGTAGCAAACAGAATGACCGTCGCGAAATGAGAAAGCGCCAGGTTCATGGCTTTCTCCCCACAGCGATACTATGTGCGTCCACGGCGGAGATCAGGTTCAACAAGCCGGCGACCACAACAAACTTTGCGCCGTAATCTGCCGTCACCACCTGCACTGGCGCCTGGCCCAGCCCAAGCCCGTGGCCCACAAGATAGAGCAGGCCTGATCCAAGATCACCCAGAAAACCCAGCATGTCCAAAAGGTCGGCGGTGTTGGGCGCGTAGAGCCTGGCGCCCATCATGATGCCCAGCACGAACATGCAACTGATTGAAGCCAATATCAGGGCGCCGCGAACCCAGCGTTTAAGCAAAAGATGTCCTGCCCCGGGAATAAGCCAACCGGCAATCAGGGCCATATACCCCAATCGGTTCGCCTTCGAATCTGCTGATTTTTTTGCCGCGTCTCTTTGCGCCATCATTTAAGAATACACTCGCGTGCGGCGGTCCCAAACCATAGCGTCGAAGGTCTGGCGGGTGATGAATCCGCTACGTCGATACAGGGCAACCGCGTCGGCATTCTGCCGGGTTACGGTGAGGGTGAGGGCCTCAAAACCACTGCTGCGCAGCGCCCGCGAGCAGTCGGCCAGAAGCCATGCCCCGAGCCCGCGTCCGCGAAGTTCCCGGCTTACGCAGATCTGGGTCACGTGGCCCACCTCTTCGCGGACCCGTGAGCAAAGCAGCAGTGCGGCGATCTCTTCGCGATTACGATAGGCAAGCACGCGCGAGGCGGAAGCGTCGAACAATCCACAACCCGGAAAACGGACGATGTTGTGCAGAAACCGCAGGGAGCCGGAAACCGAGCGGTACTGATCGTTGATCACGCCATCCAGGTGGCCTTCGTAGGCTTGCGCGATCAGATGGCCGGCAGCAGCAAAATCGCTGTCTTTCCAGGCGCGCAGCATCAACCCGTCCAAATCCGGTGCCGTTTCGGGCAGGTTGGCGGAGCTGAGCTCCAGCTCCATAAACAGTCTTTCGTAGATCTCGAACCCGGCATTGCGAAGAATTTCCGCGTGGGTGCCGTGCGGGCGCAGCAGCAGTTGCGATTCGATGCGGTCCACGCCCGGAGAATGTTGCAGCAACTCGATCATATGTTCGAGCAGGCAGCGCTCGACGTCAGCCGGCAGCCGGGAGTTGGTCGCGGACGGCATGGCGAAAACGTCGCCCACCAGCGCCTTCTCGCTCTCGTAAACACAGAAGACGTAACCGCAGATTCGGCCATTCTCAATGGCCACATAGCCGGGCAGAAGATGGGAGTCGAGGTATTGCAGCAGCAGATTGGCCGAAGCATGAAAATCCCAGCGCAGGCGCTCGTTCCAGGCGCGGCTCTCTGCCTCCAGTACCGGCTTGAGGTTGCCAGCGGAGAAATGCCGCAAATCGAGAATTTCCAGGTTCAGGGCTGGCGTCATTCCGCTCTAATCGTGCCCGCAATGTTTCAACAGGAGTTTACGGCACAAGACACTCCCATGGGAACCTTACGGCTTGGCAAAGACCTGGTAGACCGCCAGATTCTGTGCCGGATAGGAAAAGAGCGGTTGGTACGATCGGCCGGCGAGTAGAGTATGCAATTCGCCGATGTAGGCTTCCCGGGTGATGAGGATGTGCTCCGTTCCGGGAATGCCATCCTGGTCATAGTCGTTGACCAGGTGATTGCGGTAGAACGAAAGGCCGTATTCTACGTCGCGCCGCACCCGGTACACAGCCACGGGTTCGTTAGGCCGGGCGATCTGGCTGATAATGGCGGCGAGCGGCCGGGCGGAATAGGCAGCGTCCAGCAAACGGATGTTTTTCTTGGTAGACGACAGTGCCGGCAGGCCGAAGAATGGGCCTACACCGAAGATGAACAGCAGCATGATGACCAGCGGCACCATGGTAACCAGGCGCAGGCGTGAAACCCCAAAGCGGGCCACCACAACCAAAATGAGCAACGCGGCCGCCAGCCCACTGGAAAACGCCGATACCAGGATGCCGATGGGCGGCCGCACCCCGGGATGTCCGATACGCCACGGTAGCAGAAGCACCAGCACGATGGTGGCGGCGCAAAGCAGGGCATGCAGCAAAATCAGCCATACATCCAGATTCTTCTTGCGAATGCGATTGATGTAATCGCCGGTGAGAATGGTGAGCGGTGGAATCGAGGGCAGAATGTAACCCGGCAGTTTGGAGCGCGAAAGCGAGAAAATAATGATCGGGAAAAGCGTCCACAGAACCAGGAATTCAGGAAAGGCATCGCCCCACCGGGAATGACCGACGTAATGGTGCTTGGAAAAGCGCGCCCGCCATTCTGCGATCGATTGCTGTATGGCCTCCGCCAGCGCCCGCATGGCGATGACCGACCAAGGCATAAGCGCCGCCAGCATGATGGGGAGGTAGTACCAGAAGACGTGCTGGTGCATGTAGCGGTTGGTGGCGAAGCGTTCCAGGTTGTGCTCCAGGAAGAACACGCGCAGAAAATCAGGATTACGCCGCTGCACCGCGATATACCAGGGCAACACCATGGCGAAGTAGAGAAGGAAACCGGGAATCCAAACGGTGCGGCGAAGCAATGACCATTCGCGCCGCAGTGCGGCAAAACTGAGGATAATCACCAGGGCCATGAAGGGGGCCACCGGGCCCTTCGCCAGCGTGGCTACGCCCACAAAGAAATAGAGATCGAAGAGCCAGAACTTTTTCCCTGTCTCATACCATGCATACCAGCCAAGCATGCCGATGCAGAAGGGTGCGGCCAGTTGCATGTCGGTCGAGGCGCCGCGGGCAAAGCCGATAATGCCGGCGCAGGAAGCGGTGATCAATGCGGCATCCAACTGGCTCCCAGGGCGGAAGCGGCGCAGGTGCAAATAGATCAACGCCACCAGGATGAACGCAAAACTGGCCGACGGAAGACGCGCCGACCAGTCATGTACGCCGAATTCAAGGAAGGCAAACATCGCTCGCCAGTAGTAGAGGGCGGGCTTCTCGAGCCAGGGGCGGCCCCATAGAACTGGCGTTACGTAGTCACGCCGTACGAGCATCTCGCGCGCAATCTGCGCGTACCGGGGTTCGTCGGCGCCCACCAGGCCAAGTCCATCCCCGCCGAAGACCGGCACCAATCCATAAAACAGGAAAAAAGGCGTAAAGACGAAAAGGCTGATGGCCTCCAGGGTGTCGCGCAGGCCGGGAAAGCGCGCTTCCAGCGTCTGCAGGCCGGTGCCTGGCCGGTTAAGTACTTGTGGCGCTTCCGGCGGCATTGTTTTTTTCTCAGCCATTGATTCTGCCAGGCAATAGGACTCCAGATGCTGCAGCTAGGATGGGTCTCCGGCCACAAGGCTATCAGATTCACTGCCCGGGCGAGAGGATGGGTGGGGTGTTCGATTATGACGCATCAAATGGGTGGCCCAGGTCTCGCTTTTGAGACCTGGGAGTCATGCGGGTACAGAATTGACCGCCTCCAGCTCGCTGCGGAGACACGTCAAGATTCGTTCCGTGGCCGTTGGCAGAGGGCCGTCCAGGGTGCAGCCGCTGGCGTTTTCGTGGCCGCCGCCGCCAAAACGTTCCGCAACGGTGGCTACGTTCACCCGGCCCTTGCTGCGTAGGCTGAGGCGGACCCGGTGGTCGCGCAGCTCTCTCAGAAAGACAGCCACCTCAATCCCCCGGATCCCGATGGCATAGTTGACGATCCCTTCGCAGTCTTCTTCCGCCGCGTGCGTGCGGTCCATATCGTTCTGCGAGACCCAGAGCCAGGCCACGCGTCCGTCATGTTGCAGGTTGGCCAGCGCGGCGCCCAGCAGGAGCATCTTCGCGGCTGGGTTGGAAAAATAAACATCCTGGGCGATCAGCACCGGGTCGGCCCCTCGGCAAACCAGCTCGCGTGCCAGTTCAAAGGTGCGGGCGTCGGTTCCCTCGTAGCAGAAGGATCCGGTGTCCGAGAGTACTGCAGTGTACAGGCAAGTGGCCATCTCTGGAGAGATGTCGACCCCCGCCGCGCCCGCGAGCTGGTAGACCAGCTCGGCCACGGCACAGGCACTGCTGTCGATCCAGTTCACGTCCGCGAAGGCACGGCCGCTGGTGTGATGGTCGATATTGATCAGAAACCGGTTCTCCAGCCCCTCCAGGCGGGTGCGCGCGATGCCATCGCACTCCAGCAGGATGACCGCGTCGTAGTCACCCTCTACCTGATTCCAGTGCCGAATCTGCGAGGCGCACGGCAGCCCGCGGTAGATATAAGGCACCCGGTCGCTCAGCGCCATGTCAGCGTGCTTGTCCATCTGCCGCAGCATCATCCAAAGGGCGAGCAGGCCGCCGATGGCATCGCCATCAGGACGCGCATGCGAGGTCAACAGCAGGCGATCGGCCTTGATGATCGAGTCAAGCACTGCGTCGATGGGTGGCGTGAATTGCATGACAGTGAAGGGTACGGGCTTCACATGCTGCGGAAAAACTCATTTCTACTGAAGGGGACGGCCTTCAGGCCGTCCATAACTGCTTTGAAATGAATTTCGGCTTTAGCCGCTGAGGGATAGCCTTCTCCTCGAAACGGCACTTTTCCGCAGCCTATTTAGCCACTGAGGGCAATGGCTATTTCCCCCCTTTCGTCGGAGTATCGTTCGCATCCGCCTTCTTGGTTTTTCTTGTGCGTCCCAGCAGCTCGTCGATTCGTAACTTGAGATCTTTGGATTTGTCGATCTGAAACGACAGTTCAGGAACGTGCCGCACGCCCATGCGCTCCAGCAATTCGTGGCGGATGAAGCCACGGGCCGCGGTCAACGCCTCGCGTGTCTTCTCTTCCTCCACCTCGCCGCCATCCACCGCGATATAGACCCTGGCGGACTTGCCTCCGGGGTTAAGAACCACCTCGCTGACATAGGCAAAGCTGATGCGCGGATCGGAGAGCTCCCCCACTATCATGCCGCTTATCTCTTCGCGCAGCGTTTCCGCGACGCGATCCCGATGGTACTTTCGTGCCCGTGGTTCTACCATGCAAAGTCCTTGTGCTAAACCCCTTAGAGTATCAGAAAACGCCAGAAAACTACTCCTCAGTCTCTTCCTCGAGGAAAGTGCACCAGGAGTCAGCTACCTGAGCGCCCAGGTCATTGGCAATGCGCACGGCGGCATTCTCAACCTGTCGCATCAGGCCGGTCAGGTAGTCGCGCGAGCGCGAGACGGCGGTTATGCCGATGGTGGCCGACTGCCAGGTCACCGCCTCGTCCAACTCGGCGACCGAAATATTGAAGCCATGCCGCAGCTTCTCTTTCAGGCTGCGCACCACCTGCCGCCGGTCCTTCAGCGAGTGAGCCTGCTCGATGACCAATTCCAGGGTGAGCGAAACAATGGCCATGGCTACGCCAGCGCCACCTGCGCCGCCGCGATGAACTCAGACGGTGTCATCGCAGCCAGCGAACTGCACTGCATGAGTCCCTTGCGGCACGTGCTGTTCCCTCGACGCTGCAGGCATGGGGAGCACTCCGGCTGGTGGAAAAGGCTGGTGCTGCCCGGGCCGGTTGGCCGAAAGCGGTGCGGATGTGCCGGACCAAAGTACCCGATGGCCGGCACGTTGTAAAACGATGCCAGGTGCAAGGCGAAACTATCGGGAGCGATTACCAGGTCTGCGCCGGAGACCTTCTCGAACAGTTGCTGGACCGAGCCCTGGGCGTAGGAAACCACGCGTGGGTCCAGCGCGAACTCTTGTACTGCCGCGGCCCCGCCGTGGACCACGATGGTATGTTTTGGAAAAGCGCGCAGCAGGCCGTCGATGATGCCCGTCCACTGCGCATCGCTAAGCTGCCTTGCTTGCCAGCCTGCCTCTGCCGCGCAATAGATATAGGGCTTCTCGGGGCGCGCGGCCTGCGGGAATGCGTATTCGCCGCGATACTGGGCCAGGGGCCCGCGAGACCCCTGCAGATCCAGGAGTTCGAGTTCTACATCTCCATCATATTTATCTTCTGGCAGGCGAACTTTGCCTGGGCGGTAGACCGTCTTCACTATCGACGAAAGCCAGGGCCGAACGCTCTTCCATTTAAAAAACCCTCCTTCTGCGTAGAGACGGCTAATCCCCTGGACCCATCCCGTCTTCCGTTTGCCGCGTACCACCAGGGAGAGCACGAGCGTAGTGCGGCTGTCGTCCAGGGCGAAGACCAGGTCCGCCTTGGGCAAGCCGAAGAGCGTGCGCAGCAAATGCAGCTTGCCGTCCCCGTGGTCGGCCACGACGATCTTCAGACGCGCGTCCACCAGGGGATACACCTGTCCGCCTTTGCGGTTGGTGATCATTCCGATCTCGGCGTTGGGATAACGCCGGCGGAGCTCGAAGAGGAAGGGCGCCTTCAGCACGTAATCGCCAAATGTGCGAAAACTCAACAACGTAATTCGCTGGACGGCATGGCCGGACATGAATCTCTCAGGATCTCCGATGTTAGCCTTGGTAATTATAGCGATGGATGCCCGGCTGGTGCGGTACGTGTTTCTGGATCGCGATGGGGTATTGAACCGCAAGATGCCCGAGGGCGCTTACGTCTGCGACTGGGCGCAGTTCCAGTGGTTGCCGGGAGCGATCGAGGCCGTCGCCCGGATGAATCGTGCGGAATTGACCGTGATCCTGGTCAGCAACCAACGCGGCATCGCGTTGGGCCTGTACACGCCTGAGCAGTTAGAGCTGATTCATGCCAACATGCAGAGCCAGCTGGCGCGATATGGCGGGCGGTTGGACGCGATCTATTACTGTCCTCATGATCGGGGTGAGTGTCATTGCCGTAAGCCGGAAACCGGCCTCTTTGAGCAAGCTTGGCAACGCTTTCCGCAAGCCAGCGCGCAGAATAGCCTGGTCATTGGCGATTCGCTTTCCGACATTCAGGCCGGCCACCGGCTGGGGATGAAGACCATCTTTATCGACGGGGAGCCAGATCGCCGGAAGCCAGGATCTGCCATTGCGGCCGAGCTTGCTGACGAGATTGCCGGCTCCCTGCTCGAAGCAGTCGAAACTCACTTAAAGCTGTAAATCTCTTCTACTAACTGCGGTAAAGGTTACGGACGGGTGCCCCATGTTCGCGCCAGCGTACATGGGCCGAAAACGATTTCTTCGAGTGCTTTTACTTGGTTCCAGGGCTGTTGCTCCAGGGAACAGCATCTCGCGCGCATAGCAAAAGCGTTCGACGGGGCTAACGCCCCAACCGTTTTCGTCCCACGTACGCTGATGCGAACGTGGGGCACCCGTCCAAAGGAGGGCTTTGGTTTTTTACTTCAAAGCACGGCGCGGGAATAGACTGCTGCTGGCTAATTGCGAAGACGCGACCGCTTCCCTGAGGCACGCTGCGACCTGTTGCCCGTACTGCGCCCAGGTATAGTTCTCAGTCACGGTTCTCATTGCATTTCTGCCGATCGATACCCTTAGCTCTTCATCCGACGAAACCCGTGCGATGGCTTCGGCGAGAGAGCCGGAATCGTTAACTGGAACATAAATCGCACTCTTGTTGTGTTCCAGCGGCAGGCCGCAGTTTTCTGTCGTAATGACGGGTAAACCGGCCGCCGCCGCTTCCATTCCGGAGCGCGATGAGCCTTCGGCAAACGTAGGGAAGACGAACAGGTCCGCCCGGGCGAATGCTTGCGCGACCTGTTCCGCGGGCGCGAACGGTGAGTGGGTAAAAAATATGTCGTCTTCCGCTCGCAGACAAGACGCCCCGTTACCCAGATTACCCATTAATTCCAGGCGCAAATCGAGCCCGGATCGTCGGCAGCAGCGAATCGCCTCCAACAACAGGCGTACGCCCTTGCGAATATCGAAATTCCCGGTAAACAGAATGCGCACCGGCCCATCGATGCGGTAATCGTGCTTCAGGTCGAAGAACTCTTCGCGGACTCCCAGGTAAGCAACGCGCACCTTGCCCGCAGGATAGCCTTGCTCGGCAAAAGTCTTCTTCACGAAGTCGGAGTTCACCAGCAGCAGGTCGGCATCCACGCAATCGCGCAACACCAGCTTCCACAGATCCGCCCGTGGGTCATAGCCCGCCGGCAGTCCAAAACGGGCAAACTCTTCACCCAAGGCCTGGTGCATGAAAGCCGGATGGGCGATCGAGTGGTCGGTGACGATCGCCAGTCCGTTCTTCCGCGCCGTCCTGATCGCCCCCGATTGCCCTGCTCCGCTGCGCATCAGTACTACGTCGGCATTCTTCAGATACCTTCGGCTGCCCCAGGCAACCAGCCGAAATTCCATGCCATAGGCCAAGTCGAGAGGAATTACCCGCGTCCGCTGCACCAGCTTGATGAAGGTTCCGGCCACCTCAGCCCAGGCGACTGGGGTGACGCAGACGCCGCTGATTTGCCTGGCCGCCATGCGCGCAGACAGGTGCTCTTCTCCCAGGAACCTTCCCAGAAGCTCCACCAGCGCCAATTGATTGTCTTTAGGGACCCAGCCAGTCAGGAAGTTTACGTCGACTCCGGCGGCGGCTAGCGCGCGGGCTGTTTCGTGGAAGTGGAGCTTGCCGAATCCCGTGGCAATGATTGCTTTCAAACCCTACTCTTCGACATCCACACGAGATTGGTAGTAGTCGTTATAGGCACGGCCGTAGTATTCCGCGTAATCCGAAGATTGCAGATCGACTGCGTTCAACACCACGCCGAGCAGGTGCGCTCCGGAACGTAGCAGGATTTCGCTGGCTCGCGCGACTACATTTCTTGACGCCTGCCCGTAGCGCAGAACCAGGACGACCCCGTCGCTAATGGACACCAGAACCGCCGCGTCGGTCACCGTTAAAATAGGCGGAGTATCGATCAGGATGAAGTCGTAGCTGGCACGCAAGCCTTCAACCAGCCGCTGCATTTGCAGGGAGCCCAGCAACTCGGCCGGCATCGGTGCCGTTGGGCCTGCGGGAAGGATATGCAGGGAAGGCACCGCCGGCACCTCAAAAATCGCTTCCTGCAGCGACGACTTGCCCGTCAACACCGAGGTAAGCCCAATCTTATTGGCAATCCTGAAGCGAAGATGGACAGACGGCCGTCTCAGGTCAGAGTCGATCAGCAGCACGCGGGCGCCATTCAGCGCAAAGACAATCGCCTCTAATGTCGTGATCGATGTCTTGCCCTCGGAAGGCTTGGCGCTGCTGATCAGGATTACCTGGGGCGGGGTGCCCGCGCGGGAGAGCAGAATTGTGGTGCGCAACGATCGATAGGCCTCGGCCAGGCGCGACCAGGCGCCAGGAATGGTCGAGGTGGCATCTCTGACAAAGGTCTCCGGCGAGAGCTGCTTGGTGTCGACCTGCGGAACCACGCCCAGCATGGGCAGGCCAAGCCGTTCCTCAATGTCAAAAATGGTTTTGATGTTGGTGTCCAGAGCTTCCACCAGGAAGGACAGCAACAAGCCGATGCCCAACCCGGAGAGCAGGCCCAGCATCAGATTGACCGACTTGCGCGGCGAGCTGGGGAAGTCGGGAGCATCCGCCGGGTCGATGCGTCGGATGTTGGTGGAGTGCAGGCCGGCGATGATGCCTGCTTCCTGCAGCCGTTGTTGCAGCCCATCGTACAGCGATCGGTTGGATTCGTATTCCCGCCGGGCTAGCGAATACTCCACAGCCTTGGAGTTGCCCATGTAAGCTGAGCTCTTCTCCTGATCCATCCTTTTTTGCAGGGCGTTCTGGTTCTGGGTAGCCGCGTTTACCTCTTCTTGTGCCCGGTTTAGCACCGTCCCCTGCTCCACCTTCATGGCCCGCGTGAGCTCATCAAGCTCCGAACGAACCTCAACCAGCCTGGGATTCTTGGCTCCATACTTGGCGTTCAGGTTGGCGAACTCGGCCTGCAGGTCGGTCATTCTCTGTTTCAAGTTCAGCAGAACAGGGTCCGCGGTGAGCGTGGCCAGTACCTCGGGCGGCGCGCTCTGCATGGTAATTAACTTGGCTTGGGCAACCAGGCGCTGCGATTCTGCCTGGGTCAGATCGTGGCTGATATCTACTAACCGGGAAAGCACGATGCTCTGCGTCTGGTCAATCCCCACCAGACCGATATCCTTTTGCACCGTCAGCATGTGTTCCTGGCTGGCCTCCAGCCGGTTCTTCAGGTCGCCTAACTGCTCCTGCAGCCAAACAGAGACCTCCTGTGTGGCCGCGTAATTGTCACTGAAGTTGTGCTGCACGTAGTTGTCGATCAGGGTATTGCAGATGTCGGCGGCGAGTTGCGGGTTGCGCGCCGTATAACTTAGGTCGAGGATATTCGTGTGCCCAAAACGCTCCGCCGACAAACCACCCTCAAACATCCCGATCAACGCGTGCCGATCCTGAATCTTGTTTACGTCGTAGCCGTACTTCGAGCCCAGGGGCAAAAAATCCGGATTCCGGTCAAGGTGCAGCGACATGATGGTCTTCCAAGCCAAGGTCGCGCTCTTTAGGATTGCGATCTCCGTATCCAGCTTGGTGACGTCGATATATCCGCTGTCGTAGCCTCCGCCGGTGTCCACCCGGAACTGATCGGCGGTGTCCTGGGTGATCTCAATGTTTGCCGTGGAGCGGTATTCCTTGGGACTGGTGGCATTTTCCACGAAGCCCGCGGCCGTGCCCAATACGGCGCAGGTCAACACCAGCCAGATATATTTCCTGCCGATCAGGAGAAAGTGCTGCAGGGTTTGGCCGTCGTTCAAACCGAGGCTGAGAAAGGAACGCTCGCGTTCCCCTCCCTCGCGATACTCGGGTATTACGACCGGTTCCGAGGGTGGGGGAAAGACGCTCATGCTTGGTAGTTCACCGCATCGGCAAGTTGCAGATGTCCAAGATTATAAAGTGACATAAGCGCGTTCACCAATCTTTCTCACGCGGGGAACCATAGCTATTCCTGGCTCCTGCGTACGCGCGCCCGGATGGCCGATTCAGCCGCCCCGGGGTGGGTCAGCACGCGTTCGATACGGAACAGATAGGCGCGTAGCGTATCCAAAGCGGTCCATCTGCGCCCGCAGGCAAGCGAGAACATCCGGTCCGCGTCCGCTTTCATCATCTGGCTGTGGCGACGCGAGCCGGTAATGGACTTGGCGTGGATGCGAAAAAGTGCCAGGTCCTGATTAAGGTATTTCACCTTGGCGCCCTGGCGCAGCATATCCACTACCAATTCGCCATCCCAACAGGAGCGGTTGTTTACGTTGAATCCTCCAATCGCCTGGAATGCCGCACGGCGGAAAAAGGTTGCCTGTTGCAACCACGTGGCTCCCCCGTAGAAGTACCGCTCCAGGGTGAAACCGGCCGCCCGGATCCGTCGAATGCGTTTGCCCCGGGCGTCGATAGTGAAGCCGTTGCCCATCACGATGTCGCAGTCGGGGCTCTGCTCGAAGGCCTGGCTGACGCTTCGCAGCGCTCCTGGCAGCAGCACGTCGTCCGAGTTCAGAAACCCGAAAATCTCTCCGGAGGCATGCTCAAAGCCTTTGTTCAGGCCGTCGGCAGCTCCTTGGTCCGGTTCAAATATCACCCGTCCCAGCCGGCTGGCGTAGGCTTCGATGAGTTCCCGGCTCCCGTCCGTCGAGCCGGCATCCACCACGATGTATTCGATCGCAGGGTAATCCTGCGTCAGCACGGAGTTGAGCGTCTCCTCCAGGTACTGTCGCTGATTGAAGGAGATGGTGACCACACTGAACTTCATCGGCAATTCACTATCATCGGACTCTTTGCGGAATTCGGGGTCAGCTTTATCTGAGATAGAAGTACGCCTGCGTAGCGAATCCGATGGCAGAGGTCAAAGCAAGCTTCGAGGCTGCTTTAAGCGCGCTCGGTGGAACAAAAAGAATGTCGTCCGGCTGCATGGTGATGTCCATCTTGCGTCCGCGCAAAACGTCATCGAGCTTGACCGTTTGCACTACCCGCGTTCCGCTTCCCGAGGTTCTCAAGAGCAGAGTACGTTGTGAATAAGACGACGGCTTGGCCCCCTGGGCGAGCGCGATCACCTCGGAGAGCGTAGTGTGGTTGGAATCGCACAGTGGATACGCCCCCGGTCGGCCTACGTTGCCGCCCACATAGACCACGCCGCAACGGCTCACCAGCACCGTTTCGCCGGTCTTCAATTGCAGTTCGGCATTGTCGTTTTCCCGCAGCGTTGGGTCCCACAAAACCGTTTGCGGATCTTTCATCGAGCCGGCGGCGAAGATCTCGATCACATGTCCTGCCCGGTCCGTCACCCCGCCCGCCTCTGTCAGCATATCGAGCAGTCGCTTCCTGCCTGCCAGAGGATAGATTCCCGGGGTCCGCACCTCGCCCATCACCGTTACGCTGTAGCCGAACTGCTGCGTCGTGACAATCACCCGTGGATCACGAAGAATCTGCTGTTCCTCAAACAACTGCCTGATCGCCTTGGCCGCCTCGATCGACGTCATTCCTTCGATGTGGAACAGGCCGGCATACGGGAGCGCAATCTCACCCGCGGGCGACACCGGCATGCTTATCGAGTACTCGGGAGCATCGAAGACCTGCACTTCGACGATATCTCCGGGGCGGATTGGCCCAAAGCCCAGCCCCGCGCTCGATGCCGGGCCCAGGGGTGTCGCGCCTCTTGCGGTTCTGCCCACCGCCGGGGCAGAGGGCTGCGTCGATTGCGGAAAGATAGGCTCCAGTGGTAACGAATTCGACGAGGGATTGCTGGGCGCGGGTGTGATCTCGATGGGCGCCGAATTCTGCTGCGAGAGCCCCCCGCTATCGGAATTTTGTGCTTGAGCCCGCGCCGCGCAGAGGGCAAACGGCAGCATGCCAACGGCCGCCAGAATCGCGAGCGTTGGCCAACGGGGCCAGTTCCGCCAATTCCCTCGATGGTTTTCGTTTTCGCCGCCGCCGCAAGTTGCCAGGTTCCAGTCCATTCCCACCCCATCACAGTAACAGGAGAAATGGGCGAAAGCATGCGTGCTCTTCATTCGGGCCGTGGGGGTGGAGTTCAATTCATTACGTGGCTGTATTGGGTTGCTCGCGTCCCGCTCTCTGCTTGACCGCCTGCGCCGGAATGCCGGCGTAAACCGTCCAGGGCTCCAGATCGCGTGTGGCCACCGAGCCCAGGCCGAGCACCGCCCCGTCACCCAGGTTCACTCCCGGGGAAACGGAGGCCCGGGCACACACCCATGAGTAGGCCCCGAGACTCATGGGAAACGAAATAAGGGGAAACGCCGGATCGTTGTAGTCGTGCGTGGCGCCGCAAATATAGGCCTGTTGGGAAACGATGGCGTGCGACCCCATAGACACCAGCGAAGGGTTATAGATTTCCGCCTCATCCCCCAGCGAAGCCCCGTCCGCGCACACCAGGTTCCAAGGAGCCCATATCCGCGACCTGGGATAAAAATGACAATGCGGGCCAAGCTTAGCCCCAAAGCAGCGCAGAAGAAAAGCACGCCATGCATGAAAGGGCCGGGGCGAGGTGCGAAACAAAAGCACATAACATACCGACCACGCCAGCCTGCGCATGCGATTCGACAAGGAAAACGAAGGCCTGAGGTAGGGATCCGCGGATTGGGTCGCTCGATACATCTTTACTTACGATGACACCAGAAACCGGAAACAGGACTCCCGTTCCCGGTCGACAGCGCACCCAATTGTCAGAGGAAAGTATGCTTGTTCCGGCTCATTTGACCCGGATAACAACACCGAAGCTTAGAGTATACGGCTTGAGCGTGGTGTCAATGGTTTGGGCGGGCGCCCCGGGGAAAAATCCGGGTGGGTAGTAATGGCTGCCCAGGTCCCAAAGCTGATACTGGAAGTCAATGAGGCGAAAATTCAATCTTCGACTCTTGTGATAGTCCACGCCGCCGCCAAACTCATAGACAATACTATTGTCCGTCTGCCCGCTCTTGTAGGTAATGTTTCCCGGACCGATCAGGAAGTCGCCATAGGGACGAAAGCGTCCGAAGATGTAGTGCAGTTCGGGGCCGAACATAAAGGTTCTTTGCTTCCCGAAGGTGCCGCTGCTATAGGTAAACCGCGCGCCCAGCGCCGGCTGGCCAAATATGAACCGCCCCAGGCGGAAATCAGCTCCGCCCGATGCCCCTTGGTTCCAACCGTTGGCGTCGAAGAAACTGCTCGGTGGCGCGCCTCCGATAGGATAGTCGAGGGTGGAATTGAAGTCGGTTTTCACCGGCACATAAAGCCCATAGACGTTAATCTGACTTCCGCCGCCCTTGATTGCGGGCACCACCTGGGCATGAGATGCAATCGGCAGTATGGCTTCCGCCACGAGAAATGCGAAAGCGAGTGCAGCTCTAGAGAGAGGTCGCATGTTTTCCGCCCGTGAAATCAATGTTGATACCTGCTGGAGATATCAGAAAGCGCGAGATGACTCATTTCACTCCCCGTTCCATCTCGTCACGCAGAGTACAGACAAAATTAGAGCATGCGCTGCATCCACTCGTTTCTACCAAGTAACCTCGCTGGTTACAAATCCAACAATAGTTGCAGCGATACCACACATAAGGTTGCCCGAAAAGGGCGGCTTGGGGCTGAATCCCGCTTCGGAACTGAATCGATAAACCCGCTCTCGAAGCCGGAAGAACGAAACCTCGCAGCGACCCCATCGAACGGCAGTGCGAAGTAGCTTGTTTTGCAACGGCTTTCCTGCTGATGCACGTTCAGGGTAATCAAAACGTACCCGTCTGTCTAGAAGAGAAACAGTGTTGTGCTGGAACAGAACAGCGAAAACAATTAGCGCGCGAGGTACCTGATCCATCAGCAGCATCCCGGCGCAAGACTCATCGTGGTAGGCTTTTCACGGCGACTGCATGCGAAACAGTGACGGGCTCATCTGGCGCGGTTTTAAGAGCAGCCGGAACCTTTCATGGTAATAGCATCGAGAGCACTCTTTGCGTTCGTAAGTCCCACCAGGGTCTCTCTCTCGTGCTGAAGCGTGCTAGCTCCGAAGTTATGTACGGGCCAAAGCCCGTACCCTTCAGCGCATCACAAAGCTTCGCTCCGGTTACGATGGTGTGAGTGTGATGCGCGGATCTTATCGTGAGTTGGCGCTGTCGGCAGAAATCCTCTAGCCTCGTAGCTCAGTGGTCCTCGATCGCAAGCATCTGGAGTTTGCATGCCTAAAACCGCCATCCTCATCGGCGCCGGCCCCGCCGGCCTCACGGCCGCCCTGGAGTTTCTTCGCCGCTCGGATGTGCACCCCATTGTGCTGGAGGCCAGCCACGAGATCGGTGGTATCTCGCGCACCATTCGCCACAATGGAAATCGTATCGACATTGGCGGTCATCGATTTTTCTCAAAGTCCGATCGGGTCATGAACTGGTGGATGGACCTTATGCCGCCCGAGGCCAGCCCCGATACCCAGCATGCGTTGCGCCACCAGAATAAGCAGCGAACCCTCAAGAACAGCAACCAGGGGCCGACACCCGAGACCACAGACCTGGTGATGCTGGTCCGCTCGCGCAAGAGCCGCATCTATTTCCTGCGTAAATTCTTCGACTACCCCATCAAGCTGACCGCGGACACGCTGCGCAAACTGGGCCTCACCCGCACCCTGAAGATCGGCATCAGCTACCTGCTGGCCAGGCTCTTTCCCCGCAAGGTGGAAAAGTCCCTGGAGGATTTCCTGATCAACCGCTTCGGCCGTCAGCTCTACCTTACGTTTTTCAAGTCTTATACCGAGAAGGTGTGGGGTGTGCCATGCCGCTCGATCAGCGCCGAGTGGGGCGCACAACGGATCAAGGGATTGTCTCTTACCACCGCGGTGTTGCATTTTCTCAAGAAGGCATTTGCCTTGCGCCGCGACGACGCGATCCAGCAGAAGGGAACCGAAACTTCGCTGATCGAGAAATTCCTTTATCCCAAGTATGGGCCAGGTCAGTTGTGGGAACATGCCGCCGGCCAGATTCGCGGCATGGGTGGAGAAATTCTTCTCGGTTGGCGCGCCACCCGGCTGTTGGTCGAGGGCAATGGGATCACCGCGGTCGAGGCCGTCGACGATCGTGGCGAGCGCCGCCGCTTCGCGGCGGACTACGTCTTCTCGACCATGCCCGTGTGCGAATTGATTGACGCCATGGATACCACTATTCCCAGCGAGGTCCGCGAGGTGAGCGACGGCCTGCAGTACCGCGACTTCATCACGGTGGGACTTCTGGTCGATGGCCTGATGGTGCGCGAAGCAGACGGTGGCCCGCTCAAGGACAACTGGATCTACATTCAGGAGCCGGATGTATTGGTGGGGCGGCTGCAGATCTTTAACAACTGGAGCCCCTACATGGTTGCCGACCCTTCCAAGACCTGGATCGGACTCGAATATTTTTGTTACCAGACCGATGCTCTATGGAAGATGAGCGACGAGGATCTGAAGAAATTTGCCATCGCTGAAGTAGAGAAGATCGGGGTTCTGCGCGCCTGCGATGTTACCGATGCCCATGTCGTCCGCGTCCCCAAGACCTATCCCGCTTATTTTGGTACCTATGACCGCTTCCACATCATCCGTGAATTTCTCGACCGTTTTGACAATTTGTATCTGGTGGGCAGGAATGGAATGCATAAGTATAACAATCAGGACCACTCCATGCTGACCGCCATGACCGCGGTCGACAACATCCTCGCCGGCGTCCGGGAAAAGGATAATGTCTGGTCAATCAACACCGAAATGGAATATCATGAGGAAGAAGCAAAAGATGACGCCCGGGCCTCCGAATCCCCCGCCAAAAACACCGGCAGCGTACGGGCCACCGTTTAGATACTTTTCTCATCTCTTTTGTACGATTAAAAGTTAGGTTTTCCCCGGAAGCGCAGTTTCATTCAGGGCGTCGATGCCCAGGCCGCGAGAAAACAAAATGAGCGAATCTATTGCAATCACAGTAGTTGGATCGGGATACGTAGGTCTGGTGGCCGCCGCATGCTTTGCTGAAATCGGCCATCGCGTGCTCTGTGTCGACAACGATGAAGCCAAAGTGAATCAACTTAACCAGGGTGTCGTGCCGATCCACGAGGAGTTTCTCCCCGAGTTGCTGGGAAGACACCGGGGCAGTGGCATGATTCAGTTCACCACCGACCTTAGCCATGCCACCCAGCAGTCGCAGGTCATCTTTATCGCGGTAGGTACCCCGCAAAGCGAGGCCGGCAACGCAGATCTGTCCTATGTAGACGCCGTGGCCAGCGAAATCGCGCGCTCCATCGAGTCCTACAAGGTCATCGTGGAGAAGAGCACGGTGCCGGTGTACACCAACGACTGGATTCGCCGCACCATCGAACGCAACGGTGTGCCCGCGCGAGCTTTTCGACGTGACGTCGAATCCGGAATTCCTGCGCGAAGGCACGGCGGTCAAGGATTTTCTTCATCCTGACAGGATCGTTCTCGGCGCCGACAGTGAGGACGCCGCGCGCATATTGACCGCCATTTACGAGCCACTCACTTCAGGCAGCTACTACGAGCGCTCCGATGCGGTTCCTGGCCGCCGCTCCGCCGCCGATCTACCGCCGATCCTCGCACCTCCACCAAGGCCGCCGAAATCATCAAGCATGCTTCCAATGCTTTCCTGGCCATGAAAATCTCCTTTATCAATGTGGTCGCCAACCTCTGTGAGGCGGTGGACGCGGATGTGGAGCATGTGGCGCGTGGAATGGGACTGGATCAGCGCATCGGCAAGCGATTCCTGAACGCCGGCATAGGCTACGGAGGCTCATGCTTCCCCAAGGATGTGGCGGCCTTTCGCTATGTGGCGCAACAGCTGGGGATCGACTTCAGCCTGCTCGAGGAAGTGGAGAAGATCAACGAGCTGCAGAAAGAGCGCTTCTTCCAGAAGATTCGCTCCGCGCTGTGGACGCTGCGCAAAAAACGTCTGGGTGTGCTCGGCCTGGCTTTCAAAGGAGGCACCGACGATATCCGCGAGTCTCCCGCCCTGGAAATTATCCGCATGCTGCTCGATGCGGGAAGCACGATCTGCGCCTATGATCCCGCTGCCATCGAGCGCGCCAAGCTGGAAATGCCTCCCCATGCCAGCCTGCAATATACCGACGATCCCTACGCCGCCGCGGACAACGCCGATGCCTTGTTGATCCTGACCGACTGGGCGGAGTTCAGCCGTCTGGATCTCAAGCGGCTGCGCTACACGCTGCGCTACCCTATCATCATCGATGGGCGCAACCTTTTCGATCCCTCGGCAATGCAGGAGCTCGGCTTCACTTATCTCAGTGTAGGCAGGCCTTCCCAGCACACCTCGGTTGAATCGGCATCGACCAAACGCTGGCCTTAAAGATCTTTACCAGGCCGCAGTAATTGCGAAACTGCTCTAATATCTCAATCAAGGGGATACCGCTATCTTGACGACTCAACGTGTCCCTCAGCGTGTCTTGGTCACCGGCGCCGCCGGCTTCCTCGGCTCTCATCTGTGCGACGCACTTGCTGGGCCAGGGTCACCATGTGGTGGGCGTGGATAACTTTGCCACCGGACGCGCTGCCAACCTGGCGGGTCTGGCCAACGAAGCACGTTTCACCCTGCTCGAGCAGGACATCTGCGAGCCCTTCGACCCCGGCCCTGTCGATTATGTTTTCAACTTCGCTTCGCCCGCCAGCCCGGCCGATTACTCTGCGCCTCGGCCCGGAGACCCTGCATGTCGGCTCCGTGGGGACCAGGAATGCTTTGGACCTGGCCCGTAAATATCAGGCCGCGTTTCCTGCATGCCTCCACCTCTGAGTGCTACGGCGATCCTGATGTTCACCCCCAGGAGGAAAGCTACTGGGGCCACGTCAACCCCATTGGACCCCGTTCGGTCTACGATGAGGCCAAGCGATTCTCCGAGGCTCTCATCATGGCCTACCACCGCTACTACAGCGTGGATACGCGCATGGTGCGCATCTTCAACACCTACGGCCCGCGTTTGCAGCCAACCGACGGGCGCGTCATCTCCAACCTGATGATCCAGGCGCTGCTCGATGAAGACCTCACCGTCTATGGGGATGGCAGCCAGACCAGAAGCTTCTGCTATGTCTCCGATTTGATCGCGGGCATTCTTCTTCTCGCGCGCTCCCATGAGCATCTTCCGGTGAACATCGGAAACCCGGTGGAATGGACCATCAACGATTGTGCGCACGAGGTTCTGGCAGTCACTGGCTCGCACAGCAAAATCCGCTACAGCCCCTGCCGGAAGACGATCCAATGCAACGCTGCCCCGACATTACCAGGGCAAGAACTCTGCTCGGCTGGGAACCAAAGATCGCCCTCCGCCAGGGCCTCGAACTTTCGGTCGAATACTTTCGCGCCAGCCTGCCTACGCGCACCCCGGCGCGCTGATCCTTGATCCCGCCCCTTGATCTCGCCCCTTGATCCCGCCCCGGCGCTTACCTGCGGCACATAGACTCCTTTACAATCCAATGGGACTCACCCATCGCGCAGAGGCAAGGGATGCCAAACGATTTATCGCCCATTCTGGTTACTGGCGGCGCCGGCTTCATCGGGTCGAACTTCGTTCTCGATTGGCTCGCACTGGTGGGCACTCCGCTGGTCAATCTCGACAAACTCACCTATGCCGGCAACTTGCAGAACCTTGCCTCCGTTCAGCAGCATCCCGCTTACAGTTTCGAACTGGGGGATATCTGCGATCCCGCGTTGCTCGATCGTTTACTTGACCTCTATCGGCCGCGCGCCATCCTCCATTTTGCCGCCGAGAGTCATGTGGATCGTTCTCTTTCCGGCCCCGAGGCATTCGTCCGCACCAATATCGACGGCACCTTTCGCTTGCTCGAGGCCACCCGGGCATATCTCGCGAAGTGCACTCCGGAGGAGCGCCGGCGATTTCGTTTTCTGCACGTGTCGACCGACGAGGTTTATGGCACCCTCCATCCTCAGGACCCGCCGTTTGAGGAGACCACAGCCTACGCGCCCAACAGTCCCTATGCCGCTTCCAAAGCAGCCTCGGATCATCTCGTCCGCGCCTACGTTCACAGTTACGGAGTGCCTGCGGTAACCACCAACTGTTCCAACAACTATGGTCCTTATCAGTTTCCCGAGAAGCTTCTGCCGCTGATGATGACCAATGCGGTAGCCGGAAAACCGCTGCCTGTGTACGGCGATGGCCGCCAGGTGCGCGATTGGCTGTATGTAGGGGATCACTGCTCCGCATTGCGGGTGGTGCTGGAGCGCGGCGAGATCGGCGAGACCTACAACATTGGCGGCCGCAATGAGCAGGCCAATCTGGATACGGTGGAGCTGCTCTGCAGCCTGCTCGACGAGCTGCTACCCAACTCCCCCCATGTGCCCCATCGTAACTTGATTACCTTCGTGACGGACCGGCCCGGCCACGACCGGCGTTATGCCATCAACGCGGACAAAATTGAGCAGAAGCTGGGCTGGCGTCCCGCCGAAACCTTCGCTTCCGGCCTGCGGCGCACCGTCCAGTGGTATCTCGCGCATCAGGATTGGGTCGCGCAGGTGACCACCGGCGCCTACCGGCAGTGGATCGATCAGAATTATGCCCACCGCGGAGGCTCCGCGCGATGAAGGGAATTATTCTCGCCGGCGGTTCCGGAACCCGTCTTTATCCCGTCACCCATGTCGTCTCCAAGCAACTGCTCCCCGTCTACGACAAGCCAATGATCTACTACCCGCTGTCGGTGCTGATGCTGGCCGGCATTCGCGAGGTTCTGATCATCTCCACGCCCGCGGATACGGCTCTCTTTGAACGGCTTCTGGGCACCGGTGAGCAGTGGGGAATCTCCTTTGAATACGCCGTGCAGCCCACACCGGACGGCCTCGCCCAGGCCCTGATTATCGGCGAGGAATTCATCGGCGGTGCGCCCTGTTCGCTCATTTTGGGTGACAACATTTTCTACGGCCACGATTTTGCCCACAGTCTGCAGGAAGCGGCCCAGATTGAGGAAGGTGCTGTCGTCTTCGCCTACCCGGTCTCGGATCCGGAACGCTACGGGGTGGTGGAGTTCGACCCCTCCGGCCGTGCGTTATCGATTGAAGAAAAACCGGAAAAGCCAAAATCCCGTTACGCCGTCACCGGCCTTTACTTTTTTGACGGCGCGGCCTCGCAGGTTGCCCGTCAGATTGCGCCTTCCGCCCGCGGCGAACTGGAAATTACCGATGTGAACCGTTGGTACATGGAACGGGGTCTGCTGCGCACCCAGGTCTTGGGGCGAGGCTTTGCCTGGCTGGATACCGGGACGCATGATTCGCTCATTGAGGCCGCGATCTTCATCGAGACCATTGAGAAGCGGCAGGGGCTCAAGGTTGCGTGTCCTGAAGAGATCGCTTATCGCCTGGGCTGGATCGACGCCGCCCGCCTGGAAAAGCTGATCGCCAAGGTGGCGAAGAGTGGCTACGGCCGCTATCTTCGCTCCGTCCTCGATGAGCGTGTCTTCTAAATATTGGAAAGCATCCACATGATGTGGTGTTTAGGATGTTGGCATGGCGAACCAGCCAAAGCGATTCAAGGCGATGCTGGAGCGAGGGAGCCAGGGCCTCGGGTGGACCATCGCACGCTTGCCCTTCGATCCGCATAAAGCCTTTACGAAGATGCAAAGGCTGCGCGTGCGCGGGAAGGCCTTGTCTCCGGAGGGGCCATGTGTAGAGTTTCGTACCTCGCTGTTTCCTGTGCCGGGCGAGAACGGACATTATTTGCTGCTGGTGAATAACAGGGTGCAGCGTGAAGCGGGAATTGCTGTTGGCAGCGTTGCGGAGTTCTTGCTGGAGGCCGACCTGGAACCCCGCCCGGCGGAGCTGCCGGCTGAGTTGGCCTCGTTGCTGGACGAGGAGCCTGGGCTGCGCGACTACTATGACAGCCTGAGCGAGTTCATGCGGCGCGAGATTGGCAAGTGGGTGATGAACGTTAAGAGCGATGCCTCGCGGATGAAGCGCGCCGAGCAGATCGCGGAGCGCATGCTCGGCGCAATGGAGGGCGAGGACCAGCTGCCCCCAATCATCGCTGTGGCCTTTCAGAAGAGGCCGAAAGCAAGAATGGGGTGGGCGAAGATGACGCAGACGCAGCGGCGGCAGGAGCTGCTCGCGGTCTTCTATTACCGGAGCATCGAGGCACGGCAGCGTCGCGTGGAGAAGCTCTGCGAGAACGCAGAGAAGCGTGCTTGAAGGGATGACGGGCGATACCTAAAAGTTATGTTTCGGTAATCTGCCCCGCCGCGGGCGGTGGGCGTGCTCAGGTTACCTATAATCCCCGTTTTGCGGGAACTTTGATTTCGGCTGAATGCTCGTTATAGGCGGTGGGTTCTTACCTTGGTGCAAAAAAGCCGAAATTGGCTACTCCCTAGTAGGCAACTCTTAAAGCCGTTGTCCGCGGGTGATTGAGTTGTCAGTCCATGGATATACTGCGCTCATGCGCAAATGCACCTTCTTCGTATTCGCGGTTCTATCCTGTACGGTCACCCGTGCCCAGGATATGCATCAACAGGACTATACCTTATCGTTGCCGACTCATCCGGGCCGTCTCCACCTGGAAGCGCCCACCTTCAAGATTGTGGAAGCTTCGGCTAAACCCGATGGAAATGAGTTTGGATTGCGAGGGCAGAACCCGGGCGCATCCGTCAGCCTGCTCGTCTTCTTGTTTCGCATTCCTGAAGAGGCGCCGTTAACGAGTGCGAAATGCCGGGACTATATGCTCTACCACGCCCAACATGCTGATCCGAGCATTCACATTCAACTTGAGAAAGTTCTTCCCGCAGGCAACATACCTCTTGCACTTGCGCAATATTTCGAGAACGCCCCCCAGCAGCACGTTGTCCGCGCTTTCGTAGCGAAGGGTGATCTATGCTCCGATATCGAGTTTTCGAGCAGACAAGAACTCACGGCGGACGTGCCTGATATCAAAGCTATCATTGCTTCCGTCACCTTCGATCCAGAAGCCAAGCCATTGTTCCGCGAAGTATTCGCTTACGCGACCGTTCTCTTCGATCACAAGATGGTGAAGGCGGCCGCTCCAATTTACGAGCAGTCGCTCAGTCTACTTCCTCCAGATGAAGCAGCAGCAAAGTGGAGAAGAATCTCAACCGATCAGGCCGTGATGGCGTATGGCATGTCAGGCGATATCGCAAAAAGTCGTTCACTGCTTGCTACCGCCATAAGGCTGGACCCTCAGTACCCCATGAATTACTACAACTTGGCCTGTGCCGATGCAGAGGAAGGAGACGTCAGCGGTGCAAGGCTTCATCTGCAGCAATCTTTCGCCCGAAGGGAAAATGTTATACCAGGAGAATCACTCCCGGATCCAACCCAGGATGATTCGCTTCTGAAGCTCAGGAACGACAAGTCCTTTTGGCTTTTCGTCGAGTCTTTACAGAAAGATCGCTAGAGTTCTGGTTGCGATTTCGCTCACGCGCATTATTCACTAGTCTTCAGCAATTTCAGGACTTAGGTCAAGCAACTGCCTGAAAAGTCGGGGTTTTCGGTAACTTCATCTGGCCCAGGGAGGACTTCGGGCGGCAAGTTACCGAAATCCCCGTTTATCGGGAACTCGGCGCGCCGCTGCGCGATCTTCGCGATTCCACCACGCCTCCGCCCGCAGCGGCTGACGAGTCGGGACGTTCCGCGCAGATCTTCCTGGTAGAGGTGATCGTTCGCAATGGAATGGATACGCGCCGCGCGAATCGCGCGGGGGCGCGACATCTATGCCTTCACCGCGCCGCTTGTCGTTGAAGCCGCTCAACGCATCCTCGATGGCGCTGCTGTGGGGGTGGGAGTTCTCGCCCCGGGTGAGAGGTTCGACGCGCCGAGCTTCTTACGCGCCCTCGCTCCGCAGTACCTGACCTTCGAAAGCGAGGTTGGCCGTTAAGCGACCAACCGGGTTTATGTGTAAGCGTTGCTCAGGCGCACGCCGGATTACTTCGGAACCACAATCAGGTCGTACTGATAGTTGTTTTGGTAGGCGCTGTTCGGTATCGCGTAAGGCGAGCCTGGGGCCGCGCTGATACTCGTCGACGTTACGGTGTAGACATACAGCCCACCGGTCTTAAAGTCAAGCGCATACAGATGGTTGTTTTTGTCCCAGGCCAGTTCAGAGAAATCGCGGGACGGAAGGGACAGAGAACTGGAAAGCGTCAGAGGAGAAGCTCCGTTGAAGTTGAATATCTGAATGCCGGCTCCTGCAACGGCCAGAAGCTTACCCGACGGGGACATATTGATGACGTTCGGGTAAAACTCCGGGGTCGGCATGTTCTCCCAGGTGTTGGTCGACTCAATGGCCCCGGTGGAGTTGTTGATGGTGAAGCTGGCCAGTTGCGGTGGAGGGCCGTCGGTAAGGGGCTCGTTCACTACCACCGCTAGGTGATTCGTGGGGTCAGCGGCTACGGCGAGCGGACAGTACTGGTCGTCGGAAACCGATGGATCAGGCTCCGGGCCGACCCCTGCGAAATTTGAGTTCGTCACCAAGAAACCATTCGAGTCGCGCTTGAACCAGGTGTAAGAACTTGCGTACTCGTTACTGATAACGCCGTACGCGAAATTGTCGTTACCGCTGATCGTAGATATGCCGACGGGAGTGTCTTCGCCATGAATGATATATGTATCATTCTCTGTGTCGCCGAGAAACGTCAGTTCGCCGTTCGACGCGACCTTGTACGACTGCAATGCGCTGCATGCATTCTCGCCGAAAGAGCCAGCAAGCAGGACGTAGAGGTACTTCCCTGCATGGTCCAGAAGGGCTCCGCCAAGGTTGGTGCCGCACTGAGCTCCGCCGTATTTCTGAGTGTCGATTTCGGAGACCTGCCGGCCTATTGCGCCGTTCGAATTGACCTTGTACGAGTGGATGTAGTCCGTTCCCACGCTGAAGAGGTATGAGCCGTTCGTTGCACCCATTTGACCGCTGGTAGCGAAGGGCGAACCGCCGATCTTGGTGAGTGCGCCGGTCGATGCGGCTTCGTACGCAACCACTCCCTTGCTTGTTTGCACGTAGACATAGGCCACGGGAAAAGTCTTTGGTGTCTCTCTGGGGGTTCCGCGGTGGCGATCTGGGTGAAGACTGACCCGGTCGAAAGGACGGCTAGGGTAAGCGCGACCTTGATTTTACCGGTTACTGTGTGTCTCATGGATTACTCCTACGCGTTCGACGCGAAATGGTTAGAATCGTTGCCTCGGTGGCACGCTTCTTGGACGCTCTCGTTGCGTCCAATTCTCAAGGGCAAGATCGATGATCTCCAGCGAGACAGCTAACTTCGGCGCTTTCTCAATTGGCTCTTTCGATTCAGACACACGAAAGGCTGCGATCTAGCCTTTCTGCAGCCATCAGGACACACAGAAAACCAAGCAAGTTTTAAAACTTCAGGGTCGGCTCTTCCCGGCCTGGGGTGTTTTGAGGGGATCCGAAAAAATATACACCAGTCGAGATCAGTCCGTCAATAACTTGAAACTCGCGAGAATGGGCGTGACCGGACATTATCCGCGCTTAAGGAGTAACGGGTGGGTAACGTTTCAGTTTGTTACCGGGTTTTTGTCCGGCGTGTTATGCGTGTCCACTTGTTTCTTGAACTTGTGTGGCTTGATCGTGCGCGAAGGTCACCGTAATCTTGCGATTCGACCAGCACCAAGTGAAGCCGGGGATGAGCGAACTACAAACGATGATGGCGGTGGGCCAGGTGGCCCAATCGGACTCCAGCGACTACGGGAATCGGACCGTGACGTATACCGCGCGGAGCTCTTTGGCGGACTTCAGGTCGTCGATATACATTTTGCGCGGAATCGCCAGGTCGTCCTGGGTGATCTTGCGTTCCGGCCGCGAACTGCCTGCAAAGTCGGATTATCGGTAACTTCCCGACTCGGCGCGGGCCGTGGGCTGAATTTACTCAAAATCCCGTTTTCCGTGCAGAGCTTTCCATTACCCTGAGTGTGAGGTTAATAAAAAGTGAAATACCGAGCCGTAGTGGAGCGGGCCCATGAAGAACTTGAGATTCTGCTACGAAGTAGCAATCAGCAGGACGTTCAGGACGCTCTTCTCAGCGCTGCCTACTACGATCCCGATTGGAAGTGGGTGCAGGCGAACTGCATCACGCTCAGCTACCATCCAGTGCACCAGGTGCGACAGATCGCTGCAACCTGCTTAGGCCATCTCGCAAGGATCCACCGTCAGCTTGATCTAGAACTGGTCCTGCAGAGATTGGCCGAGCTAAAGGACGATCCCCTAGCCAAGGCCAGCGCAGAGGATGCATTGGACGACATCCGCTTCTACCTGAAGTTCCAGTAATCCCTGCAAAGTCGCATTCTCAATAAGTTCCCGCAACCGACTGGTAAACAGGTCAAGTTACTCAAAGCCCCGTTTCACCGAACTTCGCGTCAACTCAAACGAAGGAACACGATGTGGCGTGTTATTGCTCACTGAGCACGATGGCCGGATCGACTTGCACCGCACGTCGCGCCGGCAGGACGCACGCCGCCAGAGCTACTACTCCGAATATTATTGCGACGCTCCCAATCACTAGCGGATCCAGTGGACCGATCCCGTAGATCTCGGTTGTAAGCACTGTGCGTAGGGACACCGCCCCGGCAAAGCCCAGAATCAATCCGATTCCGACCAGAACAACCCCCTCCCGCAGGACCAGTTTTACGATACCCGCTCGCGTGCTGCCTAGCGCCACGCGAATCCCAATCTCCCGCCTCCGCCGTGCGATCAGATAGGCCAGGACTCCGTAAATGCCAACAGCAGCGAGGAATAAAGCAAGAGCGGAGAAGGCAAGGGCCAGGAAGGTGGATGTTCTCCGCGACGAAAGCGAAAGCTCTGTTCGCTCCGCCATCGTCTTGACGTCGAAGAGAGCAAGTTCAGGGTCGATAGCCGCAATCTCAGCGCGGATAGTGCGAACCATCGCCGCGCTATCTCCTTCCGCTCGAACCGCTAAGGTGTAGTTGTTGGACATGCGTTGAGGATAAGGAAAGTAGTAAGCACCCTCCGGGTTGCCCTTCCCCGAGAGGTCTTCCAGCCGCACCGGCCGCACCACTCCCACCACTCGGTACCAGACCGTTTGGTTGTCGGTCTTCGTCGGATCATTGCCATTTGGCTCGTACATGCGCTGGCCCACGGGATTCTGATTTGGCCAAAACCTGTGTGCCAGCCGTTCATCGACGATGACAACAGGTGGCGAATTCCGGCCGTCGCTGTCCTGAAAGTAACGCCCCCTCAGTAGTGAAACGCCCAGGGTCTCCAGGTATCCCGGGGTAACCGAGAGCCGCCGCGGAGAAATGACCGACTCGCCCGCCTTCATGGCATATCCTTCGGCCAAGATGACGCTGTCGTTGTAGTCGCCGCCAAGCGGAATTGTTGTAGTGGCGCCCGCTGACAGGACACCCGGTGTTCGCCGGATGGCATCCAGAGATCGGTTCATGAGCAGCTGCAGTTGGAGCGGGTCGCGATATTTAGCCTGAGGCGCGTCGACGGAGGCAGTGACAATTCCGTCGGTCCTGAATCCTGGATCCACCATGAGGAGCTGCCGAAAACTTGCCAGCAGTAAGCCCGCACTGACGAGAAGCGAAAAGGCGAAACCGATCTGTGCCACAACAAGGCCTTGGCGTAGCCGGCGCGCGCTTTTTCCGCCTGAGCCGGTTCGTTCGTCCTCATGGAGAATGTCATTGAATCCATTCTTCAAGAGCCCGATGAGTGAAAGAGAACCGATAAGAGCACCCGCGCCCATCGCCATCATCATGGCAACCACCACGACTTGGCCGTCGACCTTAACTTCGTAGGCGCGCGGAAAATGGTTCAGCCCGAAGGCTGCCAAAGCCCGCAAGAGAGCTGCCCCAAGGATCACTCCGCTCACTCCGCTCGCCGTGGCCAGAAGTAAGTTTTCAATCATGAACTGGCGCAGCAGGTTTGCTCGTCCGGCGCCGAGCGCCAGACGTGTTGCCAGCTCTTTTCTTCGGAGAGTCAGGCGTGCAAGCGCCAAATTGGCAACATTCAGTCCACCGATCAGCAGCACGAACACGGCGCCCGCCCATAGCAGATACAGGATAGCTCTAACATCTTTAACCAGCATGTCCTGGAGCGGCTCCACGGCGGTGTAGAAACCTGCATTGACCAAAATCTGCTTCATCTCCGGCGATTTTTCCAGATTCGATGCATTGAGAGCGTTAATTTGAGCTTGCACCTGTTGCATGGTGGCTTCGGGCTTTAGCCTTCCAATGCTGTACCAGTTGTTGCTGTGGTGGATGGTCTTCTCCTCCGGCGTGAAAGCCAGTGGTATCCAAAGGCGGGTCTCAGGATTGATGAACACAAAGTTAGGAGGCATCACCCCCACGATGGTGAACGGACGGCCGCTCAACTGCAACGAGCGTCCCAGAATGCTTCGGTCACCGCCGTAAAGCTGTTGCCACATTCCGTAGCTGAGAATGACCTCTTGCTCTTTGCCGATCTCACCTTCGCTTTCGGTAAAAGCTCTGCCCAGCAAAGGGCTGATACGTAGCAGCCGGAATAGAGAAGGCGTGGCCGCCATGCCCACAGCCTGCTCGGGTGTGCGATTGACGGTGATGGTCTGGTTTGCAAATCGGAACATCGCCTGCTCGTTTAAAGCAGTGACCTTTTGCAGACGGTCATAGTAATCTCCGGGGCTACTTTCATTGAGATCGCCAGCCCCTGCCTTGGGATAGCGGTTTGACATGAGGACGATATCCTTGGCATTCGGAACCGGCAGTGGCCGCAACAAAACGGAGTTGACGATCGCAAAAATGGCGACGTTGACTGCGATCCCGGCCGATAGCGTAACCATAACTGCCGCAGCGAAGCCTTTACTTCTGGCAAGAGACCTGCGTGCGTACCTGACATCGCGAATCAGATTCTCCATCGTCTCCTTCATGACAACCCTCGGTTTACTACTGGATAGCATTCTGGCTGCCAAGCCGTAGACGGCCAGTATATGACGGACGGATTAGCAGGAATCCCAAACCGTGCTGTCAGAGATCGAGATCTCAGTGTCCACGATCGCTAATCCAGTGTTCGGATGTGGACAGCGTCTTTGGGGCGTTGTTCAGCTGTATCCTCGATTGAGACGGCATCGCTCGAATGAGTTTCGTGCTGGAGGCTGATCGTGAAATCGTTGCTAACCCTTCGCCGCGTGATCTCCAATTCGAACGGTAACAGGTTGCTCCTGACGGCGAATCAACTGCGACTTCGATCCATCAGTTGCTTTTTGGCGGTCGCTTTTTGCCCGGCAATCTCTTTACTCGCGCAAAGCAGAACAATTCACATCACGCAGCGATACCTCAATATCCCGGTTGAACGCGAAAGTGAAATGCGGATATTTCAGATTAGCGTCGGCGGAATTCAAAAGCGTGAATTTCCTGTGCAATTGGCAGAGCATGCCGTCGACTATTGGATTTTTTTGGATGTTACCGAATTTAAGGGCAGTACCATTACCCTGACTGGTCCATCCGATCTCTCGAATCCTTCCGCTCGAGCCGCTTTGGATCGTATTTATCAGGCGAACCAGATTGAGGGGGCGGCCACCTTATACAAGGAGAGAAATCGGCCGCAGTTCCACTTCACGGTTAAGCGTGGCTGGAGCAATGACGTCAACGGTCCGATCTTTTACCAGGGCCAATACCATCTTTTCTGGCAGGCCTTCCCGTTTGGAATAAAGTGGGATACCGGCTTCATGTATTGGGGCCACGCGGTCAGCAAGGACATGATTCACTGGCGGGAGCTGGCACCCGCGCTCATGGTCGACAAGCTTGGCTCACCATGGTCCGGCTCGAGTCTCGTGGACCACAACAACGACGGAGGCTGGGGTAAAGACGCGCTCGTGCTGATCTATACGGCGTTTGACCGCATCTCGCATAAGCAGGTGCAGTGCATCGCTTACAGCACAGACAATGCAGCTACGTTCACCCGGTATGTTGGCAATCCTGTTCTGGACAGCAATCGCGAGGTAGGCTCGAACGACACCAGGGATCCCAAGGTCTTCTGGTATGAACCGACACGGCACTGGGTGATGGTCTTATTTGAGAAGGATGGCATGACCTTCTACACCTCTGCAGATCTCAAGACGTGGGCGCGAAAGAGCCATCTTAAGGGTTTTCATGAATGCCCGGATCTTTTTGAGCTGCCAATCGATGGAGACAATAATCGTAAAAAGTGGATCCTTCACGGTGGCTCGTCCAGCTACGTGATCGGCAGCTTCGATGGCGAGACATTCACCCCTGAATCTCCCGACCTGCATTATGCCGAAGGAAAAAACGTGCATGGAGCCGATCTTCTGTATGCGGCGCAATCCTTCGCGGAGATGCCGGACGGCAGGCGGGTCCAACTGGCATGGGGAAGGATTCAGCCAGAGGGCATGCCTTTCAATCAGATGATGCTATTTCCCACGGAATTCAAACTGAAAACCACGAAAGACGGGCTGAGATTGCAGGCTACGCCTATTCAGGAGATAGCTCAGCTGCGCGGGAAGGTCCGTGCCTGGTCCACACTGACCGCTGCAGACGCCAACCGGAAACTGGGCGTGGCTGGACTCATGCCTCTCGACATCAAACTTCAAGTTACGTTGAGCAATAGGGATGAGCTGGGTATTGAATATAAGGGCAACACTCTCGCCACAATCCAATCTGCAGACCTCGAGAACGGCCGGGGTCAGGTGGAAGTATTGATCGACAAGTGCGTCGCTGAAATCTTTGTAGATGGAGGAGTGCGGTATATCGTTCGGGAGATCGCGCAAACCGCCGGCGGTCAAGGCTTGGAATTGAGTCTGGGGCAAAAGACAAGCATCGTCAATCATCTTGAAATCTATGAAATGAACTCGATGTGGACGCCGCTCGAATAAGCACGAGGAAACTCACCGAACATCCGCGTCGAAGACGCCCGTCTCGACGGTGTTCGCGTGCTTCATCTGGATGAAGATTCGATAACGCCCGGGCGAGGGGAAACCGTAAGGGAACTCAACTACCGGCGGGATGCGTTCCGCGACGGCGGGCCCAGCACCGGCTGCGTCCATACCACCCATTGAACCGGTGTCTGCCATCTCACCCGTGCTACCAGTGGCCAGCATCATAGCCTGCATCGCGGCGGAGCCCTCAGGGTGCGTGTGGGCAAAGACCGTCCCATCCGTTTTGACGAAGGCGGCATGCCCCGCCATCCCGAGGTACGGCCTGTCATCGCCCGCCGGCTGGCCGTCGGCGTCGAGCAGCCGGAAGCGAAAGGCGTAAGCCATATTCGCGCTAAGCTCGGCAGGGCGATCCCAAACCATGGTGTAGCCGTCGGGAAGCTTGTAGGTCGTTCCCAGCTCGCCCTGAGACAACGGTGGCGGCGCGGCCGCCGCATCTTCTGCCGAGAGCGGGCCCGCCGCCAAGCCGGGCGGCACTGTCAGATCGGCTGTCAGCGTTTCAGGAAAGCCGTTGGCGTGCACAATATCCGCGTAGAGCCGGTAAGTGCCCGGCGGCATCCCGGGCAACGCCATCTGCAGATCGCCGGCGGAGACCAGCGCAGGGTGCAGGTGGTAGACGGCGTCCATCTCAGGCTGCCGAATAGCGTAGAGATGCATCACGTGGCCGTGGTCGGGCAGCAGGTCGTTGTTGGAGCGCGCCCGGGAACTACGCCGCTCTTCGGTGTCGTAGCGGCCGATCTTCAGGTCCAGGGTGTCGCCTTGCAGCGTCGGGCTCATGCTCAGCGGGTGGTAAATGTCCGCCGCGTACGCCGCCGCTTCGCCGTTCCACCATTTGTAACCGCCATAGACAATCAGCGAAGTGATGGCCAGGGTCGCGAGACCGGCGATCACCGACCGCCGCCGCTGCTTGGCGCCCGGGGCCACGCCAGGGTCGACCCGCGCCTGGCCAACGGCGGCGGCCACGATGCCCGAGATCCCGATCACCAGCACAATCCCCAGCAGGGCGAGCATCGTGCCCATCGAACGCTGCATGGGAAGAATCGAAAGCGGCATCGCGGGCACCGGAACTCCTGTGCTCAACTTGCCCCCCGCGCCGTCGAGATCGAAGTGCACCTGCCAGGAGCCGGAAGCCATCAGCCAAAGCGAGCCGGTGAAGAAGGCCGGATCGGCGGCTGAGGGCTGCATGGCATCCGAGCTGGGCGGATGCTTCGCGGCTTCACCCGTCAGCGGGATCGGCGTAATGCGCATGGAGCTGATCGCAGCGCCGGAGCTCCGCACTTCCACGGTGGCCACTCCCGGAATGACGGAGGGCGTGCGGATGGTGACAAAGAGCTTGTACGGGCCGGCGCTTACCTCCTCAAAGACGTCCTTGCTCCCGATATGGGCATAGGCCGGAAGGGTAAACGCAAGCGAGAGAAGAAAGGCAAACAGGCGGTGCGCACGCCTCATCGTTGCACACCGCGCATCCAGCGCCCGAAGAGCAACCCGAGCCAGGTGGAGATGGTGCCGTAGACGGCGGCGCGCAAAAGCCCGAGATAAAGCACAGCACCATGATCGGGGAAGTAGAACCGCCGCAGCCGCTCGTAGCCATCGGGGCGGGAGTTATAGCCAAAATACATAGTCCCGAAGAAACGGTTCTCGCTGGCTTTGGACATCAGGAAGTTGACGAACGGCCATTCCACGATGGTAAGCACCGCGATGAACACGACGCCGGAGACCAGGGCAATCTGCCACGCCTTCCAGTTCTTCACCCGATGCCAGAGCAGATCAAGCGCCAGCGCCGGCGCCACGATGAGCACAGGGAACTTCGCCGGGATCATCTGGGTGACCGGGTTGAAGACCGGGCCGAGCTTCGGTTGGGCAGGGAAGAGGGGAAGAATAAGGATCTCGCAAATGATGAACACGGTGTACACCGCGGCCGTGGAGGTAGCGGCCCAGCGCGCGCGCGATGCCTGGGAGAATGCGGCGAAGAAGAAGGGCAACCCGATCCCCATCGCGATGTAGGCGCTGGCCTGGTGCAGCATTACGTCCCAGGTGTACTCCTGCAGAAAGAACATCTGGCCCATGATCGCCAGGCCTCCCACGTACAGGAAAAGCAGCTGCAGGCGGCGGAAGAGGCCTGTATCCGACTGGGCAGCGCGATTCATGGCGGCCAGGATGAGGAACATGACCCCGGTGGAAATGCCGCGCAGACCGAGAATCAGCAGGGCGTGGGGCGGGCTGACGATCTTGACGTCGAGACCGTAAGCGTTGTGCCACCAGTTGTCGAAGGGAGCCGAGGTGAGCATGGCGACACCTCCCCAGCCGGCAAGGAAAACACCAAGCGGGGCGCGGAGCCCGAAAACATTCACCGACGCGGCCGTGAGCTCGGGGTCGTGCAGAAACGTGGTCTTGACGATGAGCCAGCTGCAGATGATGCCGGCCAGCACGCCGCAGGCATAAATCGCCATGTGGGCGGGAGTCCAGAAGGTGTCGCGCCCAATCGTCCGGTGCCAGGAGACATCCCACGCCCCGCCGATCGACGAGGAAGTGATGGCCAGCACCCCGGTCCATATATACCAGGGAATCCCGGGCGGGTGCGCCTGAACCGCAACGCCGGAGGAGCCGGCAAAGGGCGGATAATTGCCGGCTGTCGAGATGCTTTCTGCCATAAGAAGTACCTGGAGTAATGATACGACGGCGGGTTTAGCCCACCTGTGGGCAGGCGGAAGCGATCTACGTGAGACCCACCTTCGCAAATCCAAAACCATGAGTGGGTGGCCCAGGTCTCGTTTTTGAGACCTGGGGGTCATGTGGAAAGACTCGGGTAGGCCGGGGATGCCTCGCCGCAGCGAGCATTATCCCGGCACAAATATCATGAAATTATCGTGGGCTTTAGCCCCTGAGGTACGTCTTTGTATTCCTTCGTCGCAAAAGCGATTGAATTGTCTCCCCAAACATCTCAAAAGCGTAACTCAGGGCCTAAAGGAGTCTGCGTGAGAACTCGCCCTTGCAGATCCAGCCCCGAAGGGGCGACCTGAACTTAGCCCAGGACGCTAGTCCTGGGAACACGTCGCAAAATGGGTTAGTCCCGGAGGGACGGCTGAAACGGGTGAGAATGGATTCAGCCGTCCCTGCGGGACTAAATATCTCTTCCTGAACGCCAGGCAGAGCTGTCCAAATTGGGGTTTGGAACCAAGGGACAAATCGGGATTAACTCCTGACTCCGGCGCGCAAATCGCATTAACCGCAGGTCCCTCCACTTCGCTTCGCTCCGGTCGGGATGACAAATTTGTTTTGAAATCGATGATTTCTCACGACAACCGCCCATTTTTACAACAAATTTGTCATCCCGACCGGAGCGTACCCGGATTTCCTGCCACGCAGCACTAGACAACGCCACGAGTGCGACTTTCCGCAAAGAAAGGCGCATGAAGTTTGCCGAAGCAACCAACTTCAACAGGAAATCCGGGGTACCCGGATTTCCTGCCACGCAGCACTAGACCGAAGTTCAAAATCCTTTTGGGCAGTATTGTGCTGATTCGCGGTGGGATAGTTGAAGAATCAGATTCCAGCTACTGGCAACAGATTGAGCAAGTCATAGGCTTTGGCCTGCAGCGGGGTAGGCTCGGGTAGCTGTTGAAATGTGGGACTGGAGCCATCGGATTTCAAGCTATAAGTGACGCGGGCGCGGCTGGCCAGTTCTGTCAACAGGGTGGCGAAGCTATGCACGGGGAAACCTTCGGCGGTTTGCCGGGTGAACTTTTTTTGCTGCGCCGATTCTGAGCACTTGGCGGGCAAAACCGGGTCTCGTTGCCGGCGCTGTTGAGCAAGCTGCTCGTCCTGAAACAGCAATGGCGCCCATACCCGGCGCAGATGCCACTCCACATAGTAGGCCAACAGGCAGAGGAAAATATGAGCCGGCACGCGATCCTCGGTGCGATGGTGAATGGGGCGAATCAACAGGTCCAGCCCTTTCAGGCTGCGGAAGGCGCGCTCCACTTGGGCCAGATTCTTGTAGCTGCGCACGGTATCGGCGGCCGAGAGACGTTCCGCCGCTTCGCTGGTGCGAATCACATAGATGCCGTCCAAGCTGGCTTCTTGCTGAATGGATTCTTCCCGGCGCTCCCAGGCAAAGCTGCCGTCGGCGATGGTACAGAGCAGATGCTTGCCCATTTTGTAATGGCCCAGAACCTTGCCCACCTTCAAGCCAATCTCGGCCTGCTGCATGGGTTTGCGCTTACGGCGCTGGACTTGCTGGCGGATCTTCTCCAGCGCCTTCTCCGTGGCTGCTAACAACTCCTGGCGCTTACGCCTGCGTTGTTGCTCCAATAGCGGGTTATGACACACCACCAGCCGTTCCCCGGGATACTCCGGGGAGCGGATCTCGGCCAGGTTCTGCTCGTCCAACAGTGACAGTTGCAGATCGCCCCGGGCCAGCAAACCGCGGATGGCCACGCTGGTCAGTGCCGTGATCCAACCCAATCCGGCACAGGTCTTCATCTTGTCGATCTGCGGCTGGGTGAGCATGCCACGGTCGCCCACCAGCACCACCCGTGACAGATGAAAGCGGGTGCGCAGCTTCTCCACCTGCTCGGGCACCGTGGATGGATCGCCGGTGTTGCCGGGATACACCTCGACGGCGATGGGACGTCCTTCTCCGTCGGTCATGACTCCGTAAACGATAATGGGCAATGCTGGCTTGCCATCCCGGTTGTGACCATGGCGTGCCAGAGGGCAGCTGTGGCCTTCATAGTAGCTGCTGCTGACGTCATAGAGCACCAGGCAGTCTTCTGACAGATGGCGTTGGGCCAGCTTCTTCTCGATGCGTGGCTGCCGTTCCAACAGCCAGTCCAGGGCTCTGTAGAGGTCTTCTTGGTTGGCTTGGCCCAGTTCCAATTCCTCGGCCAAGGTGGTGTTGTGCCAGTGTCGCGCGGTGGCCAATTTGGAACAGGGGAAGAGCAAGCGTTCGACGATCATGGCCAGGACCAGATCGCGCTCCGGGCAGCGCTTGGCGGAGAGCAGGGTCTCTATGCCGAGTTTCCGGATGGCCGTCAGAATGGCCTGGACGTGACCATGAGGCAGAGTCTTATGGGTGCGCAGCAAATCCTGAGCAGAGACGAGTGGCTGATCGTCCAGCAAACGGCGAAAGGTGTCGATTTTCTGCTGGGGCCAATGGGAGAGGTTGGCCAGGGTGCGTTTGTGGGTTTTCTTGCCTTCGCGCCAGCCCTCGCGCAGCAGGATGGCGGGCGGGGAGTTGCGGTTCGGCACGGTTTCGATGTACATGGGAGCTATTATGCATATATACCGCTGTAAGTCAAGCACAATATTAGTATTTACATGGGAACATATTGCAGAATGCAAATTCAGCCAACCCCAACAAATCACGCGCCTTACCAGCGGATTTCGACCGAAATTTAGTTGGAACTTCGGACTAGACAACGCCACGAGTGCGACTTTCCGCAAAGAAAGGCGCATGAAGTTTGCCGAAGCAACCAACTTCAACAGGAAATCCGGGGTAGCGAAGTGGAGGGACCTGCGGTTAATGCTTCGTTTTCAGTGGGTCCAAAATAGGGAACCTCATTTGATGTTGGCCAAGCTCTCCTAATGTAATCAGCTGACTAACTGCTCCAACAGCCTGCCTTTCTCGCTAATTTGGACAGGTCTGAAGTTCAGGTCGCCCCTTCGGGGCTGGATCTGCAGCGGCGAGTTCTCACGCAGACCTTAAAAGCCCACGATGATTTCGTGACATTGCGCCGGGGATAATGCTCGCTGCGGCGAGGCATCCCCGGCCTACCCTGAAGCCCAACTTTTTCCGCAGCGTGTAAAGCCGTGCCCTCCGCCGCAGAAAAAACTTAATCCTGCCGAACGGAACCGCCGCAGAAACGAATCTATATCGCTGTGAGCCCAAATTTTCCACCGCGCACGGCGTGTTCAGTATCGGGTGGACTCATATCCACCGCCGAAAGTGCGCTTAGTGCGCACTTATTTCCAACGGACTGGAAGCTATGCCAGCCGGCGAAGTACCCCGCGGAGCCGCCACAGCGTCCCCGCGAGTGCGGCCAGCGCCGCCGCCCAGACAGCAAACACAACATCCACAACCCAGGAAGGCGCCACCCCGACCCGCTGCAGCAGGAAGGGCAGGAAATTCCAGGTGGTGATGTGTTGGTAGTCCCATGGATCTTCCTTCATCGCGGGGGTGTTCAGCCCCCACGCCGTCATCTTGCCCAGGGCGAAGGCAACGATGTTCTTTAAGCGCAGCACAATCACCAACGTCGGATGGCCGAAGTTGTCCATCTGGTAAAGCTCAAGCGATAACCAAAAAGCAAGGGAGGACAACTGGATCACCGTGCTGATCGCCCATATCGCCAACCCCAGGGCCCAAACTGCGGTCCCTAATTCGCGGCGATGGCGCAGCAGCAGGGGAACCGCCAGCAACGCCGTCAGCTCAACGGTGGTCGAAACATAGCGGTCGCCCCAGGCGGAGTCGCCGCTCCAAAATGCAATCCGGGCGTAAAAACTGATGTACGCGAGCAGCAGAACCCCGCTCATCAGGGCATAAGCCTTGACCACGGGACTGAATCGCTTCCAGGCAAGCAAGCAGAGCAGAAAAATGAGCAGCAGTAGTGGATCGAAGAGAAAGATCGACTTCTCCGGCGCAAAGAGCGGCCCCAAAAAGCCGGTGTGAAAAGGTGTGTTGAACGGAAAGCCGGGGGGCAGCGAAGGATCCCGCTCTCTTTGCTCCCGAGCAGCCACTGCCAGGTAAGTGTTGAAGAACGACCCAAAACGCACGTACTGGTACAGCCGGTCGAGGAACACAAAGGATAAGTAAACCGGGACAGTGGTTGCGACGTAAGTCACACACCGCTGCCCAACAGGCCGCATCTTTCCCAGCCAAGCGGCCAGCAGCAGGAAGAGCGCGCCGGCTAACAGGTCCATGCCGGTGGTAAGGCGGGTCAGCAGGTTGAGCCCGAAGGCACACGAACCAAGCAGCAGAGCGCGCCGGCTCCCGCTGCGCAGCCACTCGTATTGAAAGGAGAGGCCGGTCAGCGTCAGCAGAAAGATGTAGTTGTTCTCCATCATGTTCTGCGTGTAATGCAGGTGTGTGGTGGAGAGCAGCAGGGTCAAAACACCCACCACCGCGTGGCTGACGTCGAACTCCAATTGCCGCAGAAAGCGGAAGCACAGCAGCGCTGTTAACACGGTCACGAGGATGTTCGTGCTGTAGCTGACGATGATATCGCGCACCGTGGGATCGGTGTCGTCATAGGCCGCGAAGATGGGCAGCCCCGCGACATAGGTTCCCACCACGTCCGACGGCAGCATCAGCAGCGACTGCCCGATGCCGTACCAGCTCTGCAGTTTGCCGCCGCGGCCATGCACGCCGAACTCGGGATACTCCTGGGGAAAGACCGGTGGCTCCGCGGTCCAGAAGGAATGGGTGGTTTGCAGCCGATGCTGGGTGTCAGAGGTGCCCAGCTCTCCGGATTGCACGACGAATGCGATCAGCCCGGCAGCAAGCGCCAGCAGGAAAAGCGGGTCACGGAACCAGCGGCGAAGGTGGGGGCCAATCATGCGGCGCGGCTAATGCGCCTGCTGGTTGACGAGGTCTGTAATCAGCACTACATCCGAGCTCCTGCGCAACTGCAGCACTCCCATCTTGCTTCCCGAGGGCGACCACGCAACAGCAGTTTGTATCTCGTGCGTTGGCTCGCTGATCAGATGCGGCGGCGAGCCGTCGACCGGCTCATATTGCAGGGCAGTGCTGCCTTGAGAGGAGACAGACAAGACAATTGCTTTCCCGTCCGGCGCGAAGACGGGGGGCAAACCACCCGTCAAGTTACTTACATTCCAGGGAAGCTGTTTCACCATCTGACGCGTAGAGATGTCCCAGAGCTGCATGTAGTATTTAAGGTTGACATTAAAGAGCGAAATGGCCAGCTTTGCATCCCGCGAGAACACTAAACTCCCGAAGGCTGGAGCATCGAGCTCTTTCTGGGGCGGCCCTCCGGCTAGCGGTATAGACCATAAGGAGACCTCAGGCACATTCGTCTTAGGCCGGATGGTGAAGTAAACCTTCTGGCTATCTAACGTGCAGAAAGGCGTGCGGGCAATCCCCGTTGTGGTGAGCTGGGTAATTCCGGTCCCGTCTGCCTCCATGCGGAACAGCCGCGATTCCCCTTCTCCTTTGGGGATTGCGATAAATAAAACATGCCCATCCGGGCAGGTGTTGATGTAAAACCCGATATCCAGGTCGCCGGTCTCGATGGGCTGAAGATTTCCCGTCGCGCGCTCCAGTTTGCTGATCCCTACGCCGTGGGTAATCAGCCACAAGTGGTCCTCATCCGCCCACGCCAGCCAGCTGGGAGTAATGCGCAACGGCGTGCTCGAGATCATCGCTCCGCCATCTCCCTTGTAGTAGGCGAGGCTCGAGTCCACATTGGTCAGCACCGTCGCCAACGTCCTTCCGTCGGCGGAGATCGATAGCTGGCCATAGGAATTCAGATCGTTGGTCAAGGTATGGAAGTCGCCGGCGGCGACACCAACAATGCCGATTTGCCGGCGGTCGGAGTGGTCTTTGGCATAAAGGACCAGAAGATGATTGCCGTCCGGCAACCAGGCCAGGTCGGAATAACCTCCGAAGGCGGAGGGGTCGAAGAGAATGCCGGCCGGTTGGGCGATGGTGACAATCTTTTTCGAAGCGATATCGAGGATCTTAATGACCGTGGTAGTGGGTGTGATTAATTCGATCCATGCGATCTGGTTGCCCAGCGGCGACCACGCCGGAGGTTGCGCCTGGTTGAGCGAAGTGTAGGCTACCTGGTTGTCGCCGCCCTCTTTGTCGGCGATGTGAATCTCCGAAAAGTGGTCCTTGCGGTCCGGGGTCCAGCGAAGGAAGACAACCCGGGTTCCCTCGGGTGAGGGCGAGGCTACGCTGTCTACATCGTGGATCAGCTGTCGCGGTGTACCGCCGAAGACGGGCATCATAAACAGCGAGTGCAGGGCGGCGTTGTCCGGCGTTCCCCGGGTGAAGTAGATGTAGTTTGCGTCCGAGGAGAAATTCAGCCCCACATACTCATTGGCAAAAGGGGTGAGGATCTGCGTGTCGGTGTTCGTGGCAATGTTGCGGATCCACAGGCTTCGCTGGCCGCCGTCGTTCTTGACCTCGGCTAGGAATTTGCCGTCGCTGGATAAAGCAATGCGCTCCAGCGTCCCGGTGTTGGTTATCTGGCTGAGGGAAACCGTGGTGAAGGGGACGGGACGCGGCCACAGCCGCCAGGCGACAAAGCCGGCGGCGGCGAGTACCAGCAGCGTAACCACCGCGATGGGCAGCGCGCGCGATTTCTTTGCCTCCGGCGGCGCAATGCCGGTCGCAGAAATCGGGGCTGCCGGTTGGCCAGAAGGTACCGGAGTAGAAGGTCCTGATGGAGGCGCTGCGCTGGGAGTGACCGCCGAGCCGGAGCCGCTGGAAGGGGAGCGGGCTGTTGATCCGCCGCTGCTCTTGCGCTGCAGTCGTTTCAGCTCGGCGCGCAGCTCCGCCGCCGATTGCAGGCGCAGATCGCGGTCTTTCTCCAGCGTCTTGTTGAGCGTCTCTTCCAGCTCCGGCGGCAGCTCAGGATTCAAGGTGATCGGTGCCGTCGGGGCGTGGTTCAAAATGCGATCGAAGGTAACCGCGGTGGTCGATCCGCTAAAAGGATGTTGCCCGGTCGCCAGCTCGTACAGCACCACGCCCAGGGAGAAGACATCGCTGCGCGCATCCAGGGTTTCGCCCCGCGCCTGCTCTGGCGACATATAGGCAATGGTGCCCACTGCCGAGCCCGGGCTGGTAAGCAGATCGTTGCCGAATGGGCTCGGCAGGGTCGCGTTCCCGTTGCCGGCGCTTCCCGGCGTGGCATAGCCTTCTTCGATCTTGGCCAGGCCGAAGTCCAGGATTTTCACCTGCCCGCTGGGCGACAGGAAGATGTTGGCCGGCTTGATGTCACGGTGCAGGATGCCCTTGCGGTGGGCCGCATCCAGAGCGTCGGCTGCCTGGACTCCCAGGTCCAGCAGCTTGGGATAGGGCATGGTGCGATGGTAGTAGAGCTTGTCGAGGCTCTGGCCTTCCAGCAACTCCATCACGATGAACGGCTGGTCGCCGCTCTCGTTGAGCTCGTGGATGGTGCAGATGCCCGGGTGGTTCAGCGAGGAGGCGGTGCGGGCTTCGCGCCAGAAACGCTCCAGAGCGGCGGGGTCTTGGCGCGTGGCCTCGGGGAGCAGTTTGATGGCGACCAAGCGTCCCAGCTTCTGGTCTTCCGCCTCGTAGACCACACCCATTCCGCCCTGGCCCAGGGGACGGATGATCTTGTAGTGGCCTCGCAATGTACCGGCAGCAAGTTCTTGCACGACAACTATGATGCAGCCCCGGAAGCGACCGGGCAAGAAAGAAACTTCACATCTCCTGGTTGCGGGAAAACTCTAAGGAGAACCGCCTCTATAGATTCGAAACCATGAGTGGGTGGCCCAGGTCTCGCCTTTGAGACCTGGGGGCCATGCAGAGGAACCCCAATTCCGGTTTAGTGAGCCTGGCTCCCGGTGAGATCTTTGATCAGCACCACGTCGGAGCTCTTGCGCAGCTGTAGGACGGCCAGCAGTTTTCCCGAGGGTGACCACCGGAATGCGGACAGTTCCTCATGAGTGGGAGGGATTAACAAGTGGGTTGGCGAGCCGTCGATCGGCATGAACTGCAGTGCGTTGCCACCGTTGAGGGTGACGTTGCGCACGACACCTTTACCGTCGCCGGAAAAGCTCATCATGCCCAGCGCGGTCAGGTCCAGTGAGAGCTGATGGAGAACTTGCCCGGTCTTGACATCGACAATCGACCCGGTGTCCCGATCCAGGTCGGGCTGGTTCACCACCAGGGCAAGCTTTGCGTCGGAAGAAAGAACAAACGCAGTTGCCTTGCTGAGTGCGTTTAGCTCCTGGCGAGCATCCCCGCCTGAAAGCGGCACCGACCAAAAAGTAATCGACGCCGACCCCGCCGCCCGATCCCGCAGGTTGAAGTAGGCTGTCTGGCTATCCGGCGAGCAAAAAGGTATACGAGCGATGCCGCTGCCGGTGAGCTGGGTAATTCCGCTTCCGTCGCTGTTCATGCGGAAGAGGCGCGTCTCTCCTCCCCCTTTGGGAATTCCGGTAAAGAGGATAACGCCATTGGGGCAGGTGTTCACGAAAATGCCGGTATCGATATCGCCGGTGTCGATAGGCTGCACCGTTCCCGACGCGCGTTCCACCTTGCTGATGCCGGCGCCGCCGGCGGCCAGCACCAGGTGGTCTTCATCGATCCAGGCCAACAACGTTGGCGAGATGCGCAGAGGCGTACTGGAGATCATGGTCCCGCCGTCTCCCTTGTAATATGCGAGACTCGAGTCCTGGTTGGTGAGCACCGTCGCCAGCGTCTTACCATCGGCGGATACGGCAAGCTTGCTATAAGCGTTCACATCGTTGGTCAGGGGATGGAGGTCTCCGGCCGCCAAGCCAACAATGCCAATCTGGCCGCGGTCGGTGTGGCCCTTGTAGTACAGAGCCACAAGATGCTTGCCGTCCGGCAACCATGCCAGGTCGGTGCCCGACCGCGTGGGATCGTACACAGCCCCCTCTGGCTGAGCAATAGAAGATCGCGCCTTCGACTCAATGTCGTAGACATTAATCACTGAGGAAGTCGGCGCCGACAACTCGATCCAGGCAATCCGGTTAGGCTGGGGCGACCAGACCGGCGGCGCGGCCGCATTCTGAGTGCTATAAACCACCCGGTCATTGGAGCCGTCCTTATCCGCGACGTGAATTTCTGAGTAGCGTTCTTTGTGGCCGGGCGTCCAGCGCAGGTAGACAAAGCGAGAGCCGTCGGGCGAGAGGCTGACCGCGCTGTCGATATCGCGAATGAGCTGGCGCGGCGTTCCGCCAAAGACCGGCATCAGGAAAAGAGAACTCACCGCAATGTTCTCGGGGGTTGGCCGGGTGAAGTAGAGATAGTTACCGTCCGGGGAGAAAGTAAGGCCGACATAACGGTTGGGTACCGCCGTCAGGATCTGCGTGTCGGTGTTGGTTGCGATGTTGCGGATCCAAAGCGTTCGCTGGCCGTTATCGTTCTTGACCTCGGCGAGAAATTTGCCATCTCCGGAGAGCGCAACATTTTCCAGTGTTCCCGTATTTGTAATCTGGCTGAGAGCGATCGAAGAAAATGGCACGGGGCGGGGCCACAGCCGCCAAGCGGCATATCCGGCGGCCGCAAGCAGTACCAGCGTGACCGCGGCAATGGGGAGCGCGCGCGACTTCTTTGCCTGCGTGGCCACAATCGTGGTGCCAGACGGCGCAGCATCCCCTGGAACCGAAGCCGCACCACTGGGCGGAGCCGCCGGCGGCGGCACGCTTCCACTGGGATTGGAACCCGTGCCGGACCCGCTGCCAGGGGAACCAACCGTAGCTCCTGCAGGCATGCTCATGGGTCTGGCGGACGACCCGCCGCTGCTCTTGCGTTGCAACCGCTTCAGGTCGGCGCGTAGCTCAGCGGCGGATTGGCACCGCAGGTCGCGGTCCTTCTCCAGCGTCTTGTTGAGCGTCTCCTCCAACTCGACGGGTAGTTCGGGATTGAGGGAGATCGGCGCAGTCGGCGCATAGTTCAAGATGCGATCGAAGGTGACTGCGGTGGTCGAGCCGCTAAAGGGATGCTGCGCCGTGGCCAACTCATACAGCACCACGCCCAGGGAGAAAACATCGCTGCGTGCATCCAGGGTTTCGCCGCGCGCCTGCTCCGGAGACATGTAGGCGATGGTGCCCACAGCGGAGCCTGGGCTGGTAAGCATATCCCCCGGCCCGGACAGGGTGGCGTTCACCCTGTTGCCATTCGCACCGTTGGGACTGCCGTAGCCTTCTTCGATCTTGGCCAGGCCGAAGTCCAGGATCTTTACTTGTCCGCTAGGCGACAGGAAGATGTTGCCCGGCTTGATGTCGCGGTGCAGTATCCCTTTTCTGTGGGCTGCGTCGAGCGCGTCCGCCACCTGCACCCCGAAGTCCAGCAGTTTGGGGTAGGGCAAGGGGCGGCGAAAATTCGCCCGGTCGAGGCTATGCCCTTCGAGCAATTCCATCACGATAAAGGGCTGGTCACTGCTTTCGTTCAGCTCATAGATAGTGCAGATGCCGGCATGGTTCAGCGAAGACGCGGTGCGGGCTTCGCGCCAGAAACGCTCCAGCGCCGCCGGGTCCTGGCGCGTGGCCTCGGGCAACAGCTTGATAGCGACGGAGCGGCACAGCTTCTGGTCTTCAGCCTCGTAGACTACGCCCATTCCACCCTGGCCCAGGCGGCGGACGACCCGGTAGTGGCCCAGGATAGTACCTGTACTTAGTTCTTGCACAGCAACCATCATGCAGCCCCGGACGTAACACGGCAAGCGAGAAACGCCCGGGCCCCCGTTCGAGGATGCGCAAAAACAGACTTGTCCAAATTAGGGTTTTGACAAACCCCTGACTGAGCGTCCGAACCGCTTTAACCTGCGGTTAAAGCTAGCTCTTCGAACGCACAATTCGGGCAACCCGATTTGGCTTTGGCCAAGCTTTCCTAATGAAATCAGCAAACTACATCGTTTGATAAGCGGTTTTCTTGCTAATTTGGACAGCTCTGGCGCAAAAAAGCCTGACTACTGTTTCTCAAACACCTCAGTAATGGGAGGGTCGGTCGTGCCCGCCACACGAGTGACGACGCTCAAAGTCTTTCCGTCCGGCGACACTGTCCAGGTGGACATGTCCCAGACCTTTCCGTCTTGCGTCCGCGTCATCTTGAAGCTGCGCGCGCCTGCTTTCGTCAGAACGAAGGATGCCCCCGGCGGGATGGTCGGACCTTCCACCGTGCCCGGCTTCCCGTCGAACCTGGCATTTGCCTTTAACTTGAAATCCGGCTCGTCGAAGGTCAACCCATTCTCGGCGCTGCTCAACGTGAGAGAACTCGGAGCACTGCCTTTGTACTCCTTGTCCTTCCATGTTCCCGCGAAACCGTGGGTGCCTGCGATGCGGACGAAAGTAACCGTGTCATCGAAGCTTCCGCCTCCCGGTTTGTCTCCCGTGATGTGCGCAGTGAGCGTTTTGCCGTCACTCAAAAGTGTCCAGGTGGCCTTTGACTCGACGTTGCCTTTCACTTTGTCTATTTCTTCTAACGTGTTGTCATCGACTTTCTTCCATGACGCGGTTCCGAATCGTGTCTTGGCATCACTGCCGTCCAGCTTGAACTCATAGGAATCGCCATTGCCGGTAATTCGCATAAGTTCACCCGCTGGGCTGAACTTAACCGTGTCGCCGGTAAGTTTGCTTTTATCAAGGTTCAATTTCCAGGTGCCGGCGAAGGGTGTATCTGCCGCGAACGCAAGGCTCGTAGCGCCTATTACAGCTGTCAGACAAATTGCTTTCGATACTTTCATTGGGTTTCTCCTGTTTCGATTTACAAGCTAAGGTAAGTTCTGGTTATTTAGGCGCGAAAGGAGACGCGATCACTTTATATCCAGCCGGTATCTGGAAACCACTGGTGTCGACCGCCGCGGCAGAAAAGCCGGAGAGCTCCGTCTGGTTTTCGAGAAGAACTCCGGCGTTGGCTGCGCTGACTCCGCTGCCACCGGCTGCCGGGGCGGGGGTCGATGCGGTCGACGGAGCATGATGCATCAGAGCACTCATGCTGGAGCCGGAGAGCGCGCGTCCAAAGGTGCCTAAGCGGGACACCTGGCTACCTGCTTCCTGGGTGGCCGTTCCGGCAGCGACTTCCTGTGTCACCGTACCCGCGGTGGCCCCGGTCTTCTGGCTGGGCGCAAGAGGCGCTGCGGAAGGCGCCGCCAGGGGCTGGCCGTCTGTAGTCATACCTACCCGGGTTACTTGAAGCACCGGAAGGCCGCTCATCTTAGCGGACTCCTTCTTCAATTCCTCCAGGGCTTGCGCTCCGCCTGGCTCGGCAGCCAGAAGAGACCTCATGCCCCCGGAATCCAGGTTGACCGCCAGTTCCTTGGCCAAACGTTCATTGAAGTGCCGCATCTCGGCAAGACCAGGTGCGTCTTGGATCAGCCACATCTCGCTGGTCGCGGCCATTCCTGCCTTCTGGCTGTTATCGGAGGAGTTTGCCGTCATGGTGACGGTAAGCAGCGATTCCCTGGCCGTTTGTCCATCGAGCTGGCGAGTCGCGCCGTTGCTGGAAATGTGTGCATCGAAGCTCATCTGCGGGCCATCGGCGCTGGAGGTTTTCGCCCCCTTGGTCTTGGCGGCGGCATCCGCCATCTGCTGCTGCATCTGCTGGAACGTGACCACAGAGTAGGTGCGCTTGTCGTGATCGATGAAGGTAATCGTCTGCGCATCAAGGTCGATGATCTCCGTAGTCTGCGGATTGGAGCGGAGCATGCGGCCGCCATGAATCATCACGGTTGAAGTGACCGGCGCGGTGGCCTGCCTGGCTTGCGAACTGAGGGCGCCGGCCATCTTCAGCATGCCCATCATGGAGCCGCCGGTGACCTGCGTGGTTTCCTGATAGCTGACGTCGGCGAAGGCAAAGGAATGCACCAGCACGCCCCCCACGAGGAGGGCGATCCATGTTGCTTTCATAGTTATCTCCTTATGTAACGGTTAGTGTGTCATTCGCGTGTGAGCTCCACCCGGCGATTGCGTGCACGGCCGGCGAGCGTGTCATTGGTATCGACAGGACGGGAGGCGCCGAAGCCGTCGGTCAAAAGACGCTCCGGTGCTACGTGATATTGGGTAACCAGCGCCTGCTTCACCGCGGCGGCGCGGCGTTTTGAAAGATCAAGGTTGTAGGGATCGCCGCCAACGTTATCCGTGTGGCCGCTCACCGTGAGCGTCCACTCCGGATTGTCTTTAAGCACGCCGGCAATTTCCTCCAGCACCGGCGTCGATTCCGGCTTGAGCCGGTCACTGGCAAAGTCAAAGTAGATGCCGTAGATGTCGACTTTCTTCTTCTCTTTCAGCTGCTGCTCAATGGGATTCGGTGGAGGGGCCAGTGCCGTTTTCGGAGCCGGCGGATAAGTGATCTTGATGACCTGCAGTTGCCCTCCCGATCCCAGCTTCCACGAGAGCATCAGCGGATAATCCGGCTGATCGAGAATGTAGAAATCCGCGGGACCATCATCCGTCATGCATCTGGCGCGCACAGCGGGCAGTGTCACCGGTTGCGCATTCAAGAGAACAGGAAAGGCGAACAATCCACTCCCGTCTCTATGTAGAGTGCACTGCTCCTTCGATAGCTTTTCCAGAGACACCCCGCCCACGTTCTTGGTGTCAACGCCGGCGATGGCAGAGAACGTATTCACCAGCGAGCCCAGTGCTCCTTTCACCCCGTCCGGACGAAAGCTGAAGTCGGTGGTGCCGTTCTGCTTAAGCTGGGCAAGCACCTCTTGTGACGCGCTGATCGCAGTGGTGCCTGGGTACGACTCAGGGTCGTTCGAGCCGAAGACTTCCGCATAGTCGTGGGCGCTCTTCAGATCTAGCGCCAGTACTTTGCGTCGAGTCGAAGTCTCGCCCTGGCTGCCGGAGGCGCCTTGTGCACTCGTCCCTGCCTTGGGCCCGTTTGAGTGATAAGCGAGGGTCGCTCCTCCGGCGTCGATGCTGACGATCTGCTTCATCGATTCGTAGTCGCCGCGGGACTCTGCAATTGCGGTGACCACCAGCATGCCCTCCTTGAGCGGAGCGAGGTCCTTGGCTTCCGGCGCCGGGGAAGAAGCCAGTGCGGGAAAGGAAGCGGGCGATGGGGTGAGCGGAGCGTTGCTTGCAGAAGAAGCACCCGGCACTAAACCGCTCAGCGGACCGCTGGCGCCCGAGGGTGCGCCGGCGCTGGATGCGGCAGAGGGCGCGATGCTATGAAGAAGTCCCTCCGCCTTCTGTTTTGCCGTGCGCACGGCGTAGTAAGTACCGGCGATGCCGAGCCCAATTACCACCAGCAGGATGACGAAGGCAACAATCAGGAAGGTGCGCAGTCCGCTTCCCCCGCGAGGGGCAACCGGAGCCGCAGGGGGCGGAGGCGTGGCAGCCACCGGCTGCGGCGCAGCGGCCACGGGCGGCAGGGCCGCACCGCAAACCCGGCAGAAGGCGGCTCCAGCCACCCGCGGAGATCCACATTGTGTGCAAAAGCTCATTCGTTCACTCTCCAGGGCCGGCGGAGGTGCCGCCAAAGCCATGGTGGACATTAGCAGTTTCGCAATTGGTGAAGGCCGAAGCGATAGGCCTTTCCGTGGTTTTCTCCCAAGGAAAACCACACCTCGCGATCTTTACCAGGCCACAGTATTGCGAAACTGCGCTAAACCCCCGCCTGCTTCGCCGCAAGCGCGCCAATTATGGGCAGTCTCGTCATCTTGCCCTGATACGCGCTGTACATAAGAAACGCCCACAAGCAAAAGCCGCCGACCATGAGCAACAGGTCGATGGGCACCTGCAGAAAGAAGAAAAGACCCTTGGTGATCGCGCCCAGCACCAGGCCGACGATCATCCAGGCAATCCACAGCGCGATCCAGGCCACGTTGAAGAAGATGGACTGGAAGGCATGGAAGCGCACAAAGCGATCGCTCTTGTAAGGATCGATCACCAGGAAAAGAATTCCGGTGACGATGCCGGCAAGATAAGCTAGCGCGCCCGCAGTATTGGCCTGAAGACCGGAACTGGCGGCGACCGGCGAAGCCATCGCTTGCGGCCTCCCCGAACAGGTTGGGCAATAGGTGGTTCCGTCGGCAAAGGCGGTTCCGCACGACTGACAAAAGCTCATAATCTGAGTCCTCTCTGTAGTTGGGTGAAACCTTATAAGCGGCTCGCCACCAGCTTGGCCAGCGGCTTGATGTTGTCGGTATTGCAAGGGCAACCGATATACGTGAAACGAGCCATCGTATTGCCTTTGCGAAACATGAGCATGCTTCCGCCGGCCACGTAGGCTTCGTCGCCGATACCATTCAGGTCGCCGCGTCGCGCTGCTGGCTGCGGTGCCCGCCCCGCCGGTGACGTGCTGAAACGCGCCGCGGTTCATCTTCATTTCCATCTCGGCATTGCCCGACGTGAACAAGACACCCAGTACCGCGATCTCGCCGGTAGCGGCTTGCGCCGCGAGGTTTTGTCGCTTGCTTCCTGCTGCGCAAAAAAACCGCCGGCGATCTTCTGGATGGTCTTCTGCGTTTTGGCGTCTGCGCCCAGGCCGCCGATCATGGAGGACATATGCTTCGAGGTGGCGTCTGCCGGATCGCCTTTGGCGATGTAGCTGCAGCCATTGTCGGTGCCGTCGGTGCGGATTATTTTTACGCCGACGGCCTGGCTGACTTCCGCTTTGCTCAGGAAGCGGCAGGGATCTCCCTTGAATCCTCCCGGGCTGTCGCTGCTGCTGTCGTTGCCGGTAGCGCTGCTCAGCAGGCCGCCCAGAGCGCCCGCGGCCGGACTGCCGCCCAGCGCATGTGCTGCGGCGGCGTGAGCCTTGGCGTTTATCTTTTGCGCGGCGTACCAAAGTCCGGCGAGCGCCAGCGCTCCTCCCACAAAAAGGAGCACGACAAGCGCCACCGCGACCTTCAGAATGGTGTTTGACTTCTTCGCAGGGTAAGAGGTGCCTGGTGTATAAGCGGCAGGCGCCGGTGCAGACGTTGTTGGCGACGGCTGGTCGCGCGGTGTATAGTTCGCGGGTACCGGCGTCCAGGCACGCTGGCCGGGATGCTGGATGTGCGCCTCGTGCAGAGCGGATCCGTCGGTGCCGCCGGCTCGGTGTGAAGCTTGCGGTACCGGGCACTCGGTCAGCAGGACCCGGCACCCTGGATGCCGGATCCTGGACCGGCGGCACCGGTGTTGTATCGACCGGCGGCGCCGGCGCCGCAGCTGCGCGGGTGGCAGGAACCTTCGCTCCGCAACCCCCGCAGAAGATCGCTATATCCTTTAAGGGTGAACCGCAGTTACCGCAAAATTTTGCCATCGTCTATCTCCTCGTTGCTGTACCTATTGCTGCCTATTCCCGGGTAAGCTCCACGCGCCGGTTGCGTGCGCGGCCTTCGAGCGTGTCGTTGGTTTCTATCGGATGCGAGGCGCCAAAGCCATTCGTAGAAAGGCGATCCGGCGCGATGTGGTAGCGGCTGACCAGGGTCTCTTTGACCGCCGCGGCTCGCCGTTTCGAGAGGTCGAGGTTATAGGCGTCGCCGCCTATGTTGTCGGTGTTGCCTTCCACCGTCAGCTTCCAGTCCGGGTTATCCGTCATCGCCTGCACGATCTCTTTCAACACTGGCTCCGATTCCGGTTTGATCGTGTCTTTGTTGAAGTCGAAGTAGATGCCGTAGGTCACCGCGCGCTTCTGTTCGGTGAGCTGCTTTTCGACGATGTTCTCCGGCTTCGCGGTCTTGTAATCGATCTTGATGGTCTCAACTCTGAATTTGCCCTCGTGCAGCTGAGGGTCTTTGAGGCGAAGCAGCAGCACCAGCGGATCGACAGGGTCGTCGATCACATATAGGTCCACCTCTGTGTGCGACGGACGAATTGTTTTCGGCCTTGGATCTTTTCCCACGGAGTCCATGATCCCCGTGAGATGGATGGCCGGCAGGTTGACACGCTGGTCGTTGACGATCATGGGATAGGCCACATCCTGCGGCTCGACCCGGGTGAGCAAACCACCTTCAGAGGTGAGTTGCCCGCCATCGTCGGCGGCAGGAAAGATATCGTCGTAAATAACATTCGTCTTACCTGAAAGCTTAGCTTCCTGAAAAGACTTGCTCGAGAGCCTGAGCCGTGTGACACCGTGGATCAGAGCAGGCACATGGCGGCCCACGACAGTCATGTAGCTATCGGACGAGGCAACATCCACATTGCATGTGGTGACGTCATAGCTGGAAGGGGGATTGGCAAGTCCGTTGTCGTCCTTGTAAGCATCTGTACTGACTGTTTCCGCAAAGGAAGTTGGAGCGAGCGAAGTAACTACAGAACGGCTTTCGACATCGCCGTTCTTCATGCCCCACGCAGTGGTGACGGTTGTGCCTGCCTGGAATGGAACTACCGGCGTAGTCTGCGCAGGAAGGGAAGCTGCGGAGCAGGGCGCTACCGGGTCACCGGTTCTGAGGATCGGGACCTGATCTCCCGCTTCCTGCGGGCCAAGCAAGCTGGAGAGGTTGCCCAGGATTCCGCCGAGGTTGTTGGGGTCGATTTGAGGGGGCGCTTGCTGTGAGGGAGCGACTGTCTTTCGCTGCACTGTCTTTCGTTGGACCCGGGGCTTCGGGCGGCGACCCGACAGCCGGAGCGGCTTGCCTGACGGCCTGCGCGACGCTGGTTACCTTCTGCTTGACCTGGTAGCCGACATAGACCATTCCTCCGACGCCGGCCACGACGATCAATCCGAGAAGGGCAAGAATGATGAGAAGTACGGGCAAGCCGCTGCGCTTCTGAGGCGGCGCGAACGCTTGCGGAGGAGGAACCGGCAGCGCTACTGGCTGGGGCGCCCCACCGACAGCCGCCCCGCACTTGGGGCAGAACCTTGCTCCCGGTGCAAGTTGGTTTCCGCATGTAGTGCAATAAGTCATCGCTTGGCTCTCAATAACATCCTGGTTCACGCTTACGAGGGAACTTTGCATAGGCCTCCGCCCGGCGGGCTGACGCGTTCGATTTTTTTCTCCCCAATCCGTTTCGACAGAGATCCCGCGGGAACGCCCAGGGCCTGCGCCGAAGCGCCAACGGTCGCCATAAAGTCCCAGGTTTCGCGTCGGCAGGGGAACATGGTGGCAGAGCCGCCATTCATGGAGGTTGAGGTGGTAAGGATTTGCAGATAAACCAGGGCTCCGGTATTCGCTACCGCGGTGATGGCCTTATTAATTAGCTCGGTAGAGTCCTTCCACAACTGATAAGCGTCTGGCGAGAGATATTTCTGGGCTACCTTGTCGGCCCACTTGTCAACCGTGTCGGAAGCCTCCTGGAGCCCCTTGACGTGGAAGACATCCAGGGCTGGGCCGCCAAAGTTGAACTGCACCTTGGGCGCGGCCAGAGCGACCACCATCGCGGTTGGGGCCAGGGTAATTGCCCGGGCATCCCCGGGGTTGAAGTCCAGGCTCATCGGACCATCGGCGTCTATCGTGCTCTTCTGCAGCTTGAAGCTTTGATAGCCGTCGTAGGTAAGGTGGTATGCCCCACTGGCAAACTCATTGCCACCGGTGGTGACCGGGTTGACGATGATAGCGCCGCTGACTCCAAGGTTGATCGGCAGGCCATCGAGCAGCGGGGCGAGTGAAACGTTGACTATAGAGGGAAAATCTATCCGAATCGGGCCGCCGTTTGTTCCCGGCTTCTTCTGGCCGATGGACCATTTAAGGTCCATGGAACCATTGATGTTCTTAAAGGCGCCTTCCATCTGGCTGACCGAACCACCGTTGACCGCGGTGTCGAGCATGGTGTCGAAGTCCTGAAGGTAGCCGTCGCCATCGATTTCCGAGACCACCGTTTCCAGGTTGCGGGTGAGCTTGAGGGTTAGGTGCAACTTGCCATTCTCCGGGGCGGCGTCAAAGTCCGTATCCCAGTCGTCCACCAAGGTGTGGAAAGCTTTCATAGTAGTGTTCAAGCCCTTTTTGCCGGAGGCGATGCCCGCGTCGATGCTGGCGTCGTCCTGCTGCGCCTGGGTTTGGGCATAAACCTGGGGCGACAGTGCGCCTAAGAACCGGGTGCTCCAGGGAACGGGAGGGGGCAAGGGAGCCGGTCGAGACTGAGCCATGCTGTTGGCGAAGTGCAAGGGCTGATGCAGAGAGATTTTGCCGTCGCCGACCACCTCGGCAAGCCCTGCCAGGCGCGTCAGAATAATGGTTTCGTTACCCTGGCGATCGACCGCGAGCACCTTGCGCGCCATGCGGTTCTTTACCAGCAGGACGTCGCCCTGCTTCAGGCCGGCGATCTTGCTGTTGCCGGAATCGAAGACGAAGGCCATGCCGTTGCTGCTGACCCCGCGCAGGGCCTGGATGGCGTCCTGCTCCTCAAGAGTTGCAACCTCTGGCCGGAAGGTAACGTGGGCCGAGCCCTCAGCCTTGCCGCCCGCGTGTAAGGAGGGTGCCCCGGGCGAGACTGAGCGGGCAACGTCGCCCGTGTTGCACCCGGAACAGCCCGCCAGAGAATCAAGGCAAAGAAACAGCGCTGTCCATGCCAATGCTGGGAACAGCGTGCAGCGATTGAGAGAAGTTTTTGAAACTTGTGTCTTCATTTCCTCGCGACTTTGAGGGAAAGCGATGAGCCCGTCAACAGAACTGGCGCTTAAGTGTGCATTAACAGCAAACTCGTTTCCCTGCAGTCACTTGCAACCCGGGATTAACTGACCCGAGCGGGCGTTTCGCCAGGTGAGGGTCTCCGGCTAGCACTTGCCTGCGGCAACTTGAGGGAGAAATGACACCGGCAAAAGTCGCAACGGATGCAAGGCCCGGACCCGGATTTCCTGCCACGCTGCACTGGAGAGAACCGCGTGTGCGCCTTTCCGTAAAGAAAGGCGCATGAAGTCCGTCGAAGCCACCAAGTTCCACAGGAAATCCGGGGGGAGGGCCGACCGCCAAACGTCAGCCCAGCCCGGAAGGGCTGGGAAACGATTCCTAAGATGATCCGAGCGCCGTAGGCGCGGCACTAAACCGATCGTCCGCTCTCCCTGTGTCATTAGGAGGTCTGACGACAGCACTCTGCACGAAATGAGGGAATCGACCGCGTTTGTTTCGCGCTTGCCCGGTTCCATTCAGGGCTGCATCATGAGAGCGTGCAAGAACTAAGCTCCGGTACGATGATGGGCCACTATAAGATCGTCCGTCGCCTGGGCCAGGGCGGTATGGGGGTGGTCTTTGAGGCCGAGGACCAGAAGTTGGGGCGGTCTGTCGCCATCAAGCTGCTGCCCGAAGCCAAGCGCCAGGATCCTGCGACCCTGGAGCGCTTTTGGCGTGAAGCGCGCACCGCTTCTTCGTTAAACCATGCCGGGATCTGCACCATTTACGAGCTGGATGAAAGCGGTGAGGAACCTTTCATTGTTATGGAGCTGCTGGAGGGGCAGAGCCTGGACAAGATCTACTCCCGGCATCCAATGCCATACCCCAAATTGCTGGACCTCGGAGTGCAGCTGGCGGACGCGCTGGATGCAGCGCACAAAAAGGGTATTCTGCACCGCGACATCAAGCCGGGCAATATCTTCTTGTCGCCATCGGGACAGGTAAAAATTTTGGATTTTGGTCTAGCGAAGCTCACAGAAGAAAAAGCCGACCTAAATGAGACTTTGGCGGACTTGTCCCCTCACAATCCGCTTACCGATCCGGGATCCACAATTGGCACCATCGACTACATGTCTCCCGAGCAGGCAAGAGGCGAACAGCTGGATGCACGCAGTGATGTTTTTTCGTTGGGCGTGGTGATCTATGAACTCGCGACCGGGCAGCATCCCTTTACCGGTCCCACAACGGCGGTGACCTTCGATCACATTTTGAACCACGAGCCCAGGTCCCCGATCTCTCTCAACCCCGCGTTGCCGGTGGAATTCGAGAGCACTCTAAACAAAACACTGGAAAAGTCCCGTGAGCTGCGCTGCCAGTCAGCCGCCGAATTGCGCGCCGATCTCAAACGACTGCAGCGCCAGAGCGACGGCGGACGTATGGGCGGTACGAGTTTGCACCCGGGGAAAGACAACGGGGGGACACCGCCAAGGGTGGCGCGGTATCGCTTCGGGCCCTTCGACCTGGACCCGGCGGAAGCCACGCTTTCCCGCAACGGTGTACGCGTTCGACTCCAGGATCTTCCCTACCGGCTACTCCTCATGCTGGTGGAGAGGGCCGGCGAAATTGTCACCCGGGAGGAAGTCCGGCAACATCTGTGGGCAGAAAACACTTTCGTCGAGTTTGATAACAGTCTCGGGGTCGCCATCCGAAAGGTGCGCGAGTCGCTGAACGATAACGCCGAGTCACCCCAATACGTCGCCACCCTGCCGCGTCGTGGGTATCGCTTTGTGGCTCCGGTTACGGTTCAAATGCGGGAGACGCCGAACCCCCCGTTGGAAAAAGCCGAAACCCGCGCAGCAGCACCGATACGCGTTTCACCGGCTATCGCGGAGGAAGCGCAACCCGGCGTCCAGCAGTCCCCTGCTTTCCCATGGAATTACTGGGTCATCGGGGGGCTAGTACTTCTGCTGTTAGTTACGGCAGGGGCTTTCTTCAGCTTTCATTCCAAGGCCCCAGACATAGCTCCAAAAACATCGGCCGGCGCGGCACCTCAGGTGCACTTACGCCGCTCGGTAGCGGTGCTTGGATTCCGTAATTTGCCAGGGCGCCAGGAGGACGATTGGCTTTCGCCGGTGTTCTCCGAGATGTTGGACACCGAATTGGGCACGCGTGGCGACTTGCGCATGGTTTCCGCCGAAGATGTCGCCCGGATAAGGCACGATTTGCCTGCCACTAACGGAGACACCCTGGCCAAGGCGACACTCGAGCGCCTGCGCGAGAATCCCGGTGCCGATGTCGTTGTGCTCGGCTCCTATACGCCTCTACCAGGCAAGGATGAGAAGAGAATACGCCTCGATCTACGCGTCCAGGACACGGCCGATGGAGAGACGATTGCCGAAGAGGCAATCACGGGGGACCAGAACAATCTGTTCGATTTAGCTGCCGAGGCCGGCGCCCGGCTGCGGCAGAGAATGGGGCTTAGCGCCAATTCATTGGGGGATGCGAACGAAGCACGGGTCGCCCTTCCCTCCGATCAACGGACCGCCCGGCTGTATGTCGAAGGCCGTGCCAAGCTGTGGGCTTTTGATTTTCAGGGCGCGCGGGATCTGTTGCTGCAAGCGGTGGCCATCGACCCCCAATTTCCCCTGGCGCATTCCGCTTTGTCGGAGGCGTGGTGGCACCTGGGGTATCAGAATAAAGCCCAGGCGGAGGCGCAGCGAGCGCGGGAGCTTTCTCACGATCTGACGCAAGAAGACCGTTTGCTGATCGAAGGTCAATACTGGCGGGCAATGAACGACACGCCAAAGGCCGTGCAGGCTTATAGCAATCTTTTCCATCTGTACCCCGACAATCTGGATTACGGTCTTTTGCTGGTGTCGGCACAGATCGGCGTGCAGCCTTCCGCAGCTCTGCAGACCCTTGCCGCCCTTCGCCGGCTGCCCGCGCCGCTGGGGGATGATGCTCGCATCGACATGACCGAGGCATCGGCGTGGATCGGCCGGAATCTGGTCAAAGCGCGTACCGCCGCACAGACGGCGATCGCAAAAGGGCGTGCCCAGGGGCGCCCCGTCCTGGTGGCGCGGACCTACGGGTTCCTATGTCAGCTGAATGTGGGCGTGGGCGCCTCCACGCAGGAAAAACTCAGCGACTGTAACAACGCGCGAGAGGCCGCGGTTGCCACCGGAGACCGGAATACCGAGGCGATGATGTTGACCGACATGGCTGGGCTTTATTCCCAACAAGGCGACGCCGCGCGCGCAGAGGAAATGTTTCTAATGTCCATCAAGCGTTTCCGTGAAGTCGGCAACGTGGAGGGTATAGCTACCACCATGGCCGATCTGGGCGCTGTGCGGCTCACCCAGGGAGACCTGAACGAGGCCAGGAAGTTGTTGGAGGGTTCACTCCCCAACTACCGGGCCGTCGAGGATAAGGAGGGCGTAGCGCTCACGCTCAACAACCTGGGAGATTTGTCGATGGAAAGCGGCAATCTCCAGGCTGCAGAAACAAACTACCGACAGGCCCAGGAAGTTGCGGAGGAGATTGAAAACACCAGCGCGCAGGCTTACGTGCTGAATGGGCTGGGAGATGTCTTCACCGACCGCGGAGACCTGGCGCAGGCGCGCAAATACTATGAAGGCTCGTTGGCACTACGCAAGCAGGTGGGTGAAAAGCAGACCGTGGGAGAGACGCAGATTGCCCTTGCGCGACTCTCCATTGAAGAAGGGCGCCCTGCAGACGGTGAGAACACGTTGCGGCAATGGAAAGAGCAGTTCCAGCTGGAGCAGCAAGTAGACGATGAATTGGCGGCCAGCGTCGTGCTGGCCGAAGCATTGCTGGCGCAGCATAAGCAGGCGGAGGCGCAGAAAGAGATCGAAGAATCGCAGAGTCTCGCGGCCGGAAGTCAAGACATGTTAGGCCGGCTTCAGTATGACCTCACCTCTGCCCGCGTAATGCTGGCGTCGGATCATCCTGGAATGTGCAAGCCGCGATTGGAAAAACTGCTGCGAGAAGCTCGCGCGCACGGGTACGGTGGTCTCGAACTGAAAGCCATGCTGGCTGCAGCGAATCTGGAAAAACGATCCGGGCACACCGCTCTCGCCCAAGGGCAGCTGGCATCTCTGGAGCGGATAGCCCGCGACAAAGGGTTCGGTCTGGTTGCTCGAAGCGCAGCCGCAGCGCGCGTCTAATGCTGTTTGAACCGAGGTCCCAGTCCCTATCGAACTCTGGATGAAAAGGGGACGGTGGAGCTTTTGGCCTGGATTTAATGCTGGTTGAGAGAACCGCCTCGAATGTCCAGTCCCGCAGGGACGACCTGAACTTAGCCCAGGACGTAGTCCTGGGTTGGATGTAATGAGAATTGATAAGTCCCGTCAGGGACGGCTGAATCAATCGACGGATTCAGCCGTCCCTGGCGGAACTACACCGTCGTTTCGAAGAGTACCCAGGACTGCGTCCTGGGCTAAGTTCAGGTCGTCCCTGCGGGACTGGATACACGATAGCGGGTGATTCGAAGGTCTCTTACTCAGTTGGAGAGTAAAGGTTTTGAGTTTTTGTTTGTAATCGAACAGAGAATCTGACGGTTACATCACTCTATGGAGGCTCGATGACATTGACGCGGCGGACCCTGCTGTCTCTTCCTGTGGCTGTCCCTCTTTTGAATCTGGCAGCTCGCACGGCTGCGGGCGACGAACTTTACTTTCCGCCTGCCGATGCCCAGGGCGGCTGGCGTACGTTAAACCAGCCTGCTGAAATTCGCACCCTCACCGGCATCGACAAGAGCAGGCTCGATGAGGCTTTTCAATATACCCAGACCACCAGCCAGCACGGTGGTTTGCTGGTTCTCCGCCACGGATATCTGGTCTACGAGAAGTACTTCGGCAGGGCCAACCGGGAAGCCAACCCGAACATGTATTCCGTCGGCAAAATGTTTACCAGCGTCTCCTGCGGCATCATGCTGTCGGAGCATGGCGATCGCTTTCCCGATGGGTTGTCGCAAAAAGTCTTCACCAAGGAGTATCTACCTGAGGCATTCCCCTTGAGCTATCCGGAGATGGCGGATATCCGGCTGGGCAACCTGCTCACCATGACCTCGGGCATTCAGCAATCGCACGCCGCTCCTCCGCTGGGGATCACCGATACCGGTCACCTGATCGGAATCGTCCACGGGGAGAATGTAAATCTGCCTTATTGGACCTCACCTGACCCGGTGCTCGACCAGGATGGCAGTGCACTCCATGGAAAGATGTGGGCGGCGCCCGGCGAAGGATATCTTTACGGGCTGGACCCGCACATCGCCTCTATTGTTCTGCGTGGCGTGGTAGGCATGGAGTTGCAGCAGTACATCCAGCAGAAGCTTGGGGAGCCGATGGGTTGGGGTCGATGGGGATATGCGATTCATCATGGCGAACACACCCTGCCGCACACTCCAGGCGCGGGAAGCATCGCTCTCCACTCCACGGATGCGCTGCGTTTTGGATATCTGCTGCTGCAGAAAGGCAAATGGAAGAACCAGCAACTGGTGCCCCGGGAGTATGTCGAACTGCTCAGCCGGCCCTCCCCGTTCAATCCGCATTCGCCCTTCAGCCTGCAACACGAAGTAAACGCGGATGGCCACGTCGCCGGCGCGCCCCGCGATGCTTTTTTCAAGTCAGGTGCGGGCGGCTTTGGCCTGTACATCATTCCGTCGCTGGATATGGTCATTTACAAGATGTCCAGCCTGAATGCGGAGACCTATGATCCCGCGGCCACCGGCCTGCCCCTGACGTATACGCCGGATACCGCGCACGACGATTGGAAACCGCATCCGTTCAATCAATTTGTGGATGGTCCGGTCGAGGGAGATAGCGGCGTCAGAAGAGCGCTCGAAATGGTGGTGGCGGCGACGGTTGCGTGAGCCGCTGCGCTTATTTCTGCAGGGCGGCAGACCAGTTCAGGACCACCATCATCGGCTTCGTTTCCAGATTTTCCATTTGGGTATTGATGAGAAAGCGCTGGCCGTCCTGGGTCACGTCATAGGACACGCGCTCAGATCCGGCGATCGCCTGACGCGCACTCGCCGGAAACAAGGCCACCGGCGTGCCGGCATCAAAGTGATCTTCGGTACTGGTGAGGGGTGTCGCCATCATCTTCCCGTCGGAAGCAAGATAGAAGAGCTCCATGCTATCGCCTCGCCAGCGCGGCTGGATGCCTCCATTGTTGGAGACCTGCCATTTTCCGTGAAGATCGGGAAACGATGTAACGTAGATCTCCCACTTGCCGGTTTCATTGGAGTTGTAAGCGATCCACTTTCCGTCGGGAGAAAATTCGCCGTTCCTGGTGGTTTCCGCACCTTTCACCAGTGGCCAGGTCTTCAGATCTGGCATTTCCGCAACCCATAGCCTGGTTTCCTCCGTGTCCCGCTCATATAAGAAGTACTTGCCATCCGGAGACCAGCTGGTTGGATATTGGTCGGCCCGATCGGATGCGTCCAGCGGCAATAACTTTTCGTCTTCGCCTCCGTCCGCATCCTTTATGTAGATACGCATCACGCTGGCCCGGCTCGATGCGAACAAGATTCTTTTGCCATCCGGGCTCCACACTGGGTCTGCATCGATGGCCGGATCGAAGGTCAGGCGCTTGAGACTGCCTCGTTGCAAATCGAAGGTCCACAGATCGGTGTTCTGGTTTTCCTGGTCCGTCTTGTCGAAGGCGACTGCTTTGTCATTGGGAGCCAGCATGACATTGGCATAGACATCGGGCTTGCCAACGGTGCCGCTCTCATCCCCTTTGCGGTTGCGCCACACCAATCTTGAAAGCGAAACCCCGCTGGCAGGCTGCGCGACCAGCACATCCCTGTTCGCTACCGCGTAATCGTTGTGCGCGATGCGTGGCATGTAGGAGACACTTCTGAGCAAGGGAACCGCTTCGCCGGACAACACCAGCTTGGCGGCATCAAATTTTTGCGCGTAGAGCGTCTTCTCCCGGGAGAAAAGCAAGTAGCCGGGTGCTGCATATGCGGCGTTCCCAGTCGTCTTGGTAATGAACCTGGCTTCAGTTGAATCCAGGCTGCCGGCGTAGAGAGCGTCAGAATCCGTTTGCCCCGAAAGATTGGCGGCCAGATAGAGGAAGTGTTTGCCGTCGGGCAAAAATATCGGCCACCGGTTGCTGTCGGCGCCGTGGCTCCCATCTGGCGCAGCGACGCGCGTGGCGGCGCCGCCGGCCGCGGAGACCCGGTACAGTCCGCCGCTCAGGTGGCCACTCGGTGTGAACAGGATGACCCCATCCTTGTTCCATGCTCCCCCGCGACCCGTGGGAGCATCGCAGATCACTTGCACGGGTCCGCCCGCAATTTCCAATCTCTTCAGCTTGCCGTCGGCAAAGAAACCCAGCGACTTACCGTCCGGGGACCAGAAGGGAAAACTTGCTCCTTCGGTATCCGCCAACTCTCTTGGCTCCTGGCTTCCTACCTCGTAGAGCCATAGATCGCTGGTTTTCGCCGATTCAGAGAGCCCTACCGCGGCTACGGTGTGCCCGTTGGGCGCTAGCGCCAGATCGTGGACGGTGAGCGGCACGGCCGCCAGGAAATAGCTTTCTTTTCGGGTAGTATTTTGGCTGCGCCAAGCCAGTGCGGCGGCCAGCAAAGCCGCCCCGAGGAGCACTCCGCCGGCCACCCATAAGAACCATGCGCCTTTGCTGTTCGCTTGTCCCGGGACTACGGTGGATTCAGTTCCACGCTCACCGATCCATTGCAGCTCACTCGCAATATCTCGCGCCGTCTGCCATCGCTCGTCCGGATCTTTGGCGAGACAGCGGTTTATCAGACGGGCGGCATCGGGTGGAAACAAGGGTGCGAGCGAAGCAATCGGCTCAGGTTCTTTCTCCAGTACGGCGGATACCACGCTCAACTCGCTTTTTCCGTCGAATGCTCTGCGTCCGGTCACCATCTCATAGAGCACGGCGCCCAGGGAGAAGATGTCGCTGCGTGGGTCCAGGTCCTCTCCCTTAACCTGCTCCGGCGACATATAAGGAAACGTACCGACGAGCATTTTCTGGTCCGTCGCCGAGATGGCGGCGCTTACCGTTGTGTTGGTTGCCACGGGTTGGGTTGCCTTGGCGAGACCGAAATCCAGCAGCTTTGCGCCGGATTTGGTCAGCATGATATTTCCCGGTTTTAGATCGCGATGGAGTATTCCTTTGCGGTGTGCCTTGTCCAGGCCGGACGCGATCTGCGAGCCATATTTGCAGACTTGCTCCAACGGCAGCGGCCCCTTGCGCAGGCGATTTTCCAGCGTTTCCCCTTGCAGCAGCTCCATCACCAGGAAATCGACACCATCCTGGTGGCCTACGTCATGGAGGGTACAGATGTTTGGGTCGTTGAGCGCAGAGATGGTCTTGGCTTCCTGTTCAAAGCGGCGCCTTGCCTCCGGGTTGGAGGAGAGATGCGAGGGCAGAATCTTGACAGCGACATCCCGCCCTAATTGAAGGTCCTTGGCTCGATACACCTCGCCCATTCCACCGGCGCCCAGGGGCGACTGAATCTCGTAACGACCAAGCTTTGTTCCGGCAGGAAGGGCCATCGGTGTGCGTGATTATATAATTCGGCTTCCACTGCGGCTGTAGGAGATTGCGCCTTTGAATCGTCGGGATTTTCAAGTCTCGCTTGTCAGGCTTTCTGCGGCTGCGCTCCTTGCGCCCCGCCTTTTCGCTAGTGATGCTGCGGATATCAGCGCGCTTTACCGGCGCGCGATTGTCATCGATTCGCTATGTTCGCCTTTTCTCGACCAGGTGAACAGCAGCCGGCCCGGCGCTAGTTGCCGTGGTTCGACAGTCGGGAATTACCGCCGTCAATTGCACCGTCTCCGACACTGACCTTCGAAGGCACGTCAACAATCTCGCCTGGCTGGACGCGTTAGTGGAGAAATATCCCGACGCCTTCACCATCATTCGCAATACTCCGATATCGCACGCGCCAAGCGGGAGAACAAGGTGGGCATCATTCCCGGCTTCCAGTACACCGCGTTTCTGGAGGAGAACCCTGAGCGCATCGAGATGTTCCGCAATCTCGGCGTGCGCATTATGCAGCTCACCTACAACGTGCGCACGGCTTTTGGCGATGGCTGTTTAGAGCCAGGCAATGCCGGGCTGAGCAGAGCCGGGGTCGCCGCGGTGAAGAAGATGAATGAGATCGGAGTTGCCGTTGACCTGAGCCATAGCGGCTATCGGACCACTTCCGAAGCCATCGCCGCTCCTCCAAGCCGGTGCTGATCTCGCACTCGGGGTGCGCCGCCGTTTATGCGCATCCCCGCAACAAGCCCGACGATATTCTCAAGGCGCTGGCTGATCGCGGCGGGTACTTCGGCGTCTATCTCATGCCCTACCTGGTTGCCTCTCCCACGGTGCCCACCCGCCAGCACGTGCTCGATCACCTGGTGCACGCCATCAATGTATGCGGCGCGGATCACGTCGGCATCGGCTCCGATGGCTCCATTCAGGAACGGTCCTTACCGCGGCGCAAAAGGCCGACTTCGAGGCCGACATCGCTCACCGCAAAAAGCTCGGCATCGGGGCGCCGGGTGAGGACCGCTATCCTTATGTGCCCGATTTGAATGGGCCGGATCACATGCAGATCATCGCAGACAGAACTGGCCCGGCGAGGCCAGCCCTCATCCGTGATTGAAAAAGTGCTGGGCGCGAATTTCCAGCGCGTGTGCGGCGAAATCTGGGGAACGGCCTAAACGAATAGAACGGAGAACTGCTCATGCGGGTATCGTTCCTTCGCGCGGACTCTCATCTGCTTACCCTGGTGGTGCTGCTTGCTTAACTGCCGGGCGCAAGCGCACGAGCGCGGTGCCCGCGCTGCCGGCGGAGGTTCCCGCCACGGCTGATCGCTACTCTGTGCTGATCATGGGAAATCGTGCGGGACAGCAGGCGGTTTGGACCGCGCCGGACGGACAGCTCCACATTTTCTTTCAATTTAACGACCGCGGCCGCGGACCCCAAACCACCAGCGTTCTCAAGCTGGACGCGAAGGGTATTCCGGTGGCAGAGAGCGTTCAGCGGCAACGATTACTAAAATCGCCAGTAAACGAAAGCTACGCGCTCGAGTCTGGTACCGCGCGCTGGAAGAGCAGCGTCGAGCAGGGCGAGAAGAAACTAACCACGCCGGCAGTCTATTTCTCGATCAATGGCGCACCCGCGGAGCTGGGTATCCTGGCACAAGCAGCGCTTGGGAACGCAGGGGAAAGTCGCCCTGCTGCCGGAAGGTGAAGCAACCATCGACCGTGTCGCCGGGCTGAGCCTCGAATCATCAGGCCGAAAAAAGAACGTCACCCTGTACGCCATCGCTGGCCTCGACTTCGCTCCGACCTACGTTTGGCTCGATGAACGCCGCAGCTTCTTCGCCCAACTGGACCCCTGGCACACCGTGATCCCGGAAGGCTGGGAAGCCACGGTAAAGCCGTTGCAGGCCGCACAGGATAAGGCCGCGGATGCCCGCGCCGCGCAGCTCGCGAGCAAGCTGGCCACCCGGCGCCCGAGCGGCATCGTGTTCACCCATGTCAACTCTTCGATGCCCAGTCGGCAGAGATTCTGAAAGACCGCACGGTCGTGGTCGCCGGCAATCGCATCCGCAGCGTCGGGCCTTCCGATCAGGTACTCCGCGCCGCCGGGGCGCTGGTGATCGATGGCACGGGCAAAACATTGCTGCCCGGCCTGTGGGACATGCACGCCCATGTTGGCGGCTAACGATGGCCTGCTGAATCTCGCGGCCGGCGTCACCACGGTCCGCGACCTGGGGAATGATATCGACACGCTGCTGGCCCGCCGCAAGCGCATTGAAGAAGGCCAGGAGATCGGGACCCGCATCGTTCTCGCCGGACATCATTGATGGCCCCGGGCCATACCAGGGGCCGACTAAGGTGCTGGTCTCCACGGAAAGACGAGGCGCGCGCCGCCGTGGATAATTACGCGCGCCTGGGCTATGTCCAGATCAAGATTTATAGCTCAGTCAAGCCTGAGCTGGTGCCGGCCATCATCCATGAGGCGCACAAGCTGGGCCTGCGGGTCAGCGGTCATATACCGGCCGAGATGACCGCCGCGCAGTGTGTCGAGCTGGGCTATGACGAAATTCAGCATGCCAATTTCCTGATGCTGAACTTCATGCCCGACGTGAAGAATACCAACACCAGCTGCTCGCCTCACCGAGGTGGCCAACGTGGCGCCGACCTCGACCTCACTTCGCCGCAGGTGCAGTCCTTCATTAAACTGCTGCAGGACCATCACACGGTGCTTGATCCCACAGTCAGCATCTTTGAAGAGATGATGACAGCGCCGGCCGGGAAAGATACCACGCGGCTACCAGCCTATCGCCGAACGGCTTCCGCCGCAGGTGCGGCGCGGCTTGCTCTCCAGTTGGGCTCACTCCGCCTGCCGGGCATGGAGCAGCGGTACCAGCAGTCGTTTACCAGAATGATGGAGATGATCGGCATGATGTATCGAGCGGGAATCCCGATGGAAGACGGCACCGACTCGATGGCCGGTTTCGCTCTGCACCGCGAACTCGAACTCGACGTGCAGGCCGGCATCCCCGCCAACAAAGTCTTGCAGGATGCCACGCTCAACGCTGCCCGCATCATGAAGCTGGACCACGACCTGGGCTCGATTGAACCCGGTAAACTCGCCGACCTTACTCTGGTGAATGGCGATCCCATCGACAACATCAGCGATGTAAGAAAGACGGCGCTGGTGGTGAAGAACGGAATCGTCTATAAGCCGCAAGAGCTGTACTCCGCCCTTGGCGTGGCGCCTTAGCCGTAGCAAGCGGAATATACTGGATGGGTGGCGGGGAGTATTTGTGAAACGGGATGAAAGCTCTGGCCGAGGCTGTGGTTCTGCGGGAATGCTTTTATGTGCGCTTCTATGCTGTCTTACGGGCAACAGGCGGCGCCCCAGCAACCGGCGCAACACCCGCATACCCCGAATTGCCTGCAGGCCCGGGAAAAGACACCCTGATTCGGGTTTGCAGCAAGTGCCACTCGCCAGATAACGTGATCGCGAATGGGCAAGACCGCGACGGCTGGGAAAATACCATCACCAAGATGGCGGGATTCGGCGCGGAAGGCACCGACGACGAATTTCACCGCAGATCCTGGACTACCTGGTCAAGAACTTTCCCGCCGTAACCACCGTCCATGTGAACCAGGCGACAGCAGCGCAGCTCGAAAGCGGACTAGGATTTCACCACGGCGGAAGCAGAAGCCGTCGTCAATATCGGGAGAAGAACGGAGACTTCAAATCCTTCGACGACCTCAAGAAGGTTCCTGATGTGGATGCGAAAAAGCTGGATGCCAAGAAGGCTCGCATCACTTTTTAGCAAGCAAACAGCAGGTCCCTCCACTGCGCTGCGCTCCGGTCGGGATGACAATTTCTTTTTGATCCGACACTCCGCACAATAGCGCCCGTTCTACAGCAGAATTGTCATCCCGACCGGAGCGCAGCGCAGTGGAGGGACCTGCTGTTTGCTTGTCCAGCACGCGATGCAGAGGAAAGCGTCGTCCTCCCCTTTGTCATCCCGAGCAGCTAAAGTGCCTGCGGCAAGTTGAGGGAGAAATGACATCTGCAATCGCCATGGATGCAAGGCCCGGAGGGCCGACCGCCAAATGTCAGCCCAGCCCGGAAGGGCTGGGAATCGATCCCCAGGATGACCCGAGCGCCGTAGGCGCGGCACCAAACCGATGTGTCATTAGGAGCGGAGCCGAGGGACCTGCGGTTCGCTTCGGGGCGCAGCTAAGGCAGAGTTTTCAGCCAGACGTTGCGGTGGGAGATCTTTACTACTCCCGGGCCTTCGATCTCGAAGCCGATCAGCCCCTTCGATTGGCTGTAAGTCGGGTCGTTGTCGATCAGGCTGGCCATCACATGGCCATTCACAATGTGGATCAGGGTGTTGCCGTCGGCAATCACCTCCATCTGATTCCAGTCGCCAACCTTGATATAAGACTTCAGCTCGTCAGAACTGCCTAAGGTGCCAAGCAGCCGCTTCTTCTTGCCTTGGTCGGTTTGTACCATCTGGCCGCGCCAGGCGATGATCCCGCGCGGGCTGCTTTGCTCGTAAAGCTGGCCGGTGTACTTGTTGCCGTAGTCGAAATCTGCCTGGTAGCCCATCATGTTCCACTTGGCAAATTTCTCCGCCAGCGGCGACAACGGCGGGGTGGGCGGAACGTTCTGGCTGCGGTACTGGATGCCGCCATTGGCGCCCGCGCCCTCAAGCTTCATCTCCACTTTCAGCTCGAAGTTGGCCGGCTCGCCGCCGCGCCAGATGATGTTGGTTGTGCCCGAAGGATGCTCCGGACTGGATTCCGCAACCAGGGCGCCATCCTCAACATGCCAGACCTCCGAGGACCCATCCCAGCCCTGCATCGTCTTGCCGTCGAAAATCTGTGTCCACCCATCGTGATCGTTGAAGTCGATAGGTTCCGGCTGGGTGAAGCCGGGAAAATGATGATGGGCAGCCGGCGGCGGCGCCGCCTGGTAGCCATGGGATGGATTGATCACAAACAGACAGATCACCGCGATGAAGGATACCCTCACGAAGTTCGGCGCCATTATGCCTCCTCAACCTTCTCCCATTGCCTGGTCTTTGCCGATTTCAACACCGCATCGGTTACATAATCCGTGGCCAGGCCATCCGCGAACGTGGGCGCAGCCTGTTCCTTTTTGCCAACCGCCTGCAGGAAGTCGGCCACCTGGTGAATAAAGGTGTGCTCGTAGCCGATTTGCAGCCCGGGGACCCACCAGTTCTTCATGTAAGGATGATCGCCGTCGGTGATGTGCACGCTCTTCCATCCCCGCAGACGGCTCTCATCGCGGTGATCGAAATACTCCAGGCGGTGCAGATCGTGCAGGTCCCACGCGGCAGAAGATTGCTCGCCGTTCACCTCCAGGGTGAAGAGCGCCTTATGCCCGCGCGCATAACGCGTCGCCTCGAAGGTGGCGAGCGATCCGTTGGCGAAGCGGCACAAGAACAGAGACGCATCATCGATGCCCACCGGCTCCACCTTGCCCGTGAGGTTGTGCTTACGCTCTTTGATGAACGTCTCCGTCATCGCCGTCACCTCGGTGATCGGCCCGTTCAGCCACAATGCCATATCGATGTTGTGGGCGAGCAAGTCGCCGGTGACGCCGCTGCCTGCGACCGAGACATCCAAACGCCACAGTCCCTCACCGCCCTGCGGCAAGTCCTGCGAGATGGTCCAATCCTGCAGAAACTGCGAGCGGTAATGAAAGATCCGGCCGAAACGCCCTTCGTCGAGCAACTGCTTGAGCAGCACGACAGCCGGCACACGCCGGTAGTTATACCAAACCATGTTGGGAACGTTGGCGGCTTCCACCGCATCCGTCATGGCCTTCGCTTCCGCGCCCGTGCGCCCCAGCGGCTTTTCGCAAAGCACCATCTTTCCCGCCTTGGCGGCAGCTATGGCAATTTCCGCGTGGGTGTCGTTAGGGCTGGCGATATCGATCAGGTCGATATCTTTGCGGGCTACCAGGGCGTGCCAATCGGTCTCGACAGATTGGTAGCCCCAGTTCTCGGCGAAACCCTTCACCCGCTCCGCGCTGCGCGCGCAAACGGCTTTGAGGACCGGCTGGTAAGGCAGGTCGAAAAAGCGGGGAGCCTGCAGAAACGCATTGGAATGGGTACGGCCCATGAAGCCGTATCCAACCAGGCCAACGTTCAGATTCGTTCGCGCCATAATCTTCGGTCAATCCCATCCGTGGGCATTGCGCACTGCGAGCAATGTCCCCAGTACATCGTTCCAGGTCTTCGCCGCCATCATGGTTGAGTTGGGGAACATGCAGCCGTCCCAACAGATATGCTCATAGGCACGCGTCGGCACGCCGCTCTCGTCGCGCATCCACAGACCAGCGACGGCGACGATATCCATCTTGCCGTTCGGATCGCCAACAACGCAGTGGCGCCCGGTTTTATCGTGCGAACCTGAGCCACGCACGGTGCCGTCGTTTTGGGCCACGTGGAAGTCGATGGTCCAGGGGCGCAGCGCATGGGTGACCTTGCGCAGGGCCTCCATCAGCACACCCTGCTGCGTCCAATCGAAATCCTCCGGCAGCAGGCGGTCTTCCGCCGCGTTGTATCCCAGCGTGTACAAGAGGGAATGCGCCATGTCGGCCTGGAAGCCAACGGTTTTGGGCCGATTGACCATTTCAAGCAGCTCCACCATGCGCTTCCAGCTATGCATGCCGCCCCAGCAGATCTCTCCTTCCGCGGCGAGGCGCTCTCCGTAGTCCTCGGCGATGGTAGCCGCCTCGCGAAAGGTCTCTGCGATGCGTTTGGTATTGGCTGTGGGATCCTGGGCCCACGCGGCCGGAGAATCCGCGGAATCGATGCGTATCACTCCATAAGGGCGAATGCCGAGGATGCGCAGCTTCCGGCCGATGGCGCAGGCCTTTTCCACTTGGGTTAGAAAAGCTTTGCGTTCCGCATCAGAGCCCATGGCGGAGCCGCCGCCGGTGGGAGGCCAGACGGGGGCAACCAGGGTGCCAACCACCAGCCCGCGGCGGGCGACGCTGTCGGTGAGCCTTTTCAGTTCATCATCGGTTGAGTCGATGCTGGTATGGGGCAAGGACAAGAACAGATCGACTCCATCGAACTTCACGCCGTCCACCTCGGCCTTTGCCGTCAGGTCCAGCATGGTTTCCAGTTCGATGAACGGTTCCGAGTCTGGTCCCTTGCCGACGAGCCCGGGCCACATCGCGTTGTGGACTGCGGGGTGCTTGTGCTGATTGCCTATGCTCACGATTCCTCTGCTTATTTTCGCAACAGCGACTGTGCGTCAGGATTACCAGGCCCGAAGTGCTTGAGCAGGACGAGCGGATCAGAGGCGCTGAGATTCTCGATGCGCACCCCCGCTTTCGCCACATCCGCAGTGACGAATATTTCATCCTCGGTCATCTCGCCGAAGCGAATCATGGAGGGAGTCGACACCGCCTGCTTGCCCCCCTCCGTGCCTATCGTTCCGTAGCCCTGGGTCACGATCACACCATAGGCCGCGCTGTCTTTGATGGTCACAGTCCGCTTGGGCAGCACGGTGAGCTCCTTGGCGGAGTAGTAGGGCGTACCGTAGGTGATCCATTTCTCCCCGTACCCTGCCGCGGCCATCTCCTCGGCTGACTTCACCGGGCGGGGGAAGGTCTTATTGGTCTGGGCGAATTTGGGATTAATGTTGGCCTCCCAGTCGAGCATGCTGATCAGGAAATCGAGGTCGTGCTTGTGTTCCTCAGGCACGTCCTTGGTGAGCAGATCCCAGCCCACGATGCGTCCTTCCACCTCCGACTGGAACATGGCAAAGACATCGCTGTTCACCTGCGGCTCGTAAGTAACCAGCGAGCCCGGAGCGTGAAGGATCCCGGGATCGATCTGCCACCCCGCGCCTGGCTCCAGTCGATAGGCGCGCGAGTGAAAGAGAATTCCGTTGTCTCCCTGGTTCCATTTCTCCAGGCACTGCCTGATGTCTTCTTTGGTGGTGCCGGGCTCCAGGCCCATGTAGGTGTGGGGAAAATTGTTCTGGATCTGGTTGTATTGCGGAGGAAAGTAATAAGCTTCCGGTTTTCCCTTGTGTCCCACCAGCTTGGCGAAGGCATCGCTCTGGTGCATGTGGTGCGGAATCGGCCCCATGTTGTCAAAGAATTTGCAGAGCAGGTTCCATCCGCCCTCGCGCTCGATCACGTCGGCGCCCAGCAACAGGTCTCCCGCGGTCTCGACCGCTTCTTTGAGCAGAAATTTTTGGCCGCTGCCGGGCCGGACGTAGCTCAGCCCCTCATCGGGCAGCGTGTCGGGGCCGTTTGAAGCCTTGGTGGTTGAGGAAAACCAGCGCTCGTTGATGCCGCCACGGTGGCCGCCAAAGGCGTAAAGATCGTCCGGGTGGAGTTTTAACCTGCGGCCGGGAATCATGAACGATCGCGGCACCCAGCAGGGTTCCAATCGGAGGATGCCTCCGCCTGCTTCGATTACTTCTTTGACCTGGGATCTGCTGAGCATTTGCTTGCTGTACCTTTGCGCCGAAGCGAGTTTCGTGGTTCATGTTTTGGCTTTGTATCAGGGCACGACTTTAGTCGGGCCATAGAGGAGGAAAGAGAATTGGGCTTTAGCCCCTGCCTACCCTACCGGGCAAAGAAAAAACCCAGGGGCTAAAAGCCCAGATCTGTGTTGGGCCTCAACGGCCCGACTAAAGTCGTGCCCTGATACAAAGCATGACCGCGGTCGGAACCGGAAAACTCGTGCGTTCCTCAGGTTTTGCATCTATCCACCTTCTCTGAAATTTAGAAACTCCATGGGCACGGCTAAAGCCGTGCCCATCGTCGGTGCCCGTCGTCAAGGTTTTCCGCTAATACCTTCATCCAGCGTTACTGCTAGTGCTCCAACGGAATTCCGAAAGAGTAAAGCGTGTTGTCGTGCGTGGTAAAGAACACATGGCCGTCACCAACCGAAATTCCGGCCAGATGAGTGTACGACTCGATTGCATCGCCGCTCGAATACAGTTGCTTACCGGTCGCGGCGTCAAGAGCATACAGCGTGGCATGGGTGGAAGCATTGCCGCCGTCGAGCGCAAAGACGACTCCATTGGCAATCGCCGGGGGAGCGGGATCGACCAGGTCGCGAGAGCTCCAGACCGGGGTCAGCACGGTGTGCCCGTCCTTATCTTCCAGCTTGAAGGCGACGATACTGCCGTGTGGCGCCGGTCCGTTGGCATTGGCAAATTTTACGTCGGCTTCCAGCGGCCCAGAGATGGAAGCCAGTACCCAGGGAGTGCCGGACTTATCCTGCCAGGTGGCCAGGCCCTCCCAGGCGCCCCGCTTCGCGCCTTTTGACAACTTATCCGTTTCAGCCAGCGGCGTGTGATGATCGGCTCCTCCAAGCGATTTGCTGTCTAACAGAACGATGCTGCCGTCTTTACCGGGGGCAGCGACCACTTCCTTATCTTTGTAGGTGAACACCACCGGGCCGGCATCGAGAGTCTTTCCGGCGCTGGAAGGGCTATACCAGTCCTTCACCTTCAGGTCTTTCGCAGTGAGCGCCCCCACGCTGTTGGGGTGCTCGCCGGCTGGCCCATTGCCGGTGACGATATAAACAGTGCCATCGGTCCCGATTGCCGGCCCGCTCAGTCCAGCCAGGGTTAGCTTCTGGCTTTGATAGCTGTTCACTGTGTACTTCGGAGTATTAAGGTCGATCGACCAGACCGCGGTTGGTTCATTGTGGCAACCGGATTCTGCCAGCGTGTAAGCGACTCTGTCGTTAATGTTCAGGGCGAAGGAGCTTCCCTTCGCTTCTGGGAAAAACTTAACCGCCGGAGCGTAATCGAGACCGGTGGCCATGATCTGCTCATGGAGATAACCATCGCTGGTCAAAACGTAGACACCCTTCAGGCCAAAAAATCCGCCTCCGGCAGAGCCGCCCACGCGGCGCGCGGAGGGGGCAACCGGCGCCTCAGGAGGGGGTCTGGGAGCGCCCGGTTTGCGCGCACCGAAATGAATAACCTGCGGCGGCTCCGCCAACACCTGCAGGTTTCCGCACGTCTTGTTTGCGCTGGAGGGGAAATCTTTTTGCCAAACCATCTGTCCCAGCTCGGAATCGACGGCATACAAGGTGTGCGCATCAGCCACGAACGCCAGGTCTTTGAACCCGCGGCCGGTGATCAGGCCAGGAAAGAGCAGCGGTTCGCTGAAAGAGGACTCAGCGGGCGCATCTCCGAGCTTGATCTTCCATAGAAACTTGAAATCCGTAGCGACAGATTTGGTGGTGATGTCGGTTTCGGCCTTCTGCCAGCGTGTATGAGCCGGGGTGCTATCGGCTACGGGCCAGAAGCCACGTGGGGGGCCTTGTGCGCGCGCCACCCCGGAAGTGAGCAATGCGCTCAGCAAACCAACCGCCACTGGCCGGGCGAATCTTCGCGTGTAGTCTTTGAATTTCAAGATCGTTTACTCCAGGCCGAAGCAGTAGATTGTTCCATCGAAAGTGCCAAAGATCACCCGCCCGTCCGCGACCGCGACGCCGGCCTGGTGCAGGAACGAACTAATCTGGTCTCCACTGGAGTAAAGCTCCTTCCCGGTGATGGCATCGAGCGCGTAAAGCTTGGCCGGGATGGAACGCTTCACTCTTTCCTGCCAGCTAAAAAGTCCGCCCTCGACGTCATTGGCCTGGGCGGTAAATTCGCCGGCGGCGAGCACAAAGACAACTCCGTTGGCGACCACTGGCGGCTCAGCGGACATCATGTCGCGTGACAGCCAGGCAGGGGTCAGCTCCATCTTTCCGCCCGTGTCATTCAATTTGAGCGCGATCACGCCGCCATTCGGCGTAGGCCCGTAGCTGACGGGAAAATCCACGGCTACCGGGCCGCCGATGGGCGCCAGCACCCATCGTGTGCCATCTTTACCTTCCCAGCTGGCAAAACTGCCCCAGGTGCCTTCCGTCTGAAAGTTCACGTTCTTGTTGGAAACCAGGGGGCTGCGATACAGGGGAGTCAGGTGGTCTGCCCCGCCCAGTGACTTGCTGTCCAACAGAAAATAGCGGCCCTCCTTGCCTGACCCAACCAGCAGATCCCTTCCCTGGTAAGGAAAGATGACCGGGGTGGTGTTCATGTCCAGGTCTCGCTTGGTCAGCCACGCATGGTTGGTCGGCGTGTAGTAGTCCTTGACCGTCAGAGTGTCGTCGGAGGAAGTGAAGGCCAGGAAACTGGTCGACAGCTTTCCATTAGAAGGATCGTAGACGCCATCCCCCGTTTCAACATAGATCGTTCCATCGGCGCCGATCGCGGGACCGGCGGTGCCGAAGATTCCTCCCTGTCCGGGAGAAGATGCGAAGGCCTTCCGATTGGTCAGATCCACCGCGTACACCTCGTTCGGAACGCCGTGGCAGCCTTGCCCGGTCGCGGTGTAGACCACGTTGTTCGCCAAGTTCAGGCCATACCCTTTGCCGTAGGGCGCCGGGATCATTTGGATCGGCGCGTCTTTTTCGTCGCCGGTTTCGAGCATCAAGGTGTGCAGATAGCCGTCGCTCGCGAGCGCGTAGACGAAGCGCTGTGCAGCGCCGGCCGGCGTGACCACCGGGGTTGCGGTCAGCGCGTTGTTGCAAATAAAGCCGGCACCCTCCCCGGGCTCTTGCGGCGTGCTCGACGACCATTTCAAGTGTTTTTGCCAGACCAGCGTGCCGTCCTGAACATCGACGGCGTATATGTCGTCCGAGCTGCCGCCCAAAATCGCCAGCGTTTTGGCGCCACCCGCGGTTCGCACGCCCGCGACAATAATGGGCTCGCGAAACGACTGCATGCCCATCGTCTTGTTATCGGTCTTCAGCTTCCAAAGCAGGCGGATGTTCTTGACGTTATCGACGGTGAATTTGGTTTCGTTTCTCTGCCAGGCGTCGCGCTGCTGGTCGAAACTGCCGGTTGGCCACTCCGCGCCCGCTGTTGACTGGCCCAGGGCCGGGTGCAGCCCGGAGGCTGCAAGACTAAGGCTAAAGAACGCCACAAAAGTGCGCACATTCACGATAGGAACACTACCAATACGGAAACGCTGTGTCAAAACGCGCGGCCCGGCGCGCAGGGTTGAGCGCAACGATCTGATCGTTTCGCTCACTTTGTTAACAAGGATTAGGTGAATTGTCGGAGGAAAACTGATTCCATGCCGAACGCCTCCCTGCCTATTTGCTCGATATGTGCAAATTTTATGGACATAACGATCATTTTGGGCTTATCGTTGGATCAACCTGCCATCACCCGGTAAAGGGTCAGCGCAGGTAAGGGCTCGAAGAAGACCTGGGAACTACCCCGCAGCTATGGCGGAACTTTTGAGGCTCAACGAAACGAGGACGCAATCCAGATGAAAACTCTCCGGATATGGATAGGGTTTGTGGCGGCGATAGTAATGTGCGCGACCGCGGGATACGCGCAGACGGTTACCGGCACCATCACGGGAGCGGTCACCGACCAGAGCGGGGCAGTGATTTCCGGCGCTAAAGTGGAGGCGCTCAATGTCGACACCGGGGTGACCTCGACGGCAACTTCGGATGCGGCCGGAGTTTACCGGGTGAGCTTTCTGCCCATCGGGCGATACCAGCTCACGGTGCAGGCGAACGGATTCGGCACGCAGACGGTGCCGCCCTTCCAGCTGGAAGCGGTGCAAACGGCGACCTTCAACGTGAAGCTGGCGGTCGGAACCACCGCGGAGACAGTGACTGTATCCGATTCGAATGCGCCGATCCTCAATGCGAGCAACCCCACACTAAGCGGCACATTTTCCGCCAACACCATTCAGAACTTCCCCCTGAACGGCCTGGATTTTTCAGCCTTGACCCTGTATCTGCCGGGCGCGGTGAACACCCAGGGCACGTCAGGCCCGACCAGCATTGAGCGCAGCATATATTACACCGATTCCATCAACCTGAACGGCAACCGCGCGCAGGCGAACAATTACACGCTCGACGGCATCGACATCAATGAGACCTTCAATAACCTGATCTCCTATAGCCCTGCGCCCGAGTCGCTGCAAGAGATAAAGGTTCTGACGGCGAACTCGCCCGCCGACTACGGCAACGTGAACGGCGGCGGCGTGGTGGCCGTGCTCAAGAGCGGCACCAACCAGTACCATGGCTCGGCTTACGGCTACGTCCAGGACTACAAGCTGAACGCAAACTCCTGGAACAATAACCATGCCGTGCCCATCATCCCGGTGAATCCGTATTCCCAGGCGCAGTTCGGCGGCACCTTTGGCGGCCCCATCAAGCGCGACAAGCTGTTCTTCTTTGTCGACTACCTGGGATCGCGCTATCACCAAGGCGGCACAGGCCAGGAGAGCGTGTTCACCCAGGCGATGCGCAACGGCGACTTTTCCGCCCTGCTGACGGGGAGCAACCCCATCCAGCTGTACGATCCGCACAATGGCTTCGCGCCCTATCCCAACAACGCGGGGGTGCCGATCGTTAACCCGGTCGCGAAGTTCCTGTTTGCCAACCCCAAGCTGTACCCGCTGCCCAACGCGACACCGACCGACGGCATCGTGAACAACAACCTGCAGGGTCCGAAGCGCAGCTTCAAGGCCAACAACCAGGGCGACATCAAGATCGAGTACGATCCGCGCAACTCCGATAAGATCACTGGCTTTTACTCCATGTCGACGGCATACGATGGCTCGAGTCCCGCTGCTGGCGATTACTTTTCCCGGGGCGAATTTATATCCGACCAAAGTTACGGGGGCGAACTGGGTCCACATCTTCTCCCCTACGATCATCAATTCCGCGCGTATCGGTTTTACCCGCACGGACTGGAACCAGGGCTTTCCCGAGGACACGACAGGCCAGTTCGGGACCTCGGGCAATTCCAAAGTGGGCATCACCTTCACCGACCAGAGGTTCAACGGATTTACCTATCAGGGCATCAACGGCGGCGTCAGCGGCGTGGGCACGCCTGCCTTTGATGGCGGCATCATCGACAACACTTACAGCTACATCGACAACGTGACCTGGCAGCGAGGCAAGCACACGCTCAGCCTTGGCATTCAGGCGTTGCGCTACGAAAACAACTACCCCACCAGCAACAACAATGGTTACCTGGGCTCGCTCACCTACAGCGGCGCATTTACCAGCAATCCTTCGCTGAAAAATGCCGGGGGATACGGCGGAGCAGACTTTGTGCTGGACCGGGTGAGCTCGGCAGCGGCGACGCTTTCCAGCGTGAACGTGGGCCAGCGTCAGTGGCGGACGGCGGATCTTCGTCAACGACGATTTCAAAATCATGCCCAACCTGACGCTGAACTTCGGCGTGCGCTGGGAGTACGACGAACCTTGGGTAGAGGAGAACAACAAGACTGGCAATATCGATATCGCCACCGGGCAGGTGATCTATGCCCACGCAATCCCCACTGGCGCGCCTGCGGGATCGGGTCTGTGCAGCAATCGTGGCTGCTACCAGGGAAATTTCAGGCAGATCATGCCGCGCCTGGGCTTTGCTTACCAGGCTAACGATCGCTTTGTAGTGCGCGGCGGCTATGGAGCTACGAGCTTCTACGAGGGCAACTCTTCCAATCAGCGCCTTACCTCGATCACTCCGTTCATCCAGGCGGTGAATGTAACTACCGTTGCACCGACGCCAGGCAATCCGGGCCAGCCGCGTACGGCGCGAACAGGGCTTTACCGGCGGCACGACCAGCTACGGCGGTACGTTCAACGTATATCCGCAGAATATTCAGCCCGCTTATGTGCAGGAGTGGAATTTGACTCGGAGTATGCGGTGACGCACAGCATGTCGGTCCAGGTGGGCTACCTGGGCGAGCAAGGCCAGCACATCGAAGATTATGGCAACCTGAACCAATACCTGGTAAATGGCGACCCCACTTCGGCCCCCTACTACAACAACCAGTACCTGGGCATCAACGCGATCGATCCTTCGGTCAGCATCGGATCGAACTCGTTGCTGATTACCGAATCGCGCGCCGCCTGAACTACCAGGCGCTGCAGGCCGTGTTGCGTGAGCGGTTGAGCCACGGTCTGGAGTTCACCGTGAACTACACCTACGGCAAGGTCGCTGACCAACAGCCTGGGCAACTACGCGCTGAACGTGAACGGCTTCTCCGGGGCCTTCCAGAACTACTACGACAGCGCAGCGGATTGGGGCCCGGCAGGTTATGACGTCAAGCACAACATCAGCGGGACTGCGGTGTATGCGCTGCCCGTGGGCCGAGGTCAACCGTATCTTTCCGGCGTGAACCGGATCGTCGATGAGGCGATCAGCGGATGGAAGCTCTCAACCGCGCTCGTCGGCTATACCGGGTTTCCGCAAACCATTAATGGGCCGGGAAACAATTCCAACAGCTTTGGCCAGTCGCGGCCGAACCAGTATCGCCAACTGAAGATCGTGAATCGTACGCTGGAGAACTGGTTCGGCACCGATCCTTCGGCTACCCCGTGCACCACCCCAGGAGTAGACAACGGCCAGTGTGCCTTCGGCGCCCCAGCGCCGAATACCTTTGGCACGGGACGGAACGGCAACGTGCGGGGTCCCGGGTACTTCAATGAGGATTTCTCGGCTTTCAAAGACTTCCATATTTGGCGCGAGCAGACGGTGGGCTTTCGCTTCGATGCGTTCAACGCATTTAATATCGTGAGCTACGGGAATCCGGATATCGGGATCACCGACAGCAACTTCGGCAACGTCTCGAACCAGAATGTGCGGTCAGTGTCACGGCATCTGCAGTTCTCGGCGAATTACCGATTTTAAAGTGGTTTTCGCAATTACTGTAGTCTCTTAAGGTTCGCGGGGGAGTGCTAAGGATGGGCGCTAAGCGGCTGCCAATTCGGCAGCCGTACCTTTGTGAAGAAGTGACGCGAGGCGTAGCAAGGCAGCGATCATGGGTCTGGAAATTTGTGTGGATTCGGTGCAGTCGGCGGCGGCCGCCGAGGCCGGTGGAGCGCAGCGCGTGGAGCTGTGCAGCGCCCTGATTGAAGGAGGGCTGACGCCGAGCCTGGGCTTGATACGGGCCGTCTGCGCGCGGGTTGACATCGGCGTGCACGTGATGATTCGTCCCCGCGGTGGAGACTTCCTCTACTCGGAGGAAGAGCTGGCGGTGATGCGCGCGGACATCGAGGAAGCGGCGCGTTGCGGCGCTGACGGCGTGGTATTGGGGGTGCTCACCCCTGAGGGAGATGTGGACGTGGAGCGGACGCGGGCGCTGGTGGAGCTGGCGCGGCCGATGGAGGTGACCTTTCATCGTGCGATCGACACCACTCGCGATCTCGAGCGGTCGCTGGAAGACGTGATCCGCACCGGCGCCGTGCGGGTGTTGACCGCTGGAGGAGAGCAGACGGCGATGCTGGGGCGGGCGCGCATTCGGGCGATGGTGCGCCAGGCGGCCGGCAGGATTTGCGTGATGGCCGGAGGCGGCGTGCGCGCGGCGAATGTGCAGGAAATTATGCATGCCACGGGAGGCACCGAGTTTCACGCCGCGCTGCGCGCCTCGCTGCCCAGCCCGATGAAATTTCAGGGACACAAGGTGCGGTTGGGCGATGCTGGAGTGGACGGCTATGCGCGCAGGGGTGTGCGCAGCGGCGATGTAAAGATGCTTCGCCAGCGTATGGAGGAAGCCAAAAGCAAGAATGGCGGCGGGGCTTAGGGAGCATGTCTTCTAAGACGGACAAACGCGCGAAGGAGATCCTGCGCCTGTTGCTGAGCCATGGCAAGACGTCAGTGGAGGAGTTGACCAGCTTATTCGCCATGTCCCCGGCGAGCGTAAGGCGCGACCTGGTGCGCCTGGAGGAGAGTGGCCTGGTGCATCGCACCCACGGCGGCGCCATGCTGGCCGGGCAAATCTACGAGCCGTTCCGATTCGATGCGTCCTTCAATATACGAGAGGAGCGATTTGCCCAGGAGAAGCAGCGCATCGCTATGGCGGCCGCCGACCTGGTCCAGGAGAACGAGACCGTCGGTGTGACTGCCGGCACCACCACGACGCAGGTGGCGCGCGGCTTGCGGTTGCGCAAGGGAATTCACATTATTACCAATGCGGTGAACATTGGCATGGAGCTGAACACGAGCGAGACGCTGGAGACGACGTTGACCGGCGGGAGCATGCGGTGGCCGGGGGCGTTCTCGCTGATCGGCCCAACGGCGATCGAGTCGCTGCATACGATTCTGATGGATAAAGTGTTTATCGCGGTTACCGGCATCGACCCGGAGCGCGGTGCGACCACGATTCAGCCGGATGAGGCGGCGGTGTTTCGGGAAATGTGCCGGCGGGCGAAGCAGGTAGTCATCGTGGCCGATTCGAGCAAGGTGGGGATGACAAGTCCTGCGGTAATCTGCCCCACGGCGGATATCGATATCCTGATCACCGACGATGGCATTTCGGACGAGGCGGTGAGAGCCTTCAAACGCCGCGATGTAGAGGTAATGGTGGTTTGACGTGAGGGTGCCGTTCTTGTTGAGGTGAACCGCAGGTCCCTCCACTACGCTACGCTCCGGTCGGGATGACAAGTTTGTTTTAATTCGAAAATTCTTCAGGACAGCTTTGTCTTTGCGAACGAATTGTCATCCCGACCGGAGCGAACCCGGAAATCCGGGGCAGCCGAGGGATCTGCAGTTCCGCGGACCATCCCTGGAAATGTTTTTTCTACGCAACGCAGAGGTTTGACATATGCCGGCTCCTCGCTTAGCGTTCTTCCTTAACATGGAAACGCTAAAAGGACGAACTGCGCTGGTTACCGGCGCCTCGCGCGGGCTGGGCGCCGCAATCGCGCAGGAACTGGCCGCAAGAGGCGCCAGCGTTGCCGTGAATTACTTTGCCAATCGGGATCGTGCCGAGCAACTGTGCGAAGTTATCAGGCAGAAGGGTGGAGAAGCCGCGCCCTTCTATGCCGATGTGCGCCAGGAGGCAGACGTTGACCGCATGATCCAGGCAGTCAATGAAGCCTACCAGCATATCGACATCGCGGTGATCAATGCCACAGGTCCCCAACCGTTCTTAACCATCGAACAGCAGACATGGGAACGATATCTGGACCAATTGGAATTTTTTTTGAAGTCACCTCTGCTGATCCTGCAGCGGGTGGTTGCCGGCATGAGGAGTCGAGGCTACGGACGGATCATTCAGATCGGGAGTGAAGTCTTCGAGCTGGGCAACCCAATGTTCGCCAATTACGTTGCGGCCAAGGGGGCGCAGTTGGGCCAGACCCGGTCCTGGGCCCGCGAACTGGGCCCAACCGGCATCACCGTCAACCTAATCGCTCCAGGCTGGATTCCGACCGAGCGCCACTCCGGCTCCACCCAGGCGGAGATGGACGCTTACACCGAAAGAGTTCCCATGAAGCACATGGGCTCCGCCGAAGATGTCGCGAATACAGTCGCGTTTCTAGCCAGCGACGCGGGCAGATTCATTACCGGCCAGAAGATCTCAGTCAACGGCGGCAACACCCTAGAGTAGCTTCAGCTCATAGTGCGCAGCGCGGGGCTCACCATCAACGGAGCCTCCGTCATCGCCTGCACTTCGGCAACAGAAAGACCAGGCGCAATCTCTTCCAGAACCAGGCCTTCAGGGGTCACGCTGATCCAGGCCAACTCCGTCGCAATTGCATCCACCACACCCACCCCAGTTAACGGAAGTCTGCAGGCGTTGAGAATTTTAGGGCGCCCATCGCGCGTGGTGTGCTCCATGGCGACGATGACGCGCTGCGCACTGGCCACCAGGTCCATGGCGCCGCCCATGCCCTTGACCATTTTGCCGGGGATGATCCAGTTGGCCAGGTTGCCCTTAGCATCGACTTCCATCGCACCCAGGATGCTGAGATCGATGTGGCCGCCGCGGATCATAGCGAAGGCTTCGGCGCTCGAAAAGAACGAGGTCCCGGCCAGCACCGAGACCGTTTCCTTGCCCGCGTTGATCAGGTCGGGGTCCACCTCTTCTTCCAGGGGATAGGGCCCGATCCCCAGCATGCCGTTCTCCGATTGCAGCACCACCTCGACGCCTTCAGGAACATAGTTGGCGACCAGCGTGGGCATGCCGATGCCGAGGTTGACGTAGTAGCCGTCACGCAGCTCCTGGGCCACCCGCTTGACGATGCGATTGCGCTTTTCAATCTCCTGCATGCGGCTTCCTCACTGTGCGGCGTTCGATACGCTTCTCGCAAGGCGTGCACTGAAAGATTCGTTTGACGTAGATGCCTGGGGTCACAATCGCGTCGGGGTCAATTTCGCCCGGCTCCACCAGTTGTTCCACCTCGGCGATGGTGATGCGGGCGGCGGTAGCCATCATGGGGTTGAAATTGCGCGCCGTCCGGCGGTACACCAGGTTGCCCTGCCGGTCTCCCTTCCACGCCTTTACCAGCGCGAAGTCGGCTTTGAGCGCCCGCTCCAGCAGATACTCCCGGCCGTCGAAGCTGCGCTGTTCCTTGCCCTCGGCGGCCAGAGTGCCTACGCCCGTGGGGGTGTAGAAGGCTGGGATACCTGCGCCGCCGGCGCGGATCCGCTCCGCCAGGGTGCCCTGGGGAACCAGCGATACCTTCAGCGTGCCGGCGATTACCTGCTTTTCCAGGAGCATGTTTTCACCCACGTAGCTGCCGGTGTGGGAGGCAATCATGCCCGCCTCCAGCAACAGGCCGAGGCCGAAGCCATCCACGCCCATGTTGTTGGAGATGGTGTGCAGGCCTTTGACCCCGCGGCGCACCAGGGCGGCAATCAGGTTTTCCGGGATGCCGCAAAGCCCGAAGCCGCCCAGCATCAGCGTTGCCCCCGGCGGGATATCGGCAACCGCGGCATCGGCGGTGGGAAATACTTTATTCATGGCAAGGCGAGTCTACCCACTCCGGCACCCCAAAGCCAAGCCACGCCGCGACCATTTAGGATTTAGGGGAGAAGGGAACCACGTGGGCACGCAATCGTTTAAATCCGCCGTCAAGCAGGAGCAGCCTCTGCAGGTGATCGGCGCCATTAACGCCTACACCGCGCGCATGGCGCAGGTCACGGGGTTTCGCGCACTCTACCTCTCCGGCGGGGGAGTGGCCGCCAACTCGCTGGGCATGCCCGACCTGGGCATCAGCACCATGGAAGACGTGCTCATTGATGTGCGCCGAATTACCGATGTGACGACGTTGCCGCTGCTGGTCGATATCGACACCGGGTGGGGAGGCGCCTTCAATATCGCGCGAACCATCCGCTCCATGCAGAAGGCCGGGGCCGCCGCGGTACACATGGAAGACCAGGTGGGTAGCAAACGCTGCGGCCATCGTCCGGGCAAGGAACTGGTGGCTACCGAGGAGATGGTCGATCGCATCAAGGCCGCGGTGGATGCCCGCACTGATGCTGAGTTCGTGATCATGGCCCGCACCGATGCACTGGCGGGCGAGGGGCTGGCTGCTGCGCTCGACCGCAGCGCCGCTTATGTAGCCGCCGGCGCCGACATGATCTTTGCCGAGGCGGTTACCGATCTTTCCATGTACGCCCGATTCAAAGAGAGGGTGAAAGTGCCCATCCTGGCCAACATCACCGAGTTTGGACAAACACCCCTCTATACCGCGCAGGAGCTGGCCGCTGCCGGGGTAGACATCGTGCTCTACTGCTGCGCTGCCTACCGCGCGATGAACGCCGCGGCCCTCAAGGTGTACCATGCCATCCGGACGGAAGGCACGCAGAGCAGCGTGCTCAACCTGATGCAGACCCGCGCCGAACTTTACGAATTCCTTGGCTACCAGGCTTATGAGCAGAAGCTCGATGAGCTCTTCGCCGCCGCCAAGCGCAGCTGATTTCTCTGGGAGAAACACCGATTATGGCCACCACGATAAACGCCCCCTTTAAACCGAAGAAGTCGGTTGCGCTGTCTGGAACGCCGGCCGGCAATACCGCCCTGTGTACGGTGGGCAGAACCGGCAACGACCTGCACTATCGCGGTTACGACATCGCCGATCTTGCGGCCCATTGCGAGTTTGAAGAAGTAGCCTACCTGCTGCTGCGGGGCAAACTGCCCAACACCACGGAGCTGGCGGCCTACAAGCAAAAGCTGACCCGCCTGCGCGGCCTGCCGGCCAACGTGTATGCGGTACTGGAGGAGTTGCCCGCCGCCACCCATCCCATGGACGTGCTGCGTACTGGGGTCTCCGCGCTGGGCTGTACCCTGCCGGAAAAAGATGACCACAATCCGGCGGGAGCCATTGAGTGTGCCGATGTGCTGCTGGCTACCCTGGGCTCCATGTTGCTTTATTGGCACCACTACAGCCGCAATGGGCAAAGCATCGACGTGGAATCGGGAGAGGACACGCTGGCTGGGCACTTTCTGTCGCTGCTGCACGGCGAGCCGCCCAGCAAGGAGTGGGTTCGCGCCATGCAGGTTTCGCTAGTGCTTTACGCCGAGCATGAGTTTAACGCCTCCACCTTTACCGCCCGGGTGATCGCCGGCACCGGCTCCGACATTTACTCCTGCATTACGGGCGCGATCGGCGCGCTGCGCGGGCCGAAACACGGCGGAGCCAACGAGGTCGCGCTGGAGATTCAGCAGCGCTACGGGTCGCCCGACGAGGCGGAGCGCGACATTCGCGCGCGCCTGGAGAAGAAAGAGGTAGTGATCGGCTTCGGTCATCCGGTTTACACGGTCAGCGACCCGCGCAACGCCATTATCAAGAAGGTCGCGCACGAGTTGGCCGAATCTACCGGGGACCTCGCGATGTACCGCATCGCTGAGCGGCTGGAGACGGTGATGTGGGAGGCCAAGCGGATGTTCCCCAACCTGGATTGGTTCAGCGCTGTCTCCTATCACCTGATGGGGATTCCGACGGCGATGTTCACGCCGCTGTTTGTGCTGGCCCGAACCTCCGGGTGGAGCGCGCATGTGCTGGAGCAGCGGGCCGACGGCAAAATCATTCGCCCGGCTGCGAATTACACTGGGCCTGACGATCTGCCCTTCATCCCCCTTGCCGAGCGTGCTTAGGAATGCCTGTTCCCTATGACCAGGTTCTGGTCGACATTGCCGATTACGTTTGCAACTACACCATCGAGAGCGAGCTCGCGTATGCCACGGCGCGCAACTGCCTGATCGATACGCTCGGCTGTGGTCTCGAGGCGCTGGAGTATCCCGCGTGCACCAAGCTGCTCGGCCCGGTGGTCGCAGGAACGGTTGTGCCCAATGGCGCCAAGGTGCCGGGGACGGCTTTTCAGCTTGACCCTGTGCAGGCAGCCTTCAATATTGGCGCAATGATCCGCTGGCTCGACTTTAACGACACCTGGCTGGCCGCCGAATGGGGCCACCCGTCTGACAACCTGGGCGGCATTCTCGCGGTTGCTGACTGGCTCTCGCGCACCGCCGTTGCCGGTGGCCTGCCGCCGCTCACCATGCGCGCGGTGCTGACGGCGATGATCAAGGCGCACGAGATCCAGGGATGCCTGGCACTGGAGAACGGGTTCAACAAGGTTGGGCTGGACCACGTGGTGCTGGTGAAGGTGGCCACGACCGCTGTGGTGGCGCAGATGCTCGGCCTTACCCATGGGCAGATCCTCGATGCGCTTTCCCTGGCCTGGGTCGATGGGCAGAGCCTGCGGACATACCGCCACGCGCCCAATACCGGCTCCCGCAAGAGCTGGGCGGCCGGCGATGCTACCAGCCGCGGCGTTCGTCTTGCCTTGATGGTCCGGGCCGGAGAGATGGGTTATCCCTCCGTGCTCTCGGCCAAGGTTTGGGGGTTCTACGATGTGCTGTTTCGTGGCCAGCCCTTCAAGTTCCAGCGGCCTTACGGCTCTTACGTGATGGAGAATGTTTTATTCAAGATCAGTTATCCGGCTGAGTTCCATGCCCAGACCGCGGTCGAGGCGGCCATGACGTTGCGCGCAAAGCTGGTTGCCGCGGGCAAGTCTGCGCAGGACATCGTCTCTGTGCAGCTGCGTACGCACGAGGCTTGCCTGCGGATCATCGACAAGAAGGGGCCGCTCAACAATCCAGCCGATCGCGACCACTGTGTGCAGTACATGGTTGCCGTGCCTCTCATCTTCGGCCATCTGACCGCGTCTGACTATGAGGACTCCTTCGCCGCGGATCCTCGCATCGATGCACTCCGGGAGAAGATTCGCTGCATCGAAGAGCCCGCCTTCAGCGCGGATTATCACGACCCGGAGAAGCGCTCCATCGCCAATTCACTTAGTCTTTTGCTGGCCGATGGCAGCACTCTCGGCGAGACGGTTGAGTATCCTCTCGGCCATCGCCGCCGCAGAAGCGAAGGCATTCCCCTGTTGGAAGAAAAGTTTCGCACCAACCTGGGCCGGCGTTTCGCGCCACAACGGCAGCAGGCGATCCTGGAGCCATCGCTTGATCAGCAGGCACTTGAACGCATGCCGGTGCATAAGTATGTGGATTTATATGCACTGTGAGGGCTGCCCGCCATGTCTTTGAGCCGAAGAGCTTTCGTGTCTGGGATGCTGGCCACTCCACTGGCAGCGGCGTATTCGTCCTATGCCGCAACCATAACCCCGATGAAGATCACGCGGGTTGAGACCGTCTACTGGAAGTCGCGGGACGACGCTCCCTTTTGGCCCCATTGGACCTGGCTGAAGATCGACACCGACGCAGGCATCTCCGGCATTGGGGAAACATATCCGCGCAATCCGGTGGAGGCGGCCATGGTCCACAACGTGGCTCCTTTGCTAATCGGCCGTGACCCTCGCGATATTGAGCGAATCTGGGCCGACCTTTACCGCACCTTTGATTTCCAGATCGCCGGCGGAACGGAAATGCGGGTGTTGAGCGCACTCGATCTCGCCCTCTGGGATCTGCTGGGTAATTCGCTGAATGCACCCGTCTATCGGCTGATCGGCGGTAAAGCCAACCCGCGGGTCCGCTTGTACAACACCTGCTTTCCCTACAAGTACGATTTCAATCGCGAGCCGGAGAAGATCATGCGCGAGCTGATCGACACCCGGGGCATCAAGGCCATCAAGATATGGCCCTTCGACGGCGCCGCCGAGCGCAACAAGAACGAATACATCACGTGGCACGATATCGATGAGGCGCTGGTGCCGGTAAAAAAGCTGCGTGATAACTTCGCCGATGAGATCGAGATCGCCATCGAGTTTCATGCCCAATGGAATCTCACTTCGGCCATCCGCATCGCCCATGCTCTCAAGCCCTACAAGCCGATGTGGCTGGAAGATATGCTGATGCCGGGCAACTTCAACCAGTACCACGAGCTCGCGCTGGCTACATCGTTGCCGCTTACTGTCGGGGAACGGATGGCCGGCAAGATGCAGTTTGAGCGGCTGCTGGAATCGCGGACACCCAGGTACGTGATGTTCGATGTGACCTGGTGCGGCGGCCTGACCGAAGCGCGGAAGATCGCCGCACTTGCCGATGCCCAGGAACTGCCGATTGCGCCGCATACCGCCGGGGGCCCGCTGTTGTTCTATGCCTCCACCCATCTCACGACGGCATCACCCAACGTATGGATTCAGGAAAGCTGCCAGAGATTTTACGAACACGACTGGCCCCTGATGCTGGAAAATCCCATCGCCCCGAAGGACGGTTTCATTCAGGTTCCGGAGGAGAGCGGCTTTGGCATGCGGATCAAACCGGAAGCGTGGAACCACCCGGCATCGATCCACGCAGTCACAGAGCACTCATAGCAGTTGAGGCTTATATTAGAGAGCGCAGTGAAGAAGAGGAAAATGTTACATGGGTAGTCACACCGCACAAAAAGCCAGGAAATCGTTCATCAAGATGTTGTTGCTAGTGCTATCGACTTCGCTATGCCATGCACAAACGGCAGTCCACTATGAACCGACTCTTGAGTCGCTGAACAGCCACCCGCTGCCGCAGTGGTATGCCGATGCGAAGCTGGGCATTTTTATCCACTATGGACTTTATTCAGTGCCCGGCTGGGCTCCCTTATCGCACCCCGAACACGACTTTCGCAATATCGACTACATCAAGAACAATCCGTATGCGGAGTGGTACTACAACGTGATGCGCATCGACGGCTCGCCTACCCAGGCCTACCATCGCGAACACTACGGCGCCGGCTATAACTATTACAACTTCGCTCCGATCTTCGACCAGGAGAGCATGAAGTGGAAGCCGGAGCAATGGGCAAGCATCTTCCACGATGCGGGCGCCCGGTACGTGGTGCTTACCACCAAGCATCACGAAGGATTTACTTTGTGGCCCAGCTCCATACCCAACCCGACGCTGCCCAAGGATAGGCAGCATGCCACCCGGGACATTGTGGGCGAGCTTACTACCGCGGTTCGCAACCAGGGCATGCGGATGGGGCTTTACTATTCGGGCGGCTATGATTGGACGTTTGTCCCTGGCCCCATCCGCGTGCCGGCCGACTACCAGGCAGTGAAGCCGCAGAGTGAGGCCTACGGGAAATACGCCGATGCGCAGATCCTGGAGCTCATCGCGCGTTATCATCCCGCGGTCTTGTGGAATGACATCGACTGGCCGAAATCTGGCCACCCGCTGCAGATCATGGCCGATTACTACAACACAGTGCCTGACGGAGTAATCGACGACCGTTTCGGTGTGAAGCATGCTGACTTTACTTCGCCGGAGTACGAGAAAGTAGATGAAATAAAGAAGACCAAGTGGGAAGAGTGCCGCGGTCTTGGCCGTTCCTTTGGCTACAATCGCGCCGAAGGTGAAGCAGAAACGATTGCCCCGGACGCATTGATCTATCTGCTGACCGATATTGTCAGCAAGAACGGCAATCTGCTCCTCGACGTGGGCCCTGAGGCGGATGGAACCATTCCACCGGTGCAAATGGAGCGGCTGCGCGCGCTGGGCGCGTGGTTGCAGCAGAACGGTGAGGCTATCTATGGTACCCAGCCGTGGACGCGGGCAACCGGTAAGAGCGCAGAAGGTATCGACGTACGCTTCACGCAAAAGAGCGGCAACCTCTATGCCATCCTTCTGGGCACCCCGAAGCATCCCGAGGTTACCCTGCTGGGAGTGAAGGCCAGGCCGGGCAGCGTACTGCATCTCCTGGGCTATGTCCAACCGCTCAAGTGGAGCGTGCAGGGAGAGAATCTCAAAGTCGAGCTACCCGAAACTCTCCCCGGCCAATACGCTTACGCGCTACGGCTGGACCAGGCTGCAGCGCAATAGATATTCAGGGGCGAGTTGGATGATATTTCAAGCAGAGAAGCTCCTTTGGATGCTGTGTTTTGGCTTTGTATCAGGGCACGACTTTAGTCGGGCCATAAAGGAGGAAAGAGAATTGGGCTTCAGCCCCTGCCTGCTCTCGCGCGTTCCTCAGAGGCGCCCTCCCCCACGCGATAGGATGAGAAAGATGCGAGCAACATAGACATGTCCGTTTCCATTCAAGGCCAAACAGTTTTGATTGTCGGTGCCTCCAGCGGCATAGGCCGCGCGGCGGCAGTGCTGTTCGCGCGCGAGGGGGCGAAGGTGGTGGCCGCAGCGCGCCGCGAAGACCGCCTGCAAGCTCTTAAGCAGGAGCTGGCGAAGGAGCAGCGGGATATCACGGTGCAAGTGGCGGATGCCTCGAAGTCGGAGGATATGCAGCATCTGGCGCAAACCATTGGCAAGATCGACATTCTGGTATTTGTCGCGGGCACCAACACCCCTGATCGCTCCATGGCACGGCTTACTCCTGAAATTTGGAACTCGATGGTTGAGGTAAACCTTAACGGAGCCTTCTACGCAACCCACGCGGTTTTGCCCTCCATGCGCAGCGCCGGCGCAGGCCACCTGATCTACGTTTCATCGATATCGGGATTAGTGCCCGATATATCGGGCGCTTCGTATCAGGCAGCCAAGCGAGGTGTGGTGGGCCTGGCTCATGCCATCCGTGTTGAAGAGAAACAAAACGGCATCAGAACTTGTGTGATCTGTCCTGGCCTTGTCGACACCGAGCTCCTTGAAAAAAGACCGGTGAAACCGGCCCCCGAGGTTCTGGCCAAGGCACTGCAGCCTGAAGATGTTGCAGAAACCATTTTGTTCGTAGCGAAATTGCCGCCGCGGGCTGTTGTACCGGAGCTGCAACTAATGCCTACCTTCCAGTAGGGAGAAGATTTGCCAGGCGAGCAAGACAAATTCCGAGCCATGGTGACGGCGACCGCCGAGGTTGACCTCAAGCTCAGCCCTATACCGCCCGCGAGTTCTTTCTGTGTATTCGGACCGCATCCTCTTTGGCACGGACCTGCTGCCCGATCCTGGGATGTACCGTCTCTACGATCGCTTCCCGGAGACAGCCGACGAATATTTTGATTATCCGTCGCACGCATCCAGGCAGGGCCGCTGGCACGTCCACGGTTTGTATCTGCCACCGGATGTGTTGCAGAAGATTTACCGGGATAATGCCGTTGCGCTGTTCCGCTGAGCAGTCCAATCGATGAGCAAAAAAGCTCCCTCCTTGACAGCTTAGGAGGAGCGGTGCTAGTCTCCTAATTAACTTAGGAGGGATCGGTGACCGACCAGGCTCAGCTTCTTCCCGGCACTCTCGACCTTCTCATCCTGAGGGCGGTCTCTCTCGGCCCGCTGCATGGCTACGGCGTCCTTCTACGCATCGGCCAGATCTCCGGCAATGCGCTATTGATCGAACAGGGCGCGCTCTATCCCGGCCTGTTTCGGCTCGTCCGCCAGGGGCTGCTCAAAACGAGTTGGGGCACATCGGAGAACAATCGCCGCGCCAAGTTCTACGAACTCACCGCTATGGGGCGCAAACGCCTGCGTGAAGAGACCGAGCGCTGGAACCGGCTCGCGGCAGCCATTGCCTGCGCGCTCTCGCAACAACCGGAGGAAGCATGAAAATCCTCTTCCAGCGTTCGCAAATAAACGCCGAGATGGAAGAGGAACTGCGCTCGCACATCCAGCACCGCGCCGACGATCTTGAGCTTCGGGCCTACCCCGTGCCGAGGCGGAACGCCGCGCCCGCGTCGAGTTCGGTGGGCAGGAAAAGTACAAGGCGGAATGCCACGAAGCGCTGGGCGGCACCTTCTCCGACATCGCTCGGCAGGATGTGCGCTACAGCCTTCGCTTGTTGCGCAAGTCTCCGGGATTCACCATCGCCGCCGTGTTGACGCTGGCCCTGGCAATCGGCGCAAATGCGGTGGTGTTTGGGATCATGGATGGGTTGGTGCTGCGGCCGCTCGATGTGCCTCAGGCAGAGACCCTGTTGGCAACCGAGTCCGCGGACGATCCAGTGTGGCAGTCGTATCCCAACTATCTCGATCTGCGCGATCGCAACCGCAGCTTCGAGGATCTGGCGGCCTTTACCATGGTCTTTGTCGGCCTGGATACGGGCAGCAATCCAGTCGCCGCTACGGGCTATGCGGCGACCGGGAACTACTTCGATGTGCTCAAGATTCAGCCTTACCTGGGCAGTTTCTTTCACCGCTCCGACGAGCACGGACCCAACAGCGCTCCATATATTGTGCCCACATACGGGTATTGGCACAGCCATTTCCACGACGATCGAGGCGTGGTGGGCCGCGTCGTTCAGCTCAATAAGCATCCTTTCACCGTGATCGGTGTAGCGCCGCCCGGGTTTCAGGGGACTTTGGTGTTTGGCTCCCCTGATTTCTTTGTGCCGATCGTCAACCAGGATCAGCTAGGCGGAGGGAATACCCTCAACGAGCGCGGGAGCAGCCATGCGATTTTTGAGGTGTTCGGACATCTGAAGCCGGGAGTGACTCCCGCACAGGCTGCCGCCGATGTGAACGAAGTGGGCACGAATCTGGCGAGGGCCTATCCCAACCAGGTCAATCACACAAGCTCTTCGCTGTCTCGTCCAGGTCTCACTTCCTTTGTTGGTCCGGTGCGAGAGTTTGTGGCGGCCTTGATGCTGCTTGCCGGCTTGATTCTGCTGGCCGCATGCGCCAATCTGGGGAGCCTGTTTGCGGCTCACGCTGCCGACCGGTCGCGTGAAGTTGCTTTGCGGCTCGCGCTGGGTTCCAGCCGCAGGCGTATTCTGCGGCAGTTGATGACCGAAGCCATGCTGATTTCGCTCGCAGGAGGCGCGCTGGGCCTGGTATGCAGTGTAGTCCTGTTAAGCAGGCTAAGCACCTGGCAGCCCTTTGGGGCTCCCCTCCGTCTGCCGGTAAGTGCTGATGCGAAACTCTACATCGTAGCGTTGGCGTTGGCGTTGGTGAGCGCATTGCTGTTCGGGATTATCCCGGTGAGGCAGGTGCTCCGCGCCAACCCCTATGAGATCGTCAAAGCGGGATCCGCCGCTCGATTAGGGCGGAGGATCTCGGTCCGCGACGTGCTCCTTGTTCTGCAGATTGCCCTCTGTGCCATTCTCGTGACGTCTTCCATGGTCGCGTTGCGGGGACTGGCGCGCTCGCTGCACGCCAACTTGGGATTTGAACCGCGCAACACCATGCTCCTCGGCGCAAACCTGGCAATGGGCGGTTACACCGGCGACAGAGTGCTCCCCATGCAAAAGCGTCTCATCGAGGCGATGAAAACGATCCCCGGCGTAGAGCAGGTGGGATTGGTGAACAACTATCCCCCGTTGGTCTATGCCTCGGCCAGAAGAGGGAATGTCTTTAACGAGAAGACCAGAGATCTAAGGCCATCGAATGTCGCTGCCAGGCCCTACAGGTACGACGTATCTCCCGGGTATTTCCAGGCCGCGAGCTCCAGGCTGTTGGCGGGCAGAGATTTTCTCTGGCATGACGACAATAATTCCCCTCCTGTCGCGATCGTGAACCGGGAGTTTGCTCGCGAAATGTTTGGTTCAGTGACCAATGCAGTCGGCGGATACTGCAGGATGCAGGATGGGACACGTGTGCAGATTGTGGGTGTTGTGGAAGACGGACAATACCTTAGCCTCAATGAGGACCGGCAGCCCGCTTTGTTTCGCTCATTCCTGCAAACACCATCAAGCGCAGGCTACCTGGTGTTGCGTTCCCACCGCGATCCTCAAGAACTTGCGGTGGTCGTCAGGAGCAAGCTGCGCGAGGTGGATTCGGGGCTGCCCGGAGACATCCAGACCTGGAGCTCGATGCTGGCTGTCGCCCTGTTTCCTGCCCGTATGGCCACGGCGTCGTTGGGGGTGATGGGCCTGATGGGCGCGATGCTGTCACTTACCGGCATCTTTGGCATGGCGGCGTACTCGGTGAGCAAGCGGATACGGGAGCTGGGAATTCGCATTGCCCTGGGTGCGCAACGCAGGGAAGTGCTGCAGGCAGCGTTAGGGTTACCGTTGAAATTGCTGGCGATTGGTTCGGCGGCAGGATTGTTCCTGGGAATTCTGGCGACTCGGGTGTTGGCTTTCATCGTGTACCAGGCGACTCCCCGCGATCCGCTGGTATTGGCCGGCGTCGTGCTGGCTATGTTGTTGGTGGGGCTACTGGCGACCTGGATTCCAGCGCAACGCGCGCTGTCGATTGATCCATTGGTCCTGCTGCGGGCCGAGTAACGGACCCTCAAGACTTGACGCCCAGACAGCAGTCCCGCAAGCGCTAACTTATTTGGGATGTTTTTCTTCAAAACTCCCACAAAATCGTCATCCTGAGCGAAGCGCCTCTCAGATTTATCGCGTGAACAACCCTTGAGGCGCGGAGTCGAAGAGCCTGTCCCGAGCGTAGCCGAGGGAACCCCAAGGGTGCTTGTCTTGCCCATACTGTTCGGAGCTTTTCAACCACCGAAGCCCGCTCATGCCAGACCCGCCGCTGCAACTATTTTAGTGTAGAGCTTGACATTCTAGGATCGGTTTGGTCATACTATGTCACAGGTTGACATACTATGACTAAATCCAACGCAGAGATCCAACAGAGGCTGCCGCTCTCCTTACCGGTGTTGCATATGCTCCTTTCGCTGATGGAAGGCGAGAGGCATGGGTACGCACTTAAAAGGGAAATCCTGCAACGGACGGACAAACGCATCAATTTGGGTTCCGGTGCGCTTTATGGAGCCATCAACAAGATGTTGGAGCAAGGGCTCATCGTTGAATCGGACGAACGTCCGGATCCGCATCTGGATGATGAACGCCGCCGTTATTACCGGATTACTTCCTTAGGTCGTCGCGTTGTCCAAGCGGAGGTCGCCCGCCTCCGCGCGCTGGTGCAACTGGCGGAACTTCGCTTGGGCATTCCTGACCCGGTGTGAGGTGCTCATGCTTGATCCCACAAAGTTCTACCGCAAACTGCTTAGGCTTTACCCTGCGAGTTTTCGCGATGAATATGAGACGCCGATGGACCGCCAGTTTCGCGATGAGCAGCGAGAAGCGGAGAGTTGGAATGCCCACGCACGATTGTGGGTTCATGCTATTTATGATGTCGCGGTCTCCGCGCCCAGGGAGCTGGTGCGTGAGTTGGGACAGGACTTGCACTTCGCAATACGGGCTTATCGCAAACGGCCATTGAATGCATTTCTTGCCATTGGCGCGCTTGCTCTGGCCATCGGCGTAAGCACCGGAGTTTTCAGTGTCGCGAGTGCGCTGCTGCTGCGAGGTCTGCCATTCTCGGATGCGGCACGGTTGGTAGAACTACGCCTCTCGCCTTTTAGTGCGTTAAACGGCCGCGCCGGTTTTACAGCGTGGCAAGGCCACAGCTCTTACCTCGAAGGCGCAACCACATTTTCCACCTCCGAGATGAATCTGAATTCGGGCCGTGACGCTTTGCGAGTGCGAGTTACGGAAACGTCAGCGAATTTCTTTGCTTTGCTCGGAGCAAGAAGCTTTGTGGGCCGCACATTTGCACCGGATGAAGACAAGACAGGCCAGAACCATGTCGTGGTAATCAGCCATCGTTTATGGTTGCAATCATTCGGCGGAGATCCCGCCATGCTCGGCGGCGCCGTCCATCTAAACGGCGCTGCCCTCACGGTCATCGGCGTTGCCCAGCCCCGTTTTGACTATCCGGGTAACGTCGATGTCTGGATCCCGACGGTCTTCGACTTCGAAACAATTCCGAAGCGCGGAGCCTTTATTTTTCAGACGATTGGCCGCCTGAAGCCGGGGATCACCCTAGCACAAGCACAGCAACAGTTCCGGGCGGAGGCCTCGCGCGTAAGCCCTGAAAGCTTTCGACGTGATGACCATCAGGATCCTGAATTAATCAGGCTGCGGGATCAGATTGCCTCACCTGTCCATCAGTCGGTGCTCATCCTCTCCGCGGTTGTTCTCCTGGTCCTTCTGACGGCATGTGCCAATGTGGCGCAACTGCTTCTCTCACGAACGGTGGAGCGCAGTCAGGAACTGGCGCTGCGTGCGGCCTTAGGCGCCAGCAGATCGCGGCTGGTTCAACAGCTAACCGTAGAGGCGACGGCACTCACTCTGGCGGGGTCCCTGTGCGGGCTCGTCGTCGCCTTCTTCGTTTCTCGAGCCGCCAGTGCGGTGTTGCCCGCACAATTGGCGACCCAGAGGTATACGCTCCTGGACTGGCGCGTTCTCTGTTTCGCGGTCGCCCTTGCGCTCATCGTAGGAGTCATCTTCGGAGTCATGCCGACATGGCTTGTCGGCCGCCTTCAACCTTCCACGCGACTCGCTCGTGTACATCCGGGATCAAGCGAGCCGGCAACCAGGCGGTTGCAATCGATCCTGGTTGGAGTTCAGGTTGCGTTCACCCTCACCCTGCTTGTGAGTTCCCTCACGCTGGGCAAAGCCTTCCTGCGCCTGGTGGATACGGACCTGGGTTTTCAACCGGCAAATGTGATCACGTTGAATGTTTCGTTGCAAGGAACGAGATACCAGAAGGAAAGCGCAGCGTGGCAATACTATTCCATGGTCCTGGGTCGTCTGCGGTCTGTCCCGGGCGTCGAATCGGTGGGTGCAGTCAATCACTTGCCGCTGTCCAACAACGTGCTCATGGCGGGCACAATCAACGCCGATTCGGGTCAACAGGTTAAGGGAGTTGTCCTGAATGGAGTGATGCCCGGCTACTTCCGAACAATGGGCACGAGGCTGGTTGCAGGAAGTGAGTTCGTCATGGATGAGAGCAATCCGGCTGAACCTCCCGTGATTGTCAACCAGGCTTTCGCGCACCAGGCTGGCTTAGATGCGAATATGGTCGGCCGCAGGATCATAGCGCCGTGGACGAGCCGCCCTTACCTGGTGTCGGGAGTTGTGGCGACCGCACGAATGGGTGGACCCGAATACGATGGGGGCCCGCAGGTTTATTGGCCTGTGCAAGAAGAGCCTCCGCCGTCGCTGACCTTTGTCGCGAAGGTGCACGGGGATTCGTCGAAATATCTCGTAATCTGTCGCGACGCAATCATCGGATTAGATCGAGCTGTGCCGATTTATGAGGTGAAGACACTCGATCAGCGTCTCGGTGAGACGCTGGGGCGTCCAAAGTTCTACACACTGTCGGTCCTCTTTCTCGGGTGTTTGGCCTTGTTGTTTGCCTTAATCGGCGTCTTTGGCACATCATCGCGCGCAATCGCGCAGCGGGAACACGAGTTCGGGGTTCGCATGGCGCTTGGGGCGTCGCCGGGGAATCTTCGAACCATGATCGTACGGCAAAGCCTCACTCCTATCAGTGTGGGCATCATTGCCGGTATCGTAGGAGCCACAGCATCTGGGCCCCTTCTTCAGCATATTTTTGTGGGAGCCAAAACACCGGGTATGTCGACGTGCGTTACCGCGTCGATCTTACTCCTTGCCGCCGCCCTGGTTGCCGCTTGGTGTGCGACCACGCGCATCTTGGCGATTGACCCAATCGACGCCATAAGAGCTGAGTAAAGATGCTGCCCACCAGCGAGGTAACGAAAGTTTCCGTGGAGAATGGCTTGCATGGGTACTATCTTGGGGGCCTGGACACGTCAGGCGCTTACCTCACGGCTCTTTTGGCTTGGGATCGATTTCAGAGGATCGCGGGAGGGGGCCACGCGGGTATATTGGCTTCGAGCCGAATGAGACCCCATCAAGCGGTTCCGGGGTCGATGGGAACTTATGAGGGCAATTTTTGTTTTACGTCGATGGTTGCTGCCCTTTGCCCTGACCCTGCTTGCAGGGTGCGGCGGCGGCTCCTCAAGTTCCACCGGTCCGACGGGTCCAAAGCAAGTTTCCGTGCCCAACGTCGCCGGGGAGACGCAGGCGGCAGCGACGACCACCCTCACGAATGCAGGCCTGGTGTTGGGGACGGCAACCACCCAATCCAGTAGCACAGCGCCTTCCGGCGACGTGATCAGCGAGAACCCCACCGCTGGGACGCAGGTGAATGCCGGCTCGGCCATCAACCTCGTTGTCTCCTCAGGTCCGGCGCAAGTAGCCGTTCCCAATGTTGTTGGAGAAACCCAGGCGGCGGCGACGGCGGCCATTACGAGTGCGGGTTTGGTGTTGGGGACGGTGACCAGCCAATCCAGCAGCACGGTTCCATCCGGCAGCGTAATCAGCGAGAACCCTGCAGCCGGGACGCAAATGAATATTGGATCGGCCGTCAACCTGGTTGTCTCCTCCGGCCCGGCGCAAGTGACCGTGGCTGTGCCCAACGTAGTGGGCGAGACGCAGGCGGCAGCGACGGCCGCCATCACCACAGCGGGTTTGGTGTTAGGCACGGTGACCAGCCAATCCAGCAGCACGGTTCCATCCGGCAGCGTAATCAGCGAGAACCCCGCGGCCGGGACGGAGGTGAACGTCGGATCGGCCGTGAACCTGGTCGTTTCCTCCGGTCCCGTTCCGTTGAGCGCCGCTAACCTCAACCTGATCTTCGTGGTGAGCGGGGATTTGGCCTACCAGGCTGCCGGAGACGTCAATCCCCAAACGGCAAACCTGACCAACCAGGGCTTGAACCGCTCGCTGCTCATGGCCACCTACCTGCAACAGAACGTGCTGGGGTCGGCGAATGTGACCGGTATCTACGCGCTCGAACCGATGACCCATCTGCAAACCACAAGCAACTACCCTGACATGGCCGCGCTCGAGACCATTCAGCAGTTTGCGCTGCTCAATCACATTACGATTTCCAGTGACCCGAACGGCGGAACTCCCTTGCCCGGCAACAGCTTCCCACTCAATGCATCGTATGCGCCGGCGCCCGTAACCCCACCCAGCGGAGTTGCTACACCGCTGATTGCTTGCCCCAGTTGCCAGGGTATCGATTTCCGCGACCAGGGAGGCGACAACGAAACCCTGGTAAAAGATATCGTCTCGGCTAACGTACCCGGTTTTTACGTCTTCTCGGCGCCCTGGGAGACCACCAGCGCCCTGTTGACAAACATCAATAACAGTTACTCTTACGGCCTGGCCGTTCCCACCGGCTATGCGGGGCCTGACTATATCTATGCGATCTCGATCGCACCGTCGGGAAGTGCCGGCCTGCTCACCTACAACAGCGATCTGAACCCGCCCTCTACCTACCCCACGTTGCCCTCGCCGCCGCCGCTCGGCAATGCGTGCACGGCGACGCCTTTCCACATCGCAGTGACCGGCGGAGTTGGCGGCGCTGTGATCCCCGCGGGGGTCAATACCAGCGAGACGCTTTACATCATCCGCCACGCCGAGGCCCATCCGGAGCCAAATTGGGACGACGGCAACTATATCTGCGCCGGGCAATGGCGGGCACTGGCTCTTCCCAACGCACTTCGCGGCAAGATCAGCCCGCAGCAGGTTTATGCGATCGACCCCGCTCAGGCTTTCCCGGGCTCCGTGAGCGCCTCCGGCGAGTCCGACTGGTCGTACGTCAGACCCGCGATGACGGTCGAACCCTTCGCCATCGCCAACAGCCTGCCGTTAAACCTGGCCGCGAGCTTCGAGCTCCAGGCTCAGAATCCGCCCCAGCTGGCTACCCGGGCCAGCGACTTTTTCTTCACCGGCGGTGAATTCTCCACCCAGACGGTGCTGCTGGCGTGGGAGCACGCTCACATTCCGACGACTGTGAGTGCATTGCTCGCCAGCTATTATCCCAACGGCGGCGCCCCAACGGCGCCCGATTGGCCGGAAGACGACTACGACACCATCTGGACGGTGACCCTGGATGCCAGGGGAAACGTGACAGTGAACAACAATATGTGCGAAGGCATCGTTTCGGCGAGTTTGCCGGCCACCTGTCCTCTCATTCTAAAGAGAAGCGGGCTTATCCGCGGCGGGCCGGCCTTTAAAAATATTCCTTGCAGACTGTCGATTTTGGGCTCTGCCGAACGACTATCTAATGAACGAGCAGCAGTACACTGTTCCGGAGGCTTTTTTTGACGGAAAAGAGTCTGCTATGCACCGAGCTTGACACCGACTTGACTAGGTTGATATCAACGTAACATCGGCGAGCCGCTCGTCGACGGCCAGAACCACCAACACATTCCGGCAGCCAGAACTAGATTTGCCAGGCAGCCGGTGGAGGACCGCTATGTCATTCCTTCATGATTTGAAGATCGCGGTGCGCTCGCTGTGGCGCGTTCGTGCGCTCTGGTTCACCGTCGCACTGACACTGGCTTTGGGTATCGGCGCCAATGCCGCCATCTTCAGCGTGGTTCGTGCTGTGTTGCTGCGTCCGCTGGCCAACCGGGACGAAGACCGCTTGCTCTACGTGCGCCAGTCCGCTCCGGGACTGGGCGTCGACAATACGGCATTCTCCATCCCCGAGATCGATGACCTGGGCAAAGGTCTCAAGTCCATCACGGAGCTGGGGACCTTTTCGGCGATCCACTTCACCATCGTGGGGCTGGGCACGCCGCGCGAGGTTCCCGCGGGAGTGGTGGACGGCCATTACTTCGAGGTGATGGGGCTGCGCCCGGTGCTGGGCCGCCTGCTGACGACCTCCGACGATGGGCCCAACGCGGCCGGCGCGATCGTGCTGACCTATCGATTCTGGACCGCGGCGCTGAACTCGGATCCGAGCGTGATTGGAAAGACCGTGCGGCTGGAGAGCACCAGCGGGTCGCGATCGGCGACGATCGTGGGGGTTTTGGAACCATCCGTGCCGTATCCAGTGGCAACCGAGATCATCGCCAACGTGGTGACCAGCCCGCACCATCTGTCAGCCACCATGGTGACCGGCCGTGAGCACCGCATGACGGAGGTGTTCGCGCGGCTTGCCCCGGGTGCCACTCTCGAGGCTGCGCGATCGGAGCTGAGCACGCGGTACGCGGCGATCATGGCCGCACATCCTGACACTTACAAGCCCGCGGACCACTACAAGATCAATGTGACGCGGATGCATCGAGCAGATCAATGCGCGCGCCAACACGGTTTTGTGGGTGCTGTTTGCGGCCGCCGGGCTGCTCTTTGTGATTGCCTGCTCGAATGTGGCCAACCTGGTGCTGGCACGAACGGTTCGCCGCGAATCGGAGCTGGCCGTGCGCTCGGCGTTGGGAGCCGGCACGGCCGCATTGCGGCGCTCGCTATTGGCTGAAAGCCTGGTGCTCTGCGGCAGCGGAGTGCTGGCGGCGCTGCTTCTCGCGTGGCCCATGGTGGCGGTGCTGGAGCGGTATGCGGCGCGGTTCTCGGTGCGCGCCGAGGGTCTCACGCTCGATTCCAGCCTGGTGTGGTTCGGCATTGCGCTGGCGCTGACGGCGGCAGTGTTCCTGGCCTTCGTTCCCCGGCTCCCCTCGGGAAGCGCACCGCTGGGCGCAGGGCTCACACCCAGCGGACCGCGGATTGCTGGAGGCTGGCCAGCGGCTACGAATTTTCGCCATCATGCAGATCACAGCCTCGTTCCTCTTGCTGACCGGAGCGGCGGTACTGATGCGGACGCTGTATGTGCTGGAGACGACACCGCCGCCATTCGACCCGGCGCGCGTGCTGGCGGTGAATCTGCCGGTGATGTCGTACGGGCGAACGCCCGAGCAGGTGCAGGAGTTTTATCGTGATGTGCAGCGCCGGGTAAGCGCACTGCCCGGGGTGTCCCATGTATCGACCGGCTTCAGCGTTCCGTGGCGCGACGCCCAGGGGCTGGATATCAGCCTTACGTTTGCCGCGCAGGGAGCGAAGACGCAGGAACGGACTAGACGACTGGCGGGCGCAAGTTCCGGTCGATCTCCTCTGGGTATTTCGCAACGCTGGGCATGCCGATTCTAGAGGGCCGGGATTTCAGAGAGACAGACAAGGAGGGCTCAGAACTGGTGGTGATCGTGAACCAGAGCCTGGCGCAGACGCTGTTTCCTGGACAGGACGCGGTGAACCATGAGTTGCGCTGGACGGACCCGGTAATGAAGTTTATCGGAATCAGCAACGAGCCGCGGCGCATCGTCGGCGTGGTACCCGATCTGGACGACGAGAACATCATCCCATCTCCGGCCATGATGGTGTATCAGCCGACCGAGCAGGAGGGATGGCACGGTCGCCTTCTGGTGCGGACCGAGCAGGATCCTTACGCCCTGGCTCCGGCCATCACCCGCACCATTCGCGAGATTTCGGCGGAGCAGCCAGTGGAGCGGGCGAGCACGCTGAGTGACATACGCGCCGAAGTACTGACGCCGGACCGGTTGAACGCGGTGGTTTTCGGTGGATTCGCGGCGGTGGCGCTCCTGATCTCCGTAGTGGGTGTCGCGGGTGTGCTGGCGTTTTCAGTCAGCAGTCGCACCCGCGAGTTCGGCATTCGGATGGCATTGGGCGCGCAGCCACGGAACATTCTGACCGACGTGCTGTTGCAGGGCCTGAGGATTGCCGGGATCGGCGTGGGTGCGGGCGTGGTCTTCGGCATTGTCTTTGCGAGCGGCATCGGCAGGTACGTGGCGGACGTCCATCTGCCTGGAATCATGACGTTTATTGCGTCTGCCATGGTAATTCTGGCGGCAGCGGCGATCGCGTCGGCGCTGCCCGCTGCGCGTGCGGCACGGGTCAACGCGGTGGAAGCGCTACGTGCGGAGTAGTGCGCCGGGAGGGTGGCACATAGTGGAAGCGGACTAAATAGATGTTTTCGCCTCTGCCATGTTTCGCGGTCTTGAGCAGGTCCAGAACACCGAGGAATCCCGACTCGCGTGCCAGCTCTGGAGTAATGTCCGGAAACCCAATCGTTTCGATCGAGTCCACTTCAATCTCGCCTTCCTCCATGCGGTAGCGGCCGCCGACCCGTACGTGGGGACGCATCCAGATTCGCACGCTGCATGTGATCTCCCCGTGACGAACTCCCTCGCGGAGCCGCTTAGCGAACATCATGCCGAGAGTCTACACGCCTCGTGCGCACAGCCCGCCGGCGAAATGCACCATTCTATTCCGCTTTCATAAGACCCATCGAGCAACCGCTCCATGGAAGCGCGGCCTTCCCCTTTTGTCATCCCGAGCAGCTAACTTGCCTGGGGCAACTTGAGGGAGAAATGAACATCGCGAGGGTTGATTATGGGGAATGTGCGTGTTTACAAATGAATTGTCATCCCGACCGGAGCGAAGCGGAGTGGAGGGACCTGCGGTTCCCTCCACCAGCATCCAATCTGACCGGAAGACCCAGTTGTTCATTAGGAGCGTACCCGGAATTCCTGCGAGCGGCACTGGAAAGAGCAGCGTGTGCGGTTTATGAGAAGAAACAAGATCCGTGGTCCTTTGTTCTTGTGCACCCGCTGGTCTGTACCCGGAATTTCTGCCCTTCTATTCCGCTCGTAGAGCCTGCATGGGATCGATGGACGCTGCCCGTCGTGCCGGGATCAAGGCCGCCAATACGGAACAGCACAATAGAACGACTACCGCGCCTGCAATCGTCGTGCTGTCCTGAGGTGTGACGCCATACAGCAGGCTCTTAAGAAAGCGCATAAGTCCGACGGACGCGATCAGCCCGCCGGCCACTCCCGTTACGGCTACGGTCAAGGCATAGCGCAACGTTTGCAGCAGCACAACTTTCCGCGAGGCACCCAATGCCATGCGGATTGCGGTTTCGCGTGTGCGCTGTGCCACCGCGTACGCAAGCACTCCATAAATTCCCAGCAAAGAGAGCAAGAGTGCGATTGCCGCAAACGCCGTCAGAATCGCGGTGTTGAATCGGCGCGAGGACTCGGTCGCCGCCACAATCTCATCCATTGTATGGACCCGCAATAACACCAGCAGCGGGTCAAGTTCATGAACGTTTTTCTCCAATCCTGGCACCAGCGGCGTTGGATCGTCTGCAGTCCGTATCACCACATTCATATTGCCCGCCACGCCCAACATCGCTGCCATGGGGCCCAAGGCAGCCGCGGCTTGCGCGATCGGCTCATACATCTGCTCTACTGTCGGCTGATCGAGCGCGCCTTGTTTCACATCTCCGACGACGCCCACGACGGTGATGGCCGGCATTGGGCCTTCAAACCGATCGCCTACCTTCATGCGCAAGCCGATCGGATCTTTGCCACGGAAATAACTTTTGGCAAAGGACTGGCTAACGATCGCCACCAGCGGAGCGCCGGCCTGCTGATCTCGATCTTCGAGATAGCGGCCACGGATCAGAGGAATATGGAGTGCCTGGAAATAGTTACCCTGTACGAGATAGGTCGACGCAATGAGAAAGCCCTCGCCGGCAGAGCGTACATGGCCTTCCGCTGTAATCAGGCGTCCACCATTCTGGCCGACGATCGGGATGTTGGAAGAGAAACCTACGGTCATTACTCCCGGCAAAGCTTCCAGTCTTCTCTGCAATTCTGCGTAGAACTGATCCACCTTCTGCTGTGTCGGGTAATCGTGTCTTGGCAACGACAGAGAAGCAGTCAGGACACGTTGCGGCTGAAAGCCAGGATCGGTTTCGAGCATCCGGGCAAAGCTGCGGAGCAGCAGGCCTGACGCCACCAGCAGCAGCAGCGCCAAAGATATCTCAAGTATTACCAGCGTGCTCTGCAGCTTATATTGCGAGCGCCCCTGTCCTGCTGCCTGGCCACCATCACGCAATGAGTCAAGAATATCTGTGCGCATGCCGGCGAGAGCGGGTGCTACTCCGCAGAGCATGCCGGTCACCACTGCAAATGCAGACGCTGCAGCGAACATGGGCCATCCAACCGCAATTTCACCCAGGCGCGGCAATGAGTCCGGCAAATGAACAGCGGCCGCATGCACCAACGCTACCGCAAGCGCAACGCCGGCTGAACCGCCAATCGCGCTCAGCAAGAGACTCTCTGTCAGTAATTGCCTTATCACGATGCGTCGTGCAGCGCCCAACGCCAGACGGACTCCGAATTCGCGTTTCCGTGATGCTGCTCGAACCAGCAACAGATTGGCGATGTTCACGCAGGCAATCAGCATGATCAGACTGACGGCTCCGAGCAGGATTCCCAGGAATGGGCGCGCGTTGCGTACGGTTTCGTCTTTCAGAGTCCTGAAGTAGCCTTGCAGGTGTAGACCGGTGGAGATTGCTGTATATCCTGGTTGGATGCCCGCGATCACGCGGTCAAGGTCGATTTGCGCCTGCGTCGTGCTGATGTCCGCTCTTAAGCGCGCCACGAGACCGTAGTCGTAATTCTCACCCTCAGAGTTCCTTTCAACCGGAGTAAAACTCATGGGAACCCAAAGGTCGCGGTGGCTCAATCGACCGGCGTCCAGAGGGAACTCGAAGTTTTGCGGCATAACTCCGATGATGGTGTAGGGGCGCCGGTCCAGATCGATCGTCTTGCCCAATACCCCTGGATCACCCTGGAATCGCTCTTTCCAAAGCGAATAGCTGATCACGGTCACCGGGGTGGCATTCTCGTCTTCTTGCTGGGTGAAGGTGCGGCCCAACAATGGGTTGATCCCAAGAACTGGAAAAAGCGATGCAGTCACTCGTTCTGCGGCCGCATGGAATGGCGCTCCCGCACCGGTTACATCGTAGCCGGCGCCGATATACCCACCCTCACCAGAGAAGGCCTTGCTCTCCCGCTGAAAGATCAGAACATCGGGAGCAGTCACTCTGAAATCATGAGGATCTTCGCGAACCGATTCATGCAAGCTGAGAAGCTGCCCGGAATCTTTGAACGGCAGAGGCCGCAATAAAACGGCTTCCACCACGGAAAAGACTGCCGTCATGCCGCCGATTCCCAGCGCTAATGTCAATATCGCAGTGATGGCAAATGCCGGCGACTTACGCAACTGCCGGATTCCATAACCCACATCGCTGCGAGCTGCCTCCAGAAACGGAAGCCCTCGCTGCGCACGGTATGCCTCCCTGGTCTGCGTGACGCCGCCGAACTCGCGCAGCGCCATGGTCCGCGCCTCCCGTGCAGACATGCCGTGTTTCATCTTCTCTTCCACGGCGAGTTCAATATGGGAACGCAACTCGGCGTCCACGTCTTCATCCAGCTTGCGCCCGCGGAATAGAGCTGCACAGCGGCTGAGCAAAATGCGCATCAACTCCTCCCATCGTTTATCCCTGTTGTCGCTCTACACATAGAGTGCGCCGTGATAGGTGGAATGTCAACATGTTGAGCCGACCCCGTAAACTTATCTTTCAACGGGAGCACGCTATAATCCGTTGATCTTGAAACACCTTGCTTCTGTCGATCTCGCGGTTGTCTGGAAGACGTTGGTTTTTTTGCATTTCCAACTCAGCACAAAATCGTCGGGGTCCTTCGACTCGCGTCTCTAAGCGCTGTGTCACGCGATGAATCTGTGAGGTGCTCCGCTCAGAGGCTGTGACTTTTTTGGCCCAATCCCGCACCCAAAGCCGAGAGAAAGCCACCCAGCCTCACTCGCTGGACGGGTGCCCTGTTCGCCCCAGCGTACATGGGCCCACAAAGCCGGGGCGTAACCCATAAGCGCTAACATCTTTCGGATGTTTTTCGTCCAATCAAAATCGTCATCCTGAGAGCTTGTGACTTAATACAGTTGAATTGTGACGGGGCGGTGGCCCAAGTCTCGCCTTTGAGACCTGGGGTCATGCAGTGGGTCCCAATTCATGAGCGCTAATCTGTTTGGGATGTTTTTCCTCAAAACTGCCACAAGATCGTCATCCTGAGAGGTTGTGACTTTTTTGATTTGTCGCGTTTTTTGACGCACTCCAACCATAATGTTTTTCGATCCTCACAAGACCGTCATCCTGAGCGAAGCGCCTGGTAGATCTATTGCTTAACAGAGGGTTTATAGCGCGCAGTCGAAGGACCCCGACGGTGCTTATCTTGCCCAATGCCGTTTGGAGCTTTTCAACCACCGAAGCGCGCACCTGGGGGACCCCGCTACGGTTCTTTCCCTGGGGCCGAGAACAAGACTGCTGGACTCTCCCTGCCAGAACGCGTCAATAAGTGCTATGCCTTGTTTAACCGGCAGTTGACGTCCCAAACTGCCGCCGATTTGCCAGGGGTTGGCGGACTTCCCGAAAGCGAATCAATCTGACCTGCAATTTCGATACTGCATTGCCCATTCCTCATCGCATTTCTTGAGGCTTATTCGCAAGCTACTCTGTCCGCAGCGCAGCCATGGGGTCGATACGCTGGCTCGCCACGCGGGAAAAAGACAAGCGGACAACGCGACCAAAAGCAGTAGAGTCAGAACCGAGAAAAACGTAAGCGGATCGGTCGGTTTCACGCCGAATAGCAAACTGCTCATGATGCGTGTCAGCCCAAGCGATCCTATAAGTCACTTTGCCGTTCATCATGCCAGACTCTGGCACTCTGACGCAATTCCTCGGCCCGGTTCCGGAGCCTCCAACTCCTGTTGCTTTCCCACTGAAGTTGTGGCATTCTCCTTGTGGGTAACCCAATGGAGATGGGAGCGTGCTAGATCACATGAAACAGAAGAAGGATGTTCCGCAGGGGACTCTCGCCCTCATGGTACTCAAAACTCTTGATGTGCTCGGACCGTTACACGGCTATGCCGTCGCGCGACGGATTGAGCAGATTAGCGGCGACCTGTTTTCAGTGAACCAGGGAACCCTCTATCCCGTTCTGCTGAGGTTGGAACAGGAAGGGGCAATCACTTCTGACTGGGCGACTTCGGAGAACAATCGTAGGGCTCGCTTTTATCGGCTGACGCGGGTGGGACACAAGCTGCTCGAAACCGAAAAGCGCGATTGGGAACAAACTTCAGCCATCATTGCCCGGTTCTTTGAAGTGAAGGCGGAGGACCTAGCGTGAGATCCGTGAATCGCTGGTTTGCGCGTATCCGAAATTTCATGACCGGCCGTCGCGGCGATGAGCGGCTCCGAGAGGAGATGGAACAGCATCTCGCGATGCAGACGGAAGAAAGCATTCACGCAGGCATGCCGCCGGATGAGGCCAAGCGGCAAGCGCGGCTAAAGTTGGGAGGAGTGGAAACGATCCGCGAGCAGTTTCACGCGGAGGAAGGATTACCTTTCCTGGAAACGCTTCTTCAGGATCTTCGGTTTGCTTTCCGGGTTTTGCGGAAGTCGCCCGGATTTGCGGTCACAGTGGTGATCACACTGGCGCTGGGGATCGGGGCTAATACCGCGATTTTCAGCATAGTTTATGGAGTGGTGTTTCGTCCCCTGCCGTATCCGCACCCGCAGCGGATTATCGAGCTTACGGAATCTTCCCCTCGCGGCAGCGATGAAGAGGACGTCACCTATCAGGAATTGCAATTCTTGCAAGAGCACGGTTCTCCATTTCAATTCCTCACGGGTTACACGGTCCAGGGATACAACCTCAGCGTGGGCAACAAAACTGAGCGAGTGAAAGGGCAACCGGTTTCCACCGATTACTTTCATGTGCTGGGGACTCAGCCGCTGCTGGGGCGCGATTTTCTTGCTGAAGAAGATACCGGCGACGGCGCTCATGTCGCCATCCTCAGCTACGGAACCTGGCAGACACAGATGGGCGGCGATCGAGAAACCATTGGGCGAACCATCACACTCGATGGCGAGCCGTTCACCGTAATCGGCGTAATGCCACCAGGGTTGGAGGGCAGTGTTGATCCCATTTTGCCTGGCGATACCGATGTATGGACGCCCCTGGCACTAGTGGGCCAAACCGCGGGCTCCGGGCAGAATATCGAAGTTCTTGGCCGGCTCCGGCCAGGGCTAGCGCTGGCACAAGCCCAAGCGCAGATGCGGAGCATTACCACTGCATTCCGCAAGGCATTTCCACACGAGCTTGACCCCACAACTACCCTAAGTATTCAGCCTTATCAGACGATGCTTTCGAGCGATGTTCGGATGATTTTGCTGGTGCTGTTTGGCGCAGTTGGGCTCGTTTTGCTGATTGCCTGTGCCAATGTTGCTAATCTTCTGCTCGGCCGCGCCACCGCGCGCGGCCGCGAGTTTGCAGTTCGCGCGGCGCTCGGGGCTTCGCGTACGCGGCTGGTTCGGCAAGTGCTCACGGAAAGCGTTCTGCTTTCAATTATGGCTGCGTTGCTGGCGCTGCTGCTGGCGCGTATTGGAATGCAATCGCTACTAGCGCTCAGCCCATCCGACCTCCCGCGCGCGAATGACATTCACCTGGACGCCTGGGCATTTGCATTCACTTTGGCTGTTGCGGTGATCACTGGGATTTTATTTGGCCTGGTTCCTGCCTTCCGTGCATCCTTCGGCGAAATTTACGAAAAACTCGGTGAAGCTACGGCCCGCGTGAGCAGCGGAAGAAAGCACGGACGCTTTCGCGCAGCGCTTGTGGTCAGTGAAGTAGCGATGTGCCTGATTCTGCTGACCGGCGCCGCATTGCTCATCGAGACGTTCTGGCACGTGTTGAATACCGATCCCGGATTCAATCCCAGCCATGTGGTCTCGATCGAAGTCTATCTCTCCGGCTCGCGTTACAACTCCACCGCAGCGGTATCGCGCTACTACGGCGAAGCGGTGCAACGAGTCGAACCGCTGCCGGGCATACAGTCGGCATCCACGATCACTGCCGGGTTGCCTTTACGACGAGGTGCAAATTTCGGTCTCTCGGTCGCGGGCAAGCAGATACCGCGCACATTCGAGATTCGCATGGTTATGTCCGACTATTTTCGGACGATGGGTGTTCCGCTGGTGCTGGGGCGACCTTTGGCCGCAGCCGACGACGAAAAATCCCCTTCCGTTGCCGTCATTAGTCAAGAAGCAGCGCGGTTGCTCTTTCCGGGGCAAAACCCAATTGGCCAACGGTTTCAGTTTGCGCGGCTCGATTGGCAAGTTGTTGGCGTGGTCGGAGATGTGAAGTCTTATCTCGACAAGCCAGCGGAGGCCGGCGTTTACATTCCGCTGGCACAAACACCTTATCCAGTACTGAACCTTGTTTCCATCTGGTTTCCTGAATACATCGTCGTCCGCACATCGGCTGACCCGCTGGCGCTCAGTCAGACCGTCGAGCAGCAACTCCAAGCGATTGATCCTTCGGTTGGCATAGGCCACGTCCGCACCATGGAGCAAGTCCGCTCTGCCGCCGTCGCGATGCGCCGATTCAATATGACATTACTCAGCATCTTCGCTGCACTGGCACTGGTGCTGGCCGCAATTGGCATTTATGGCGTGATCGCCTATAGCGTCACGCAGCGCACACATGAAATTGGCGTGCGTATGGCACTGGGCGCCAAACACGGAGATGTCCTGCGGCTGGTGCTGCGCCAGGGTATGGTTCTGACTGGTTTTGGTGTTGGACTGGGCATTCCCGGGGCGCTAGCACTCACACGATTGCTGGAGAGCTACTTATATCGGGTGCAACCAACCGACCCCATTGCGTTCAGTTCAACGGCTCTGCTTTTAGGGGCGGTTGCCATGTTGGCAAGCTACATTCCAGCACGGCGGGCGACGAAAGTCGATCCGCTGGTCGCGCTGCGGCATGAGTAAATTGGATTCCGATTGAGGAGTTCCAGGAGTTCCAGGACAGGAGTTTCAGGACAGGAGTTCAGGACGGAGTTCCAGGAGTTCCAGGACAGAGTTCCAGGACAGACGAAATTACCCCGCCATTACGAGTCCTGAAGTCAACAGTTGAGGCTGGAGCTGCTTGCAGATCCCCCGTGTGGATCATTCGCTGCGCAATGCCTGCATGGGGTCGATGGTTGCTGCCCTGCGCGCGGGGATCACTGCCGCGCATAGCGCCGCCAATCCGAGAAGCATGGTCGCTCCCGCCAAAAGCAAAGGATTCCACGGCTCAACCCCAAAGAGCTGGCTAGCCATGAGATACCCCGCTCCAATCGCCGCTGGAATTCCGATCGCCAATCCGATGCCCAACTGCCAAAACGCTCCGCGCAACACCATGGCAGTCACCGAACCGCGATCGGCGCCCAGCGCCATGCGCACGCCAATCTCGCCTGTACGTTGCTCCACTCCATAAGCGGTTACGCCATAGAGGCCAACCGCAGCCAGCACAAGACCAACAGCGCCAAACAGCCAGGTAAGGCTGGCGATCATATTCTGCTGGTCGAAGGTTCCCTCAATTACTCTCGAATACGGCTGAATGTCATAGATCACCAGATTCGGATCGATTTCGGCCAGAGCCTTCTTCACCTGCATGAGCATGTTTGCCGGATGCCAAGGTGCCCAGATCACGATGTTGTAGAGGTTCTGCGACCAGAGTTCGTCGCTCTGGATATCCGGCTGATCGAACTGGACGGTCTGCGCCTCGGGGATGTAGTACATGGCCCGGGCTGGATCTCTGAAGGCCCAACTCACGTAATGAATGTTCTGGACCACGCCCACAATCTCATAGGTTCCCGCATTCTTCATTGGGGCCGGACCGAAGTGCTGGCCGATGGGATTTTGGTTCCCAAAGAACTTCTTAGCAAAGGCTACGTTGATGACGGCCACGTGCCGCGTATTCCCGTTGTCATCTTCGTTGATGGCGCGGCCCGCCGGCATTCGGGCGCCGATCGTATCGAAGAACCCGGGGGTTATGCGGGTCCAGTCGGCGGATACATCGTCCTTCGGGCCAGGCTCGGGTTTGCCCTCAACCCGAATGTCATGGCCCCACTGATTGCCGGCCATCGGCGCATAGGTCGCGGAGCTGACGCCGCGCACCCCGGGAATCGCGCCGAGCCGGTCTTGCATCTCGCGAAAGAGCGGGATCAGTTGCTCCTGCTTATAGTTCGCCAGCATAGGGCTATCGATGTAAACCAGGTAGCGGCCATCCGGATCGAACCCAAAGTTCTGGTGCTCCAGATTGCGCAGGCTGCCCCCCAGCATCGCAGCCGCGCTCAGCAGCACCAGCGATACTGCCGCCTGCGCAATGACCAGCGTCTTCTGCGCCCAATGACGGCTGCCTCCTACCTCACGGTTGGCGCCACGCAGAGCCTCCGCCGGCTCGGCATGCGAGGTGATCCACGCGGGCGCGATTCCGAAGATCGCGCCGGTGAGCAATGAAACTCCCAGCGCGAACAGCAGAACCAGTGTTGAGGGTGTAGCCTGCACCGGAATCCACGTGCTTCGCTCCACCATGTGGAAGGCGAGATACAGGATCAGCCGCGCGCCCGCCCAGGCCACAGCCACACCGGCCGCGCCACCGATCAGAGACAGCGTTAGACTTTCGAGCAGCGCATTCCTTACCAGGCGCCCGCGCGACCCGCCCAGCGCCACCCGGACTGCCGTCTGTTGTCGGTTCTTAAGCCCGCGGGCCAAAAGCAAGTTGGCGATGTTGGCGCAGGCCACCAGTAGCACACAACAGGCCGTGAACATAAGCAACAGCAGACTCTCGCTGTAATCCCTCCGCAACATGGAGAAACCTGCGCCGCCAGGCGACAAGCGGAGCGTCTGCTTCTGCCACACAGCCTTTTCCTGCGGACTCATATCCGCCAGGTGGCTCGCCAGCCAGCCGTGGAATTCGCTTTGAAGCTGCGCCTGCAGCGCTTTCGGATTCGTTTCGGGGCGCACACGCCCGATCAAGTCCAGCCAATCGATCCGCGCGTTTTTGATTCGCGCCGTTGTCCCCAACATCAACGGCTCGGTCGACAGCGGCAGCCAAATATCCGGCATGCCCGAGTTCACCATCTTCGCCCCAACGAAACCTGCCGGGGCCACGCCGGCGATCGTGAATGCACGGCCGTTGATCTCGTATGTGGATCCCACTACCGAAGGATCGGAGCCGTACTTTTCCTGCCAGGCGTGGAAGCTCATCACCGCGACCGGAGCCGCGCCCTCCTGGTCGTCGGCGTCGATCAACAATCTGCCGCGCCACGCGGGTACACCCAGGGCCTCAAAAAAGTTGCCGGAGACATACTGGCCATTCGCCGTGTCCGGTGGTCCCGATGAGCCAGCGTGGCGCAATGCCAGCGGCATATTATCCGCCTCGAGAGCTGCCAGATCCTGGAATCCTGTCGTGTTTGCGCGGAATAGCTTGTATGCCTCCCACGGAAAGAGAGTCCAATCGCCCGGCTCGCCGCCGCTGTCCTGGCTGTATCCAGCCCAGTTGCAGCAATGGGTCTGGTCCCCGATGCGCCAAAGCTGATTCGGTCTGTTGACCGGCAGCGATTGCAACATCACCTGCTGCACGAGCGTGAAGACCGCCGTGGTTGCCCCGATGCTCAACGCCAGTGTCAGCACCGACGGTATCGTAAATCCAGGCGACTTGCGCAACTGACGCAGAGCGTAACGGACATCCCGCAGTAGCGACTCAAGCCACATGGTTCCGCGTCGCTCGCGGCAATCTTCCTTAATCTGTTCGATCCCGCCGAACTCGATTCGTGTGAGCCGGCGGGCTTCACTTTCGGGAATGCCGGAGCGAATCTTGTCCGCGACCTGGGATTCAAAATGGAAGCGCAGTTCCTTGTCCAGATCCGCCTCCAATTGCTCGCGAGAGAAAAGTCTCCGTAACCAGCCCATCAGATTCCCTCCAGGGTTCCCTCGAGAATCAGGCTCACTACGTCGGTCAGGCGCGTCCAGTTTTCGGTTTCAACCTTGAGATGAGTTCGTCCCTTGGAAGTGAGCTCGTAGAACTTGGCTTCCCGGCCAGTCTCGGAGGGCTTCCAGCGAGTGCTAAGCAACTTTTTATATTCGAGCCGATGGAGCGCGGGATAGAGGGATCCCTGCTGGACCTGGAGTGCGTCGCGCGAGATCTGCTGGATTCTTTGTGCGATGGCATAGCCGTGAATGGGTCCAATGCAACCACCCTCATGATGAGAAGGTCGAGCGTGCCTTGCGGAAGGTCAAGCCTGTCGTCTGTTTTCTTCATGCCTATAACTTCTACATATACATCGCAAGATGTAGAAGGTCAAGGTATATCCGCGGTGTCAATGCGCAGCGGCCGGCTCTCTGTTTGGCCTTTAACAATTCCACAGCCAAAGCAACTCTCGGAACTCCCACAAAAACGTCATCCTGAGCGGAGCGCCTCACAGATCTATCGCGTGACACAGCGCTTAAGGGCGCGCAGTCGAAGAGCCTGTCCCGAGCGTAGCCGAGGGAACCCCGACGGTGCTTAACTTGCCCAATGCGCTCATTGAGCAGCCAAAATCACTCCGATAAAGCCGACTTGCAGGACTGATCTTTCCAGACGAGACTGGCCTTTTCCGAGCTGTTGCTCAAGCAGTAACTGACGGATAGGCGACAATCCTCCCGGAACCGCGGAAGTAGGCGTGCTTTGAATAAGCATTTTGGGCCGCTAGACGACGCTTGGAAAACGCGTCAGTCACCTTCCCCATGGCCTCATGAGAAAGCGGTAAGGCGTTGACAATTCCACGCTGGAATTTCTAATATATCCGCAACGGATGTATTGAAATTATGAAGACACTGACACCCGGCGTCTTTCACATTCTCTTGGCCCTCGTAGACCAGGAGCGGCATGGATATGGAATCATGCTGGAAGTAGCCGAGCGGACCAATCAGCAAGTACGGATGGGGCCGGGCACGCTTTACGGTACCTTGAAACGCATGCTCGAAGGCAGCCTCATCGAAGAGTGTGATGAGCGCATCGATCCCGATCTGAGTGATGAGCGACGTAGGTATTACCGAATAACCAGACAAGGCCGACGCGCAGCGGCAGCCGAGGCCGAACGCTTACAGGCTCTGGTGCGTATGGCTCGTGCCAAGTCGGTTTTCAGGACGGCATAGCCTAGGACGGGGGAGGTGTGATGACGTCAGAAGATCTCTATCGAATTCTGCTGAAGGTTTACCCTGCCCGATATCGCCGCAAATACGAGCAAGCCATGACTCAGTGTTTTCGTGATCAGCTTCGCGCAGCGGACACCGGAGGAAAGCGAGTTCGCCTCTGGTTCCGCACCATAGCTGATTTCGCGCTGAACGCTCCGGCGCGCCATTTTGATCCGGGTCCCATCACTCTTTATCGAAATGCCTACAGCGAACGCGCGAGACGAGCGATCTACCTTGCACGACTCGAAAAAGGTCCATTCAGTTATGGAGAGATCAGCCTGGAGAACCTTCTCCTGGGGGCATTGCGCAGTGACGAGGCACTTGCTAGTGCTCTTCTCGGATCCCATGGCATGGAAACTCTAGTGACGATGGTTCGAGCCATGGAGACCAACAAAGTGGTCCCGCGCAGCCCTCTTCTCCGTTGGGAGCATGGGCGTCCCCGCCGAGAAGGCACACTTGATTTGGACTGCAAGAAAGCTCTTGCGAAGGCCCGGCAAGAAGCCCACGACTCTGGCGCGCAGGTGAGTTCCCGCCACATCTTGTCGGGGATTCTTGATCAGGATACGAGCTTAGCAGCACGTCTTCTGCGGGAACGCGCTCTCGATCTGTCGTATCTCCGATCCAACTCGGATCCCGATACCCGCAGACCTAATGGCTGAGAGCATCACCCCGCGACAAATGTCCCGCTCGGTTGCTGATCTGCGTCGTTGTCGCTTAGTCGGCGATATCTGCAGATGTCTCCTCTCGCCACCGTTTAAGTCGGAGGCGGATGACCGGCCAACCGGACATTACCTTTCCGTTAATGCCGGTTGGGCGACAATTCAGGCGCAACTCGATTCTCGGCCATTGGTCAGACTTAGAACGCTTTTCAGGATGCGACAGCTACGGCTGTCCCCCCCCACGCCCAATTAGAGATATGGGCTGTTTGCGCCAGTGGGGTTGCTTGCACTTTCCAAGTAAACCAGGAGGAATTTGTTCCCATAGCCATTCGAGTGGAGAGCAAGGAGGAGGGGGATATGAGCTTGCACCGGTTTAGGCATCGGGAGAGCCTCGCTGATTGCGGGTTGATAAAAATGCGGTGTTTTCGACTGACTACGATGCTTGCCATCGCGTTTGGCATCGGTGTGAATGCCGCTGTTTCGCAGGCATTTGAAAAGGTCACAATAAAACCCGCTGGCTCGACCGACCCGCGCAGCATGCGAATGCAAGTGTTACCTGACGGAGAACTCATCGCTCATGGTCTCCTGGTGATCGACCTCATTAGTTACGCATACGATTTGCCCTCCAACCCTTCACCTCGCCTCAACTCTCTTCCCGATTGGATCTACGGCGACAGGTACGATATCGAAGCCAAAGCGTCTCAAAATGCCATCACGACGACTTCTCAGGACGACAAAATACAGCTCCGAGTGAAGCAGATGATCCGCCGATTGCTAATCGACCGTTTCGGGCTCGTGATGCGAGTCGACCGTCGACGCATGTCAGCTTACGTAATGACCAATTCGAGCAGTGGCCCACGGCTCCAACGTTCAGCAATCACCGCGAAAGATTGCGTCTTCGATACAGCGCCTGACGGCTGCCATACGTTTGTCATCGGATTCGGTCATCCCCTTAACGCGAACGCCATCAGTATGGACGACCTCGCCCAATACATCGAAAACTGGACCGATCTTCCACCCGTGAACCGCACAAATCTCAGCGGCCTGTTCACTATGCGCACGGAGGGTTGGCTTCCTATGCGACTGCCCCCTCCGCCTCCAAATGGTAATTGACACGTGGACTTCTCCAGTCTCCCCACCATCTTCACGGTTTTGGACAAACTCGGTCTCGAGCTGCATAGGCAAGAGGAGACCTTGCCGGTCTACACGATCGAGCGTCTCAAACGTCCCGCCGTCAACTGACCATAGATCCTCCGATTGCTCGATGTAGTAACGACAAAGGTCGACTTTTCGTGAGCCATGTGCGCGGAGTTTCGTTCCGAGTGAATTACCGCCGATCCGTCAGTTACTGCCTAGGCAACAGCCTGACTCAAACCGCCAGAGCGACAGAGTGATTCAGGCTGGAATACCCGGTCTCCATCCCTCGAAATCGACCGTGATCTGGCCGGCATGCAGGGTTAGTCCTGAAAAACGCGCTTCTCGCCAGCAATTCCGAGCGGAAAACCCCTTCGGTTCTCAACCAGTGCGAAATCTCTTGTGCAAATCGCCGCAACCCGAATTCTTATTGCAAGCAATCCTCGATCCAATTCCGTAACACACGGCAGATTACCTACCCTCCATCCACATCTTTCTTTTTCAAAACCGTAGCGGTTTCAGGCCATTTCGGTAACCATACACGCGAAGGCTGTCTCCGCAACACCGGCTCCCACCGCCGGTTGCGGGCGCAGCCACTTCGCAGGAAAAAGGGAGTCGTCGGCCATGCTGCAAAACACAAGCACCGCGAATCGCCCCCATATACCCACCCTCGCCGAAATCGAACAACGCAGAGCCGAACTGCACCGTCTCGCGGGCCTGCCTCAACCCAAACCGCTTAGCCAACCTCCTCAACCACCGCCTCAACCGAAGGCTGATCCTCCCTCCGCAAACCAATCGCCCCAGGCGACCCCGCCCCCGCGATGCCCGCAACCTGTCCTCGCCGAAGCCGCGCTCCATGGTCTCGCCGGACTCGTCGTCGGCACCATTGCCCCTCACACCGAGGCTCACCCCGCCGCCATCCTCCTCCAGTTCCTCGCCGCCTTCGGCAACCTGGCCGGGCGCGGACCCCACTGCATGGTCGACGCCACCCGTCATGGCCTCAACCTTTTCGTCGTGCTCGTCGGTGAATCCAGCAAAGCCCGCAAGGGAACCAGTTGGAACCAGATCGCCCGCCTCTTTGCCGAGGTCGACGCCCCTTGGTTCTCCTCCCGCGTCACCACCGCTCGCCTGACCGCCGCCGGCCTCGTCTATGCTCTCCGCGATCAACAGCCGCCCACCGATCGCCGCCTCCTCGCTCTCTCCGAGGAGTTCGCCTCCGTCCTCCATTTGCTCAAGCGCGGCGGCGGAAGCCTGTCGCCCCTGCTCCGCTGTGCCTGGGATCACGGCAATCTCCCGGCCCTCGATGCGCAACAGCACCTGACCGCTACCGGAGCCCACACCAGCCTCATCGCCCACATCACGCAGCGCGAGCTCGCTCACAATCTTCCCCGGACCGAGGTGCACAACGGCTTTGCCAACCGCTGTCTCTGGGCCTGGGTAGAGCGCAGCAAGTGCCTTCCCGACGGCGGCAAGCTCACCCAGGAAGACCTATCCATCCTCGCCGGCGAGCTGCGCGGCGCGATAGACTGGGCAACCGCCACTCCCGAAATCCTCTTCCACCGCGACGCACCGGCGGGCGAACTCTGGCGGCATCGCTATCCCACCCTCAGCCAGCTCCGCCCAGGCATGCGAGGCGCCGCCACCAGCCGGGCCGAGGCCCAGGTTCTCCGTCTCAGCGCCATTTACGCCGCCCTCGACTCCACCTCCGTCATCGCTCTGCCTCATCTCCAGGCTGCCCTCGCCGTCTGGGATTATTGCTACGACAGTGCCGCCCTCCTCTTCGGCATGTCCACTGGCGATCCCGTGGCCGATCGCATCCGCGAGGCCATCGAGTCGTCCCTCGACGGCTACATGACGAAGAATCAGATCAGGCGTATCTTCCACGGGCACCTCGAAGCCGGCCGTATCGACGAGGCCCTCGAGAAACTCGTGGCCCTCGGCGCACTCAACGTCAATGGCCAGCCCACAACAGGTCGATCCTCGACCCTCTGGTCCGCCTCGGAAGAGAAACACCGCATGGAAATGGAAGAATTGCTGGCGGACGACGAACCGGCGGAAGACGGATAGGGGGGCTTATCGCGCTTATCGCGCTTTTCGCGCATCTTTTTTTAGAAATACGAACCCGATGCGCAGATCGGCAATCCAGGGAGCGGGATCGGAAATCCTCATCGTGGCGGCACCAGGCATTCAGCCGTGGCTGGGATAGCCCATGCCCGCCAGAACGCCGCGCATATAGGCAAAGCTGCTGGTCACCCCGGGCATTGGATCGTCGCCGTGTACTTCGTACTCCAGATCGACAAAGCCGTTGTATTTCATCGCAATCAACGTCTCGAAGATCCGCCGCACCGGCATCATGCCGTCGCCCACCGCGACCTGGCTTTCCTTGGATTGGAAGTCGGTGAGGTCTTTGATGTGCATGTCGAAAAGCCGTGGACCCACCTGCTGGATCGCCTCAATCACATCCGTTCCGGCGCGCACCGTGTGCCCCACGTCGATGCAGCATCCCATGCGCGGGTCCATGTTCCCCACTGCCTTCAGAACATCGAGTGGAGAATGCCACAGCTTATCCTCCGGCCCGTGATTGTGGATGGCAAATCGTATGTCGTACTCCTTGACGAACTTCTCGATGCGCGGAAGCGTGCCCGGCGCCGGGTCTCCCGCGACAATCACCCCGATACCCGCCCGCTTGCAGTACTCGAACTTATTGCGGATGTCAGCGTCTTCATCTTTATCGAAGTAGATCGTTCCAGCGGCATGCAGCTGAATACCCGCTGCATGGTAGTCTTCGACCGCTTTCGCCTCCTCCGTGGGATCCATGGGGAGATGATCTTTAACATCCTTGGCATTCAACGCGAGCACGTTGAGCTGCTTCATAAAGCCAATCAACTGGGCGCGATTGAAATTGCGAAAGGTATAGCTGGCCAGGCCTAAGCGGACCGGAGCGGCGCCGGCGGGTGACGACACCTGCCCGGCTGCGGGCACAGCGCTTGAGGCAGCGTAAGCCGCCCCGGCCACCACACTGGAGCGGACGAAATCGCGACGCGATAAGAACTTTTCCATAAGTGGTTACCTAGATGTGCGGAGCCCAGCCCTTCTCATACTCGCGGCCCCACATCTTCATCGCCGGCGCATCGCCCTGAATTTTCCCGTCCTGCGTGTCGATCTGTAACTCGCGGTTTACTTCCCAGGCGATATTGGAAAGTTGCAGCATCGTCACCGAGACGTTGCCCACAGCGATCGGAGCGTTTAGTTTCTCTCCGCTGCGAATAGCCGCGATGAAGTTCGCGAAGTGGGCATCGGTCATGGAGTCGCGGCCGATCAGGTCAGAAGATTCTGTCGCCTTGCCCGTCTTGAATTCACTGGTTTTGTTTCCCTTGAGATCGTAGATCTCGTATCCGTCGCGGTCCACAATGACTGTGCCCGTGGTCCCCATAATCGCCGCGCCACGGTCACGGTTGTAAAACTTCATGCCACTGCAGCTTTTACCTTCCCACGAGATCATCTTGTCCGGGTAGTCGAAGCTGGTCACCAGCGTGTCATAGAACTGCCAATCGTCCTTGAACTGATATCTGCCCCCGGTAGAGGTAACCCGCTGGGGATAATCGACGTCGAGCGCCCAACGGCAGACATCAACTTCGTGGGTTCCATTGTTGAGCGCTTCGCCCGTGCCATAGGTCCGGAACCAGTGCCAGTTATACGGCTGCACGTTGTCGGTATAGGGCCTGCGCGGCGCCGGGCCCTGCCACAGCTCCCAGTCGAGCTGCGCCGGTATAGGCGCAGGCTTGCCGTAGCCAATCGATTTTCTGGTGTTGCTATACCAGGCCTTGGCGTAATAGGCCCGGCCAATCAGGCCGCCGTGAATTTTGTCGACGATCTCGATGCTGTGTGGTGAGGAGCGCTGCTGGGTGCCCATTTGCACCACCTTGCCGTACTTCTTTTGCGCCTCCACCAGCAGCGCCCCCTCGGCCGGGTTGTGGCTGCACGGCTTTTCTACATACACATGCTTGCCCGCCTGCAGCCCGGCAATGGCCATCGGAGTGTGCCAGTGGTCAGGGCTGGCAATGCTGATCGCGTCCACATCCTTCTGCGCGAGGAGCTTGCGAAAATCCTTCTCCGTGGCCGGCGCAGATCCCATCTCCCGCTGGGTTGCGGCGGCAAACTTCTCCAGAATCTTGCTGTCTACGTCGCATATGTAAGAGATGCAAGCGCTTTGCTTGTTCGCCTTGAGCGAGGACAGGTGGGCATAGCCACGGCTGTTGAGCCCGATCACGGCAAAGTTGAGGCGGCTGTTGGCGCCCAGAATCTGGCCATAACTCCTGGCGCTGGACCGGATAGCCAGCCCCGCCGCTCCTACCGCCAGCCCATCGAGAAACTCACGCCGATTTACCATGGTTCATCCTATCTGGAACAATATACCCCTCCGCGAAAGCAACTTGCTATCAAGGGCTTAGCATGAGACGTGTGAGTCGCGTTGACAGTTTCCCAAAGCCAAGAATAGCGCTGGTCTGGGTTGCATCTCTGCTGGTGAGCGTGGCCTTGCTGCTACTGCCTTTCGTTTTCAGGCTGGACGGAAAGGCGCATGCGGACTGGCAGCAGTTCCTGGGGCGCTTCCACCCCTTTGTAGTGCACCTTCCCGTCGGCTTGATTCTGCTCGTTCCCGTGCTGGAGCTCGCCGGCAGAACCCGCCCGGCCTTGCGAGAGGCGGCGATGTTCGTGCTGGGGTTGAGCGTTTTCATCTGCCTGCTCGCCGTGACGCTGGGGTATTTGCTGGCATACGGGGGTGGGGATGCCGGCGCCGGTGTTTCGCGCCACATGTGGAGCGGCATCGCGCTCACCATCGCGGTGAGTCTCTGCGCCTTGCTCCGCGGGTCATCCGGCGGGTTGCGTGGGTTTTACCCTTACCTGCTGGCTTGCGTACTGCTGCTGCTGGCTTTGACTGCCCATCAGGGTGGCTCGCTTACCCACGGCGATCAATACCTGTCGGAGTACATGCCCGCGCCCCTCAAGCATTTAGCATGGGGGCGAAGGCTGCCGGCGAGGCCCCCCGATTTTCCTGATTCGTTCTATGCCCGTCGAATCTATCCAATCTTCGAGGCTAAGTGCGTGCTCTGCCATGGAGAGCAGAAGGTCAAGGGCGGCCTGCGGGTTGACTCCTACGACCTGTTGATGCGAGGCGGGAGCGAGGGGGCGGTCATTATTCCGGGAAAGCCGGAGCGAAGTATCTTGCTGGAGCGCATCACGCTGCCCCCGGACCATAAAAAGTTCATGCCGGGAGAAGGCAAGCCGCCCCTGAAGCCGGAGGAGATCGCATGGATCCGGGCCTGGATCGCCCAGGGGGCGTCTCCCGAGCTCAAATCCCTGCAAGGCGTCGTCGTGCCTGAAGAGCAGAGCCAGAAACCTCTGCCGTAGGTGGCTCGCTAAAGCGAGCTCGCGGGCAGCCAAGTCCGGGGGTTACACTTGTGCCGGTATCGAGAAACCCGGGAGAACGCACCATGAAGATGTTCAACCGCCGTGACTTTTGTGCGATAACGGGAGTCGCTGCGATAGGAAGCCTGCTGGGCCGCAAGGCGCAGGCATATACGGGATCGGAGGAACGCTCTTTGGACTCATCACAACTGCAGACCGGGAATGGCGAATGGACCTATCGCGTGGTATCGAACTGGGGACAACTGCCCGAGGGTAAAGCCTTCGGCGGCACCCATGGCGGCATCGCCACCGATAAAGCCGGGCTTCTCTACGTCAGCACTCAAAGCACGACCGGTGTGTTGGTTTATGACCGGGATGGAAAGCTGCTGAAGACGATTGCCAATGAGTATCCGGAGATCCATTCCCTGGTGTACGCAAACGAAAACAATGAAGAGTACTTTTACGTCACGGTGCAGAAGGGGACGCCCAAAGAGAACTGGCTTTTCGTCAAGATGAAGACTGACGGAACCGTAGTGCAGAAGATCACGGCTCCGGGCGAAGCAGGCTTTCATACGCCGAATGAGTGGCGCCTGACAGCCGCTTTGCCGGGGCCGGACGGTTCCATCTACATTGCCAATGGATACGGCGATTCGCGCATCTTCAAGTTCGACAAGCGCGGCAATTACCAGGCGGCCTACACGGGCAAGGGAAAAACAGATGGCTTGTGTGACTGCAGCCACGGGATGGCGGTCGACACGCGATACGATCAGCCGTTGCTACTGGTGTGCGACCGTGAGAACCGGCGTCTTAGCCATTACGATCTTGATGGCAAGTTCGTGAGCAATATCACGCTCCATCTGCGTCGCCCCTGCCAGGTAAGCTTTTGGGGCGACTACGTGATCATTTCCGAGTTGGAAGGACGAGTCACCGTTCTCGACAAAGACAATGTGCCGGTGGCCTTCCTGGGTGACAATCCGCACAAGGACCAGTGGGCAAACTACAAATTGCGTCCTGCCGACATAGCTCTCACCAACTTTAGCGCGGCGCATGGATGCCACATCGACAAGGATGCCAACATCTATGTGTCGGACTGGAATCAATCCGGGCGCGTGACCAAGCTGGAGAGGATCAGAGCATAGGGAGTTTCCAACAGCAGGTCCCTCCGCTCCCGAGTTCCTCAACTTGCCTGCGGCAAGTTGAGGGAGGAATGAACATCGCGAGGGTTGATTATAGGGAATGTAAGTGTCAAAAAATGAATTGTCATCCCGACCGGAGCGTACCCGGATTTCCTGCCACGCAGCACTGGACAGGACCGCTTGTGCGCCTTTCCGTAAAGAAAGGCGCATGAGGTTCGCCAAAGCCACCAAGTTCCACAGGAAATCCGGGGTAGCGCAGTGGAGGGACCTGCGGTTCACTCGACGAGCGTCCGATCTGACAGGAAGCCCCTTGTTCATTAGGAGCGAAGCCGAGGGATCTGCAGTTCAGCGGACCATTCCTGGAAATGTTTTTCGACAGACGGACCTGCTGTTGAAGCGATTTGTGCGCCAGTCATCCAGGCAAATCCTTAATTGTTCTGTGCTCCGTAAACCCGGAAGCGCGTCCAATAGGTCCCGTTGGCCCAGTTGATGCGGTTGCCATTGGAGGTGACCGTCCCCCCAATGCTGGTCCCGTTCCAGTTGGTGGACAGTTGCCGTTTGCCGGTCATCTGGCCGTTGGCAGTGGCGCCGGATTCGTTGCTAAGTTGCAGGAATTTGCCATGCTGCCGGATGGAGCAGGACTGCGAGCGGTTCCCCTGGGCATACCAGGTGCCGGTTAGATTCAGCCGATTATTGCCGCCTCCTCCCGTATTGCAGCGCGCCCAGAAGGTGCCGTTTGACCAGTTGATCTGGCTGCCGTCCGGGCTGAGGGTGCCGCTCACGAATTGCCATCCTGGCGCGACAATGCCGGTTTGACCCTGGTACTGCCCGGTGGACGTATCGCCATTTTCATTCGTCAATGTAAGAAATGCCCCGTTGTCGCTTATGGAGGCATGTTTCGTAGGATCTCCCTGGGCACACCATGCGCCGGTAAAGGCGGCGGATTGCGGGTTTGGCGGAAACTGTGCACCGGCTTCCTGCGCACTGAACGCGAGGCTCAGTGCGCAAGCTGCCGCGAACACAATCTCAATGGCACGTTTTGCATGCATCGCGGGTCTTCGCTTTCTCAAAGGGAGTGAGATCAGGGCAAGGGTCCGTGGACTATCTTGTTCCTTTTGACCACAAAAGATTACACGAGAAATGGGGTTCTTCAATCGCACCGTGCCGGTACGATGGGAAAAGGGTGGTTGAACTGATGCCTCAATCGGGCTCGCCGGGCAAAACCTTCGTTGGCGGTTTGCGATGAGTGCCCGGCAGCTTTTGCTGCGAGCAGCCTGTGCGCTGATCATCACCGTAACCTTGCTGGGCGTGCTGTACGCCCAGCGTCCCTTCCGTGAATACCCTTCGATCGAATATGGCGAATCGGTGCCGCTGCCCGCGGACTGGCGCCGGCCGGCAGAGTGGGCCTTCGCCCGCTTAATGTATCCCCCAGGCCCGCTCGACGGCTACATGGAAAACGGCAGATTTGAAGACGATTGGCGGCGGGGTACATCCCTCTGGACGCAGGACTACCCTCGCGCAGACCGTGCGTTCGCACAGGCCGTCCGGCGTTTGACCCGGGTGGATGCCCGCTCGGTTGAGCAAGCCGTGAACCTGGATGATGGCGACGAGGTCTACAACTGGCCCTGGCTCTACGCCGTCCAGGTAGGCGAGTGGGGTCTCACTCAGGCCCAGGCAAGGAAGATGCGCGACTATTTGCTCCGCGGCGGCTTCTTCATGGCGGACGATTTTCACGGATCCGAGGAACAGGCCTATTTCGAACAGACGATGAAAATGGTTTTCCCGGACCGCCCCATCGTGGACATCCCCAACAACGACCCCATCTTCCACACCGTCTTTGACCTGGACAACCGCTACCGGATCACGGGCTGGGAGCACCTCGCCACCGGCTACAAGAAAGATGGAATAGTTGCCCGCTGGCAGGGCATCTATGACGATAAGGGCCGCGTTATGGTGGCAATCTCGTTGAATTCAGACATCGGCGACTCCTGGGAATGGTCAGACACCCCGGAGTATCCGCTTAAGTTTTCTGACCTTGGCATGCGCCTTGGCGTGAACTACGTTGTATACGCGATGACCCACTGATCCAGATGTGATGGCCAGGGGTGGTGGCAAGTTTGCACCATTACTACATCGAGTTACTACAATTAACCGTTCTGTTACTCAAGAACAGTAGCTTATTCACCAGGAACCGCTATGCTCTTTTCAAGCGGTGATTCTCCGCGGAACACTTCAGCGATTCTTTCGGGGGAGGGATTCGATGAAGTGCAACAAGGAGAGTCACCGTTCGTATTTTCCGCAATATCCAAGGCCTGCCTGCTTACCTCTGGCCTAGTTCTCCTCGCACAGCCCAACCAGGATCGGATGGAAACACAGCATCCGAAGGAGCGAACCGCCTTAGAATCACCCTATGCGGAATCGTATAACGCACTATGCCGGATGAACCTGCCGGCTCAAGAGTCTGGCCCCCGGATACGGCTGCACAACCCACTGGTATCTACGCTGCTGGCGACCTTGCTGGCCGGGCTCGTCCTTCTGCCATTGCTGGGGCACAAGCTGCTGACGAACTGGGACGAAGGGATCTACGCGGAAGTTTCGCGCGAGATGCTTTCCGGCAGCTGGCTGGTCCCTTCCTGGAACCATCAACCATGGTTTGAAAAACCTCCGCTGATGCTCTGGACCACTGCGGGCTTCTTCAGGATTTTCGGCGTGAACGAGTTTTGTGCGCGGGCGGGATCGGCGCTTTCCGGGATCGCGATCGTCGCTCTGCTGCACGGCTGGCTGGCCCATAAGCAGGAGGCCGCGGCCGCATGGCTAAGTACCATGATGCTGCTGGCCACCTTCGGCTTCCTCCATGTATGCCGGGTGGGCGAGATGGATGTGCTGCTTTCCCTGGGGTGTTGTATCGCGTTGTGCGGGCTTTCGGCTGTCGAGGAGCGCAAGCTCTGGGGATGGTACCTGTACTGGGGCGGCTTCGCGATCGCCGCTATGACCAAGGGCGGAGCCAGCATCGTTCTGCTCTTTACCGTGCTTCTCTTAGCCCTGATCGAACGCTGGGACCTCCGCCGTTTTGGCAAACACAGCTGCTGGGGATGTCTGCTTTTTCTGTTGTTCGTTCTCCCCTGGCATCTGTACATGGTGGTGCGCTTTGGCCAGGGATTTCTGAGAGAGTATGTAGGGTTTCATGTGCTGGCGCGCGCGAGTGCCCCGCTCGAAGGGCACATCACCCATGGCTGGTACTACCTTTGGGTGCTCCTGGTCTCCGCACCGCCGTTCGTTCTCTTGTATCCCTTTGCCCTGGCTGCGGCAGTGCGCAGGGCGGAGTTGCGCGTCTGGGCGGTCTTCGCGCTGGTCGTAGTCGGCTTTTTCACCCTGGTGCAGACACGTTTACCGCACTACATCGCGCCGTCTTATCCGGCGTTCGCCGTGCTGACGGGACTTTATTTGGCGCATGCAAACGGGGCATGGCTGACCAGGCGACACTCCCGGCGTGCCTGGATGGGCTTGGCCGGGATGGCTATCTCGCTGTACGTCGCTGGAGCGCTGCTTACCGGCGGAGGCAGAAAGCGGCTGCATAGCCCCCTGGAAGCGAACGGAAGGGTAGTCCCCGATGGTCGAGAGCCGGCCACGCTTCTGCGGGGGATCTTCCACGGCGGGCAGGGGCCGCCGGGCCCTGTACTCACCTGGTGGGAGGGGACTGACCGGTCCATTGCCACCAGCGTGTTCTATTCCGGCCGGCAGGTGCAGCAGGTTTTACCCGGCAAGCCTCCCGCGTATGCGCCCTTCGACCGATATACTTTTGCTCCCGTGGCGCTGGATACGCAGGTAATCCCGGAGCCGCGCATCATTCTGCTGGATAGAAGTCTGGTCGAGCAGATTCCACATGAGTTCGTATATCAACCGATCGCCATTGGGCGCGATATGGAAGCAGGCTGGATTCACCGTCGGCCGTAGATCAGCCGATCAAGGCGGCACCGTTGGCAAATCAACGCAAAATACGCTGCTCTGACATAGCATCGACCTTGCAAATTTCTGCTCCGAGCAATTGAACAGCCTCCCCTGAAGGCAGGGCAATGACGAAAAGACTCTCGGCAATGGAAGACTGAAGATCGTCGCGGTTTACCGGCTTCAGCACGCTGGAGATGACGCCGGAAATCTTACGAAATTGGCCGCACCTTATCCACACGCGACTTCCTACCAGCTCTAGAACTTTCATACTGGCCCTCCATCCTTTCAGATTCAAGATTAGCCTGAAGGGATTTCTGGCAATCCGTTTCGTCCTAGCCATTTTTTTCAAGCTCGCTGGAGTGGCGAAGCCGTCTCCCGTATTTTTGGGGGAACCGGTTGCGTCACCTGCAAGCGATTGAACTCCCAAGGGACCGGACGTAGCATTGTTTGCGGGAAGAAGAAACGGTATCAGCCCTAACGCTATTATGCGTATGGAGAATTGAGAACAACGCAGTGATGATTAGCAGAGAGCAAACCCAACCTGGAACTCCGTCGCCGTCAAGCGAGAAACCAACGCTGTCGTCAGCATCCATGGCGGCAATCCATGAATCGACCGCTTCCGACTTCTCCGCCGCATCGCCGGCGGCCGCTCATCCAGCCACGATTGGCAAAAGCCTGCAGATCAAGGGCGAAGTGATAGGTTCTGAATCGTTGTACATCGACGGCAACGTCGAGGGGGCGATCAGCTTACCTAATAGCCGAGTCACGATTAGCCGGGATGCGCAGGTGTCGGCGAATATCACTGCCCGTGAAGTGATTGTTTTTGGCAAAGTGATCGGCAACATCAATGCCAGCGACCGTGTAGACATCCGCAGTGAAGGTTCCTTGACCGGGGATGTGACCGCACAGCGCATCAGCATTGGTGATGGCGCCTTCTTCAAGGGCGGCATCGACATCTGCAAACCGAGCCAAGGAAAAAATGGGATGGTTGCCGGAATCCCCAGCGATGACTGGCAAACCGCCGCTACCGCCGTTCATGCATAGCCGAGCGCATTGATAGCTTGGTGAGGGTGTTGCGTGGGTGTTACACAAACCACCCTGTAGCCGATCCTTCAACGGCCTGGTGGAACTTTTTGTCTCCATGTGCTGCGAGCAGCGGTTGCGGCCAAATGCCCCACGGCGTGCGAACGGGTTGGTGTAACCCCCAGGCGTAACCGCCGGCCGCGTGGAATTGAACTTCCGGAAGCCCCCGCTGTAATCTGGCCGCACTCCCCAACCATCGGTAGCATCGGCAAAGTGGTTAAGAAGTTTAGCCCACAAAGAAACAAATTTCCCAAACCACCATGACCGCTCCCAAGCACACCAGCGAACCGTTCGAGATTAGCATGCGCTTCCATTGCGCCTTGTGGGCCAAGGTCCTCAGTCTCGAAGCCAATGCGCAGAAAGACGAGCTTTTCGCCGCCTCGCTCGACCACCTCGGCCATCGCCGGCGCCAGCAGCGTCTGGTTCAGGCGCAGCGCGATGAAGCCGGGCGTTTCCGCAATTTCCTTGCCGGCGCCCGCATCCGCATCCGATAAATCTGCCACCGCCGTCACAGAACAACGACGCAAAAATAAGATGCCGAAATCGCCCCCATGGGTGAGTGGCTGGCCGCGCTCGCTGGCCGATGAATACGCCAGGGGGAAAGCATTATGACTGAGACACGCTTTGTCAAATTCGTGAAGGGACGTTATTGGTTGACCCTAACTAAGACAGCAGAGCATCCCTACAAGGTTTTCCAGGACCGCCATGAGGCAAAGCTATGGCTCATCGAGCACGGCGTGCTAAAGCCCGCCGCAGAGAACTGCTTGCTCAAGGCTTACGCGGGCATACCGACCCGTGTGCTGCTGTCTTCGGGTTAGCCCAGCCAGCTCGCGAGGCGCCGCCCAAACGCCCCATTTCGGGGCAGAAGATGCCAGCTTGCGTTTTGTTGAGCGTTGGCGAGCTGCGTCTGATCGATCCAGGAGTGGCCTTCCGCCAATTGTTGGCCGAGACGATCAATCGGCCACCGCTTCACGCCGCTACCACCAATTGGCTAGAGACAAACCGGTGAGTCCGCCGCAATAATCGCTCATCATTCCCCCTGTATAAACTCTGCTGCTCCTTACGGATAGAGTCTACGGATGACCATCCTGACACGAGCTGGGCGTACCCTGCTCCTCATGCTTTTGGCCGGCGCAGGAACCATCCTGCTGGTGCGCTTCGCTCCCGGCTTCTTCTCCGATTCTCGTGAAATGGATGCCAAATATGCCACCGCGGCCCGATCGGAGATGCAGGCGCAAAACAACCAGCAACAAGCCGTTCGCCTGATCGCCATTCACCAGGTGAAGAGCTGGCTCAAGGGCGACTTGGGCCAATCGCGTCAATATAACGTGCCGGTCGTGCAACTGCTGGGCCCTCGTGCGAGGGTCTCGGCTTTGCTTCTCGCCCAGGGCATTTTTCTTGGATGGCTGCTGGCGGCCTGCACTGCCTTACCGATCAGCCGTTTGCCGCAGGGCGGACTTCTGTGGGGTGCGCCCTTCACAATGCTCCTGTCCATTCCAACCGCGGCCATGGCGACGGCCTGCATTCTTTCGGATTCGGGCGGCCCGGTGCTGGTGCTTTCGCTCCTCATCGCCGCGCGGGACTTCAAGTTTCTGCGCAGCATGTTGCACGGCGCGTGGCACTCGCCCCATCTTCTGCAGGGCAGAGCCCAGGGCCTGCCGGCACGGGCTTTGCTGAGGATGCACATACTTCCCAATGTAGCCCCGCAACTGTGCGCCCTCACAACGCTGTCCATCGTAACCGCGCTGGGAGCCCTGGTTCCCATTGAGGTGATCTTCACCGTTCCCGGCCTGGGCCAGCTGGCGTGGTCCGCCGTGATGAACCGCGACCTTCCGGTGCTGGTTGCGGTTAGCTTGCTGATGGCGTGCCTCGTAGGATTTGCCGGGATGCTCTCGACCCGCACGGCGACGTTGGAGGCGGCATGAAGAAGCGGCTAGCTGCTGCCATTCTTTTGCTGCTAATGCTGGGTGGCGTGGCCGCACTCCGGCTATCGCGATATGACTACGCCTTCCAGGACCGCGATGCGACCATGGCTCCGTCGAGCGTCCGCCACTTGACGGGGACCGACGAACTCGGCCGCGATCGCACGGTTCGCGTCGCCGCAGCGCTCCTCATTGATCTGACCGGCGCCACCGTCGCGGCAGTCATCACCACCACCATGGCTGCGTCTTTTGGCTTGCTCGCGGCCTTTAGTCCCCGATGGGTTGCTGCCATACTCATGTTCCTGAGCGACGCCTTTCTGTCTCTGCCCTGGCTCTTCCTCTTGATGATGGTTCGCTCTGTTTTACCGCTGACCGCCTCGCCGCTCCAGATCGCCGTAACCACCTTCCTGGTTCTTGCCGCCCTCGGCTGGCCGGCTTGCGCCCGAGCCATCTACCGTGGCGCGCAGGTCCTTCGTTCGGCCGATTGGATGATTCAGGGCCACGCGTGCGGTCTCAAGACCCGGCAACTTATTCGTCTGCACCTGGTGCCCCATCTCCGTCCACTGTTCCTGCCACAGTTTCTGATATGCATCCCGGCGTTCATCATGGCAGAGGCAAACCTGGGCGCACTCGGGCTGGGTGTGGCGGAGCCGATGCCCTCCTGGGGTGCGATGCTGCTGGAACTCGACAACTCCGCCCTGCTGGCCCGGTCCCATTGGGTCTACCTGCCGATTGCCCTACTCGTCGTAGTACTGCTGCTTCTTGAGTCCTTCACCACCGAGGCCGAAACGCATGCGTAGCGTGCAGCGTTCGCCGTTGGTGTCTGCTGGTCTCATGGCGCTGCTGGTGATCTCTGCCTCAGGCCAGGCTGTTCCCAGGCAGCCCGGCGAACTCGCCTGGGCGATTCACTATGACCCAAAGACCTTCGACCCGGCGAAGGTGGATGAACAGGCATCTGAACTCGTGCGTTACCTGACGGGCGGCGTGCTCTTAAGGCTCAACCGTCAAACCCAGGAGCCCGAGCCCCAGCTCGCTGAGAGCTTTCACGTCTCGGCCCAGGGCACATTGATTGTGTTCAAGCTGCGCGATGGGCTGCGCTTTTCCGACGGCAGCCCGTTGACCTCAGCGGATGTCGCCTGGTCGCTGCGTCGCGTGCTTGCGCCTTCCACCCAAGCTGTGGTTGCCGAAGAGTTTCTTTCGCCTGGCGAAGTCACCGTGGATACGCCGGACAAGCTCACGGTGAGGATCCACCTGCCCAAACGAATCATCGGCATTGGCCAGGTCTTCGATGAGATCGCCATCGAGCCGGCCGATCGTCCCAGCGAAGGCCGGGTGACGTCCGGACCATTCACGGTGGCAGAGTATCAGCGCGGTCAATATGTGCGCTTGCGCCGTAATCCGAACTACTGGCGCCGCGACGCCGCAGGAGCGCCACTCCCTTACGCGTCGGGTGTGCGGCTCGATATTCTCAACAACCGCGAGCAGGAGATTTCCCTATTCCTGCGCGGGGAGTACGACCTGATCGATGGTCTCTCTCCGGCCTACTTCGGCGTGCTGGCGCAAAAGTCGCCGCAATCCGTCCACGATCTGGGCGCCTCGCTCAATACCGAGCAGCTCTGGTTCAACCAATCTTCGAGCGCGCCTCTCCCGGCTTTCGAGAGAGCATGGTTCCAGAACCAGGGCTTCCGCGTTGCCGTCTCCCAGGCGATTCATCGTGCTGACCTGGCGCGTATCGCTTACGACGGCCACGCCACGCCGGCTTACAGCTTCATCTCGCCGGCCAACAAGCTATGGCATAACAACGATTTGCACTATCCCCATGAAAGCATCGCCGAGGCCGATCGGATGCTGGCCGCGACAGGATTTCATCGTAGCGGAAATCAGCTGTATGACTCGGCCGGCAACCCAGTAAAGTTTTCCATCGTGACTAACTCCGGTAATGCAGCGCGGCAGAAGATGGCCGCGATGATCCAGCAGGACCTGGCCGCAATTGGAGTGCAGGTGACCGTCGTTCCCCTGGATTTCCCCGCATTGATTGAGCGGCTAATGCACAAGCAGGACTATGAAGCATGTTTACTTGGGCTATCGGATGTTGAGCCAGATCCAAACTCGATGATGAATACATGGCTGAGCTCTTCGCCCAACCACCAGTGGAATCCCTCTGAAAAGACTCCCGCAACGGAATGGGAAGCGGAGATTGACAGGCAAATGCAGCTTCAGGCATCGAGTTCTTCGCAGCACGACCGCAGGCTGGCAGTGGACCGGGTGCAACAGATCGTGGCCAACCAGCAGCCATTTATTTACCTGGTTTATCCCAATGCTCTCGAAGCCATCTCGCCGCAATTGCAAGGTGTGCAATCGTCGACCCTCTCGCCCGGCCCGGTCTGGCACATCGATTCCATCTGCCGCCAGCAAGGTGCGCGATGAGCACACCCGTGATGCAGGTTCGCTTGCGTGCGGACTATGGGAAGCGGTCTGTGCTGACGGACGTGCAGTTCGATCTGTGCGCCGGGGAGGCATTGGGGATGGTCGGGACGAGCGGCGCGGGCAAGACGACGCTGGTGATGGCGCTGCTGGGCCTGCTTCCGTGGCGCGGCGGTAAGGCCTGCGGAGAGGTTCTCATCGATGGATGCAATCTGCTGACCATGCCGGCTCGTGAAGCGCGGCGCATTCGCGGTAAAAAAATTGCCATGGTTCCCCAGAGCCCCATGACCGCACTCAACGCAGCGGTTTCTTTGCGCGCGCATTTTGAGGAGGCATGGCGTGCCCACGAGACCAGCGGACGGAGGGCGCTGGAGTCACGCCTGCGGGAGCTGATGCATGAGGTGCAACTGCCGGCCGGTGATCATGACTTCCTGCGCAGCAAGCCCGGGCAAATCAGCGTTGGCCAGGCGCAGAGGGTGCTGATCGCGCTGGCACTCCTGCATCGTCCCTCGATCCTTATCGCGGATGAGCCGACGAGCGCCCTCGACCCCGTAACCCAGGCCGAGATCATCAGGCTGTTGCGGCAGTTGAACCGGCGCCACGGAACCGCCCTGCTCTACATCTCCCACGACCTGGTGTCTGTCTTGCAGTTGTGCGACCGGCTCGCCGTGCTGCACTCGGGCGCCATAGCCGAGTGCCTGCCGGTGGCCCAGGTTGAGCAGGCGCAACATCCCGCGACTCTTTCCCTGCTGCGCGCTCTTCCTGTCCCGGTGCAGGTTCTGTTGTCTTATTGCGATACAGATCTTCACCCCAGGCGACAAGTGCACAATCCGGAACTTCCGTTCTCACGAGCGGGTGAGAAAGCCTCCCACCTTGGTGTAATGGAGGGAACGCCCCATTACCCTGAGAATGTATCTGTGTTGTTCTGACACACATCAGCTCTCCCCCTTTATTTAACTTGCGACACATCCATTGGGGGAAAGAGTGACGAAAGCTTCGCGTTACAAGAGCGCTATGTGGGGAAGAGCCATTCCTCGCAAGGCCAAGTGGAAAAAGCGAACACTTCTCACGGTATTCGCGGCGATCCTGAGCGCGGGCATGGCCTTTGCTGACTCACCCAAGATATCCAAAGACCTGGCGGGGAGCAACGGTTCTGCCCCGGTAAACGTGATCGTGCAGTTCAACCATGCGCCGACCACGCTGTACCACCAGAAGGTCCTGAGCCTGGGCGGAGCGCTCCGGCGAGAACTCGCCCTGGTGAACGCCGGCGCGTACTCAATACCCGCTTCGGCGCTGCCGGCTCTGGCAGCCGATCCAGACGTGGTCTACATCACGCCCGATCGCCCGCTTCGCAGCGCGGGTAACGGTTCGCCCACCGCGGTCCTCGATTACCACAACGAAACCATCAACGCACCCACGGCTTGGTCGTGGGGCCTGAACGGCGCCGGCATCGGCGTGGCTGTGATCGACAGCGGAATCACCGATCTCCCAGACCTCGACAGCAATGTCGTAAGCTTGATCGCATTCAGCCAGGACTTCACAGGCTCGGGTAGCGCCGCCGACCAGTACGGCCACGGCAATCACGTCGCCGGCATCCTCGCTGGAAACGGCGCCAAGTCCACCGGATGGAACGACTCTTACACTTTCCTCGGCGTTGCCGACAACGTGAACCTTATCAACCTGCGGGTGCTCGACCAGAATGGCCTAGGCACCGATAGTCAGGTGATTGCCGCCATTGCCTCGGCCATTCAGTGGAAGAGTGTAGGCAACATCCGCATCATCAATCTTTCACTGGGGAGACCGGTGTATGAAAGCTACCAGCTCGATCCCCTGTGCCAGGCAGTGGAACAGGCCTGGAACGCCGGCATTGTCGTGGTGGTTGCAGCGGGCAACGGGGGCCGCGACAACTCCGCGAATACCGAGGGTTATGGCACCATCACCGCTCCGGGCAACGACCCCTATGTGATCACCGTGGGCGCGATGAACACTCTGGGTTCAGCGAATCGCGCTCACGATGTGATTACGAGTTACACGTCCAAAGGGCCGACGCTCCTCGACCACGTGATCAAACCCGATCTCGTGGCTCCAGGCAACCTCATCATCTCCCTATACAGCCCAGGGGAGACCTTGAGTCAGCTGTACAGCAGCAATGAGATTCCCACCTCTCTTTACCAGTGGAATGGCAATAGCAGCGCTTCCGGCACCTACTTTATCCTGAGCGGCACGAGCATGGCCGCGCCCATGGTAAGTGGGGCCGCGGCTCTCCTCCTTCAACGAAGCCCCTATTTGACGCCCGATCAAGTCAAAGCGCGGCTAATGAAGACGGCTTACAAGAGTCTCATTCCTTACAATACAGTCACCGTTCCGTCGACCGGCGCCGTCTACAACGAACAGGCAGACATCTTTACCGTTGGCGCCGGTTTGCTCGACATCCAGGCCGCGTTGTCGGACACCAGCCTGGCTCCTTCGAATACAGGCAGCGCCTTGTCACCGGCCGCTGCGCAAGATGCGGCCGGAAACACCGTCATGGTGCCCGGGTCCTCCGCGGTTTGGGGCCAATCTGTCCTGTGGGGCACTTCCGTAGTGTGGGGGTCTACCGTCCTCGATGGCACGGATGCCAGCGGAGAAGCCGTCCTATGGGGCGATTCGGCTCCCTGGGGTAGCAACTCGGTACAGGGTTCAAGCGTGCTTTGGGGTGATAGTGTGCTTTGGGGCTCGAGCGTGCTTTGGGGTGACAGCGTACTTTGGGGTTCCACTGCAGCTGCCGGGGATCCGGCCTCGACCGGCGCCTCCGCTGCAAACTGAACTCTAACCGGACAGATCAAACGCGGAGCCTGCAGGATCATGCTCCTGGAGTTTCTACATTTCAGAGAAGGTGGATAGATCCAAATTAGGTTTGTAAGGAAGCGAGAAGATTTGGCTGTTTTACCGCCTCTAAGGTTCTGGACGGGTGCGGGTGCCCCATGTTCGCCCCAGCGTACATGGGCCGAAAACGATGTCTTCGAACGCTTTTACCCTACGTAGGACTACTCTCTCGGGAACAGTATCTCGCGCGTCCAGCGAAAAGCGTTCGAAAGGGCTTCGCCCCATCGTTTTCGTCCCACGTACGCCACGGCGAACGTGGGGCACCCGTCCAGAGGGTTAGGCTTTGCTTCATTCGTCATCCCCCGTCGCTACCCTAACCTGGTTTCGTGCCAGCCCGACAGCATCCAAAAGAGCTTCCCTAGTTTAAATATGATCCATCTCGCGCCTGAAACGTAGAAACTCCAGGCGCCTGCGAGCCTGCCACCTTCGTGGAATGGAGAGAACGCCCCATTTACCCTGAGAATGAATCTGTGTCGTTCTGACACACAATAGCTCTCCCCCTTAACTTAGCTTGCGATCCGAGCACTGTTCTTCAGGATTGCAACCTATATAGATCAATTGGGGGAAAGAGTGACCAAACCTGCGAACCACAAGAGCGCTATGTGGGGAAGAGCCATTCCTCGCAAGGCGAAGTGGAAAAAACGAGCACTCCTCGCAGTGTGCGCGGCGATGCTGAGCGCCAGCATGGCCTTCGCCGACTCAGCCAAAATATCCAAAGACCTGGGCGGGAAGAACGGTGCTGACCAGGTAGACGTTATCGTGCAGTTCAACCAGGCGCCGACCGCGCGATACCACCAGAAGGTCCTGAGCCGTGGGGGAAAGCTGCGCCGGGAACTCGGCCTGGTCAAGGGCGGTGCTTACTCATTGCCTGCTTCGGCGTTGGTCGATCTCGCCGCTGATCCCGAGGTGGTTTACATCTCCCCCGATCGCCCGCTGCACGGCGCCAATGACGATTCGTTTACCCCCGTCCTCGACTACCACAACGAAACGGTCAATGCACCCGCGGCCTGGACGCAGGGCCTGAATGGCGCCGGCATCGGGGTAGCGGTGATCGACAGCGGAATCACCGATCTTCCCGACCTGGACCACAATGCCGGGAGCCTGGTCGCCTATAGCCAGGACTTCACGGGCAACCCTTCGGGTAGCGCCACCGACCAGTACGGCCACGGCACTCATGTCGCCGGCATCATCGCTGGAACCGGCGCCATGTCCACAGGGAGCAACTACTCCTATACTTTCCTCGGTGTTGCCGACAACGTGAGCCTTATCAACCTCCGCGTGCTCGACCAGAATGGCGAAGGTACCGATAGCCGGGTCATCGCTGCCATTGACACTGCCATCCAGTTGAAGGACCAGTTCAACATCCGCGTCATCAATATTTCCCTGGGCAGGCAGGTGTTTGAAAGCTATCAGCGTGATCCATTGTGCCAGGCCGTGGAACAGGCCTGGAAGGCCGGCATCGTGGTGGTGGCGGCAGCGGGCAACGGCGGCCGCGACCACTATCCCATCGCCAATGGTTATGGCACCATCTCCGCTCCCGGCAACGACCCTTATGTGATCACCGTGGGCGCGATGAATACCATGGGATCGCCGAATCGCGCTCATGATGTGATCGCGAGTTACAGCTCCAAAGGTCCGGCAATCTTCGACCGGGTCGTGAAACCCGACGTCGTGGCTCCAGGCAACCGCATCATTTCCCTGTACAGTGCAGCGGAGACTTTGAATCAGCTTTACAGCGGGAATGAGATTCCCGACTATCTCTACCAGGTGAATGGCAATAGCAACCGTTCCGGCACCTACTTTATCCTGAGCGGCACGAGCATGAGCACAGCCGTGGTAAGTGGGGCCGCGGCGATCCTGCTCGAACAAAACCCCAATCTGGCGCCCGATCAAATCAAAGCGCGGCTCATGAAGACGGCTTATAAGGATCTCATCCCTTACAGTACCGTCACCGATCCGCCCGCCCACGCCGTCTACAACGACGAGGCGGACATCTTAACCGTGGGCGCCGGTTTGCTCGACATCCAGGCCGCCTTGGGTAACACCGACCTGGCTCCCGCGCAAGCAGGCAGCGCCTTGTCACCTACGCTGACGATAGATTGGCGCGGAGACCTTCTGCTGGTGGATGGCTCCTCCGCGATCTGGGGCAGCTCTCCAACCTGGAGCAACTCCGCAGTGTGGGGGAATACGGTGCTTGATGGCGCGACGGTCAACGGCCAATCCTTGCTTTGGGGCCTGGACGCTGGCTGGGGCAGAAACTCGATCGTGGGCTCGATACAGGGCTCAAGCGTACTCTGGGGCTCAAGTGTGCTTTGGGGCTCGAGTGTGCTTTGGGGCTCGAACGAGCTTTGGGATTCGAGCGTGCTCTGGGGAAGCGCCACTGAAGCTACCGGGGACGCGACCACCTACGGTCAAAATTGAACCTAACATATAGCTGCTTGCAACAGGGATGACCAGGAGAAAGCTTTCCATGCCGATACGAGCAAAGATATTTATAGCCATAATTACAGCGGCCGGAGCCGCGCTATTTGCGACAGCCTTCCTGCACTGGCACGACAACAGCCTGCTGCAGTTCGCATGCTTCGTTCTGATTGCCATGCTTGCTTCGACCATGAAGGTGAGGTTGCCCGGCATGGAGAGCACCATGTCGGTGCACTTCCTGGTAATCCTCTTAGGGGTTTTGCAACTGTCACTGGGTGAGACCCTGGTTATTGGGAGCGCGGCCGCATTGGTGCAAAGCTTATGGAAAACCAAGCATCGGCCGCAAGCGGTGAAGGTGATCTTCAACGTCCTGGGCATGACCCCCTTTGCTGTCAGCCTGACTTACTTCGCCTATCACCTATCGGCCCTGGTTATCAAAGACAGCACCACTCTCTTGCTGCTGGTCGCCGCCTGTACCTATTTCCTCAGCAACACGGTCACGGTCGCCATCGTCATCGCGCTCAGTGAAAACCGTTCCGCGCGCAAGATCTGGAGAGAAACGTTCTTCTGGTCGTTTCCGTATTACCTGGTCGGCGCTGCCATGGTGGGTTTCGTTAATTTCTCCACGCGCTATGTCGGTTGGCAGAGCGCGCTTTTTATCTTGCCCGTCATGTACTGGATCTACCGCACCTATCAGATGTACCTGGGCCGCCTGGAGGATGAAAAGCGGCGCGCAGAGATCGAAGAGCTGCAAGCACACGCCGAGAGACGCCATGTGCAAGAGGTCTCCGGCGTCTTGCAGCGCACCATTGAGGGCCTGGCCCTCGCCATTGATGCCAAGGATCACACCACCCATCAGCATCTGCATCGCGTGCGCATCTACGCGGTAGAGATCGCCCTGGAACTCGGACTGACCGAGCAGGAGATGGAAGCGATTCGCGCCGCGACCCTGCTGCACGACATCGGCAAGCTGGCGGTGCCCGATCACATCATCAACAAGCCCGGCCGTCTGAGTCCCGAAGAGTTCGAGAAGATGAAGATTCATCCCACCGTCGGCGCGGATATCCTGGACAAAATCGCCTTCAACTATCCTGTGGCCTCGATTGTCAGGGCGCATCACGAAAAATGGAACGGCCAGGGCTATCCCTACGGGCTCAAAGGAGAAGAAATCCCCATTGGCGCGCGTATCCTGGCGGCGGTGGATTGCCTGGATGCACTTTCCTCGGATCGCCAATATCGCAAAGCCTTGCCCCTCGATGAGTCGATGAAGCAGGTTGCGGCGGGGGCGGGCACGTCCTTTGACCCAAAGGTGGTCGAGATTCTCGAGCGTCGTTACCTTGAACTGGAGAGCCTGGCAGTGCGCAGCCTGCAAGAGTCACAAACAGATGCACACAGCTTCAACTACAGCGTGGAACGGGGCGAACAACCGGATGCCGGGTTTGAACTTAACCTCAACCGTCGCCCCGGCAGCCAAACAGATTTCCTCTCTTCCATCGCATCCGCCCGGCAAGAGGCACACACTCTTTTCGAACTAAGCCAGGATTTGGGAAACTCGCTGAGCCTGGACGAGACCCTTTCCCTTTTTGCTATGAGGCTGCGCAAGCTGGTGCCTTACGACTCCATTGTCGCCTTCATCCGCAAGGGCGATCTGCTGGTGCCGGAGTTTGTAAGTGGAGAAAACTTCAGGCTGCTTTCATCGCTGGAGATCACAGTGGGGACCGGCCTCTGCGGCTGGGTCGCGCAGAACGCGAGGCCCATCGTGAATGGCAACCCGTCGGTCGAAACCGGCTTCGCGCAGGACGCGAGAAAGGCCTCCGAACTCCGCTCTGCTTTGGCTGTGCCGCTGGAAGGTATCAACGGGCCGGTAGGTGTTCTGGCTCTGTACCAGGCCGAGCCCAATGCCTTCACCAGCGACCACCTGCGCGTGCTGCAGGTGATTACTTCCAAGCTTGCGCTTTTCATTGAGAATGCCTTGAAGTATCGCCAGGCGGAGAAATCGGCCATCAGCGATTTCCTCACCGGGATGCCCAATGCGCGGGCCCTGTCGATGCATTTGGACCAGGAGCTGGCTCGCTGCAAGCGGGAGCATTCGACTGCCGCAATCATGGTGTGCGATCTGAACGGATTCAAGAAGATCAATGATCGTTATGGCCACCTGGCAGGAGACAAGGTCCTTAAGACCTTCGCCGGATTGATGCGGAAGGCGTGCCGGGAGTACGATTACGCGGCACGTATGGGCGGTGATGAGTTTGTCATCGTCGCGCCCAACATGACGCCGGGTTCGGTTAGCGAAAGAGCCACGCTGCTGAATGCCATGGCACAAGAGGCTAGCCGCGAGGTGTGCGGCGCGGATATGTTGTCTGTGAGCCTGGGGGCCGTGTTTTACCCGCAGGATGGCTCGGACACAGAACACCTTCTGGCGGAAGCCGACAGAAAAATGTATGCCGCCAAACAACGTCATTACCAACACCGCGAAGAGCTGTCGGCTGCCTTGGTGCAGCATCTTCATCTGGCTCCTGTGAATTGAGTACAACAGGGGACTGTACCAGCTGGTTTAATAGAGCCGTGGAGTGAGGGATAAGGGTTTCAGCGCGGTGAAGGGTATGGGCTTCAGAGGGTGTGTGAGAACTCGCTTTCAGGGTAGGCCGGGGATTTATCCCCGGCACAAATGCAGTCCAATCACGGGGCCTTTAGGCCCTGAGGTACGCTTTTGAGATATTTGCGGACGCAATTCAATCGCTTTTGCAACGAAGGAATGAAAAGACGTACCTCAGGGGCTAAAGCCCGGGATAATTTCATGATATCTGTGCCGGGGATAAATCCCCGGCCTACCCTGAAAGCGAGTTCTCACGCAGACTCTTCAGCCCCTACATGGATCATCAACCGGTGACTGAATCAGTTGTTACAGTCGACTAGTACGTTATGTGCATTCCGTTTCGGGGTGAGGATGAGTAATCTAACGACCAATGGGCCGAGGCGTAGCTTAGCCGGGGTCTCAATGATTAACTGCTGACAACGGAGTCCATAAGAATGTGCTGTACGGAAATGAAGGAACTCCAGATACGCTGCGACAAATATGCTGAGCGGCGGGCCAAAATGGTCACACCAGCAACCGAAAGACGCGCCGTGCCGACCGGGCACCGTGCCATTCAAGCTCGAATTGCTTACCTTATGCTCGCCCATCGGCAAAACTGCACCTTATGCAATGCGGAGAACTAGTGTAGTGCGTCACACAGATTGACGTTTATCTAGGGTTGAAAACCTTTCCTGAATGAGTGGAGTGGAGAGATCGAGATCGGTGCCTTTCGCCTGCGTTTATTGGGGCAGTAACGGACATCACGCCTGCGATAAAAGCCAACGAATCGCTGCCTAACGCGCAAGCAGATCTTGCCTAGGTCAACCGCGTGACCACCATGGGAGAGCTGGCTGCATCACTGGCTCACGAAGTAAATCAACTCATTGCCGCGCCTCCATTAATGCAAGTTCCTGCCTTCGATACCTCAAGTGCGATCAACCTGATCTCGCTGCGGCGAGGCATCCCCGGCCTACCTTGAAAGCGAGTTCTCACGCAGACTCTTCAGCCCTGGGCCGCGCTGGCGCCGATCTGCTCGAGTGTGCGTCCTTTGGTCTCCGGGACAGTGGCAGCGACGAGAACAAAGCCGAGCAGGCAGATGACGCCGTAGGTGAGGAAAGTGCCGGCTGTACCTTCAAGCTGGTTGAGGAGGGGAAAGGTGTAGGTGAGAAGGAAGGAGGCGATCCAGAGAGCGCTCACAGCCATGGAGATGCCCTGGGAACGGATGCGGCGGGGAAATATCTCGGCGATCAGCACCCAGGTGACGGGCGCCAGGGTGAGGGCATAGCAGGCGATCGCGCTCAGGGTGAGGACAAGGATGGCCGCGCCGCGCCACTGGGCGTGGTAGGCCCAGGCGCAGAGCAGATGGGAGACGCCGACGCCGATGCAGCCCGCGAGCATCATAACGCGGCGGCCGAGCCGGTCGACCAGGACCATGGCAAGCACGGTGAAGACCAGATTAATGGCGCCGGTGATGACGATGTTGAGGAATATATCGTTGGCTCCGTAGCCGGCGCTGCGATAAACCTCTGCGGCATAGTTGAAGAGGATGTTGATGCCGGTCCACTGCTGGAGCGCAGCGAGGGCGATGCCCACAAGGAGGATTTTGCGAAATGCAGGGAGAAAAAGCTCGCGCCAAGAGGACTGAGTCAAGGCAGCGTCAAAGCGCTGCGCGGATTCGATGCCGGCTATCTCCACGCGGGCATAGGCGGAGCCGCCAATGCGTTCGAGGATCGCGCGGGCTTCGAGGGCGCGGCCAACGCCGCAGAGCCAGCGGGGACTCTCGGGGATGAAGAGGGAGGCGAGGGTGAAGACGAGGGCAGGCACGGTGACGGCGGTGAACATCCAACGCCATCCGTACTGTACGTTCCAGGTGTGGAATAGCAAGTCGTGCGGCAGACCGGAAGGTACAGGACGGGCGAGGAGCCAGTTGACGATCTGAGCGAGGAGGATGCCGACGACGATGGCGAACTGGTTGAGGCTGACAAGGCGTCCGCGATGGGCCGCAGGGCTGATCTCGGCGATGTAGAGAGGCGACACATTGGAGCTGAGGCCGATGGCGGTGCCGCCGAGGATGCGCCAGAAGATGAAGGCGGAAAAGGACCAAGCCCAGCCAGTAAGTATAGAGGAGAGGGCGAAGAGTACGGCAGCAGCGAGGAGAATGCGGCGGCGGCCATAGCGGTCGGCCAGAGTTCCTGCGGCGAGAGACCCGAGCAGGCATCCGGCGAGCGCGCAACTGTTGGCCCAGCCCACAAGGGCGGTCGAGGTGAGGTGGAAGTAGACCTCGTAGAACTGCCGGGCGCCTCCGATGACCACCCAGTCATAGCCGAAGAGGAGACCGCCCAAGGCAGCAACCAGGGCGATGCCCCACAGGTAGAGGCTGTGCTGCGGCGTGACCGAGGAGGACTGTGAAGCGGCGGGGAGCGAGGGACCGTGCATCACTACCCCTTGTGGAACCGGAGGAGATCGATGGCGCATGTGTGGGCGTTGTCCATGACGAGAACTTCTTCGAGCAGGCGGAGTCCCTCGGCCTCTTCTCCCAGCCCGAGGCGCGCTTGCCCTTCAAGGAAGCGAGCAGTGATGGTCTGACGGCGGGCAAGATCTTCATCGAAGAGGAGCATGGCAGGGAGCGAGGTGGCGAAGTAGTCGATCTTCGGCGTTTGGCGTTGCAGCTGGGCGGAGTAGTCGAGGATCGCGCGGAAGGCGTGGAGGGCATCTTGCTCGCGGCCGATGCGGCGCAGGGCCCAGGCGCTCCAGTAGGTGTTTTCAGAGACAGCCTTCGCCTGCATCTGCTGGAAGTCTCCCTTCTTACGGGCAGCACGGGTCCAGTGACGTTCGGCTTCGCAGCGATTGCCGGCATCGTGGTGCGCCACGCCGAGCCAGTAGTCAATCATGCTGAGGTTCATTAACAGGTGTTTGGCTTCACTGAGATTCTCGGGCGGGTTGAATGCGGCAAGCAGGCCGGCAATGGCCGGCGCGGGCTCTCCGCGTTGCAAAGAACGATGGGCGAGCAGGACACGAGCACGAACGTATTGAGAGAGTACAAGTCCCTCGCCGCCTTCCCACGGCTGGAATTCGCGGCTGAGGAGCAGGTCGAGAGCACGTTGGGGCTGATCGAGGCTGTTGTAGAGGGAGGCGAGCTCGACAGAGAGGTCATCGCGCTGTTCAACCAGCGCGGCATTGGCTTCGAGTTCGGCCAACCGCCCGGGGAGGGCATGGCCGGTGCGCGTCAGGAGTTGGTCATGCTCGTAGAGGATGCGGGCGTCGCGGGTCGCGGCGGCGCGGGCGTTGGCAAAAGCTTGCAGGGCGCGAACGGGGTCGTGGAGCACATTGAAGTATCCGATGCCCAGGTTGCGCCAGGGAGTGGCGAAGGAGGGCTCAAGTGCAACGGCGCGCTCCCACATCATGATGGCTTCGCAATAGCGGCGTCGGTCATACAGCAGGTTGCCGAGATAGTAGGGTGCATGCGGATCGCCTGAATCTGCCTGGACCGTTTTGTTAAGCAAAACGAATTCTTCGAGGCGGCTGGGGAAGACTAAGGCGGGATCAGCGTGGCGAGCGCGCTGGCGCACAGCATCGCCCTCGAAGGGACGGCCGAGGCGATCGAGGATGTTGGCCTGCAGATAAAGCAGCACGGGCTCGACGCCGCCGGTTTTGCCTGGGTTTGTGGCGGTGAGTATCGACAGCGCTTGGTCCAGGAAGCCGGCACGCACGAGGTCGAAGGCTAGATCGAGCAGAAGCTGGCCGTCCTGGGGAGGCGCATCCGTGGCCAGCCAGCGACTGAAGATGTCGAGAGGATCGAGGGCGCGGGTTTGCTCAAGGAAGGCTGCGGCCTCGGCGGTGCGGCCGAGACGGCGTAGCACGAGAGTGCGGAGATTGCGGGCGTTGAGGTTGTCGGTCTCGGCGCGGATGGAGCGGTCGAGATGATCGAGGGCGGTGGTCCAGTCGGCGCGAGTACAGTCGATCTCGGCCAGGCGGTGATAGGCGGGAGCGCGCCAGGCCGCGTTCCACGTGCTCTTATAGAAGGCGTCGTAAGCTTCCTCTGAACGCTGCTGATAAGAGAGCGCCAGGCCGAGCGTGTAGTGCGGTTCGCCATCAGGCGGATTGGGGTTGCGCGTGGTGAGGCGGGCGATGGAGGCAAGGAGATATTCCTCGGCCTCTCGGAATTCGCCGCGGTTCAGGTGCCAGCGGCCCAGGGCAAGATTGCAGCGGCTGTCGCCGGGGTCGCGCTTGATGGCCTCGTGCCAGTAGATCTCTGGCGCGCGAGTCGGATGGCGATATTGCTCAAGATGGAGGCCGTTCAGAAAGAGCTCGTCGTTGCCGGCCACCTCTTCGGGTAAAGGCGGCTCGGTAGCGACCGCGGGAGTTGGTACGGGCTCGATCTCATCCGGCGCGTAGCGGAGAACGCGGCGATCGCCATCCGTAAGCGTCACCTCGACAGGACCGGCAGCCCCACTGGTGGAGAGTTGCAGATGCAGCGGATGGGCAGTGGTAAGGGTGCCCGTCCACAGCGCGATTTCGGATTCACCCATGCGGACGATGAGACGCGCTTGAGGAAGGTTCTCGGTGACCTGAAGGTGGAGGCTAACGAGCCCCTCGGAGTTGTCCACGCGTAGGGCTGCGTGCAGATTGGCGAGGTCGGGGACACCGATGTCGCCGATAGGGTACCAGTATTGGCTGAAAGTCTTCGTTTCGCCGGGGGCGAGGAAGGAGAAGTCCGGCTGATTGTCGGTGTAAACGCCGGACATGAGTTCTACGTAGGGGCCATCGTTGTTGGTGAGGCTTCGGTCCCAGGCGTATCCGAACTCGTGGTTACCCCAGGTCCATTGTTTTTTGCCGGGAGCAATGTGATGGTTTGCGTAGGCAACAGTGCCGGCGCGCCGGTGGTGGTCGTAGCCACCGGAAAAGTCTCCGCGGGAGCCGACGATCATGTAGCTGGTGGGGACGGGGATGTTGGCGTACCAGCCGAGGTCGTTTGCTGGGTAGGAGCCGTCGGGGACGAACCGGCTGGGCTTCTCTTCTGGAGGAACGCCCGTGCGTGCGCGCTCGCCATAGTCAATGCCGTAGTAGAGGCCCTGGCAGAGAGGGTATTCGGTGATGGCGCGCTTGGCGTGATCGGCAGCGTAGCGCACGTCTTTAGGGAAGAAAGATTGGTATTGCTCATGAACGTGGGTGGCCACGTTGGCCCACCACAGGAAAGTCTGGGTCTGGGGAGTGCGGTTGTAGAGGCGGACTTTGAGCTCAAGGTAAGCCTTGCCGGGATGGAGGCAGACGCCGTGCATGCCTTTCATGCGGGCCATGGGATCGTGGTCGCTGCACCAGATCGTGACCGAGCCGTCAGGATTGCGCTCGATAGTGGCTTCCACGGGCATGAACGTGGCGGGGCGATGATGCTGAGGCCAGTTGAATTCAACGCCCCCGGAGATCCAGGGGCCGGCCAGGCCGACCAAGGCCGGCTTGATGACGTTCTGGCGATAGAAGAAGTCATAGCCCGTGCGCTTATCGACGCCAACATGGATACGGCCGCCGATAGAAGGCAAGACCATGAGACGCAAGAATTCGTTCTCGATGTGGACGGCTTCCCAGGAGTATGGATGGGGGGTTCGTTCGACGTAGTCGATGACGGGTAGGGGATAGACGCGGCCGCTGCTGCCCTGATAGACCCGTTTCTCGAGGAACAGCGGATTGGGGTCGGGGTCGGCGGGCATGTAGGTGAGCATGGAGACTGGGGCGCGCCATGCCTTGACAGGTCCCCGTTCCGCGTCAGGCGGAGGTGGCAATTCGAGTTTGGGTAAATCGGCCGCCGGCTGCCTGGTTGGCTTCTGTGCGTCGACTACATCTTGCCCCATGGAATCCCTCTCACGGCCGGGTGAGTGTAACACGACCCGGGCGGGTCGAACGAGATTTTTGCCATACGTGTACGTTACCGTACGGGTCACTGTAGGAGTTGTTCTTTGCCATTGTCAAGTAAGAGCGCGCGTCTCCCTCACCCCGAGGGTACCGCAGCAAGATACTGTTCTCGGGCTTCGGTGTCGAAAAGGTTCGAACAGCATGGGAAGATAAGCACCCTCGGGGTTCCCTCGGCTGCGCGCTACCAAGCGCTGTGTCACGCGATAAATCTGTGAGGCGCTCCGCTCAGGATGACGGTTTTGTTAGGGCTTTGAAGAAAAAAGCTTATACCCGTTCGTCCTTGACGGATCATGGGTTTCGCGCCACGGCGCCAGCCGCAGCCTGGCAGATGTAGGAGGCGGCCTCTATCTTGAAGGCGTCTTTGTAGCCGCGTGTCACGGCGGCAACAAACGCTTGCGCATGATCAGCGGCTACAAGATTCACCGTGCATCCACCGAATCCCCCACCGGTCAGCCGTGCCCCCAAACAACCCGGTTGCCGGAGAGCCAAATCGACCAGAAAGTCGATCTCCTCGCACGAGCAGGCAAAATCGTCGCGTTGGCTCGCATGGGAGCGGGTCATCAAGTCGCCGAGCAATTCCGCGTCGTCCGCACGGATCGCTGCTTTTGCCTGCCGAACACGATCGTTTTCAGAAATGATGTGGTGGCAGCGGCGGTAGCTCTCCGGTGACATCGACACCCTACATGCTTCCAACTCGTCCAAGGTGGCCTGGCCGAGGTCCGCGGCCTGGGGAAAGTGCTCTCTCAGAATTATCTGTCCTGACTCGACTTCACGCCGCCGCACACCATAGTCGCCTGCAGCGACGGAGTGTTTCACCATCGAGTTCACGACTATGATTGCGGTCTCCGCAAGGTGTCCGCCAAGTAACGGGAGATGCTCATAGCGGAGGCTGCCGGTGTGCAACAAAAGCGCATGGCCTGCGCGGGCTGCAAGAATGACGAACTGATCCATGATGCCGCATGGAGAGCCGACAAACTCATTCTCTGCCCGGCGGCAAAGGACGGCCATTTCTTCCATCGGTATGGTCGCTTTGGCAAAGGCCAAAAGCGCCATTATGGTGGCCACCTCGATCGAGGCGGATGAACTCAAGCCGGCCCCGATGGGCACGTTCCCCCCGATGTGAAGGCGGAACGGTGGGATTTCGACGCCGATATTCCTTAGTTGCTGGAATACGCCAACACAGTAATCGCTCCAATCGCCGATCCGGTTGACCTGCTCTTTGGGATCGATGCAGCGTCTCGTGGGGAAGTGATCACTGGTGAACTCGTATACGGACTGGCGGTTCGGAGTGAGGGAGGCGGCGCTCAAAAACGGAATCGCCATCGGCAGAACCAGGCCGCCTGCGTAGTCGGTATGCTCACCTATCAAATTGACTCGACCGGGTGCGACGTATTGCTGGTCGAAAGAAGGTTCACCGGGCATCGACCGAGGGCATGACGCTTCTAACGCAATCTCACTTTGCACTTTCTTCTCCTCCGAACTCACGGTCAGGAATGCCCTTGTACTCCTGCACGAACAGGCAGCCGCTCACTGAAGCCCGTCAGCTTACTAGGCGGTAACGTACACACTCATGCCATACTCAGCTGCACTTCCCACGAGTGTCAATCTCATTTTCGATTCCACCGGCCATTCCGCCCGATGAAGGAAATACTACCGGAAAATGTTGCTTGACAAGTCTCTGGTCCTGAGCTTACCGTGTTTTGCGGTAACGTACACAGTCCCGTAATCTCCGGGAACGTGAACGTAAACGTAAAAGCCCAACCAATGAGGCGAGCACCAGGCGCAGTTGCGCCGGCACTGGAGAAAGACCGATGGCGAAACGATTCTTGAGGCCAAGTTCTTCGAAGAGACTAAATCTAACCCTTCTGGCGTCGGCGGTGGCGGCGATGTTGCTGCTGTTGCTCACGTCTCCCTACTCCTCCGCTCAAACCGATCAGGGCGCCATTACAGGTGTGGTGCAAGACTCCACCGGTGCGGTCATCCCGAACGTAGAAGTCAGTGCAACGAATGTCGATACAGGTTTGGTTCTCCAGATCAAGTCCAACAGCAGTGGCGTTTTTGTTTTTTCCCCACTCAAGATCGGGAACTATACGGTCTCCGCGTCCTTGAAGGGGTTCCGGACGGTAAGCCACGAAAATCTGCATCTCGACATGCAGCAACGGCTTAACGTGAACTTCACGTTGCCGGCAGGCGATGTGACCGAGACGGTGAAGGTTGATGCCGAAGCTCCGCTTCTCGAGACCCAGGACTCCGCAGTCGGCCAGGTGATCAGCACCAAGGAGATCAATGACACTCCGCTCAACGGACGAAACTGGGTCTACATCGCGCAGCTGACAAACGGCGTTGCGCCACCCTTCGGGAACACTCGTGGATCAGGCTCTGGAGACTTTGTCGCCAACGGTCAACGCGCCGAACAGAACAACTTCATCCTTGACGGTGTTGACAACAATACGAACCTGGTCGATTTTTTGAACGGGTCCAGCTACATTATCCGGCCTCCTCCGGATGCGCTCTCCGAGTTCAGCCTGCAGACCAGCAACTTCAGCGCAGAGTTTGGCCACTCTGCCGGCGCTGTTCTGCAGGCCAACATCAAATCCGGTACGAATCAGATCCACGGCGATCTTTGGGAGTATTTCCGCAATACGAACCTCGATGCGATCAACTGGAATGCAGGTCCCGAGGCGGTGGTTCCCCCGTATCACCAGAATCAGTTCGGAGCGACGCTCGGATTTCCGATCTGGAAGAACAAGCTCTTCTACTTTGGGGACATTGAGGCCAACCGCATTTCGATCAGCAATCCGACTCCGATCAACGTTCCTTCAGCTCTTGAGCGCCAGGGAAACTTCTCAGAGCTGCTCAACGGCGATCTCACCGGCGTGGGAGCGCCAACCAACTTGTATGAGCCGAACACAGCGGACCCCAATCAGCCCTTGGTCTGCAATGGTCAGCAGAATGTTTTCTGCGCGAATCAGATCAATGCGGTTGCGCAAAAGATTCTCAGCCTCTATCCCGCCCCCAATGCCAACGACGGCAAGCTCTACAACAACTATCTTGTGAACGTGGGTAATAGCGACAGCACGATCCAGTGGGATCAGCGCTTGGACTGGAATATCAATGCCAAGGACCAGAGCTACGCGCGGTACAGCTACGTGCACGAGATCAAGACCAACGGCTTGCCCCTTGGCCCGGTGCTTGACGGCAGTGGCTACGGCGGACAGTATGACACCAACCTGGCCATGAACTTCATGGGCAGCGAAACTCACATCTTCACGTCGACTCTGACCAATGAGTTTCGCTTTGGCTACAACTGGGGCGTCTTCAACTTCCAGCAGCCGAATGCTTACAATCCCGCGCTGAACACTTCTCTGGGACTTGGGCCGCAACTACCGAACCTGAAGCCCGGACAGTACGGCCTTCCATCGGGCTATGTCAACGGAACCATCCAGCAGTGGGGCTCGACTGGCATCAGCCGCGAATCGCAAAATGTCTACCAGATCCTCGACAACGTGACGAAGATCTGGAGGAACCACTCAGTCAAGTTCGGAGCGTCCTTCCAGGCCATTCGCTTCTACTACATCTACGCTCCTGCGGACCTCGGACAATATCACTGGAATGGTCAGTTCACCGGGCTTGCCGGCGTCGCCAACACCGGTTCAGCCGTGGCCGATATGATCGTGGATCAGGAGAACTATGCGGCCATATCCGTGTCGCCCAATGTAAACGACGCGCAGTGGTACGACTCAGGCTATGTGCAGGATGACTGGAAACTCACGCGAAAGCTTACTTTGAATCTGGGTGTGCGCTATGACTACTTCCAGCCCTACAAGGAAAATGGCGGACAGCAGTCGAACTTTGTTGTGACCGGTCCATTGGGCATCAGCACGGGTTCCGGTGTTGTTCAGTTCCCCAAGAGCCAGCAGAATATTGTTCTCGGGGCGCCCTTTCTCAATGCGTTGGCGAAGGATAACGTCACGGTACAGTTCGTTGACAACGACCGCCTGGCGACTTCGCAGAAAACAAATTTTGCGCCGCGTATTGGCTTTGCCTACTCACCGCAAGACAATACCGTCGTCCGCGCGGGCTTTGGCATCTTCTACGGCGGCCTACAATCCGAGGGCAATGGTAATTTGGGAGCCAACTTCCCGTATTCGAATCAGGCAAGCTTCTATGCGCCGACGTGCGTTACGGGCAATTGCCCTTCGCTGGCCCAGCAGGGAGTCACACTGCAGGCTGGTTTGCTTCCGGCTACGAACGGAGGCCAACTACAGACATTCATCTCGCAGCCCGGCTTCCACTCCATCGACCCGAAGATCAAGCCGCCGTACACCATGACTTTTAGCCTCGGCGTGCAGCAGCAGATCACGCCCAACATGGCTTTTACCCTCACCTACGTGGGCAACCTGTCCCGGCACCTGGAGCTTTATGGCGCTCCCAATACTGCGCCGGGCCTTTGGCGCCCGGGCACCAACACCAATCCGTTTAACCCCTTCCCGGATCTGGGAGGCGTCGGCGAAGTACATTTTGCTGGTGTCAGCACCTACAACTCGCTGCAGGCAAAGGTGGAGAAGCGCTATTCGCATGGGCTGAGCTTCCTGGCGACCTACACCTTGTCGCATGCGCTGGATGACGCCAGCGACGCAGGCGGCCTCTTCACCGCGATCGGAAACCGTCAGCCCGCTTTGATTCCGTATATCGACGAACTGACCAACTCCGTTTTCGATATCCGCAATCGCTTTACGATCAACGGCAACTATGAGCTTCCCTTCGGTAGAGGCCGCGCGTTCCTCGGCAATTCTTCTCGCTGGCTGGATGAGATTGCTGGAGGCTGGTCCTCGAGTCTGACCTATGCCGCGCAGACCGGAATTCCGTTCACAGTCAGTCCAAATATCAGCACGGCCTCAGGCGGGAGTGCTCGCGCGTTTCCTGTACGCGACCCACTCGGGGGAGGCGGATCGGTTGACCCGACGAACCCAAGCCTGACTTCATGCCCGGCGCAGGTCAAGACCAAGCTGAATTACTTCAACCCCTGTGCTTTCCGCAACCCGCTCCCCGGCGAGATGATCTCTGACGCCACTCATCCGGTTGGGTCAGTGAATCCAGATGGCGTCCCCGTCAGCTTCGCGGCACCAGTGACCGACAGGGCCACAGCAATCGCGCTGCTCGGCAGCCCGCAAAACAACGTCTATGGTCCCGGCTACTACCAGGTCAACATGTCGTTGTTCAAGAGCTTCTCAACCTGGCACGAACAGAGCCTGCAGTTCAGAGCGGATGCTTTCAACGTCTTGAATCACCCAACCCTCGGAACCCCGAATACTTCAATGAATGCGAACGGAGGCCTGATCTCGGGACCAAAGTTCTTCCAGAACAACACACCGGATGCGCGCTTCTTCCAGCTTGCGCTGAAGTATTTGTTTTAGCGATCAAGAAAACCGAAGGGGAACGGCTTCTCTTTAGGGGAAGCCGTTTTCGTTCTAACCGTTGTTGCGTCATCATTCTTCACCTACCTCGATCGGAGAACCATGTCGCAGTCTTTTGCCTTTTGTCTTCTTTTGCTCTTGGCAGTTTCGGATCCGCCGGCGGTTCATGCCCAATCAAACCCTATTAGATTAAGTTCCCCGGATCATCAAATCGGTCTGGATTTCCATGTGCAGGCAGGCACGAACAAGCAGGCCGCTGAGCCAGACGGTCAGCTCATCTACACGGTCACGTTTCACCAGAAGAAGATCTTTGAGGATTCGGCACTGCGCCTTGAACTCGCAAATCAAGCCCCTCTTGGCGGGGCCGTTCACATCGCTAGCGCAACCCCCGGTTCGGGAGCGGACGACTACAGTCTGCTCGCCGGCAAGACGTCTGCGGTTCATGACGCGTACAACAGCCTGACCTTACAGGTTGGGGAGAGCAGTAGCCCGGGCCGTGTTTTTGAGATCGAGGCCAGGGTTTACAACAGCGGGCTGGCATTTCGATATCGTGTCCCGGCACAACCTGCGCTGTCGCAGTACCAGCTAACGCAGGAGGATACCGAGTTTCGTCCGGTAATGGATGCGGACGCGTGGGCACTACGGCTACCTAACTATCAAAGTGGCTATGAGAGCGAATACGTTCCCCAGGTTCTGAGCGCCCTCAGCAATCAGGGCGGGGTCTCGAGCTACATTCTCAATGGTGCGCCGATGTTGCTCCACATGCCCGGCCTGGCGTGGGCTGCGGTAGGCGAAGCGGACCTTGAAGGCAACGCCGCGATGTATCTGGAAAATCCGACCGGTAACTGGGCCGGCCATTACATCGTCAGCAAGATCTCGCCTGCGTTGGACGGAAAAGGGCCGGCAGTCGTTGCCAGCCTGCCTCATGACAGCGCATGGCGCGTGATCCTGCTTGGTGATACTCCGGGCCAGCTCGTCGAGTCCAATCTCATTACCGATCTCAATCCGCCGAACCGAGTCGCGGACATAAGTTGGATACACCCTGGAAAAGCTGCCTGGAACTGGTGGAACGGCGATCTGGGGCCGGATGGTCAATCGGCATACACCACCAGGAACATGGAATACTATGTCGATTTCGCCGCCGAATCCGGGTTTCCGTACATGATGCTTGACGCCGGCTGGTCAGATCGCGACATCACGAAGATGCGCGGTAATGTCGACGTGCCTGAGCTGGTGCAGTATGCCGCGAAGAAGAACGTGAAGATCTGGATATGGTTATATTCCAAGGCGGTTGCAGAGCAGATGCAACAGGCATTCCCCCTCTATGAAAAGTGGGGTGTGGCGGGGGTGAAGATTGACTTCATTCTGCGCAACGATCAGGAAGGAATTCAGTGGTACTACGACGTCGCAAAGCTCGCAGCCGAACACCATCTCATGGTGGATTTTCACGGCGCAACGCAGCCGTGGGGGATACAGAGAACCTATCCCAATGTCCTCGACTATGAGGCAGTGCTTGGTCTTGAGAATAACAAGGCCGGTCGCCGCGACGGTCCAGTCAATCGTGCAACGTTTCCGTTTACACGGATGTTGAGCGGTCCCATGGATTACACCCCCGGTGGCTTTGACAATGTGACGCGGGAGGACTTCGTCGCGCGGGATAAGAATCCCATGGTCATGGGGACGCGGGCGCAGCAGCTTGCCCTCTACGTAGTGTTCGATGAGCCGCTCGCCATGGTGTCCGACGCGCCATCGGCTTACGCGAATCAGCCAGCTTTCCGCTTCATCCAGGACGTACCCACGACATGGGATGCCCTCCAGGTGCTCAATGGTGAACCGGGAGAATTCGTCACCATCGCGCGGCGACGCGGCGACGAATGGTATCTGGGAAGTCTGACCAACTGGACGTCACGTGACCTGTCCATCCCTCTACGCTTTCTCGGGCAAGGCAGGTACAAGGCGGAGCTTTATGAAGACGCCTCCGACGCTGTCCGAAATCCGAAGCATGTTTCCATACGCCAACAAACTGTGCGTAGCAGCAATACACTCGTCCTGCACTTGGCGAGAGGCGGCGGCTGCGCCATTCGATTCGTGCCGGCCAAAGGATAGGCGACTAACTGGCTGAAATCCCCGCTTCCTTGGCGAGTCTGTTGACGAAGAGGGGGAGATTGCTGCGCAGAATGATATGCGGAGCGAAACGGTGAGCCTTGACGGGTTTGTCTTTACCGGTCAAGTAAGCGATGAGGGTTTCCAGCGCGGTTTTGCCCTGCGCTTCCGGCCGCTGATAGAGCGTGGCCAGCACCTTGCCTGACTCCAGCAGTGGCACCAGCTCTGGAAAGAGATCGGTCGCAATCACTTGCACGCGGCCGAGCAGTTTCAGTTCTTCAAGCGCGCGTAACACCGGAAGGCTATTTGCCGTGCTGATGTAAATCGCATCGGGGCGCGTTTTGGCCTTCAATAGCGCGATGGATTGGCGATAGGCATCCTCCGCGCTTTCGTGGGATTCGACGACGGGAAGAAGGGTGAGGTGGGGAGCAAGGATGGCGAGAGTCGCGGCAAAACCGCGAAGTTTCTCCGCATGGTCGAAGGTGGCCAAATCGCCGGTAATGGTTGCGACTCGAGATGGAGTTTGCAGCTTGTGCGACAGCAGTTCCGCTGCGAGTGCCCCGCTGGTGTATGCGTCCACAGTGACAGACGAGATGCGGCCACTGTCGGGCGCATCGCTGGCGACGCAAAGCATGGGAATCCCCTGCCCCACGATGCGGCGAATAATTCCAGCCAATTCGCGGGGGCGGCCGGGGGTGAAGAGTATGCCGTCATACTTCTTGGCCGCTGCGCTCTCGAGGGCCGCAACCTCGCCTGAACCAAGTCGCGGATAATTGATGAAATCGAGCGTGAGTTGCATGCTCACTGCTTCGTCCGCGGCAGCTTGAATCCCTGCACGCAGGGGATCGAAGAAAGCTGCGATCTCGCGGGGGAACACAGCAGCCACTCGAATATTGCGGTTGAGCTTGAGCGATCTGGCGGCGATGTTGGGCTTGTAGCCGAGCTGTTCGGCCATGCGCAATACCCGCGCCTTGGTCCGGGCGCTGACCCCGCTGCGGCCATGCAGGGCGCGATCCACTGTCCCGATCGAAGTTCCCAGAGCTTCCGCGATGTCACGAATGCCGGCCGCTTTGCTGTTTTTGTTTGCCGATCGCATTTCGAGAGTTGATCTCCGTTTCGCACATCGCGTTGGTGGAAAAGCGATGTCAAATGGATTTTGACAGATTCGGGGAAGGGCGTGTAATTTTGGTGTCGGTAACGTACACGCCACCTGATGACATCCCGTCAAATCCTCTCGTGACCGTGAACGATATCAATCCCCACGCTTCAGAGCCAAGGAGATCCCTATGTCAGTCCGCACTTGTTTCATCGGCACGCAGAGTCTGCACACGGAAGACACTTCGATTCGGCCAATATCACGCAAACGGGAACTCGCTGCATCGCTGGTAGTTGCTCTCACGCTCGGCAGCCAGCTGATTGCTCCGCAAAAATCGACCGCACAAGTGAATGGAGTTGGGCAACGGCCATACCTCGGCTGGAGCACATTCAGTGAGCAAACCATCAATTCCAGTTTTCTGACGCAGGCCAATATCAGCGCTCAGTCCGATGCGCTTGCGTCCTCGGGACTGCAGGCGCACGGCTTCGACTACATCAATATCGACTCTGGCTGGCAGGGGAGTTTTGATGCCAATGGGCGGCCCATCCCCAACACCACGACGTTTCCCAACATCGCAGCCCTGGTGGAACACATCCATCAAAACGGTCAGAAGGCTGGAATCTATTGGATTCCGGGCGTAGAGTACCCGGCGGTTGCGGCGAACTCTCCGATCCTTGGCACGCCCTATCATATTCAGGACATCCTGGTGGTCCCGTATACAGCGGGGAATGCCTTTGGTTCGCCGGGCACCTCTCCTTATCACTACAAGATCGACTTCACCAAGCCCGGCGCCCAGGAGTACATGAACTCCGTGGTGGCGCTCTTCGCCTCATGGGGCATCGACTTTATTAAGCTCGACGGGGTTACTCCAGGATCGGATAGCTATGGCACCGCGATCGACAATCGGCCGGACGTGGAGGCATGGTCCAAGGCAATCGCGGCGAGCGGACGTCCTATATGGCTCACAATATCCTGGGATCTTGATGAGGACTACCTCAGCACCTGGCAGCAGTACGCTAACGCGCGCCGCATCGATCAGGATGTCGAATGCGAAGGCGACTGCGCCACCCTCACCAATTGGCCGCGCATCTACGAGCGTTTCCGCGACTTGCCCGGCTGGGAGAATGCGGCCGGGCCGACCGTGGGTTGGAACGATCTGGATTCTCTCGACATAGGCGACGGCACGCTCGACGGTCTCACCAACGAGGAGAAACGGTCTGCCCTGTCATTGTGGGCGCTGGTCAATGCGCCGATTTATCTGGGCGGCGACCTCACTAAACTCGATAGCTTTGGCAAGGAGATTACGACCAACGATGAAGTGCTTGCGGTCCAACACACGGGTGTGCCGGCGACCCAACTACTCGACGGCGATCTCGAAGTCTGGGCCTCGAATATTGGTCATGGCCAGTACTACGTCGGAATCTTCAATATGAACGCCACTGTTACAAATGTGAGCCTTCCGTGGAGCCTGCTTGGTTTTCAAAATGCTTTGCAGGTCCGCGATCTTTGGAATCATCGCGAGCTTGTTCCGTCCTTCGGTGGATTTTCTACCGTGCTCCAGGGGCACAGCGTGAGGCTGCTTAAGGTCACCGGTTTTGGGCAGGCGCCGGCTTCGCCCTCAACCAGCTACGAAGCTGAGTCGGCGGTGCTGGGCGGGTCTGCGTCGATCGCAAGCTGCCCCGCTTGCTCGGGCGGAGAGAAAGTTGGGAACCTGGGCGTGGGAGCCGGTAACACCGTCACGTTCAATGATGTCTATGTGCCACGCGATGGCGAGTACCTGATGCAGGTCGATTCCATGACCATTGGACTTCGCTCGTACTTGTACACGGTGAACAATGGCCCCTTTCAGACCCTCAACTGCAGCGGCGGAAGCTTTCTGATTCCCGCAAGCACGACCGTCCCTGTCCATCTGGTAAAAGGCTTGAATACCATCCAGTTTGGCAATCCGCCGAGCTACCCTCCGGATCTCGATCGCATCGTCATCAGCGGCAACGGGAATTTTCCGCCTCCAACTTCGGCGACCTACGAAGCGGAAGTCGCGACCCTTGGCGGCAGCGTGACAGCGGAGTTCAGCAACTACTCCTCTGGTCTTGCGAAGGCAGGCAACGTCGGTGGAGGCGCTGCCAATTCCGTGACCTTCTCAGATGTGACGGTCCCCTCAGACGGGACCTATCAGCTTGAGATTGATTATCAAACCAGCGGAGCGCGCTCGTATTTCATGAGCATAAACGGGGCCACAGCCCAGGAACTCGACCTGAATGGCAGCACCTTCAATGATCCCGTGCCAATAGTACTCCCGGTCCAGCTGCACGCCGGAGTCAACACGATCAATATCGGTAATCCAACTGGATACGCGCCTGACCTGGATCGGATTGTTGTTGCTCCGACCATCGTGCCTTGATGGCACGAACGCCTCTGACGGCAAGTCACGATCCGGGAATGAGTAACCTTAGTGTGGCAGGAACCACTGCGGGAATGGTTCCTGCCACTCAAAGTTGCAGTCACATTCGATTCGGCTCAACAGCAGCAGACCGCTCAGTCCGGACAGCCTGTTGAAGAGGAGTATTCGGCCTGCTCTAGTACAGGCGGGCATTGAGGGCAAACAAATCGGCTGGCACAGCTTTCGTCATTCGCTTGCGACGAATTTGCGAGCACTAGGCGTCGATATCAATAGTAGTAGCTCAGGAGTTATTGCTGCGCGCGAGCAGCCGAACGACGCTCGACATCTACACTTGAGCTGTATCCCAACAGAAGCGGGATGCGAACAAGAAAGTCGTTGAGATGATGCTGCCAAGGGAAATGAAGAAATTTCAGCACCCTTCCGCACCCTCGATGGAACTAGAGGGCTGGACGCTAGTGCCGGTAACTGCTTAATATTGAAGGGGTTTGATTGGTGGACCTGATCGGGATCGAACCGATGACCTCTTCCATGCCATGGAAGCGCGCTCCCAGCTGCGCCACAGGCCCACAAAGGGAAGAACATCCTTTATTCTGCTGGAGCATGCCTAATCCGTCAAACGCTGCATACATGGCGACTCCTCCACCGATGTCCCCGGGAGAAACAATGCCCCTCCACCCCGCGAGACTTGCGTTTTTCACCCTGGCGTTGCTGGCCGCGGTCTGGCCCGCCGCGGCGCAAGGGAACCCTGCCCCACCCGCAGCTCCCGGGCCGGCCCCGGCCCCTGCCCCTGCTGCGGCGCCGGCACCGGCCGGGTATGCGTTTGCAAATTTGCGCCCCGCACTGGCCAATGTCCAGAACGCGATCTCGGGTCTAAGCATCTCCCACTGGAAGGCCCCCAGCGCCACGCGTGCCGCCACCCAGCAGGACGTTGCCTCGATGCAGCGGGACCTCAGCGCCACCCTTCCGCAGCTCATGACGCAGGCGGAAGGGGCAAGCGCGGCACTCTCTCCATCGTTTGCCGTTTTCCGCAATATCGATGCCCTTTATGACGTGCTGCTTCGGGTCACGGAGACGGCGGCGCTCGCCGGCCCCGAATCCGACGCTGGCTCCCTGGAAGAAGCCCGGGCCGGCCTGGAAGATGGGCGGGCCAAACTTGGAGCCTGGCTGCTCCAGTCCATAACCGCCCAGGATGCCCAGATTGCCCACCTGCAGGCGCCTGCGCCTCATGTCGCGGCGGCCCCCGCGGCGCCAACCAAAATTGTGGTCAACGACGGCCCAGACGCCCCCAAATCGCGCAAAAAGAAGCCAACCCAGGCACCACAGTAACCTCTTTTCCCGAGCCGCTTGTCCTTCCGGCGGTGTCTAAGGTAAAGAGACAGCTTCCGGTTTCTCGCCGGTTGCGCGTGCAATTGGGAGACGCAAGTGACCGCTTCCTGTTATGTTATGGACAACTTTCGCGTGCAGGCGGGCATTGCCTTGGGAAATATTGCGAGTGTCCTTAGCGTTCCTTCAGAAGAAGCCGGAATTGTCGCTGAACTGAAAGCCGGTTCGGAGGAGGCGTTCGCCTGGTTGATCGCCAAGTATCACCAGCCCATCTACAGCGTGATCGCCCGCACCATTCCCGACCCTGCGGACGCCGCCGACCTGACCCAGGACGTATTTATCAAGATTTACCGCGGTATCGGCAGCTTCAATGGAGATGCCAGCCTGCGCACCTGGATCTACCGCATCGCGCTGCGCGAGGCCAGCAACCAGCGTCGCTGGTGGAGGCGCCACAAGCGGCAGGAAGTGACCATCGAGACCGAGTTCGGCGAGGGCAACGACGGGCAGCCTCTCTGCCTCAAAGACACCCTGGTCGATGGGCATGAATCACCTTTTGACCTTGCCGCTCACGAAGAGGTACGGGCCCGGGTAGAGGAGGAGTTGCGCCACATTCCCGAGCCGTTCCATGCCGTCGTAGTGCTGCGCGATATTGAGGGCTTTTCCTACGAAGAGGTGGCGGAAATCCTCGGGGTGAATCTGGGCACCGTCAAGTCGCGTCTAATGCGCGGGCGTGCCCATCTCAAGGCTCGGCTGGCGGGGTTCGCCGAGGCGGCTGCGAAGCGCCCATCCTCCGCCATTTTGGCGATGGAAGCGCTCAACGCCGAGGGGGTCAAGTGAACGCGTGCGTACATTTTCGCGATCAATTCTCTGAATACCTTGATGGCGCCCTGACCGGGACAGCCATGCATGAGATCGCCGCGCACCTCGAAGTTTGCACTGCCTGTGAGGCAGAGTTTGCGCAATGGCGGTCGGCGCAATCGCTGATCAGTTCCATCGGGCCGGCGAAGGCGCCGGCCAACCTCGGGCTTCGCCTTCGCGTGGCGTTGTCGCAACAATCGGCCAACACGGTCGAGGAGAAATTCGCCCGTGGGTGGGTTCGCTGGCAGAACTTTCGCCCTCTGGTGTGGCAGATTACGGCCGGCTTCGCCAGTACCGTTGCCCTGACCGGCGCCGCGGCACTGCTGATCAGCATGGTCGCCTCCCCGGAACCGGCGTTGGCCAATGACGAACCCCTCTGGCCAGCCACCAGCCCACGTTTTCTGTACACCTCGCTGGAACCAGCGGGAGCGGTTGGAGATGGTGAGAACCCGGTTATCGTGCAGGCTTTCGTAAACGGAGAGGGCCGGGTATACGACTACACCATCGTCTCCGGCAACGCGGATCAGAAGACGCGTGCCCAGGTGGAAGACAGCCTGCTCTTCAGCGTTTTTGCCCCGGCGCAGGTCTTTGGACAGCCGGTACCTGGCACGGTGGTGCTCTCCTTCTCCGGCGTGTCGGTTCCCGGCTAGAAGCGCTAGCAGTTCCCTCTGTGGTTAAAGCTAAATTTTCAGTGGGTCCAAACTAGGCAACTTCATTTGAGGTTGGCTAAGCCACCTTAATGTCCTGGCAAAACCATCTCACAGTCCCGGTTTGACCCTGCCTTGCGCGAGTGCATAGACTTGTGCAGGGGGATCCCCCCCGCTCTATGCAGTTTCACGGCCAGCAGTCCGCTAAATCGCTCCGGGTTCTCTCCGCGCTCCTGACGCTTGCCCCGCTTGCTCTGTTGGTTTCGTTGGCTGTGCCTGACCTCCGCGCGCAAGCCCCCTCCGACCCGCAAGCCGCCGCCGGACCAACCCCGGTCAAGGCGCCGGCGTTGCTGAACAGCCCCGGCCCCGACATCACCCTGCAGAACAGCGAGGCATTGTTCGACGTTGCCGTTGCGCTGAATGCGTGCGGCTATGATCAGGGGCTTGCCGCATCTGACCCGGTGCGCCAGCAGGTCCGCGAGCAGGTCAACCAGGCGCTGCAGGGCTCCTCGGACGCCCGGGACGCGCGCGATCAGTTGTGCACCTTCATCGCGCAACATCGGCTTTCCGATAGCGGGGTCGACCTGGCGCAGTACATCTCCCTTGCCCTCTTCATCTCGCCTCCTCCTGACCTTGAGCCGAGCGCCGAAGGCGCCGACCTGCCTCCCGACGCCAGCGGCGTGGAACATATGTTGCCCGAACTGCGCCGTTTCAGCCAGCTTGTCGACCTGCATGTGATCTGGCTCCACGTGCGGCCGGAATACGACAAGCAACTGGCCCAGCTGCACGATTCCCTTACCAAGATGATCAGCGATACCGGCATCTATCTCAAGACGGCTGCCGGCACCTCGGCCGGCCGGCGCTTTCTGGTGGTGGTCGAACCCCTGCTGGACCCGGCGCAGACCAATGCCCGTGTTTACGGATCCGATTACGTGGTGGTCGCGTCGCCCGTCAATGGAGTCATCCACATGCGCGAGGTGCGGCACGCTTACCTCCATTACCAGATTGAGCCGATGCTCTATGCTCGCGCTGGGGAGCTGGACAGGTTCTTGCCTTTCCTTAAAACTGTGCGCGATGCGCCCCTCGACTACACCTACCGCAGCGACATTGTGGCCCTGGTGGTGGAGTGCATGATTCGGGCGATTGAGGCCCGCACCATGGATACCGGCGTCGCGATTTATAAGATTCCCGCCGATATCCGGCGCAGCGATCTGGAAGAGGCCACCCGTCAGCACAATGCCTCGGTTGAGGCTGCCGAAATGGTTCGCCGTCGTGCCGTCCAGCAATCCATGGTGGAAGGCTATGTGCTTACCGAGTACTTCTATTACGCCTTCGCTGCATTCGAGAGGCAGCCCCAGAGCTTCAAAGAAAGTATCGGCGAGATGGTCTATGGAATGGACGTGAGCTCGCAACTGAATCACGTGAAGGGGATCACCTTTACCCAGCAAAGCTCCACCGACATCGTGCATCGGACACCCAAGGAGCTGAGAGGCCTGGATCTGGCAGAGGTAAAACTGATGAAAGGCGACACCGATGGCGCAGGTGCGCTGGCGCAACAGTCGGTTGCTGACAAATCTGGAGATCCGGCAAGAGCGAACTTCATTCTGGCAAGGGTGGCCATTATGCACCGCGATGTCCCGGGGGCCCAGCACGATTTTGAAGAGACGATCCGGCTTTCGAAGGACCCCCGTATGCTGGCCTGGTCGCATATCTACCTGGGACGTATTTACGACATTCAGGATCAGCGTGACCAGGCAGTCAACGAGTACCGGGCTGCACTGACCGTGCGCGATGGCCAGTCCGATACCCGGCTGGCTGCGGAAAAGGGCCTGAAGCAGCCATACGCTGTGCCCAAACAGGAACATTCCGAGCCGTCCGGTGATGACGACGCCGCACCCGAAGCACAGCCGAGTGGCGGGAGCCCGAACTAAGGATGGGGCTCCAGAACTGAGCTCCGCCTGCTCCAATTCCCTGGTGACGCCGTCTACCGCAATAGTGTTATCGGCCCGCGAATCTCTCTCGCTATGCAATAGAGTAGGAGAAAGGGCATCCAAGGTTTCTATGGCACAGCCGGCTCCCAACACGCTTCAGACAGCGCTGGGTTACACCTTCCGCGAGCCGCAACTGCTGGTGAAGGCGTTGACCCATAGCTCGCTCGCGTATGAGCAGACTCTGGAAGGACGCCAGGCCGAGGGGATGAACTACGCCCGGGAAGAAGACAATGAGCAACTGGAATTTCTGGGAGACGCGGTTCTGGGCCTGGTGGTGGCGGAGATCCTGTTCCATCGCTTTCCCGATCTCCATGAAGGAGAATGGACACGCCTGCGCGCCAACCTGGTGAGCCGCCGCCATTTAGCGCAGGTGGCTGGGTCGCTTGATTTGGGAAGTTATCTCCGCCTCGGACGCGGAGAAGAACGGGGTGGCGGCCGTAAGAAATCCACTCTGCTGGCCAACTGCGTCGAAGCGATCATTGCCGCGCTGTACCTGGACGGCGGCCTTGCTCCGGTCGAAGCCTTCGTGAACGCGCAGGTGGTTGCGCCCTACGTGAGCGAATTGCGCCAGGCGCTGGATCGGGGCGTCTCGCTGGGTGACCACAAGACCGCATTGCAAGAGCTGCTGCAGGCCAAGAAGACCGGACCGCCGGATTATGTGCTGAAGGCGGAAAGCGGGCCGGATCACCGCAAGCGTTTCCTGGTGGAAGTGAGGATTGCGGAGGGCAGCGGGCTGGCCAAGGCCCTGGCGCGGGGCGTGGGCACCACCAAGAAACGAGCAGAGCAGGAGGCGGCGCGGCGGGCTTTTGACAAGCTGCGAAAACAGGCCCGGGAACCGCTGGCGGAAGGTAACGGTTCTTGACCGGCCAGACGCCAGCAGATTTCTTCCGCGTCACCACGGAAGAAGCGGCGGTCGCTACCGCCGCGGTTACCGTGCCTGCGATCCCGCGCGGGGCCGCGCATCACACCCACCTGGTCTTTCCCAACCTGCTCGACACCTTTCGCTCTTTGCTGTCCATCATCGTCATGGCGCTGTTTGTGCTTACCTTTATCGTGCAGCCCTTTCGCATTCCCTCGGAATCCATGGAGCGCACGCTGCTGGTGGGCGACTTTCTGCTGGTGAACAAATCTGTCTACGGCAAGCCGGGACTCTGGCATTGGCTGCTGCCTTACGAGCCGGTGCGGCGGGGCGACGTGATCGTCTTCCATTTCCCGCTGGATCCATCCGATCACGTGGTCAAGCGCGTGGTGGGTGTACCGGGCGACCGTATCCGCTTGCAGAACGGAGTGGTCTGCATCAACGGACAGAAGCAGAATGAGCCCTTCGCTATTTTCGAGGGTGCCTATCAGGACAACTTCCGCGATCAATTTCCTGCCAAGCTCTACACCGACCCGGGAGTGGATACACACTGGTGGATGCAGATGCGCCACGATGTGCAAAACGGCGAATTAATAGTGCCCCCCGGCCTGTATTTCGTGCTCGGCGACAACCGCAACCACAGCCGCGACAGCCGCTACTGGGGTTTTGTTCCCCGCGCCAATGTTGTGGGTTTGCCCTTTGTTATTTACTTCTCCCTGCACGAGCCCTCGGCCACCGATGTCAGCACCTTGCCGGATGATAGACTCGGACACGAGAAGAGCCCGCTCGACACAGTCATGGACTTCGCACGATGGAGCCGCATGTTCCGGGTCATTCACTGATACTTTCCCACTACCATGGAAGCCACTGAAACCGAAATCAAAAGCGAGCAGGCAAGGGAAGAGACGCCACTGGAGGCGTTTGCTTCTATCTGTACGGTGCTCGTCATCGGGCTCTTTGCCCTGACTTTCATCTTTCAGAACTTTGAGATTCCTTCCTCCTCCATGGAGAAGACGCTGTTGGTGGGCGACCATGTGCTGGTGGACCGGGTCACCCTGGCGCCTCGGACCCACTGGGCTCCCTTCATCTACTACCGCAATGTGCGCCGCGGCGACATCATCGTCTTCTTCAAGCCCGGCGAGCCTGACCTGTACCTGGTGAAGCGGGTCATCGGCGTCCCTGGCGACCGTATCCACCTGCGCAACGGCGTGGTCTATCTGAATGGACAGCCGCAACATGAGCCCCAGGCAGCCATGCCGGACTACGGCAACTACTTCCCCTACCGCGATGATTTTCCCGCAGTGCCTCCCTCGCAGAGTGGAGACGTGACGCCAACCTGGGCGCTCGAACTTCCCAATTACATCCAGGGGCAAGACCTGGTGGTTCCTGAAGGCCGCTATTTTGCCATGGGAGATAACCGCACCGTCAGTCTCGATGGCCGCTATTGGGGTTTTGTGCCGCGCGCCAACATCGTCGGCCGCCCGCTGTTCGTCTATTGGTCCTTCATCGAGCCCGACAACCAGTACGAAAAAGAGGGAGTGGGCGACCGAATCTCGTTCTATGGCCACGTGATCCTGCACTTCTTCGATCAGACCCGCTGGCGCCGAACGCTTCATCTGGTGCGTTAGGATGGGTGGCGCAGGGAAGCGTCCTTCGCCCAGGCGCTGGATTCTGCTGGCAGCCGTGGTGTTGCCGGTCGTGGCCTTTGTCCTACCGCCGCTGGTCAACATCAGCCGGTACCAGCACAGGATTGCCAACAGCATCGGCCGCAGCATCGGCCGGCCGGTCCATATGTCCTCGGTCAAGCTGCGGCTGCTACCCCTGCCCGGCTTTGAGTTCTCCGACTTTTCCGTCGAAGAGAATCCGCAATTCGGCTCCGAGCCTATCCTGCACGCCAACAGCGTCGTCGCCTACCTGCGGCTCTTGTCGTTATGGCGGGGCAAGCTTGAGGTCTCGCGCATTCAATTCGACGAGGCCAGCTTGAATCTTGTCCGCGAACCGGGAGGGGGCTGGAACTTTGCCTCGATCCTGTTGCAGGCAGCACATATCCCAAATGCGCCCACCGGCCAGCGCTTTGCCGGTAGCGCTCCGCGGTTCCCGTATGTCGAGGCGGAGAACTCGCGCATCAATATCAAAGAAGGCAACGAGAAGAAGCCGCTGTCGTTTGTGAACTCCGACCTTTCTTTCTCGCTGGCTCCTGGCGACGAGTGGGAGCTGCACTTTCGTGCGCAACCCGTGCGCACCGACCTGGACATTGATCTCGCCGATACCGGTGTGTTGCGGGTGGATGGCACCCTGCATCGGGCGGCGGTGCTGGGCCAGATGCCATTGAACCTCAAGGTGGAGTGGAGCGGTGTGCCATTGGGCCAGTTAAGCCGGCTGACCATGGGCGACGATACAGGCTGGCGCGGCGGCCTTGATGTGGAGGCCCAGGTAGGCGGCACCGCCGAGCTGGCCCAGATCAACTCCAGGCTGAAGGTCGCTGGACTGCATCGATCTGAATTTACGCCGGCCCGCCCGTTGGATCTGGCGGCCACTTGCCGGGCGTCGTTCCGCAAACAAGCAAGGTCCCTGGAGGCCATCTCGTGCGCCTCCCCTGTGGGCGATGGTGGGCTGCAGCTCACCGGCTCGATGCAGGAGGCGCAAACCCAGCTCAAGCTGGGGATCGATCGCGTCCCCGCCTCGGCGGTGCTGGCCGGCCTGCAGGAAGTGCGCAACGGCCTGGGCGCGGGGATACAGGTCGTGGGAGACCTTGACGGGCATTTCGACTACGCAACCCAGGGGGGCCGCGCGCCGTTGATCACCGGCGAAATGGCCGTGGATTCGCTGAGCCTCACTCCTCCCAGTGGAGGCAAGCCATTCCTTTTTGCCCCAGTGCGTGTGCGCTGCGAGGCGGGATCGCCCGCATTTTTGTTGCAGCCGGTGCGCCTGGCGATGGGCGCTCCCGTTCCCGTAACCGTGGACGGCCGGTTCACGCCCGCCGGCTTCGACCTCCACTTCGGCGGCGCCACCAGCCTGGCTCGGCTGCAATCCTTCAGCAAGGGGCTGGGATTGCTCGGCGCGCACATGGCGGTGCTCGGCGGCGCGGGAACTGCGGCGCTCGACCTGGGCGTGCGCGGTAAGTGGTTGCTCCCCGTGCCGGACTCGGAACATCCCATCGCCTCGTCCACCGTGGAAGGCAGCATCTCCATCAAGAACGCCGAGCTTACTACGTCATATTTGTCCCAGCCGCTCAAGATTGCTTCCGCCCAGGGAATCGTTAGCCCCACCCAGGTTGCATGGACGAATGCCTCGTTTAGCTACGGCAAGCTGGAGGCCCAGGGAACGCTCGAATACCCGACGCTGTGCACGGGGAGCGCGCTATGTACGGGCCACTTTGCGCTCAATTCCCCGGCCCTTGACCTGGCCGCGCTTCAATCCACATTGCTGGGCGCCAGTGAACGGGGTGAGCTGCTGCGCCAGATTCTCGCTCGTATCGATCGTCATTCCGTGCAATGGCCCGACCTTTCGGGTACTGTCCAGATTGGCGCACTCTCGACCGGGAAGTTGGTGGTGCATGACGCCATTGGCGCGGTTGATATCAGCGGAAACCTGATCAGGATCCGTTCCCTGAACGGCCATCTGGCAAACGGAACCATTCACCTGACCGGTGCGGTGGACGCGTCCGGTGACCAGCCTGAGTACCGGATCGATGTGCAGGTCACCAACGCCGCGCCCAGCGCGCTGGCGACTATTTTCGAAGAGCGCTGGGGCGGCGGCCTGGCCAACTTTTCCGCCCAGCTCAGGATGTCGGGCTTTGATGCGCGGGATCTGGCAAGCTCGACCACGGGTACTTTGCGCTGGGACTGGACCAAGGGGGGACTGGCTGCCGACGATCCGCTGCCCGTCGCCGCGCAGCCCTTTGTCCACTTCGATCAATGGAGTGCGGATGCCACCGTCGCGGACAGCACCATCAAAATCACTCATAGCCTGCTGGCCCGCGGCCAGGAGGCTATCCCGCTATCGGGCACCATCTCTTTCGACCGCGAGATCGACATGACCGGCGGCCCGGCGGCCCACGCCTTCACCGTAACCGGCACATTGCAGCACCCTGAAGTGAAAGCAAGCGCAGAGGAAGTAGAAAACTGAGCCTAGGCGTGATCAATGGGCCTGCATTCACTCAGGTTGAGGGAACCGGGATGGGGTCCCTCTGCATGACCCCCAGGTCTCAAAGGCGAGACCTGGGCCACCCGCTCGTGGTTTTGGACGTATGGAGGTGGTTCTCATGCAGGCCTGACTCGTGCAAAAGAGGCTGCGCTTTAACGTTTTTAGCGTCTTAAGTCCCCGCTTTTTCTCTGCGGAAGGTGCGCGTTAAGCGCACTATGCGCACTAAGCCCCCCCACATCGGCGCGCAGAGGGGGGCGCCTGAGCGCCATAAGTCACGACCGGAGCTTACTGTTGACTCGCGGCGTACCTTAACACTTATATAGATGTGAATTGCGCACCGCGAGTTTCGGCCCCAAAGTAAATCTCGCCGACCGTGACAAACGCGATCGCGACGGCTTTGGTTCAACGTATGCCGACAACCGTACCTCAGCGGCCGTCCCCGCGCGGTACATTTACGACACGGCTGAACAGGATGCAGAAAAACTCGGTTTCTCTCCAAACTCCCACAAAAACGTCATCCTGAGCGAAGCGCCTCACAGATTTATCGCGTCACACGGCGCTTGAATGGCGCGGAGTCGAAGGACCCCGGCGCTGCTTATCTTGCCCATGCTGTTCTGAGCTTTTCGACATTGTTGCGCCTCTTCAACAACATTTCCTATTCATTCCGTAAGGCTTTCATCGGATCCACGCGGCACGCTCGATATGCGGGAACGAGGCTGGCGAGAGTGGCGCAAATAATGATCAGAGAACAGATTAATGCAATCACACCTAAATTCCAGCTGAACGTTATACCTTGATCAGCGAACACTTTTTGAACCGGGACACACAACGTTAGTCCTAACCCGATGCCACTCACAATCACGAACGATTCAGGCCAGAGTACATGCTTCACAATCGTGTTTTTTCCCGCCCCCATAGCTAATCGAATGGCAAATTCCGGCCCCCGTTCCAGCACCATCAGAGACATGACGCTGTAAACGCCGGAGACTGCCAAAAACATGGCTTCTAATGAGAACGAACTGAGAATATACGCAGCAAGTCGCTCATTAGCCCACCTCTCACGCACGAGACTATTCTCAAGACTTCCAAACTCTGTGACTGGGTCATTGATCTCGATCTGATGCATTACAGTCTCTATTGACCTGGAAAAACTGCCATCATCACTGTTGCCGCGCAGCGAAATCCACAGCGCACCCCTTCCAAAGAGAGTCTCGGGAAGATAAATCGCCGCTCGGGAGCCGATATCCGGTCCGCCAATGGTCCGCACATCTCCCAACTCCAACTACGCGCACCACTTCACTTGGTGTCGTGGGCCGGATAATCGCATCGTACCCATGAGACAGCGCCGGAATCATGAGTATGGAACCGATCGGATTGCGCTCATTAAGATATCGCGATACAAAAGATTGACTCACGAGAGCAACATGAGCTGCTCCGTCCACGTCTGCCATCGAGATCCCGTTCCCAGACATCAGGGGAATTCGAAAGGTTGCCAGGAACCCTTGGTCCACGAAGTTTATGTGAGCGTGTTGGAGAGGTTGGCCCGCGAGAAAATCCCCCAACGCAAACTCACCGTAAAGGTCACCGAATGGTGGCAGCACTCGACTTATCGTCACCGCCTCCGCGCCCGGAATAGTGGTTAAGCGATCGCGGATCCGGTTCAGATACATGCGGCGCGTCCCCCACGACATATCTGTGACATGAGTGACATCGAGATGAAACTTAATAATGTCACGCGTATCGACGCCCAAGTCTAATTGCAGCAAGTGCACAAATGCGGCGATTGCAGATCCCGCGGCCATGATGATCGTGACGGAAATGGCAACCTGTCCCGCGACAAAACATCTACGTATGAGGCGTCCGGCCTTTGATATGGATTTGCCGCCACCTAACCCGCTGCCTCTTATGCCCTCAACGATGCGGCGGAGGTGCAAACTGGGCACGAACCCGGCGAGGAGTCCTATGATCACGATTGACGTACCGCAGGTCAATAAGACAGTTGGGTCAAGGTGAAACCTGACCTCGGGTGGAACAAAATGAGGCGGAATCAAGTTTCGAATGGCGATCAGCCCGAAGTACGCGAGCAGCGTTCCAATCAGAATGCCAGAGATTGCAAGAATTAGAGTCTCGAAAATAAGTTGCTGTACAACACGACTGAATGGAGCACCTAAGGCCAAACGCGTGAAGAATTCCTCTTTGCGGGCCGATCCTCTAGCGAGTTGCAAAATCGACAAGTTGACGCAGGAAATCAGCAGCAGCAGCAGCACGGCGAGGGAAAGAGCCACAACTTTCCGTCGGATATCCCGGAGATTCTGGTCATCTAAGCCAACGGGGTTCAACCGGACATCGCTAGGAAATTCGAAGTAGTCAGCCGTCTCGAACAAAACGCCGTATCAATTGAAAGACCTCGGCCGCAGCCGTCGAGCCGCGCGCACCCTTGCGCAGGCGGAAGACGACAGAATAAAGCTTGGCTCTGTTGTCACTCGATTCAAGAAGCGTATAAGCATCGGCCGCGTCCCACGCGAATTGGGACGGCATGACCCCGATGATTGTGTAGTCGCGATCGTTTAGCCTAAAGAGACGCCCTAGGACTTGTGGATCCCCGCCATAATGTTTATGCCAAGAGTCGAAACTCAGTACGATCTCATCCCCTGACCTCGTGTCGAAGTGCGTCCTCCCTAATAGCGCCGGCACACCTAACATAGCAAACGCATTATCCGACAGATAGGCTAATCGTATAATCTCAGGATATCCGTGCAGGACGGTCACAGTGTCTGATGAGGCTGTCAGGAGATATCTGGGGCCGTCCTCAGAACAGGCAGGTTTGATCGAGTGACGCCGATAAAGCGGCCCGGCCCGGTCTTATCTACAAATTGCATGCGAACGATCCGTTGCGCCGAGGCATAGGGAAAGCTCCGAACGGTTAGAGCCCGTAGGACCCCGAAGATCGTTGTCGATAATCCAACTCCAAGCGCGATCGAGATTATTGCAGCTATTGCAAATCGGGGCGCACGCGCAATTGAGCGGTAGGCAAACCGAAGGTCCAGAGATAATGAGCGCGGAAGGTCTGAAGCGACAAAGCGGCTCATCGTGCGCGATATTAGATCAGTTGGATGCATGCCGCCAACCCTTTATGACGTCGGCCTTGCAGGTGCATGAGGCAACAAACGCGTTGTATATGCATCATTGTTGTCTGCTCTCTCCGCGAATAACCCTTAATACGACTAGACATATCGCGGGCTTTGGAGTCTGCGTGAGAACTAGATTTTAGTGTCGCACCTACGGCGCTCGGAATCATTCTGAAACGATACCCAGCCCTCCCGGGCTGGGCTACGTTTGGCGGTCGGCCCTCTGGGCCTTGGAGCGGACAAGGACCTCGGGGTCCACTTCAGTGGATGCGGAGCGTGCAAAGCGGCTAAAAAGCCCCGCGTGAGAACCTGGATTGGGGTCCCTCTGCATGACCCCCCAGGTCTCAAAGGGCGAGACCTGGGCCACCCACCCATGGTTTGGACTTGTGGAGGTGGTTCCCATGCAGGCTCTTTAAGCCCCCCACATCGGCGCGCAGAGAGGGTGAGCTAACGCTTTAGTCCCCGCAGAGCAGGAAGGCGCCCTGAGCGGCATAAGTCACGGCCGGAGCTTTTGATCACAGCGGGCCGGGCGGTCTCGAACCGGGAAGAGGAGCAAACCGTTGACTCGCGGCGTACCTAACACCTATATAGATGTGAATTGAGCATGGCGAGTTTCGACCCCAAAGTAAATCGCGTCGACCGTGACAAACGGATCGCGACGGCTTTCGTTCGACATTGACCGACAAACCAACCTCAGTGGCTAAACATCTACGGCATGGCTGAACAGGATGCAGAAAAACTCGGTTTCTCTTTAGCTCGCCACAAGAACGTCCGCCCGGAGCGAGATTCGGTGGTTGAAAAGCTCAGAACAGCATGGGTAAGGTAAGCAGCGCCGAGGTCCTTCGACTCCGCGCCATTCAAGTGCAGTGTCACGCGATAAATGCGTGAGGCGCTCCGCTCAGGATGACGTTTTTGTGGGAGTTTGGACGAAAAACACCCCAAACAGTGTCTGCAGCCTGTAAAGCGCTACTCCGGGGTGGCCGGAACAGCCACCGCCTGCCGGTGGACGCTGGCCTCTACTTCGGGAACCGTCCCGTCGTTCACCGCGACCTCCGCCGGCTGGCCCTCCAGCAGAAAGCGATGGCTTATCCTTGATTTTGCGGGAATTCGCAGCCTTTCCGTAACCGTGGTTGTAGTGGAGGAAACGGACACGGGAACCTCAGCCTCGGCGGTCCCGTTATTGGATACATCGACTGCGACAATATAGGAGCCCGGCACGGAGGCTTTGTTGGGATAGACGCCGGCAATCGAAAGGTCGGGAAGACCGCGATCGTGGTTGACCCAGTTCTCAAAGAACCACTTCAGGTCTTTGCCTGACTCTCGCTCGAGCACCTGCTCAAACCCGGTTCCTGCGGTGTCTGACCCCGGCTGATAGGCGTGCAGGGCTCGTGCCAGAGCGGCATCCCCGGCCAGGTCGCGCAACATCCAGAGGACGTAAGTCGCCTTGGTGCGGTAATACACCGGGTCTCTCGCCATGAGCAAAGCCTGTTGGTCACTGCCCGCAACATCACCCGGCTCGGCAAGCGAGAGCGCCCCGCGGGAATTGTCCAACTGCTGAATGGCAAAGTCGCGCCCGTGATTTTTCTCCAACCACAATGACCCCATGAAGGAAGGCCACGCCCTCCTGTAGCCAGGGATAGGGCGATCGGAAGTAAACATGGGTTAGAGAATGGACAAGAACATCGGCCAGCTTCTCCGGCTCGGTGCTCCGCACATCGGTAAAGAGCACGGCGCCATCTTCAAAAGGAGCGTCATTCGCCTCCGGCAGATCGACGATGTTCAGCGTGCCTTTGGGCTCCGAGCCCAGCCAAAGATGGATCAGTGGGGCAACCAGCGCAGCCGCGCTGATGTAGGCCTGCGCATTCCCGGCATCCTCGGTGCGTGCGAAAACGGTAACACCATTCCCCTCCAGCGGAGAGCGGGTAAGCAGAAACAGGCTGGGGGAAGCAAAGCCCAACTTGGCCGGTGGCAGCTCACAGGTCACGATTCCCGGCACACCCAGGCGATCGGTCGGCAGGGAAGTGGGAGTCACCGTCATGGTTTCTCCATCCAAAACCGCCAGGTTGGGCGCCTCGCCAAAAAACTCCTCGGTCACCCTCATGGTCACCGTGGCCTGGCTTTGGCGTTGCCGTTCCGCCGCCGCTTCGGTAAAAAACTTGGCTCCGTCTCCCAACCTGACCGGGACCGAGGCCACGGGATACCAGGCCACGTTGCCGAACCCTCTCAGCCCGACAAACTCTTCGGAGACCCGATCCCAGTCGGATGCTTCCGCCACCTCCGCCGGGGTACCGATCTGCTCCAACCGGTCGGAGGAAAGCGCGACGGCCCTTCGTAGCTAAGGTCGAGCGCAAGGCTCTGCTGGGGAGCAAGCGGCTGCGCCAGTGAGATGAGCGCCTCTCGCAGCGCTCCGGTATGGTCAATATCGCTGTCCACCAGTTGCTGGGAGAACGCAGCCGGCGCATCGGCTACCCGAACGCCTGTCCATTGCAAAGTAGAGGAGATCTGCAAGGGAAGCCGGCGCAGCGGACGGTCCGAGTCATTACGCACCAGGACCCGCGCGCGCACGGCCATGCTGTGCTCTCGGGGCTGCAAGTGAACATCGAGATCGTAGGAGAGGAAAGTGATCGCCTGCCGTTCCGCGTCGCTCGCAGCCTCCGCCGCTTTTGCCGTGGGCGCAGCTGCCACTGGCCCACTGCCGCTGTCCTCGACCGAGCGCGAAAGAATCACCTTGCCGGGATGGTCTGGCTCCGCGGCCGGCGCGGGCGCTTGTTGCGCTCCAGCGCGAGCAGCCGGGAGCGCCAGGACGGCAGCCACGGCGGCAAAGCACCAAACCCTCATGAACCCAAACCCTTCTGCTTCTTCAACTTTGCCGGGGCGGACGGGGAAGACTCCTCCTGCGCTGCCCGGCGGCGTTGCCGCGCCGCCTCGTAGAGCACCACGGCCCCTGCGGCGCTTACATTGAGCGAGTGCACCCGGCCGGCCATGGGGATGCGCAACAGGTGATCGCAGGTACGCCGCACCAGGTCATGCAGCCCGGCGCCTTCCCGGCCCAGCACCAGCACGCAACCCACGGAGAAATCGAACTCGTCATAGTCCATGGTGCCGCGCTCGTCGAGCCCGATGCACCACAGGTCGCGTTGCTTCAGCTCTTCCAGCGCGCGCACCAGGTTCACCACCCGGGCGATCTTTATGTGCTCGGCCGCGCCGGCGGAAGCTTTGACGGCCACCGGGCTGAGCGGCGCCGACCGCCGCTCCGTCACCACCACCCCGTCCACCCCCGCGCCTTCGGCGGTACGCAGCAGCGCCCCCAGATTCTGCGGGTCTTCCACCCCGTCCAGCGCCAGCAGCAAGCGGTTTCGCCTGGGGCCCTGGAGCAGGTCGTCCAGCTCCAGGAACTGCCGTGCCCGAACGATCGCCACCACGCCCTGGTGCGCCTCGGTCCGAGCCAGCTTGGTGAGTTGGTCGCGGGTGTCCATGCGCAGCTTCACTCCCGCGTCACGGCAGGCCTGGATCAGCTTTTCCAGCCGCGCATCCTGCCGCTCCCGGGCGATGCAAATGTGGTCAAACTTCCGCGTCCCGGAGCGCAAAGCCTCCTCTACGGGATGCAGGCCGAACAAAATCTCCATAGTCTCAAGTTTAGACGCTTTAGGAATCTGGGATCGCGGGGGTCTTCTGCACCGAGGCAGAGGCTTTATAAGAGCCAGGCGATTCTGCACGCCCACCACAGGGCTGAAGCCATGAATTTATCTACCTGAGCTTCTCGCGGGTTTGAAAACCCGCTCCCCGGACTAAAGTCCGGGGCTGGCACAGGTTAAGCTGTGCGTTGATCCGACACGGCAAAGCATCCAAGATAGCGTCAGGAGCCGTTTCCTATATCCTTGCAAGCAGGCGGGTTGGCCCAGGCGGAGGAGCCATCCCATGGTCCTTGCCGGTAAGCTCAAAAAAGTAGTTGCACAGGGCGTCTTTGGGGAGCCAGCCCACGTCTCAGAGGATCATATGCGCGCAGCCTCGCTTACCCTTACCGACCAGTCATGCAACGAGAACACCATCGTCGCCCAGGGGTTAAAGCGCCATGATCCGGAGCTGCTCGATCAGCTGATCGTTCAATACCAGCATCGCCTGCTACGCTACCTGCTCTACCTCACCGGCAACCGGGAGACTGCGGAAGATATCTTTCAGGAAACCTGGATGCGGGTGCTGAAGCGTGGCGACCAGTTCAACGGCAAGTCCCGCTTTGATACCTGGCTGTTCACCATCGCCCGCAACCTGGTCATCGACGTGCGGCGCAAGCGAACCATGAGCAGCCTGGAAGCGATGCGCGAAGCAGGAGAAGACGGCCGCTCCTTCGATGTGGCCGCCGATGGGCCCTCTCCCTTCGAGACGTACCAGACCAACGAGAACGGGCAGCGCGTCGCCGAGGCTTTGCTGACGCTTGAGCCGCTGCATCGTGAAGTGCTGGTCCTCCGCTTCCATGAGGAACTTTCCCTGGAAGAGATCGCACAGGTTACGCGTTCCCCGCTTTCCACGGTAAAGTCGCGGCTCTATCGTGGCCTCTCTGCGCTCAAACCTCGCATTGTCGCAGCCGACGTGGGGGAGGGAGAGGCGCGATGAAGTGGAACGCAAAAGGGGCCCGGCTGGGCCCCTCGCAGGACGCTGTGCGCTCCATCGCCTGGCATGGATTGCGATGCCAACCGGGTAGCTGACGCAAAAGACCCGTCGGGCGGTGCGCGATGCCGTAATCTCCACCCAGGAGAAGCGCACGCCAACGCCGGAATCTTGGTTTCGCCATCCTGGGCTTTGTCTTCATGCTGGTGTTGCTGGGGCCGGCCATCTGGACCGGCATGGAAGATCTTCTGGACGAGGAACATCTCTTCGATTTGCCCACGCTGCTGGCCTTTCTCATTGCTATGCTTCTTCTTGCTATGCTGGCGGCTCTCATCGCTGTCTGGAAAGGACAACGTCACGTGCACCACGACCGGGGCGGCTTTGAGACCTTTCCTCCGATTGAGAAATGACGAACAAGGCAAACAACGCCGAAACGGCCTCCTCCATCACGGAAGAGGTCAAGCTGATCCCGCGCTGGTCGATCGCCGCGGCTGCCCTGGTGTTCGTCTTCATGCAGTATCTCTACTGGGTCATTCTTGCCGGCTTATCGGGTCGCCTACAAGATGATCCATCGCCGCTCCCTTTGGCGTCCGCTTTTACTTCGCTCTGTCCTGGAGCACGCTGGCCGCGTTGTATGTGCTCATGGTTGGTTATGTGAGCCGGGATGCACCGCGGCGCAGCATGAGCACCCGCCTGTGGGTGGTGATATGCCTGGCTATGCCGGGCGGTATCGGATCGGTGCTTTACTTTCTCCTCCGCCAGCCGGTAGTTGCGCGCTGCCCCTCGTGTGGCACCAGTATTCATACTGAGTTCCATTTCTGTCCGCAGTGCGCCTACCAGGTCTCCGCGGCCTGCGGCAATTGCTACCGTGGCGTGCGCATTACCGACGTCTATTGCGTTTACTGCGGCCATGGTCTGGCCTCGGATAATATGCCCTCCCGCCTGCGTGCCTTTCAATCCTGACGTTGCCGGGAAGGTTCGCCAGACTAGTAGTTGTGAAACTGCTGAGAGCATTTTCGCAAAGATGTAGACCGAAGCCACAGAGGTCTGCGCCGCCTTCCGCCACTTATACTGCTCGGACACCGTCAGAGATTTCATCGTATTGCGAAAGATGCTCTTATAAGCCATGGCATGACTGCGCTCATCGTCGATGATGAACGGCTCGCGCGCGAAGAGCTCAAATACCTTCTGGACGCGGCGGGAGGAGTTGAGGTCATCGCCCAGGGCCAGAACGGCATCGAGGCGGTCCACCTGATTCGTACCCACCATCCGGATGTAGTGTTTCTGGACGTGCAGATGCCAGGCCTGGACGGCTTCGCCGTGCTGAAGAAGCTGCTGGAGCGTGATCACGCCGATCGCATGCCCCAGATCATCTTCGCCACCGCGTTCGACCAGTATGCGGTGCGCGCGTTCGACGTAAACGCCATCGATTATCTGCTGAAGCCGTTTGATCGCGCCCGGGTGTTGCAGGCCCTGGAGCGCGCGCGGCAGCGCTTGCATGAGATGCACCAGCTCGACTCTGAGCCACCTGCGGAGAACGGCGCCGACGTCAAGCCGTCGGATGCGCGTCTCGATGCGCTGCTTCGCCTGATCGAACAGCAGCAGGCCGGAGTTCGTCCCCGCAGCGGAAAGATTATTCTGCAGGCTCATAACCGGCTCTTGCTGGCCGATCAGAAGGATATCTGCTTCGCCGCCATCGAGGAGGGCATCATCTCCGTGGTGACGCCCACCCTCGAAGGCCATTCCAAGTGCCGGACGATTGAAGAGCTGCTCGAGCTGCTCGATCCATCGGTATTCTGGAGAGCCCACCGCTCCTATGTGGTGAACATCAACCACATCAAGGAAGTGGTGCCCTGGTTCAAGAGCAGCTATCAGCTGCGCATGGATGATCGCAAGCAGACCGAGATCCCGGTCAGCCGGGCGCAAACCCGCCGCCTGCGCGAGCTCTTCAAGCTGTAACCATGAATGCACGGCGAAGGCTCACGACCTGGCTAGCGATCCCGCCCATCGCGCTGACGATCTTGGTGGCCTTCGGCCTTCCGGCCTTCGGCCATACTCCCGGCGAAGCCCCAAGCGAGACTCGCCGTGACACTCCCCACGAAACTTTAGCTCAACCCTCAGTGGTGGATGCCACCCGTATGGGCGAGCCGGTCGCCCTTGATCAGGGCTGGCGCTTTCACACCGGCGATGATCCCCGATGGTCCAGCCCCGAGTATGACGACTCGGCCTGGCGCCCCTTCGATCCGCAGAGGGGTATCGACGATCAAAATTTCGCCACCTCCCGCGGTTTCGTCTGGCTGCGCATCCACTTGCGCCTTGCTTCGGCCCACGGCCCACTCAGCCTGCTCCTGGACCAGGTAGGAAACAGTTATCAGGTGTTTTCCAACGGACAATCTATCGGAAACTACGGCAGTTTCGGATCGATCTATGGTTATCGCTTGCCGGCGCCGATGGTGTTTCCTTTGGGAGACACAGCCACCGGGACCGCGGCCGTGCTGGCGATTCGCCTCTGGGCGCCGCAACATCGCCCGATCGCTATGATCAGGCCGCGCACGGTATGGATCGGGCCCTCGACAGCCATCAACACTCTGCAGACAGCGATTCGCAGCACGCAGGTAATCTACCAGTTCGACGATATCGTGGTTGCGTTGCTGGGTCTGCTGATCGGCTGCGGGCTTATCTGCCTTTTCCTTGCGGAGCGCCCACACCGCGAGTATCTCTGGGCCGGCATCAGCCTGGCGTTGATCGGCCTCTACTATGCCGACGGTGTCCTCGGCGCACTTGGCGTGCTGCCACTGAGGTCCTTCGAAATAAGCTATATTGCTCTGGGTTACGCCAGTATCGTGGCGGGGATTGAATTCCTTTACCGCTTCATCGGTCAGCGGCCGGGAATGATGGTGCGCATCTACCAGGTGGCGCTGCTGGTATGCGCCAGCCTCGGAGTGCTTGCCTACTACGGGCTGGTCAATGGAGTCACCCTCAATTCGACGGCAGCGGTAGTGACGTTCTCCTATGCCGTTCTTTCTTTTGTGCTGTTGGTGGTCTGGTACCTGCGCGGCAAGCGGGAGGCTGCCATCCTTCTGCCGCCTGTGGTCTTCTTCGGCCTTGCTTTGCCGCTGGATTTCTTTTCCTACGTAGTCTACGTAATGGGATGGACCAAAACTCCCAATAGCCTCATTCCGGACCTTCATCTGGGGCTGGTGCACTTCGTCTTTTCCAGCATCGCGATCTGTTTTTACATGCTGAGTTTTCCCGTGATCCTGGGTTATCGTTTTCTTTCCACGAACCGGGAGCAGGAGCGCTCCGCAGCGGAACTAGCGGCGGCCCATCGCGTGCAGAGCCGGCTGGTGCCGGTAACATTTCCAGCGCTAGGGAGGTTTTCCATGGAGGCGGCGTACATCGCGGCTGCGGAAGTGGGCGGCGATTTCTACCAGGCCTTTCCCGAGCCGGACGGCGGCTTGCTTTTCTACATTGGAGACGTGAGCGGCAAAGGGCTAAGCGCAGCCATGATCGGCACGCTTATTGTCGGCGCCATCCGGGCGCTCGCGGCTCAGAGACTATCCCCGGCCCGCTCGCTTACGCTGCTGAACCAGCAGCTCGCGGGGCAAACGGACGGAGGCTTCGTCACCTGTCTCTGCGCCCGCATTACCGCCGGTGGAACCATGACTATCTCCAACGCAGGTCATCTCGCACCCTACCTCGACGGCGCTGAGGTTAACCTGGCCAATGGTCTTCCGCTGGGCATCAGCAACACAGCGGACTACACCGAGCAGACCGTGGAGCTGCCCGAGGCGGCGCGGCTTACCTTCGTTTCCGACGGAGTCGTGGAAGCAACGAACGCGCAGCACCAGCTGCTGGGCTTTGATCGCACGCAGGAGCTGTCAGTCTTGCCTGCTGCCGCCATCGCTCAGGCCGCGCAGACCTATGGGCAGTCGGACGACATCACCGTAGTCACAATCCAGCTGGCACCCGTCGCCGTCCTGCACCAGGGATAAACCGAGGTTTCCCTTTGCCCAAAGCCTGTGAATTGAGCGTCGCTACACGCTACGCTATGCAGAACCAACCGAGTTCCGATGCATACGCAAAGTAATCCTGAATCCTTGCGGCTTGCTCATCCGCACCCAGCTTGCTGCCTTCAAATGCGCGTTCGATCGCGGTTGCGATGGAATCACCATCCCGCAGGTCGGCGAGTAGCAGAAACTCTTCGCGCTCGATCCGGCGATAGTAAACGCAGTTGTCGAAGCGATGCACCGCCAGGTAGACGCTCGATGGGCTCGCTTCGGCCAGTGTTACTTCCGGCCCTTGCCGGCGCTCCGAAGCCGCGTTGCTCACGATGTCCGTCTCAGGGGTGGCTTTATGAACAGCGAGAACCACTTCGTCTACCAGATATTGCAAGTCCAGTAACTGCAAGTGCGGCTGCAGGCGCAGAACGGAGTCCTTTCCCAAGCCGGCAAAATCCTGCCAGCCCAGGGGCGACAGGCTCGCTCCGTCGAACGCCTCAATGTAGGCCCATTCCAGCCGGGCAACGTCCACCGCCAGCGCATGTTGGGGTCCAGCGAGCTCAGGGTAGGCAGCAAGCCAGGCCGGTAGCCTGGCTCCGAGATTTCGCAGCGAAAAGGACGTGGACGGATTTTCGCGCAGATACGCCAATACCAGCGAGTCGAATCTCTCCTGGCCGAGAACCGCATTGAGCGCGGGGAAATCTTCCGACACGGCGCCAATCACACGAAACCAATATTGCCGGTTGTAGATCTCGAGCCGCTCAAAGGAAGTAAGCAAAGGGTTGGGTTTTACATAGCTGGCGGCGATCTCATCCATGGGCAGACCCTGCTCGGTGGTGGCTCTGGTCTCCAGCCCAGGTGCCAGGGGACGCATCACGTCCTGGGACATACGCCGTTGGAATTCCAGGAGGTTCATGCGGGCACCTCTTCGAAACGTTCGGAGCTCAAAGATGGGGCAAGGTAGCGGTTTGCTTTGAGCGCTTCATGATGCACTTCATCGAAGGAAGGGATATTGTCGTCCCACTCGAGCAGCGTCGCGGTGGGGCCGATGCGCTCGATCGCACGAGCGTACATCTTCCAGACTGGATCGAGCACCGGGTGGTCATGTGTATCGAGGGTGTATTTCTCGAATTTTGAGTGGCCGGCGATATGAATCTGGGCTACGCGATCGGCAGCCACGTTGTTCACATACTCCATCGGATCGAACCCATGATTCTGGGAGGAGACATAGATATTGTTGACATCGAGCAGGATGCCGCAGTCGGCAGCGTGGACCACCTCGTTCAGGAACTCCCACTCGGTCATCTGGGACTCATGAAACTCGCAATAGCTGCTCACGTTTTCTACCGCGATGGGGATCTCGAGAAAGTCCTGTACCTCGCGAATGTGTTGCGCAGTCGTGCGTACGGCTTCGAAGGTGTAGGGGAGCGGAAGCAGATCGTGCGTGTACCGTCCATCCACGCTACCCCAGCAAAGGTGGTCTGAGAGCCAGGGGGTCTTGGTGCGCCGGGTCAATTGCTTGAGACGTGAGAGGTGCTCGCGATTCAGATGCTGGGCCGAGCCGAAATACATCGATACGCCGTGCTGAACTACCCTGTATTGCTCAAGAATCTGGTCGAGCATCTTCAGCGGCCGACCGCCATCGACCATGTAGTTTTCCGAAATGATCTCGAACCAATCGACGACCGGCTTCTCGGAGAGGATGTGGTTGTAGTGTGGGACCCGCAGTCCAATACCGACGCCATACTCGGTAAATGCGTTAAATCGGTTCGCTGGCATCGCAAGCTCCTGCTTTCCATGAAATAGCGAATTGGAGGCCTGCGCGACCACAAGCCCCCAACTTGTCTCAATTAGCTCTTCGGAGGCGTGGAGCCGTCGGTAGCGCAGTCCCCCTTGCCTTTGCAACTGTTCTTCCCTGGGTCTTTGCCGCCGCCCTGGCCTTTGCAATCGTTCTTGCCCTTGCAGGAGTGCTTGGTTGTGTCGGGTGGGTTGTTTTGCGCGATCAGCATTACGCCCGGGTTGGACGATGCACTTGTCGTGGAGGTACTGCCTTGCGGGGTGGGGAGTGCGTTCAAGCGAGCAGTCGTTCCGCCGAGCAGACCTGCAAATGCAGCGGCGAGCGCGAGGGTATTTGCGGAATGGTTCTTCATGGATGAATACCTTTCTGTTTGGGCCGCGCACCGGGTGCGCCGGACGTTGTTGAGCAAGTACAAAGTTACAAGTAATCGTGGATGAGACAAATTTGGCCGCAGATCGGCGATAGGGCGAAGAAGGTACTTTCTTCACCCCTACGATCTCCCATCTGCTTTCGTAATGCCTGTCTGACGTGCCATAAGGCCGCAGGTTACAGATTTTTGAGCTTGTAACCATTTAGCGGCCCCTGCGCTCTAACACTGCGAGGAATGAGCGGAGCGTTCATCGTTCCTGCTAGCGCTGAGAGAGAGGCACAATGAAACACTTTCTTCATTACTATTCCATCGCATCCGAAAAGTTCTCCAGCATGAGGTCGCCGTTTCTGCTCGCGGTGCGGCTGTATTGGGGCTGGCAGTTCGCCCAAACGGGCTGGGGCAAGATGCATCACATCGGGAAAATTGCCGGCTTCTTCGCCAGTCTGAATATCCCATTCCCCGGGTTTAACGCCGACTTCGTCTCCGGGTTGGAATTTTTCGGCGGCATCCTGCTCATTGTGGGCTTTGCATCGCGTTTCACCGGGCTGCTGCTGGCATTCAATATGCTCGTCGCCTACTGGACAGCGGATCACGAAGCCCTGGTCTCGATATTCTCCGACCCGGGAAAGTTCTACGTGGCCGATCCCTACACCTTTCTCTTCGCGTCCCTGATGGTGCTGATCTTAGGCGCAGGTTTGTTCTCAGTCGATGCGCTGGTCGCAAAGCGCCTAGAAGTGCGGGTCTAGGATTTGGCGCTTACTGCTTGATCACCGTGCCGTCGCGCTTGCGCACCTCTCCCCATCCGCCGTTCAGGTTGTTTTGTCCTGGATTAAACGGCGCTTTGGCCGCTGCCTTCTCGTCGATCTCGATTCCCCAACCCGGTGTTTCGTTCACCCACATGTATCCGTCCTTCATTACCGGGCAGCCGTGGAAAATCTCCTGGGTCTGTTCGTTGAAGGGGGAGTATTCCTGGATGCCGAAGTTATAGCTGACAATATCCAGGGTTACGTTGGCCATGTGGCCGACGGGTGAGACGTCGCCCGGACCATGCCATGCGGTCTTGACGCCGTACTGCTCCGCCAGGATCGCGATCTTGCGGCCGGGCTGAAGCCGCCTGCCTGCGATACATGGACCCGGATGTAATCGATAAGCCGACCCTCGATCAACGGCTGCCACTCATGTGGGTTGTTGAACAGCTCGCCCATGGCGATGGGCGTGGCGCAGTTCTGGCGAATTTGCTGGAAGTAGGCCAGGTCTTCCGGCGACAGCGGATCTTCAAGAAAGAACATCTGAAACTTCTCCGCCTCCTTGCAGAACTGCACCGCCTGGTTGGGTGTGAGGCGCTCGTGCATGTCGTGCAGCAGCTCGACCTCGTCGCCCAGTTCCTGGCGGCAGACCTCGAGCAGCTTCAGGGAGCGGCGGAAATCATAGGCCGGCTCGAAGAGTGGCTTGTCGTGCAGCGCCTTGAGGGTGGTGTTGCCGCCTCGTCTCGAGCCATAGCCCGCCATGCCGGGAATGCCAACCTGCACCCGAACGTTGCGGAATCCCTGGGCGATGAAGCCCTTGGCGCTCTCAACTACGGCCTGAAAGTCAGGGCCATCGGCATGGGTGTAGGCATCGACGGCCTCCCGGCATTTGCCGCCGGCAAGCTGATAGACGGGCATGCCCGCCTGCCGGCCTTTGATATCCCACAGTGCCTGGTCGACGCCGCTGATGGCGTTGTTCAGCACCGGCCCGTTCTTCCAGTACGAGCTGTCGTAACACGATTGCCAGATATCCTCGATCCGGTCCGTAGTCTTGCCAAGCAGGAACGGCTTCAGATACTTTTCGACCGCCGGTTTGACCAGGTCGGCACGCTGGGTAAAGGTGGCGCAGCCGTATCCATAGAGGCCATCCTGGTCGGTGGTGATTTTAACTACGGTAAGCCGCGTGCCGGCGGGCTCACACTCAATCACGCTAATATCCTTGATGCGGGGCGTTGCCATGCCCCGGGTGGCGCGGGCAACCTGCTCCTGCGATCGCAAGAGAGGCGAAGCCAGACCGCATAGACCGACACCTCCTATGGACTTCAAAAGTTCACGACGTTTCACGGACCCTCTTCTCAGCCATGATGGCGATGAATGCTCTCGAAGAAGGGTACACCTGCCGAAGGGTTCTTGTGTTGCATCGCCGGTTGCAATAATATTCGCGTGGCCTGAATGGTTTGGGGGGATGGCTTGTGAAGAAGACAAGAAAGGCAAAGTTCCTTATAACGGCATCTGTTCTGCTGGCGGCGGTCACGATCACCATCGCGGCGCAGCCGGCGAAGCCCAAGCGCATCAACCAGGCCATCGAGTTGCTGGCCGAAGGCCAGCCAATCTACTACGCCGGGTCCCATTCGGGAACCGCCGGCACCTATGAGCAGGGAGTCAAGGACGCGCAAACCTACGCGGACTACATAAGCTACGACATGGAGCACGCCCCCTACGACGTAAAGGGTCTGCAGGAGTACATGCTCGGGCTGGTGGCCGGCGGGCCTGACCGCAGCGGCCATCGAACGCCGGCGGTGATTGTCAATGTGCCGGTGAATGGCCTGGATGCCGCCGCCGTGCATGCCAATGCCTGGATGTTCAGCCAGGTGCTGGCGACGGGCGTGCACGGCATTATGCTTACCCACGCCGACGACCCGGGCGCGATTCGCGCCTTTGTGGAAGCGGTGCGCTTTCCCATTCATCATGAAGGCGTGGGCGAAGATGGGCTTCCTGAAGGGCGCCGGGGGGTTCACGGCGTTCCCACTGCGGCGCGAATCTGGGGAGTCTCGGAGCAGGAGTACGAGGAGAAGGCGGATCCCTGGCCGTTGAATCCGAACGGCGAGTTACTGCTCGGCGTCAAGGAGGAAGACAAATACGCGCTGGCCAACGTCGACGAGAACCTGAAGGTTCCCGGCATCGGCATGGCCGAGTGGGGGCCAGGAGATATGGCGATGTCGTTGGAAATCGTTGCCCACGGTGAGGCGGCAACGCAGGATCCCAGGATGGTTGCCGCGCGCAGCAAGGTCTTTGCCGCCTGCAAAGCGAACCATATATTTTTCCTGAACTCGTTCACCTCCAAAGACGTGATTTCCCTGATCCAGGAAGGTGTGATGGTCGGGCCCGCCAGCCCGGAGACGGCGGCGATTGGCCGCAAGTACACCAAGCGGCCACCACCGTACTAGCCTTGGCGCGAATTTCCCCGCAATGATATGGTGTTCGAGGCAGGAGACTCCCATGAAAAAATTGATTGTAGCGGTAGTGATTACCTGGACTTTGTTAGGAGCTTCGGCTGCCTTTTCTCAGGTCAAGATGACGAAGGACCAGATGATGTTCTACACGTCCGACTGGAAAGGCGAACGCTTTCCGGACGGACGGCCGAAGGTTCCCGACGATCTGCTCAAGCGTGCTTTGGATGTGTCGATCGAAGACGTCTGGGATTATCTGCGCGCGCACGGCTATGCCAACCAGTTTGAGGGGAATTGGGAGGCGCTGCACATTGAAAAGCCGTTTGCCGGCCGAGCGCTCACCGCGCAATACATGCCGGTGCGGGCGGATATGGCCAAGGCCATCGCTGCGGAGGGAAAGGCCGAAGGCCGGGTGAGCGGAAACAACAGCTGGCCGATCAACGAACTGCAGCTCAACGATGTGTATGTCGCCGACGGCTTTGGCAAGGTCATTGAAGGTACGTTGATCGGGTCCAACCTGGGCAACGGCATTGCCGCGCACACTCATACCGGGTTTGTGTTCTACGGGGGCATACGTGACCAGGAGGAGAACCGCGAAATTCCTAACTTCAACGGATTCTATAAAGGCTACGATCCCTCCGCGTGGGCGCAGATGACCTTGACGGCAATCAATTCCCCTATCCGCATCGGGCGGGCGACTGTGTTGCCCGGAGACCTGGTCTTAGCCAAGACGGACGGAGTCATCTTCATTCCTGCGATTCTCGCCGAATCCGCAATCAGCAAGGCGGAGTTCACCAACCTGATGGATGACTACAACTTCGAATTGAACCGCGAAGGCAAAAACGGGGCCGAGTTCGAAGGCGGTTGGACGCCGGCGAAGTTTGAAGGCCTTGGCAAATACGTCGATGCCCATCCCGAGAAGCTGAAGATGCCGCGTTCTGAATTCGATGCGCTGCTGGCGGATGCAATCAAGCCGCACCCGCATACGCCTCCTCCACCTGCGCCAGAACCATAAAGCGAAGCGAAACCGCAGGTCCCTCCACTACGCTACCCCGGATTTCCTGTGGAGCTTGGTGGCTTCGGCGAGCTTCATGCGCCTTTCCTTACTGAAAGGCGCACGCGCGGCCTTGTCCAATGCTGCGTGGCAGGAAATCCGGGTACGCTCCGGTCGGGATGACAATTTTGCCGCAAAGACGGAGATGTCGCGAAGAAAATCTTCGATTGCCAAACAAAATTGTCATCCCGACCGGAGCGTAGCGTAGTGGAGGGACCTGCGGTTTCGCTCAATCTCGCGTCCGATCCAAATCAGAACTCCTTCCACTCGCTGCCCTGTTCCAGCATGATGGAGGCCTGGAACATCGCCCGCGCATAGGCGATGTCAAACACCATCCCCGTGTATCCGCCGCCGCCCGGGTATTGGTTGTGGATGCCGACCGCGCGATCGTAATCCAATGCGCGCTCGTGCTCCGGATAGATCAGCCGCGTGTACTTCACCTTGATCAGCTCGCGCATCACCGCCAGCATGTTGTTTTCGCCCTGGTCGATAAAGGTCTCGGTGTAATCGTTATGCGGGACCCGCACAACTGGATTGCGGTAGTGCACGTGGTTGATGCGGTCGCGCGTGCCAAAGTACTTGCAAACCTCGACCGGATCGACCTCCATCTCCCGCGACACGCCGCATTCGTAGGTGATGCCGTTGGCCGGGCTGTTCACAACCGTGATCAACTTCTTCCAACCATCGAGAGAAGCCATGATCTGTCCTGATCCGCGGGTCATCGCGATCGGGGGATCATTGGGGTGCAGCGCCAAACGCACATTCGACTGCTCGCACGTAGGAATGACCGCCTGCAAGAAGTAAGTGATGTTCCTCCACAGTTCCTCGTTGGAATGCACTCCCTCTTCAGGAACGGTAGGCAGGTTCTCTACCTTGTTGAGGTTGAACCCGGTCAGACCCGCTCCGCCGCGCCCTTCTTCAAGGTAATAGCCCTCGATGGCCCGATGGGCATACCAGTTGTACTCCACCACCGGCAGGCCCACCTTGCCTGCGGCGCGAACCGAGCTCTTGAAGTATTCAATCTCTTTATCGCGGGCCGCGCCAGGCCGCCCGTAGATGCAGTTGGGAAATCCGGAGATCATCATGTTGCCCACCGTCAGGCCGCCGGTCTTCAGCTTGTCCACCGTGGCCTGCAGATCGGTCTCTTGCCAGGGCATCTGTGGACCGCCCATCAGCACGTTGTTGACCCCCAGCTGCTTGACTCTCCGCATCTGTTCTTCGTTAATCGGGCCGCCGAGCGGGGCGCAAAGCTTGGGTGTGTTGGGCCCTTCCTGCGGCATCCCCGGCCCGTGTGGGCCCTTGTATTCGCCGTCCGCGGCAGCAACAGGCAACACCGCGGCAGCCGACAACACAGCAGTCGAACAGATCCCCTTCATCAGCGTTCTTCTCGAAAAATCAGTAGTCATCCTCTCTCCTCCAACCGGCACGCATCCACTTTACTCCAGGCATACAATGATCACGGCACTTTGGAGGAGATGCAGCGTGGGCATTCAAGAACCTGACCGGAGAGAATTCTTCAAGCTCGCTGTGGGCGGCGCTCTGGGCGCGCGTGCCTTCCTGGCATCGGACCGTACGGCCTCGGCCGCGGTGCACAAGAATGCGCCGGGCATCAAACTCTGCGCGCAAAGCTCGGCCAAACCCACCGATGATGAGCTACTGTTCCTCAAGCAGATCGGCGCCGAGTACGTCAGCGTGGGCTCCACTCCCGACTTGCGGACCGCAGAAGGCTTTCTGCAAATCAAGAAGCGCTATGCCGACGCCGGCATTACGGTGTGGAACATCGGCAACACCAGCGTGCATAACATGCCCGAGGTAACCCTGAACCTGCCGGGCCGCGAGCAGAAGATTGAGGAATACAAGCAGTACCTTCGTAATCTTGGGCAGGCAGGGATTTACTACACCACCTACGCGCACATGGGCAACGGTATCTGGAGCAGCGGCAGAGCCGTGATTCGCGGAGCCTCTGCCCGCGAATTCGATATGGCGAGCCCGAACAAAGTGGGCAGCTGGGACGGAAAGTTGTTTTACGAGCCGCTCTCTCACGGCCGGAAATTTTCAACCGATGAAATTTGGGAGAACTACACTTATTTCATCAAACAGGTTGCGCCGGTGGCAGAAGAGGTCAATGTCCGCATCGGCATCCACCCGGATGATCCTCCGGAACCCGAGCTGGCAGGGGTTCCGCGCTGCATCTTCGCCAACTATGAAGGCTACAAGCGTGCGATGGAGATTGCCAACAGCCCCAACGTCGGTATTTGCCTCTGTTGCGGTTGCTGGAACGAAGGCGGCCCCGCGCTCATGCACAAAGATCCGGCGGAGATGATTCGCGCTTTTGGCCCGGAGAAAATCTGGAAGATCCATTTTCGTAATGTAAGCGCGCCGCTGCCCCACTTCGTCGAGACGTTCATGGATAACGGCTACTATGACATGTACAAAATCATGGAAGCCCTGCACGAGATCAACTTCGACGGCATCGTCATCCTGGACCACACGCCTTCGCTCGAAGGCGGTCACAACGCCGAGCAGGCTTATGGCTTCGCCTACATGAAGGCGTTGCTTAATCGAGCCAATGCTCAAATGAAAGCGTAATTGGGGTTGAGGGCGCGAATGGGGAAGTTCAGGGCAGCGGCGCTAGTTCTGTTAGTTTTCGGGTCATTCACGGCATACGGCACAGGACCAGCGGACGAAGAGGCAACGCAGGATTGGCCCGCTTACGGGGGCCACGACGGGACCCACTACTCCACGCTGTCGCAGATCAATCGCGACAACGTGAAGAATCTCAAGGTGGCATGGACCTATGACACCGGAGAAAAAGGCGGCCTGGAAGCGAGTCCCATTATCGTTGGCAAGGTTTTGTACACCTGCACCCCGGGCCGCAGCGTAATCGCGCTGGATGCGGCCACGGGCAAGCTGATTTGGCGGTTCCAGGCAGACCTGCCTGGCAGGGTGCTCTCGCGCGGCGTTTCTTATTGGACCGATGGCCATAAGAGCCGCCTCTTTGCCGGTGCTCGCAACTATCTCTACGCGCTCGATGCGGCCACGGGCAAACCGATTCCCAGCTTCGGAGAGAACGGGCGCATCGACTTACGCAAGGGCCTGCGCGAGCCCTACCAGGCACAGTCCGTCGAGCTTACCTCGCCGGGCAGCATCTACAAGGATCTGATCATCGTTGGTGGCGCGAATCCTGAAACCCATCCGGCGCCCCCGGGAGACGTTCGCGCCTTCGATGTACACACCGGGGCTTTGCGCTGGACCTTCCACACCATTCCCCGGCCGGGAGAGTTTGGCTATGACACCTGGCCCAAAGACGCTTGGAAGAATGCGGGAGCCGCCAATAACTGGGCCGGGATGACGGTCGATACCACGCGTGGCATCGTCTATGTCCCGACCGGGTCAGCAGTCTTTGATTTTTATGGTGGGGATCGCGTGGGCAACGACTTGTTTGCCGACTCGCTGATTGCCCTCGATGCGGAGACCGGCAAGCGCATCTGGCATTTCCAGGGCGTGCATCACGACCTGTGGGACCGCGATTTTCCCGCACCTCCCGCACTGCTGACAGTCACCCGCGACGGCCAGCGGGTGGATGCGATCGCACAGACTACCAAGTCCGGTTTCCTTTACGTCTTCGACCGCGCGAACGGAAAGCCGCTGTTCCCCATCCAGGAATCTTCTTATCCGGCCTCCACAGTACCGGGTGAAGTCACTTCGCCCACCCAGCCGCTGCCTACCGCGCCCCCGCCCTACACCCAGCAGAGCACCACGGAAGATACCCTCACCAACCGGACGCCCGAAGCGCATGCGTGGGCGGTGAAGCAATTCAAGGCGATGATCGGCGGGGGCCAGTTCATTCCGCCCAGCGTGGACAAGCTCACCATCGACCTGCCGGGTTTTGCCGGCGGCGGGGAATGGGGTGGCACCGCGGTCGACCCGTCAACCGGAGTGTTGTACGTCAACGCCAATGACACTGCGTGGCTGGTTGGTTTGACGGTTCCACCGCCGCCGGGAAGTCTGGGCGAGCGTGTTTACCAGAACCAATGCAGCGGTTGCCATGGCATGAACCGTGCCGGCTCGCCTCCTGCCATCCCCGCTTTGTGGGGCATTGAGGGAATTTTGACCGAGCAGGAGATCGCGGGCATCATCCGCCAGGGAAGAGGCCGCATGCCGCCCTTCAACAGCCTGAGCGATGCTGAGGTGCAAGCCGTGGTGCGCTACCTGACCAAGGCGCCGCAACAGCAGCAGCCGAGAGCGCGGGTCAATCCCAGGGCAGCGGCGGACCCAGTGGCTGCGGAGGGCGCCGGCGGGCATGCCGACGACGACATGCCGTACAAGACCATTGGCTTTCGCCGCTTCACCGATCCGGAGGGTTATCCTGCCACTGCTCCACCCTGGGGCACGCTCAGCGCGATCGACTTGAATACCGGAAAGTATTTGTGGAAGATTCCCTTCGGAGAGTATCCAGAGCTGGTAGCCAAAGGGATGGCTGATACGGGGTCGGATAACTACGGCGGCCCGGTAGTCACGGATGGAGGACTGCTCTTTATCGGCGCCAGCGTTTTTGACGAGAAGTTCCACGCTTATGACAAGAGCACCGGCAAGCTGCTATGGGAAACGCAGTTGCCCTTCTCCGGTCTGGCTACGCCTTCGACCTACATGGTAAACGGGAAGCAATATGTCGTGATCGCCGCCGGCGGAGGACAATCCAGCAGAAAGCCCTCGGGCGGACTATATGTCGCCTTCGCGCTTCCGTAGTGAGTAGCTAAACTCTAAGTCAAAACTCCCCAACTGCAACAGACCCTGGGTGCCCCATATCTCGCTCGTTTTTCGCGAGATGTGGGATACCACCGCGCCAAACCGACAACCTCTCGGTTGCTAGAGAGAGTAAGGTAAAGGTTCGCGGTATCCCACATCTCGCGAAAAACGAGCGAGATATGGGGCACCCGGGGTCCGTTGGCAAGGACAGGTATCAATCGTAGCGTTCGAAGATAATCTGCTTGCGCTCCCAACCCAGGGCCTTCAGGCAGTCCCGGTTAGCTGCAACCATTTCGTTCAATCCGCAAATGTACGCGTGGAAGCTATAGAGGGCTCCGTCCACGGGCTGCTGCGGATTTTGCACGCTCTCTCTCGCATGCTCCGCGGCGATCTGTCCCACCAGGTCCTGCACGTACCCGCGCGTGCCTTCCCACTCCTCATGGGCCCGGCTCAGCGTCTTGTGGTAGAAGAAGTTCGTCCGGCTGGCGGCGATCCTCTCGAAATACTCCTCGTAGTAAAGCTCGGATGCGTATCGTGTGCCATAGATCAGCCAAATCTTTCGTCCCTGGCTTCGATCCTCGCCATCTTCGGGAAAGAGGTGCTCGACAAACCCTCGCATGGGCGCGATCCCGGTTCCGGTGGCGATGAAGATGCTGTCGGTCAGCGGCGCGCGCAGCAAGAACAAGCCATGCGGTCCGTGGAACTCCAGCGTCTGTCCCACCTGGAGATCGCACAGCAAGTTGGAGAAGAACCCGCCCTCCACCCGGTTGACGCACACGTCAAACTGGTTGGCGCGAGGCGCTGAGGCGATGGAATAGGCTCGGGTCTGTTGCTTGCCCGCGTCGTCGTGGGCGACAAAGGAGACGAACTGCCCGGGCTCAAAATCGAACTTCTCCACCCCGTCTACTGTGAATTCAAGATGGAAACACGCGGCCCGTTCCGAAAGCAGAAGCCTGCGCGTAAGCCGCGCAGTATAAAGTTGACGTCCCAATAGCCCTCACCTCAGTCGCATAGAACTCGCTGTGTCTACCATTATATTTGTAGGCAACAGCATCTATTCGACGGTTACTGACTTGGCCAGGTTTCGCGGCTGATCCACGTCGCAACCTCGCCGCACGGCAATGTAGTAAGCCAGCAACTGCAGCGGAACCACCTCCAGCAGCGGCAGCAACAGTTCGGGCGCGTGGGGCACGTAGATCACATGCTCCACCAGCTCGCGAATCTGCTGGTTGCCCTCGGTAGCCACCGCGATCACCCGGCCAGAGCGTGCCGTTACTTCCTGGATATTGGAGAGCGTCTTCTCATACCGCAGCATAGACTCCGGGCTGGATTCGTCGCTGGTGGCCAGCACCACGACCGGCAAAGCCTCGTCAATCAACGCGTTCGGCCCGTGCTTCATCTCCCCTGCCGGGTAGCCTTCCGCGTGGATGTACGAGATCTCTTTGAGCTTCAACGCTCCTCGAGCGCGATGGGAAAGTGGATACCGCGGCCTAAGAAGAGAAAGTTGGACGATAAAGCGAACACTTTGGCCAGCTGCCGGCAGGTGCCGTCCCGTTGCCGCAGCACCTCTTCGATCTTTCCCGGGATGCGGCTGAGCGCGTCCACCAGAGCGGCGCTTTCGGCGGCCGCAATCGTCCCCCGCTTCTGTGCCATGTGCAGCGCAAAGAGAAACAACGCCGTCAATTGGGCGGTGAAGGCTTTGGTCGAGGCCACACCGATCTCGGGCCCGGCGTGGGTGTAGATGGTGCCGTGTGCCTCCCGCGCGACCATCGAGCCCACCACGTTGCAGATGGCGATGGTCATTGAGCCCTTGGCGATCATCTCCCGCTGCGCGGCCAGCGTATCCGCGGTTTCGCCCGACTGTGTAATCAGCATGCCCAGCGCGTGGGGATCGGCAATCGGATCGCGATAGCGGTACTCGCTGGCGTAGTCCACTTCCACCGGGATGCGCGCCAGCCGCTCGATCATGTACTTGCCCGCCAGCGCGGAATGCCAGCTGGTGCCGCAGGCTGCGATATTCACTTGCGTGGCCGCGCGGAAGTGATCGTCGGTGATCTTCATCTCGCCTAGAAAAACCTCGCCCGTCTCCAGCGAGATGCGGCCCAGCGTGGTGTCGCGTACGGCCCGCGGTTGCTCGAAAATCTCCTTCAGCATGAAGTGCTTGTAGCCGCCCTTTTCCGCCTGGATCGGATCCCAGAGAATCTTCTCCACCTTGCGCTCCACGTGAGCGCCTTCCAGGTTGGTGAACTTCACTCCCTGCGGCGTCAGGACGGCCACATCGCCATCGGCCAGGAAGTACATCATGCGGGTGTGGTGCAGGATGCCGGGCACATCGGAGGCGACGAACGATTCGCCTTCGCCCACGCCGATCACCGCCGGGGGCCCATTGCGCGCGGTCACGATGGTGTCGGGCGCGTCGGCGGAGATCACGCTGATGGCATATGCGCCGGTCAGTCTTCGCGCCGCGCGGCGCACCCCTTCTTCCAGCAACATAGTTTTGCCGGAGCTCTCGGCCGAGCCCAGCTCCTGTTCGATCATATGTGCGATGACCTCGGTATCGGTCTCGGTCACGAAGGCGTGGCCTTCTTCCGCCAGTTCGCGCTTGAGTTCCAGGTAATTTTCCACGATGCCGTTATGCACCACCACGATGCGCCCGGTACAGTCGCGATGGGGGTGAGCGTTCTCCTCGGTAGGCCGGCCATGCGTCGCCCAGCGGGTATGGCCGATGCCGTAGGTGCCGTGCAGCGGCTGCTGCCGGATCACTTCTTCCAGGTTGCGCAGCTTGCCGGGGGCGCGGCGCAGTTCCAACCCATGCCCCGCGCTCCCCACCGCAATACCGGCCGAGTCATATCCCCTATATTCCAGCCGCCTCAGCCCTTCCAGAATTACGGAAACGACGTCCTTCGGGCCCACATACCCCACGATTCCACACATAGACTTTTATTGTACGGGCGGGGTTATTCTTCCAGGCGGTAGGTGAACTCCTCGATCACTGGATTGGTGAGCACTTCGCGGGCGATGCGTTCCACTTCGCTGCGCGCGTCGGCTGTCTCCATAGTGCGCAGGGTGAGTTGAAAGTATTTTCCCTGGCGCACGTCTTCTACGCCGGTGTACTGCATGCGTTTGAGCGCCCCGTGGATGGTTTGCCCCTGGGGGTCGAGGACGGTGCGCTTCAGCGTGACATAAACATGCGCCTTCATGATGGTTGATTATAAATTGCCTTGGCGAAGTATCGACGGGCCTGAAGAGGACAGCCTTTAGTGTTTGCGATGAGAACTGGGATTCACAAATTCAGCCCCGCAGGGGCGACCTGAACTTAGCCAAATTAGGGTTTTGACAAACCCCTGACTGAGCGTCCGAACCGCTTTAACCGCAGGTCCCTCCACTTCGCTTCGCCGGATTTCCTGTAGAACTTGGTGGCTTCGACAAACTTCATGCGCCTTTCCCTACGGAAAGGCGCACAGCGGCCCTGTCCAGTGCAGCGTGCCAGGAAATCCGGGGGAGCGAAGTGGAGGGACCTGCGGTTAAAGCTAGCTCTTCGAACGCACAATTCGGGCAACCCGATTTGGCTTTGGCCAAGCTTTCCTAATGAAATCAGCAAACTACATCGTTTGATAAGCGGTCTTCTTGCTAATTTGGACAGCTCTGAAGTTCAGGTCGCCCCTTCGGGGCCGGATTTGTGAATCCCAGTTCTCACGCAGACCTCATGTATGCGGCTTTAGAAGCCGCTGAGGGAAGTCATTTTCGACCGAGCGTATGAGCCAAACTCTAGATGCGATCAAGCAGCTGGCTGGCGGCGCGCTGTCCCTCGGCAACTGCCGTGTGGTGACCGGGATCGCCCGAAAGATCCGTATTGGCGAAAGCAATGCGCCCGAAGGGCGCCCGCCGCAGGATCTCGCGCGGCGCCGGCTGCCCGTCCTTGCCAAAGAAGAAGCCTGGCTGCGGGCTGCAATACGCGTGCCCCCAGCGATTGAGAACGATCCCGGCGATATCCCGCCTCGCGTCAAATCCCGAAGACGCGAACATCTCGGTAAGCTGCTCCCGAACTCGTCGCTCGTAGTCGCGGAAGGAGGTCGAGAGCAGCTCCGCGCGGCCGGCGTTCTGCTGCTCCGCCATAGACAGTCCAGGGCGGCAGAACAGCACCTTGATGGTCATCACCACCGGTGAATCCGGTCCGATGGTTTTGTCTTTAGTGGAGAAGGTAGGAGACTTGCGGACCGATCCGTAGATACCCAGGCCGCCGTACCAGAACGCTCCGGAGATACCGCGTTTGTAAAGGAAGCGCCAGTTCCGCAAGGCAACATTCACCAGCATGCAGGGCGAACGAAAGAACTGCGCGTAGGCTTCGCGTTGTTCCGAAGGTAGGTCGATCACCACATGTTTAGTAGTCCAGCTGCCGCCTGCCATGACCGCCGCCAGCGCTTTCTGCCGGTAGACTTTGCCGTTGCGGATGTAGGTGATCCGGACAAACTCGCTCTGCGCAGCAGGACCTTCGTGCTCCACCCGCACCACGGTCGAACCCAGGCGAATGCGGGTGTGCGCGCCGGGCTGGTCGAGGGCGCTGAAATTCACCCGGCCGCGGCACACCGCCTCAAGCGTGCGGGGCCCTGGGATGGCAGCGGGAAGCAGCGTCTTCACCATGTGCCGCGCGAAACCGCCATTGCCTCCGGGAAAGGATTGCAGGGCGGCCTCCTCCCCGTAATTCATGGGGTCGCCACCGAAGCCGAAGGCGTAGGCGGAGAGCACGTCCGGGCCAATGCCGAAGCCATCGGCCGGTCCAGGCATAAGAAACTTACGAATCGTCTCCTGGCTCAGCCCGAACTTCTGCATCATGAACTCTTCCATGGTGATGGCATCCAGTTGGTGGGGATTCTCTTCGCCCGCGGATGCCGCGCCTAGTTGGCGATACTTCAGGATCTCGGCCCGCATCGCAGCCGGCATAGGCGCGCCCTCTAGCTTGTTGGCCCAGGGATTCACTACCCACTTACCCTCCTGGCCGAAGTTAGCGCCAAAATAAATGCCGTAGGGCGATTGGATGTGCTCGAAGCTCCGGCCCACAGGGATCTCTGGCGAGGAACTTTGCCACGACTGATACTCGAATTTTCGGGCATCCACCCCGATCGATTCGTAGAAAGCGGCCATCGGGCTGCCCGGCAGCGGGGTATCGAAATGGTCGGAGCCCTGCGGCGCCATCAGCCGGTGACCGTCCACCATGAACTCGTTTCGCTTGGCCTCGCCGCCGAAGATGGGATGGTTGTCCAGCACCAGGCACTTCGCCTGTGGAGCGTGTTGTTGCATGGAGAGCGCGGCTGCCAGACCGCTCAGGCCGCCGCCGGCAATCACGCAATCGAACACCTCGCCCGTCTCCTCCACCTCGTGCGGTGGATCGGCGAAGATCTGATCCCGGATCTGATGACCGGCCGACATAACCTCGAAGGTATTGCCATTCGATTCGGCGTAATCGCCGATGCCGCCGTAGCCCGTCCAGTTATCTTTGCCCATCTGGGCCAATAACTCGTGCGGAGTAAGTCCGCCGAGCAGCGCGCCGCCAGAAGCGAGCAGCGTGGCATTCATGAAATCACGGCGGGATATATCTTGCTTCATTCCCAGGGCAGAGGATTCCTTGCTGGCATCGTCCGGCATGCAGGCCTTTCTGTTACGGGTATGGCGAAGCGAGCGCCTGACTAGTTAATTAACACGGCGCGCTCTCTCTACAGTTCCGGCAGCGACTTTTCCGAAGCCGAAACGACACGCGACGCAGGACGGTTTCGCACTATTTCGCTTGTGGGATTGTTAAATATCGGTATCGTCGTAAAAACAGCGGAATTGCAGCATTTTTCGGGAGGCGTGTCACCATGAAATTTCTTCGTTGTCGTCATTCTTTTCTCGGTCTGATTATGCTCCTCGGCACCCTGCACCTGCGGGCAGACGTGACTGGATCGCTTGGCGGATACGTTCGGGATAGCTCCGGCGCTGTGCTTCCCAACGCGACCTTGACAGTGATCCAGACCTCCACCGGCTATACCCGCACCGCCACCACGGATTCGTCCGGCCATTACAGCATTCTTGCTTTGCCTCCCGGAAGCTACCGCCTGACCGCCGCTAACGCCGGGTTCGAGAATGGAGTCGTTGACAATATTGACCTCAACGTCAACGACGCGCTGAAATTTGATTTCGCGTTGAAAGTAGGCAACGTGACCCAGTCCGTCTCGGTCGACGCCAGTACTCTGCAGGTTGAGACCACGAGCACGTCGATGGGCACCACCATCACCTCTTCGCAGATTCTGGCCATGCCGCTCAACGGACGGTCGTACCTCGACCTGCTCTCGCTGCAACCGGGGGTCGCGCCTGCGAACACCAACACCGGCTACAACGATCGCTCGCCCGCTTCGGGCCTTTACAGCTCCTCGGGCAATGTCTCCACCGACGGCATGCCTGAGTTTGCCAACGCCTTCCTGGTGAACGGCGCTGATGTGAGTGAAACCAAGAATATGGGCGCCGGCTTGATTCCAGACGCTGACTCGGTCGCTGAGTTTCGCCTCATCACCAATAGCTTCAGCGCGGAGTACGGCAAGTTCACCGGTTCCGTGATGAACACCGTGACCAAGTCCGGAACCAACAGCTTTCATGGAACTCTCTTCGAGTTCTACCGCAACCAGAAGATGGACGCAATTAACTACTTCGACAGCACAAAGGCCGAGTTAAAGCGTCATCAGTACGGCGGGGTCCTGGGTGGTCCGATCTTCAAAGACAAGCTCTTCACCTTCACCGACTTTCAGCAAACGCGCCAGGTAGCGGGCCAAAGCACGGGAGTGGTGCAGGTTCTCAGTAATGACGAACGGAACGGTATCTTTTCGGATGCCATCCTGGATAAACAAGTCCAGGGGGATGCCTGGGCTGCAACCCTCGAAGCCCGGGGCGGCGGAACGATCAATGGTGCGGGCGGCGTTTGCCAGCCTCCAGCGTGCACGCCTACCTTGTACAACCAGCTCGGCACAGCGGTGATGACCACGGATAGCAATGGCAATCAAGTGCCTGGACACAATATCTCCGCCTATATGGATCCCGTTTCCAAGTTGACCTTGCCGCTTATTCCGGCCGCAAATCAGGCTGGCGGCTTCGACTACGACGACTCCAGCCACAAGGGAGCCATCACCGACACCAACATGGCTGAGCGGATCGATTTCGTCAATCACATGACTGGGGATTGGGCGTTTTACTATCACTACGACGATGCGACCGCGATGAATCCCGTCTACAACCAGCAATACTTTGGCCAGGAAAATCTGCCGGGCTTTCCCGTCAGTGTGCCGTCACGCAACCAGCTGTTCATGGCTAGCAACACCAAAACCATCGGCGCTACCACGGTCAACGTTGCGCGCATCTCGTTTTTCCGCACGGCCGTTCACACCGCACAGCCGTCTGCGAGTTCGACCATCTCCTCTTACTCTACATATGGATTCAACACCAATCCCGCAACCGGTGGTCTGGTCAACACTGGACCGCCAGGATATCCGTCGGCGGTTCCGAGCCTGTTCTTCAACAGCTTTACCATCGGCAACAACTGGTTGAATCTCTTTCAGCCCGATACCACCTACACCGCGGGCGACACCGTGAGCAAGACGGTCGGCAATCACGCGATCAGCTTTGGTGGGGAATTCCGCTACTACCAGCTGAATGCTCGAAACACCTGCGGACCGAACGGATATTTCAGCTTTAGCGGGCAAGAGACGAATGCTGACGTCTCTGATTACTTTATCGGTGCTCCCGGCCAATTCGTCCAATGCTCCATCCAGCTTCTGGATAACCGGTCTAGATACGGTGGTTTTTTTGCCCAGGACTCCTGGAAAGCAGCTCCCAATTTGACCCTTAACTACGGCCTCCGATGGGATATCGCCAGGCCGTGGAGCGACGTTTATGGCCGTTTAACCACACCCGTGCCGGGAGAGCAATCCGTCAAGTTTCCCGACTCCCCTCTGGGCAACGTCGTTCCGGGAGATCCGGGAGTTCCCAGTACGATCTCCCCAACCCGGTACAGGAACATTGGACCTCGTTTTGGTATCGCCTATGCGCCTTCCGGCGGCCTGTGGGGTGCGGCCGGCAAGACCAGCATCCGTGCGGCTTACGGTATCTACTACCTGGGCGTCGCGGATAACGGTAACTTCGGCATTCTTGGGGATGCTCCCTGGGGCCTTTACTGGTCATCGCCGCAACCGACGGAGTTCGGCAGTCCCTACATCACGCGCGCAAACGGAGTTACCCAGGGACAGCACTTTCCCTTTGTCTTTCCCTCCGGGCCTGGACCATTTCCGAACTTCCAGTTCGGAAACCTCATGCCTCTCTACGTGCCGGGCTACTACAACGGAAACAAGACGATGGGGGCGCAGCACTTTAACCTCTCCCTGCAGCGGCAACTTGACAAGTCGACTGTCCTGACCGTGGCCTACGTGGGGACCCTTGCCCACCATGTCGAGCATGGCGTCAACTTAATCTATGGCAGCGCCTCGCTCTGCCAGTCGCTTGCAGGCTGTGGCCCGGGTGGTGAGGGTGGCGTTTACCAGCAAAATGGTCAAAACATTTACGGTACCCTGATAGGGCCGGTCGACAACCAGACCATCAGCCCGAACTACCACAACTCGAGTGGAGGTCCGGTTGTGGCCTTCGCCCAGGCGACTTATCTGCAGAACTCGGGAAACTCTAACTATAGCTCGCTGCAGATCTCGGCGGAACGTCGGTCTCGCGACATCACTTACCTGCTCTCCTATACTTACGCCAAGTCACTGGATACCTACTCTGCCGAGTTTGACCCTCGCAATCCGTCTGGTAACTATGGCCAATCTTCGTTCGACATGCGGCATAACTTCGTAGCCAGTTACAACTGGAATCTGCCGTTTTACCGCTTCATGGGTCCCCACCGGTATAGCCAGGGATGGCAGCTTACGGGCATCAGCCGCTTCAACACGGGCACCCCGGTGAACCTGTCGAGCGGCGGCGACTTTGCTCTGACCAACATTGGGCTGGACTATCCTACCCAGATTGGCCCCATCCAGAAACTCAATCCGCATGCTCCGGCACACAATTTCTTTAATACATCGGCCTTCGCCAGCGGCCTCAGCTGCGGCTACGAAGTGTGTGGCGTGACAGGCACTGCGAAACAGTTCCTCTTCCACGGGCCGGGAACCATCAACACCGACGCGGGTGTGGAAAAGGATACGAAACTCACTGAGAGAACGCAGCTCAACCTGCGCATCGAGATGTTCAACGTCTTCAACCATGCCAACTTCCTCACCAGTGCAACGGTGGGCAATGCTAACAGCGGCCAGTTCGGTCAGGTAACGAACACCGCACCAGCTCGTGTCGGCCAGATAAGCGGCAAGTTTATTTTCTAATCCACTCCAAACTAACCAGAGAGGGGATGCGAGCCATCGCATCCCCTCTTTGCTTGCAGCTGTAGACTTCAACTGAGCGACCACAGTGGCAATTTTCGTAACTCGCGATGATCCGCGCTTCGACAACCTGAAGAGAGCCAGGAACGGGCGCTGGCCGGCAGACGCTGCGGACGGGGTCAGTAGTGTGGTCCTGTGCCTCAGCGCGGAGGACACCGCAGAGGCGCTGCAGCGCGTGGTCAGCGCAGGGCAGCGGCCGACCATCCGTTCCGGCGGCCATTGCTACGAAGATTTCTACGCCAACAATCCCCACGGCACGCTGCTTGACATGTCGATGATGAACCACGTGGGCGATCGTCCGCATGATCCGCGCTATCGCGTGGCTGCGGGCGCGACGTTGGGACCGGCTTATCAGGAACTCTACAAGCTCTACAACGTGACCCTGCCTGGCGGCACGTGCCCCACCGTCGGCGCGGGTGGGCATATCACCGGTGGCGGCTATGGGCTGGTTTCCCGGTTGTATGGGACCACAGCCGACTGGGTGAGCGGTGTGGACATTCTTACCGTCGACGCCAAGGGCAAGGTTGCGCTGCGAAGCTGCACAGAGAAGCAGGATGCCGACTTGCTCCGCGCCTGCCGCGGCGGCGGCGGGGGAAACTTTGGCGTGATCGTCGACTATATCTTCGACCATCTGCCCCCCGCACCGCAGGAGGTGATCTCCGCGAATATGATCTTCCCCTGGGCGGAGATGACCGAAGAGAAGTTTGCCCGGATCTTCGACGCCTTCGGAGGTTACTTTGCTACCCGCGGCCAGGATCCTGAGACATGGGGATTGTTCTCCATCATCGAGGCAAATCACCGGGCGAGAGGGTACATAAGGATCTCGGTGCAGTTCTGCAATCCCGACGGCACCTGCAAGAATACGAAGGTGCTCGACGAGTTTCTCGCCCTGTTCGATGCCTGCAAGCCCCTGCCCGAATCGCCTGCTCCGCCTGTCCCTGCCGTTCAGGGGTTTGGGCCGCATATGCTGACGCGCATCTCGTGGGCTGACACGCAAGCAGCGGGAGGAGTGCGCCGCGGATCGACACGCGCCAAGTACAAGTCCGCGTATATGAAGAAAAACTACACGGCGCGCGAGATCGAGGTGTTCCATAAGCATCTGACGCGAGCCATGCCCGGGGTCGACCTTTCGCATACCGTCGTGGAGGTTGATTCTTATGGTGGCGCGATAAATCGCAAAGAGATGCTCGACCAGACCGTGGCCTTCCAGCGATCGAGCGTCATGAAGATGCAGTTCCAGACCTACTGGTCTAACCCGGCAGAGGACGAGGGACATATCGCATGGATACGGCAGTTCTACCAGGATCTGTATTCCAGCACACCTTTTCCGGGCGCAAGCTATGAGGGCTACTATATCAATTATCCCGACGGGGACATGATCGAGTATCCGTACTGGCCGCAGCTTTACTACGGACCGAACTACGAGTTCCTGCAGCAGGTGAAGAAGAAGTATGATCCGAATAACGTGTTTCATCATGCGATGTCGATTCGCGCCTGAGGAGAGATGGAGATGAACCGCAGACGCTTTCTGCAGATGCTGGGTAGTACTTCATTATTGGGGGTTGCGCGGCCTGGCTGGGCATCGTTGATTGCTGCCCCGCCCACGTTTGTCTATGTCGGGGCAGCGGATGGGATCCACGTCTACTCGATCACCGCAGACCAGCGCCTTATCCATGAGCAGACGATGGCAAGCGCCCGAGCCGTCGCGATGGCCGCCAACGGTGGTTTTATATATGTAGCCAACGGCGTCTCTGAGTATGGCAATCTGCCGCGTGGCAGCGTGGAGGCCTATGCAATAGACGCTGCAACCGGCCGGCTGGAGTTCAGGAACCGCGTGCCCTTGTCGCTCTCGGGTATCTTGCCTCGAGACCTGGCAGTTGCGCCGGATGGCCGTAGCGTCGTGGTGGCGGTCCATGGTGGCGGCGCGTACAACGTGCTGTCACTGCATGAGGACGGGCGGCTGGGAAACGTCTCCGGGATCTTCAAGGAAACAGGTTCGGGTCCGCACGTGTTGCAGTCGGCGGCGCATCCTTCTGCCGTGATCTTTGATGCAGCGGGTCGTGTGTTGACGGCGGATGAGGGCAGCGACAAGCTCAGTGTATTTTCGCTCAGCAACGGCCAGCTTACTCCGGCCGGGCGCCGGGAAGTCCCTGCAGGCAGCGGGCCGAGAAGTATCGTGCTGCATCCTGATGGCAACCGGCTCTACGTGGCGAACGCATTGAACGGGACAGTGTCCAGCTTTGTGTATGACGGGGGCACTCTGGACCACAGGCAAAGCATTTCTATTGGGAGTGAGGTGGCCGCGCTGGCAATGCATCCTTCGGGCGAAACACTATATACCGCGCAAGAGGATGGCGTGCGAGTGTGGAAGATCGGTGCGGACGGTGGGCTGGAGGCACTGCCCGGAGTAGAAGGCATTCAGGTAAGCAGGCTGCATGTAATGCCGGACGGCAGAAGCTTATTGGCCTTGAGCCATGATGCGGTGCTGAGCATGAAGATCGATGAGGTCGGCCGCGTGCTCGCGGGCCCGGTGCAGCTCGCATCAGTTTCCAGGCCAGTCAGCATCGCGGTTATAAATTTTGTCCGCTGGGGCACGGTCTTAGGGTAGGCCGGGGATGCCTCGCCGCAGCGAGCATTATCCCCGGCATAAATGCCGTTGCAATCATCGGGCCTTTAGAGTCTGCGTGAGAACCTGGTTTTGTATCAGGGCACGACTTTAGTCGGGCCGTAAAGGATTGAAAATACCTTGGGCTTTAGCCCCTGAGGGCTGCTTTTTCGAGTTCTCACGCAGACTCTTTAGGCCCTGAGGTACGCTTTTGAGATATTTCGGACGCAATCAATCGCATTTTCGACGAAAGAATGGAAAGGCATACCTCAGGGGCTAAAAGCCCACAATGATTTCAAGACGTTTGTGCCGGGGATAATGCTCGCTGCGGCGAGGCATCCCCGGCCTGCCCTGAAACCGAGTTTTTCCCCAGTCCGTTTAGCCGTGCCCTTCGTCTGAAGCTTTTTGCGCAGCCTGTTTAGCCGCTTGAAGGAATATGAGTGAAGAAACGGTAGTGAATGCTCCACTTCTGCGTGTCGCCTGGCATCACATGAATGGCGATGAAGCCCTCGGGGCATACTGTCTTCGGCGTCGACCAGAAGAAGAGCTTCACCATTGGCGTATCGGAGGTTTCTTCGACACCGAGGTCGTGCGCGGTATCTTCAAAGGTGAAGTCGAAGTCGGAAGCTTTACCGGAGAAGCCCGTCATCTCACCGCTCGGGGCATGGTGCGGTTGCATCTTCGCCACCCATTTGAGGGTTGTGCCATCGATCTGCACTGACTCGGGGAGCGGCTTGACCGGCACCGGAGCAAAGGGAAAATGAACCTGCATGCCCGGTCCGGTCGGCATGTTATCCAGCATGAAGAAGTCGTGGTCGTAGACGGTCGTATTCAGCGGCTTGGTTCCAAGGTTCTTCAGGCTATGGGTTAGTTGCAAACCATTCATCTTCTTATCCAGCGAGAGCGTCTTCTCGTAGAGGTAGGCATAGCCGATGGCGGAGTGAAGTTCGTGGCGGAAAGTGATCGAGTCCTTATGAACCTTTACGTTCCAAGTTCCGTGGTCCAGAATCGGGTACGCCCCGCCGAACGTATAGGGCTGGTCGTCGAGCCGCTTCAACACGCCGGCTCCTATCTTGACAAACGGATCTCCGGGTTTCGCATCGTCGTAGCCGATCGCTTCTCGAAACTCTTCGGCCGGCCCGGTCACGGCATCGTTGATCAGCGGATCATAACGATTGAACCACTCCCCGAAGAAAGTGTGCCCGTTCAGCGAAACGCAGGCCACCAGTCCAGACCAGTCGAAGCGTGCTCCGCGGTAGTAGCCGTGCTCCAGGTCCGGAAGAAACACCACGGCATTCATTCGCCCGTTAGTGAGGCGCACGTGCGGATGGTCGGCGTGAGGCACATTCTCGCAGGTCGGCGAAGCGGGTGGTGGCAAGGGAGGGGGCGTTGCCGGCTCCGTCTGAGCGCAAGCGATCTGACTCATGACGACGATGACAAAGGTAGCAATATGCCTGATCATGGTTCCTTATGTTTTTCCTGCGCAGAATGGTGGAAAACCGAATCTATTCAGGTGTTCTGGAGGTCGTTCTTGGCTCTTCGTTCGCTGTGTGTTGCGCTCTTGTTTCTGCCGCCATCGATAGGCGTTGCTCAGGATACCGCCCCGGCGACAATCTCCCTTCCCACGTTTACCCGCACCTATAACACCGCAGGAAAAGACTACTCCTACACCGTGATCGGCGGCGACCCGGCGAAGGGGGGCACCACGACCATCCCGACGGTCCTGGTGCCGATTACGCTGACCATCGAAGCGCCCATGGACGCGGCCGGCAACAAGGCAGTGCTGGATGCAAGCACGGAAGTGGCCAGGGTGATGCATTCGCCGGTCTTCGCCAGGTATCCGTTCGCTGCGGGGAAGACCCAGTACACGGATGCGATGATGCGCACGGATTTCTCCAAAGAGGCGGCGAAGAACTGGCATACGCTCCTGGGCCGACCGAAGGTGGTGGCCCTGAAGATCGACGTGCCGGCCGGTAAAGGGTATGTGCTGACCTCGAAGAAAACCGGCCGGATGCTGGCCATGGTGGATGTGGTGTTCATGCAGCAGGAGATCTTCAGGCAGCTGCCGAAGGAAGAGATAGGCCCCGGCATGCTGGTGATCGCGATGACCAGGAACGTGACCTACTACACCAGTGCGGACGCGACGGAGTGCTGCTCCTGGGGGACGCACGGAGTCGACACGACCCAGGCTTCACGCCAACCGTTTGTTCTGGGAACTTATCTCGATCCCGGCACGGTAGAGGAGAGCGATGTGCAGCCGTTGACCCAGCAGCTGGCGCAGTGGGTTCGCGATCCACTGCACGACCCGGTGCTGCAGGTACGGCGGGGCATGGTTCCGCCAGGAAATATCTTTCCCGGCTGGCTGCGCGTGCCGCCCCCTAGCTCGACCGACTTGCCAAGAGACAACAGCAGCTGTGGCGGAACAGGGGTGGCAGTCGACCTGTTCTTGAACGACCCCACTGACGTCAACTGGAAGAACCGGGTCCCGGAGTCGAAGGCGTACATCGCGAATGTGGGTGGGACGCAGTATCACCTGCAGAACGTGGCTTTGCTCTCGTGGTACGCAGGCTCCACCCCGCCATACAGCTTTCCTGATGCGAACGCGTTGAGCGAGCCCGCGAAGCCTTGCCCGGTGCGCGATCATCACGGGCCTTTTGGCGCGGTGACCGATACGCCCCCGGCCAACGTCGCGCCGATTGCGCTCACCGGCGGTCCAAACGGGCATTGGCTGATTGGGTACTGGAGTGGCCTGGGACCGATTCGCGATGTCTCGCCGCAGTGGGACGTGATTATCGTGGCCTTTGCCACTCCTGTGCCAGGAGCTCCCGAAGGAACCATGCACTACCAGGTGCGGGGAGATATCACGCCCGACCAGTTCAAGGCCGACATCAAGCTGAAGCAGGCCCAGGGCAAGAAGGTGATGATCTCGTTGGGTGGAGGCGGCCAGCACTTTGCGCTCATGACGCAGGAGGGCACGCAGAACTTCATCCGCACGGTGGAGGACATTTGCGCGGAGTTCGGCTTCGACGGCATCGACATCGACTTTGAAACCTCTTCGCTCGAGCTCGATCCGGGTGATACCGACTTCAAGCATCCGACGACCCCCTCGACCGTCAATCTGATTGCGGCGATGCGCGCGATTCACGACCACTTCGGCAAAGACTTCATGTTGAGCCTGGTGCCGGAAGGAACGCAGATTCCCGCGGCCTATCCGGGCTACGGTGGCCAATTCGGCTCGTATATTCCCATCGTTCAAGGTATCCGCGACATTCTGGCCTTTGTGGATACGCAGGACTACAACTGCCCGCCGATCGAAGGACTGGATGGCGAGTTCTACATGCCGGGCTCGGTGGCTTACCATGCGGCGGCGACGGAGCTGATGCTCCATGGATTCGATGTGGGCCGCGATCCGAAGCACCACTTCGACCCGCTGCCGGCCGGCAAGGTCGCGATCGGCTACCTGAACAGCGATACCACACCACAAATTGTTTTAGACACGATGCGTTACATGATCACTGGAAAATCCAGCACGCCGGTGAAATACAAGCTGTTGCAGGCGAATGGATATCCCGCCTTCCTCGGTGCGATGTTCTGGACGATCGATGATGATCGCCTGGAAGATTTCCGCTATTCAAACACCGTGGGGCCGCTGCTGCACAGCTATCCCCCTGCCAGGTAGTTACAAGGAGAATCTATGATAGGCAAAATGCTGGCGGCCGCTCTGCTTGGGATGACCGCCCTTTCGCATTTGGGGCACGCGCAAGAGCTGCAGGTAGGCAGCAACGCTTATGTCGATATGTATTTTGCTGACTGGCACGCATCGAAGGGTCAGACCACGGGTCCCGTAACGGAGTACACCGTCTTCACCAAGGGTGACCCGATCAAGCCCACCACCAAGGGCGCTATTCTCCGCTACGTCGATTCGTACGTGTACGCCACGCTGGCTCCGGGTGCTTCTGCGCCGTCCGTTACTCTTGCAGGGAGACAGCGGGTGTATTACTTTACTTCCGGCACAGGCGTGATCTCGGCCGCTGGTGATTCGGTTCCGGTTTCCGTCAATATCGCGGTGCTGGTTCCGGCCAATCTGGCATTCACTATCAGGAACACGGGGACGATCCTTCTGGGTGCATACGTAATTACCGAGCCTACTCCGAGCGGCTTTCAGCCAGGCGCCAAGCTTGTAGTTAAGGATGAGAAGGCCACGCCCATCAGCACGGCGGAGCAGGAGTGGTCTCGCCTGGTGAGGCCGCTCTTTACTGCGAGTGACGGTCTGGCGACGATCAGCAGCGTGGAGACGGTGACCCTCGATAACCTGACCATCACCCGGCCGTTCCTCGGCACCAAGCCAAACACTGAGCATTTATGGATGGAGCTCTCCGGTACCAGCATCGCGTTCATCGGTCCCTATCTTCGCCGTCAACCGCCTGGCGTGGCCTACGAGCACCCGCCCGACAATCTCGCTCCCACCTCCAACGTCAACTACTCAGAAGACAGCCAGATTAAGTTCCTTCTCGTGGCCACCGAGGACAAGTAATGCGAAAGGAAGGTAACCGCAGGTCCCTCCACTACGCTCCCCCGGATTTCCTGTGGAACTCGGTGGCTTTGGCGAACTTCATGCGCCTTTCCTTACTGAAAGGCGCATACGCGGCCCTGTCCAGTGCTGCGTGGCAGGAAATCCGGGTACGCTTCGGTCGGGATGACAAATTTGTTTGGAAATCGACAATTTTTCGGGGCAGCTTCGTCCCCGCAACAAATTTGTCATCCCGACCGGAGCGCAGCGTAGTGGAGGGACCTGCGGTTCGCTCCTTCGTCCCTTTGAACTAAATGGGAACACTGCGCCAACCTTTGTCATCCCGAGCAGCTAACTTGCCTGGGGCAAGCTGAGGGAGAAATGACACGGCAAAAATCACTATGGATGCAAGGCCCGGAGGGCCGACCGCCAAACATCAGCCCAGCCCGGAAGGGCTGGTAAATAGATCGAAGATGATCCGAGCGCCGTAGGCGCGGCACTAAACCGCGCTGTGTCATCCCGGGGAAGACGAGGGATCTGCAGTTTCTCAAACCAGTTAATGCGGTGTCGTAGAAACGTGATTACTGGTGCTGAACCACAGGAACTTGATCGGCGCGTCTCCAGGTTCTTCAAAATTAATATTGGAATGGGTTGTGAGGTTATCCGGACGCAACATATAGGCCTCCCCCGGATGCTGCATGCGCAGCTGCGAACCGACAAAGGCGAGGCTCTTGCCCTCCACTTCGCACCAGATCTCTTCATGACCAGGGAAGTGCGGGTGCGGCTCACCCAACTGCAGGGGCAGGATCTGCACCGTGATGATGGCCCCCACCGTGGCCAGGCCGTTCTTGTTGTTGTAGAAGCCGTGAGTGATGTGAGCCCAGTGACCACCCGCTCCAGGATTGGTAAAAGGTGACTCTTCGGCCGGTTTGCTGTGAGGCAGCTTATCCTCGTCTTTCACCTGGAAGGAAGTAAGCGGTTGGAATCCGGGAAACGTGGGATCGCCGACCATGTAGGCCTCGAGCTGCGTCTCTCCCGTGTTGTGCAGGGTAAATTCCAGGCCCTCTGGTATGAGGATGGCGCTGCCTTTGTGGATTGGCTCAGTCTTTCCGCCGCCCGACACCTCACCCTCACCCCCGCTCACGTAGAAAAAGACCTGCAACCCCTGCAGCGTGGAGGGAACGGTCCGTGCCCCCGGTTCGAGCTTGCCGAAGGAGAGGAACTTTGCACGCTCGAGGACCGCGCCGGGATAAGGGGGGCTAAGGTTGTCACCTGGCGTGAGAATGTCGCGCACCACAAGCGAACCGAACATGACGCGTGGCTCAGAGTTACGCCAGTCCCCGAAGTACATATCGAGGCGGGTATCTTGCAGGGGACGCGTCGGCAGATAGACCACATCCTTCGGCCCCTCGAAGCTGTTGCCGCCAATGTGGGGCGCCTTTCCCGGCGGGACGACAGCCCCGGGCGTTGCAGAAGGCGTTTGCGCGGAGATCGCAACGGAGAACAACGTGATCGCAGCCACGGTAAAAAGCGTCTTTCTGTTACCAGCTTTGCTCAAGGGGGTTCCCTCCAACAGCCTTCTAGATATCTTAGTGTGCGGTTATACCTGGTAGCTCGAGATATTCAGGATGTACGGTGAGATGCTCGTTCTTCTCGTTTTCGAGGATCTCTGCAAACATGGCATCCGTGTCTTTCTGGGGAGGCCGCAATGCATTCCTGTCCCTGACGGCCCGATCGTCGCGAGGCTGATGAGCAAAGGTGATGATCTTTGGCCAATCCGCGGGGGAAGCAAAGGTGTATGGTCCAGGTGAATCGCCCGCCATTTTCTTGTAGGGCCAGATCATCCAGCCGATGTTGTACTTCTCGGCCAGGTTCACGTGGGCAGTGAGCCACTCCGGCGTGCGCTCCGCGTAAATCTCAGAATAGAAGATCGGCACTTGATACTTCGTGCGGAAATCGAGGTATTGCTGCAGGAACTCAACCCGTGGGGTAGCGCTGTAGCTGTGGAAGCTGTACGCAGTGTTATTGTCGAAGGGCTTGCCGAATGCGCTGAAGCGTCCCAGCGCAGGCTGCAGAATAATCATGTGATGGGTGTCGACCTGGCGGATGGCCTCGGTTAAGCGGCGATACTCCGGCTCGATAAGCGGCTCCATATCCAGATACCCAGACCATAGCAACGGCTCATTGAGAAGATCGTAGCCCAGAATTGCGGGATCGTCTTTATAGTGGTTGGCGATCCGCTGCCAGGCTTCCGAGACGTAACTCTGCATGCCGGCGTCCTTCAGCAGCCACGGATAACCGGGACCGTCGTCACTAGCCTCGCCGGTAAAGCCACCGATGCCGGACTCCAACATCAAAACGATATAAATATGTTCCTGGCTGCACCACCGAGACAATTGATCGATGAGTTTGAAGCCCTCATCGTCATCGCTCTTGAAATATTTGCTGTGCAATGGGATGCGGATGGTGTTGAATCCATCCTGCTTGATGCGATGGACGTCTGCCGCAGACATGAAGTTCTGGCGCCAGTTGTAAAGGAACTCCTGCGCATGCGTAGGTCCCAGCAGATCGGTAAATATCATCTCGACTTCTGTTTGCGCCTGGCTGAGACCGCCGAAGCGCCAGAAGTAGCCTTCGAGCACAAACCAATTGCCAATGCTGATGCCGCGGATCAGGAGCGGCTTACCGGAACCGTCCACGATCTCGGTTCCTTGCGCATGCACGAACTGCGCATGAGCCGCAGTTATCAAGAGGAACAAAACAAGGCAAAGGACAGTAAAGCGTCGAAGGAACACAACGTTTTCCTCTATTCTTTTACGCTTTCACCGCAAAGATTGCGTCCAGCGGCGCGCCGGTCACGCAACCGCGTACATCGGTAAAGCCGGCCGATTCCAGCAGCGCACGAAATTCACCCAAGGTTCGCTCCTTACCCTCAGTGCAGATCAGCATATTTAACGACTGCAGTTGGGCCGCGACCGGGCCCGCCTTGTCTTCCTGCAACAGCTTCTCTGCCAGCAGGATTCCGCCGCCGGAAGACAAGCGCTGGTGAATCGATCGCAGCAGGCCGCTTACCTTATCGTCCGCCCAGTCGTGAACGATTCTTCCCAGGCCAAACAAGTCGCCCTGGGGAAGATCTTCCGGGCGGAAGAAGTCACCCCTCCCCATCTCGATGCGCGAGGCGACGGAGGATAGAGCGATCCGGGGACCGACCGTGTCGATGACGCGGGGAAGATCAAAGAGTACTGCGTTCATTGCGGGATATCGTTCGCAGGCGGCGATAGCCAAATGACCCGTGGCGCCGCCAAGATCCACGAATCTCTTGAAACGCGACAGATCGAAGGCAGAGACCACCAGTGGTGAGCTCAGCTTCCCGAATCCATCCATGCCCCGAAGAAAATCCTGCATGGCCTCATCGGTGCGGAAGAAATGATCGAAGATGCCGCCGTCTTGATGGAACGCCTGCTTCCATTGCGGGCCGCCATGTCGAATGGCATTTTCCAGGTGGGCCCAGAGCTGAAAGAGCACTCGATCGGAGTAGAGGATGTAGCCGGCGACGGTGTTCGCTGTACCGCGGCAGAGATACGCGCTGGCCACTGGCTGGTTCTTATAGATGCCGTCCTGCTTGTGCAGCAGCCCGAGGCCAACGCATGCATCCAACAACCGTTCCAGAGGCTCGCCTTGCACGGGAAGCTCGGAAGCCAGCTTCTCCGCGGACGCCGGCTCTCGCTCGAGCGAATCGAATACACCGAGCGAAACGGCGACGAACATTGCTTTCGACGAACGAAACCCGTCGATGAGCGCAAGCACCGGAGCGGGATCGGGAAGGGCGTTAGTGTTCATGATGCAACCGCAATTTCTGTCAAAACAGCGTGGGAGGGATCAATACCGAAGCAGAAGAAGATAGCTACGATGCACAGGATGGAGGAGACAATAAACGGCACGTTCCAGCCGTATGACCCCAGCAGATAACCCAACAGGACGGGCGAAATGGCGCCACCCAGATTTCCGAAGGTGTTCATGATCGACGCAATGGAACCGGCAAAATCTCCTCCGATATCAAGCGGAATGGCCCACGATACCCCCACAGTCAACTCCAACCCGAAGACCGAGACACACGAAAACAGGACAGACGCCGTGGTGTGGCTGGTAAAGGTTGCGGGCAGAATCGAAGCAGCCGCAATCACAAACCCAGTCACCGCGATCACGCGGCGTGCGGTTGTAAGATCGCCGGTGCGCGCCGCCCACAGGTCTGAGAGCCAACCACCTAACAGGTTACCCGCAGCGCCCGCAATAAATGGAAGGCTGGCATAGAAGCCCATCTGCTTAAGATTCACCCCACGCGAATCGTAAAGATACTTGGGGAACCAGTCGAGATAGATATCGATACTGTAGCCGTAGCAGAAATACATCATGGCCAGCATCCAGACCGTGCGGTTTCTCAAGATTGTCCGCCAGGGCACGGAGCGCAAGCAACTTTTAGCGGAAGCTTCGGGCTGATTGATCACTTCAAGTTCCGCGGCGTTGACGCTTGGATGATCGGCTGGGTGATCGCGAAAGTACCAATACCACGTGGCCGCCCAGGTGAGGCCAAGTAATCCGAAAAGAAAAAAGGGCATACGCCAGCCGAAGTGGATCATAAGGATGACAACCAGCGGCGGAGTGAGCGCTGCGCCTAAGCGAGAAGCCGCATGGGGTAATCCCTGCGAGAAACCACGCTCTTCCGGGGGCATCCAATAGGAGAGAGAACGGGTGGCAATGGGAAAAGCTCCCGCTTCGCCCACGCCGAAGAGAAATCTGCAGGCGCCGAGCGAAACCGCGCTCCAGCAAAGCGCGGTCAACGAGGTGAACAGCGACCACCAACACACAATGGAGGTGAGGGCCCGCCGTGGCCCAACCTTGTCGCCGAACCAACCTCCCGGTATTTGAAACAGGGCGTATCCCCAGCGGAACGAGCTGAAGATCCATCCCACCGCGATGGCCGACAGCCCGAGGTCACGCTGAATCACCGGCATGGCCGACGAGATGTTGACCCGATCCATGTAAGTGATGATGTAAGCGGCAACGATGAGCGCAAGAACAACGTGGCGGGCGCGCGTAGGTCGTAGAGGGGTAGCCGCGCGGTCTGGAGTCTGCATGAGACTAGCCTTTGCTCTAAAGCAGTTTCGCAGTTGCTGTAGACCGAAGCGATAGGCCTTTTCGTGGTTTTCTCCCAAGGAAAACCACACCTCGCGATTTTTACGAGGCCACAGTAATTGCGAACTGCTTTTAAAACGTGATGCGCTTCTGAATTCCCTCTACTTTGGCGGCCGAAATCCCGGGGACGGCTGCAACGTCGTGCCAGGTTTTGAAGCTCCCATTCTGCTCTCGATATTTCACCAGGGCTTCCGCCTCTGACTTTTCCAGGCCAAGAGAGGATTCCAGCTCTTGTGCACTCGCCTTGTTCACATTCACGGGGGTTGTGTCGGCGGCCGGCGGAGCCGCTGTGTCGGGAGAAGAAGCGTCGGTCGATGGCGCGGTTTTTTGGTCGAGAGGGCCATAGTTCTTCGCGAGATACTCGATCACGGTGTCGATCTCATCGTCGGTAAGGTCCGCGCCGCGCGAAACCATCTGGTTTACCACTTGATCCCATTCTTTCTGCGAGGCATGTTTCGAAGTGACCACGGTGAGCGCGTGGCACGCGGTGCATGCTCGTTGCACGATCGGTTTGCCCGCGCCATCCGGCATGGCGGGAGTGCCGGCTGCGGGTGGAGTAGTCTGGGCCGACACGCTGCCCAATCCCGCTGCAAGGAAAACTGCAACCAGCCTCATCATTCGACCCCCTTTACGGCAGTGCATAGGCGAATACTGAGTCGCCGGCAGTGGTGTCAAAGAAACTGCCGCCCGTGGCGACTGTGACCACAAACTGTTTGCCGTTCTTACCCAGATAAGTCATGGGTGTTGTGTAAGACCCGGACTCCATGGTCGTCTGCCACAGCAGCTTGCCGGTCCTCGCTTCGTACGCATGGAAAAGATGATCGGGGGTTGCCGTGATAAACAGCAATCCGCCCGCGGTTGAGATCGGGCCGCCGAAGTTCAGGCTTCCGGTTTCATGAACCCCCTTCGCGTCAAGCTCAGGGATGGTTCCAAATGGAATCTTCCAGGCAACATCGCCGGTGTTGGCATTGATGGCCCAAAGCTGCCCCCAGGGGGGTTGCTGGCAGGGCCAGAATTTGTCGTTGTTCCAAAAGCGGGCATAGTCGCCCCAGGGACTTTTCCGCTCGTAAAGAGGATCGGTACCGTCAGGATTCTTGATGAGCTTTCCAACATCGGCCAGGTTGTTGGTGTTGACGAAAAGATATCCCAGCTTGGGATCGAACGACATCCCGGGCCAGTTGGCAGCTCCAATGGTGCCCGGGAATTGGATGGTCAGCTTCAACCCGAACGGAGTGTACGCGCCGTAGTTCTCCATGCCACCGTCTGTCGAGAACAAGTCTTCGCAGAAGTTCTTCTGCTCCGGGGTTACCGTAGCAATCTCATCCGGCGTGAAGCTCATCCTCCCTAGAGGAGGAGGCTTGAGAGGGAAGGGCTGGGTCGGCCACGCCGCCTCATCGGGCGCCTTGCTCGCAGGCACCGGGCGTTCTTCCACGCCAAAGACAGGCGTGCCGTCGCGGCGATCCAAAATAAAGAGGAGCCCGTTCTTTCCCAGGACGGCGACCGCGGGAATCTTCGCGCCCCCTTTCTTGATGTCGATTAAAACAGGAGCAGATTCCAGATCGTAGTCAAAGATGTCGTGGTGGACCGTCTGGTAATACCACACCAGTTTGCCGGTGTCAGCATTGAGCGCGACGATGGCGTTGCCGAAGAGACCTTTCCCTTTTCTGTCGGGAGCGTAGAAATCGTAGCTCGGTGAGCCGAAAGGAAGAAAGACAAGGCCCTGCTTAAGATCGACGCTCATCAAACCCCATACGTTGGTTCCCGAGCGATTCTTCCAGCTGTCTCCGGGCCAGGTATCGTGGCCAACTTCTCCCGGAAGGGGCACGGAATGAAACCTCCAGACTAACTTGCCGGTATGCAGATCCCATGCACGAATATCGCCGGACGCCCCTGCGGCGGGCGACTCCTGCACGGCAGCCCCGGTGATGGCCAAGTCTTTGTAGATAGCCGGCGGCGAGTTCATATCATACTGAGCATGCGGGAAGCCATTGTCGGCGCCGGCCTTCAAGTCCACAAATCCATCCGTGCCAAAGCCAGGAGTAGGCTTCCCGGTTTTCGCATCGAGAGAGATAAGTCTTCCGTCGGTCGTTCCGCACAAGATAGACGCAGGCGTTACTTTATCTCCAGGCCAGTAAGAGACACCGCGCGGCGCGGGACGCCCTTTGTCGAACTTATAGGTCCATATCTCGTCGCCGGTTTCGGGGTTGAGCGCGACGATCGTGCTATAGGGAGTGGGCAGATACATCGTATCGTTGACCACGACCGGCGTGGCCTCTGACAAGCGCCTGCCGCCACCCCTGCCGGCGGGGCCGATCTTCTGCGGCCGTGGACCGGTCCTCTTAAGATGGTAGGTCCACGCCAGCGTCAGGTTCTGAACGTTGCTGGTGTTCACCTGCTTCAACGGGGAATATCGCGTGCCGGCATCATCGTGGCCGTACATCGGCCAATCTAACTGGCACCATGCCGGTGATATGGTAAGAAAGATTGCACCGGCAACCGCGACCGCGATGATAAAGACCCGAGGTTTCAAAATACCGATGCCCCTTATGTGTAGCCCGATCATATTATGCTGGCAGGCACACAGACAATTTCTCTTCACTCTGCTGCCGGCAATTTCGCAGAATTTCGCACCATCGCCGTCTCACGACTGCGCCGCTTCAAAGGAGGCCAGCAAATGTCTACCCTCTCAAGGAAAATCATTGCGCAATCTCAACGAATGGCGGCAGGTTTTCGAGCGCCCATTCTTCTGGCAGTCCTGCTGGGGGCCTCTTGCATGAGCTTGGCTGAAACCCACGACGTGCAAATCACTAACGGCATTATCCAGGCAACGATTCATCCTCCCGATCCGATCAGCGGCTTCTATCAGGGAACGCGCTTTGACTGGTCGGGCGTGATCGGGAGCCTGAAGTATGCCGGTCACAATTACTACGGCCCGTGGTTTACGAAAACAGATCCGGCAGTCGCCGACTATATCTACCAGGGCGAGGATATCGTCGCGGGCCCCTGCAGCGCGATTACCGGGCCAGTAGAAGAATTCTCGACCAACGGGGAGGGCCTCGGCTTTAGTGAGGCGAAGCCTGATGGGACGTTCCTCAAAATCGGCGTGGGCGTTCTGCGCAAGCCCGACGATGAGAAATACAGTATGTTCCGTCTCTATGACATTGTCGATCACGGCGAATGGTCGGTTCAGGCAAAGCCCGACTCGATCGCGTTCTCCCAGAGAGTCACAGATCCTTCCTCCGGGTATGGCTATCTTTACGAAAAGATAGTGCGCCTGATTCCCGGAAAGCCGCAGATGGTGATCGAGCATCGCCTGACCAATATTGGCAAGCGGCCGATCGTGAGCAGCGTTTACGACCATAACTTCCTGGTTCTCGACGATCAAGGGATTGGGCCTGACTTCACTATCACGCTGCCCTTTGAGATTCGCCCAGCCAAGCCGGTGAACGCGGCGCTCGGGGCAGTTAACGGAAGAACCATTTCTTACTTAAAGAAGCTTGCGGGCCACGACCAGTTCGCGGTAAGCATCGAAGGATTCGGCAAGACCGCTGCGGATTATCAGATCACGATCGAGAACAAGCACGTCGGCGCCGGTATGAAGATTACCGGCGATCGGCCTCTCGAAAGCGAAGAGTTATGGTCCATTCGATCCATACTTGCCATGGAGCCCTTTATCCATATCTCGATTGAGCCCGGAAAAGACTTTACCTGGAAATACACTTACGATTACTACACCACAGGCAAGTAGCTTAGTGCGCCTGCACAATGCCGGGAAACGCGTCCGCGCCCGCCTGAGCTACCTTGCCGTCTTCCTGGGGAGTTCCCCCGCTTACTCCAATCGCGCCCAGGATGTGGCCGTCGACCAGAAGAGGAATGCCGCCCTCAATCGGCATCGCTCCCGGAACTTTCAGCACCGGGGTGTAACCGTTCTTCACGACGGCGTCTTCAAACATCTTGGTCGGCCTCTTGAAGAAGACTGCGCTGTGCGCTTTTGCCATGGCTACTTCAAAGCTGCCCAGCTGCGCATCATCCATGCGCTCCAGGTACATCAGGTTGCCGCCGTCATCCACGATGAGCACGAACATGCGGAAATGGTTGGCCGTGGCCGCTTGTTCGGCAGCGGCGGCTACCTGCCTGGCAATCTGCAGCGTGAGCGCTTTTTTATCGGCAAGTTGCGCCTGCGAGGTAGCGGCCACCAGCGCCACAGCGGACCAAAACGCGACTCGTTTCAGCATATTCATTTTTGTCTCCTTCCCTCGTAAGTGATGCGCCAAATCGAGCCGGAGCCGTCGTCGCTTACCAGCAAAGAACCATCGAGAGCAGTGGCCACGCCGACCGGCCGGCCCCACACGCTCTTGTCGTCCACGACAAAGCCGGTGAGAAAATCTTCGTACTCGCCGGTCGCATGGCCGGTGTGGTGGAGCGGCACTCGAATCACTTCATACCCCGTCCTGGGAAAACGATTCCAGGAGCCGTGCTCGGCCGCAAAAATATCGCCTTCATAGGCCGCGGGGAATTGCTTGCCGTCATAAAAAGTCATCTCTAGGGAGGCGTTGTGCGGCTGCAGGATCACATCGGGAGTAATGACTTTGCTTTTCAAGTCAGGGCGTTGCCCGGGTAGACGAGGATCCTGGTGCGGGCCCATGTACCACCACGGCCATCCATAGAAACCACCGGGTTCGACGTGCGTGATGTAGTCGGGGACGAGGTTGTTGCCTAGCTCATCGCGCTCGTTGGTGGAACACCAAAGCTCGCCGGTTTTGGGGTTAATCGCAATGCCGACCGGATTGCGGATGCCGTAGGCGAAGACGCGCTTGCCGGAACCGTCAGGATTGAACGCCAGGATGTCGGCCCGGTCTTTTTCCACGGGTGAATCGTCGACGTTTTCCTGCGAGCCCACGGAGACAAACATGGTCTTGCCGTCGGGGGAGAACTGAATATCCCGGGAACGGTGGTGGCCGCCGGAGGGCAGATCGTCGAGATGCTCCGCCGGGCCGGTGGCTTCGAGATCGCCGCTGTGATAGGGAAAGCGCACCACCGAGTTCATGTTGGCTACATAGACCCATTGCGGGTTGGCGCCCAGCGGATAGAACGCGATGCCGAAGGGCGTATTCAGGCCGGTGGCGAAGACGTGCACCTGTTCCGGCTTGCCGTCCTTGGTCATCCCGCGGAAGATCTTGATGTCGCCGGCGGTTGTTTCGGCCAGGAACATATCGCCGTTAGGCGCCCTACGCAGGATCCGCGGATTGGTGAGCCCCGTTGCGTACAGGCCAACCTTGAAACCCTGCGGCGCCTTGGGCCACACGTTCTCCGGGCGGGCCACGATCGTGGGACCGCCCATGGCGGATTTGGAAGCGTAAGGCGGCGGAAGGTTGGCCAGCGTTATGTGGCGGATGGTTCCCGGTTTCTCGAAACGATAATCGGTAAAAGGCGGCTCCGGAGGGGGCGTGGTGGAGATCTCGCTTGTGACCGGTGCGGCGGCGGCGGGTGCGGCGGCTGACGCGGACGCCCTCATGGATTTTATGAAGGTGACCAGCTGCCAGCGTTCATCGGTGGGCAGAGCTGCCCAGGAAGGCATTCCATTTTCCATTCCACCTTGGGTGATGTACCAGAAGATTGCGCCATCCGGCACACCTTGCAGCGCTCCGTGGGCGAGCGGCGGAACATTGCCTGTGCCTTCTCCTGAAACTCCATGGCAGGCTGCGCAGTAGCTGGCGTAGCTGGTCTGGCCAGCGGACACCGCGGACGCCTGTCCATCATAGGGATTTTTCTCTGCTGCTGCGCTTGCCGGGGCATTGTGAAAGGAGGTGCCCTGAGCAGGCAATAAATGAGGGGCCATGATGAGAAAGGAAAACAGCAGGGTGGTACTACGCATGACCGTTGCCATAAAGCAGCTTTCTTTGCCGCACTTCTACCTAAACAAGTATTTCCTGTCCCAACAAGCGAAATAGTACGAAACGGGTTTGTCGGCGGCCGCGAACCAGCGGAGAATGAGCGTGATATGAAGACTCTCGTCTTTCTAATCTTTAGCGTCGCTCTTTCCTGTGTAACACCGGCGCAGACCACCGGGAATCGCATCGGCCTCTACTTTGGCGACTGGCATACTGCGGCGCCCCATACCATCCGCGGATCGCTGGAAGAGCGGGAAATCCTCGGCCGCGGGGATGGCCTCAATCCGACGCGCGCCGGCGCTGTTTTCCGGTTCATCAACTCCTACTCGTACGCAACCCTGGCCGCAGGAGCATCCACCAAGCCGGCGCGCCTCGATGGGCAGCAGGAGATTTATTTCGTCGAATCAGGCCAAGGCACGGTGACCGCGGGCGGGCAAACCGCCGACCTGTACCGGAACATCGCCGTGCTGATTTCGGCCAATTTGGAGTTCACGCTCAAGAGCACTGGCGATGCTCCGCTCGCGATGTACGTCATCAACGAGCCGATCCCAGCGGGGTTCCGGCCCAACGCGAACATGCTGGTCCGGGATGAAAATACCATCGCCATCTCGTCCAGCAATGGCTTTTGGGCGCATATCGCCAAACCGCTGTTTGTAACCGCGGATGGTCTTGGCACGCTCGAGAGCGTATTGACAGTCACGCTCGATCCGCTCACCATCGGCAAGCCGCATCCCGCGCCCAACGAGGATACGAGCGACATCGAAGAAGTGTGGACGGCGTTGTACGGGAACAGTCTCGCGCTGGTAGGCAACCAGCTGCATGAGCAGACTCCGGGGATGGCGTACTACCACATTCCCGACAATCTCACTCCTCATACCAACATCAACCCGAGCGGCGAGTCTCAGGCGAAGTTTCTTTACTTTGCCCGATACCGGCCCCACGAAACCAGGAAGTAGGTTTGCCGCAGGGCGGCTGTGGTTGTTCGAAGCGGAACTCGTGGCGGTTTAAATAAGGAGTTCTTCGCTACATCGAATCGCTGGCTCTAATGTCCAGTCCCGAAGGGACTTACCTGAACTTAGCCCAGGACGCAGTCCCATAAGCGCTGACTTGTTTGGGATCTCTTCGTCAAAACTCCCACAAAGTCGTCATCCTGAGCGGAGCGCTTCATAGATTTATCGCGTGACACAACGCTTGGTGGCGCGGAGCCGAAGAGCCTGTCCCGAGCGTAGTCGAAGGACCCCGGGAGTGCTTATCTTGCCCGTGCCGCTCGGAGCTTTTCAACCACAGAATCCCACACTGGCGGACCCGCGACCGTCTTTCCCTGGGGCCGAGAACAAGAACTGCTTGCATCTTGCTATGTCGGCTACATCTACATTCTCACGATCAATGCGGAGTCTGGGGATGGAAGAGGACTACAGTGCATGAAAAATGTACCCGTGGCCATCAAGTGCGTACCGCAGCAAGATCCTGTTCTCGGGCTTCGGTGGTCGAAAAGCTCCGAACAGCATGGGCAAGATAAGCACCCCCGGGGTCCTTCGACTCCGCGCCACCAAGCGTTGTGTCACGCGATAAATCCGTGAGGCGCTGCGCTCAGGATGACGATTTTGTGGGAGTTTTGACGAAAAGATCCAAACAAGTTAGCGCTTATGGGACTGCGTCCTGGGCTAAGTTTAGGCAGACCTGTCCAAATTGGGGTTTGGAACCAAGGGACAAATCGGGATTAACTCCTGACTCCGGCGCGCAAATCGCATTAACCGCAGGTCCCTCCACTTCGCTTCGCTCCGGTCGGGATGACAAATTTGTTTTGAAATCGATGATTTCTCACCACAACCGCCCATTTTTACAACAAATTTGTCATCCCGCCGGAGCGAAGTCGAAGCGAAGTGGAGGGACCTGCGGTTAATGCTTCGTTTTCAGTGGGTCCAAAATAGGGAACCTCATTTGATGTTGGCCAAGCTCTCCTAATGTAATCAGCTGACTAACTGCTCCAACAGCCTGCCTTTCTCGCTAATTTGGACAGCTCTGAAGTTTAGGTCGCTCCGTCGGGGCGCGGCTCCCGGTGTGGGTCTCCTTGAGTGCGGGATTCTGCGTTTCGCACTATTTCGCTTGTTTGCCGGGGGAAAACTTGTTTACGTAGCATGGTCAGCAAAACTTCTGGCGGTCCGGCAGGATCGAGGAATAGGGAGACTATCGATGGTAAGGAGGATTCTCGCGTCCCTGGCTCTAAGTGCCCTGCTGGCGCCGCTCGCCGTGGCGCAGATAACCGGCGACAAGATCGAGCTGTACTTTGGAGACTGGCACAACGCCACCCCGCGCACAGTGCGCGGATCGCTCGAGGAGCGCGACATTTTTACCCGCGGCGACGCGGCCGATCCCCCGCAAAAGGGCGCGGTTCTCCGCTATATCAACTCCTACACCTACGACACGTTGCCGCCGCAGGCATCGACCAAGCCCACCCGGCTGGATGGCCAGCAGGAGATTTATTTTGTCGACTCAGGCCAGGGCACAGTAACGGCGGGCGGCCAAACCGCCGACCTCTATAGGAATATCGCGGTGCTGATGCCGGCCAACCTGGAGTTCACCATCAAGAGCACCGGAGACCAGCCGCTTGCCATGTACGTGATCAATGAGCCGACGCCTCCGGGTTTCCGGCCGAATGACGCCATGCTGGTCAGGGATGAAAACAAGCTCCCAGTCACCTCGACAACCGGTTTATGGTGCCACATCGTCAAGACGCTTTTCGTAACGTCGGATGGCCTGGGCACCCTGCAAAGCGTGCTGACGGTTACCCTGGACCCACTCACCATCGGCAAGCCGCACGTGGTTGACCATACCGACATCGAAGAGGTGTGGACCGCGCTCTACGGGACAAGCCTGGCATTCGTCAGCAATGCGCTGCGCAAGCAGACACCAGGCATGGCGTTCTATCATGTTCCGGATAACCTGACGCCCCACACCAACGTGAACCAGAACGAAGACTCGCAGGTAAAATTCCTCTACTTCGGCCGCTATCATCCGCACGAGACCAGAAAGTAGCAGGCGAAAGGAGACCCTGAATATGCGGCGCGCTGGCACTATCTCCGGACTTTTGCTCGCCCTGGGTTCTCTGGCATTGGCTCAGACTGTGCCGCAAAGCAGCGGGACGGCGAACGCCATTAACGGCATCAACTCCTACCCCGGGCCCGGCCTGGTCAAGTATCAGGGCACTCCGGACCCGATGAATCGCCGCATCGACATGTTCATCAGCGATTGGCAGGGTTCCATGCCGCGGGTCGAACACGGTTCGCTAATCCTGCGCGACATCCTTGCCAGGGGCGATCACTTCGATCCGGCAGAGAAGGGCGCCGTCCTGCACTATACCAATTTCTTCGCATACGGCAGGCTTGCGCCGGGCGCCTGGACAATTCCATCGAAGCTCGAAGGCCAGCAGGAGATCTACTACATTCTGGGCGGCGAGGGCGAAATCACTGCCGGAGGCGACACGGCCAAGCTGCATAAGAATATCGCCGTGCTTATGCCGGTCGGACTTGAATTCGTGATGCGATCAATCGGCGACGAGCCGTTGACCATGTATGTCATCAATGAGCCGCTGCCGGACGATAACGGAATCGTGGGGAACCCGGGTCGTATTGCTTTTCATCCGAAGACCAAGATGGTGGTAAAAGACGAGGGAGTCGCCCGCCAACGAACGCCCGCAACGGCCGATCCTTTTATTGTCGGGGGTGCCTCGGGCCACTGGGCTCACATTGTCAAAGAGTTGTTTTCTCCGGCGGACGGACTGGCAACGGAACAAAGCGTGATTACGGTCGAGATCAACCCCAAGACCATGGGCGAGCCGCATCCCCATAGGCCGGGGCAGGAGGAAGTGTGGGCGGCCATCGACGGCAGCAGTCTCGTGCTCTTAGGTACGGAGCTGCGAGTCCAGAAGCCGGGGATGGCTTACATGCTGCGGCCTGATGGAATCACAGTCCACTCCAATATCAACGACGGCGACACGACGGTGAAATTTCTATACTTCGCGCGATTCCCTCAGGGTGACAACTGGACCCATGCGGTTACCGCCAAGAAGTGATGGTCAACCGCCGCATCTTCTGCCTGCTTCTCCTCTTTGCGTTCGCCGCCCTGGCGTGCAACGCACAAGACTTCTACATGTACTTCGGCACTTATACAGGCTTCAAGTTCGTCGCTCATAGCGCGACTCTCGGAGTGGGAGAGAGCCACAGCAGAGGGATCTATGTCAGCCGCTTCCATGCGGCGACCGGTGAGATGGACGAGCCGGAGCTGGCCGCTGAGATATTGAATCCCTCCTTTCTGACGGTTCATCCCAATCATCAATTTCTGTACGCCGTGTCGGAAGACCCTCTTTCCCTGGGGCCGCCACTCGACCATGCATCTTACGTCAGTGCCTTTGCCATCGACCATGCGACGGGGAAGCTGCGTCTGTTGAATACCGTCCCGACTGGCGGAACAAGCACCTGCCACATTTCCATGGACAAGACCGGCAAGTTCGTTCTGATGGCCAATTTCGGCAGCGGCAGCATCTCCGTCCTGCGGGTGAAGGACGACGGCTCTTTGGGAGAGCAGACTGCCTTCGTGCAGCATCTGGGGCACGGGCGCGCAGATCTGCCTGTTCAATCGGGGCCGCACCCGCACACCATCGTGGTGTCACCCGATAACCGGTATGTCATCGTCTCCGATCTAGGCGTCGATAAGGTGTTCATCTATCACTTCGACGCCGTAACGGGGAGACTTTCCCCGCTCGATCCTCCATTTGCGGCGGTCGAGCCAGGCGGCGGCCCACGCCGGTTTCTCTTCGACCCCGCAGGCGGGTTTGGCTACCAGCTTAACGAGATGGGAAGCACGCTGATCACCTTTGCCTGGGACCCCGCGCAGGGTAGCTTGACCCGGCTTCAGGAAATCTCGATTGCGCCACCCAACTTCAGGAACGCCGGCGCCGAGCTGCAGATACATGCTGGGTTTCTTTACGCGTCGAACCGGCTTAGCCGCTTCAATGCTCAAGATCCCACCAAGATCGACCGGTTGCCCGGCACCATTTCTGTATTCGCCATCGACCCGCAGAAGCACACGCTGTCTCAGGTCCAGCAGGTTCCTTCGGGGGGAGTTATGCCGCGCCACTTTGCCATCGATCCCACCCGTCACTACCTGATCGCCTTGAACCAGTTGTCTAACAATGTCGTGCAATTCAAAGTCGATCCTGCGACGGGGATGCTGTCTACGACCGGGCGCGAAATCAAAGTCGACACGCCCGTCTGCCTGCAGTTTGTGCCGGTAGTATAAGGTTAATCCTGGCCCAGGAGGCTCTCACCTCAGTGCAACAAGTCCGGTACACGCTCTGCTTGATTTTCATCTGTGTGATGGCGCTCCTCGCCGGCCGCACAGCCTCAGCCCAGGCCAGGGATTACTTTGTTTACTTTGGCACTTATACTGGGTTCCGCTTTGTGCGCCACAGCAAGACGCAAGGCGTGGGAGAGAGTCGGAGCAAGGGAATCTACGTCAGCCGCTTCAACGCTGCGACCGGCGCTCTGAGCGAACCGGAGCTGGCGGCCGAGATCACCAATCCGTCGTTCCTTACCATCTCCCCTGATGATCACTTCCTCTATGCGGTCACGGAGGACCCGCTTTCGGTCGGGCCGCCGCTCGATCATGTCTCCTTCGTGAGCGCCTTTGCCATCGATGGGTCGACCGGAAAGCTGCGCCTGCTGAATACTCTGCCCACAGGGGGAACGAGCACGTGCTTCATCTCCATGGATAAGACCGGCAAGTATGTGCTGATGGCCCATTTTGGGAGCGGAAGCGTCTCGGTGATACGAGTCAAAGAGGACGGCTCGTTGGGAGAACTTACCTCCTTTATCCAAAACATCGGGCACAGCGTAAACCCTGCAATCCAGACCGGGCCGCATCCCCATTCCATCCTGGTCTCGCCCGACAATAAATATGTCATCGTCTCCGACCTGGGGTTGGACAAGATCCTCATCTTTCATTTTGATGAAAAGACCGGAGGGCTTACGCCGCCCGATCCGCCCTTTGCGACCGTGCACCCGGGCGGTGGACCGAGGCACTTCGCCTTCAGCCCGTCGGGAAAATTCGGCTACCAGTTGAGCGAGATGAGCGGAGCGGTCGACACGTTCGCCTGGGATCCCACCGCTGGAACCTTGACCAACCTGCAGAGTGTCCAGACCAAGCCCCACACTTTTGCCGGAGAGAACCACAGCGCGGAGATCACGGTCAGCCCGGATGGAAAGTTCCTGTATGAGTCCAATCGACGCAACACAGGCGACACGGGGTGGGGGCCCGATACCATCGGCATATTTGCCATCGATCCTGAGAAGGGTACGCTTACACCGGTTGAGCAAACGCTCTCAGGCGCAATCATGCCCCGTAACTTCGGCATCGATCCGACCGGAGCGTATATGCTGGTTGCCCACCAGTATTCCAACAACGTGATCGTGTTCAAGATTGACAGCGCCACTGGCCGCCTGACGAAGACCGGAACCGAGATCGAGCTCCAGGTGCCGGTCTGCATCCAGTTTGTTCCGCTCCAGTCTTAGGAGGCTTTCGTACAATTTCGCTTGTTCCGGCTGGGGAACAGGCTTAACGTTTGGCTGGTAATGGGGAAAGTAATGATCTCGCCATTCGGAAAACGTCTTGGTGCGCTGGGGCTATCTCTTTTCGCCGTACTGCTCTCTTCCGGACATGCCCAGGTCGTTGCCAAGCCTCCGGTAAAAACTCCGGCGTCGGGTGGTAACAGCTTCCCCGGGCCGAATGCCATCCGCTATGAGGATGGCACCGACCAGCAGCCCAGGCTGATCGACAAATTCATGGGCGACTGGCACGACTCCATGCCTCGCCATGAACATGGCTCGCTGGTCCTGCGGGACATTCTGACACACGGTAACAACCTGAATCCGCCCCAACCCGGCGCTGTGCTGCAAGCGACCAACTTTGTCGCTTATGGGCGTCTGCAGCCGCGCGATGTGACCACCCCGGAAAAACTCGAAGACCAGCAGGAGATCTACTACATCGACAGCGGAACGGGAGAGATAACCGGCGGTGGAAAGACAGCCCAACTGCACAAAGACATCGCGGTCTTCGTGCCCCAAGGGCTGGAATTCACGATGAAGAATACCGGCAGCGACGATCTTACTATGTATGTGGTGAACGAGCCTGTTCCCAAGGGCTTCACTCCTCGTAAAGACATGCTGGTGACGGATGAGAGGACGGTTCCCGTAAGAACGCCGATGGAAGCGTCGCCTTATACGCTGCCTGGCGCTTCCGGACATTGGGCGCATATTGTCCGCGATCTTTTTTCCCGGACCGACGGCCTGGCGACCCTGGGCGACATCATTACCGTCACCATCAATCCTATGCAGATGGGCGAGCCCCACCCGCATAACCTGGGGCAGGAAGAGATTTGGGTCGCGATCGACGGCACCAGCCTGGCCTTTATCGGCACGCAGTTGCGGGTGCAGCCGCCGGGCATGGCCTACATGATCAGGCCGGATATGAGCATGACCCATTCCAACATCAACTCCGGCGACACTCCGGTCAAATTCCTCTGGTTTGCCGGCTCCTCCATGCCTAAATGAAGTCGCTGGGCAGAAACGTAACGCTGCTCATCCTGGCCTTGTTGCAGGTCGGCTGCAACAAACCGCAACCGCCGCTGACCATCCGGCTGGCCGGCGATGAGTGGTTCCTGAAGAGCCTGGTGAAAACCGGGATGATTGCGGGCTATGAACAGAAAACGGGCGTGCATGTCGAAGTACTCAACCGCAATGACCGCACGATCATGAAAGATCTGGACCAGGGTGCAGCGGACTCCGGATATGACGTGGTGGTGATGCGGCACAGACTGCTGGGCGCGCTTGTCCAAAAGCACCAGGTGCGACCCATCGAGCCGCTGCCTCAACTCCAGCTATTTCCCAATTGGTGGCGAGAGCTTAGCTGGTATGGCGACAAGGTTTACGGTTACCCCTACACCGGCCTGACGGCTTATCTGTGCTACCGCAAAGATCTTCTGGACGATCCCGAGAACAGGCGCAGGTTCAAAGCCCGCTATCATCGTGAGATTGCGGTTCCTGCCAATTGGAAGGAATATATGCAGTTAGCCGAGTTCTTCACTCGCCCTGACCAGCATTTCTACGGAACTTATATTTCCGGCAAGCAGGGGCTGGCGCTTTGGTACGAGTGGCTTAACTTTGTCTATTCATTCGGCGGAGATGTCCTCGACACGCAACACGGTTGGGAGTACGGCGACATCGTCGTCAACTCCCCGAAAAACGTCGCAGCTACGGAGCAATATCGCAAGCTGATTCCGCTCAGTCCTCCCGATACGCTCGGTTATGGTTGGAATGAAGCGCAGGCGGCACTGCAACAGGGGCATGCCTTTATGGGGCTGCTGTGGAGCGATCAGGCTTATCTTCTGGAAGACCAGGCGACATCGAAGGTGGCAGGCAAGATTGGTTACAGCCTGGTTCCCTCGAACACCTCGCAGCGATCCAGCCAGCTGGAGGGTCTAACCTATCTGGTCCCCACCCAGTCACAGCATCCGAGGGAGGCATACAGGTTCATCGAATGGGCCATGTCTTCCCAGGTGCAGACGCAACAGACGCTCGACGGCAGCACGTCGATACGGCAATCGGTATATGACGATCCCAGTGTCAAGCGGCAGCCATATACGCCGGCCTTTCTGGAAAGCGTTCCCATCGCCAGGGAGAAGCCGACTATCCCCGAAGCTTCACAGATGACCGAGGCAGCGGAACGTCGCCTCTCTGAGATCGTGGCCGGCAAGGAGTCCGCGAAGAGCGGCCTGGATAAGTTGGCGATCGATCTCAAAGCCATTCTAGGAAGCAAAGTGAAACTACGTTATCCAGCTACGGAGGAAAGATAATGAAATTATATCGTTGTGCCGCTTCGCTGCTTCTGTTCGCGGCGCCACTGTTCGCAGTCGCGCAGGACATGCCCGCCGGCGCCTGGGCCGGTACCTGGAAGTTCAACGCGGAGAAGTCGAAGTTCCCGGGAAACCCGCCCCAGGCAGACCAGGTCACGATCGATCCGGATTTCACCATCACGGTGCAGGAGACCAGCTCAACCGGCAAGCAGAGCAGCTGGTCTTACAAGCCTGTGCAGGGGAAGGCGGTGCCTGTCGCAGGCCGTGGAGATAATGTAACGGTCATTGCGACCAGGGTGGATCCGTGGAAGACGACCCAAGTCTGGAACTATAACGGGAGGACCGCCAAGAGCTACGCCACTCTTTCCAAGGATGGCAAAACTCAGACGTTTCACATGTCAGGCACAGACAAGGACGGCAAACCATTCACCGAGCTAGTTGTGTTTGAAAAGCAGTAGCCGCGGCTAGTACAAAGGGAGAACCGCAGGTCCCTCCACTGCGCTACGCTCCGGTCGGGATGACAATTCAATTGCAAGGCACATGTTCTTCCTGCCAAACAAAATTGTCATCCCGACCGGAGCGTAGCGTAGTGGAGGGACCTGCGGTTTTTCTCTTTCACCTACTCAAGCTTGCTGGCGTGTGCGCGGTCGCGCTGCAGACGAAAGCGAAAGAGGAAGTACACAGGCACGCCGATCAAAACGATCAAGACCCCGGGAAAGGTTGTTGCCGGCCGGTAGGCAAACAGAACCACCAGAATTACACTCGCGCAAACAATGTAGAGCGCGGGAACCAGCGGGTACCCGAAAGCACGGTAAGGCCGCTCCGCATCGGGACGACTCTTGCGCAGGCGAAATACCCCCGCGATGGTGAGAATGTAGAAGATGAGTGCGGCGGAGATAACGTAATCCAGCAGATTGCTGTAGAGATTTCCGTAAGCTCCAGTCGCAGGCTGGTAGGTTCGGATCAATACCAGGATGGCTGCCCAAACGCCCTGCATGACCAAGGCCGAGCTGGGCACATTCGCTCGATTCAGAGTGGCGGCTTTCTTGAAAAACACTCCGTCGAGCGCCATCGCGTAGTAAGCTCGAGCCCCGGTGAGGATTAAAGAGTTCAAACAGCCAAAGGCCGAAATCACAATGGCAACCGCGATCAAGGCCGCGCCGGCCTTGGGAAAGATGGCTTCCATCATGGTCGCGGCCACGCGATCCGAGGGCGCGCCCTGTATGGCGCTGAACGGCAAAACAACCATGTACGCGAAGTTAGCCGCCAGGTAAAGGCCGATCACGATGAAGGTGCCGAGCGCCAGGGACAAGGGAACATTCCGGGCCGGGTTCCTGACCTCTCCGGCGCTAAAGGTGATGTTGTTCCACGCATCAGCCGCGAAGAGAGAGCCTATCTGCGCGATACAAAGGGCAACCAGCATGCCGAAAGCACTGAGCGGGGAAGGAGTGTTCCCGCTCAAGCTGAAGCCGCGCGGCGTCCACGCATCGCCGAAATTCGCTTTGACCACAGAAGCCTTCCAGCCAATGAGTAATCCAATGGCAATCACGGCCAGCAGCGAGCCGATCTTCATGGTGGTAAAGACGTTCTGCACACCCTTGCCGTATTTGAGGCCCCGTGTGTTGGTCCACGTAAGGAAGGCGATGATCGAGAGCGCGACCACCTGCGCGGTGGAAAGGGAAACCGCGTAGGTGGGCAGGATATGGATCGGCGGGATGAAGTAGTTGTCCTCCGCAATGCGCGGCCAAAGCACCCCGATGTAGCGCGCGAAGCCGATCGACACAGCAGCAGCCGTGCCGGTCTGGATGACCAGAAAGAGCGTCCAGCCATAGAGAAACCCCCAGAGCGGGGAATAGGCCTCACGCAGGTAGACATACTGGCCGCCGGCGCGCGGCATCATGGCTGCCAGCTCCCCATAGGAGAGAGCGGCGGTCAGGGTGAGCACGCCGGCGATTACCCAGGCCACCATCATCCAGCCGGCGCTGCCGAGCTCCCGGGCCATATCGGCGGCAACGATGAAAATTCCCGAGCCGATCATCGAGCCGGCGACAATCATCGTCGAGTCAAAGAGACCGAGGCTGCGGTTCAGGTGGCGGGGCTCCGCGCTCCTGTACTTCGATGCTGTCGTTTGAGAGGCTCAAGCGACTACGATATGGGAATTTGCAGGGAATATCTACTGCTCTTGCAGGAAGGCTGAGGTCAGCTGATTGAACTCGGCCGCATACTTAGCGTGGATTTTGTGCCTGCCTTCAGGGAAGACATGCAGCGACGATCCGCGAATGCCCTCAGCAATGATTCTTGGATGGAACGATGGGACGAGCGGGTCCTTCTCCCCGTGCAGTATCAATGTGGGACACTTGACCTGGCTGAGCTGAGAGCGATAGAGGTCACCCCCGGCCGCATAGAGGCTCTCCAATCCCACGACGTAGCGCTCCCACAAAGCGTCGAGCGATGCACCGTAGGTTTGGCGCATCGCATCCGCCTCCCGTGGCGACCATGACGAGATGGAACGCATGGCCTGGAAGGCGGCGATCTCTTCCGCGCTGAGGTACGAATTTCCGCCCCATACCACGAGTCGTTGAACTCGCTGGGGAGAGGTCGCGGCCATGATGGTGCCGATATTAGCTCCATCGCTCCAACCAAAGACGGTGAACTCGTAGTGGCCCAGCGCCGTCATCAAGGCGAGAACATCCGCAGCATCCCGCTGATAGAAATCGAGAGGGTAGTCGCGCTCCGGCGGCCGTGATTCTCCGTAACCTCTGGGATCGAGAGCAATGACCTGGTGGGTCTGACTAAACCATGGGAGCTGGTGTTCGAAGTCCGTCCTTCCGGCGCCGAGTGCGCCGGGTATAAAGACGATGGGTTGCCCGGATCCATAACTCTCGTAATAGATTGAAAAGTCATGGAGTGCGAGCTTCGGCATACCGCTCTAAGAATACTGGCTGGGCTTGCAGCAGAGGCCCAGGATGGAGCGCGCCTGCGCGGGCGTGGCCACCGCCCGGTTAAGCTCATGTGCAATGCGCACCGTGCGCTGAACCAGCTGCGCATTGCTTATGGCTTTCTGCCCGCGAGCGTAGTAGACATTATCTTCCAGGCCAACCCGCACATGGCCGCCCATCAGGGTGGCGAGCGTGGTCAGCGGGAGCTGAAATGGACCGATGGCTGAGCACAACCACAGCGCATCCTCAGGAAAATCCTTCAGCAGATGCAGAACGTTCCCGACCGTCGGATAGCTGCCGGTTTGATACCCCATCACGGTCTGAATCCAATAGGGCCTCTGCACTAAACCGTTGTCGATCAGGTATTGGACCACCCATGCACAGCCGGGATGGTACATCTCCAGCTCGGGTTTTACTTTGTGCAGCTTCATCATCTCAGCGAACTGCTGGATCTGACCGTAGGTAAAAGATATGCATTCATCGATGTCCAGAGCCGGCCGCGGGTTGGGCAACGGTGCGCGGCGTTCCTTTAAGCGGAAGCGGCTCATATCCGGGGCAAGGTTTAGCGACGCGACTTCGGGCCCGGCCTGGAGTGAGGAGGCGCGCTCCTCCATGGTCATCCCGGGACCGCCTCCGGTGGTTGCGTTGATGATGATCTCGGGGCACCGCTGCCGCACTTTGCCCAGGACTTCCCGCCAGGGATCCGCGTTGCGTGCGCCCCGGGTAAGATCTTCGGGGTCGCGGGCATGGATGTGAACCATGGCCGCACCGGCGTCATAGGCGGCTCCGACGGATTCGGCAATTTCGTCGGCGGTTTCGGGGATAACCTCGTTGGCTTCCTTACCCTGGATGCCGCCGTTGCAAGCGACGCAAATGATCAGGGGAGGCATCCCGGCACGGACTCTTTCCATGAAGTCATGGCTGTCGGTGTAATCAAACGAAGCCGGTAGCGGCGACTGCTCTGAACGCTGTTCCTGAGGCACGTCGGTCCTTTTCTGATCGCGAAGCCCATATAGAAAAACAAGTTTTTGCATACCCAACAAGCGAAATAGTACGAAACATTGTGCATGCGGGGGCGATGCTCAACAGACCACAGTGATGCGCTGTAATTGCGGGCGGATTTCGATTCGGCGGCAGAATCAAAAAACCGGTTTGGCCGCAGGGGGGACTTTGTAATGAAAGTTCTTGTACGAAAGCTCAAGCGAGTGTAATCTCCCCGTAACAGCTCTATGGCATGTAGCGATCTGCCCTAACGATTCCTCGGGCGGCTGTAGGCTGTTCGGCCTGGCGTGTTGCACCGCCGCCTCCAAAAGCTTCGGCTTTTTCGTTCAATTGAGATTCCGCTGACCTTTATGAATAAAGAGTTGGTGTCGACATCCTCGAATATGCCTCAATCCACTGGCTTGAGGACCGATCGTGGCCGTTTGGATTCCTGGAAGGAAATCGCGAACTACTTTCGGCGAGAGGTTCGCACCGTTCAACTATGGGAAAAACGGGAAGGTCTTCCCGTCCATCGCCACTTTCACCGGCAACTGGGAAGTGTCTTCGCCTTCCGCTCGGAACTGGACGCTTGGAATGAACAGGTTTCGCTCAGGGGCGGCTGGGACCTGAAGCCGGCGAATCCGTCTGAGCGGCCTGCGCCGGGCCGCATCACTATTTGTGTGGAACCGCTGCATAACCAGACGCCCGGAGAGCAGACCCTTTGCGATGAAATAGCCGCTAAGACCATTGCCGTTCTGGGTCAACTGAATCCGGCGCAGTTGCACGTTGCTGTGGCACAGCCAGGGCAGCATTCGCAGGCCGACTACTTATTGAAGTGGGGCATTCAGGATCACAGCGGCGGTCTGCGCGTGAATGCGGAGCTTTTGCTGGTAGAGAGCAAGGCTGTAGTTTGGTCGCAGGTGTATCAATATCGCCGCAGCGATAGCGACGCCATGCCTGGCTATCTGGCGGACCAGATCGTGTTGTGCGTTTGGCTGAAGGTCATTTCGTCGCCGGCATCGGATCGCGTCACCCGGCGCGCCGAGAAGCGCGGCGCCCGGGAAGCATACCTCAAGGGCCGGTACTTCTTAAAGCAACGAAACGAAGAAGGGATGCGCAAGGCCATCCGATGTTTCGAAGCCGCGATCCGGGAAGATCCTGATTTCGCCTTGCCCTACTCCGGGCTTGCGGATTCCCTGACGCTGCTCTCGTTTTATGAGATTGTGCCTCCTGCGCAGGCCATGCCGGCGGCGCGGCGGGTGGCGCTTAAGGCGATCGAGCTCGATCCTGATCGGGCAGAGGCTCACGCTTCGCTGGCCGATATCCAATTTCACTTCGATCGCGACTGGCACGGTGCGGATCTGGAGTACCGGCGAGCGATTGAATGTAATCCGGGCTACGCGCTCAGCTATCACTGGTATGCCAATCTCTTAGCCGCCAAGGGGCAGCACGAAGCTGCACATATCGCCATCATGCATGCGCTTGAGATCGATCCCGTTTCCTTGATCACCCTGGTCTGGGCGGGCGTCACATCCCATCTGGCGCATCGTTTCGATGATGCTATCAAGCACTACAAGAGCGCTCTCGAGTTAGATCCATATTTTGTGTGGACCCACATGTACCTGGCGCAGGCATTGGAGCAGAAGGGGGACTACAAGGAAGCGGTGCGCGAGTTTGAGAACACCATCAAGCTTGCCGGGGGCAGTAATTGCGTGCTCGCCATGAAGGCTCATACCCACGCCAAGGCGGGCGACAAAACTGCTGCCCGGCAGATACTGCACGGCCTGAAAAGCTCTGCCAATCGCAAATGCATGCCCTCCTATGACATTGCCGCGACCCATGCCGCACTTGGGGAATCGAAGCAGATGGGTTTCTGGCTGCATCGTGCCTGCAACGAGCGAAACATGAAGGTCTTCACCTTGATGCACGATCCGCGCTTCGATTCGCTTCGCCACCACTCCGAGTTCAAAGAAGTGGTGGATCAGGTCGGGCTGCCGCGATACAGCCCAAACTGCGTCGCTCTCAGTTAGCTTTTGCTTTCTCCCGGCCACAGGTCAATGGGTGCCTAGTTGAGCGGAACCGCAGGTCCCTCCACTACGCTACGCTCCGGCCGGGATGACAATTTTGTTGCAACATGGGACCTATCGTGAAGAACTATCGATTTCAAACAAAATTGTCATCCCGACCGGAGCGTAGCGTAGTGGAGGGACCTGCTGTTCCGCTTCAGGTTCGTTGGCACGGAGCGGTTCCCGACGACTTTGCCTCACGGCAAGGCAAACGCAACGTAGGCGCCTGGGATTGGGGCCTTCAACGCCGGATGCCCTGGCAAATCGTGAGTGCGGGTGGTGGCCTGCGCTGCCGCGCAGAAGACAATATACTCGCGCCCATCCACTTCATACACAGCCGGCATTCCTTCCAGCGCCGCGGCGAGCGTAGTCTCCCAAATCACCTTGCCCGTTTGCGAGTCGATTGCGCGCACCTTGCGATCGCGCGTGCCGGTGAAAATCAAACCTCCGGCGGTTGCCACCGGACCGGTTTTAGGAAAGTGTGAACCCGTGTCGTGGAAACCCTGAGCCGCCAACTCAGGAACCTCGCCAAGAGGGATCTGCCACCGAATGGCTCCTGAGTTCAGATCGTAGGCTGTCAGCGATGTCCAGGGAGGAGTGATGGCAGGCAGCCCGCTACTCGTAAACATGAAGCCAAAACCGCTTTTATAGCGGCTATTCGCGGCGGCTGCAGTGGTGCTCTTGGTCTCCGGCCCCACAGCGCCGGGGTTTGCGAGATAGGCCAGCAGCCCATCCAGAGACGCATCGGAGAGCGTTGAAAATGCCGGCATAAGGCCGTTTCCCTGGGTCACGATCGAGCGGATCTCTTTCGCGGTGAGTCGCGATCCTATATCGACCAACGAGGGAACGGCGGGCGGTTGTCCTTTCAGCTCAGTCCCGTGGCACAACCGGCAATTTGCCGCAAAGACGGCGCGGCCGCGCTGCTCGGGAGGACCGTCTGTCGAGGCCTCCTCCGCTTGATCCAACTCCAGTTTGAGCATGGCGGGGAGGTCCTTGGAGACCACATATAGAAATCCGTGTGTGGGATCCGCAGCCACGCCGCCAAAGTTCGCGCCGCCGTTATTTCCTGGCATCTCCACGGTATTCTGTGTGCTCGGCGGGGTGAACAGCCCCTGGTTGCGCGCCCCTTCCATCTCTTTGCGAAATTGCTCCTTCTCTTCGGATGGCATAAAGGGGCTCAGGTCTTTTGCGGTGAAGCTCTGGCGGGCGAACGGAGGGGGCTTGGTAGGAAAAGGCTGTGTGGGCCAGGTTTCTTCCCCTGGCATGTCGGAACGCGGCACCGGGCGCTCTTCAATCGGCCACAGAGGCTCTCCCGTTTCGCGGTTGAAGACCCACACAAAGCCCTCTTTGCCGGCTTCCGCAACCACGTCGATCATCTTGCCGTTGTGGCGGACGGTTAATAGCTGCGGCGCGGTGGAATTGTCGTAATCCCAGATATCGTGGTGCACCATCTGGAAATGCCAGATAAGCTTTCCCGTCCGGGCATCGATGGCGAGCAGGCAATCGCCATAGAGGTTTGCGCCCGATCGATTGGCTCCGTAAAAGTTATATTTTGGGCTGGCGGTCGGCACGTACACGATGCCGCGCTTCTCATCCAGCGACAAACCGCTCCAGGCGTTGGCGCCTCCAACCGTCTTCCATGCGTCTTTGGGCCAAGTCTCGTATCCAGGCTCCCCAGGATGGGGAATGACATGGAACGTCCAGACCAACTGCCCGGTAAGCACGTCGTAGGCCCGAATGTCGCCGGGGCCCGATTCATACTCCTCGTTGGTTGCCGAGCCCAGGATGATCAGGTTTCCAAAAACGCGGCCGGGTGTTCCGGACTGCACCAGCCTCAGGCTTGTGGGATCGCGTCCCAGGCCGGCCCGCAGATCCACCAGGCCATTGGCGCCAAATTGAGAAATCGACTTACCTGTCCGCGCATCGATTTCCTGTAAGTAGTTGTTGGCGGCGAATAGCAAACGCCGATCCGATCGATCTGCGCTTTCCCAGTAGTTAATGCCGCGGTTGGTGATCAGTCTGGACTGCGGATCTGTCGGGTGTATCCACAACTCGCGTCCAGTGGCGGCATCGAGCGCCACGATGGAATTGTGTTTCGCCAGAACATACATCACGCCGTCGACCACAATCGGGTTGAATAGATATTTGTTCCCGTCGGCGGTGTCATATTTCCACGCAACCCGCAGCCGGCTCACGTTGGAACGGTTGATCTGACTAAGCGCAGAATACTGCGATGCGTCTGGAGCGCCGCCGTAGTTGCGCCAGGTAGTGTGCGGGCTTTGCGCCAGTGAACAAGCCGCCAGGAAAAATCCGGTAATTGAGAAGAGCGAGCTTATCTTAGCCAGCAGTTTATACTCAACGCAATCATATCCAATAAATCCGTATTTTGAGGATGAACATGGCACACGCAACCGGCGTCACCCAACCGCCCTTTTCGCCGAATGGAACGACCCCTTCCGCTGGCCATCCGTTGGATCCGCTAACCGGCGCGGAACTTGGCCAGGCCGTGCAAATTCTCGGCGAGGGCGGTCGTCTTGGCGAGGGTGTTCGCATCGCATCCATCAGCCTGATCGAGCCGGAAAAGCATGCGGTCGAAGCACTACGTCCCGGCGATCAGCTGGAGCGGAAAGCGCTTGCGGTGTTGGTGGATCGAGCGGACCAGGCTGCCTACGAAGTGGTGGTCGACCTTCTGCGCCACTTGGTGGCCTCAGCTAACAGGCTGCCCAACGGGATCCAGCCTTCGATCATGCTGGACGAGTTCGCTGAGTGCGAGCAGGCGGTGCGGCGTTCGCCTGTTTTTCAGGCGGCGCTGGCCAAGCGCGGAGTGACCGAGGTTGACCTGGTGATGGTGGACCCCTGGTCTGCCGGAATGTACGGCACCGAATTGCCCGAAGATACAGGGCTGCGGCGAATGCGGGCGCTGTGCTTCGTCCGGTCGGAGACCAGTGACAATGGCTACGCCCGGCCGATCGACAGCATGGTGGTGGTGATGGATCTCTACAAAATGGAGGTTATCCGCATTGAGGAATATCCCATCAACCCGCTGCCGCCGGAGAGCAGCAACTGGGCGCGCGAATACATTCCTAACATGCGGACCGATCTCAAGCCGGTAGAGATCATCCAGCCGGAAGGCCCCAGTTTCACCGTGGAGGGCAACCAGGTCAGTTGGCAGAAATGGAAGTTCCGGGTAGGTTTCACGGCTCGCGAAGGCTTGGTGCTGCACACCATCAGCTACAACGACGATGGCGTGGAGCGGCCCATCCTGTATCGCGCATCGATCTGCGAGATGGTGGTTCCTTATGGCGATCCGCGCGAGCAGTACTATCGCAAGAACGCGTTTGATATCGGCGAATACGGCCTGGGGATGCTGGCCAACTCGCTCGCCCTGGGCTGCGATTGTCTGGGCGTGATTCACTACTTCGATTTTCCCCTGGTGGATAGCCACGGCAGAGTTACGCCGCTGAAGAACGCGGTGTGTCTGCATGAGGAAGACTACGGCATTCTTTGGAAGCACACGGATTGGCGCACCGGCCAGTCGGAAGTGAGAAGATCGCGGCGGCTGTCCATTTCGTTTATCGCTACGGTGGGGAACTACGAGTACGGATTCTATTGGTATTTTTACCAGGACGGATCGATCCAGTGCGAGATCAAGCTGACCGGGATCATGAACACCACGTCGCTGGCGCCGGTGAGGTTCCGAAATATGGCGTGGAAATAGCTCCGCAGTTGAATGCGCCACTTCACCAGCACATCTTTGCGGCTCGGCTGGTCACGACCGTGGACGGAAATAACAATTCCGTATACGAGGTGAACACGCTGGGCATTCCCACTGGCCCGGAAAATCCTCACGGCAATGCTTTTGTCGCCCAGGAGACGCTGCTGGCGACAGAGAAGGAAGCGCAGCGGAAGGCGAATTCGTCCTCCGCGCGTTTCTGGCGCGTGATCAACCCGAGCAAGAAGAATCGGCTGGGGCGGCCTGTGGGATATCGCCTGGTTCCAGGGGAAAACTGCGCACCCATGGTGCAACCCGATGCCGCAGTGATGCGGCGGGCAGGATTCATCGCCAATCATCTTTGGGTCACACCGTACAGCCCGCAGGAGCGCTATGCAGCAGGCGAATATCCCAATCAGCACCCCACCGGAGACGGGCTTCCGCTCTGGACCAAGGCTAATCGGAAGGTGGAGGATGCCGAGCTCTCGCTTTGGTACGTTTTTGCCCACAACCATGTGCCCGCGCATGGAAGATTGGCCGGTAATGCCCGCGGCGATGATTGGATTCCAGTTCAAACCGGATGGATTTTTCGAGCGCAGTCCGGCCATGGATGTGCCTCCGCCCCCGGCCAAAAATTGCTGTCATTGAGCGGGAAACCGCAGGTCCCTCCACTACGCTACCCCGGATTTCCTGCGGAGGTTGGTGGCTCCGGCGAACTTTATGCGCCTTTCTTTACGGAAAGGCGCACACGCTGCTCCGTCTAGGGCCGGGTGGCAGGAAATCCGGGTACGCTCCGGTCGGGATGACAATTCTGTTGCAGGTGGGGTGTGTCCTAAAGAACTTTCGATCTTTCAAATAATTTGTCATCCCGACCGGAGCGCAGCGTAGTGGAGGGACCTGCGGTTAAGCTCATCTAGCAACTGCTGCTGATGGAAGCGCCACGCTCCCCTTTGTCATCCCGAGCATCTCAACTTGCCTGCGGCAAGTTGAGGGAGAAATGACACGGCAAAAATCGCCATGGATGCAAGGCCCGGAGGGCCGGCCGCCAAACGTCAGCCCAGCCCGGAAGGGCTGGGAAATCGATCGAAGATGATCCGAGCGCCGTGGGCGCGGCACTAAACCGCTCCGTGTCATTAGGAGCGAAGCCGAGGGATCTGCAGGTCCGCGGTGCTTGACCCGCGACTGGATTTTCGTACTTATTCGCATCCCCAACTTTTCCTGGCACATTACAATCTCACCACCGCTGAATGCCTTTCGAGGAGCCCCCAGGATGCAAATCCGTATCTCCCGCCTTGTCGTTTGCTTACCGGCACTGTACGCTGCCCTCCTTTACGCGCAATCGCCGGCGCCGCAGCACCCCCTGGACGGGCTTACCAGCTCAGAGTACTGGGCGGTGCACGACATTCTGCAAAAGAGCGGTCACATGACGCCGGATACGGGTGTCTCCACGCTGCTGCTGCACGAGCCGCTCAAAAGCACGGTGCTGGGCTGGAAGCCGGGCGATCCCATCGAACGCGAAGCCGACGTGATACTGGAGGACAAGGGCCAGACGATCGAAGCCCGGGTAGATATCACCGCGGGAAAGCTGGAGTCGTGGAACGTGATCCCCGGCGTGCAGGCTCCATTCACCACCACGGAATTGCACGCCTTCAGCGACCTGATCAAGAGCGACCCGCGGGTGCAGGCTGCCTTCAAGAAGCGCGGCTTGACCGACATGACCACCATCCACTGCGGCAACGGCCCTCTGGCCTTGAGGGTCTTTCCCGAGCAGGAGCACATGCGCATCGGCTACGGTGGTTGCACCGATGCTGACGGCCAGTACCACACCTGGGGCCGCAACATCGAAGGCCTGTGGGTGGTGGTGGATATCACGGGGAAGAAGATTCTTCAGGTCATCGATACGGGCGTTATTCCCACCGCGAAGTACGTTGGCGATTTTGAAGAGGCGCCGGAGATACCCCGCGAGGGCACAAAGCCGTACGTGGTGAGCCAGCCGCTGGGCCCCTCCTTCAAAATCGATAAAGGCGAAATCATCTGGCAGAACTGGCACTTCCGCCTCAGGCTGGATTCGCGAGTGGGCCCGGTGTTGAACCTGGTCAGCTATCAGGATGGTTCGCGGCTGCGCTCCATCCTCTACGAAGGATCTTTCTCCGAGATGTACGTGCCCTACATGGATACAGACGAAGGATGGAATTCACGTTCGTTTCTGGATGCGGGGGAGTTTACCCGTGACGGCCTGCTGCGCGAGATCGATACCGACGATTGCCCCGCCAACGCGCACTTCATCTCCGGGCTATCGACCACGGACACCGGAACCCCCCTGTTCCGGCAGAAAGAGGCATGCCTGTTTGAGCGGGCTATTGGCGACCCGGCATGGCGGCACAACGAAAACAACATCCTGGCCGGCCGCCCGAGCCGTGAGCTGGTGCTGCGCACCGCAGCGGCGATCGGCAACTACGACTACATGATGGACTGGATCTTTCAGCAGGATGGGACCATCCGCGTGCGCGTCGGCGCCACCGGGATAGTGGAGGTGAAGGGCAGCAAAGATGTGGTCGCCCCCGAGCCAACCATGACCGACGGCAAGCCCACTCCGGAACATGGAACTTTGGTCGCCCCCAACACCGTGGGGGTATACCACGACCACTATCTCTGCTTCCGGCTGGACATGGATGTCGATGGCCAAAACAACACGTTTATGGTGGATCGATTGGTCCCGGAAAAGATTAGCGCCCGTACCCGCACCAGTATCTGGGGCGTCGCATCGACGCCTGCGAAAACCGAGAGCCAGGCCATCATGGATATCGATCCACGTAAGCCGGCTATGTGGCACTTTGTCAGCAGCACGGAGCGCGGACCGCTGGGTTATCCCACGGGTTTTGAGATCATGCCGGAGGCGACGGCAGTTGATTTTCTTTCCCCTGATGACCCGTCTTTGAAGGTTGGCGCGTTCGCAGAGCATCAGCTTTGGGTTACCCCGTACAAGCCGGATGAACGCTACGCCGCCGGCGTTTATGTAACCAACAGCAAGGGTGGGGAAGGCCTGCCGGCCTGGACCAAGGCCGACCGGCCCATTGAGAATACCGATATCGTGGCCTGGTACACGCTGGGCTTCCACCATGTAGTGCGCATTGAGGATTGGCCAGTGATGCCGACCTTATGGCATGAGTTCATGATCCGCCCGATCAACTTCTTCTCCGAAAATCCGGTCATGACCCTACCTCACGAGCCCTAACAAGAAGGGCGATGGCTGGTTGGCCATCGCCCTTCTTTCGTGACCAGTGCGAGACGACTTGTTGTTTTCGTCTAGTAGGCCGATCCTCGTCGGTTCCTGGTAACCGTAGCTACTAACCCATGCATAAATAGTGTGGAGACCGGTCAAAGTGTTACAGAATTTACGCCGATGTGGTCTGCTTCGCTGCTGAGCTATGAGCGCCTAACTTGCCTGCGGCAAGTTGAGGGAGAAACGACACGGCGAAGATTGCCATGGATGCAAGGCCCGGACCCGGATTTCCTGCCACGCTGTGCTGGAGAGAACCGCGTGCGCGCCTTTCCATGAAGAAAGGCGCATGAAGTTCACCGAAGCCACCAAGTTCCACAGGAAATCCGGGGGAGGGCCGATCGCCAAACGTCAGCCCAGCCCGGAAGGGCTGGGAATCGATCCCGAAGCTGATCCGAGCGCCGTAGGCGCGGCACTAAACCGATGTGTCATTATGAGGCCCGCTGCACAGACCGCATTGTTTCTGTTGTCCCTCGAGCAAGAGATGTGTGTGCCGCGCTGAGTTGAGCGATCGGGATTCTGGCCGGGGAACAGGAGACGTAGTCTATACCGATCTCCTCAAAGAAGGCGATGGATGCCGGATCGCCGCCATGTTCGCCACATACGCCAAGTTTGATCTTCGGGTTGGCGGTTGTCGCTTTGAAGATTGCCATCTGGAGCAATGAGCCAACGCCCTCGCGGTCGATGGTAAGGAACGGATTCTGCTTGAGAATCCCAAGCTCCAGATAAGGATCCAGGTATTTATGAGAGTCGTCGCGCGAGAAGCCGAAGGTCATCTGGGTCAGGTCATTGGTGCCGAATGAGATAAAGTCCACTTCCTGCGCGATCTCGCCGGCGCACACCGCCGCGCGTGGTAACTCAATCATGGTTCCTACGCGATAGGTGATCCGGCGGCCTTCCCGGCGGAAGACAACCGCAGCCGTGTTCTCGATGAGCTTACGCAGGTGACGAACTTCCTCGACACAGGCAATGAGTGGGACCATGATCTCCGGCAAAACCACCATGCCTTCCGCCTTCACCCGCAGCGCGGCCTGGAGAATCGCCTTGATCTGCATGACAAGAATCTCCGGATGGATGATTCCCAGACGGCATCCACGCAGCCCCATCATGGGGTTGGACTCGCTCAACTGTTGCACCCTCGCCAGGACCTCCTGCAGCCGGGGTACACTCTGCGGATCATGCGTCCGCGCCCGATCCAACTCGTCCCTGGCAGCCAGCTCGTTGGGTAAGAATTCGTGCAGCGGCGGGTCAATCAGCCTGATGGTGACGGGGAGACCAGCCATGGCACGGAACAGCTCTTCGAAGTCTGCCTGCTGCATGGGAAGGAGAGCTGCGAGAGCGCGCTCCCGGTCCGCTAAAGTCGAGGCAAGAATCATGGAACGCACCTGAGGAAGCCGATCCTTGGCGAAGAACATATGCTCCGTGCGGCACAGGCCAATGCCCACTGCGCCGGCGTCGCGGGCGCGTTCTGCATCCTGAGGGGTGTCCGCATTGGCCCGCACACGGGTGACACTGCATTCCCGCGCCCAGGAGAGCAATTTTGCCAGATACGGATTGTCGAAGGCCTGGCTCGCGCGCAGCCGGCAGCTGTCCCAGGAATACGCGTCCTGTCGAGCCATCGAGCGAAAGCCAGTCGCCCTCGCTGAGGGTATGTCCGCCTATTGTCAGAACCCCCGCAGTCTCATCGGCCAGGATCCCGCCGGCGCCTGTGATGCAGCATTTGCCCATGCCCCGGGCTACAACCGCAGCATGACTGGTCGCACCACCATGCGCGGTAAGAAAGCCAACCGCAGCGTCCATGCCCTGGATATCGTCGGCGGTCGTTTCCTGCCGCACCAGAATAACCGGCAGATTGTTTGTGTTTGCCTGCCATCTCGACCGCACGGTCGGCGGTCAAGGCTAACTGCCCCACGGCCGACCCGGGAGATGCAGCCAGGCCTTTGGCGATTGGCTGCAAGTCGGCGACTGCTCAGGTCCAGCTGCTGCGATAGGACTTCCTCAATATCAGCCGGGCTGACACGCAGAAGCGCTTCCGTTCGCGAAATCAAGTCTTCCTCCGCCATCTCGACCGCGGTGCGAAGCTTCGCCAATGCGCTTCGCTTTGCGGATCTGGTCTGTAACAGGAATAGTTGTCCACTTTGTACCGTGAACTCAAAATCCTGTACATCACGGTAGTGCGCTTCGAGCTTACGCGTTACCGACTCGGAGCTTCTGATAAACCTCGGGCATCGTCCGCTCCAGTTCGGCGATGGGCATGGGCGTGCGAATCCCAGCCACAATGTCCTCACCCTGAGCATTGGGCAGGAATTCAGCAAACATCTCATTCTCCCCGGTCGAAGGATTGCGAGTGAAGCCGACCCCGGTACCGCTATTTAAGCCCATAGTTTCCAAAGACCATCGCTTGCACCGTGACCGCTGTGCCGGAATTCTCCGCGGTCTTGTGGATGCGGCGGTAGTGCCGGGCTCGCTCGTTATTCCAGGACTGGAATACGGCTTCCACCGCCTGCCGCAATTGGTCACGCGGATCCATGGGAAATGGGCTTCCGGAAATTCGCTCGATGACTTGCTGGAAAGAAGTGATGGTGCGCCGGATGGTCCGCTTCCTTTGCGTCAGTCGAGGCAACTTCCGCCGCGCGCTCAAACTCCTGCTTCGGTATCTGCAGAACGACCGAGCCAAACATCTGTAAGAGTCGCCGATACGAATCGAGAGCAAACTCCACATTATCGTGTTTGGCTGCCAGGCCGGCGATGTTGGCGTCATTGATGCCGACGTTGAGTATCGTGTCCATCATTCCGGGCATGGAAACGGGTGCGCCGGAACGGACGCTTAGCAGCAGTGGATCCTTCTCACTTCCGAGCCGCTGCGCCTGTTCAAGCTCAAGCCATCCGAGAGCGCTCTCCAGCTCTGCGTCAAGCGACTCTGGTATCGTGCCATGCTCCAGGTAGTACCTGCAGGCGCTGGTAGAAATGGTGAAGCCCGGCGGCACGGGGAGCCCTAGTCTGGTCATCTCGGCCAAAGCGGCTCCTTTGCCTCCAAGCTCCTCGCGCATCGACCCATCGCCCTCGGCTTGCCCTTGTCCAAAACGGTAAATGTAACGCGATCTCGCCTTTTTCAGATCCATGTTTTTCTCCGTTGAACATGACATTGGCTGATCACCAAAGCTTCTGTAGTGAGTAAAATATGTAACCGAATCGGGTACAAGTGCGGGAGTGCGAACTGGGCGCTGGTCCGATTTGTCCACAATCCCAGTCCAGAAGGCGAGTAAACCTGATCAGCGCAGGCGGACACATCACTCAGCACGAAGTGCAATCATGCAGGAAAGAAAATCAGCAGAGATGAGCGTATGCGCGAATAGGAAGAGAAGAGTCACTATCGTCGGTGCAGGAGCTAAGAAGAAGTTCCGCAGCCATGAAAAACTTCGAAGCGGCAAACTCCGCCTCTCCAATTCGGAGCTCTATACTGGCGAGCGAGTCGCGGATGAGGCATTCGACCACATACCGGCTGACCCGCCGCCCGCAGCTAAGACGAGCAGAATGGCGAATCCATTGCCACAGCTGAGCCCGGCACAACTCGGCCGAAGCCATGTTCCTGATTCCGCTTGCCAAGTGTGCAGATCCATGGCCGGCGAGCCATGCCTCAAGATACTCGAGCGCCGACTCTACGTTTTCCTTTAGGGCTATCATGGTGATTCTTCCAAAGGAGGGCGAGATCAAGTCATGAGAGGTTATATGACATTGCCCCACGGCTGAACCAATCGAAGAACGTCTCTTTCTGCGCTTGCTTCGAACGCCGAAAGCGCCAAAGGAATGAGGTCGGCGTCGGCGATACAAATTCCTTCGAATCCCAGCTCGATCTCATGTCTTATGTCGTCAGGGACGCCTGTTCCCGTCTGGCTTTCTTCATGTCATCCCGGACCAGTTGGAGACTGGAGCTGATCGCACGCACCTCGTGCTTCAGACAGGTGTGAACCAGCAACTCCTGATAAGCCTGCAAGAACGGCTGATTCAGGTTGATGTCGCTGCGCTGGGGCAGGAGAGACTCGCGATGGACACGAAAGCTTTTGACAAAGCTGGAAAGATAGCTTAGCGGGGAGCACTCCAGGGCAGTCGCGTATTCCCGGAGTTCAAACAAGATCTCGTCCATTTCGGACGCGGCAGAAACAGTATCGATCGTGACCATCACGCGAATGGAACCCTTCGGAATGCTGAGATACTGCTCCGTGAAGCGAAAAATCTCGGCCCACATGCGCGCTTCCTGGTGGCTTTCAAGTTTGGAGAGCGAGAAATGAGCGGCCACCGAGCCCTCCGGCAAAGCGCCGGCGATATGAAAGACACATAAACCGAAATCAAAGAGCGCGGCAGAAATCGGTCTTCCGTCCACCAGGAAGTGCTTTTCCTCGAGGCTCCAGTTGCGCGGCCGAACGGAGACGGTAGCGACCTCTCCCGCCAGGTCTTTCAGCGCAAGTGCTGTCATACGCTGCGCGTAAGCCGGCATGGCTTTCCAGGCAGTTTGCCCAGGTAGGGGACAGGCAGTCATCGAAGTCCGCGATGAACAAACTAGCGCCTGAGCCTAAGCCTCGTGAAAGAACCTCGCGCTCCGGTGGGCCGGCGAGCATCACCTGCCCGAACCCGAGATCCGAACGAAGCGGCCTGGTTGCCCGGTCGATTTCTTCGCCGCGACCCACTTTACGCAGAGGATCGGGGATATTACCCAGGTCAAATTCCCGCTGGCGATGTTCGCGCTCCGTTAAAAGCTCCTGTCGACATGAGTAGAAGCGGCGCTGCAATGCACAAAGGAAATCGACTGCTTCCGTGGACAGGATGCTTTCTTCTGTGGATAGCCGAGCTTCTTCGGTGCCGAGAGGCATCATCAGGCAAGTCTCCTTAGAGCAGTTTCGCAATTACTGTGGCGTGGTAAAGATCAGCGAGACGAGGGAACGGCTGCTAGGACTAAAGGTAAGGAAAAGCCGATGTTGGCGCAATGAAGGACCGTCCGAATCGGGCGAGCGTCCGATCCAACCTCGCCTCGCCGGGTCAAAGCTAGGGGAAAAACTAGGAACTGATTACTCGCTTTCCATGCAATTAAATTGTCATCCCGACCGAAGCGAACCCGGATTTCCTGCCACGTAGCGCTGGACAAGGCCGCGTGTGCGCCTTTCCGTAGAGAAAGGCGCATGAAGTTCGCCAACGCCACCAAGTTCTACAGGAAATCCGGGGGAGCGTAGTGGAGGGACCTGCGGTTCTCTCAATTCTTGAAAATAGGCTCGACCGTTTCGGATCACTCGCCTAGAATCTGACCATGATCCTGTCTCTGCACTTCCTGGAGCAGCTGGACGAAGCCCTCAAAGAACGTCGCATCGGTGAGGGCATCGGTTTGCTGGAGCACGCGGGCGTCGACTGGACAAGCCCCGACATCGAGCGCGGCGGCGCTGCGATTGCTCTGCGCGCCGCGCAGTGGTGGGATGTTGGGCATCGCGATCGAAAGAGCGTGGAAGCTCTGCTGGATCGGTTCACGCCCACCATGCGAGCCAGGATGCCCTTCCGCGACTACCTGGAGCTGCGGCTGGCCGAGGCTTTTCGCGCCTTGATGACGGAGGACTCCGATGCCGCCATTGAGATGCTGGAGTTCGTGCTTAAGGCAGAAAGGGAACTGGGGGATGAAAATCTGATCATCCTGGCAAATTTCTGGAAGGGACGAGCCCATCGTAAGAAAGGCGAGTACGCAAAAGCCTTCGAGCATGTCGTGGAAGCGCGCCACCGGGCTGAAACGATGCGAGCGGAGAAGCTGGCCGCCGTCATTGCGGTGCAGGAGGCCTGGCTCATCTTTCAAAAGGGAGATGCCAGGAAGGCTCTGGATCTGCTGAACCATTCCGAGCAAAAGCTCAAGGATACCGACGACGCCATATCGCTGGGCAATATCGAATCCGCACGCGGCCGCATCATACGCAGAACGGGTGAATACAACCTGGCCCTGGAGCACTATGAGCGTGCGATCGCCATCTATGCCCGCCGCGACGCGAACCATCGCAATTTGGCACGAACCCTGGTCAATGCGGCCTATGTAAAGCGCCTGCTGGCGCTGCACTTGCGCAAACGGATTGAATCCAAGCATCGCTCGCTCGACCGTGGAGTCGCCCGCAAAGGGAACAGAGCGCCCAAACTACCATGCGCGCTATGCATCCATATGTCGCGATGCGCTGGCGCAACTTGACCGGGCCGGTGAGATCTACCGTCTCCATGAGCACCATGGTGGAGCAGGTTCTGTGCTGGTGAATGCTGGACAGTTGCATCTGGATATGGGAGAAATCGATCGTGCGCTTGCTGAGGCGTTGAAGGCATATACGCTGGGGAAGGATAAGCATGATCAGATCCTGATGGCGCGCTCGCGCATTCTCGAAGCCTTTGCTGAGAATGCGCGAGTGGATGAACAACTGGGCGAGGATGCAGACACGGCAGTCTATGCGAATGCGGCCCAACGCTATGCCGAAGAGGCCGTTGCCCTGGCCAAGCACACGCAAAACCGTCGTTTATTGGCGGGCGCCTATATCGTGCGCGGATTAACCGCCGCCAACGACTTCTTTCAGGAGTGGGATGAGGCCAAGGAATGCGCGTCCAAGGCGGCCGCGCTGCTGCGTTCCGATGATCGGGATCATCTCTGGGAAGAGCTCATCACGTTAAAGTCGCATATCTTACGCGCTTCCGGCATTAACGAGACGCTTCGCGCGTGGTCGGAAGGAATGATAGGAGATAAAACCTTTCAGCAGGTCGCCGAAGAGTTTGCCGAGATTGTTATCCCTAAGGTTTGGGCGAGAGAAGGGAAGAAAGTTTCCCGGGTTGCGGACCGGCTGTCAATTTCGCCCAAGAAGGTGCGGCGTATTCTGCGCAACGCCGGTCTGTTAGACCAAAGCCAGTAACCTTCGTGAGAGCGTCGCCTGCGCGGCTGGCAGATGCGTACGAAGGCTGGACGCTGTAAGTACCCTAGCAGGCCGCGGAAAAACTATTGTTTTGTATCAGGGCACGACTTTAGTCGGGCCATCAACGACTGAAAATACGTTGGGCTTTACAGGCTGCGGAAAAACTCATTTCTGTTGAAGGGGACGGCCTACCTCGCCGCAGCGAGCATCAGGCCGTCCATAACTACTTTGAAATGAATTCGGCTTTAGCCGCTGAGGGATAGCCTTCCCCTCAAAACGGCACTTTTTCCGCAGCCTGTTTAGCCCCTGAGGTACGTCTTTCCTGGCCCCGAAAGCGAGTTTTTCCGCAGCCTGCTAAAGCACCGCACTTTGTAATGCGGCAGGCCTTTCGTATAGTGTCACACCTCCGAGTCATAGCGCGTGACCCACCGCTCACGTATTCATCCCTGAGCGGCTGCGCCTCGGAGTGACCTTGCAATTTCGGGTGATATGGGAGATCGAGATTCACGCCGCCAGCCCGGAGGAGGCAGCCCAGGAGGCACGCGCGGTACAGCTGAAGCGAGATATTTCAGCCACTGTCTTTGGGGTTTGGGAGCACGCAAGAGAGCGGATGCACAGGATTGACGTCGAGCGCCCCGCTGGGATGTTAGATCCTGCCGAGCTGATGGCCGTAAGGGCGTGCCTGCGATCGCTGCAGTGCGTTGCGAGTGTACCGGACAATATCAAGGACCTGGTGTCAGCAATGTTGATTTTTCTGGATCGGGAAGACCTAATGTGCAAGGGCGTTGACCTCTCAAGGTAAACGAAGCGCGCCGCTCGTTATTGGCATAGGCTGGTTTGTATTTTCTGAGATACTGGCTGCTGCAGCGCGACCAAGCTCAGCGGGGTCGTCAAGCTGAGGCGACGATGTCGGTCGGCGGATATAGAAAATGGGCTGTCGTCGGGCTTCTCGGGATCGTGACGTCCCTGAACTATATGGACCGCATGACGCTCTTTGCCATTTTTCCACTCCTTCATCAAGAAATGCATTTATCGAACGTAGCCCTGGCTATGCTTGGTTCGGTGTTCCTGTGGGCCTATGGCCTCTGTTTCCGGTGGAGGTTATTTGGGCGATCGCTTCAACCGAAAGTCCGTCGCTGGAGGAATATGGGCCGATCGTTGGGCGAAAACAAATGGGAAGGGCCGAATCTGGGTTCAGGTAATCGCACTCAGCCTTATGTCCCCCACGATGTTGGCAGTCGGCTTCATACCCGCGTCGGACAGATGAGCTTCAACCTGCTCATCTATTCGCTGGCGAGAGGCACGTTGGAAGTGAACTCAATGCCCATCTTCAGCAACGTGATGCCCTCAGGCAGATGGGCCACGGCCTATGGTCTCTACAATCTGGCCGGCACGCTGGCGGGCAGCCTGGGCATCCTCTTTGTCGGGGTGATGAAAGATTCCTGGGGCATCGGTCGGAGCCTGTCGATGATGTCTCCGTTTCTTTTTGGCGCGATCATCGTTATGGCGCTCACGCCTTCGCGTAATGCCATCGCCCCTTCCCAAATGAAAGGGTGACCAGGCGTTCACTTTCCACGAAACGGAAAATTCGGAACTTGCGCGGATGTTCGGTGAGTGGCACAACGAAGGCATTGAGGTAACCAGCATCTTCACCACGGCAAGGAAGGCTCGCATCCAAAACTACTTCGTCGAACTGGAGCAGGATCCTGCACTGATGGCGCAAAGCGTTCCTTACCTGAAGAGCTTGCAGGTTTAAGGAACCGGGCCAGTCGCAGCGAAACTCCACGAAACTCCCCGGCGCTACGCTAATTCGGACGAAAGTTCAGGCTTTCGATCTTGCCGTCGGGCGACATGATGATGTGCCACTCGGTGGAACCGTGTTCAAAGTCCACCGTGTAGGTGTCCACCCCGTCCTGGGCAACTCCTTTGAAGGTCACCGACTTCACCGCGCCGAAGTTGGCGAACATGGTCTTCAAGCCGGGAAGCTGCGCGCGCGTTGCCTCAGCCAGCCCCGCGCTCATCAGGTCGTACCTCGGCTCACCGGCTTGCAACTCCGCAATATTCCTGCGGATGGCGGCTTCACTTCCGGGTGCGGGCTGTTGATCCTTGAACCGTTTTGCCGTAGCGGCGGCCTGCTTTGCATCCTCGTCAATAATGCGCTTACCCTCGGCATCCTCCAGCCGATCCATGGTGACGTCGTGCCCGTTCTGATGCAGGACCAGGGCCGTCACCTTACCATCCGAATCCTTGACAAAGTCCAGCTCCGCTGGCACAACCTTGGGAAAGAATTTTCCATCCGCCTCGGCGAACAACGGCACATCTCCTTGTCCGGTTAGCCGGCTGATCAACTGTTCGTCGCTCAACCGGATCGTCATGTACCCGCCTGGCGACATTCGATACGCACCGACATATCGTGCCAGCGTCTCATGCGGCAGCTTGATCTCTGCATGCACTGCGGGATGGAAGTCCGGCCAGTCGTATTCGGTCCCGATGCTACGCATGATCTGGTCTGCAAGCCGAATTCCGCCCTGGGCATTGGTCATCACCACGGCTCCATCGCCATGGTGTTCATACGCGACTAACAGGCTTTCGAAGCCTTCGTTCACACCGCCGTGGGAGAAGTAGGGATCGGCGGAGGAACCGCCGATCCCCAGCCCGAGGCCCCGATTGCCTTTACCGGGAGTCAACATCTGCCGGGTGAGATCTTCTGAGAGCACATGATTCGCCTTGCCCGCAAGAGAACGTTCTACCTCGATGCAGTACCGGGCCAGGTCGGATGGCGTCGTCCACAGACCCGCCGCGGTCATCTCCGGATATGTGTGGGCGCCCCCGGCTACGGGAGTGCCGTCGTCGCGGTAGGGCGTAGCCGCCGCAGACTGCAAATCGGCCGGCAGCGGTTGCTCGTAGGTGCTGTGTGTCATTCCGATCGGCCCCAGCACCGTATCATGCATCAGCTTGGGAAACGGCTGTTTGGTCGTGTCCAGCAGAGTCTGCTCCATGACCACATAGCCGCCACCTGAATAGTTGAACTTGCTTCCAGGCTCGCTTTCCACTCTGATCGGCGGAGTGTTGGCCGGCTTTTCTCCGTCCAAGGTAAACCTGGTAGGTAAACCTGGTGACAGACGGACCGTTTACGCACGTAATAATGTAACAAGCACGGTAGCGCCCGTTTGTGACCGGGTTTGTTTGTCACCCATGTCGCGACACATAAGTTGCCGCCCATTCTCGGCGTCGCGTTTTTATTTCAACAAGGCTAAACTTTTCTGGGTAAATTGTATCTATATATGTAAGCTCGCTGACACTTGAAGAAAGTGTCTCAATTTACCAAAAGCCGACTTCCAGGGAGCGGCGTCAGTGGTTCGCGAAATCGACGGTTACCCGTTACTGCTCGATGAGCTCTCCTCGGCAATCACTATGGGGTATCCTCTTGCGACTTTTAGGACGGCGGAGCCTAATAGTTGGAGGACAATTTCGAGGGTGACCATATGAGGATGCGGCATACCTCCTGCAGGAAATCCGAGGCAACGCGCAGCGAGGTTGAGGGTTCGGGTAAGCCACGATTCTTTCGTTTGTCGCTTGTTCTTTACTTGCTGTCTCTTACTTTCATGCAACAGGCCATCGCTCAGCCGGAACCCACCATCTCAGAGGCGATTGTTGCGCCCGTGGCTCAAATCCAAGGACACAGCCAGCGCTCGTCAACTGCGCCTGGCGAGGTGGACGGCCTTCTCCACCTTGATGTCCTTGTGACCGATGAAACGGGCAGACCAGTCTCCGGGCTCAGAGCCAGAGAACTCACGCTGTTTGACAACGGACAGGCTGAGAAAATACTTTCCTTTCAAGGGTTTGATGGAGTCTCGACCATGGCCGATCCTCCGGTTGAGATCATTCTGCTCATCGATACGCTTCACATGCCGACTGAGCTGGCATTGCTTGAGCAAGTAGAAGTTGAGAAGTTCCTGCGGCAGAACGGCGGCCAGCTGGCAGAACCTACATCGATCTTCGGGATCTCGGAAAACGGCCTGTGGACGGTTGCCCATCCGTCTGGCGACGGGAATACCTTAGCCGAGGACCTTGTTCATAACAGAGAAATATTCCTGCTGAATTATTCCCCGCGCAGGAATCTGCGAGGAGAGCCCGTGGACTCTCTCGTGTTTGGAGAACTCTCCTACATGTCGGCGTTGAAGGCGCTTGGATACGTTGCCACAGTCGAACGGCGGAAGCCGGGCAGAAAGTTGCTCCTTTGGATCGGGCCCGGGTGCGGGATAGGAAGCGGCGCGTATCCTCCAAACACAAGCGGTCGGGATTTCTTCGATATGATTTGCTGGTTTTCCACGCTGCTTCGTGAGGCCCGCCTTTCAATTTGCAATTTCTCAGTAGGAGAATCCGATCCGCGCTCGCTCCTCTATAAGGAATATCTGAACGGAGTGAAAACGGCACGTCAAGCCATGCCCATGTACTTGTATAAGAAGGTTCTTACCGTTGAAAGCGGTGGGCAGGTGATAGAGCAAGGTGATGACCTGGTCAAACAGATGGACGCCTGCGTTCGCCATGCGAACACCTTCTACACGCTCTCGTTCAACCCCGCCCGAGCAGCCAATAAGGACGAATATCACGACCTTAATTTGGAAGTGAGCAGGCCGGGGCTGACCGCTCATACCAATACTGGGTATTATGACCAGCCGTATTATTCAGATGAACCAGACCCGTCAATTCGACGCGTCACGGTTGCACAGTTGCAGCAAGAGTTATCGTCGGCGCGCGGACAATCCGATGGTGAGGTGGCGAGGCAACTATCCAATCTAGAACTGACTGAACAGGTGAGCGACGTAAAGCTGGCGTCGTGGATGGCAGAATTACAGGGCAAAAAAGCCCGGCAGGGGCTGACGGCCTTGGCCGATGCATCGGCGTTTCTAGATCCGCCGCCGGCGGACACTCCGGCGGACATGCCGCCGGACGAGAATGCGCAACGGCACATGATCTCTTTGGCCGCCCAGTATCTGCACTCGACGATGCCTAGGCTGCCGGATTTCTATGCGAGGCGAACGTCGGTTCGCTACGAGGGAAATCCCCAGTATGACGAGGGAAGCACGCACGTCGACCCGGAGCCGTTGCACGCGGTGGATCATTCTAGGGTAACTGTGCTCTATCGCAACGGCAACGAGGTTGTGGAGGCAAAGGCGAAGCAACGCGGAAAGGAAGATCGGTACCTGTTCACCTATGGTACGTTTGGACCGCTTCTCCGTGCCGTGAGGGACGCGATTGCCGCTCCCGGCACTTTAACTTGGAGCCGCTGGGAGAAGAACGAGGATGGCAACGGGCGGAGCGCGGTGTTTCGGTATGTGGTCCCGGCACAGAAATCGCGGTATCAGGCTGGCGGGTGCTGTCTTCCTGACGGCGACGGAACGATCGGTTTTGAAAAGCTGACAGGGTATCAAGGGGAGATTGCGATCGATCCTACTAGCGGAGCGATCTTTCGATTAACAATGCAGGCTGACCTCCAAGGCTTCGTACCACTGGATCGGTCCGACGTCATGATCGTCTATAGGCCCGTGGAAATTGGGGGCAGGACCTATATCTGTCCTGTACGAAGCGTTTCCATTTGGAAAGCGCGGTCCGTTCCTACTCTCTGGGAATGGAATGAGGGCTTCAACACCTGGGGACCCTATACGACGATGTTGAACGATTTTATTTTCGACAATTATCACATGTTCCGGGGCCAGTCGCGCATGTTGGGCGATTTTACTCCAGTGCCGGAGATAGCGCCGCATGACAGGAATTCCGAGCCTTCAGCCGTGGCTCCGACTCGACCGCAGTGATCTCCCTGTCGTGAATGTCTGGCCACGTGCCCAAAGTGAGACTTTCGCTTTGGAACCACCTACTGTTTGCGACTAATGGTCTTTGTAGGAAGAGTTCTCGATAGCGGCGCGAAAAGGTAGAACGCTAGAGAAAGCCGAACCCGAAGAAACCCCGCAGCAGGCGAATTAGTTCGCTTAGTTCGCACTTTTTAGCCATTTCCCGAACCCGGATTTCCTGCCACGATGCACTGGAGAGAACCGCGTGTGCGCCTTTCCGCGAAGAAAGGCGCATGAAGTTCACCGAAGCCGCCAAATTCCACAGGAAATCCGGGGGACAACCCCGGCCCCGACCGACGCTTACCTCCTCGCCTTCATGGGCCTACCACAAATTGCTGGACTTCCCGAAGCAAGGCCGCGAGTTTCCTCATGGCTTACTGGGCTTGCAGGCTTCGCCGAACACTTCGCTCTGAAGTGTTGGTTCCTGTCGAACCTGTGTACAGCCTTAGCGAGCGAAGGCGGCGCGGAACTGCCTTGGCGTCCGCTTCTTCTGTGACTTGAACTGACGGTTGAAATTGGCAAGGTTCTGATACCCAACGTCGTCGGCGATGAGCGAGATGGGCTTGTCGGTATTAATCAAAAGCGCGCAGGCATTTCCAATGCGAGACAAAAACCTGGTGACAGACAAAAACCTGGTGACAGACAAAAACCTGGTGACAGACGGACCGTTTACGCACGTAATAATGTAACAAGCACGGTAGCGCCCCGTTTGTGACCGGGTTTGTTTGTCACCCATGTCGCAACACATAAGCTGCCGCCCATTCTCGGCGTCGCATTTTTATTTCAACAAGGCTAAACTTTTGTGGGCAAATTGTATCTATATATGTAAGCTCGCTGACACTTGAAGAAAGTGTCTCAAGGGTGAGTCGCCGCCGTGCGTCTCTAATGTACCGTGGCCCCCGCCGGCCGCGGCCGCCCCCCCACTCTCTGGTCCGCCGTTGATCACGAGTATGAAGAGCTGTTGGAAGAAGAAACCGCCGAACCGAAAGAATCCTCGAAGGAGCCGGCTTATCACGCTTACCACGCACTTTTTAGCCTTTTCCCGAGAATCCCGGCCCTTAGGAAGGCCCCAGCAGTGTCAGAAGCCCAGAGGAATGCAGAAGAATCCGCCTACCCGAGGACTTAGTGCGCATAGTGCGCACCTTTTAGCCATTTCCCGGACCCGGATTTCCTACCACGATGCACTGGAGAGAACCGCGTGTGCGCCTTTCCGTGAAGAAAGGCGCATGAAGTTCACCGAAGCCACCAAATCCCACAGGAAATCCGGGGGAGAACCCCGGCCATTGAGAAGGCCCAGCAGCATCACGAGCTCAGAGGAACGCAGAAAAATCCCCCCCCGAGGGCTTATCACGCATACCACGCACCTTTTAGCCATTTCCCGGACCCGGATTTCCTACCACGATGCACTGGAGAGAACCGCGTGTGCGCCTTTCCGTGAAGAAAGGCGCATGAAGTTCACCGAAGCCACCAAATCCCACAGGAAATCCGGGGGAGAACCCCGGCCCTTGGGAAGGCCTCAGCAGCATCACGAGCTCAGAGGAACGCAGAAAAATCCCCCCAGGAGGAAACCTAGAGCGCATAGAGCGCACTTTTTAGCCATTTCCCGAGACCAAGTTTCGGGCACGACGAACAGAACTCATCTCGTCGATTCGCTCGCGGCGGATCCTCTCTCCCTGACCGCGAAACGACGGGACTGGCTGCTGAGGGGATCGGCCTGATCGATTTCAAGGGGTTTTTGATGAAGGATGGCTGGCGGAGAGAGGGGGATTCGAACCCCCGGTAGAGGTGTTAGCCCCTACAACGGTTTAGCAAACCGCCGCCTTCAGCCACTCGGCCATCTCTCCACGCTTCGCTGCAGGGATTATATCTGAAGCCGCCGGCCTTAGCGGTTTCCGCCAGCCTCGGGGGAAACCTTCTTGTCTTTAAAGCGATTCACTGCTTCGACCACCTTGGTGCGGGCATAGGCCGCATCGTGCCAGCCTTTCACTTCCACCCGTTTCCCCTCAAGGTCTTTGTAGATGGCGAAGAAGTGGGTGATTTCTTTCAGCATGTGCGGGTAGATTTCCGAGTAGTTCCACACATCGGCGTAACGCGGGTTGTTTTTGCCTACAGCCAGAACCTTCTCATCCGGCACTCCCTGATCGAGCATTTCGAGCAGGCCGATGGGCCTTACCTGCATCACGCAGCCAGGGAAACTGGGAGCGTCCACCAGCACCAGCACATCCAACGGATCGCCATCCTCGCTCAGCGTGGAGGGGATAAAGCCGTAGTCCCCGGGATAATGCACCGGGGAATAGAGGTTGCGGTCGAGCCGGAAGACGTGCAGCGTCTTGTCGTACTCGTATTTGTTGATGCCCTCGGCGGGAATCTCAATGACCGTGTTGATGACCTCGGGGCACTTCTCCCCAACCGGAAGTTCAAGATAGTTAACCATGGATTTTTTGTCCTCATGAGCGCTGCGCGACAGGCGGGATTCCGGCAACGGCTTCGCAGCCGCTTTATCATAACCTAGAAGGCAGGATTTATAGACGGGTCATGCAGTTGACGGAGTGGGCAGCTTATTCGTGAAACCGCTTTTTAGAGGTTAAGCTTTGCGATACGCAAGCTGAGCTGAACGGGCTCGGTCCACAAGAGAGACACGAGTTGCTCTTGGTAGCCGGAAAGCACCCTGCTCCGTGCGGTCGATCGCAGCGCGGTTTTGAGGTTAGAGTATTTCAAGCAGTTTCTCGATCAGTTGCGGATATCCGGTGGAGGCGATGACCGCGTCCACCCCATTGCGAAATTGCACCAGGCCAACCCCGCGCTGGTAGTCCATCGACAGGCTGACGATTCGCTCCAGGGCCGTAGCCCGGGCATCGTCCAGCGTGACTTCGACGCTGGTGGAAATAAAATCGCGGTGATTCGTAGCCGGCTGCTTCAATTGAATCCCTCCCCCGAAGAATCAACAAGCAGTCGTCCAGAACCACCGCTTGAAACCAAGCATAGCTGCTCACGCGCTCATGGCTACAACTTTTGGGTAACAATGGGCGGGATAAAAGTACTCCTGACCGGTAATGGACGAACCGTTTGCGGGCTTTCCCAAACTGGTTCCCGGAGCCCGGACGGAGCTGGCTCACGGGCCGGTGTCCGAATGTTGCAAGTGACGCTTTCACCCTTTGAATCAGGACTTTAGAGCAATTATCCGTGACTGTGTCTTGCTCCGCCGCAACGCTTAAGGGATAAATGCTTTAGTATCCTTTACGGTTCGAAGACGCAACTCGCGTCGCTGCACTGAGGGCGCGAAAAGAGATGCAAGGAGTCTGTTTGATGGCCAATCGCTCGATGCGAATGAATGTCCTGAACTGTATTTGTTTGTTTTTAACCCTGGTGCCGCTAGCATCGCATCTGGAGGCAAAGGTGACCAAGTCAGTATTCGGCGACATGCCTGACGGAACCAAGGTGGAGATCTACACCCTGGAGGAGGGCGCCATCAAGGCGCGCATTATGACCTACGGCGCGCGGCTGGTGTCTCTCGAGGTGCCCGACCGCAGCGGCAAGGTTGCCGACATTGTCCTCGGATACGATGACCTGGCGGGCTACACTGCCGATGCCAAGAGCTACTTCGGATCGATCGTCGGGCGCTACGGCAACCGTATCGCCCACGCCACCTTCAGCCTCGACGGCAAGCGCTATCAGCTTCCGGCGAACGACGGCGTAAACACCCTGCACGGGGGCATCATTGGCTTCGACAAGCTCATTTGGCAAGGGCATGAGATTCCCCACGGGGTGGAGCTCACCCTGGTCAGCAAGGATGGCGATCAGGGCTTTCCCGGTACTCTGACGGCGCGCGTCCGCTATACCCTGGAGGCGCACGCGCTCAAGATCGAGTACTTTGCCACCACGGATAAGGACACAGTCCTGAATCTGACCAATCACAGTTACTTCAACCTTGCCGGCGAAGGGCAAGGAGACATTCTCAAACACCTGGTTATGATTCCTGCAGACCGCTACACGCCCGTCGATTCGGGTCTGATCCCTACCGGAGAGCTGGCTCCCGTTGCCGGAACGCCGCTGGACTTCCACAAGGCGACAGCCATCGGAGCGCGGATCAACGACGATAACGAGCAACTGAAGCTAGGTCGAGGCTACGATCACAACTACGTCCTCAATGAGAAGATGGGAACGCTGCAGGAGGCTGCACGTGTGACCGAACCAACCACTGGGCGGGTGCTGACGGTGGAGACAACGCAGCCGGGAGTGCAGTTCTATTCCGGCAATTTTCTGGATGGAACGCTTCACGGCAAACAGGGTCACGTCTATGCTCTACGCACCGGCTTCTGCCTGGAGACCCAGCATTTTCCCGATTCTCCCAACCACCCCAAATTCCCCACTACAGAGCTCAAGCCCGGGCAAACCTACCATGAAGTGACTGTGTTTAAGTTCTCTACTGCCCCGTGATGAGTTTTGTTTCTCGTGCCACAGACCGATGGGTGCCCCACATCTCGCTCGTTTTTCGCGAGATGTGGGATACCACGGAGCTCGACCGGCCGGTTTTCCGCCACTGACAAAGAACAATTTAGGTTCGCGTATCCCACATCTCGCGAAAAACGAGCGAGATGTGGGGCACCCATTGGTCTGTGGCGGGGAGAGATAGCCAAGACAAACTGAGGTTTTCACCCCAATTAATCGAACACCAGACCGCTGCCCGGTAGGGCAAATGGGATGCTACCCTTCAAGTTGAAGGCCAGCATGTCAGAAAAAACCGTATTGCAGCACGCCTCCCCGGAGTTGAGTTCCGGTCTCACTCCGGGCAGCCGCTTTTTGCGCGCCTGCCTGCGCCAGCCAGTGGACCAGACCCCGGTGTGGTTCCTGCGCCAGGCCGGCCGCTATATGCCGGAGTACCAGGCCGTGCGCCGCCACCATTCCCTGCTGCAGATCTGCAAAAATCCTGACCTGGCCGCCGAGGTGACCATAACCGCCGCGGAAAAGCTTGATGTGGATGCAGCCATCATCTTTGCCGACCTGCTTTTACCACTGGAAGGCATGGGGCTCGATTTTGAGTTCCTGGCCGGCGAAGGACCGGTGATTCACCACCCGGTGCGCACCGCCGAGCGATGTGGAGAATTTGCGCACCGACCGTGCCCAGGAACTGGGCTATGTCGCCGAGGCCATACGCAAAGTAGTAGCCCACTTCAACGATCGCATCGGCATCGTCGGCTTCTGTGGAGCTCCCTTCACGCTGGCCAGCTACATGATCGAAGGTGGCGGATCCCGCAATTACATTTGCACCAAGTCGCTGATGTACCGCGAGCCTTCCGTGTGGCAGCTTCTGCTGGAAAAGCTGGCTTCGGTGCTGGCCGAGTACGCCGCTCAGCAAGTAGATGCCGGAGCCGACGTGATCCAGATTTTCGATAGCTGGGCGGGCGCCCTCAGCCCCGCCGATTACCGCGACTTCGTCCTGCCCATAACCACCCGTTTAATCCAGCAGGTGCAGGCGCTGGGAGTGCCGGTCATCTACTTTGGCGTGGATACCGCGACCCTGCTGCCTGCTATGCGCGAAACCGGAGCCGATGTGATCGGCCTCGATTGGCGCGTGCCACTGGATGAAGGCTGGTCCGCTCTCGGCCACGCCGTTGCGGTGCAAGGCAATCTAGACCCCATCCTGCTCTTCGCCGAGGAACCACTGCTGCGCCAACGCGTCCGCCAGATCCTCGCCCAGGCCGGCGGCCGTCCCGGCCACATCTTCAATCTTGGGCATGGCATCGTCCCCGGCACTCCGGTCGAAAATGTGCGGAAGGTGGTCCAGTACGTGCGGGAGTTCAGCGGGAGGGCATTCCCGTGCCTGAGCTCGCAGCGCAGCGTCAGGCCGTTCTGTTGCTTGCCCACGGAACGCCCGAATCGCTCGATCAGATCCCGGAGTACCTGCGCAATATCACCGGTGGCCGGCCCATGCCCGAATCGGTCGTCGCCGAGATTCGTCACCGTTACAGTCTCATTGGCTCGAGCCCGCTGACCGAGCTCACCCTTGAGCAGGGGCGGCTGCTCTCCCAGGCACTTGACCTGCCGGTGTATGTCGGCATGCGCAACTGGAAGCCGTATATCGCCGACGTGGTGCGCCAGATGCGTGGGGATGGCATAACCTCCGCGGTGGTGATCTGTCTTGCGCCGCAGAACTCCCGCACCAGCGTGGGACTCTATCGCCGCGCCGCCTTTGCTGAGGCTGCGGGCGCTATTGAAATGGACTTCATCGAGGGCTGGGCCGATCATCCCCATGCTGGCCCAGGCCTTCGCCGAACGGCTGCAGCCGGTGTGGCAAGACCTCTCCGCGCGCATCGGATCCATGGCGCCGGTGCTGTTTACCGCGCACAGCGTCCCCTGCAAGACCATCCAGGCGTCAGAAGGGCCGGCCGACCCATACCCGGTGGAGGCCAAGCGGACCGCGGCCAATGTGGCCGCGCTGCTTGCGCCCTTGGGCCTCACCCCCGCGGACTGGTTTTTCGCCTTCCAGAGCCAGGGCATGTCCGGCGCCACCTGGATCGGTCCCACCGTCGAGGACACACTCACGGCGCTGCGCCAGGAAGGCCACTCCGCGGTCGTGATCCAGCCTATCGGCTTCCTCTGCGACCATGTCGAAATCCTCTACGACATCGATATTGGCTTCCGTGACTTCGCCGCCGGCATCGGCCTTGAGGTCGTACGCCCGCAGTCGCTCAACGACTCTGCGCTCTTGACCGCGGCTCTCGAGGATCTGGCCAGGAAGGGCTTCGCCCGTCTCGCCGTGAAAGCCGCCTCTCTCTCCACCCCCGTAGCAGCTCTATGAGCGGCGGGTCTCCGCGCATTGCCATTGCAGGAGGTGGCATCAGTGGCCTGGCGACGGCATATCAACTTGCCTGCGACGGGCTAGAGTTTGTCCTTTTTGAGGCGTCCGAGCGCCTCGGCGGCATCATAGAGACGGTTCACCGCCAGGGTTTCGTCATTGAGTGCGGCCCAGACTCCTGGGTGACGGAAAAGCCCTGGGCCGCCGAGCTGGCGGTGGAGCTTGGCCTCGCAGAGCAGATTATCCCTTCCAACGACCATTGGCGCCGCACCTACGTGCAGGTGGGTGGCGAACGCCTCGCTCATCTCGTCCCCATTCCTGACGGCATGCGCATGATGGTCCCGGCAAAATGGGGTCCGCTGCTGGAGTCGCCGCTCTTCAGCTGGCAAGCCCGCCTTGCCTACCTACGCGAGCCCAAGCGCGCCGCGGAGCTCAAGGCCTCCGCGCCCGCCCAGGACGAATCGGTGGCCGACTTTGTCCGCCGCCACTTCGGGGAAGAAGTCACCGGTACCATTGCCGGACCGCTATTGGCTGCGGTCTTCGGAGGAGACATCGCCCAACTCAGCGTTCGCTCCGTCATGCCTGCTTTTGTCCGCATGGAAGCCGAGGAGGGCAGTCTTATCCAGGCCGTGCAACGGCGGGAGCGGCAGTCTCCGCAAGCCATCTTTACCAGCCTCACCGGCGGCCTTCAGACCCTGATTGATCGCATGGTCCTGAAGTTGCCGCCGGCTTCTGTGCGTCGGGGTGAGCCGGTGCTGCAGATCGAGGCTCACGATGGGGACTGGCGGCTTACCACGGCTGCCGGCACAGATCATTTTGATGCGGTCGTACTGGCGACCCCGCCTCACGTTACCCGTGCTTTGCTGCACCCGCTGAACGGCCACATGGCTGGCTTGCTACCCCAGCAGGCTACGTCGGCGATTGTGGTGGCGCTGGCTTTCACTGCCGAGCAAGCGGCTCGCTTGCGTATCCCGCGCGGCTTTGGCTTTGTCGTTCCCCCAGGTTTCGCAAGCGCTGAAAGGCATCCGCTATTGGCCTGTACCTTTGTGCATCAGAAGTTTCCCGGCCGAGTGCCGCCAGGCGGTGTGCTGCTCCGCGCCTTCTTCGGCGGCCACTCCGGGGAGACGCTTCAGGGCGAAGCGGAGGACAAGCTTGTCGAACGCGCCCGCCTGCAACTTAGCCGCATAATCGGCCCGTTGCCGGAAGCCGCAGAAACAGTGGTGCGCCGCTGGCCTCAGTCAATGCCACAATATGCCGTCGGCCACCTGGACCGTATGGCGGAGCTGGAGTCGATTCTGCACAGCTTGCCTGGTCTCCACCTGGTGGGAAGCTCCTACTACGGGGTCGGGCTCCCCGACCTTATCCGTCAGGGTCGGGCTACGGCAAGGTTGCTCGCGGCATAACTTTGGCAGGAGCAACAAGAATCCCGGTAAATCCATACCAGCTGGAATCGGTTGCTGTTGCCCAGTGGCACGATGATGTCAGTTATGAAAAATTAAAGTATCGGCACTTCAGTTCCTTTGGATGCTGTGTTTTTTGGCTCTGTATCAGGGCACGACTTTAGTCGGGCCATAAAGGAGTGAAAGAGAATTGGGCTTCAGCCCCTGCCTACTCTTACCGGGCAAAGCGAAAACCCAGGGGCTAAAAGCCCAGATCTGCGTTGGGCCTCAACGGCCCGACTAAAGTCGTGCCCTGATACAAAGCATTACCGCGGTGAGGACCGGAGAACTCGCGCGTTCCTCAGATTTTGGACCTATCCACCTTTTCTGAAATAACTAAAGGGCTAACCCCCTTCCTGATCCGGCCGGCATCTCACCATCGAAGCAGAATGATTAAGCCATCGCAGAAAGTCATTATTGTCGGGGCCGGTCCAGGCGGACTGGCCGCTGCTATTTTGTTAGCCCGGTCGGGGGTTGACGTCACCGTTGTGGAGCGCCGGGACGTCGTCGGAGGCCGCACCTCCACCATGGAGCGGAACGGCTTCAAATTCGATACCGGGCCAACCTTCTTTCTCTACCCCAGGGTCCTGCGCGAGATCTTTGCAGCGGCCGGCAGAGACCTCGATGAAGAGATTCCCATGTACCGGCTCGATCCCCAGTACCGCCTGGTCTTCGGCGCCGGCGGAGAGTTGCTGGCCACCCCAGACCTCGAACGCATGGAGCGCGCGATCGCTCGACTCAGCCCGGACGATGCCCTTGGCTTCCACCGCTTTTTCTGCGACAACCGCAATAAACTCCAGCGCTTTATGCCGTTTCTGGAATCGCCCTTCGAGAGCTGGAGAGACCTGGCCAAGCTTGAGATGCTCAAGCTGCTACCGCTCTTGCGGCCGTGGCGCTCGCTCGATTCCGACCTGCGCAGCTATTTCAAAGATGAGCGCATTCGACTCGGCTTCAGCTTTCAATCCAAGTATCTCGGGATGTCGCCCTTCACCTGTCCGAGCCTGTTCAGCATCCTCTCCTTCCTCGAATATGAGCATGGCGTCTTCCATCCGGTAGGTGGCTGCGGAGCGGTTACCAAGACCATGGCGCGCATTGCGGAGGAGCTAGGCGCTCGCGTGCTGCTCAACGAGCCGGTGGAAGAGATGATTTTTTCGGGCCGCAAATGCGTCGCCGTGCGCACCGCCGCCCGTACCCTCGCTGCCGACGCCGTGGTGGTCAACGCCGACTTCGCCCAGGCGATGCAGCGCATGGTGCCGGACAGCATCCGGCGTCGCTGGACCAACCGCAGGATCGAGAAGAAGCGCTTCTCCTGCTCCACCTTCATGCTCTACCTGGGCATTGAAGGGCGTTACGACGAGGTGTCCCACCACACCATTTACCTCGCCGCCGATTACCGCCAGAACCTGCGCGATATCGAGCAGCTGCACCAGCTCTCCGGCGACCCGTCGTTCTACGTGCAGAATGCCTCTGTAACCGACTGCACGCTGGCGCCGAAGAAGATGAGCACGCTCTACGTGCTGCTACCGGTCACCCATGAGCATCGTAACGTCAACTGGGAAGTGGAGCGAGCCCGCTTTCGATTGTTGGCCTTGCAGCAGCTGGAGAAGATCGGCATAACAGACCTAGAACGCAGGATCCGCTTCGAGAAAGTGGTCACGCCGGCGGAATGGCGCACGGACTATGCGCTGCACAGGGGCTCCACTTTCAGCATGGCGCACAATCTAAGGCAGATGCTCCACCTGCGGCCGCACAACCGGTTTGAAGATCTTGACCGCGTATACCTGGTAGGCGGCGGCACCCATCCGGGCAGCGGGTTGCCGGTGATCTTCGAGTCGGCCCGCATTACTGCGCGGCTGCTGCTGGAAGATCTGAAGGTCGAACCCCAGTGGGATACCGCGCCGGTGCTGGACGAAGCTGCCATGTACGAAGCTGCGTCGTAGGGCGGTTTGGCAATTGGTGTAGACCGAAGCCACGTCGCCTTTCGTGGTTTTCTCCCAAGGAAAACCACTCCTCGCGACCTTTGTGAGACCAGAGTAATTGCGAAACCGCCTAAAAGTGGCGGAGGGTGCACAATTAAAAGTATGCCGATGCACAGGTCCCTCAGCTCCGTGCCCGTCCCTGTTGAGCCCTCGCTGGGGCAGGCGCGAGCCGCGCAACAGATCTGGGCGCCCCAGGGGTTGCGCGCTCGTCTTGCCATCCTGCGCCGGGCTCGCCACAGCATCGCCGCAAGCGCGGTCGAAATAGCGCAGAGTGTTCCCTGTGAGCAGCCCGGCGCTTTGCATCGCAGCGTGGCGGATACCCTGGTCTCCGAGGTGCTGCCGCTGGTTGAGGCGTGCCGTTTTCTCGAACGCGAGGCGCGCTGGATTCTTGCACCCCAACGGCTTAGTGCGCACACCCGTCCCTTTTGGCTACGCCGGGTCACCGCCGAAACTACCCGCGAGCCGCTCGGTGTAGTGCTCGTCATCGCGCCCGCGAACTATCCCCTGTTCCTGCCCGGAGTGCAGGTATTGCAGGCGCTCGCGGCCGGCAATGCCGTTCTCTGGAAACCGGCGGCCGGCGGCACGGCAACGGCCAAGGCACTGCGCGGGGTGCTGGTGCAATGCGGTCTCGATCCCGCTTTGCTACAACTGTTGGACGAATCGCCCTACGCTGCCGTCGATGCCATCGCAGCGGGCGTCGACAAAGTCTTCCTCACCGGTTCCGCCGCCACCGGCAGGGAGGTTCTCAGCCAGCTAGCCCCGCAGCTTACGCCCGCGGTCATGGAGCTCTCCGGCTGCGATGCTGTCTTCGTGCTGCCCGGTGCCAGGATGGATCATGCGATTGCGGCCTTGACCTTCGGCTTGCGCCTTAACGGATCGGCCACCTGCATGGCGCCGCGCCGTCTCTTCCTGGTGGGCAGCCATCCTGAGATGGTGCCCGCGCTGCTCGATCAATTTAAGACTCTGCCTGCCCTGCCGCTGCCTGCCGCCACCCAGACCCAGCTTTCCGACCTGCTGGTGGATGCGCGCCGGCTGGGTGGTCTGGTGCTGATGGATGGCTCCATTGAGCAATTGCGCTTCGTCGTTATCAGCCGGGCTACTGCTAAGATGCGCATCGCGCAGTGCGATATCTTTGCCCCGGTGCTCTGCATTTTCAATGTGCCGGACGTGGATACCGCGATCGCCGCCCACGCGCGTTGCCCTTATGCGCTCACCGCGGCTATCTTCGGACCCGAGCCCGAAGCCCGCGCCTTGGCCTCGTGGCTCCCGGTTGGTACGGTGCTGATCAACGACATGATCGTCGCCACCGCCGATCCGCGCGTCGCCTTTGGCGGGGGAAAATCAAGCGGCTTCGGCGTCACCCGGGGGCGCGAAGGGCTGCTGGAGATGACGGCACTTAAAACCGTGATCACCCAGCGCAGCCGTGACCTACGCGCCTATCAGCCCACGACGCCCGGTCATCAGCCATTTTTTGCTGCCTACATTGAGGCGGTTCATGGCGGCAATTGGCTCGCCCGCTGGAAGGGCCTGTTGCGGTTTCTGCGCGCGGCCACCCGGCTCGATCGAGATTGAGGAGAAACACCAACATGCGTGTTGCCGTCATCGGTTCAGGATTAGGAGGGCTCTCAGCCGCTTGCACTTTGGCAGCGCGCGGCTACGAGGTCGAAGTCTTTGAGAAGAATCCGTGGCTTGGGGGCAAGGCGGCCGTGCTGAGGAGCAGGGTTTCCGCTTCGATATGGGCCCCACCATCCTCATTCAGCCTTCCGTGCTGCGGCGTATCTTCTGCGAAGCCGGGCGCAACATGAGCGACTATCTCGCCATGGTCCGGCTCGATCCGCAGTGGCGCTGCTTCTTCGACGACGGCACCGTTCTAGATCTGAAGGACGATATCCGTGAGATGGCTGCATCGCTCGAGGGCAGGGAACCGGGCCTGGGCGCCCGCTTTACCGAGTTCATGGCGCTTTCAGAAAAACTGCACACCATCTCCGACAAGTTTTTCTTCTGGAAGTCTGTAGGCTCGATGCGCGACACCTTCGATATAGGCGGAAGCTTCCAGCTCTCGGTGCTCAAGGATGTTCTCAGCATGCGCCTGGGGCAAAGCGTATCCGGGACGATTCGCGAGTTCATTAAAGATCCCCGCGTAGCCCAGATGCTCGACCATTATGTGCAGTACGTGGGCTCGGCTCCCAATAATTCTCCCGCGATCCTTTGTTCCATCGGCCACATGCAGGCGGAACAAGGTATCTGGTATCCCAAGGGAGGAACCCGCGCCGTCCCTCTTGCCCTGGTCCGCCTGGGGAGCGAGCTGGGCGTGCGCTACCACACCTCGATTCAGATTCGCCGCCTGCTCACCGAGGGTGGGGCCATTGCCGGCCTGGAAACCGGCGATGGAGAAATGCATCGCTTTGACGCCGTAGTTTCCAATGAAGATGCGGTGCGCACCTATCGCGAGTTGCTGGGCGGTGGAATTGCCGAGCGCTTCGACAAACGAAGAGAGTATGAGCCCGCCTGCTCCGGTGTTGTGCTCTACATCGGCCTCAAACAGCCCTACGGGCATCTCGCGCACCACGACTTTGTCTTTTCCCGCGATCCCCACGAGGAGTTTCACCACATCTACGATCTCGCCGAGCCGGCTCCGGACCCAACCTGCTATCTGGCTTCGACTGCGGCTACCGATCCGACCACCGCGCCTGCGGGAGGCGACGCACTCTATGTGTTGGTGCACACCCCTTTTCTGCGCCCGAAGCACGACTGGACAAAGATGTTCCCCGCCTATCGCCAGGTGATCCTGAACAAGCTGAAGCGCACTGCCGGTCTTACTGATATTGAAGAGCGCATTGTCTTCGAGCGTGCGCTCACGCCGGTTGACATTCACAATCGTTACCATGTGCTGAATGGAGCGATCTACGGCATTTCGAGCCACGGCCGTTGGAACGGCGCATTCAAACCCGCCAATGCCAGCCCGGATGTGGAGGGACTGTACCTGGCAGGAGGGGCGGCGCATCCTGGCCCGGGAATGCCAATGGTGATGATGAGCGGCTGGATCGCCGCCGATGCACTGGATGAGCGCTATCGCGGGGCGGACGCTGCCGTTGCCGCGCGCAAACAGGCGGAGCAGCTGCTGGCTCATGCCTGAGGGACGGAACGGGAAAGAGAGCATGGCTAAATCCGCACTGGTCCAGCCTTCGCGGGGTTTGCTTTCCCTGTTCGCGAATTATCTCCATTGGTATATCGGCCGCCATTTTCACGCCATGCGCCTGGCAAACGTCCGCCGTTTCCCCAGCACCGCCGGCCCGCTGATCGTCTATGCCAACCATGCGTCGTGGTGGGATCCGCTTGCTTTCATCGTGATTTCGCGCTACTTTCTCCCCACTGCCCGCCACTATGCGCCCATGGATGCCGTTGCCTTGAAGCACTACGGATTTCTCCGCAAGCTGGGTCTGTTTGGCATCGAAGCCGGAACCCCGCGCGGCGCCGCCCAGTTTTTGCGCACCGCGCGCGAGATTCTTTCCACGCCGAACGCTGTACTCTGGGTCACTCCTGAGGGGCAATTCACCGACATGCGTACCCGTCCGGCTATCTTCCGCCCCGGGCTGGCAGCGCTGGTGGCGCGGCTCGGCGCATGCACGCTTGTGCCCCTGGCCTTCGAGTACACCTTTTGGGATGACCGGCTGCCGGAGATTTTGCTTTCCTGCGGTCAGGCGATTGAAGTCACGGACGGGCGCCTGCATAGCGCTGAGGAGTGGAGCGAGCAGCTGGCCTCTGCCCTGGCGGCCACTCAGGATGAGCTTGCTGCTCTGGCTAAGCTTCGCGATCCCGCGCACTTTACTACCATCCTTTCGGGCCGCGTGGGGGTGAGTGGCGTCTATGACGCCTGGAAGCGGTTCCTTGCCCTGCTGACCGGCCGCGTCTACCAGGGGAGCCATGGGAGCATTCGCCGTCTATGAGTACGTTGCTCATTGGACTCGCCTTTGGCTGCGCCACCGTGCCCGCCTTGCTTTGGGTGTGGAACATGGTGCTCTATCGCGAACCGACTGCCGGCAGCTGTACAGCAATGGGCCACTGCGTTCTGCCGGATGCGGTCTCGGTGCTGATCCCAGCTCGCAATGAGGAGCGGGCCATCGCCGCAACTCTCAACAGCCTGCTCGCTTCGCGCGGGGTGGCCATCGAAATCATTGTGCTCGATGACGCCTCCACCGATCGCACCGCGGAAATTGTTCTCGGCTTTGCTGCCCGTGATCCCCGGGTGCGCCTGGAGCCTGCGCCATCGTTGCCGGCCGGTTGGAATGGCAAGCAGCACGCCTGCTATGCGCTTGCGGGCATGGCTCGCTCGAGTATCCTCTGCTTTCTGGATGCGGATGTGCGCCTCGCCCCCGAAGCGCTCGCCTCGATGTCTGTATTCCTGGCCCGCACCGGCTCGGATCTGGTCAGTGGCTTTCCTCGTCAGGAGACGGAAACTCCTTTGGAGTGGTTATTGCTGCCGCTGATCCAATTCGTGCTGCTTTCGTATCTGCCGCTGGCCGGCATGCGTGCCTTGTCCTTCCCCGCTTTTGCCGCGGGCTGCGGTCAGTTCCTTATGGTGCGCCGCGAAGCGTACCGCATGACAGGTGGCCACTCGCAGATCCGCGCCACCATGCACGACGGCTTGTTGTTGCCGCAGCTTTTTCGCCGTCATGGCCTGCGTACCGATATTGCCGATCTGACCCATCTTGCCACTTGCCGAATGTATTGCGGTGCCTCTGAGGTCTGGCATGGTCTGTCCAAGAATGCTACGGAAGGCATGGCCGCCCCTGCGCGTATTTTGCCATTCTCGTTCTTGCTCTTCTGCGGTCAGGTTCTTCCCTTTTTGTTGACCCTCTCGCTGGTCGTGGCGCCGGCATCGTACGGCCGGTATGGACGCTCGTTCATCCTTGCCGCATTGGCAGCTTCGTTCATGCCCCGTCTGCTTTCCGTCTGGAAATATCGTCAGCCTCTGATCAGCGCCTTGCTGCATCCGCTCGGCGTGACAATATTGCTGGCTCTTCAGTGGTATGCCCTGCTGCGCAAGATCGCAGGCCTGCGGGTCACCTGGAAAGAGCGTGCTTATCGCGTTGGGTGATGCAACCGATCCTGTCGGCCACGACGCCATGAAGCGCCCACGCATCGAATAGCTGGACATCTGTCCTCACCACAAAGACCCGGGCTCTGTGGTATTTCAAGATCTTTACTCGCCGGATTTAAGTGGCTTGCGGGCGAAATAATAAAGTGAGCCCGCCAGCAGCACGAACATCAACACCGAAACCCAGTCGTGGTGCAGGGGATTGGTGGCCGGCAACAGCAGCACATCCTGCTTGCCGACGGCAGTTTCATAAAGCTTCAGCGCGACCCCCATCAATCCGACGATCCCCCCGGCCGCAATCAGTCCGCTGGCGTAGAGCGAGCCCGGGCTGATCTCGCTTTCACCTTCGGCCTCGCCCGCTTTCTCGACGGCCCGATCGATCATCCACCGCACCACACCACCGGCAAAGATCGCCAGCGTGGTCGCGATGGAAAGATACGCACCCACAGCGAAAGAAAGTGAGCGAACCCCCAGCAGCTCCACTGCAATCACCAGAAAGACGCCCAGCAGCACCAGACCCCAGGGCAGCTTGCGGCCCAGGATCCCGTTGACCACCGTGGCCATCAGCCGTGCCTGGGGCGCCGCCGCCTTTTCGCTGCCGATCCCCTGGATCCACTGCACCTCAACCTGCTGCGTCTGCGGATTGTACAGATACTTGCCGTCCGCCAGCTCGGGCGAATTCAGCGCGTTCAGCAACACATACTGATTGCCGGGGCGGGTATCCACTGTTTTGTCGGAGTTGATGACCCGAATCTGCGCCTGGTGAAAATGCGGCTCCTCCACCTGGACGCCGCTGTGAGCCACTGCCATATCCCACGGCCTCGCGGTCTGCCGGAACTCCGCCAGCCCCTGGTTCATCAACTGCAGCGTAGCCCCAATGGCCAACGTCGAGACAAAAGCGCCGACCACCAACGCGATCTGCTGCTTGCGCGGCGTAGCGCCGATCAGGAAGCCGGTCTTGAGGTCCTGCGAAGTGTCGCCCGCATTCGCCGCCGCGATGCAGACCACGCCACCGATGGTGATGGCCAGCGCGCCGAAGGCAGGAGCGGTCCACCCTTTAACCAGGAAGATCGCGGACGTTGCCATCAGCGTCGCGATCGTCATACCGGAAACAGGGTTCGAAGAACTGCCAATCAGCCCCACGATGCGGGAGGAGACAGTGACAAACAGAAATCCGAAGAAAGCCACCAGAAGCGCTGCAGAGAGGTTGGCCAGCAAACTCACCTGCGCGCCGGGCACTGGTTTGAAAGTAAGAAAAAAGAACATCATCAACACCAGAATTACCGATCCTCCGACCACCACGCTGAAGGGAAGGTCGTCGTCGGTGCGCAGCGGAGCGCTCTTCACTCCGCCGCCCTTCCGCAGGTTGCCGGCCGCAGATCGCAAGGCGCCGAAGATCGTGGGCATGGTCTTGAGCAGGGTGATCAGCCCGGATGCTGCAACTGCGCCGGCGCCCATGGGGCGAATATAAGAGGCCCACAGATCGCTGGGAGACATCTGCGCGATCGGTTTGGTCCCGGGATAAATCGCCTGGGGATAGTGAGAGCCAAAAAAATAAATAGCCGGCATCAGGACCAGCCAGGAGAAGACTCCACCGGCAAAAAGCAATCCGGCAATCCTTGGTCCTATGATGTACCCCACTCCGAGATATTCAGGCGTGACGTCGGCACGGATCGCGGAACCTTTCAGCCACTGTGGCTGGTAATCTGGCGTGCCGGGCCAGACACCGAACAGGTTGTCATTCTGAAACAAGGTATAGATCCCGCCCAAGCCAAGCCCCAGAAATACGCGCCCGGCAAAGGAGCCGCCGCGCTCGCCGGCCAGCAGGACATCCGCGCACGCCGTACCTTCGGGGTAGGTGAGCCGGCCGTGCTCCTCGACGATCAATTGTCGCCGTAGCGGGATCATGAAGAGCACACCCAACAACCCACCTAAGAGCGCTAACAGGAAAATACGCGAGTATTCCAGGTTGAAACCGAGAAAGATCAACGCCGGCAAGGTAAAGATCACACCCGATGCAATCGACTGCCCGGAATTGCCCGTAGTCTGAACGATGTTGTTTTCCAGGATAGACGCCCGCCCGAACACCCGCAGGATACTAATCGAAAGCACGGCGATCGGGATCGACGCCCCAACCGTTAGTCCGGCGCGTAAGCCGACGTACACGGTTACCGCGCCAAACAGCAGCCCAAAAATACAGCCCAGCACCAGCGCGCGGGGCGTCAGTTCTGGGCGATTTTGGGTGGGGGAGACGTAGGGCTCAAAAGCTTGTGGAGTTTCTTGCAATTGTGTTCCTCGCTAATCAAACACTCTAATCTATAAGTCGAAGTCCCCAATTCACCTATGGCAATTCGCAAGCTTCTCGCCTACGCCGCAATCTATGTCTTGTGGGGCGCATCGTTCCTGGCCATCCGCCAGGTGGTTGCGGTAGCTCCGCCCTTCTTTTCTGCATCCTTCCGATTTCTGTGTGCCGGAGCAATTCTCTACGGTTACAGCTGCTGGCGAGGAATCCCACAGCCCAACAAACGGCAATTGACCAGTACCGCGGTGCTGGGCCTGGTCATGTTTGGCGCCGACTACGGTTGCCTCTTCTGGGCGGAGAAGGAAGTGCCCTCGGGCTTGGCGGCGGTGATCGCCGCCACCATTCCGGTGTGGGTCATGGTCGCGGAGTGGATCGTCTCAAGCTCGCAACGGCCCAGCGCCAAGGCGCTGGCCGGCGTTGCCCTGGGGATAGCGGGGGTTATCTTGCTGATGCTTCCTGCGGGACTTCATCACAGCCGTTTCAGCATCTCGGCGTTGGTCCTGTTGCTGGGCACGTTCTTTTGGGCGGGTGGGACGGTTGCTAGCCGCCATCTCGACCTGCCGCGCCAACTCAGCATGAGTTCCGGCTTGCAAATGTGCTGGGGCGGTCTGTTTCTGCTCCTGCTCTCCGCGGCTACGGGTGAGCTGGGCACGTTGCCCGCTCTCGCCCATCAATGGAACTGGCAGATTGCGTTCGCCATGGCCTACCTGATCCTGTTCGCCTCCATCATCGCGTTTACCGCCTATGTCTGGCTGATTGCCCGGGATCCGACCACCCGGGTTGCCAGCTATGCCTATGTAAACCCGCTGATCGCCCTGCTGCTCGGCTCGCTCCTGGCCCAGGAGCGGCCCACCCCCGTGCAATACGTGGGAGCCGCCCTGGTGGTGGCGGGGGTGGCCTCTACCATCGCCGGCAAGCGTGTTGCGCGCCGTGAACACGCCGAGAAAGTGTCCTAAACACGGGCTGGCATTCAGGCTGAACTTACCCGTATACTTTCCACATCGGCGGCAAGGCAGCTGCGGAGCCTCGCTGGCCGGCTGTGAGGTGCGTCTTTTCTGGTCAGAATTTGTCCCTGACTCTCGACGTCCCGCTGCCGCAAACTTCGGTTTGGCGCGCTGTTGTCCGCGTGCTTCGAAGTCCAGCGGATAGCCTCTCCTGTGCCTTATTCCCCTGCTCCTGCGCCCTTTGTGGCGGCTCCCTCCTGCGTTTGACCCGCGTCCCAATCTGCGATTTCTGCTGTGCGCAACTTCCTGCCCAAACCGGCGTCCTCTGCGCTTGTTGCGGGGAAGACCTGGGCATTGCCAATCTCTCCCCATTGCCTGATGACAGTTCTGGTTCCGAGCCCCTTTGCCAGCCCTGCCGGCTGGCCCCTCCGGCTTTTGTGAAAGCGGTAGCCTATGGCAGCTACCAGGGCCAGCTTCGCGAGATGGTTCACCTGCTCAAGTACGACCGCATGCAGCCGGTAGCCGGCCGTCTGGGTAGGCTCCTGGCCGATAGCGTCGAAACCTTTGTTTCGCCTCAGGCAATGTTGGTGATCCCGGTGCCGATGCACCCCAGCAAGCAGCGCCAGCGTGGCTTCAACCATGCCGAGCTGCTGGCCCGTACGGCCATGGTCGAGATGCGCCGGCGCCATCCCCAATGGGGGCTGAAGCTGGAAACGGGTTTGTTAAAACGCGTGAGGGTTACGGTGAGTCAGGCAGGCCTGACCACCCACCAGCGCCGGCAGAATCTGCGTGGCGCTTTTTTTGCGCCCCGGCCCGGCAATCTGGCTGGGCAGCACGTTTTGTTGATCGACGATATTTACACCACGGGGGCCACGGCCCGCGCCTGCAGCCGGGTGTTGCGGAATGCCGGTGCCGCGTCGGTTCGGGTGGCGACTGTGGCCCGGGTGCAGCGTGAGGGAGTTGCTTTCTGGGACCCAGGTTTTCTGCGAACCACGCAGAGAGTGAACTGAGACGGAGGGATCAAGATGTCTTTGGGAAAGTCCATGATCCACGCACGCAAGCCGAAGGCAACCGCACAGCGTGTGCCTCACGAACTCTCTGAGCCGCATGAAGGGTGGCCGGGACAACGCGTTTCCTCCGCCTACACCATGCAAAAGCCGGTGCTGGTGTTGAATGCGTCTTACGAGCCGATCAATATTTGTGGCGCTCGGCGGGCGTTGATCCTGGTTCTGAAGGGCGTCGCCAAGACCGAGGAGGAGCAAGGCGCCATTTTGCACGCGGCGTTGCTGCGCATCCCCATGCCTTCGGTGATTCGGCTGCTGGAGTATCGCCGCATCCCGCATCAGACCCGTGCCCTTTCTCGCAAGAACATCCTGCTGCGTGACCGGAACAGCTGCCAGTACTGTGGGGTTGTTCTGCCCGCGGGAGAACTTACGCTCGATCACGTTTTGCCTCGATCGCGCGGCGGTCTTTCGACCTGGGAAAACCTGGTCGCCTGCTGCCACGCCTGCAATCGAAAAAAGGGCAATCATCTGCTCAGCGAGATAAGCGACATCAAGCTGTTGCGTGAGCCGCGTCCTTTCTCCCTCCATACCAGCCGCCACATCATGCGCATGATCGGCCACTCCGACCAGAAGTGGCGCAAATACCTTTATTACTGAGAGTCCTGCAATCGCGACCTGGAGTTTCCCCGACCGAATTCTGACGTAGAAGCGGCTAGGAAAAACGAATTGTCCCCCGGGGCCCACATGTCAGCGAGGGTCGTCGTTGAAAATGAGTGCGCAATATGCGAAAACAGCGAAATAAGCTAATTAAGTCTGGTTGCTCAGACGGCTGGCGCATAGTCTGCAGCGAATTGGCGTGATTGGCGTCCACATCCTTATAGATTCGTTTTGGTGTCGCTTAGTTTGTGTGAGCGCAGGTTTATTCTGCCCGGAGGGGTGGGGCGGCTTGCCCGACGGTTTGCAGGGGACCTGCGGGCCCCTCTTGGTCAACTGCCATCTGAGCCCCACCACACCAACCTGGCCAACAACGGGTAGTAGAGCGCCAGGCGAAGGGGTAAGTTATCCCCGTGAACCTTGCGCATGATACCGGCATATGCCTCCAGTTGCTGCAAATACTTCTCTTTTTCGCTTTGCAGAAAAGCATCGATCCCGGGCGTGCCGTGCTGCGCAGTCTTGTAGTCCACGATCCACAGGTGCGTCTCTGCTACGGAGCCGGGTTCCGCACCCGCGCGAAAGATGCGGTCGCCGCGCAGCGTCTGCACGACTCCGCGTGCTCCCTCCGGTGCTGACCAGCTGGACCAGGAGATTTCACTCTGCGCATCCGCGCGTGCTCCCAGGATCCAACGCCCGGTTGGATCCTGCAGCACCCCGACGAGGGCCCGCACCACGTCTGCTGATTGTGTTTCAGCCTCCACCCTGGGTAGCCCAGCCGAGCGCAGCATAGCCAAAGCACGACCACGCCACCCACGTAATTCGTCAAGATCGATGCCTGGCAGACGCGCCAGCTCTTCCAGCATCGCGTGAACCACAGTGCCAAAGGCGCGCGCCGCCAGAGATCCGCGCGGCCGTTCGATCTTCTCTGCCTGTTCGAGGCTATCTGGCACATCAACGGTTACATCACCGGCCGGCTCCCAGCCGGCGGGCAGGCGGTGCAACAGAATCGGCGGCGGAAAGGCAAGAAACGTCTGGCGCGGCGGCGCGGACGGCGTCTCCTCTTGTTCCCCCCGTGCCTGCTCAAATTCGCCAGCTAGCGCCGGCCATGCGATCCCCAGCAGGCTTCGGCTGGAACCCGGGGTTAACTCGTGGGTATCTTTCTTGATGTTAGCCGTTCCCAGCAAGTGTAGCTCCTGTCGGGCACGCGTGGCGGCCACGTAGAGCAGGCGCCTGGCCTCCTGATTTTCCCGTTTCGCCTGTTGCTCGCCGATCCACTGATAGATGCCGCCCTCTTTGCCGTTGCGGCCGATGGGAGCAACCACGAACTCGCGTTCCTCCTGCTCCGACTCGCCGACCAGCCTGGTCTGCTCCACCCAGCGAAGCAACGCTTGCTGATCCGGTCGCGTCCCGCCCTCCAATCCTGGAACCACTACGACGTCAAAGCCAAGTCCCTTCGCCTTGTGGATGGTCATCAGCTGCACACCGCAGCGCTCATCTGCGAGCGGGTCGGGTTGCGCGCACAGCTCGGCAATTCGCTCCTCCAGGCCGGATGCTTCCGGGCCCAGATCCTCGAGCATGGCAAAAAATGCGCGCACATTCTCGTAACCGGCGCTGTCGACGCAAGCTCGTCCGCCGAGTGTCGCCCAAGTACGCTCCACCCATCGCGCCAGCGACACCTGGCGATGTTTGCCGCGCAGCGCGGTTTCGAGCACAGCATGCACACGCTTCGCCCTGGTTCGCCCGTCTTCGCTGAGCAAAGACACCCGCTCGCGCAGCAGGGTCAGCATAGGCCGCGCAGCAAATTCCTTAAGATCGCCGCCGCACAGCGTGTGCAGGTCTTTGAGGGTGAGGCCGCACCAGGGTGCGCGCAGAACCGTGAGCCATGCGATGCGATCCATCGGCTGCAGCAAGGAGCGCGTCAGCGCGGTCAGGTCCCTCACCTCCTGGCGATCGCCCAGCTGCTCAATCTCCACCGCGCGGAAGGGAACTTCTGCCTCGCGGAGTTTACCCACGATCAGAGCCAGGTGGGGCCGGGCGCGAACCAGCACGGCAATCCGATACTCACCTCCGGCCTTCTGTGCTGCTTTCACTTTGGGCCAGTTGTCCTGGATGATGCTGACCACCTGGGCGGCCTCATTATTGGCCACCCTGCGCTTTTCCTCCGGGCTCGCTTGCGCACTGCGGAAGAAGGGCCAGATGCGGACCGCCGGGCCGCCAGGCGGGGCGGCCTTATAGGCCGTAGAACGCGCGAAGGGAACCTGGTAGTCATCCTGGTTATCACCGGGATTGCGAACGAAGATACGGGTGAAGAGTTCATTCAGGCGGTCCACCAGCCCGGCATGGGAGCGGAAGTTAACCTGCAACTGCAACGGTGTCAATTGCAACGCAGCCGTCCCCTCGCCCAGGCCATGGTGCCGGGTCAGCTCAAACAGCTCGACTTCGGCCTGGCGAAACATATAAATCGATTGCATCGGATCGCCCACCAGGAAGCAGGTACCCTGGCCGGCGGATTCCCAGCCTCCGGCAACCAGCGTAAGCAGCTCATACTGGCTGCGCGAGGTATCCTGAAATTCATCTACCAGCAAATGGCGCCATCGCCCGGCGACCTCAGCGGCCAGTTCACTGAGCTCGCCCTCCTCATCGAGCAGAACCTCTCGCGCGGCAAGGCCTAATTCGACAAAGTCCACAATGCCTCGCTCGGCAAAGACAACCTTCAACTCGGCGATGGCATGGCGCAGGATGACCAGCATGTGCTGCAGCATCTGCGACTCTTCCTGGTTGTAATGCTGCGGTGGAAGGCCGCGCAGCTCGCACAGCATGGCGTGCAGTTCAGGCTCTTTGCCTAAGGATTCGAGGAGAGAAAGGAACCGGTCCTTCGCCGCCTTGCCGCCGTTGCCGGAACTGAAGCCGCTATTAGGCGGTGGGCTTTTGCGCCAGGTGCTTGCTTTGGTCAGGAGAAAATCGCACAGGCAATTCCATTGCGCGGAATCGGTGAGCTCACGGATATGTGCGACATCTCTAAGTGCAAACAGATCCGAGCCCGGGTCCACGTTGTCGCATGCATAGCTCAGCACTTTGACCAGCTCCCGAGCTAGCCCCGGATGGAGCGCAAACAGTGACTGTGCTTTTGTGAGCGCCTCCTGATGGATCCGGCGCAGCGGAGCTTCGAGTGCGTCGCGAACCCGAGACCAATTGTCCAGCTGCCCGAGGGGCAGTGCCCGGCCCCACTGATCACGCTTGTCCAGCATGTCGGCGATTAGCTTTTCGCAATCACCAAGACTGGTTCCGCGCAGCTGTAACAGGGCACGCAGCGCGTCGGAGAGTACCGGGTCACCACCACCCAGCCGTGCAAGGGTCCGCCGTGCCGCCGTGGTGTACAGCGGCTGTGGCTTATCAGTCGGGGTAAGGGATCCTCCCAGCCGCGAGAGCAGGGGAGTTTCGTGGGCGATTGCCAGGCAGACGGAATCGATGGTTTGGATATTCAGTCTCTGCGGCTGCTGCAGCAGATTCCATCCCTGTTTTTTGTCGTTGTCCAGCGCAGCCCGGGCCAGCTGCACCTCTTCGCGTTCATCGCCGGGATTTGCTGCTGCCTGCTCGAGCGCCGTCAGCACCCTTGTCCGCATCTCCGCGGTGGCTGCGAGGGTAAAGGTGATCGCCAGGATCTGCTCCGGCTCATCCACCTCCGCCAGCAGCTTGAGCAAGCGGTGAGTCAGCAGCTCCGTCTTGCCCGACCCGGCCGGCGCCTGGACGAGAAAGGAGCGACTTGTATCCAGCGTCAGCGCGCGGTCTGTTTGATCGATGGGCGGAGCACCGTGCTCAATCGTCGGCATCATCCGCATCCTCGCCGATATTGGCGCGGTCGCTCTCGGCAATCCGGCACAGCCCGGGCAAATTGCAATACGCGCACGTCTTGGGATACTGCTTAGGGTCTACCTGCGCCTCGCCGTTGAGAAACTGTTGGCCTACGTCGAGCAAGAGTTTGTGCCACTGCTGCAGCATTTTCGCGCTCAGAGGCGGCTTTGACAATTTCGTGTTCCCTGGCATGACGGCGTTGCCATGCTCCACCCGGCCGATGAATTTAATCTCGCCGGCGCGCACCTGTCCCAGCAAAAGGCCCTGCAGTTCTTCGACCTGCCCGGCATACAGCAGAAGCTGCGGCTCGTCCGGCCGCACTCCCTCCCATGCGTCCTTCTTCACTTTGCCGGTCTTGTAATCGATGATGACGCGTCCCCCGCGTACCCCATCGATACGGTCGACTCGGACCTGCAGCTTCAGCTCTCCCAGCGACGCAGGGAGCTTCATTTCGCCCGCCTCGAAAGTAAACGGAGCACGCCCCTCTTCAAAAGCCAGCCACTCATCAATGAGGGAGGAGATGCGCTCTTCTTCTGCGTCGAGATACGCGCGGCTCCAGCCCTGCTTGCGCGCATCGATCTGCTTGCCGTAGCTCTGCAATGCAGCCTTCACCTGCTGCTCGATCATCCCCGGCAGGCGATTTTCCTTGCGCGCCGTGATCAGCCCATCAAGGCTTTTCAGCTCCTCCCAGAGTCCTTGCAGTATCCTGTGCACCACAGTGCCGCGTTCGCGTGGTTCGAGGCCCCAGTCGGTCTCATCCATTGGCCTGGCGGCCAGCCGCCTGGTGGCAAAGCATTGAAAAGGACAAGCCGCCTGCATCTTGAGTATTTCCGAGCCTCCGGCCTCCTGTTCAACCGGCCACGGAATCACTGCCGCCTGCTCTTCATCCGTAATCAGGATAGGAGCGTCATCCTCCACATCGCGAACGCCGATCGATTTGCGCAGGGCTTTGGACTTCATCTTTTTCGTCCGGGAGATGACCAGCGTCGATGGCCGGCAAACGCCCTCAGGATTCTGTGACGGATAGCTGAAGATGCACCTGGCCGCACTCCTCTCCAGCCGCAGGGTCACCTGCTGCGCAAGCTCCCAATCCAGGGTGCTATCCCCGTGCGGCATCCGATGCTGGCGCTGCAGCGATCGGGTGAGAAACGCATGCGGTCTTGCCGGCGCGGGCCAGCTCGCGTCGTCCGCGCCGAGAAACCACAGCGCATCGAAGGTGAGCCCCGCCGCTTCCAGCGGTCCCAGGATCTGCACCGGCGCATCCCGCGACTCCGGCGCGAAGATCATCTGCCCGGAGTGCCTCTGCATCACCTCGAGAAACTCGGCGTAGCCGACTTTGCGGCCGTCAAAGGAGAGCGTGGCCACGCTGTCGAGCAACTGCGACCACCGCGCCTGCACCTGGAAATCTTCACTCTGCAGCAAATGAGCTCCGGGCCAATGGACCGTCTCCAATATTCGCTCTGCCAGGGCGACCCATTCCGCGAAGCTCAGTAATCCACCCTGGGGAAGCAGGTTACGGCCCACCCGCAGCCTCCTCCGAAGGTTGTGCAACGGTATGGCTTCTCGCCAGCTTTCGCTTAGAAACTGCACAAAGGTGTCCAGTTCCATCTCCGGCTGTCTCATAGCCTGTCGCCGCAGCCTGGCGTCAAACGCCGCGATCAGCAGCAGTTCGTCTTCGTGCTCGCACAGGAAACCAGAGAGGATGAGCCAGCTCACATCGTCCTGGGGCAGCGCCTCGTGGATCCAGCGCAACAGCAACAGCGCGGCCCGAGCCATAGGCATGTTGGCCAGGGGAACACCAAGAGAAAACTCGAAGGGAAGCGGCAGGTCGCGTGCCCCAATTGTAACCGTCTCGGGTGCGAGTATCCGGCGAAAGATTCCCTCGATCTCGGGACGCACGCTGGACACGCTGGGCACCACGACGGCGATGCGCGGGGCCGCTACCCCTGGCGCCGCAAGCTGGCGCTGCACCCAGCGAGCGCAGGTAGCGATCTCGTCTCGCTTATCGACAGCTTCGACCAGCAAGGCTGTCTCCGCCGCGGGGACCTCGCCGGCTTCGGCCATTTTGACCTCGTGGCCCTGTTTGCGGAAGGCTTCGATCAGGTGCTGTTGCGCCGGCGTGGTGCGATCGAATCCTGTCAGCACCAGCCGGCCGGTTTCCACCTGGCTGGCCAGCACGGCATCGCGTAACTCCAGCGGCAGCATGCTTCGGCTCAGCCACTCCTCTTTCTGGCATATACGCACAAAATCGCGCGCCCATTCGCGAAAGCTCTCAACGTCCGGGCCGCCCAGTCGCTCTCCTCGCAGAAAATCGAGTGCGCCATAGGTGCAAAGCAGGGCGTAGGCTTGCTGCGCCAGTTGGGCGACGCCGGGCACGGAGATGAGCCGACGCCCCTCGATCCTGGGCCTTAGCAGCCGGACCCAAACCTGCTGTTCCTGGAGAGCGGTGAGCAAGAGGCGGGTTTCGCTGCCCGAGCGAAGCCGCTTCTGCCACAAGCCGTTCAGCCAGCTATCCCAGTCCAAAATATCCGGCGCTTGCCAGGCTTCCACTCCCTGTTTGCGTTGGGCTTCCCCATGCAGCCGCCGCAGGGCGCGCGCGGCGCGGGCACTCGCGGCGATCACGGTATCGCCGGCCTGGATTGCTGCCGCGATTACCGGGGGGAGTGGCATCCTTGTTTTATACCGCAAAGACTGCGGCCGCCGCAGGCTCTAGGATAAAGGGGAGGGGGGAACATGCAGCTTTCTTTAGTCCGGGGTCGCCGGTTCCTGGTTTGGCACTCCATGCTTTTCTTTCTTTGCGGTCTGGGCGCGTTGCAGGGCTGTCGTAGCGGAGATACCGCTCCCGATGAGCACCCGGCCTCGATGGCCAGCCCTACGGCGACCTATCAGCTCAGGGGAATCGTGGTTTCCTCCGACCCGGCAAAAGGGGTGGTCTCGGTCGATGCAGAGGCCATCCCCGGTCTGATGGGCGCCATGATCATGCCCTACAAGCTTGCCCAGCCGGGTGTTGCCGCCGAGCTTCATCCCGGAGACCACATTACTGCCAGGCTGCAGATCTCAGACTCCGCCAGCGTGCTCGATCAGATCGACGTGATCCAACAGGCCCAGCCGGACTACAAGCCGGCTAAGGTCTATAACGTTCCCCAATCAGGTCAGCAGGTGCCCGACTTCAAGTTTCTCAATCAGAATGGCAAGACCATTGCGATCGACCAGTTTCGCGGCAAGGTCCTGCTGGTCACCTTCATCTACACCCGTTGCCCATTGCCGGATTACTGCATACGCATGAGCCGCAACTTCGCCGACATCCAGCACCAGCTTGCCGCCGATCCTCAGCTGTATACCAAGACCCATCTGCTGAGTGTCAGCTTCGATCCTGCCTATGACACGCCGCAGGTGCTACGCAGCTACGGCACCGCCTACACCAAAGAACATGGCAACCAGGCCTTTTCCCACTGGGACTTTGCCGTGCCCGGCTCCTCTGAGCTGGATTCGGTGGACCAGTTTTTTGACGTAGGCGTGAGCGCCGGCAGCAACAACACGCTTACCCATTCTCTCTCCACCGCCGTCATCGCGCCCAACGGCACGATTTTTCGCTGGTATCCCAGCAACGAGTGGACCCCGTCAGAGATTGTTGATGACGTAAAGCAAGCCCTCGCCCAGGGTGGTTCTCACCCTGGCTGACCCAACTCCGTTGCATTTGCCGTGCGCCTGTTCACAAGGTAGATTTTGACCTAGCCGTTCCAGCAAACGTAGGGGCAAAAGTAGCTATGATTCTTGTGCTCATGGGAGTAACCGGTTCCGGTAAGACCACCGTCGGCCAACTGCTGGCCGCGGAGACGGGCTGGCAGTTCGCCGACGCGGATGACTTTCATTCCCCAGCCAACAAGATAAAAATGCACAACAACATTCCCCTGACCGATGAGGACCGCATGCCCTGGCTGGCGAGCCTTCACCAGCTCCTGCTGGGCTGGTACGAGGGGGGCACCAGTGGGATTCTGGGCTGCTCCGCGCTACGCAAGAGCTACCGGGACCTGCTGTTGGAACAGATTCCCCCGGTCAACATCCTTTTCATCCTGCTCGAGGTTTCGCCCCAGGAGCTGGCGCGGCGTCTTGCAGCGCGCAAGAACCACTACATGAATCCAGGCTTGCTGCAGAGCCAGCTCGATACCCTGGAAATCACGCCCGACCTGATGCGCGTGCCCGCGGATGGACCGCCGAAGCAGATCGTGCAGCAGATCCTCGACAAGCTCCTGGTCGTGGAAGGCAAGACCGAGGTCTAGGGGTGCTAGGAATCTTGCCCCGCCACGAACCCGGGCGAAAGGTACGGGCTTCAGTTTCTCCCCTGTGGGGTCAGAAAGAATCATTCAGGAAAGGTCCGCAGAACTGCAGATCCCTTGGCTTCGCTTCTAATGACACAGAGCGGACGATCGGTTTAGTGCCGCGCCTACGGCGCTCGGTTACTCTTCGGGATCGATTTCCCAGCCCTTCCGGGCTGGGCTGACGTTTGGCGGTCGGCCCTCCGGGCCTTGCATCCATGGCCATTTTTGCCGTGTCATTTCTCCCTCAACCTTCCCCTTTGTCATCCCGCGCAGCCGAGGGATCTGCAGTTCAACGTACCTTTCCTGGAAATGTTTTTCGACGCTATGTGACGCACTACACTCGGGGAATCTGGCCCGCCATCCGACCAAAGAGGTAACATTGAGGCTGTGAGCACTCTTCTTCCGGTCAGCGCAGAAATGACGCCCCGCAGCATGGTCCTGGATCCTCCCCTGACCGATGCTGAGTTCGAGGAGCTGTGCATCACCAACGACATCGTCCACTTTGAACGCACCAGGGAAGGAAAGATTCTGATGCGGCCACCCGCTGGAGGGCTTACCAGCGGAGCAAATTGCGAAATCACTTGCCAACTTCGCTCCTGGTCGAAGATCCACCCGCGCGGGATGATGGTCGGCTCCTGCGCAGGATTCTTCCTTCCTGACACGTCAATGCTGAGTCCAAGCGGCGCTTACATCCTTCCAGAGAAGCTGAAAGGATTAACCAACGACGACCTTACCGGCTTCCCGCGCCTCTGCCCAGATTTCGTCGTTGAGTTACTTTCAACATCCGACAATCTAGCCAAAACCAAAGACAAGATGGAACGTTGGATTGAGAACGGCGCGGCGCTGGGATGGCTAATCCATCCTTATGAGCAGAAGGTCTACGTCTACGAAACTGGCCGCCAGCCCACTGCCGTATCAGGGAAGCTCATCCATGGCAAAGGGCCCGTGGAAGGCTTCACCCTGGATCTCGATGAGGTTTGGCGGCGCTATGAGATCTGAGCTGCCCGGAGGCGTCTCGTCCTAATGGCGAAAATTACTGTTCTCTTTGGTGTTCTGCTCATTATTCTCGGCGCGGCCAGCTTCATTCTTACCGGCCACAAATTTCCCACTTCGCTCATTCCTGTCGCCTTCGGCATCCTTCTGGTTACCTTCGGTGGCATGGCCGAAACTCCGGAGACGCGCCGCCGCATGCTGTTCATGCATATAGCGGTAACGGTTGGCCTTCTGGGTTTCCTTGCCACGGCTCCCTCCCTGGTCTCTGCCTTTCAACTCTTCAAAGGCAAGCTCTTCCCCTACCCTGCTGCCATTGAAGAAAAAGCAGCGATGTCGGTGCTCCTGCTCATCTATGTAGTACTCTGCGTGCGCTCGTTCATTGCTGCGCGCCGCTCCAGAGTCTAGGAGTTCTGCATAGTGAGTCTGCGATCCAGCGCCGGAGCAGGGATGTCCATCCGCGCCGAACGGACCAACCGATCACGCTCTGGGGCAGCCGCCGACACCGCTGAAGTGAAGCGAAAAACGCCGCCCCTGCGCAAGGTGCTGCCCGAAATCTGGACGCTTATCAAGCCCCGCAGATGGCTTTTGGCCTTTGGCTTTGTGCTGATGGTCATCAATCGCGTCTGCGGCCTGGTTCTGCCTGCGTCCACCAAGTTTCTCGTAGACAACGTCCTGGTAAAGAAACAAGCCGACAAACTGCCGTGGATTGTCGGCGCGGTTCTCGTGGCAACCTCCATTCAGGCAGTCACCTCGTTTTCCCTGACCCAGCTGCTCTCCAAGGCAGCCCAGCGCCTCATTGCGGACCTGCGCATGCAGGTTCAGCAGCACGTCGGCCGTCTCTCCGTCAGCTTCTACGACTCCACCCGAACCGGTGTCCTGGTCTCCCGCATCATGACCGACGTCGAAGGGGTGCGCAACCTGATCGGCACCGGCCTGGTCGACTTTGTCGGCGGTCTGCTTACCGCGGTTCTCTCCTTCTTCATCCTCATGCGCATCAGCGCCAAAATTACCCTCATTGCTTTCGCCTTCATTCTTACCTTCGTCTTCATCCTGCGCAAGGCATTCGCCGTGATCCGCCCTATCTTCCGCGAACGCGGCCGCATCGGTGCCGAAGTTACCGGGCGGCTGACCGAGTCGCTGGGCGGCGTGCGCGTGGTTAAGGGCTACCACGCCGAAGAGCGCGAAGCCGGTGTCTTTGCCACGGGAGTGGAACGGCTTTATCAGAACGTCGTCCGCTCGCTTACCGCCACTTCGTTGCTGTCGCTGGCTGCGACGGCTGTTTTGGGCATCGTCGGCGCCGTCGTGATGTGGCTCGGCGCCCGGCAGGAAATGGTCCACAAGATCACCCTCGGCGATTACTTCACCTACACCATGTTTTTGGCTTTCATGGTGGCCCCGGTCTTCCAGGTGGTCAATGTCGGCACACAATTAACCGAGGCTATTGCCGGCCTTGACCGAACCAGCGAGATCCTCGCGGAAAAAGAAGAAGACGCTGAGCCCGATCGCACCGTCAGCCTGGGACCGATTAACGGCGATGTCCGTTTTGAAGACGTGCACTTCGCTTACGAGCCCGACAAGCCCGTCCTCCATGGCATTTCGTTTCATGCCCGCCCGGGCACAGTGACCGCGCTGGTGGGTTCTTCCGGATCAGGCAAATCCACCATCATCAGCCTGATCTGCGCCTTTCATAAGCCCACATCCGGCCAGGTGCTGGTCGACGGCACCGACCTTTCCACGGTGCGCCTCAACACCTATCGCAGCCAGCTTGGGGTGGTTCTGCAGGAGTCTTTCCTGTTCGATGGCACCATTCGGGAGAATGTAGTCTTCTCTCGCCCCCATGCGACGGAAGAGCAATTTCTCAACGCCTGCGCCATCGCCCGCGTCGACGAGTTCGCCCAGCGCTTTCCGGATGGCTATGACACCGTGGTCGGCGAGCGCGGTGTCAAACTATCGGGTGGCCAGCGCCAGCGACTCTCCATCGCGCGCGCAATCCTGGCTGATCCGCGCATTCTTATCCTCGATGAAGCTACGTCTTCGCTCGACTCCGAGTCCGAGGCCATGATTCAGAACGGCCTCAGTTACTTAATGCAGGGGCGCACCACCTTCGTGATTGCCCACCGCCTGTCAACCATCCGCAGGGCCGATCAGATCCTGGTGGTGGAGGGCGGCCTGATTCTGGAGCGCGGCACGCACAGCACTCTCTATGCCCTGGAAGGCCGCTATCACGACCTCTATACCCGCCAGCACGGGCTCGAGGCCAATCGCTTTCTCGCCCCGGGCGAAGGCGAAAAGCTCTTTGAAGAGCTGAAGTAGCTTTCAGCGGTTAACCACGGAGGCCAGTTTCTTTGGCGCAACCTGGATGTAGCTGCCGTGGATCAATTCTTTAACCTCGGTCCAATTAAGCGTCGCAAGATCCATGCGCAGACCGATCCACCCTCTGGGCCCGATGTACGCCGGTGAGGCCAAAGTTGTGCGCCGGCCCGATCGAATTGCCCGAAAACAGACCCCCAAAATAAATCACGTTGAGGCGATTATTCAAGTTGCCGCCATCGGCCTCGAAGCGCACATGAAGGTCGCCTTCCTGGTAAAGATCCACACCAGCGAATGCCTGCACAGAAAGAGTCGGTTTCACCCGGTTACGAGCAAAGTTAATGCGGTCGACCACCGCCTGGCCGTACTCCTGCAGAGCATCGTGCGAGCTCACGTCGTAATCGAAGGGCAGCCCGGAGCCGTAAGCTGCGCCGCCGGCCACAAATGCGCGCCGCAACAACTGGTAGTCGAAGCGCGTTTCCACTACGTTTCGTTCATCCTGAGCGTCGGGAACGTGTCCAGTGTCCCGGCGTCCTTCTGCCTATGTCATCCTCTCCCAGCAACAGGCCCCCACTTACCGGGAACCACCGGTTGGCAACCATGTACGAGTAGCTTAGCGAGCCGCTTAACTTCGCCCAATGGGGCAGATCCAATGTCCCATCCGCGCCGTAGATAATCGCCCGGCTGAAGGCGATAGGAAAGTTGACGCCGGTATTCAGCAACGGGTCGTAGTCGGGATAGTTATTGGCCGTCCGCCGGTACACATCCGCGTCCATGCGCATCTGGCCCAGGAAACCTTTGCTCAGTCCCCCTTCGTAGTTGTTGCCGTGCGAGGGCTGTACCGGCAGCCGGAACACATTGGGGTTTAGCGACTCTACCGCCGGGGAGCTGGAGAGCAAGATGTTGTTCGACGAGGGTGGAACGAACAGCCGGGCGTAAGAGGCGTGCAAAATCAGGTTGGCCGCGGGCAAGTAGCGGCTTAACGCAATCCGCGGGCTTACCGCATTCTGGTTGAGCACCAGCTGGTAGTGGTCCCACCGCAATCCTGCAGTCAACGTCCAGTTGCCCATGTGGGCCACATCCTGAATGAAGGCAGCCTGTTCCAGATCGGGCCGTTGGCCGGAAAAGGAGAAGGTGGTTGGTGTGCCCTTGTCGAACTGGCTCGGGTTGGTGATTCTATCGCTAAAGTTTTCGTGGAGAGAGGCACTGTCCGCATTGACGCCCGTCTTGATCGTGTGCCGGCCGTGTTGTATAGAAAGCGCGGCTGCAAAATATACCTGGCGGAAGGAGTTGTGTTGGGTGGCGATGATAGGTGTCGAGTCGTCGTTAGAAAACAGGTCGTGCTGCTCGTCTCGCAACAAACCTTCGCTGTTGAGGACCGTCTGCGACGAAAACAGGTGCTGATAAGATGCAGACCCCATGGTCTCCAGGTCATCCCCGGTCTGCACTTGACCGGCAACCTGCTGTAGATTCTCGTTGGGAATCTCATACCGTGAGAGGCGGTGGCGAACCATCGCCGCGAGATGGTCGGCCGCCGTGAAATCGCGCGCCAGGTCGATGGCGAAATCGGCCAGGGTTCCGGCGTTGGTATAGTTCGCGGGCACCACAGGATTGAGGTAGTGGTCAGTGCGTGCGCCGTCGGCCGTAGCGGTAACGATGTTTCTGCCCGCAGCCAGCTGCAGCCGGCCATATCCACCCGCTGAATCGTAACTGCCACCGGAGAGAACCAGCCGGCCGTGGATCGTCTGATCGGGTCTTTTGGATTGAACGGCAACCACGGCGTCGGCCTTTTGTGCTTCTTCTGCCGGGATGCCGGCGGACTCCGTCGTCTGTTCATCATCCGTCGAGGCCTCCGGCACCAGTCCAAAATCCGGCGAACGGTTGACCGTCAAAGGCAGGCCCTGGATGGTGAGCTCAATCTCCAGAGTGGGATTGGTGGCCGGGTTGGGCAGGGGCGCCAATCGAAAGGTCGCGACCGCCGGCGTCATGGAGCCCACTTCTACCGGCCTTGAAACCGCTGCGAAGCCCGGTTCGTCGATATGCAAAACATAGCTGCCTGGCGGCAGATCGCTTATCGTGAGCGTGCCATCATCGCTTGTGTTGAAGCTCTGGCGATAGCGGTTAGGCTCGCTTACCACCTCCACGCTGCATGCAATGGGCAGGCCCAATCGGTCGGTGACCTTGATGCGCAGTTTGCCGCCATCGCCTTGTGCAAAGGCCTCCAACGCAGCCAGGAGCATCCCAACCAACAGCCACCCTGCGGAGGGGCATCGATTCATACGCAGATTCAATCTAAACGGAGCCGCTCCGTGAATGAATGAAAAACTGACGCACTTCGCCCAACCAGCGACGGCAGTTATAGTGGTTCTGAGGATTCGGCTTTCTACGTGTCCGATATTTTTCCCAACCCTGGCTTTCGCAACCGCTTCCTGATCCTATTGGCGTTGCTTCTCTTCCTGCCGTTCACGCCAGGCCGGGCGCAGCAGACGTCCGGCGCCATCTCCGGCACTGTCGTCGATGCGCGCAATCAACCGGTCGCCGGGGCGCAGATCACCGACGCTGCAGGTCAGATGCTCGCCACCACTGCGGCGGATGGCAGTTTCACCGTGCCCGCGGGAACTAGCCGGGTGCAGATCATCGCTCCTCATTTTGAATCCACATCGGTGAACCTGGAAGGCCCTTCCCCGGTACACGTGTTGCTGGAGCATCCATTGGAGAGCGTTGTGGTCACGGCTTACCGGTCGCCCCTTGCTTCGGGAGACAGCCCCGCCAGCACGCGCATTCTCACCGCCCAGCATTTGCGCCAGGCCGCGGGGATCTCCCTCGACGACAAGTTGCGTCAGGTCCCCGGCTTCGAGCTCTTCCGCCGTACCAGCTCCCTGGTCGCAAACCCCACCACCGAAGGAGTATCCCTGCGCGGGCTGGGATCGACCGCGGCCAGCCGGTCGTTGGTGGTGTTCGACGAGATTCCCATCGACGATGCTTTCGGCGGCTGGATCCACTGGGAGGAACTGCCCGCGCTGGCCATCCATTCCGTGGAGTTGGTGCGTGGAGGCGCGTCGGATCTCTATGGCTCCAGCGCCATCGGCGGCGTCATCAGCATTGTCCCGGTTAAGCCCGATGCCAACCGGTTTCAGGTCTCCACCAGCTACGGTTCCGAGGAGACGACCGACGACTCCCTGCTCGGAGTTCTAAAGCTGGGCAAGTGGTCGGGCCTGGCCAGCGGGCAGGTTATAGCCACCGATGGATACACGCTGATCGCCCCTAACCTTCGCGGCCCCATCGATCAGCCGTCCAATGTGCATGCGCAAAATGCGTTGACCGAGTTCGACCACGGCCTGGCCCAAACCGGGCGCATCTTTCTCCGCGGCAGCGTACTCAACGAAGATCGCCACAACGGTACGCCGATCCAGATCAACAGCACCCGTCTCTGGCGTTATGCCGGGGGCGCCGATTGGAGCAATCTGGTTCTCCGCCTCTATGGCGACAATGAACACTACTCGCAGACCTTCTCCACCATTGCCGCCTCGCGCGAATCGGAGACCTTGACTCGCATCGGAAAAGACCCGGCCGATGAGCTGGGCGCCGCCGGGCATTGGCATCAGCCAGTGGGCACGCACCTGCTTCTGCTGGCGGGCGCGGATATTCATGATGTGCGTGCTGCCGATTACGAGACCATGTTTCCTGTATCGAAGGGCTACCTCAACACCACCGCCCGGCAGCGGCAGAGCGGCGTGTATGGCGAGGTCCTGTTCACACCGCAGGCGTGGACCGTCAGCGCGTCGGGGCGGGTGGACCACTTCTCCAATTTCGATGCCAGCCAGTACAAGACTGGCACGGCTCCGGCCCAGTTGCCGAACTTGATCCAGACGGTCTTCGATCCTCGTATTGGCATTACACGGCGTCTCACCAGCGTGCTGGCCATTAATGCATCGGCATTTCGCGCCTATCGCGCGCCTACCGAGAATGAGCTCTACCGCACCGGGCAGGTGGGCTCGCAAACCACGCTGCCCAATCCCGATCTACTCTCTGAGCGCGCGACCGGGTGGGAGACGGGTGTCCATGCAGATTTGCCGGCGATCGGCACGGTCCGGGTTAGTTACTTCTGGACCCAGATCAACCGGCCCATCACTGCTCTGACGTTGAGTACGACGCCTACCAGCGAGCTGCTCAAGCGTGAGAACCTGGGCCAGATTGAGAGTCGCGGGGTGTCGCTGGACTTCGCGTCCCGGCCGGCGAGCTGGGTTGGTATCGAAGGCGGTTATCAATACGCCGACGCCACGGTAACTGCCAACGCCCAGGAGCCGAGCCTGGTGGGGAACTGGATTCCCCAGGTAGCCCGCAATATGGCAACCACCCAACTGCGTTTTTCGCAACCACGCCTGGGTCTGTTAAGCCTGCAGGGGCGCATCAGTGGACGTCAGTTCGACGACGATGCCAACCAATATCTGTTGCACAGCTACTTTCGGTTCGGCGCCTACGCTTCCCATGATTTCGGTCGCCACCTGGTAGCCTTCGCGGCCGGCGACAATCTCTTCGATCGCTCCATCGAAGCCGGCAAGACGCCCACCCTTACGTTAGCGTCGCCGCGCGTCGCCAGATTCGGCCTGCGCATCAATTTTGGGGATTAGCGCCAACCGCAGGTCCCTCCACTCCGCTGCGCTCCGGTCGGGATGACAAATTATCTGTGCAACTTGCCGCAACTCCCTATGAACAAGCGGGTCTGCTGCTGCTGGCGGGATCTTCTGCTATTAAGAGTGCAGTTCCGCGGACCATTCGTGGAAATGTTTTTCGATTGCGGTTGGTTTGCCCGCCACAAATCTACCTGCTCTGCCACTTGAGCAGCGGAAACACACTACTGTAATTGTCCGTCCACAATCTCACGTCAGCACGCAGAGGCGTCGGGAAGGCGGTATTGACAATCTCCGGTTGTGCCAGAAAGCTCTGGTTCGAGGTCACCAGGATCCAATCCGCGTAATACAGGCCATTCTGTTCGTCGCCATGCGAGTGCACCGAGACGGCGCGCAGCCCCGCATCGCGGGCGATCCCGGCGATCACCGGTTCCAGATCGATGTACTGATTGGATACATGAAACGCGACAATTCCGTCTGGTTGCAGATGCCGGCGGTAGAGCGCCAACGCTTCCCGGCTCAACAGATGCACCGGGATGGCATCCCCGGAAAAAGCGTCAATGACGATTACATTGAAGTGTTGCGGGGTCTCCGCAGCGAGAGACAAGCGCGCGTCCCCCAGCACCACGTCGATCTGGGCGGGGCTGTCGTGCAGGAAGGTGAACCAATGCCGCGCCAGCCTTTCCACCGGCGGATTGATCTCGTAAAAGCGGACCACGTCACCAGCATTGCCATAGACCGCGATCGTGCCCGTTCCCAGCCCAATCACCCCCACGCGCTTGTGCCCTGATCCGCAGCACAAGCGCATGGCCAGGCCCAACCCGGAGTTGTCGGCGTAATAAGTCAACGGTTGCCCACGAAACTGGGGAGCGAACCACTCCGCGCCGTGCTCGATGGTTCCGTTTAAAAGCTGCCGGTCGGTATCCGACTGGGGCGGCAAGTGCGACTCCCTCACCCGCAGCGTTCCATAGAAGTTGCGCATCAGGGCGACCGCGTCGTCATCGTATTGCCGCACCTGGTTGCTCACCACCACGATGGCGGCGGTCACCCCCGCGATCCAGAGCATGCGCAGCCCCCAGCCGTCGTGCCACGTCGTCCCCAGGGCAATCAACGCCACTACCACCAGGGTGCAGGCCAGGTCGTAGTTCGCGCGCAGCACCAGGGGAGCGATCACTCCTACCAGCAGGGTTCCAGCAGCACTGCCGGCCGCGGCGACCAGATAAAACCGGGTCAGACCCGCGGTCCCAGGGCGTCGCGCATAGAGTTCGCCATGGAGAAAAAAGCAGGTCACAAACAGCCCGATAAGGAACAGCGGCACGCTCACGCCAATGGGGAACTGGATGCGGATATCCCGCATGACATAAGCCATGGAGGCCACCGCCACCAGCACCAGCCGCAGCATCGACTGGCGTACCGGCTGCCATGCTCCCTGAAAAGCCAGGATGAACGACAGCAGATACAGCGCCAACGGCGGTAGCCACAGCAGGGGAATGGCGGCGATGTTTGCGCTCATGTGGTTGGTTACCGCGGTCAGCATCATGCCGCCGCCCAGGGCCAGTGAAAACCACGGGACCATCGCGGGCCCCGTCGCCTCCCTGCCGGCCACCGCGGATTGCTTGGACACAGGCATACGCCTGCGGCCCTGCCAGGCGATCGCCCCGCAGATCACGGAGAAGACCAGGAATCCCCCACTCCACCACGCCGTCTGCCGGTTCATGGTCAGGCTCGGCTCGATCAGCAGCGGGTAGCTGCCCAGGGCCAGCAGGGAAGCAAGATTCGAGAGCGAGAAGAGCCCGTAAGGTGACCGGCCCTCGAAGCTGGCTGCGTACCAGCCCGTCAGCAACGGCGTAGTGGCCGAGAGTGCCAGGTAGGGCAAACCAATCACTGTTGCCAATACCCGGAATACCGTCAACGCCGGATGATAGGTCACGGCCGCCGGATTAGGACTGGTATGAATGCCCAGCACCAGCAACGCCACCGTGAGCAGCAGGATGTGGATCATCGCCTGGCGCACCGGCGTGAATCGCACCGAGATCCAGTGGGCATAGAGGTAGCCCAGCAGCAGCACCACCGAGAAAAAGACCAGGCAGGTCGTCCATACCGCGGACGATCCGCCCAGGGTGGGCAGCAGTTGCTTCGCCACCATCGGTTCCACGACAAAAAGCAGAAATGCGCTGAGGAAGATCGTGACCGCGTATAGGGACCGGAGAAGCTTCATGGCAGTTGGCGAACGGGGGGAGGCCCTCTGCGGCCACCACAAGGATGTATCACACAACTGCGGATGTGGGCACGCTGCTGCTGCTGCAGGCTGCTGCGGCAGGGTAATCAACCCCTGAGTCACCGTTAGGTGTAACCGGCGTGATGTAGCCAACCCGGCGAGCCGCCGCTATTGTCATCTTCGAGGATCAGTTCTGGGGGAGGGCTGCTCTTCGCGCGCCTGTGGGCAAACTGCTCACGGGCGTTTGCTTTTTCGGACAATATAGAATTGAACTCCTTCGGCGAAGCAGCCGGGATCAGGAGATTTTTTCGACTATGCCCGAACCAATGCTGATCGCACAGAGCAAATGCCCCCTCTATCTGCTGCCGGCAATGTCGAATCGTCATGGTTTGATTGCCGGGGCGACCGGCACCGGTAAAACCGTGACCTTGCAGGTAATGGCCGAGGCTTTCAGCCGCATCGGTGTCCCGGTTTTCGCCGCTGATGTCAAGGGCGATCTCTCCGGCATCAGCCAGCCAGGGATAGAGAATCCTAAGATTGCCGAGCGGGTGAAGAAGCTCAACCTGGCTGATTTCGTCTTCTCTGGCAGCCCGGTAACTTTTTGGGATGTCTTCGGAGAAGAGGGTCACCCGGTTCGGGCTACGGTGTCGGAAATGGGTCCCTTGCTCTTTAGCCGGCTGTTGAATCTGAACGATACTCAGGCCGGCGTACTGACGGCGGTCTTCAAGATTGCTGACGACGAGGGCCTGCTGCTGCTCGACCTCAAAGACCTGCAGGCGATGCTGCAGTACGCGGCCGAGAATGCCAAACAGTTCCAGACCCAATACGGCAATATCTCGGCGGCCAGCGTGGGGGCCATGCAGCGGGGCCTGCTTGCCCTGGAGCAGCAGGGCGGAAACAAGTTTCTAGGCGAGCCTGCGCTCAACCTGGACGACCTGATCCAGACCGATGCTCTGGGGCATGGCGTGGTCAATATCCTGGCCGCCGACAAACTGATCAGCTCGCCCAAACTCTATGCCACCTTTCTGCTGTGGCTGCTCAGCGAGCTCTTTGAAAAGCTGCCCGAAGTGGGCGACGTGGAAAAGCCCAAGCTGGTCTTCTTCTTCGATGAGGCGCACCTCCTATTCTCCGATTTGCCCAAAGTGATCGAAGAGAAGGTCCACCAGGTAGTTCGCCTGGTCCGCTCCAAGGGTGTCGGCGTTTTCTTCGTGAGCCAGAATCCGATTGATGTCCCGGATGGAATCCTCGGCCAGCTGGGTAACCGCGTCCAGCATGCGGTGCGCGCGTTCACCCCCAAGGACCAGAAGGCGGTTAAGGCAGCCGCTCAAACCTTTCGCGCCAACCCGGAGCTTAATGTGGAACAGGTCATACTGGAACTGGGCGTGGGCGAGGCGCTGGTTTCGTTTTTGGATGAAAAGGGGACGCCCGGCGTGGTGGAACGGGCCCTCGTGTGCCCCCCGCACAGCCAGATCGGGCCTATTACCCCCGAACAACGCCAGCAGATTATCCGCGACTCCGTCGTGGCCGGAGTCTATGAAAAGGTAGTCGATCGCGAATCGGCTTACGAGCGGTTGCGCGACCGGGCGGCGCAACCCGTGCCCGCTCAGCAGCCTGCGGCGAAGCCCACGGGCTGGCTGGACGGCCTTACCTCCCTCGGGTCGGGCTCCTCCGGGGGCCGGCGGGGAGACAGCCTGGTCGAGACCGTGGCCAAGAGCGCCGCCCGTACGCTGGGCAGCACCGTAGGCCGGCAGCTGGTGCGCGGCCTGCTCGGTTCGCTGCTCGGCGGTAACAGCCGCCGCTGAAGCTTTTAGTCCGAACGTGGGATAGCCACGTACATCCTTCGTCGATAACCTCAGCACGGTGGTTTGTTACCCGTCCGGTTACCTCTCAGCAACATAATGCCGGGCGCCGCGTTAGTACAGAGCGAGCCGGTTTTCCGCCGGCTGGCTAGCGCCCCAGCCGGATCAGACGGCGGGGAGAAGCAAGGAGCAATCAAATGCGTGCTATCCGTGCGATGCGTACTCTCTTTCTCGCATTTCTGGTATCTCTTATACCCGCCTCTTCCTTCGCGGGCGTTTCTCTTTCCATAACCGTGGCACCGCCCATACTGCCGGTGTACGCACAGCCCGTCTGCCCCGGGGACGGCTATCTCTGGACCCCAGGGTATTGGGCTTACGGCGATGCCGGCTACTTCTGGGTGCCGGGAACCTGGGTGCTTGCTCCGCGGCCCGGCTTTCTGTGGACTCCTGGTTACTGGGGCTGGGGCGGCGGATTTTATGCCTGGCATGGCGGTTACTGGGGCCCCCACGTCGGCTTTTACGGTGGGGTTAACTACGGATTCGGATACGGCGGCGTAGGCTTCTTTGGCGGACGCTGGGAGGGTGGACACTTTGCCTATAACTCCGCCGTGATGCATGTAAACACGACGGTGATCCACAACACCTACATTGACAACACCGTGATCCATAACACCACGGTCATTAACCGTACCAGCTTCAATGGGCCTGGTGGCATCAATGCCAGACCGGGCGCGCAGGAGCAGGCGGCCATGCGTGAACAGCATGTCCAGCCGACCTCCGAGCAGGTGTCCCACGAGAACTTTGCCGGCACCAACCGGGCCAACTTCGCCTCTGTCAATGGCGGAAGGCCAGCCATGGCGGCGGTAAGCCACCCCATGACCTCCGCAAACGTCGCCGCTCACAATACGGCTTACAACAACAGCCGTCCGGCCTATAACAGTAACAACGGCAGTCACCCGGCCAACACCAACGCCTATAAGGCGCCGGTTAACAACAATGCGTATAAAGCGCCGGCGCCTCATAACAGCGAGCCGAAGGGCGGTGGCGGCCAACCGCACAACGAACCTCATCCGAACGGCGGGGAGCACGAACGTCGCTAACTGAAAGATAGCCCCGCAACCGGCCCGCAGCATCTGCTGCGGGCCGGTTGTCTTTGCGGGTCAAAGGAGAACAGCAGGTCGCTCCGCTGCCCTTCCCCGGATTTCCTGTGGAACCTGGTGGCTCGCTCAACAACCCCACTCAAGCCAAAAGAAGGCTTGAATGGGGCACCCAGGCCACCCGGGCTTTTGTTGCTGATGAAGAAAGCACTGTCATTTATCCCTCAACTTGCCGCCGGCAAGTTAGCTGCGACACTAGGGCTGCGCCTTCCAGAAATCCGGATCCGCCTTCGTCATTGCTTCGGAAGGGTTACTCATCTTCGGGTCAATCCAGAATAGATTCGTCATTCTCGATTCGACACACGATGCTTCGAGTGCCTCGATCTTCTTCAGGCCTTCTTCCCCCATCGCCTCCTCGAACTTCTTTCCTGAGGCGAATTCATTGTCAAGATCCGCGGCTGACTTCACCGTGGAAATCACCAGGTAGCGGCCCCCAGGCGAGCCGTATACCTCTTCATACGTCCCCCAGTGGGCTTCCGGAACCCCCTTCTTATAGCCGGCGATCACCAGCTTCACCAGCTCTTGCCATTCTTGGTAATGCCCGGGACGAACAGTGAATTGGCTGATCTCCTCGTAGTGGCTCCCGACGCGAAAGCCCGGATTGAGACTTAGATCCGGCCGTTGCGCCCATATACTGGAATCGAACGCTGAGAGCAGATCACCATCGGCCTCGGCCGCGCGGTCGAGCGCAGCTGAAAGGACAGGGTCACTGTCTATAGCCTTGTGTTCCGCCTCAACGGCGGCCAGGGAGGGGTAAGAGTACATGAACAGGGCCCGTGAGGGTCCGGACAGGGATACCGCGGCATAGTAGTGCGAGGAGGGGGTTTTGCTGGCAGCCATAGCGCGGATAAAGGCCCCCTCGGTCGTTTGATGAGCGGTCCCTTCCTTACCTGGCTTGACGAACTCGCGGTCAACCACCAGGAATTTGGGCGAAGGCAAGATACCATTTTCCTGGGCAGAGAGGGCGAGCGGGGCGCTGACGAAGAGCGTCAGCAGCAGTGGACATGCGGCCAATGGACCGCGGAATAGCAGCTTCATAGTCTTTCTCCTGAGGCTGGAAACGTAAGTGATCAAGAGTAACGAGCGCAGACGGCGCACCCTGCCGGAGGCATGTGAGAACGCGTCTGCGCAATGCAGACGAAAAGGGCCGGTTGCAATGCAGTCCCGGACCGCTCCAAGCGGGTATTCCCTGAAAAAACCTGCGAAAGCGGATGGTCGGGAGAATACTAGGCACTCCGTAGACAGCAAAGCAAGGAAATTCGACTTCGGTGTCAATTGCCTTCCATTGGCTCACGCCCAGAATGCCGCCGATCCGCCTACCCATTCCAGGTTGCGGTTGTGATCGACACCCATCATGATGCCGCGGCCCATGCGGAGCAGCGGCAAGACCGGTGTAAGCTCTCCGCCCTCAGGCCAAACGTACATGATGCGAATTTCGGCTTGGGTCATGCCGTGCGGCGTCTCGATCACCGGCTCAAAGCGCATCCGTTCCTGCAGCATGTAGTGAGGGCGCTGCTCCGGGGGTATGGCATCCACGTCAGCCTGCGTGGGATTGAATTTGATCCCCACTCCCGCAAAAGAATAGAGCGGCTTCAATATGTAGTTTTCGTTGTCCCGGGGCACGGTGCTGTCCTGGTCAAGCAGCCATGTTCTGGGCACGCAGGCATGCTTGAGAAAGGGAACGGAGAACTTGCTGATGCGGTAGTACCAGTTCGGGTGGCCTGCCCATTCCACCTCAAGCGGCTCCGTGAGATCGAACGGCAGCTGGATATTCTTGCGCTCCAGCTCGTCCATAATGCAGCGGTTGTAGATGCGCCGCACAGGAATTTCGCGTCCGGCCTTCTCGTAAAATAGCCGGTCACCTCGCTTTTTCAGCTTGAGAATGTCCGCGATGGCAATGCCAAGGTGGTGCTGCGTAAGCAGAAAATCACATAGAGTTTTTTGCTTTTCGGGGTGAATCTTGAGCAGGATCACCTGTTCAGGATCGTGGCCGGCGACAATCAGCTCCCGCATCTGTTGCTGATATCGTTCGTGGTCATAGCCCCCGAGATAGATCCCCAGGTTGTCGGGCAAGCCGTAGGACTCAATGTACTGCCGCGCCAGGGTCGGCTGGTACTCGTAAAGAGAAGGGAAAGCCTGCAGCTCAACCAGTTTGGGTTCCAGCTCTCCAATAGCATTTCGCACCAGGCCGAAGTCGACTTGCAGGAACATCGGCCGTGGCGACTCGTTGGGAACGTTGTATTGCCGCGGTACCGTCACGTCGGAGGCCCGGCGGTATTCGGAGCTGTCGACCAATTGCAGAACCAGCTCCCGGCCATACTCCGCCATCTGGTTGAGCAGGCTCTTGGGGAAAAAGCAGGGCGTCTCAGAGACGCGAAATGCAATGGGTGCTCCTGCGCTCGCCGCCAGATCGTCTAGGAACCGATGGTAAGTCTCAGGCAGAAAGTTACGGTTGAATGCCTCGCGCAGAGCGGGGATCATGGTCAGTCCTCAATCAGGAATTGACCCTTCTGCATGATCTGCCGCCCGTCGACCCAGATATCGAAGTTGCGGCCAACCACATCGATGTGGGTGCCGGAGTGCCACCTGGCTCCCGTGTGTTCGCCATAAGGATTGCCGAAGGCGATGTGAATGCCGGGAAATTTTTCGTCCTGCAGGATCTGGCCGATGATGTTGGTCAACTCAATATTTGTGCCGATGGCAAACTCGCCTACCCGGTCGCTGTTCTCGTCAGTGTGGGTGTAAGACCAGAAATCCTGCTCCAGCTGTTTGTTTTCGCTGAAGACCTCGGTGATGCGATTGGCTTGCATGCCGATGGTCAACGGCTGATACTGCAGGTCGCCATATTTGTCGCAGAGATAGTCTCCGACTACCCCGTCGACCACGTACACGCCATTGACCTCTCCCGGCGAGGTAAAGATTTCGCCCCCGGGCAGGTTGCCCCATTTGTCGCGGCTGATAATGCCGCTGGTTTTGATCCAGCGGTAGTCCGGGTTAAGCGCGCCGGTAAAGTCGCAGCCCGCGGCGGTCTTGCCGGTGATCTCCTTGGCCCGGCTGACAATCTCCATCACTTTGCTGCTGAGGGCGTCGACATGGTTGAAGTCGGCGCGCATGCCTTCCAGCATGATCTGGCGATTGATGTTCACCATGTGCGCGTGGCGCATGCGGCGGCGGTTGACGATACTCGTCATCTCCATGCGGGATTTCAGCTCATTGGTCTGCACCCGCACCGCGAAGATGCTCACGTCGCTGGTCTCCATATCCTCCGCGATCTCCCGGGGCAGGCCGCCCAAAGGCCGCGGAGCGAGATCTTCCAGCACCATCGCCTTGAACTTACATCCAACCTTTGCCAGTTCCTGCGCAATGCTGGCGGCAATTTCACGGCATGCGTTGTCGGTAATCAGCGTGACCTTCTCCGAGGGAAGAATGCGCAGGCAGGTATTCACAGCGTTATAAGCGCCGGGGGAAAACTGAGGATCGAACTCGATCCTGGTGATATCGGACAAAACGGGTTGGGCCAAGCCTATCCTCTCTACCTTTCTACTGGTGCAGCGCCGCCGCCTCTTGCATTACGCCCACACGCGTCTCCGCCACGATGTAGTCGACCACCTTCTTTAGATCGCCTGTTTCTTCGTAGACCTTCAGTTGCCGGTCAGCGCCGGTGCCCATTTTGAGCATCTGGTGAATATAGGCGATGTCTTGCTCGCAGCCAAGTTTCTTCGCTGCATCGGAGATCAGGTCGATATATTCGAGCATCAGGTCGCGCAGCGGCACTTCTTCTTCTCTGCCAAAGTCGATCAACTTGCCATCGATTCCATAGCGAGCAGCACGAAACTTGTTTTCCATGATCAGCGCGCGGCTATAGATGCGGTAGCTCTTGTTTGCGGCATGCAGGTCGTAGAGCATCCCAACCGTGGCCTGGATGAGCGCTGCAATCGCCATGGTTTCGTCGAGCCGCATCGGTATATCGCAGACGCGCACTTCGAGCGTGTTGAAGAAGGGATGGGGTCGGATATCCCACCACACCTTCTTGCCGTTGTCGACGCAGTTGGTCTTGACCAGCAGGTTGATGAATGTCTCGTACTCCGCCCAGTTGGCGTAGACATCAGGAATGTTGGTGCGGGGGAAGCGCTCGAAAACTTTGGACCGATACGACTTGAATCCCGTCTGAATACCTTCCCAGAAAGGTGAGTTCGACGACAGCGCGAGAATGTGCGGCAGGAAGTAGCGCATCGAGTTCATGATGTGAATCGCGGTGTTGCGATCCTCGATGCCCACGTGGATGTGTAATCCGAAGACGAGGTTCGCCCGCGCCACCAGCTGCAAATCTTCCACCACCTGCTTGTAGCGGTCGTCGGGGTAGATCTCCTGCGCCTTCCAGTCGGCAAAGGGGTGGGTGCTGGCCGCGGCCAGCCACATGCCGCTTTCGCTCGCCAGGGTGATCATCTGCCGCCGCAAATCGAGGATATCTTCGCGCGCTTCCTGCAAGTCCCGGCAAACTTTGGTGCCCACTTCCACCACTGCCTGGTGCAGCTCAGGCTTGGCGCGATCCATGGTTGCCAGCTTGGCTTTGGGCAGAATTTCAGAGTGGATATGCGACCGAAGATCGCGTGTCTCAGGATCGATCGTCTGATACTCCTCTTCAATTCCGATGCTGAAGCTCGGGCGGCTCATCCGTGCACCTCCTGGCTGATCTGCGCTTGCTTTGCCGGTTGACCGTTCGAAGAGGCACCAGAAGGCCCCCCGAGGAAAGCACTCCAGCGATACTCAGCGACCTTTCCGGTGTGTTTCCTGGCCTTTTCCATGGCCAGCTCGGCTACCTGGTTCACAATCCAGTCGAAGTTTTCCTGTCCCACGGAAGCAATATCCGCATCCGGAGCCGGATTCATAAAGTCGATGGCGTAAGGGATGCCATCCTCGCAAGCAAACTCCACCGTGTTCAAGTCGTAGCCCAATGCGCGGCATAGCGTCAGGCAGTCGCGCTCGACCCGCTCCAGCAGTTTCGGGTCGACCGGCGGCCCATCCTTCACATAGCGATGGTGAAAGGGCGCTCCAGGATCGTACTGCATGATGTGGACCTTCTCCTGGCCGACACAATAGCAGCGGAAGTACTCTTTGAAATTGACCGCCGTCTGCAGCGTCATGCAGAGATCGCGTGTCTGGTCGTAGGACTGGAAGAACTCTTCCGGCGAACGTACCTTGTACACATCTCTCCAGCCGCCCCCGTCGAAGGGTTTTAGAAACGCGGGAAAGCCGATGTAGCCAAATATGGAGTCCCAGGGAAGGGGATATTGCAGGTTGCGCATGGAGCGCTCAGTGGTGCCCGGCGGATTGTGTTTGTGGGGCAGCAGAACGGTCTTGGGGATGGCCACCCCCAGCTTGGTCCCCAACGCGAAATTGAAGAACTTGTCGTCGGCGCTCCACCAGAAGGGGTTGTTGATGATGATCGATCCGGAGAGCGCAGCGTTCTTGAGGTAGCCACGATAGAAGGGGATGTCGTGGGAAATGCGATCGATGATCACGTCGTAGGGAGAGGGCTCGGCCATGCGAACCTCTCCGATGCTGGCCAATTCCGCCTGCACCTCCGGGTCGTGGAAGGAGTTGATCTTGTCGACTAACGCCGGAGGGAAGGTCGATTCCATCCCGAAAATGATTCCGATTTTCTTCACGGCTACTCCTTAGGGGTTGTTGAACCAGACAGAAGGCCCGAAAACCGGTGCCGTGGGGTAGAGCCCCAATTCTAATGCATTTTCGTGGCCAGTGTGTCCCCTGAAGGGTTTGAAGTGAAGCCCCCTGAGGTGCGACTCTCTCGGTTGCCCTTGGAACGACGGCTATGGCCTTTGCTGCCTGCGGAATACTCGGGCTGGACGGGCCGGTTCAGTCCCCGCTTTTTCTCTGCGGAAGGTGCGAAGTAAGCGAAGTATGCGAACTAAGTCCCCCGCATCGAGGCGTAGAGAGGGTCGGCCAACGGTTTAAGTCCCCGCACAGCAGCCCGGCGCCCGAGCGTTAAAAGGCACGGCCGGAGCTTTTGATCACACCGGGCCCGCGGTCTCGAACCGCAAGAGGAGCAAGCTGTCGACTCGCGGCGTACCTTAACAGCTATGTAGATGTGAATTGAGCATGGCGAGTTTCGGCCCCAAAGTAAATCTCGCTGTCAAGCGTGATCGGTGGTTGAGAAGCTCCGAACAGCATGGGCAAGGTAAGCGTCCTCGGGGTCCTTCGACTCCGCGCCACCAGGCGTTGTGTCACGCGATAAATCTGTGAGGCGCTCCGCTCAGGATGACGATTTTGTGGGAGTTTGGACGAAAAACATCCCAAACACGTTATCGCTTACGGAATGGCGTCCTGGGCTAAGTTCAGGCCAGAGCTGTCCAAATTAGCGAGAAAGCCAGCCTGTTGGAGCAGTTAGTGAGCTGATTACATTAGGAGAGCTTAGCCAACATCAAATCAGGTTCCCTATTTTGGGCCCGCTGAAACGAAGCATTAACCGCAGGTCCCTCCACTACGCTACGCTCCGGTCGGGATGACAAATTTGTTTTGAAATCGATGATTTCTCACGACAATGCCCATTTTGCAACAAAATTGTCATCCCGACCGGAGCGTAGCGTAGTGGAGGGACCTGCGGTTAATGCGATTTGTGCGCCTGAGTCAGGAGTTAATCCCGCTTCGTCCGTTGGTTCAAAACCCCAGTTTGGACAGGTCTGAGGTTCGGGCGTCCCTGCGGGACTGCAACGCAACGTCTACTCCAGATACATCCGTGCCATTGGCTTCCAGTAGGGCCAGTCGTGGAAGCTGCGATCGCCCCACACGTACAGCTCATGCCGGATCCCCTTATTTCGCAGGATCGTCGCAAAGCGTTCATTCTTGTCCCAGCACATGTCCCACTCGCCGGTCGCTAGTACCGTGCGGATATGGTTGTACTTCCAGGGATCGGTGCAGTTGGCGAGGTAGTCGGGAGGGTTGTTGAAATAGAGGTCTTCGCTATACCAGCCATCGACGAAGTCCTTCATGTCGAAGGCCCCTCCCATGGTCACGATTCCCGTCACCGCATCGGGGTGGCGGAAACCAAAGTTCGCGGCGTGATAGGCGCCGAAGCTGCAACCGGTGGCGATAAGCCGTGGGGTCTGGTTCTTCTTCCACATCAAGGGCAGCACATCGTCAACGATGTAGCGCTCATACTGCATATGCCGCTGCACCCGCCAATAGGGGTGCGCATGCTTGTTGTACCAGCTCTCTCCGTCCACGCTGTCCACACAATAAAGCTGCAATTGTCCGCTATCGATGCGGTCAGCCACGGTTGCCACCATGCCGTTGTCTTCGTACTCAAAAAATCGCCCCTGGGAAGTAGGAAAGACCAGCACCTTGGTTCCAGCATGGCCAAAGCACAGCAGTTCCATGTCGCGACTCAGATCCTTTGACCACCAACGATGGTATTCACGGTGCAAGTGCGGCTCCTTACTTTGCTACTCTAGGGAATGAGTGGCTCACCATTCTACAGAATGTCACGGAACCCGTCATAACCAACGATCAAGCTCCCATCGCCCCCAGCGGCCTGGCCTTACGCCTGCACAAGCACGAACGCTTCGTCTCCAAGCTGGTGGACGAGCACCATGACCTGCTCGTCTATCTCCCGCCCATGTACAAGACTCAACCGGGACGCCGCTTCTCCGTGCTTTACATGCAGGATGGGCAAAACCTCTTCGATCCCGAAACCTCGTTTATCAAGGGCAACTATTGGCGCATGGGCGAAACCGCGGATGCGCTGATCGAGGACGATGTGATCGAGCCTCTCATCATCGTGGGCATCTATAACACCGGGGATACGCGAATCGATGAGTACACGCCGGTCGAAGACAGGCGCCTGGGCGGCGGCCAGGCGGACGCCTATGGCAGGATGCTGGTTGAGGAGCTTAAGCCCTTCATCGACGCCCAGTACAGGACGCTGCAGGGAGCGGAGTACTGCGGAATGGGGGGCTCCTCCCTCGGTGGCCTGGTCACTCTTTACCTGGGCCTGCAGTATCCAACTGTTTTTTCCCGGCTGGCCGTGATGTCTCCTTCGGTCTGGTGGCGCAACCGGGCGATTCTTCGCACAGTTGCGGAGCTGCGCCAGAGACCTGAGTTGCGAATCTGGCTGGACATCGGCACCAAAGAATCAACCCGCGCCGTGCCCGATGCGCGCATGCTGCGCGATTCGCTGGTCAGTAAAGGATGGAAGCTGGGGGAAAGCCTGGCCTATTTCGAGGCGCAGGATGCGGCGCACACAGAATCTGCCTGGGCGCAGCGAGTGAGCCCCATGTTGCAGTTTCTTTTTCCGGCGAAGGAGTACGGCGAAACGCGCCTGTTTTAAGGAAGGCTGGCGGGGGGCACAACCCCATTCGTCCGAAGGTATTCGACTATTTGGCCGTAGTGATCGAAGGCGTGAATCAACGCCTCCACCACCAATGCCAGTCGAGTGGTCTGAGCAGCCGGCAACGGTGAAATCGGCGAAGATTTAACCGCCAGTTTTGAATTGCCAATGGCGTCGATCGCCTCGCCAAGCCGCACAAAAGAACCATCCAGATAGGCCAGGATTTCCTCTTTCGTCCTTATCGCTTCGGGTCCAGTTTCATCACCGGCATCAGCGGGAGGTTGCTCACCCAGCGCGGCGGCAGCCAGCATGTAGTTGGTCGCCGCCAGGTGTTTCACCTGCCGGCCAAAGGTACGCACGCCCTTGAACTCACCTTCGCTCGGCGCAAACCCGTATTTGTCAGCAGGCATCGCCTTCGCCGCAGATACGATTCGATCCCTCTCGGATTTCAGAAGTACTCGCAGCGCTTGCTTTTCGTGCTCCGCGTCAAGAACAGCGGCATTCGGGATCGCGCTTTGCGCCATCACTAGGTGGCCGCTGCTCACCAGCAGCAGGGACGCGCAAATCCAGTTCACTCGCTTCATGCTTAGCCTCCGGTAAGCCGGCCAATCAACGGCTCCCTAGAAGGCTAAGACTTAAAGTGGACTTTAAGGCAAGAGGATTCTCTAGAATGTCTTAATGCCAGAGTTGACGATTTCTGAGGTAGCGCGGCAGGTTGGACTTCAGCCCTCCGCGATCCGCTATTACGAGCGCATTGGACTCCTACCAGCCCCGCCGCGAATAAGTGGGCAGCGGCGCTATGACTCGATGACGCTGAATCGCCTCGCGGTCGTCCAACGGGCGCGGCAACTCGGCTTCTCTCTGGAGGAAATTCGGCAGCTGTTTTTCAGTTTCCCCAAGAACGCTCAGGCTTCGGAGCGTTGGAGAATACTATCCCAGGCAAAGCTTGCTGAACTCGACAGTTTGATGAATGAGGTAGAAAACGTTCGGCGCCTGCTTAGGAGAATGATGGAAAATTGCCAATGTAATAGTCTGGATCAATGCGGCGTAGGAATACTTCGGAGCGGCCGCGTGAATGTAACCGGCTCACGGCGCCGGAATAGGCTGGTCACCTAGCATTGATCTTGACCGCCGGGGTCTTCCGTTATCATCCTGTGCATGCCGCGGCGCCCGCATCTCCTTTTGCTTTCCGTCCTGGCAGGAGCCCTCGCTCATCAGGCGAAAGCTCAGAGTTGCGGCGCGGATGCCAAGAGCCCGATCTCCACAGATCGGCCGCAGATCACCAATTCCAGTGTTGTCGTTCCTTGTGGAAGCCTGCAGTTTGAGAACGGGTTTCTGGTGACTACTCCCAAAGGGGGCCAACGGGGTTTCGATCTCCCCGAAACATCGGTGCGCTTTGGAATCGCCCGCAAAACCGAGCTTCGGTTTGCGGTCCCGGATTACTTTTACAACGACGACACGACCTCCGGATACACCAACGGCTTTGGTGATTTGAGCCTGGGCTTCAAACAGCAGCTTGGGCCAACGCACGGATTTGACGTGTCGCTCATCCCCTCGGTGAGTCTTCCCACCGGGGCTAATGCCATATCCAGTCACGGTTACGATCCGGCCCTGCAGTTGCCATGGTCGCGCTCGTTCGCAAAGAACTGGACGGCGGCTGGAATGTTCTCGCTTCTGTGGCCAACCGAGGCCGGCCGGCGGAACTTGACTGGCCAGTCGAGTTTATATTTCGACCGCCAACTCACCCAGCCGTGGGACGCCTATATCGAATATTCCGGCGCCTTTCCCCAGCGCGGCGGACCGCAGCACGTGATCGATTTCGGCACAGCCTACAAGCTCTCGCTGCATCAGCAACTCGATTTTCATTGGAGCTTCGGGGTTTCGGGCGCAGCCCCCGATCACTCGATCGGCCTTGGCTATTCGGTTCGCTTGCAGGCGATTCGAGACTAGGGCCCCATGGACCCGGGCGTGCACGGATTGTAGCCGAGCGACTCGGATGAGACCGGAACCGGCGGTGCCGGCGGCGTTGCCCAGGGCACGTTGTTGAAATCAAAGAAGTCCAGCAGGTTGGGCTGGGCCGCATCACGCGCAGTGAGGTATTGTTGGTTGCCGATGAAGCGGTCCTCCACGAACCTGATCACTGCTGTGTGGTCCATCGGGATGTTGGAAACGTAATGTCTCCGAGTGAACGGCGAGATGACCATATTCGGCAAGCGGAAGCCGAGCTGTGCGGCAAAGCCGTTAATCGCGGGAGCGTCGCCGGGATTGGCTCCGGGACTGCTCGTGCTTAGATCGCAATGGGCGGTTGGGGTTCCCGGCGTGGGGGGCACGCAAGGATTGTAGCCATCGGGATTGACGGCGATTGATGAAATATCGGGAATCGATCCCAGGGAAGCATCGGTGTTGTCGTTGGAGTGGCCGGGCACGGGTGGCACGTGATCATAGGGACCGCCACCCTCGTCGTAGCTGAGAAAGAAGACGGAGTCACTCCATGAAGAGCTGGCCATCAGGGAGTTCACAATGTTAGCCACCTCTGCCTGGCCGTTCAAAATGCTTTGCGCCGATCCGGGATGCTCGTCGTTAATGCCGAAGCCAGCCTCGATGAAGGCAAAACTGGGCAGCGTTCCATTGGCCAGATCGGTGTAGTACTGAGACACAGGCGCAATTTTGTTGGGATCGATGCAGAACGAATTCGACGCATCGCCCACCACGCTGGACGGCTGGGTCGGGCTGATGCACGCGGCTCCGCTTGAGTTCCCGTAAATGTACTGGTACGAGTAACTAAATTTGGAGAACGAGGTCGAGGGATACAAGGCGATTCCCGTGCCCGAGCAGTCATCCTCTTCCAGGCAATAGCCGTCGGTAACGGTGTAATAAATCTTCCACGATACCTTGGCCTTATCAAGCGCCTCGAAGATGGTGTTTATCGTCAGCGTGGGAAGATGATCGTCGTTACCCGGATCATTGACCAGGCCTACCGTCGTGCCTCCCGAAAAAGTGGCGATGCGATTGGGCACGCTCTTGCTGGAAATTGGCGAGAACCAACGGTTCGACACCGCGAACTGCGAGGCCATGTAGTAGTAGTAGTTGAGGAATCCCTGGTCGTAGTAGCCCATGGCGCGCTCGCCGGTCAGATCGGTGAACGTGCCGGAACATGTGCCGGATGCGGCGCAACTCTTGGCGTAGCCTTCCCCGGTGTGCACGAAGCCGTCCATATTGATGGGGCGGGTGGCTAGGAAATCATAGCGATTGACGTCACCGTAGCTTGCCAGCCAGGCAGAGCTATCGTCGTCGATGCAGGTGGTAGCGAACTTGAACAGCGAGAACGAGGTGCCCTCATCGTCCTGGTTGCTGATGGTGTTCAGCTTGTCGTCGATGCCATCAACTGTATAGGTGTTGCCATCGTCGCCGACGTTCCATCCGTTGGCAATGCGGTATGGATTCAGCATGCCGAGATAGGCGTCGAAGGTATGGTTTTCCTGCAGCATGAAGATGACGTGGTTGATCGATTGCGTGCTACCTGCCGGGGTCACGGTCAGGACCGCATTTGCGGCGGTGTTGCCTCCGGGGCCGCTGGCTTGCGCAGTGTAAGTCGTGGTCGAGGTTGGGCTGACGTTTTGTGTTCCGCCGTTTGCCTCCAGCGTATAGGAGCTGTTATCTGTGCCGGTCACGGTTACCTGGGTGGCATTGGCCGCAGTCACAGTCAAGGTGGACGAGCCACCCGAGGTGATCGACGTGGGTTTAGCGGTGATGTTGACCGTCGGTGCCGGCGCCGCGGTCACGGTAACAGTCGTGTTGGCGGTGACGTTCCCCCCCGCCCAGGTCGCGGTTGCTGTGTAGGTCGTGGTCGAGGTGGGGTTGACGATTTGGTTTCCACCGGTTGCTGTCAGCGTATAGGAGCTGCTGTCCGTTCCTGTGACCGTCACCCCGGTTGCGTTGGCTGCGGTTACGGTTAATGTGGACGAACTTCCCGAGGTGATTGACGTGGGTTTAGCAGTGATGGTGACCGTCGCCGACTGGTTCACCGTAACCGTCGCGGTTGCCGTAGTCTTGCCTCCCGTCCCGGTAGCCGTTGCGGTATAAGTCGTGGTCGAGGTTGGGCTGACCACTTGTGTCCCGCCGGTTGCGGTGAGCGTGTAGGAGCTGCTGTCGGTTCCTGTGATCGTCACCGTGGTTGCGTTGCTGGCTATCACGGTGAGCGTGGAAGAGCTGCCGGAGTTGATCGAAGTGGGTTTAGCGGTAATGGTAACCGTCGGCGCGCCGGCCACGGTTACGGTCGCGGTCGCGGTAGTCTTGCCGCCCGTTCCGGTAGCCTTAGCGGTGTAAGTCGTGGTCGAGGTTGGGTTGACGATTTGTGTCCCGCCGGTTGCGGCGAGCGTATAGGAACTGTTATCCGATCCACTGATGGTCACGGTGGTAGCGTTGGCGGCTATCACGGTGAGCGTGGACGGCCCACCCGAGGCAACCGTAGTGGGGTTCGCCGTAATGCCGACCGTCGGCGCCGGGGCAACGGTTACGACGGCGCTTGCCGTAGTCTTGCCGCCCGTTCCGGTAGCTGTAGCGGTGTAAGTCGTGGTCGAGGTTGGGTTGACGATTTGTGTCCCGCCGGTTGCGGCGAGCGTATAGGAACTGTTATCCGATCCACTGATGGTCACGGTGGTGGCGTTAGCGGCGGTCACAGTGAGCGTGGACGGCCCACCCGAGGCAACTGTGGTGGGGTTGGCGGTAATGCCGACCGTCGGCGCGCCGGCCACGGTTACGGTTGCGGTCGCCGTAGTCTTGCCGCCGGTTCCGGTAGCCGTTGCGGTGTACGTCGTGGTCGAGGTTGGGCTGACGATTTGTGTCCCGCCGGTTGCGGTGAGCGTATAGGAACTGTTATCCGATCCACTGATGGTCACTGTGGTGGCGTTGGTGGCGGTCACACTGAGCGTGGATGGTCCCCCCGAGGCAACTGTCGTGGGGTTGGCGATGATGCCGACAGTCGGCGCCGGGGCCACGGTCACAACGGCGGCTGCTGTAGCCTTGCCGCCCGTTCCGGTAGCCGTTGCGGTGTACGTGGTGGTCGAGGTTGGGTTGACCACTTGTGTCCCGCCGGTTGCGGCGAGCGTATAGGAACTGTTATCCGATCCGCTGATGGTCACGGTGGTGGCATTGGTGGCGGTCACGGTGAGCGTGGACGGCCCCCCGGAGGCAACTGTAGTGGGGTTCGCGGTGATGGTGACCGTCGGCGCGCCGGCCACGGTTACGGTCGCGATCGCCGTAGTCTTGCCGCCCGTTCCAGTTGCGGTTGCGGTGTAAGTCGTGGTCGAGGTTGGGTTGACGATTTGTGTCCCGCCGGTTGCGGTGAGCGTATAGGAGCTTTTATCCGATCCACTGATGGTCACAGTGGTGGCATTGGTGGCGGTTACGGTGAGCGTGGACGGCCCCCCGGAGGCAACTGTAGTGGGGTTCGCGGTGATGGTGACCGTCGGCGCCGGGGCCACGGTTACGACGGCGGCTGCTGTAGCCTTGCCGCCCGTTCCGGTAGCCGTTGCGGTGTACGTGGTGGTCGAGGTTGGGTTGACCACTTGTGTCCCGCCGGTTGCTGCCAATGTGTAGGAGCTGCCATCCGTTCCGGTCAACGTGACGGTGGTGGCGTTGGTCGCGGTCACGGTGAGCGTGGATGAACCGCCGCTGGTAATCGAGGTGGCGCTGGCGCTGATGCCGACGGTCGGCGCTGCTACCACCGTCAGATTGATGGTCGTATAGGTTGACCCTTTGCAGTAATCCCACTCCTGTACCACCGTGTGCTGGGCTCCGGTACCCAGGGTCAGTGAGTAGTTCAGGCTGGCGCCCTTCCCCACGTAGACCAACACATTGTTGACGTAGATCCCCATGGTGGCAACGCCTTTCGCGCAGGTAGACGCGGTGGACGTCGCCACATAATGCACCGGCGAGGTGACCGTAGAACCAGCCGCCGGGCTGGTCACGGTCACTGCGGCAAAGGCAGGTGCTGCGAACAGCAAGAAAGCCACACAAGCGTAGAGGAAAGTCCTGATTCCGGATACAAATTTACGATGGTCCAAAGGCTGGGTTTCCCTATCGGTCTACGCTTTTCCAGGGGGTGGAATCAGGCGCTAACAGAATTTTCAAAGTGGCAAGCTCCCCGGTCAGTGGGGCGGGAACCAGGAGGGAATGTCACATTGTTGCTGGGAGCTAAGTGCTTGTCAATCGGTATGTTGATTACCTTGGCGTATTACCGAACAGTTTTCCCGGGACGGCACGCGGTTGTGTCCCGGGGTCGCGTAACAGGAAATCCGGGTTCGCCTCAGCGTACGTGGGACGAAAACGATGAGGCGAAGCCCCTTCGAACGCTTTTCGCCAGACGCGCAAGATACTGTTCCCGAAAGAGCTGTGCGAACTAAGGTAAAAGCATTCGAAGAACATCGTTTTCGGCCCATGTACGCTGGGGCGAACATGGGGCACCCGTCCAGAACCTTAGAGGCGGTGATTAAGCCAAGTCTTATCGCTTTCCTACAGCCTAAGTTCAGGCAGAATTGTCCAAATTTAAGTTTTGACAAAACCCTGACTGAGCGTCCGAACTAGCTTTAACAGCAGGTCCCTCCACTTCGCTCCCCCGGATTTCCTGCCACGACGCTAGTCCCGGGAACACGCCGCAAAATGGGCTAGGCCGCGGGGTTCAGGAAGGCAAGCCGGCTGTCGCGTGCGAAGACAGTGAACGACCGAGGGGCTTCCCCGGTTACATCCTTGACTACTGAAGAGATATCGGCTGCTTCGCCGCGACGGTAATGAGCGTAGTCCTCGATGAGGCCGTCTGCCTGCCAATCGGGCATATGGAAGCTTCGCAGAGCTTCTCGAAACTCTCTTTCCGGAACATCCACGAATGCCACGGGGCGGCCGAGCGCCGCAGAAAGCTGCGCAGCCATTTCGGCATGAGTCAGCGCCGCCGGTCCGGTAATGTCGTAGGTCTTGCCTTCGTGTTGGCATTGGGTTAGCGCCGCCACCGCGACGGCGGCGATATCGCGAACATCAACTACGCTTACCCGGGCGTCGCCCGCCGGGGCGAAAAACCGCCCTTCCGATGCGATCGAACGGCCAATCATCAGCAGGCCCTGCATATAAAGGTTAGGACGAAGGTTGGTGTACGTCATGCCCGAGCCGCGAAGCGCCTCCTCAATGGCGGCGTGATAGCGCAGAAAGCGCAACGGGGAATCCGATGCGGCGTGCAATTGCGAAAGGTATACGATATGTTTCACTCCCGCCTCACGCGCCAGATGAACGAAACGCAACTGGCGCTCCTCGACGCGATCCGATGAGTTGGTTACTAGAAATGCCCGCTGAACGTCCTTCAGTACCTTTCGCAGACTCTGCGGATCGTCGAAATCGCCTGCTACAAATTCCAGGGCCGGATCAGACGTAGAACTTTTGGCGTCGCCCGGTTTATGAACCATGGCACGTATAGGCTCTCTCCTGCCAGACAACCGCTTGAGGATCTCAAGCCCGTTTTTTCCCGTGGCTCCGGTTATAAGAATCATGCGCGTCTCCTCATGATGAGATTGACATTCCGCTAAACTAAGCAACAATGACGAAGGCCGCGGGCAACCTGCTTACGCTTCCTCCCACCCTGGACTACAGCCTGACCGGGGTCAACTCCACTGCGGCTGTGGAGAAGGGGCTGGCCGAAGCGGAATGGTATCAGTGCCCGGTGCCTCGCGAAACCATGCGCAGCCTGCTGCAGCGGCGCGATGGGCCGGCCATCCGCGACACGATTTTGTGGTTTGCCCTTATCCTCGCCGCCGGCTACATGACCTATGCCCTCTGGGGCACTTGGTGGGCGGTCATCCCCTACGCGTTCTACAGCGTCCTCTATGCCTCAACCTCTGACTCCCGCTGGCACGAGACCGGTCACGGCACCGCGTTCAAGACCGATTGGATGAACAACGCTCTCTACGAAATTGCATCGTTCATGGTCATGCGCGAGTCTACCGTTTGGCGCTGGAGCCACACCCGGCATCACAGCGACACCATCATCGTCGGCCGCGATCCGGAGATCGCCGTGCCTCGTCCGCCTGATTTGAAGGCCATCGTTATGTCCTTCTTCAATCTGCGCGTGTATGTCAAATATTTCCGCCGCATTCTTTTGCACTCCACCGGCCGCATGGCGGCCGAGGAGAAGACCTATATTCCGGAAACGGAGTTTCCCAAGGTCTATCGCAAGGCGCGCATCTATGTCGCCCTCTATGCCGTAGTGATAGGCCTCTCCATCAAGAGCGGCAGCATCCTTCCCCTGCTGCTGGTCGGCCTGACCAATTTCTTTGGCAGCTGGCTCCTGGTCACCTACGGGTACACGCAGCACGCGGGGCTGGCCGAGAATGTTCTCGACCACCGTCTCAACTCCCGAACCGTGTATATGAACAGGATCCACCGCTACCTGTACTGGAACATGAACTACCATGTCGAGCACCACATGTTCCCGCTGGTGCCCTATCACGCCCTGCCGAAGTTGCACGCCGCCGTCAAGGACGATTGCGCCGTCCCCTATCCCAGCCTTTTCTCGGCCTGGCGTGAAATTGTTCCAACCATCTTCAAGCAGGTCAGGGATCCCGGATATCACGTCAAGCGGGTCCTCCCTCCACAGAGACTCCGCGGCAAAGAAAACGCCTGTTCCTCCCAGGACAAGCAAGACGTTGACGGCTGGGTGGAAGTCTGCCTCGCCGCCGATCTCGGCCTGGCGGACGTGATCCGCTTCGACCACGGCAAGAAAACCTACGCTCTCTATCGCACCGAGGATGGCGAGCTCTACGCGACCGACGGATTATGTACCCACGGCAATGTTCATCTTTCCCGCGGTCTGGTGAAGGGAAAGCTGATTGAGTGTTCTAAGCACAACGGGCGCTTTCATTTGATCGATGGATCGCCCGCCCGCGTACCGGTTTGCCGCGGTCTTGTCACTTATCCGATAGAGGAACGTCGCGGTCGAATCTTCATTAACGTCAGCCGTGCCGGTGGAGTTGGTGCTCGTCCGCAAAAGACATATCGCTTTCGCGTCGTCAGTAACTGCAACGTCGCCACCTTCATCAAGGAGCTGGTTCTCGAACCTCTGGATGCGAGGGAGAGAATCTCCTTCACGCCGGGCGACTACCTGCAACTCGACATTCCCGCCTACGATACGATCCGCTTCCGCGAGTTTGACATCGCCGAACCTTTCGCCGGCGTGTGGGAACGCCAGCATGTTTTCGATCTGGTCGCGAGCAATCCTCAGACCGGCCGCCGCAACAACTACTCCCTTGCCGGCAACCAGCAGACGGAGAGCGTGCTGCGCTTCAACGTCCGCATCGCGACGCCGCCTCCTGGCCAGGACTGCGCTCCGGGCGTCGGTTCCAGCTATGTCTTCAGCCTCAAGCCGGGCGATGTGGTTTCTGCCATCGGTCCCTTTGGCGACTTCCACATCAAGCCAACGCAGCGGGAGATGGTTTATATAGGCGGCGGTGCCGGCATGGCTCCGCTGCGCGCTCATCTTTCCCATCTACTCGAAACCGGCAACACGGCGCGCAAGGTCAGCTTCTGGTATGGAGCACGATCGAAGCAGGAGATTTACTATCAGGATTACTTCGAAAATCTAGCCGGTGTCCATCGCAACTTTGCCTTCCATCTTGCGCTCTCCTCGCCTTTGCCCGAGGACAATTGGGCCGGTCATTGCGGCTTTATTCACGAGGTCGTGCTGCAGCAATACCTCGGCCTGCACGCCAGCCCGGAGGGCGTTGAGTACTACCTCTGTGGTCCGCCCCTGATGATCAAGGCATGTTTAAAAATGCTCGCCGATCTCAACGTCCCCGCCTCCCAGATTTCCTATGACGAGTTTTGAACTTGCGATACATTGAGTGAGACTGAAGGAGCCGTCATGGTAAGCAAGCGAAACGTTGCCGTAGCCGTCCAGCTGTCGGTTCTTTTTGGCCTGACCAGCCTCGCTGTAGCCCAAACGCAAACCTGGTATCTCGACCCTCCGCACTCGGCGGCCCAGTTTTCTGTGCGCCACATGGGCATCTCGACGGTAAGGGGAACCTTCACCAAGGTCGAGGGCGTGGTCGTGGATTCTCCCGACTTGAGCAAAGCTTCTGTGAATGTGACGATCGATGCCGCTTCTGTGGATAGCCGCGTGCAGAGGCGAGACGACGACCTGCGAAGCGACCACTTCTTCGATGTCGCCAAGTATCCGACGATCACCTTCAAATCCAAACGCGTGGAAGTTGCTGGACCGGGCAAGTTGAAGGTTACCGGCGACCTGACGATCCACGGCGTTACCAAGGAAGCTGTTCTGGATGTCGATGGTCCCACCCCCCCGATGAAGGACCCGAGGGGTAACTCACATCGCGGCGCTTCCGCCACCACCACGGTCAGCCGGGCGGACTACGGAATGAACACGATGCCCGGCATGATCGGGGATCAGGTTGCCATCCAGCTGGACGTGGAAATGGTGGACAAGGCGCCTGGCGGGCCGGGACCAGGTGGTCCCCCTCCGCCGCATCCGCCTGCGATGTAGTGCTCAACTTTCTTCCGTACCCAATTGCTCGGACTTCAGATATTTAATGAGCACAACTTCGTTGCCTGTTTCGCCGTAGATCAATTCGTCGATGATCTTCTGCGTCACCAGGATGCCGAATCCACCTGGCCGAAGTCCCTGTTGTTCGCGGATAGCGGCGTGGCGGATGGGATCGGATGGCGGGTTGCTGATGGCTGCGTGTTGCACCTCGTCGAGCGAGAAGCCTTCGCCCGGATCTTTCACCCGGCATAAGACCATGTGCTTGGCACGAATATAAGAAATCTCCACGTGCTGTTGGGCATTGAAGTGGGCGCCATGCTCGATAGCATTCATCAGCATCTCGCGAAAGGCCAGGCCGACCGCGTCTCTTTCTTTCATCGGGAGATCCGCTATCTCGTGAATGAACTGGACCAGGCGATCGGCGGTCTTACGGTCGCAACGGGCAACCAGCTGCAACAGCTGGGGTGTAGCGGAAAGAATCTCGATGCCTTCATCCCAAACCGGACCGGTAGTAGCCAAAAGGAGCATTTGCTCGAAGGTCGTCATGGAATAGGGCTTGGAGAAGTAGCTGAATGCGCGTTCCCGCATGGCGCCGATCACGTCGGCGGGTGTGCTTTCCGAGGTGATGATGATCAGCCGTACATGGGGCCGGACGGTTCTGATCTGGCGCAGCAGTTCCACATCCTGCTTGCCCGAGGTCTCTTCGCCGGTCAGGACCAGCTCGTAAGCCCTGGTTTTGAGCATTTCCAGTGCGGACCGGTTGTTGGCTGCGCGCGCGATTTGCCAGGCGGGCAACACTTTGCGCACGGCCGAAGCGACCTTGGTATCGGAACCCACCACGAGAGCTGTTTTTCGCGTCGTACGCCCGTCGATAGATCACCGCCTGCGCTCCATGATAAGACCAATCCTGCTAAGCGCGAAGCAGAGACATCCGGCACCCAAATCCGAATGAAAGCGCCGCCATTCCCTTTGTCATCCCCGAGGCGCACAGGTGGCCTTGTCCAGCGCGGCGTGGCAGGAAATCCGGGTACGCTCTGTCGAAATGTTTGCCCTCAGTGGCTAAAGCCACGGTGGTGGAGATGGTTATGGACGGCCTGAAGGCCGTCCCTTCAACTGATTTTCATCACCTTGGGTGGGCCGCAGGGCTGCCGGGAATGAAGATGAACTAAGGAATGCGCATTAATATATCGGCTGCGCACGCCAAGGGCGTGAGGCACGAGGCAATAAAAAATTTCTGCTACATGGGTTGCACTTCTATAAAGAACCGCCGATTAGGTCAGCAAGCCGATGTGAGCCGTAACGCCCAGCGCCATCGTTCACGTGGAAGCGCCACTCGAACCGGGTGGCGTTTTTGCGTGCCATAGAAGGTAGACTGGAAGGCGCACCGTGATTGGCTCATGACAACCCAAGCAGAATCAGCGACCGCGCCTGCGGACAAAGATCAATTTCCCACGCAGGATCTGGTCGAGTTCGGAGTCGGCTATGCCCTGGTCATGGCAGCAATCTGGACCCTGAATCCCTGGCAGAGGCTCTTCTATTGGTTAGCCGTCGCCTGGATCGTGGCAAGCACCTGGATCCATCGTCCAACCTGGAAGGCGCTGGGCCTCGGGGTTTCGGGTGTGGCCCGGTCTTTATGGATCGTGGGTGTTGCCGGAATCCTGGCAGGCCTGGCGCTCGACACCGCCAACCGGACGCATACGTTGCACCCGCTGCACGGCCCCACTCCACTGGTCTCCCATGTTTGGGGATACCTGGTGTGGGCGGTTATGCAGCAGTTTCTGTTGCAAATTTATTTCCTGCTTCGACTCAGGCGCTTGCTGCCCGGCAGGGTATTGCCTGTGCTGGCGGCCGCGGGATTATTTTCCATCGCCCACATCCCCAATCCGGTGTTGACGCCAATCACCCTGGTCTGGGGAATCGCAGCCTGCGTGCTGTTCTTACGCTACCGCAATATCTATGCCCTGGGCATCGCCCACGGGATCCTGGGTCTTTGCGTTGCAGTCATCGTGCCAGATTCGATCCAACATCATATGCGGGTAGGGATCGGCTACTACCGATATCATCCTCGCGGGTATCACCATCGGCCGCCGGATCACCGTAACCAGACGGACCAGATCGTATCAACCGACGCATGGGTGATGGCCGAGGCTGCAATCCGCCGCTGCTGACGCCACGCAAGCCCATAGAAGATGCCGGCGAGGGTAGCCAGCAATACATAGCGCCCATTGAAATGCGTGGCCCGCTTGTTAAAGTGCGACAACCCGAACAAGGCTGAGGTAATGAGCAGGGCCCACACCCGGCCAACCCGCCGCTCCAGAAGATTTTGCAGCCAGCCGCGAAAGAAAAGCTCTTCCGGGACGGCAATAAAGAAGAACGTGAAGAGCCAGGCGAGCAGAAGCTGCCGCGCCGAAGGGAGGAGGGGGTGGAAATGGAGAAAGCCCAGCCACAGCCCGAGAGCTACGGCAATGGGCGCGTATGCGGCCAGCCAAAGCAAGCCAATGCGCAAGTCGCGCAGGCGCAGGCGAAGGTCAAAGCCAACCTGGCCCAGCTGCCGGATGGCCAGAAAGCCATAGATGCCGGCATCCAGCAGCAGGATTTTATTGAAGATGGCGAGCCGCGGTCCCCAGGCCGGCTCAAACCAGCGCAAGTCAACCGCCAGGCCGAGGAAAACAAGGACGAGAAGGTCGCGCCAATCGCCTCGCTGCTCCGGGTCCGCCAGGCCGGCCCGGTAGAGCAGCACGGCGATCAGAACCGGCAGTAGGGTGTAAAGGGCAAGCCATGTCCAGCGGAAAAGACCGTTCGAGCCGGAGACCAGCGCGTAGGGAAGACCGAGCAAGGCCGGCGCCGGCAGGCGCAACCAAACAGGCATTCGTCCGGCGAGCTGGAGACTTTTCGGGCAGAACGCCGCCCAGAATAACGGGACAAGCGTGAGCAACGCGGCGAGGATGACGGTCGGATGGTCCAGCAGGCGCAGCATTGGGCTTACCGCGGGAAGCTCATCGGCCGAACTGCCGTAGGTGGTGATCGGCGTGCAAATATCCCCATCGCATCCAATCCTGTGCGGTCATGTCTCCGAACATCGGATGCCGCACGCAGGGGCTTGGCAGGCCGTCGCAGAACCGGTCGAAGGTCGAGAGCAACGAAGCAAGATCCTGGCGGAAATCAATTGGGGTTGTACCACCTCTTCCCTGTTCAACTTCCGGCAGGGTAGGAAATCCCTTGGCCCATCGTATGGGCGCTTGCAGAGCGACCCACTTCACCAGCGTTCGTCGCATGAAACTGGTCGCAGGCCCTACCTTCTTGTCGCCCAAGGCAACCTTGTAGGAGTCATCCAAATGGCACACCATCTGATTGACCTTCATGGAGCCCCAGCGCGCCTTATCCGCCGCCGACACCTGCGTCAGGCGACGCGATATGTCTTGCCGGCCGGCGAGGTTGCTTAAGCTCTTCACGCTTGCTCACTTAGGGTTTTACGCGACTACAAGCGCTGTGCGCCTTGCCGGCCAGCGAGTCAGAGTAGAAGGTAACCGCGCCCCCTGCTTCCCACCAGATATACTGCCCAGCTGCATAGCGCGCGCCGGAGCCGGAGTTGATGTTGGCAAAGATCATGGAATCGCCATGGACCTCTACCACCGCCAGGCTGTTTCCAGCCCCGTTGATATATTCGACCGGAAACGCTGCCGCCGGCAGCCCCATGGCGGCCCCTTGCGCATCGCAATGGTACTGTATGGTCTGTCGCCTGAGCGGTTCTGAGCCGTTCAGGTGAATCGTCAGGTCGGTTGCCCCCGCGAAGCTGCTGCACCCCAGCGCAGCGATCCCAATCATGAGCAGCTTCCACTTTGTCTGCATCCCGCCACCCTCCTTTACGCCGCAGTCAGTATACGTAGAAGATCAAAGGCCAATCGCGATCACAAAGTATTGCGCAGGTTCGATCCCGGCATTGATCACGCCGTGCATTTCGTTCGAATGAACGAACGCCGCGGAGCCCGGTCCGATAACCGTTGTCCGTCCCTCGATGGTTATCCCGACCTTACCTTTCATCAGCAGAAAGAGTTCGTCGTGCACGTGCCGGTGCGGCGGATGCGGCGAGTCGCCCGGGGCAAGTGTTGTCTCGTGCACTTCAATGTGATCTCCTGAGTGAGTTATGCCGTCGAGAATCGCCCTCGACTCGCTCAGCCCAAGTTTCTTTACCGGCAAGTCGCTGTAAGGTTTGACGAAGGAGCTGAGTGCCGGGCTGTCCGATGCCAATGCGGAAGAGGCCGCCAGCATGGGAATCGCCTGCAGAAGAGAGCGCCGAAGTGCATCCATAAAATCCCCCTGTGACGAAGTTTTTCATAGCCCTTAGGGATACATCAAATTAAGTCCATGCTCCGCTTGGTGCATTTCGCTGATAATATCGACCGGGAACAAAGTGGACGGGAACAACATGTCATATAAGCCGAATCGCCGTAGCTTTCTCATTGCAAGCGGACTTACCGCGCTTGCCTCGACCAGGGTCTGGGGTGCTAACGACACCGTGCGCGTTGGAGTGATTGGAGCCGGCGGCCGGATGAGGGACCTGCTGGATGCGGCCGATAGTACCGGCACCGCGTACGAGATCGTCGCCGTGAGCGACGTCTATGGGCCGCGCCGCGATGAAGTGAAGGAGCGCTCCAACGGGCTCGCCACCACCCACCTCGACTATCACGAGGTGCTGGCGAAAGACATCGATGCCGTGTTCATCGCGTCGCCGGACCACTGGCATGTTCGCATGGCGGTTGACGCCCTGGCCGCGGGCAAAGACGTCTATCTGGAGAAGCCGGTTACCCACACCATTGAGGAAGGCGCCACCCTGGCCCACGCCGTTCACTCCGGCAAACAGATTCTGCAGTGCGGCATGCAGCAGCGCAGCTGGTCTCACTTTCGCAATGCCGTCGATCTGATACAGGGGGGCAGCCTGGGGCGTGTCGTCCAGGTGAGGACGTACTGGTGGCAGAACTACAACGGGTCTGGCCCCAAGCCCAAGCTGATCGACACCCAGGCGCTGGATTGGAAGATGTGGTTGGGCGGAGCTCCGGATCAACCGTTCACTGAAGAAAAGTTTCACCGCTGGCGTTGGTTCTGGAACTTTGGTGGTGGTGGCATGACCGATCTATTCACCCACTGGATCGACGTGGCGCACTGGGCCATGAAGAGCGACACGCCGCGTGAGGCGCAGATGCTTGCGGACAAATATATCTTTGAGGAATGGGATTGTCCCGACACCATCCAGGCGGCGCTCCGTTACCCCGGGTGGGATGTAGTGTACGAGGGCATGATGAGCTCCTCCATTGACGACGGCGGGCTTGAGTTCCGGGGCACGGAGGCAACGCTCAAGGTCAATCGTTCCGGCTTCGGCATTTACCGCGAGGGGCTAAAGCGTGACCAGAATCCCGTCTTGAAGGAAGAAAGCTTCCGTGATGGAACCATCACCCACGTGGAGAATTTCTTTGAGTGCACGAAGACGCGTAAGGAGCCGAACGCGCCTGTCGAAACCGGAATTTCCGCGGCGCGGGCCGGCCACATCGCGAATCTCGCGTACCGGCACACCGGCCAGATCTCGTGGCCGCCCAAGAACTCCGGGTAATCCCGAGACGGCCCCAGGGCAAGACCGTGGCGGGTCCGCCGAGGAGCGGGCCTAGGTGGTTGAAAAGCTCCGAACAGCATGGGCAAGATAAGCACCGTCGGGGTCCTTCGACTGCGCGCCATCAAGCGCTGTGTCACCCGATAAATCTGTGAGGCGCTTCGCTCAGGATGACGTTTTTGTGGTGAGTTGGAGATGCAAAAACCAGCGTCTTCTGGGTTTCTATTGTCTGCCAAACAAGTTAGCGCTTATGGGCCTGCGGCCCACCCAAGGTGATGAAAATGGATTGAAGGGGACGGCCTTTAGGCTGTCCATAACCATCACCATCACCGTGGCTTTAGCCACTGAGGGCAATGTTTTCGACAGACCGAAGCGAGAAGCCAGGGGTTCTGCTGTTCTCCTCATCAGCATCTCATCTGGATGGAAGCTCCGTCTCCCCGTCTTTGCCATCTCTGAGGGAGTGAAACCGAGACCATCCTTCCTACGTCCAAGGAGTCATAGGCGACGCCACATCCGGTAACGATTTCCGCGGTGTCTGTTCAAGGGGTTCCCCTGTTTTTGGGTTCATGAATCTGTATCCACCATCCTTACCCTCGTTTGCCCTTGCTTTGCTGTTGGCAGCGGCGTCCTCTCCGTGGGTTGCCGCGGCGCAGAAGACGGTCTTCAAAATCCCCCCGGTGAAAATACCGCTTGAGGTCAAAGACCAGGCCATCACCATTACCGCCTCGGCAATCCTGACCATTTCGTCGCGGGAGCGCAATCTGACCATCCTCAATCTGCAACTCACCGGTGACCTCTCCGACTTGCAGCGCAACCTGACTGGGCTGCTGAGCGCACAGTTGGACAAGGATGACCGCTGCGGTGAGCGCATCGCGATCCAGAACGCCACGCTGAAGCCAGCCGATCCCGCCAGCATCGCCGTGGTTCAACTGCACGTGGAACGTTGGGCCTGCGTTAAGGTTTTGGGCAAGCAGGCCGCCAAGAAAGTGTTGGGAGGCGACGCCCAGGTACCGATCAAGCTCACCCCGGAAATCGATAAGGACAGCACGGAGCTGCAACTCGTTCCCGAGGTGGGAGAGATTCAGGCGGATGGCTCCCTGGGAGAACTGCTTCGTTCCGGAGCGCTGGGTGAAACCATACGCGAGAAGATCCGAAGCTCCATCCTCTCCGCGTTACACAAGGGCACGAACCTTGCGGCGACGCTTCCTCCGGCGGTTCAGGGTTACGTCACCATCCGGGAAGCCGAATTTAAAGATGCCGGGGAAGGGAACCTGCTGGTGGTTCTCGACGGCGAGGCCCGCATCACCCAGGAGCAGGTTAAGCTTCTCTCCGACCAGGTGAAAGAACGGCTGGCCTCTCGCTAGGACATAACCTGGCCGCTACACCGTGGCGATCTGCGCGGTGAGGTTCACCCGGGCCTTGGCCGGCTCCTCGGCCGCGGCCAGCCGGCGGATCGACAACACGGTGATGTCGTCCTCCTGGCCAAACGCACAAGCTGCCTCCACGATCTGTTCGGCGGACTGCCTCTGGTTCGCCAATTGCTGTAGCCGTTCAAAGCCGTACAACTCGCCGCCCCCGTTTCTGGCCTCCACGATCCCATCGGTATAAAGCGTCAGGGTTTCCCCCTCCAGCAACCGAAAGGCGAGCTCCTCGTACGTGGTATCGGCAGCTACTCCGAGCGGCAGCGATCCGCCCAGGGGCAACTCCTCGCCATCACGAAACGGCGCCAGGTGCCCGGCATTGGCTATCGCTGCGTCGCCATTCGGCTCTAAGCGCAACACCACGCAGGTGGCAAAGCCATCCTGCACGCGTCCGCACAATCTGCGATTCAGTCCCCCTAAGATCTCCGCAGGTTCCTGGGTGTAGTCGGCGAGTGTCCGCAGTGTGCCCACAATCAGCGAGACGGTCATCGCTGCTTTAAGCCCTTTACCGCTCACGTCGCCGATCACGATCAACGTGCTGGTATCGGGGAGTGATATCACCTGGAAGAAGTCTCCGCCCAGTTCCGCCGCCGGTTTATAGACGCTGTCGATGGCGAAGCCCGGAATCGCCGGTACCGTCTCGGGTACCAGCACTCGTTGCACCTCGCGCGCCGACTTTACCTCCATCTCCATGCGGTTTTTTTGCTGCCGCTCGAGGTATTGTTCGCGGGCCACGGTGTAGACCAGCGCGATGAATACCAGCGCCTCCAGGATGGGAATCATGCTGAATTGATAATCTGCGAAGGTGAAACCCACACCTTGCATCGCCGCGGAGAGCTTGTCTAAGTGAGTAATCTGCAACCCCTGGCCTAGCAACTCGAGTACAAAGAACCAGAGGCCCTCGAAGGCGATGATCAGGGCCAGAGGCCACAGGTATATCTGCCTGCGCCGGCGCAGGCCCCCAATCAGGATGGCGACGATGTAAAGCGGGGCGAAGGTATAGATAGCGGTGGTAATGGCGTCGGTCCACACCACCGGCCGGCCCCCGTACTTCCAGAAGACGATGGAGATCAGGTCCACCCCCTGTGCGGCAACGTAGAGCCCGGCCAACGCGGCCGTCCACCGTCTCCACAGCCGCTCGCGGTCCATGCCGAAGAGCGCGAGCAGTAATGCCCAGAGAGAAAGCCAGCTCGCGCAGGAGAGAATTTGGTTGTATAGCTGGTTGGTCACGAAGCTGATCTCGTTGCTTCGCAGGGCGTCGTTGAGCCCGTCCGATCCTAGCGCGATGAGGTAAATGGCGAGCCACAGATACAGCCGTCTGCTCCGCTCTCGCATGAAGAGCAGCGATGAGATCAATCCTGTTACCAGCATGAGGCAAGAGGAGATTAACCCTGGAAGGTTCCTCCATTCCCGCGTCAATCGCATTGCCTTCGTCCGCAGTGCAAGGTAGGCTGCATCACCGATCAGCGGAGCTGTGTGCATCCCTCCTATGGTCGCGGGGTCGGCAGAAGCCAGCGCCGCCTTCCACACCCGTACTGCCAGCAGGCCCGAATTGGTAGGCAACGGAAAGGCGATGGGGTGGCCAAAGGCATCCCATCGCGCGTCTGGTGGCAATACCCCGCTGCCGCCGAACTTCTTCCCATTCCAGTACAGCTCGTAGGCATCGTCGACCGGCGGCATGAGCAGGGTTAGCGATCCGCTGGCGGGGGTTACCTCAATCCGCTTGCGGTACCAGGCAAAGCCGGCGTAGGCCGGATGTGTCTGGCTGCCCCAGGTTTCGTCTCCGCGTATCTGCTCCCACCCCGAATCGTCAAAGCCCGGCTCGGCCCACACCAGATCATCGCCGGTTTGGAAATGCCACTTTCCTCCAACCTCGACGAAGCCCTTGCCGGGATCCTGGGTTTTGAAGGCTAGCGAATCCTGGCCCCACATCGGACAGGCCACCCAAAGCAGCATGAGGAGCAGCGGGAGTTTGAGAACGAACCGAATTTCGCGGAGGGCGCACACCATGCAGAAACCTCGGGAGCAAGCAGGCCGATTGCTCTTGAGCATACGGCGTTAACCGGCCAAAGAAAACTGCCGCCTCCCCGGCAACAGCGCTGATAGACTGCTGGCACCAAGTAGAGCAACCATTTTTGCTTCGCTGCCGGGGACAAAGTTGATCGCCGAAGGAACACAGTTTGGTCCCTACCGCCTGCTCGAGAAGATCGGGTCAGGTGGAATGGGCGAGGTCTATCGTGCCCTGGATACCCGGTTGGAGCGCGAGGTCGCGCTCAAGCTGATTTCTGATACTTATCTGGCCACGGATGCGGGCAGCGGGTCACCTTCACCGGCGGGTACTCCGCGCCCCTACGACACTCCGGGACATGGCACACCCCACTCTGGCTCGCACCTCTCCCACGAGCGCTTTCTGCGCGAGGCGCGTTCGGCAGCGACTTTGAACCATCCCAACGTCTGCTCCATACACGACACCGGCGAGCAGGATGGCCGGCCGTACCTGGTCATGGAGTTGCTGCGCGGCCAGACGTTGAAGCACTATCTGGCCAAGGCGGCCGGCCATGGTCTGGCGCCCGACGAGGTGGTGTCCTTTGCCCAGCAGGCAGCGGCAGCCTTGGCGGCGGCCCACGCCAAGGGCATCATTCACCGCGATATCAAGCCGGCCAACCTCTTCGTGATCGATGCCTTGCGAGGCAAGCGGCAGATCAAGATTCTCGACTTCGGGTTGGCGAAGAGGCAGGTAGGCGCGACAGCAGACTCTCGCACCTACGGCCTGCCGCCGAATGGCGTTGGTGACGAGACTGCCGAAGGGACGGGCGTGGCGACCATAGGGCTCACCAGTCCCGGGTCGGCGGTGGGGACCGTGGCCTATATGTCTCCCGAGCAGGCGCGGGGTACGCCGCTGGACGCGCGGACAGACTTGTTCAGCCTGGGTTCGGTCATCTACGAGATGGCCACGGGGCAGCCGCCCTTTGGCGGCGGCTCCACGGCCGACGTCTTCGCCGCGCTGCTGCGCGAAAATCCGCCGCCGGTCAGCAAGGTAAACCCGGCCATGCCCAAGCGGCTTGACCTGATCGTCGCCAGGTTGCTGGCCAAGGACCCGGCACAGCGTTATCCCAGCGCGGACGCCCTGCAGGAAGATCTGGATGCCCTGGAAACGCGCGCCGGCAAGGCGTCGCCGCCGGACAGCGGGAAGAAATGGCTGTGGCCAGCGCTTGCCGGGTTGCTGCTGCTGGTGCTGATTGCAGCAGGCCTGGCATTGTGGAGGTACCGGCCCGCGCCGGCAGTAGCGCCCGCAACAAGCGGCCAGGAGAGCGGGGCTGCGGTCGCGCCCAAGTCAACCAAAGACTCAATCATCCTGGCCGATTTTGTGAACCACACCGGTGACCCGGTCTTTGACACGACGCTGAACCAGGCGCTGCAGATCGACCTGGAGCAGTCGCCGGTGATCGATATCGTCAGCCAGCAGCACCTGACGCAAAGCGTGAAATTCCTGGGCAAGCCGGAAGACACGCCCTTGACCCCGGCCATCGCCCGGGAGATCGGCGAGCGGGAAGGAGTGAAGGCGATTCTTACCGGAACCATCGCCAACCTGGGCAAAGAGTATGTAATCACGCTGTCCGCCCAGAACACCGCGACCGGAGACGAGATCGTCAGCGAGCAGGCACAGGCTCCGGATAAGGAACATGTGCTGGATGCGCTGGGTAGAGCGGCTGCAGCCATACGGGGCAAGCTGGGCGAGGACCTGGCCAGCATCAAGAAACTGGACACGCCCTTCGGGCAAGCCACCACGACTTCATTGGAAGCATTTCGTGCCTATGCTCTGGGCGACAAAGCGCACGATAAAGGGCGCAACATTCCCGAGGCGGAGGGTCACTATCTGCGCGCCGTTGAGCTGGATCCTAATTTCGCCATGGCCTATGCGCGCCTCGGTGTGGTGTATGTCAACTCAGGCGAGTTCGCCAAAGCCAACAAGTATTTCGACAAGGCCAGGGCCCTCTCTAAAAATGTCAGCGAGCGCGAGCGGCTCTACATTGCCAGTCATTACTACCTGAATGTGACCGGCAATATGACCAAGATGATTGAAACTCTGCAGGAGTCGATCCAGACTTACCCGGGAAATATCGACAGCTACATTAACATCAATGTGGCTTATCAGACCCTCGGGCAAATCGAGCAGGCGCTACCCTACGCGCAGAAAGCGGTGGAGATGCAGCCGGAGGATGCGATTGCCTCAGCAAATCTATTAGGCGATTATGTGGGCCTGGGCCGCATGAGCGAGGCGAAGGCAGAAATGGCTCGTGCCCACAAGTTATCGCTGGATGGCACTACGGACTATGGGACGTTCACTCTTGTTGCCTATTTCCTGATGGGTGAGCCAGGCGGGATGCAGGCTGTCCTGGGGCAGGTAGTTGGCCGGCCAGATGAATTCCTGATGACCCAGGTTCTGGCTGGGACGCAGCAGTTCTCCGGCCAGTACCGGCAAGCGGCTCTCACCACCCAACAGGCTTTCGACCAGGCCGGGCATGCGAAAGCGCCCGACGTACAGGCGGCCGCACTCATGCTGAATGCCGAAGCGCGTGGTCTCGCCGGCTTGTGCGAGGGAAATGACGGGGTCTTGCAGCAGAGCCTGGCGCTGGACAAGGGCAAGCAGACTGAGGAAATCGCAGTGATGGCCGGGGCGGTCTGCGCCGGTAAGGCGGCGATTCCTCTGGCGCAGGAGTTGAGCAAGAAATATCCCGAAGACACCCTTATTCAGGATGTGTATCTGCCTTTGGCTAAGGCCTTTGTCGCGCTGGGAGCCGGCCGGCCGCAGGAAGCGTTGAATGATGCCAACCCGGCCAAGCCGTATAACACGCTTTTTCCCGGGACCTACGTACAGGGATTGGCTTATCTCCAGATGCACGACGCGGCGCACGCGAAAAGCGCCTTTGAGTCCGCGCTGCAGTCGCGTGGCAACATGGTGTGGCCATTCCCTCCCTTCTACGCCGAGGCGCAACTGGGTTTGGCCCGGTCCTATGCCATGGGCGGAGACAAGGCCGATGCGAAGAAGGCGTATGAAGCCTTCTTCGCCACCTGGAAAGATGCCGACGCAGACCTGCCCATGCTGGTGGCCGCCAAGAAGGAATACGCCGCCCTCTAGCCCGATGCCCCAAGGCCCGGTGAATCCTAACTCATTCTGTTGGCAGCACTGATAGACTGGCACTGCAATTTCGGGAGCCTGCAGCGTAGCCGGACAATGACAACCGCGGAAGCAACACAATTTGGTCCCTACCGCCTGATCGAGAAGATAGGCTCGGGCGGAATGGGCGACGTGTACCGCGCGTTGGATACGCGATTGGAGCGCGAGGTCGCGCTCAAGCTGGTTTCTGAGAGCTACCTCGTTGCGGATTTGGGTAGCGGGTCTCCCTCGCCGCCCGCGCACGACACACCCGGGCACGGCACACCCCACTCGGGCACGCACCTCTCCCACGAGCGTTTCCTGCGCGAGGCCCGCTCGGCGGCCACGCTGAATCATCCCAACGTCTGCTCCATTCATGACACCGGTGAACAGGATGGCCGGCCCTACCTGGTCATGGAGCTGCTGCGCGGGGAAACGTTAAAGCAATATCTGGCGAAAACCGGCGGCAAGGGATTGTCCGCGGACGAGGTAGTCTTGTTCAGCCAGCAAGCGGCGGCTGCGCTCGCCGCGGCACACGCCAAGGGCATCATCCACCGCGACATCAAGCCCGCGAACCTGTTCGTTGTCGACGCCGGGCGGGGCAAGCGCCTGATCAAGATTCTCGACTTCGGGTTGGCCAAGAAGCAGGCCGGCGTGGCAGGGGCCGACTCGCGCACCTACGGCATTCCCGGGAGCGGCAGCGCGGATGAAACCGCAGTCGGTCCAGCCACGGCAACCATGGAGCTCACCAGTCCCGGCGCCGCGGTTGGCACCGTGGCGTACATGTCCCCGGAACAGGCGAAAGGTGATCCCGTCGATGCGCGCACCGACCTGTTCAGCCTGGGCTCGGTCATCTACGAAATGGCGACGGGCAAGGCGCCCTTCGCCGGCGGTTCCACGGCTGAGGTCTTTGCCGCGTTGCTGCGGGAGACTCCGCCGCCGGTGAGCACGGTGAACCCGGCGATGCCCAGGCGATTGGATCCCATCGTTGCCAAACTTCTTGCCAAGGAGCCGGCACAACGATATGCAAGCGCGGATGCACTACAGGAAGATCTGGAACGGCTGGATCCGCATAACAGCCAGCCGGTAGCACCGGCAACCGGGCGTAAGTGGACCTGGGCAATTGCCGCAGTGCTGCTGCTGATTGGCGGCGCGCTCGCGTGGTGGAAATATAAGCCTGTTGCCGCGCCGGCGCCGGGCGTCGCTACCGAAAGCGGCGGAGGCCCGCAGTCAACAAAAGACTCGATCATTCTTGCCGACTTCATCAACCACACCGGCGATCCGGTCTTTGACACCACGCTCAACCAGGCGTTGCAGATCGATCTGGAGCAGTCGCCGGTGATCAACATTGTGAGCTCGCAGCATCTCGCGCAGAGCGTCAAGTATCTGGGCAAGCCGCCGGATACCCCGGTCACCCCCGAGATTGCGCGGGAGATCGGCGAGCGCGAGGGCGTGAAAGCCATCCTCACCGGGACCATCGCGAACCTGGGCAAGGAGTATGTGATTACCCTCGCCGCGCAGAACACGGCTACCGGCGATGAGATCGTCTCCGAGCAGGCGCGGGCTGCGGACAAAGAACATGTGCTGGATGCCCTGGGCATTGCAGCAGCGGCGATGCGAGGCAAGCTGGGCGAGGACCTGGGGAGTATCAAGAAGCTCGATACCCCGTTCGGTCTGGCGACGACCGCTTCGCTCGAAGCATTCCGCGCATACGCGCTCGGAGATAAGGCGCACGTGAGCGCCCATGACATTCCCGATGCCGAAAGTCATTACCTGCGAGCGGTCGAGCTCGACCCCAACTTCGCCATGGCATATGCCCGGCTGGGGGTGGTGTATATCAACTCCAACCAGGTGGCAAAGGCGGATAAGTACTTTGCCAAGGCCTATGCACTCTCGAAAAATGTGAGCGAGCGGGAGCGGCTCTACATTACCGGCCACTACTACCAGAACGTGACCGGCGACATGCCCAAAGTGATTGAAGCGCTGCAGGACGCCATCCAGACCTACCCCGGGCAGGTGGATAGCTACATCAACCTCAACGCGGCTTATGTTGCCCTGGGCCAATTTGACAAGGCCCTTCCCTACGCGCTGAAACCCGTACAAATGCAGCCGGAGGATTCAATCGCGGCGGAAAATCTGCTGGCGAATTACCTCGGCCTGAACCAGATGGCGGAGGCCAGGACGGAAATGGAGCGGGCCCGCAAGCTGGGCCTTGATACCAGCGCGCTCGATCTTATGGGCCACGTGCAGACCTACTTCCTGTTAGGCGAGCCGGACAATGTGCAAAAGGTGGTGCTGCAGGCCGCGGGTCTGCCGGATGAGTTCATGGTGACCCAAGCCCTGGCGGGCACACAGCTTTTCTCCGGTGAGTATCAAAGGGGAGCAGCGACGATGGAGCAGCTCTTCGACCAGGCGGGCAACGCCAAGGCGCCCGACGTGCAGGCAAATGCCCTTTTAACCAACGCGGCCAGCCGCGGCTTAGTGGGTTTGTGCGAGGGCAATGAGGCGGTGGTGCAACAGGCCCTGGGGCTGGACAAAAGCAGGCAGACGGAAGCGCATGCCGTTCTCACGGCCGGGATCTGCGGCAATAGCAGATTGATGCTGCCCCTGGCGGAGGAGTTGGGCAAGAAGTATCCCGATGACACGCTTATCCAGAATGTGTTCATCGCCCTGGGCAAGGCGTTTGTAGCCCTCGGGGCGAATCAGCCGCGGCCCGCGATCGACGCTGCAGAGGCGGCGAAGCCGTATAGCGTGGTTTATCCGGGAACGTATGTGCAGGGGCTTGCCTATCTGCAGTTGCACGATGCTAATCATGCCATCAACGCTTTTCGCAGCGCGACCCAGTCTCCTGGCGGCATTCTGATTACCACGGCGCCCTTTTACGCACAGGCTCAACTGGGTTTGGCCCGCGCCTATGCCATGAGCGGCGACAAGGCAGACGCGAAAAAAGCCTACGAAGCGTTTTTTGCCACCTGGAAGAATGCGGATGCCGATCTCGCCATGCTGCAAGCGGCCAAAAAAGAATTCGCCGCCCTCTAGTCCACAATGGGCATTCCCGCGGCGACAGTTGAGGAGCAATACGGTAGCAACGGGAGTTGCGCCAGGAGCAGTCTATTCTCACGCCGCGTTGAATGTCTGCACGGGTGCCCCAGGTTCGCCCCAGCGTACGTGGGACGAAAACGATGGGGCGTAGCCCCTTCGAACGCTTTTGCCCTGCGCGCAACAGTTGTGGAATGGAGTAAAAGCATTCGAAAACATTGTTTTCGGCCCATGTACGCTGGGGCGAACATGGGGCACCCCTCCGCATCGTCGACGGCGCTTGACAGGACGACAGTCCTGAGTTTGGGTTAGAAAAGATGACTAGTCCCGCGAGGGACAGCTGAACCATTAACAAATCGCAACTCACCAACGTGCCAGCGCTGATAGACTGCTGGCACCGTGTCCACGCTTCAAATTCCACCGTGCTGTTGGGGACGATCTTGATCGCCGAGGGAACACAGTTTGGCCCCTATCGTCTGCTCGAGAAGATCGGCGCGGGCGGAATGGGCGAGGTCTATCGCGTGCTGGACACACGGCTGGAGCGCGAGGTCGCGCTGAAGCTGGTCTCCGACAGCTATCTGCTTGCGGATTTAGGCAGCGGTTCACCCCCGCAACTCCACGACACACCGGCGCACCCAACGCCCCACTCCGGCAGCCATCTCTCGCACGAGCGCTTCCTGCGGGAAGCGCGTTCCGCGGCCACCCTCAACCACCCCAACGTGTGCGCAATCTATGACACGGGAGAGCAGGATGGGCGCCCGTACCTGGTGATGGAACTGCTGCGCGGCGAGACGCTGAAGCGCTACATCGCCAGAGCCGGGGGCCCCGGCCTGTCGCCGGAAGAGGTGGTCACCTTTGCCAGGCAGGCAGCCGCTGCTTTGGTGGCGGCCCACGCCAAGGGCATCATCCATCGCGACATCAAACCGGCGAATCTGTTTGTGGTCGAGGGCCAGCGCGGCAAGCACCAGATCAAGATTCTCGACTTCGGCCTGGCCAAGAAGCAGAGTGGCTTATCGGCGGACTCCCGCACCTTCGGCATACCCGGGAGCGGCAGCGCGGATGAGACCGCCGTAGGGCCAGGTGTGGCGACGCTGGAGCTGACCAGCCCTGGTTCGGCGGTGGGGACGGTCGCCTACATGTCACCAGAGCAGGCAAAGGGCGTGCCACTGGACGCGCGGACCGACCTGTTCAGTCTGGGCACGGTCATCTACGAGATGGCGACCGGGAAGACTCCATTTGCAGGCGACTCCACGGCGGAAGTCTTTGCCGCGTTGTTGCGGGAGAATCCACCGCCGGTGAGCTCCATCAACCCGGCCATGCCGAAGCAGCTCGATCCCATCGTAGAGAAGTTGTTGGCCAAGGATCCGGCGCAGCGCTATGCCAGCGCCGAGCAACTGCAGGAAGATCTTGACCACGTGGATCTTCATGCCTCCGCCCCCGTGCTTGCCCCTGTCGCGGAAAAGGCAGTCGTAACCCCTCCCGTGGTAAGCCGGCCCAAGTGGCCGTGGGTGGTGGCCGGGGCGCTGGTGTTGCTGATTGCATGTGGACTGGCATGGTGGAAGTATCGTCCGGGAGCCGCGCCGGAAGGTAGCAATGAGTCAAGTGGAGCCGGGCCCAGGACAACCAAGAATTCGATCATCCTGGCCGATTTCGTCAACCATACCGGCGACTCGGTTTTTGACGCTACGCTGAACCAGGCACTGCAGATCGATCTGGAGCAGTCGCCGGTCATCAACATTGTGAGCCAGCAGCACCTAGTGCAAAGCGTCAAGTACCTGGGCAAGCCGGAAGGCACACCGGTCACGCCTGAGATCGCGCGAGAGATTGGCGAGCGCGAGGGAGTGAAGGCGATCCTCACCGGTACTATCGTGAACCTGGGCAAGGAATATGTCATTACGCTGACGGCGCAGAACACCGCAACCGGGGACGAGATCGTCAGCGAGCAGGCACAGGCCCCGGACAAGGAACATGTACTGGACGCGCTGAGCAGGGCCGCCACGGCGATGCGGGGTAAGCTGGGCGAAGACCTGGAAAGCATCAAGAAACTGGACACTCCATTTGGGCAGGCGACGACCTCGTCTCTGGAGGCTTTTCGCGCGTATGCGCTGGGTGACAAGGCGCACTCCAAGGCGCATGACATTCCCGAGGCGGAGGGTCACTACCTGCGCGCAGTAGAACTGGATCCCACCTTCGCCATGGCGTATGCACGGCTGGGAGTTATCTTCATCAATTCAGGCCAGGTGACCAAGGCAAACGAGTATTTTGCCAAAGCCTACGCGCTCTCCAAGAACGTAAGCGAGCGCGAGCGGCTCTACATTACCGGCCACTATTACCAGAACGTCGAGGGCAATCTGCCCAAGGTGATCGAAACCCTGCAGGAAGCCATCCAGGCTTACCCGACACAGATCGAAAACTACATCAACATCAACGTTGCCTACATAATCATGGGTCAATATGAACAGGCTCTCCCCTTTGCGCAGAAGGCCATTGAACTGGATCCGCAGAATTCGATTGCTTCAGAAAACCTTTTGGCTGATTACCTAGCCTGGGGCGCATGACGGAGGCGAGGGCGGAGTTAGAGCGGGCTGAAAGGCTGGGGCTGGATAGCAGCACGGATGATCTGGTGACCCACATGATTGTCCTATTTCCTGCTGGGCGAGCCACAGCAGGTGCAAAAGATCATGGCCAAGTTGTCTGGGCGCCCCGACGAGTTTATCGCAACCTTGGCCTTTGCCGGGACGCAGCAATACTCAGGCCAGTACCGCATGGCGGCGGCGACCATAGAGCGGGCTTTTGAACAGGCGGCCCACGCCAAGGCACCAGACGTGCAGGCCGGCGTGTTACTGCAAGGCGAGATTGCTCGCGGGCTAGCCGGGTTGTGCGAGCCAAACCAGGTGGTGCAGCAGGCGCTGTCGCTGGACAAAAGCAGGCAGACCGAGTCAACCGCTGCTCTGGCTGCGGCGGTCTGTGGCAATGGCAAGTTGGCCCTGCCTTTGGCACTGGAGTTGAGCAAGAAGTATCCCCAGGACACGCTCATCCAGGACGTGTTTGCGCCGTTGTCCAAGGCGTATGTGGCCCTGGCGGCAGGCCACGCGCAGGAAGCAGTGGATGCCGCCGACCCAGCCAGGCCCTATGACGCGAATTATCCGGCTTCCTATGTGCAGGGCCTGGCCTACCTTCAAATGCACGATGCCGGCCATGCGTTGAGCGCGTTCCAGGCCGCGATCCGTTCCAACTCCGGAACCTTGCAATTTGCCTTTGCGCCCTTCCGTGCACAGGTGCAACTGGGGCTGGCGCGGGCCTATGCCATGGGCGGCGACAAGGTAGACGCGAAGAAGGCCTACGAGGCTTTCTTCCAAACCTGGAAAAACGCCGACGCAGACCTGCCCATGCTGGTAGCCGCAAAGAAGGAATACGCCGTCCTCTAGCCGCACGTGATATGCGTCCGGTGCCGCAGCGAAGCTCAATGCCTCTGTACGAAGGGCACGGCTTTAAGCCGTGCCCAAAATAGCTGCCGCCATTTTGGGCTTTAAAGCCGTGCCCTTCGTGGAGGGTTGTTCGGTAACGAATGACAACTGGTAGACTGCTCGCACTCAGGCTTACAATTTTGCCGCGCAGCTACGCATGACGATTGCCGAGGGAACACAGTTCGGTCCATATCGCCTGCTGGAGAAGATCGGCTCCGGCGGGATGGGCGAAGTCTATCGCGCGATGGACACGCGGTTGGAGCGTGAAGTTGCGCTGAAGCTGGTTTCCGAAAGCTATCTCGCTTCTGAGTTGGGCAGCGGGTCACCCTCGCCCACCGGGCAGGCAACACCCCACTCCGCCGGCCATCTATCCCATGAGCGCTTTCTGCGCGAAGCGCGTTCGGCGGCCACGCTGAATCATTCCAACGTGTGCGCGATCTATGACACCGGGGAGCAGGATGGTCGGCCCTACCTGGTGATGGAGCTGCTCCGCGGCGAGACCCTGAAACGCTATCTCGCAAGAGCCGGAGAACACGGACTCGCCCCCGATGAGGTTGTCTCCTTTGCGCAGCAAGCCGCGGCGGCCCTGGCCGCCGCCCACAGAAAAGGCATTATTCACCGGGATATCAAACCGGCAAACCTCTTCGTTTTGGAGGCTGATCGCGGGAAGCGTCAGATCAAGATTCTCGACTTCGGCCTGGCCAAGAAGCAGGCTGGAGTGGCAGCAGCCGACTCGCAGACTTCTGCCGGGCCGGGAAGCAACGGCCAGACTGATCTCACAGCCGCAGGACCGGCGACCATGGAGATGACCAGCCCGGGTTCGGCCGTTGGCACCGTTGCCTACATGTCTCCGGAGCAGGCAAAGGGCGAGCCAGTCGACGCACGGACGGATCTGTTCAGCCTGGGAACGGTCATCTACGAGATGGCTACGGGCAAAACGCCCTTCGCCGGCAATTCGACGGCGGAAGTCTTTGTCTCGCTGCTGCGGGAGAATCCGCCGCTGTTGAGCACAGTCAATCCAGCAATGCCGAGAAAGCTCGATGCCATCGTGCAGAAACTGTTGGCGAAGGATCCGGCATCGCGCTACGCGACCGCCGAGGCACTACGGGAAGATTTGGAGAGTCTGAACGCTACTGCCGTGCCGGCCGCGAATACTGCGGTTGCGAAGCGCCGGAACTGGCTATTGATAGCAGGCGCAATGGCGCTGTTGATTGCTTGTGGGCTGGCATGGTGGAAGTACCGGCCTGCCACTCCGCCGGCGCCAGCAACCGGCAGCGGCGAAAGCGGGGTAGCAGTTGCCCCCAAGGAGACTAAGGACTCCATTATTCTGGCGGACTTCGTTAACCACACCGGCGACCCGGTCTTTGATACCACGCTGAACCAGGCGCTGCAGATTGATCTGGAGCAGTCGCCTGTGATCAACATCGTAAGCCAGCAGCACCTGGTGCAGAGCGTGAAGTATCTGGGCAAGCCGGAGGACACGCCAATCACGCCGGCGATTGCGCGAGAGATCGGCGAGCGCGAGGGGGTGAAAGCAATCCTTACCGGCACCATTGCAAACCTGGGCAAGGAATATGTGATCACTCTGGCGGCGCAGAACACAGCGACCGGGGACGAGATCGTCAGTGCGCAGGCTCAGGCCGCGGACAAGGAGCATGTGCTGGAGGCATTAAGTAAGGCTGCGGCGGCCATGCGGGGTAAGTTGGGCGAAGACCTGGCGAGTATCAAGAAGTTGGATACTCCCTTCGGGCAAGCGACGACTCCCTCTCTGGAGGCCTTTCGCGCGTATGCGCTGGGCGATACGGCGCACGGTAAGGCGCTGGACATTCCCGAGGCCGAGGGCCACTACCTCCGCGCCATAGAGCTGGATCCCAACTTTGCTATGGCCTATGCCCGGCTGGGGGTGGTTTGTATCAACTCAGGCCAGGTGGCGAGAGCGAACAAGTATTTCGCCCGAGCCTACGAGCTGTCGCAGCACGTGAGCGAGCGCGAGCGGCTATACATCGCAGCTCACTATTACTCGTTCGTCACCGGCAACATGCCCAAGGTGATTGAGACGCTCCAGGAAGCGATCCAGACCTACCCGACGAATGACGAGAGTTACATCAACATCAACGTGGCGTACCTGACTTTGGGGCAATTTGAGCAGGGTCTCCCCTATGTGCAGAAAGCCGTGCAGATGCAGCCGGACGATGCCATCGCTTCAGATAACCTTTTGGAGGACTATGTGGGCCTGGATCGAATGGCCGAGGCGAGGGCGGAGATGGTCCGGGCCCGCAAGCTGGGGCTCGACACCGCCACAGATGTCGCAATGAATCATCTTATGGGATATTTCCTGCTGGGCGAGCCGAACGAAGTGGACAGGATTGTGGCCCAGGTGTCGGGACGGCCAGAAGAGTTCCTGGTCACCCAGATCGCGGCTGTTACCCAGCAGTTCTCCGGCCAGTATAAGAAGGCGGACGCGTCCATTCAGCGGGCTTTTGAGCAGGCGGGTCGGGCCAAAGCATCCGATGTCCAGGCGGACGCTCTCCTGGAGAACGCGGGGGCGCGGGGACTGGCCGGTCTGTGCGAGGGCAACGAGGCGGCCGTACAGCGGGCGCTGGCGTTGGATAAGAGTAAGCAGACCCAGGCATACGCTGTGTTGGCCGCGGCGATCTGCGGTAGCGGCAAGCTGGCCTTGCCCATGGCACAGGAGTTGAGCAAGAAGTATCCCGAGGACACGCTCGTTCAGGCCTTATACCAGCCGTTGGCCAAGGCGTTTGTGGCCTTCGCTGAGGGGCGGCCACAGGAAGCGGTGGATAGTGCCGAGGCAGCCAAGTCGTTCGCCGCGACCTATCCAGGATCGTATGTGCAAGGCCTGGCGTACCTTCAACTGCACGATGCCAGCCATGCGTTGAACGCCTTTAAGGCGGCGACGCAGTCCCGTGGAGGCGGTCTCTTTTCGCCGGTGGGTCCCTTCTACGCGCAGGCCCAACTGGGGCTGGCGCGGGCCTATGCCATGGGCGGCGACAAGGCCGGCGCGAAGAAGGCCTACGAGGCCTTCTTCGTGACCTGGAAAGATGCTGATGCGGACCTGCCCATGCTGGTGGCCTCCAAGAAGGAATATGCCGCGCTCTAGCCCCACGTAACATGCGTCCGGTGCCGCAGCGAAGCTTAATGTCTCTGTACGAAGGGCACGGCTTCACAGGCTGCGGAAAAAGTGCCGTTTTGAGGAGAGGGCTATCCCTCAGCGGCTTCTAAAGCCGGATTCATTTCAAAGCAGTTATGGACGGCCTGATGCTCGCTGCGGCGAGGTAGGCCGTCCCCTTCAACAGAAACGAGTTTTTCCGCAGCCTGTTTAGCCGTGCGATAAATAGCCGCCCCGAACGAGGGCTGCCTCGCTGCAGCGAGCATTAGCCCTTGAGGTACGCTTTTCCACGCTCGCACCTGCGTGGAACTACTGTGAAAAACCGTACCTCGGCGGTTAAAGCCGTCCCGCGCAGAGGGTATTGATGGCACGGCTGAAGCCGTGCCCGTCGTGGAGGGTTGTTCGGTAACGAATGACAGCTGGTAGACTGCTCGCACTCAGGCTTACAATTTTGCCGCGCAGCTACGCATGACGATCGCCGAGGGAACACAATTTGGTCCATACCGCCTGCTGGAGAAGATCGGCTCCGGTGGAATGGGCGAAGTCTATCGCGCGATGGACACGAGGTTGGAGCGCGAGGTCGCGCTGAAGCTCGTTTCTGAAAGCTATCTCGCTTCGGAACTAGGCAGCGGCTCACCCTCGCCCCCAGGCCACGCAACGCCCCACTCCGGCAGCCATCTTTCCCACGAGCGCTTTCTGCGAGAGGCCCGTTCGGCGGCCACGCTGAACCACTCCAACGTGTGCGCGATCTATGACACTGGGGAGCAGGACGGGCGGCCCTACCTGGTGATGGAGCTGCTCCGTGGCGAGACACTGAAACGCTATCTCGCCAAAGCCGGAGGAAATGGACTGCCGGCCGATGACGTAATCTCCTTCGCCCAGCAAGCCGCGGCAGCCTTGGCCGCGGCCCACGGCAAAGGCATTATTCACCGGGATATCAAACCGGCGAACCTCTTTGTGATCGATGCTGTGCGCGGCAAGCGCCAGATCAAGATTCTCGATTTCGGCCTGGCGAAGAGACAGGCCGGCGTGGCTGCTGTGGAGTCACGCACCCACGGCATACCGGGAGGTGCGAACTCGGATGAAACCGCTGTAGGGCCGGGAGTAGCCACCCTGGAGCTGACCAGTCCTGGGTCGGCGGTGGGAACGGTCTCCTATATGTCGCCGGAGCAGGCGCGTGGGATGCCGTTGGATGCGCGCACCGATCTGTTCAGCCTGGGGACAGTTATCTACGAGATGGCGACGGGGAAAACGCCCTTCGGAGGCGAGTCGACCGCGGATGTCTTCGTCGCGCTGTTGCGCGAGGATCCGCCGCCGGTGAACACGGTGAACCCGGCAATGCCGAAGCAGCTCGATCCTATCGTCGCGAAGCTGCTGGCCAAGGATCCGGCGCAGCGATACGCGAACGCCGAGGCGTTGCAGGAAGATCTCGAAAAGCTGGATGTCCACGCACCCGGGAAGCCTGCGCAAACACCTCGTAAGTGGCCCTACCCGGTCGCCGCCCTGGTTTTCCTGCTGCTGGTCGCAGCGGGTCTCTTGTGGTGGAAGTACAAGCCTGCGGCTGCGCCGCCCGCGCCCGGCAGCGGGGAGAAGGGAGTCGCGGCCGCGCCCGGGGCGACAAAGGATTCGATTATTCTGGCGGACTTCGTCAATCACACCGGCGACCCGGTTTTTGATACCACGCTGAACCAGGCGCTGCAGATCGATCTGGAGCAGTCGCCCGTGCTCAACATTGTTAGCCAGCAGCACCTGGTGCAGAGCGTGAAGTATCTGGGCAAGCCCGACGACACGCCAATCACGCCGGCGATTGCGCGGGAGATCGGCGAGCGCGAGGGCGTGAAAGCCATCCTCACCGGCACCATTGCAAACCTGGGCAAGGAGTATGTGATCACGCTGTCGGCACAAAACACCGCGACCGGCGACGAGATTGTCAGCGCGCAGGCCCAGGCCAAAGACAAGGAGGATGTGCTGGACGCATTGAGTAAGGCGGCGGCCTCGATGAGGGCTAAGTTGGGCGAAAACCTGGCAAGCATCAAGAAATTGGATACTCCCTTCGGGCAGGCGACGACGCCTTCTCTGGAGGCCTTTCGCGCCTATGCGCTAGGTGATACAGCGCACGGTAAGGCGCTGGACATTCCCGAGGCCGAGGGTCACTACCTCCGCTCCATAGAGCTGGATCCCAACCTTGCCATGGCGTATGCGCGGCTCGGGGTGATCTATATCAACTCCGGCCAGGTGGCCAAGGCGAATAAATATTTCGCCAGAGCCTACGAGCTCTCGCAGCATGTAAGCGAGCGTGAGAAGCTCTACATCGCAGGTCACTATTACGAGCAGGTTACCGGCAACCTGACCAGGGAGACAGAGACTCTCCAGGAAGCGATCCAGACCTACCCGGGGAATGAGGACAGCTACGTCAACATCAACGTAGCGTATACGTCTTTGGGGCAATTTGAGCAGGGGCTGCCCTATGTGCAGAAAGCCGTGCAGATGCAGCCGGACGATGCCATCGCCTCAGAAAATCTTTTGCTTGACTACCTGGGCTTGAACCGGATGGCCGAGGCCAGGGCAGAATTGGAACGAGCGCACAAGCTGGGTTTCGACAAATCTACAGACGTTTCAGGGATTCATCTCCTTGGATATTTCCTGTTAGGCGAGCCGAACGAGGTAGATAGGATTGTGGCGATGGTGGCGGGACGGCCGGATGAGTTCCAGGTCACCCAATTCCTGGGCTCGACCCAACAGTTCTCCGGCCAGTACCGGAAGGCCGCGGCAACCTTCCAGCGAGCTTTTGATCAGGCTGGACGGGAGAAAGCACCGGATGTGCAGGCGGCCGCGCTCCTAACCAATGCGACAGGGCGGGGAACAGCGGGTTTGTGTGAAGGCAACGAGGCGGCGGTGCAGCAAGCGCTTGGGTTGGATAAGAGCAAGCAGACCCAGGCATATGCTGTGTTGGCTGCCGCAACCTGCGGTAACGGCAAGCTGGCCTTACCCATGGCCGGGGACTTGAGCAAGAAGTATCCCGAAGACACGCTCATCCGGGCTGTATACCAGCCGCTGGCCAAGGCTTGGGTGGCTCTAGCTGAAGGGCGGCCGCAAGAGGCGGTGGATAGTGCCGAGGCAGCCAAGTCATTCGCCGCGGTTTATCCAGGAACGTATGTGCAAGGCCTTGCCTACCTCCAATTGAACGATGCCGGCCATGCGCTGAGCGCCTTTAAATCGGCAATGCAGTCCCCTGTGGGCGGCTTCCTTTCGCCGGTGGGCTCCTTCTACGCGCAGGCTCAACTGGGGCTGGCGCGGGCGTATGCGATGGGCGGCGACAAGGCCGACGCGAAGAAGGCCTACGAGGCCTTCTTCGTGACCTGGAAAGATGCCGATGCGGACCTGCCCATGCTGGTGGCCGCCAAGAAGGAATACGCTGCGCTGTAGTATGCCAAGAAAAGTGAGAGGTTAAGACGGGTGCCCCACGTTCGCCGCGGGGTACGTGGGGCACCCGTCTTAACCTCTCACATCATTTGTGGGGTATGACTTTGTCTTCCCGAGGCCGGAAGACAGAATACCAATCATCAAAAGCTATCCGCACTGGTAGACTCAGGCTTACAATTTTGCCGCGCACCTAAGAATGACGATCGCTGAGGGAACGCAGTTCGGGCCATACCGCCTGCTGGAGAAGATCGGCTCCGGTGGAATGGGCGAAGTCTACCGCGCGATGGACACGCGTCTGGAGCGCGAGGTCGCGCTGAAGCTGGTCTCAGAAAGCTATCTGGCTTCGGAACTGGGCAGCGGCTCACCCTCTCCCCCCGGCGCACGCAACACCCCATTCCGGCAGCCATCTTTCCCACGAGCGCTTTCTGCGCGAAGCGCGCTCGGCGGCCACCCTGAACCACACCAACGTATGCGCGATCTACGACACCGGGGAGCAGGACGGGCGGCCCTACCTGGTGATGGAGCTGCTCCGCGGCGAGACACTGAAACGTTATCTCGCCAAAGCCGGAGGAAATGGACTGCCGGTGGACGAGGTGACCTCCTTCGCCCAGCAAGCCGCGGCAGCCTTGGCCGCGGCCCACGGCAAAGGCATTATTCACCGCGACATCAAACCGGCGAACCTGTTTGTGATCGACGCCGTACGCGGCAAGCGGCAGATCAAGATTCTCGACTTCGGCCTGGCAAAGAAACAGGCCGGTGTGGCGGCAGTGGAGTCACTCACCCACGGCATGCCGGGAAGTGCCAACTCGGATGAAACCGCTGTAGGACCGGGAGTAGCCACCCTGGAGCTGACCAGTCCCGGTTCGGCTGTGGGGACGGTCTCCTACATGTCGCCCGAGCAGGCGCGCGGGATGCCGTTGGATGCCCGCACGGATCTCTTCAGCCTGGGAACGGTTATCTACGAGATGGCGACGGGCAAGACGCCCTTCGGAGGCGAGTCGACCGCGGATGTCTTCGTCGCTCTGTTGCGCGAGGATCCGCCGCCGGTGACCAACGTGAACCCCGCGATGCCGAAGCAGCTCGACCCTATCGTCGCGAAGCTGCTGGCCAAGGATCCGGCGCAGCGATATGCAAACGCCGAGTCGTTGCAGGAAGATCTCGAAAAGTTGGATGTCCACGCATCCGGAACGGCAGCGAAAACACCTCGCAAGTGGCCGTATCCGATCGCCGCGCTGGTTTTTCTGCTGCTGGTTGCAGCGGGTCTCTTGTGGTGGAAGTACAAGCCTGCAGCTGCACCGCCGGCCCCCGGCAGCGGGGAGAAGGGAGCCGCGGCCGCGCCCGGGGCGACCAAGGATTCGATTATTCTCGCGGATTTTGTGAACCATACCGGCGATCCAGTCTTTGACACGACGCTGAACCAGGCATTGCAGATTGATCTGGAGCAGTCGCCGGTGATCAACATCGTAAGCCAGCAGCATCTGGCGCAGAGCGTGAAGTATCTGGGCAAGCCTGCGGATACTCCGGTTACGCCGGAGATCGCAAGAGAGATCGGCGAGCGGGAGGGAGTGAAGGCGATCCTCACCGGAACCATCGCCAACCTGGGCAAGCAATATGTAATCACCCTTTCGGCGCAGAATACGGCTACGGGTGATGAAATTGTCAGTGAGCAGGCGCAGGCCCCGGACAAGGAGCACGTGCTGGATGCGCTGGGCAGGGCGGCCGCGGCCATGCGGGGCAAGCTGGGCGAAGATCTGAGCAGCATCAAGAAATTGGATACTCCCTTCGGGCAGGCGACGACCACCTCGCTGGAGGCGTTTCGCGCCTACGCGCTGGGTGATAAGGCACACCAAAAGGCGCTGGATATTCCTGAGGCGGAGGGTCACTACCTAAGGGCCTTAGAGCTGGATCCCAACTTTGCCATGGCCTATGCACGGCTGGGAGTGGTGTATATGAATTCCGGCCAGGTGGCGAAGGGGCATACGTATTTTGCCAAGGCCTATGCGCTCTCGCAGCACGTGAGCGAGCACGAACGCCTCTATATCGATTCCCACTACTATCTGGAAGTGACCGGCAACATCCCCAAGGTGATTGAAACGCTGCAGGAGGCCATTCAGACTTACCCGGGGCAACTCTACAACTACATCAACATCAACGTGGCGTTTACTTCCTTGGCCAGTACGACAAGGGTCTTCCCTATGCGCAAAAGGCGGTGGAGTTGCAGCCGGAGGATTCCATTGCCGCTGAGAACCTGCTGACCGACTACATAGCCTTGAACCGGATGGCTGAGGCCAGGACAGAATTGGAGCGGGCCCGGCAAGCTGGGGCTGGACGTCAGCACGGATGACATGATCACCCATCTTGCGGCTTACTTCCTTATGGGAGAGCCCAATGAAGTGCAAAGGATTATGAAGCAGGTTGCGGGACGTCCGGATGAGTTCACGGCGACGCAAGCCCTGTCCAGCACGCAGCAGTTCACCGGCGAGTTTCAAAGGCGGAGGCGACGATCCAGCGGGCCTTTGAACAGGCGGGTCGCGCCAAGGCCCCGGATGTGCAGGCCGCCGCGCTCCTGATCGACGCACAGAACCGGGGCATGGTGGGGTTATGCGAGGGCAATGAGGCGGTGGTGCGGCGGGCGCTGGCGCTGGACAAGAGCAAGCAGACCCAGCAATATGCCCTGTTGGCTGCCGCGGTCTGCGGCAACGCTAAGCTGGCGCTGCCCATGGCCCAGGACATGGGCAAGAAGTTTTCCGAAGACACGCTTATCCAGAATGTATACATTCCGCTGGCCAAAGCATTGGTGGCTCTGGCCGCGGGCCGTCCGCAGGAAGCGATCGACGATGCGGAGCCGGCCAAGCCCTTCGACGCGAACTACCCGGCTTCTTATGTGCAGGGCATGGCATACCTGCAATTGCATGACGCCAGCCAGGCGCAGAGCGCCTTTCAGGCCGCGATGCAGTTCCCTGGATCCTCCCTGCTGAACTGGGGTATGCCTACCTACTATGCGCCGGCGCAACTGGGCTTGGCGCGGGCGTATGCCATGAGCGGCGATAAGGCGAACGCGAAGAAGGCATACGACGCATTTTTCGTAACCTGGAAAAACGCGGACGCGGACCTGCCGATGCTGGTCGCCGCGAAGAAGGAATACGCTACGCTCTAAATATGGCAGAAGTTTTGCGTAGAACAGTCTGCACAAGAGGAAACCATGACTACGTCTGTCGTTGCTCCGGTAACACCGGAACGCATTATGCAGTTTGCGATGCTTGCCCTGGTGTACTCGGCACTTGAGGTCGCGCTTCATCACGTGCCTCGCTAGAGGGAAGCAGCTTGTTGAGCGGCATGCGACTTGGAGCAGAGCACCAGATAAACGCGTTGGGATGCTTGCCAACGATCCTTTGATGCTAATTAAGAGAACTGCAGATCCCGAGGGATCTGCAGTTCTCATCAGGGTGCCCGCATTGGGTGGAAATAAGACGGCCGCTCCCGAATAACTGGGAGCGGCCGTTTCCGTGCCGGAGTGAAGAAGATTATTGCAACTCCTCCACGCTGCGTGCCACGAACACCGGATTTCCAGTCGTCGGATCCTTGAGCACCAGCCCAACCACGCGGAGCGGTATGGCTGAATTGCCGCTCAGGTCGCTGAGCCCGGTCAGGCCGCCCAGGTAAGTGGTGAGCGGCGTGGTGTAGACAGTGACGGGACCATTGAAGAGGACTCCGGCCAATCCGTTGGAGTTGAACGAAAACGTGCCGTTGCCCGTATTCGTGCTGCCCACAACCCACTCACCCGTATGACCCTCGTGACGAAGGACAATGCGATGAGTGGTTACGGCTTGCGGGTTGCCGGCGTCGCTCAACGGACCACCAATGCTGACGTGCTGCCCGGGTACCAGCAGGCTGGAGTTGAAGAAGAAGTTAGTGAGCGGCGTGCGGAGTTTGTAGATGAAGTACTTCTCGCTGCCGTTCAAATTGATGTTGGCGATCTGCCCCAGGGTCAGGCCGGTATCTGCCGGCAACTCGGCGCGGACGTAAAGGTTGAATGCGTTGGCCGGAGCACCTTGCGCCGGGGTCACGAAGGTAACGAGCCCGGCTGCCCAATATCCGTCTTGCGACAGAATGGCTACGCAATCCGCGTTGATGGTTTGGCTGTTGGGCGCGAAGGTACCGGAGACCTGAATGATGGAGCTGGTCGTCAGGTTGGCGATGCTCTCGTTGTTTTCGAACTCCGTAGTACCCGAAAGTTGTACTGTGTACTGGCGCCCATGTGGGCCCATAACGACAAACGAGTTCGACCCGGTGTTGATGCTCACAACGCCCGCGTCGAACTCATCGATATAGCGTTCCGGATCGCTTGCGTCGAGCGCCTTAAGATCGAGTACAGGGGTTACCTGGCCGGTGATCTGTCCGTTGGCATCCACCTGAATTGATTGCCGCAGATCAAAGTCGAACCTGAGCGCATCCATGTCCCCGGCGTTCACAACAAAGGGACTCGCCAGGTTAATGGTGACGACAGACTGAGAGAGCGTTGCTGGCGTGGTGGCAATCGCGGGTGCTAAAGGCGGCTGGGTATTGAGGTATCCAATGGTTGCGCTGCCGAGGGTGATAGTTGCGGTAGTGTAGGTGCCCGCCGGAATCGAATTGAAATCAAGCAGCGTGGAAAGGCCGTTAAAGCGTGCAAAGTCGACCGTCTGGGCGCCGTTCAGGATGGAGACCGGTGTTGCGCTGCCGTCGGAAAGCATAATGCTTTGTATGCTCACCGCAAAGGAGACCACGCTGGGGAGCGGAGCGTCGGTTCCCAATACATAGACGGAACCGCTCTGCTCGGGGGTGGTAACGTTGGTTGGGGCGCTGCCGGTTCCAGTACTACAGCCGGCGATGCAAACGGCCACCCCAATCATCAGGAAAACGCGAAGCCCATGGATATACTTCATAAGTCACCCTGCTTTCTTAGTTGTCTAATTTTGTGCTGTGCAGCACCCGGAGCAATCGCCTAACTGAGGCCTGCTGCTACGCAGTAACTGTGCGATTGCTGTCACTGTGTAGGGAAACACACCTGCTCAACCTGAAGTTTCGGAATGAAGTGCAACTTTAGTTGGAGAAGCGGGTTTTTGTTTGTGGGCTCCTCCCACTTACTCTGGCGTGAAGCCGAGTGCAGGAAGAACTACAGAACAAAGAAACCGCTACAGTTTGCGGGAAACGCTTTGTACGAAGGGCACGGCTTTAGCCGTGCCACCGAGTTGTGGCCATCGAGCGCTTTAGCCCCTGCGGAACGCTTTTCCACGTTTGTACTCGGAAACTACTGAGAAAAACCTACCCCAGCGGCTAAAGCCGTCCACGCGCACAACATTTACGGCTCCGCTGAAGCCCTGCCCTTCGTGCAAAGCGAGCGGGGATGTGTTGGGCTTGCAGAACTATACCAGTAACTGTTACCTATCGGGGAGCTTTTGCCGTCGACTCCCCAACGCGCAGGGTCGGGACCAGCGGATACTCCTCACCCATGTGGGTAGGAGAATTAAACAGAGCTTGAAGAGCGTCGGCTGCGGTGCGCCCTATCAGGTCTCGCTTCAGGTCCACAGTAGTTAAGGACGGCGTGGTGTATGCGGCTAACTGCGTGGAGTCAAAGCCGGTAACCGAGATATGCCGGGGAACATTCACGCCAGCGGATTGCAGTGCCTTGATAATGCCGATGGCCATCAGATCATTATTGGCAACCACTGCCGTAGGCCGGGGATTAAGCCGGAAAATCTCGGCACCGGCAGCAAGGCCCCCATCGAAATGGCTATTGCCCTCAAGTACAGTGCCGACCTTCAAACCCAGTTCCCGGATGTATCGTAGATATTGATCACGACGGATCGCGTTCGACTGCAGATCGCTGCGCGCGCCGACGAATGAAATGCGCCGATGCCCTAACGAGATGAGATAGTCGATAACTACCCGGATACCGTGAGCATAGTCTATCTTCACGTTGCTGATGTATTGCTGCACCGGTCCGACATCGAGAAACACTGACGGGGTTTGTCGTGCTTTGATCTGGCGGATTGTGGATAGCGCAACCTCCGACGTAATAAATGCAATCCCTCGCACCCGCTGGCGCAATATTCTTGTGGCCGCTTCCGCCATGACGGCGGAATCGTAGTTGGTGTCGCTCAGGATCACGTCATGGCCCTGCTCGCGCGCCCGCAGCTCGAAACCCTTGATCACTTCAGGAAAAAAAGGATTTTCAATGTCGGAGACAATCATCCCCAGGGTTTGGCTTGCATCCTTGGCCAGGTTGCGAGCATTTAGATTGGCCACATAGTCAAGATTGCGCACAGCGGAGAGCACGGCTCTGCGCGTGGGCCGGCCGACGCGGCCGCTGTTGTTGAGAACGTAGGAGACGGTTGCGACAGAAACGCCTGCGGCCTTAGCAACATCACGGATGGTCACAGACTTCATCTGCGGATGATTATAGAGTGCATCGGCAGGCCACGAATGCCCTTGACAATCCAAAAATAACGCGTATAAAAGCGCTTATAACCGGCCGCTTATCCGTTTCAGCACGGGGACCAACCCAGGGCAACCAGGTGTTCCAAATCATCCGTATAACGGAGGTGCGAACGTGTGCGACTACCGAGGATCCCTCCCCCAGCAGCGCGATCTTCCAAATCCGCTGAGATTCCGGGCAGCTTACAAACGTACAGTGATGGGCTTGCTGATATGCCTGCTCTCGCATCCCTTGTGGGCGCAGGGAAGCGGACGATTCTATGGAGTGGTCACCGACCTGGCCGGCTCTGCGGTTGCCGGCGCCAAGGTGGCACTGCAAAACACGGGAACGGGAATCGATCGCGAGACGGCAACCGATGCGAGCGGCAACTACGAGTTCATCGCCGTGCCGGTGGATAGCGGCTACACCATCAAGGTCATTGCCACTGGGTTCGAAACGTCTGTGCAATCTGGTTTCAGACTGGAGGTAAACCAACGCTACCTGGTCGATTTCAAGCTCCCGGTCGGGGCAGTGGTACAAACCGTGAGCGTGTTGGGATCGGCGGTCGAAGTGGAGGCCAGCAGCACCACGGTCGGCGATGTGATTGAGGATCGCAAGATCATTGCACTCCCCTTGAACGGGCGCAGCTATCTCGACCTTCTCGGCTTGCAGCCGGGTGTGGCCCCGGTCAGCAACCCGAGCCCATTTCAGCCGACGATCGTCGCATCAGGCGATCTCACCACCGGCTTACTTTCCGTCAATGGTCAACGTGAAAACGCCAACGCCTTTATGGTGAACGGCTCCATCGTGGAGGACAACGGCTCGAATGGCGCCGGCGCCATACCGGTGCTTGATTCGATTCAGGAATTCCGGCTCCTGACCAGCACCTTTGACCCCGAGTACGGTAACTTCTCCGGCGCAGTGATCAACGTGATCACCAAGTCCGGAACCAACCAGTTCCATGGTTCCGCGTTTGAGTTCCTGCGTAACACCGATCTAGACGCAAAAACCTATTTCAATGGCACACGCGGAACCTTGATACGCAACCAGTTCGGAGGCTCGGCGGGCGGTCCTGTTATCAAGAACCATTTGTTCTTCTTTGGCGACTACCAGGGAACGCGGCAGATTGAGGGGCTTGCCACCGGAAATCTCAACGTGCCTTCGGCTGCGCAGAAGAGCGGCGATTTGTCGGGGCCTGTCGCAGCGCTGCTCGCCAACTTGCAGCAAAATGGCAGTCCCCTCCCGGTCGTTCGCGGAGATAATCTCCCGGGTCACTTTGCCGCGACGCTCAGTGGGCGGCTAGGCTATTCCGTAACCGCGGGAGAGCCCTATTTCGCCCCAGGCTGTACCACCACGGCCGCCTGCGTATTTCCCAACGGAAACATTCCCCAGGCTGCGTGGTCGCCGGCCGCGGCGGGCCTGCTTAAATTTTTCCCCACGCCCAATGGCAGCGGCAGCGGAGTGTTTCCAACCTATGCCAGTGCCGCTGCCGATGAAAATGTTCGTGACGATAAGTTTGGTGCGCGCGGCGACCTGCCTACGCACAGCGGCAACGACACCTGGTCGGTCTATTACTTCTTTGACCGTGCAGTCGTGAGCTTGCCGCTGAACGCCCCCAATACTTATGGGACGTTCACCAACGTACCGGGCTTCGGCTACACAGAGCCTTCCCGCGTCCAGGTGGGAACCATCAGTAACACCAAAGTCTTCAGTGCCAGCAAAGTAAACGAGGGTCATTTCAGTTATTACAGGATCGTGTTTCCTGGTCCCACTCCGACCCAGGGATTGGGCAAGGTCAGCTCATTCGGCTTCGAGGAGGGCGGTCTGGGGTTGCTTCCTGCTAATCCTGCAATTGAGGGTGTTCCGGATGTGATCCTGAACGGCCTCGGCTTGACCCTGGGGTCGGCCATCACAGACGGTAATTTTCAGAACGTTTTTGAATTGCAGGATGGATTCTCCTGGATTATCGGCAAGCACACCCTCAAGATGGGGGGAGAATGGTCTCGCAAACAATGGTACCGGCGAGGCGGACCCGTGCCCAACGGCCAGTTCATCTTCAACGGGGGCGAGAGCGGAATCGATTTCGCCGACTATCTGATCGGTGCGCCCGACGAGTTTATTCAGAGCAGCAGACAATTTCTCGACGGACGCTCCAAGGCCGGGGCGGCGTACATCCAGGACAACTTCCGGGTTCGCCCTGACTTGACCATCAACTACGGACTACGCTGGGAGGTTGCCCAACCCTGGTCCGACGCCCGCAATAGAATCCAGGCTTTCATTCCCGGTCAGCAGTCTACCGTCTTCGCCGACTCACCTACCGGCTGGCTTTTCCCGGGCGATAAGGGAATTCCTTCGACGCTGGGGCCCACTCGCTGGAATAACTTTGCTCCACGGCTGGGCCTGGCGTATTCTCCGTCGCCGGAGAGTGGGTTCCTGCAGAAGATATTTGGCGCTGCGGGCAAAAGCAGCGTCCACGCGGCGGTTGGCCAATTTTACACAACTCTGGACACCACCTCCGGCGATTTCGAGACCGGCGACGCCCCCTTTGGGCTTTACTATGAAAGCCCCTCGCTCATCTATCTGGAAACGCCGTTTAAGGGCCGGGCGAGTGGCTTCGACCCTGGGCAGCGATTCCCATTTGTACTTCCATCGCAGAACGGCAGCTTTGCTGCATTTCTCCCCATCGCCCTTTCTCCGGCTTATTACACCGGAAACAAGTCGCCTTATGCGATCGAATACAACGTTACCGTTCAGCGCGAGCTAGGCAGCTCTACTATCTTGACCCTGGGCTATGTCGGCGCCGTGAACCACCACTTGTTTCAAATTCAGGAATTTAATCCGGGCAGTGCGCAGAAATGTCTGGCCATTGCGGCGGCATTTGCCGCCGCCGGGCAGCCAGGCGGCGGGTGCGGCCCCAGCGGAGCGGACACAATCTACACTCTGAACGGCCAAAGCTACGACGGGACACGTCCCTATTCGGTCACCTCCGGACGGCATCTCGATATCGGTGAGCTCGACTTTGGCGATAATCCATACAGCCGGGCGAACGGCGATTCCAGTTACAACAGCCTGCAGGTGACCGTCAATAAGAAGGTCGGCCTGGCACGCTTTCTGGTGGGCTACACGCTGGCGAAATCGCTGGATGATGCCTCGACGTATACCATGTCGGTAAATCCGTTCAACGCAGGCCTGAGCCGTGGCCTTTCCACCTTCGATATTAAAAATAACTTCGTAGCCAGCTACTCCGCGGACTTACCCTTCGGCCACTGGCTGTCTAGCCCGGGCGGTATGAAGGGTAAGTTGCTCAATGGCTGGCAGCTGGTTGGTATTACGCGGTTTACGACTGGTTTCCCGGTCCTGATGCAAGAGCTCGACGACCGCTCCCTCTGCGACTGCGATGGTCAGGGGATACACGCGATAGACTTGCCGAATTACAACGGCCAGAAAGTCACGAAATATAACCCCCGCAACACGGCCGGGCACCAGTACTTTGATACTTCTGTTTTTTCTCAAGAGACGCTGGGAGTTCCAGGTAACTCCAACCGCCTTTTCTTTTCTGGACCCGGGATCAATAACTTTGACACTGCGCTGCATAAGGTCACGCCTATTACGGAAAGAGTTTCCCTGGAATTCCGTGCGGAGTTTTTCAATACCTTCAACCACGCTCAATTCCAGGCTCCTGTGGGCAACTTCGCCGCCAGTAACTTCGGTCAAGTCACAGGTGCAAATGCTGGACGCATAGGCCAGGGCGCGCTCCGTCTCGTTTTCTAGGAATCAAGTCCCGGATGACAGTAAAAGCACGAGCACATCGCGTGATTCAAATTGGATGGCCCGAATTTGGCCAGGCTGTCTATCCCCCGCCAACGTCGAGCTCCGAGCTGCAGCAAAGAGTCGACAAGCTCCGCGCCAGGATGGACGAGCGGAAGCTTACCCATTTGGTTGTTTATGGTGATCGCGAGCATTTCGCCAATCTGGCGTACCTGACCGGTTTCGATCCGCGGTTTGAGGAAGCGCTGCTCATATTTTCGCCGCAAAGCACTCCCTTATTGGTTGTGGGCAATGAGTGTGAGGCCTATGTCGGCGTGAGTCCGCTGTTCAATGACGGAAGGATGAGACGAGAGTGCTTTCAGCCATTTTCCCTGCTCAATCAGCCGCGAGACCAGAGCCGAACAATACGCGAAATCTTTGCCGCGGAAGGACTCAATGCCGCCTCGAAGGTGGGATGTGTGGGGTGGAAGTATTTCTCCGACCACGAACATCCAAACGCGCAGTACGCGATCGAGCTGCCCTCCTACCTTGTGGACACACTGCGTGAGATTGCCGGGCACGATCGCGTGTTGAACAGTACAGACCTGCTCATGCATCCCGGCTACGGCCTCCGCACTTTCTGCACTGCCTCGGAAATTGCGTATTTTGAATACACCAGCGTGCAGGCCTCGGAGAGCATAAAACGGATGATTTTCGGTATGCGCGAAGGCATGACCGATCATGAGGTGATCGCGCTGGGCGGCACTTGCGGCGAGCCACTGGGATGTCACGTCACCTTCACCACAGGAGGCACTTCCGCGCTTGGGCTCTCTGGTCCCAAGGATGAAAGGATCATCCGCGGACAGCCGCTATCCATGAACCTCTGCTACTGGGGCAGTAATAGTTGCCGCTCCGGCTGGGTTGCTTCGTCATTTCATGACCTGCCGGCTCCTGCTGACGATTACGTTGCAGGGTTTGCCGGCGTGTACTACGAGGTGATGAGCGAGTGGTTCGCGCTGCTCAAACCGGGCATTCCCGGAGATCAGTTGTGGCGCCTGATTCACGAGCGATTGCCCTTCGAGCGCTTTGGAATTTTTCTTAATCCGGGCCATCTCATCCACCTGGACGAATGGCTGAGCTCTCCCATCTACGCGAATTCAGATGTGCCGCTTCATTCCGGTATGGCCATCCAGGTGGATGTCATACCCAGCTCGCCAGTCTATGCCTCGACTCGCATGGAAGATGGCCTGGTTCTGGCTGACAAGGAGCTGCGGAAACAGTTGAGCGACGCTTTCCCCGATTGCTACGCTCGCTGCCAGAAGCGGCGGAAGTTTATGACCGACGTATTGGGAATCGAACTGCCGGAGGAGGTGCTGCCGTTGTCGAATATCCCGGCAATCGTGCCTCCATTTTTCCTCGCCCCCAATGAGGTGTTCGCCCTGGAGCCATAAGCTCTGGACGAAGGGCGCGGCTTACAGCTTTGCGCAAAAGGGTTGATTTCGCTCGAAATATCCTCAAAAAGGTACCTCAGGGCCTAAAGGCCACAATGCTTACACCGCATTTGTGCCGGGGATAAATCCCCGGCCTACCCTATTGCTGCACGCTGTGAAGCCGTGCCCTTCGCAGAGAGGAGTTGTTGCGGCGTTCGAAGCATAACTCATGGCGGTTTAAGAGAAGGAGCTCTTCGCAACACCGAATCGCTTGATCCAGCCCCGCAGGGGCGACCTGAACTTCAGAGCTGTCCAAATTAGCGAGAAAGGCAGGCTGTTGGAGCAGTTAGTCAGCTGATTACATTAGGAGAGCTTGGCCAACATCAAATGAGGTTCCCTATTTTGGACCCACTGAAAACGAAGCATTAACCGCGGGTCCCTCCACTTCGCTACCCCGGATTTCCTGTTGAAGTTGGTTGCTTCGGCAAACTTCATGCGCCTTTCTTTGCGGAAAGTCGCACTCGTGGCGTTGTCTAGTGCTGCGTGGCAGGAAATCCGGGTACGCTCCGGTCGGGATGACAATTTTGTTGTAAAAATGGGCGGTTGTCGTGAGAAATCATCGATTTCAAAACAAACTTGTCATCCCGACCGGAGCGAAGCGAAGTGGAGGGACCTGCGGTTAATGCGATTTGCGCGCCGGAGTCAGGAGTTAATCCCGATTTGTCCCTTGGTTCCAAACCCCAATTTGGACAGCTCTGAAGTTCAGGTCGCCCCTGCGCGGCTAGACTTCCAGGTGCGGTTCGCCTGAAGGGGTTGCGCCTTAGCGCCATATGCGCCACAAGTCGCGTGGGTCGTGCCTAGAGACATGCGAATTAAGCGAACTAAAGCTGCACCTTAATGCCATAAGCGCCCTTAAGTCCCCGCGGCAACGCAGGGAGGCGCCGTGAGCGCCCCGAGTCCTGCACCCGGACCTTTGATTACACTGGGCCGGAGCGGCCTGAAACTGCCTGCGGCGTAGCTCAAAACACAACGCCACACTGTATAGACGCGAATTGGTTATCTACCCTTCACTGGGTCATGGTCAGGACGAAGGCCTGGCTATGAGTCGGCGCCGACGTGCCGGACGCAGTGACAGTGACGTTATACGTGCTGGGTGCTGACTGTGAGCTGGTCGTCGATGATGTCGAGCAGCCGGCCAGCGTCAGCACAAAGACGCCAAGCAACATCCACCGCACCCTCCGGATTTTTCCGGATAGCCCAAGCAAGAACAGGGGGAACGGCGAGACCAGGGCCAGGACCAATCCCGAAGGCCCCGGCACCAAGCTGCTGCTGCTGGTTTGGCTCACCGTCATGGTCGTGCTCTGGGACTTATTCCCCGACAGCGTCGAAGGCGCGAAGTTGCATCCCCACCCACTGGGCAGGCCGGAACAGGCAAACGATAGCGAAGCACTGAACCCATTCTCCGGAGCTACCGAAACCGTCAAGGATCCAGATCCTCCCTGGGTCACGGTAAGAGCGCCGGCCGAAAGCGTAAGCCCGTAGTCGGCGGCGGTTGGAGGCGTGGTGGTGGCCGCGGTGATCGTCACTGTAACGGCCGTGGAGGTCGAAGCCTGGTCTGCCGCGTCTCCGCCGTAGGCCGCGGTCAGCGAGTGAGTTCCGGCGCTCAGTGTACTCAGGGTGAGCACGGCCTGCCCCTGGGAAAGTGTTCCGGATCCGATGGAAGTGCTGCCGTCATTAAAGGTCACGGTTCCCGTGGCCGAAGCCGGCGTGACCTTGGCCGTGAGGGTGATCGCTTGCCCGGAAACAGCTGTTGACGCAGAAGCGGCCAGAGTAACTGCCGATGCTTGTAGCTGCGCCCCGTTGACCACCACCGACACCGCACTCGATGTGGACGCGTTGTCCGTAGAGTCGCCGGCGTACGATGCGGTGATGCTGTGCGTGCCCGCGGTGAGCGTCGCAATCGTAAATGTGGCGGACCCATTCGTCAGGGAAGCCGTGCCCAGAGACGCGGCGCCGTCCAACAGGGTGACGGTTCCCGCGGGCGAGGATCCTGCGGACGCTGTCACGGCCACAGTGAAGGTCACAGATTGCCCAGCGTTAATCTGCGCGGCCGATGCCGAAAGCGCAGTAGTTGTCGTAGCCGCCGTTGTAGAAGAGGGCTGCACTACAAACAACGTAGCTGAGTAGGCAGGAAAGGCATAGCTTAGCGAGCCGCCGGTGATCGCGGCATCCGAGGGGTGGGCAATGGAGGTGAGGCTTGCCTCCGAGTAGGTGTACACCTGCGCCGTGGGTGGCAGGCTCACGTTGGCAATGCCAATTGCGCTGGTTAATGCCCCAGTCGTCTTGTTGATGACCAGAATGGTCACCGCGTTGTCGCTCGACCTCTGCGCGGCATAGATGGAGAGCGACCCCTGGTCGCTGCTGACGGCACTGAGAGAAGTGTCGCCAAACTGGCTGCCGTTCCCGTCATAGTTCCTGAACATACGAAAGGCATAGGCAATGGGATCCTGAGGCCCGGGCGCGCTCCACATATTTGCGAAGTCGAGCGGCTCCCGGCCGAAGATGCCCAGCACATCCATCTCAGCAATGGCGTCGACGATGGATTTCTGGCCGCTGTCGATGCTGTATTCCGAGATGGACAAGAGGGTACCCGGGTAGTAGGTGCTGATCCAGCCGCGGAAGCGTGGAATCAGCTGCATGGGGCCGTCGAAATCATACTGCTCTACCCAGGTGCCGCCGTTGTAGGTGGGGTCCCACAGGGTGCGCGTGGAAGCAAGCTGCGCGGCCGGCGTTGATGTGTCGAAGTAGTAGTGCTCGTCTAAATAGTCCAGGATGCGCTGCCCGTGTGCCTGATCGTACGCAGCCATCTGCTGCAGGTAATACTGGGCGGCGTACAAGCCGCCTTGCTGGCTGGTATTGCCGATCCACCCGCCCAGCGTGAAATCGGAAGGTCCCAACACCATGGCGGTGCTGTCGGCCTGTTTGATGGCGGCCGCATATTGCTGGCCCAATTGCAGGATGGTTGGATAAGTCGCGCCATTCGGCAATACATCGCGATGGGTGTTCCCCCATCCATAGGGCTCATTGTCCAGCTGGTAGAACTTCACTCCTCCCTGGGCAGCGGTGCCGAAGGTGCTAACCAGATGTTGTACCCATTGCTGTTGCAATCCGGTTGTGTTGGCAATGTGGTTGGCAAGGATGTTGTTATCGATGAGCTGAGTGCCGCTCGGGGTGAGGCTGTTGCCGCAGCTATCCCCATTGGGATGCACATATGGATTGGTAGCCTGCTGTGCCCCGTAGACTGAGACGGGGAAGCTGCAATTCCAGGCCGCGGTCTTGTTGACGTAGGGAATAATCGGGATGGTAACCAGGGCGTTGGCTGGTTTGTAGGTGTTGATCATCAGGTCTGGCCCTGCGCCGGGGACCGGTGTGGTCTCCCCATTGCCACCCGTGAAGTACCAATCGAAGCCCGCGTTGCTGGAGTCTACCTGCCAGTTATAGCGGGTTGTACCGTCGCCTCCCCAGCGAATATTCCCTACCTGGATCTCCTTGGCGAAGGTTGCATCGAGTCCGTAGTTTGCGATGCCGTAGATATTGGGGCTTATCGGATGGCGGGATGCATTGGCATCGACCGTAAGTGTGGGTGCTCCGGATTGGGCGAGCGCCGCTTGGCTAGCACAGGGAACTGCCCATGTCATCAGGAGCAAAGCCTTGGCGTGTCCGCGGTTGAGTCGCATACCTGGCCTCGCAGTCTAAGTCTGACTTGGGCAGGGTACCTTTAATCCAGTTACACAATCTAGTTACTGATGGGGGATGCGCAGTCGGGACAAACCCGCCGATGCATGCGCATGGCGCGGCTGGTACGAGCCTGGTCAGCCCGGCATTCTTTAAGAAGGAGCCTCTGGGTGGTCGCCGCTTGCGGCCCAGAGTTAGCCTGGCCACAGGTTAGGAATAATTCCGCTTCGCGGTGCAGCCTCTGCGCTTCCTCTAGTTTTTTCATCTCTTCGCAGGGCATGGCATTCCTCATGCGGTTTACGACGTATGGGTATTGGATAGATGTGCATCGATGGTGAGAACCTGATCAGGAGTAACCCGCTGGTATCCAGGGATCAGGGTCTTGGGGGCGAAGGGACGGCGACAACGGCCGTCCCTGGCGGTACCTGAGGCTATTGGGTGGGAGCACCATACGCCGGCGACTCTACCTTCTTAAACCCGGCTGGCACCTGGAAGACAGACGTAGGCACAGGTTCCCTGGAGAAGTTTGACTTCTGCACCGTCATCTCCATCAAGGTTGCGCCCGCTGTGGTCTGCGTTCCTGCTGCTGCTGTTCCGGCGGTTGCGGTGTTCGCAGGCGTAGCCGTCGTGGCTGCAGGCGCCGGTGGCGGCGTGGCCGCCTTTTTCTTGTGGAAGGCCCCTAATGCGGAGCTGCCCAGCGCAGATCCGAAGACTCCCAGTTTGCTCGCTTCTCCCGCGGCTGTCTGTGCTGCCGTATCGGTCGCGACCTGGCCCGCAACCGAGCTTCCAGATGGAGGTGTCGCAGCGGCGGGAGCGGGTTGTGCAGGAGTTGTCGCCGTGTTCTGAGCCGCTCCCGGCCCAGTCCCGCTTCCACCCATGCGCGTCACCTCCATCACCCGTGTGCCCTGCAGCTTTGCCAGTTCCTTCCCCATCTGCGCCATCGCTTCCGCAGATCCTGGCTGGCCGCCGAACATTTGCGCCATCCCCGGATTTTGCTTCATCTGGCTCATTTGGCTCATCTGGGCTTTGAACGCCGACATATCCACTCCCTCCATGAGCTTCTGCCCGAATCGCTTATCGAACTCCTGGATCTCCTTCACTTCCGGCGGATCCGGGGCGATCCAGGCATCGGTCGTGACCACGTACGTCATGGAGTTGACTGCTTCGGTGGGAGGCGCATTCGGATCGGTTATATGCATCTGCATGGTGACCACCTGCTCCTGCGCCGTAAGCCCGTTGACCTCTTTGCTCACCCCCGTATTTTTCGCGGATACGTCAAAGCTCGTCTTCAGATCGTTTTTTGGCATTTGCGGCTGCTGTGCCTGCGCCTGTTTCATCTGATCCTGCGCTTGTTGCATTTGTTTGGGCATATTCGCGAATGCCTGGCGCATCTGCGCGAAGGTCGTGACCGTGTAGGTCTTGTGGACCGTGTCGATGTGCGTAATCGTTTCCTTGTCAAGATCGGTGATCTCGGTTGAGTCTTTGCTCACCACGGCTTTCTGGTTGCCATGCACCATGGTCAAGGTGTTGGTGGGGGCAAACATATTGCTCATCGTTTTGCCGAGAAAGCTGATTGACTTGAGCTGGTCCACCATGGTCCCGCCCGTGATCTGGCTGGTCTCCTGATAACTTGCATCGGCAAACATAAACCGGTTTGCCAGCAGGATGACTCCTAGCGCTGTTATCTTGCGGATATTCATTTTCTTGCCCCCTAATTTCTTCCATTAATGCTGAACTGCAGAAATCAAACTACTCCCGCTGTAACTCCACCCGGCGATTGCGCGCTCGTCCTTCCATGGTCTTGTTGGTCTCAATGGGCTGCGATGAACCGTATCCGCTGGTCGCCAGGCGGCCGGGCGCAATCTTGTAGCGAGTGACCAGCGCATCTTTCACCGCCGCAGCGCGGCGCTGCGAGAGGCCGAGATTAAAGTTATCGTCGCCGATGTTGTCGGTATGGCCGCGCACGTCGAGCTTCCAGTCGGGGTTCTTCTGCATGATTCCGGCGATCTGCTCGAGCACCACTTCCGACTCGGGTTTGATAGTCGCTTTGTTGAAGTCGAAGTAGATCCCGTAGATCTCCACTGGCTTTTTATCGGCCAGCGTTGTCTCCATCTGAGATCCACCGCCGCCGCCTCCTCCACCACCACCTGACGACGCTGCCCCCGGCGCGGGTGCCTCATCTTTCGCCGGAGGTGGAAGCATGATCTTGATGGCTTGCAGGCGAGACGAGAGAGGGCCAAGCTGGAAGGCAAGAGTAAGCGGATTTACCGATTGGTCAAGATAATAGATGTGGGCTTCCTGGCCGTCGTCCAGGGTGCACATGGCATGCAGGGCAGGCAGCTCGACACGCTGGTCATTCAATAGAACCGGGACCGCCAGGTCTGCTGCCTCCACCCGGTGCAGCGTGCATGAATACATGGGCATGCCTGCGTGCTGGGTCAGGGTGGGCTGATCGGCCTTATGTCCCTCAACCTGAGCGCCGATTTGCATGAATATGGCGAACTTATTCTGCGGGGCAAAGTGGAATTCCACCTGCTGCCCGGCGCGCAGCTGGTTCAGCGTCTCGGTCGAAGCGCCAATCGCCGTTGATCCAGGGAAATGCTCTGCCTTGTTGGCGAAAAGCTCGGCGTAGCTATGGGCATTTGCCAGGTCGGCCTGGTCGACTATTCTGGTGCCGTCAACCTTATCCGGAAACTCGTTCTTGGGATCGGCCTGGCCTTTCTCTGCGCCGCCCAGCAAGCCGGTCATTTTGGGCGCCGGCAAATCTGCCGAGTAATGCATCTGCACTCCCTGCAGGCCCACTGTCTCGATGCTCTTGATCGATTCATAGTCGCCCGCCGGGTCGGTGATCGCCGTAACCACTACCAGTCCTTTGACCAGCGGGATCGGTATCGCAGAGCTGTTGGACTGCACCGACTTCCAGTCCGGGAGAACAGGCTTGCCGGTTCCATCTGCCTGGCCGCTCTGGATTGCATTCAGCCTGTCGGCAAGGCTGCCGGCCGGGGGCTGGCCTTGCGCGGGAGCGGCCGCGGTGGCCGCCGTGTTCGATTCTGACGCAGCACCGGGAGGAGTGGATTTCTTGCAGCCCGCTGCCAGCACCAGCAGGGCCACCATGCAGGCGAAGAAGGCCCGAGGACAGGCGTTTGCGGCGCGGTTTGCGCGACTCGACAGATCAATGCGATAGCCAGGAGGGGTCATAACCGGCAGCAATTATAGGCCAGGGGTCTTCGAATAGACGCAAGACTTCTTATCGCTTAGAAAGCTTGTTGAGCTTACCCGAGAAAAATGTGATCCAACAGCTTGATTGTGAGCTGGATCAGCCTTTCGTTACAGAAAGCGACACCGGGAGTAACCACCAGGGCGGTAACCTTCAGCGGAGCATCGGGCTGCATAGGAACGGCGTGAGCAAACCTGCTTCGGGATTTCTCCTGACCACGGACCAAAGGGTGCCCCATATCTCGCTCGTTTTTCGCGAGATGTGGGAGACGCGGGTCTCGCTCGGCAGCCTCTGGATGGCCAAGAACTGTAGATCGGTAGCCGTGGTCTCCCATATCTCGCGAAAAACGAGCGAGATATGGGGCACCCTTTGGTCCGTGGTCAGGAAAGAATTCAGCAACGATGGGTTCTCACGCACATTTTTTAGCCCGACGTATTCTCAAGGAGCCGCAACATTGAGCGGGAACTCAGTGGATCCCATGCGGTTGGATAGCAGATCATGCACCGCGACGCGCAGGAAGACGTGACCTGCCGGAAGATCCAGTTCCACTTGGCGGGGGATGCCGTGCTGCATCGCAGCTGCGTACTGGTCTGCTCTCAGGTGGAAGGCGAAGGCGGTATCGCTGCGATTCAATGGCTTGCCATCTCTGCCATACACGATGGCGATAAATTCCACCTGGGCACGGCTTGAACCATCGGGAAGGGTGTTCATGTCGAGGCCATGCGGGTCTACGTTGAAGCTGAGCGTGTAGCGTTTCCGCGGCAAGGTCAGAGCCGTCCTTGCCTGACCGCGGGAATCCCCGGGGGAATCATTGACCGGCGCATTCGAAGCTAGCGCGCGCACCGTGAATAATACCTCCGACGCGGTTGGCGCCTGGTGCACCATGGCGGCCAACAAGCTTGGTTCGCTCGACCGAAAGGCGAAACGTTTGGCCGGGTCATCGGCGTAGTAGCCGCTACGATAGGCCAGTTGGTACTTTGCGCCGTCGACGCGTACTTCAATTTTGCGAAATTTTCCGTCCATCTGTTTTGCGCTGGTTGCGTAGGCAAGGGTGTAGTAGTTCGAGCCATGTTGCATGATGCGCTCGACCGCCTGTTGTAGCCCATTGGTGTCAAGAAAGGCCCATCCTCCGGTATCCATGGCCACCTGCAGCATCGACGCGTGTTCCGCCTGGGTCTGTTTCATGGAGTGGAGATTGTCTTTGGCAAAACCGGGCATCCCACTTGCGAGCGTTCCACGGCGCCCGCCGCTGGTGGGTCCGCCGCCGCTTCCTGCCGCGTTCGGGCTCGAGGACTCCGAGTAGTTGGCGTCGACCATCGGTAGCGTGAACAAGCCACGTGCATCCACCGGATAGACCGCGACCCGCGCCGCCGACAGCAGGTGGCTCGTCTCGCGTACCTCTTCCGAGTAGTTTCGCGTTGCATCAAGAGGACTATCCAGGGAGGGGTCCGAGTCGAGCGAGAGAGGAAACGATCCAGAAAACCAGATGAGATTCTTGCGGGTGGGAATTCCACTGCAATAGCGAGCCAGCTGTTGCATGGCCTCCAGGGTCAGGCGGACCCGTCGGTCTGTCTGCATGGCCGTGTTGTCCGCTTCAAATTGCTGCATGGCGCCTAAGGCTTGCTGCGAAGTGCCGTTGTTCGCAGCGTCGGTAATGGTCGAATCCAGCGCCTGATCGGTGGTTGTGTCGAGTACAGGGGAAGGCCGCGAATTGGCCGCGGCGCCGCGGATCTCCGCGGACAACACGCTGCGATCCGCGGAAATACCCTGAACTATTCTCAGACTTGAAGCGAGGGTAAAGATTGCAATTGGAGTACCCGGAGGCAGCGCCTTGAGATAGTCCAGCATCTGTTGCCGTGCCTGCATCTGGTCTGCCATAGGCGTATTGAGCGCATCCAGCAGCAGCACGTTTACCGCCGCGGAGTCCGGATAGTCAGGACGGTCAGTGTAAGTGTCCGGTGGCAATCGCACGGGGGACATCCGGTGCCGCGGCCGGCCTATGTTCTTCAAAAGAAGTGATGGTTTGCGGCTTGCCGTCTTCCATCACCTTGAACTGCGATTTGTTCAAGCCCTGTACCGGCTTGCCCTTATTGGTCACCACCACATCCACCAGCACCAGGCTGGCGTTCGACTGCAGAGTGGTGGGCGGCGATTGCGGTGAAGCGGCACACACGGCGAGCAGGAGGCCGGCAACAACGACGGGGAAAACCGGGCGAGTGCTGCTCATCTAAATCCTCGAGAGGCGATTCCGCTAACCCTATCTTGCCATGCAAACGATGCAGCACCGCTTCAAAGATAGTTGCTGATCTCAATCAGGTTGAAGTCGGGATCGCGCAGATAAATAGATTGCATTGCGCCCATAGCGCCGGTGCGTTCCACGGGTCCGAGTTCAATATGATTACGGGTTTCCGTCAGATGAGTGATTACGTCCTCGAGGGGGCTTTTCGTTATAAAGCAGAGGTCTCCTGAGCCCGGGGTAGGATGTGCCGCTTTGGGTTCGAACTCTTTTCCTGCTTGGTGGAGATTGATTTTCTGTTCTCCAAACCGGAGCGCCTTGCGGCCTCCAAACGTAACCAGTTCCATGTCGAGCGCGGAGGTATAGAAAGCGACAGTAGCTTCGATGTCGGCTACCGTCAGCACGAGGTGGTCGAGATGATCGATAACAAAGGCCATAGCCTTTAGATGCGGCAAATCCCGGGAAACTGCAGATACCTCCGGGAGATGCTAGTTTTTTGCATCTCCAACTCACCACAAAATCGTCATCCTGAGCGGCTCCGCTCAGGATGACGGTTTTGTGGTGAGTTTTGACGAAAAACATCCCAAACAAGTTGGCGCGAATCGGACTGCGTCCTGGGCTAAGTTCAGGCAGAGCTGTCCAAATTAGCGAGAAAGCCAGCCTGTCGGAGCAGTTCGTCAGCTGACTCCATTAGGAGAGCTCGGCCAACATCAAATCAGGTTCCCTACTTTGGGACCACTGAAAACAAGCCATTAACCGCTGGTCCTCCACTCGCTACGCTCCGGTCGGGTGACAAATTTGTTTTGAAATCGCGATTTCTCACGCATCAACTGCCGTTTCGCAGCAAATTGTCTCCCGACCGGAGCGTACCCGGATTTCCTGCCACGCAGCACTGGGCAAGCCACGTGAGCGCCTTTCCGTAAAAGGCGCATGAATTCGCCAACGCCATTAAGTTCGACAGGAGTCACGCGATAAAGCGTGTGAGGCGCTCCGCGTCAGATGCGATTTCTGCCCTGGGTGAGTATTGATCCAGATTCGTCCCATGGTTCACACGGCCTAATCCGGACAGGGCTGAAGTTCAGCACCGCCGCTTTCGGGACCTAGTTTGCCACGCGAAAGATCCTCTTCCCTTCAGTAACCCGGGTACGGTTGTGCCGGTCCATGACGATAGACATCGTCATAGCCTGCGCGAAATGCATGCCTGTAATCCTCAACCAGCGGAGGAGGTACGGGCGGGTTGCGGAAGCGTTCGTGGCGCCCGGGATCGGGAGGTGCTCCCCTGGAGACATCGCGCTGTGCAGCCTCAACCCCATCGTGGTGACCCTGTTCGGCAACCTGAGAATAGGCCGGCGGCGGCGGATAGTAAGGCGCCGGCTGCGGATGAGAGCAGCCGGCAATTGCAAAAGGAAGCAGCAAGGTTGCGACCGCGAACAGTTTTTTCATGACGTTCCCTCGTAGAGGAGGAAACCCGTGCATGGAAACAAGTGTTGCGGGCGAGCTCTAAAAAAGAGAACGGAATTGGTTACCCATAGGTTGTATTTAGTAGATGACCTTCAAACCGAATTGGATAATGCGCGGTTCAAAGGTGCTGGTGACGCTGCCACCACTGCTGGGCGCGCCCCCCAGCGTGCCGCCCAGGCCGCTGGCGGGCAAGTAGAGGTTGGTGTGATTGAAAGCGTTGTACAACTCGGTGCGGAACTGAACCTTGAGACCCTCCAGAGGAGTGTCGAAGTTCTTGTTCAGCGCAAAGTCCGTCGTGTAATACGCAGGCGTTCTGCCCGGGTTGCGGCTCTCGTCGCCGAACGGGCTCAGCAGAGCTCCGCTGGCGCTCTTGGTGGCGGGCAAGGTAAGCGCAGCGTAGTTCACGTATTGGATGTACCCGCTGGATAACTTCACCCGTTCGGTCAAAGGTGCTCCGGGTACACGGTTCGGCCGGTATTCGTTGGCGCCGCGATAGGTCGCCGCGATCTGCGGCGATACAGCGTTGGCCGAATTCGGGGTGTAGGTGAGGTTGAACGGCGTCCCTGCCTGCATGGTGTTGATGGTGCTGATCTGCCATCCGCCGGCTACCGCGTTGACCAGGCCATTGCTTTGCCCTAAGAACTGTTTTCCGCGGCCCACTGGGAGGTCATAAACCAGGCTGGTGATATTCGCAATGGGCAGGTTGTAGTCCGACTGCGCGTAATCCGCGGCAATATTATTCGCGTCCTGCGGAGAGGGCGTGTTGCCCTCAAGCGACGCGCTGGCGTTGTCCAGCGAGTGCGACCAGGTAAAGGAATTCAGCAGCGTCAGTCCCCGCACCGAGCGCTGTTCGTAGCGAACCTGCAGCGCATGGTACTGCGACCAGAACTCGTTCAGAGCGGTGGTAATATCGCTGGGCCAATTGGCATAGGGCCGGGTAAATCCGGCCGATGGATTGATCTGGTTGGCATTCAGAAAACCCTGCAGCTTTACCCCGTGGTTGCCGACATAGGCAACGTCAAGCACGATGTTCTTGGCCAACTCGTTCTGCACGCTCACGAAGAAATCTTCCGCATAGCTGTCCCGGGTGTTCTTGGGAATGTAGGTGATGTTGTCGGTCTTGGGGTTGAAGGTGGTTGCCAGTCCAGGGGGAAAGCCCTGGTCCACGGTGCGATAGCCGGCCGTACCGGGTTTGGGCTGGGTGACAGAGACGAACAGCGCATTAGGCGCATTGATGGCCAGGATATCGCCCGAGCCCGCGCGGGTGTAGTGCACGTAGCTCATACCGAAACCGCCGCGCACCACGGTTCGGGGAGTCGCCGCATAGGCGAAGCCAACACGTGGACCAAAGTCGGTGAAGTCCGGGTTCACCAGCGTCTTGCCGTAGACCCCACCGGCAGAAACTGGAGTAACCGCGCTGGTTGCGGAATATCCCGGGGTGATGGTCAACACCGTTTGCGAGACGGGATCAAAGTTAGAAAGCAGGTTGTGCTGTTCCGAATAGGGGGAACCGTACTCCCAGCGCAAGCCAAGATTGAGCGTCAACTTAGGCAAGACCTTCCAATCATCCTGCGCATAGGTGCTCTGCATCGTCTGGCGAAGATGGGCAACGAATAGATTCGCCAGCGAGTAGTTATTGGTGGTGCCGAATAGAAAGTCGGCCCAGTAGTTGTCGGTGACCGCCGCTTTGATGGCGGTGCAGTTGGGGTTGACCGGAACCTTCACCCCGCCGACCGTGGTGCTGGGGCACAGACTGTATCCGCCGCTGTAGCTGAAGGAGCCGTACAGCGGGTTGTTATCGTTCACCGCCATCCAGATGTGCTCGTATTCGTAGCCAAACTTGAGCGAATGCCTTCCTTTCACCCAGGTGAAGTTCACCTTGGGATCGAGCAAAGCCGGGTTCTGCCACTGCGGGTTGGTGCTCTGGCGGCCAAATGCGGTGAAGCCCGAGATGCTGGTGGAGGGTAAACCTCCGGCCACAACAGGGTCAGAGGGTAAACCGGGAATGGTGATGGAGTCGTTGCCGATGGACAAGGAGTACTTGCCGGCCTTGGTGCGGGAGAGACCCAGCCGGGCATCGATCACCTTGCTCGACCCCAGCAGGTGAGTGTAGCCAAGCGCCACCTGCTGATCGAGAATGCGGATGGTGCCGTTGGTCTGGCCGTCGAGCGGCAGCAGGATGGCCGGGTAATTCACACCGGTCTCCTTGCGGTCGCTCACCCGGACGAACCAGGAGCTGCTGGCGTTCTGCTGATAGTCGAGGCGCAGATCGCCCTTGTCGGAGTCGTCGGTGAACGGAACCAGCTTGGAGTAGTCGTTGGTTGCCAGGCCAGTCGAAGCCAGTCCGCTGACGGGCAGGCCCGGGATCTGCTTGAAGAAGCCGATGATCTGCTGCGATATGGGGTTGATGTCGCTGGCGGGGATCGCCGTGCCGGCGGGGTAGACGACGCCGGTGATCGGGTTCTCGACCGGCACCACCAGGATGCCGTTGAGTTCGTTCTGCGTAGGCAGCGTGAGCACATTGAGCGGCTTCAGGGTTTGCCGAAAGCCTTCGTAGTCGACAAAGTAGAACAGCTTGTCCTTAAGGATGGGCCCGCCGAAGTTAACCCCGAACTGGTTACGGTTGAAGGTCGGCTTCTGGAACGGAACAATGTTTCCCGTGTTGCCCACGATGGTTGGCTGGAAGTAGCCGGCGGCATTCAAATCGGTGTTGCGGATGAACTCATACGCCGTGGCGTGAAAGTGATTGGTTCCGCTGGAGGAGGCAACGTTCACCGTCGCCCCGGAAGAGCGGCCGTATTCCGCGCTCTCGTTGTTGGTCACTACCTCCCACTGCGCCACGGAGTCGGGTGGAATCGCGATGATCTGGTTGTCAAAGCCCTGGTTGCTCTCGCCATAGGCGTTGTTATCCATGCCGTCGAGCAGAAAGTTGTTGAACATACTGCGCTGGCCGTTGACGTTATAGGCGCCCTGGCGCACCAGGCTGTTGATGGAGCTGGTGGTGGCGGCCGTCGGGGCTTGCCGTGAGCCGGTGACCAGAGCCAATAGATCCGAGTAGTTTCGGGTGACCAGAGGCAAGGCTTCGGTCTGGTATTGCGTGATGGTCTGGCCGCGCTGGCTTGAATCCGTTTCCAGCTGCAGCGCCACATCGCTCACTTCGACCGAAGTCTGCGCCTGGCCAATCTTCAGTTCCAGATCGATGCGTTGCCGGCTGCCTACGGCAATGGAGATGTTCTGCGCCACGGCCTCAGCGTAGTTCGGCGCTTTAGCCGAGATGGTATAGGTGCCGACATGCAGGGAAGGGATTTCGTAGTCGCCGCTGCCATTGCTGGTGGTGGAGGTCTCGATGTTGGTTGCGGTATTGGTGGCGGTGATGGAGGCGTCCGCTACCGCCGCGCCGCTTTGGTCGCGGATGGTCCCCACCAGGCTGCCAACATCGAACTGTGCCTGCGCGACGCAAGCGGTAAAGAGCAGCGAAACGGCCGTCAAAAGAGCTCGAAACCCTTGTCTTGTCATGGTGTTCATAGCCCTCGACGATATTAAGCTCCGGGGAATGGGAGTTTAAAGGAGTGCGAATGTCGGATGAATACGAACGAAGGATCAAAGACTTACCAGCTCCTGAAAACAGAAGACGATTTTTAGGAGCGGTGGCTCAAAGGGGTGCCCGTTCGTGCACGCCATAACGCGCCATCGATGGGGTCAACCGCTTTATCCGGAGCGTCCACCGAAGGGAACTCGCAGCGTACGGATGCGATGAGAGCATCTCGCACCGGAGGAACGTTTTCCAGTATGCTGCCGGCAAAGGCGATGGGCGGAGTCCAATCGTGGTTGTGCGAGACGCGGCGCAGGCGGCGAATTACCAGGCGGACCAGGTAGGCAAGCTCATCTCCTTGTTGGCGCAGAACGGTTAACGCCGTTTCATCTCCCAGTTCGGCGCACTGCAGGACCACGCCGGTGAGCGTAGAAAAGTCGGGGGAGGGGAGAGCGTTCGCGTATTCCACCAGGTGCTCGAGCGAAGACAACTGCCAAAAGTCCAGCACCGCCGGCAACAGCAGCGTATGCCGCCCTTCGTCCTTGGCCAGAAAAATGGCGCGCAGGCTTTCCAGGCCAATGCGATGTCCTGACCCCTGGTCCGCCAGCGCCGGCCCCCAGCCTCCGGCGGAAACCAACTGACCTCCGCCGGTGCGCCCAACCACGTTCGATCCCGTGCCGGCAAGCACCAGCACTCCGGCACGGCCTGGGAAAGCTGCGTCGAGGGCGATCTCGACGTCCCCCAGGATCAGGAGTTCGCCGCCGACCCTTGCGGTAATCGACTCCCGCAGCCAATCGGTGACCAGGGGAACGGTTTCGCCCGCCGTGCCCACACAGGTGCGGGTTACGTCTGCCATGGAGATTCCGCTCTGCTCCGACAATTCGGCGAGCGCCGACTCCAGGTTCTGGCCGGCGGTGGCTGCATCCACCCGCATGCGCTTGATGGTCCCCGTGCGCACCCTGGCTAATTCCCGGGTCTCATCGGCAAGGACGTAGTCAGTCTTCGTGCCACCTGCGTCCAGAGCTAGAAAGAAATTCATTGGGTCTCGTACTCCGCCAGTTTATGCAGCTTCAAAGTAGGCCTCGATCTCTTCCAAAGTCTTACCCTTTGTCTCCGGCAAAAAGAACGCGGCCGTCAACAGGTAGATCACGGTGAACCCACAAAATAAGAAAAACATCATTGAGTATCCATACTTGCCGACAACGGGCAAGAAGATTCCGGCCAGGGTGGTCGAGACCATCTGGTTGATGACCAGGGCGATACTCATGCCATTGGAACGGATGCGGGTGGGCATAAGTTCCGACAGGGCGAGCCAAACGCAAACCCCCGGCCCCATCGCATAGAATGCGACAAAGCCGTATAAGCCAAGCGCCACCAGCCAGCCGTGGACCGCGGCCGGCACCGGACCGATGTAGGCGTGCTCAATGGTGAGCGGAGCCATGCGTGCCGCATCGAGGTCGACGAATGGGTTACGAAAAAATGCTTCTACCTTGCTCGAAGGCAGGCTGCCCTGGCGATCGATGTGCAGAGATGTTTCGTCGGCGCCCCCGGAACGCAGGGGAGTGGTGGTCCCGGTAAATCCGCCATAGGAGTAAATTACGGCCAGGGACAAACGGTCTGAACCGCCCGGCAGCAGGCGTTTGGCCTCGGCTGCATCGTATTGCAGTCGGAGTGTCTGGTCAGGAGCCACCATCGCCTGAATCGCACCGCGGACGTCATGCCTGTCCTTCTCGGTGCGCAAAAAGAGCGTGCCAACGAAGAGCAGGGAGACGATGATGCCCGAAGTCCCGAGAATAAAGAGGAACTTGCGCCCTTTGCGGTCAACCAGTGTCATTCCCACCAGGGTCATCAGGAAGTTCATAAACGTAAACAGCACATAGCCCCAATGGGCCCACAGGTCTGACAGGCCGCTTTGCAGCAATATGTCGGTGTTGTACCCAATAATGGAGTTGATGCCGGTTGCCGTATTGCAGAAGAGGATGACACATGCCAGCAGGAAGGGAAGAACATACTTCCGGCGCAGCAGCGAATCTTTCAATGCTCCTCTGGCCAGGGATGCGTTTTTTTGGGCGAGCGAAGTATGCTCCATTTCCGCTATTTCGAGGTTGGCTTGTTGGGGACTGCGGGAGCGCAGCAGTGCGGTCCGGGCCACTTCTTTTCGTCCGCGGCTGAAGAGCCAACGGGGCGACTCGGCGACAAATAGGCTGCCGGCAACAAACAGGATGCCTGGCGGCATTGACATCCAGAAGATGCGCCTCCATGCCTGGTCTTTGACCACCAGCAGCGCTGAGGGTGAGGTGGAAATGGCCAACCCGGCCACGCGATAACTGTAGTAGATGCCGATGACCGCCGCGGAGAAGATGCCCAGGGTCAGCAGCCATTGGAAGGCTCCTGTGCCTTTGCCTCGATCCTGGGCTGACAGGCACTCCGCCAGGTACAGCGGAACGACGATGCCCACCAGTCCTCCGCTGACCCCCTGCAGCAGGCGGCCGAAGAACAGGGGAGCGTAGCCATGCGACAGCGCGATGACAGGAATGCTCAGGACGAAGATGGCTCCGCTGATCACCATGAGGGGCTTGCGGCCCAGCCAATCGGCGAGCAATCCGGCAAAGAGGGTAGAGATGACGCTGCCCAGCAACACGGCGGCAACAATGATGGAGAGCTGGCTGGCGTTCAGTCCGGAGGTCGCTTCCAGGTAGGGCAGCGCGCCGCCGATAATGCCGACGTCCACCCCATAGAGCAGCCCACCCAGCCCCGCCACCAGCAGGAGTAGGCGGTTATAGGTGCGGGTTGTGCTCACGGTAGAGGCAGGCATTTTGTCCACCAAGTGAAATAAATTGAAACCCTTATATTAGAGTAATCTGCGGCCCGGTGACGCTTGTTTTGCAACTAAATTGTCATCCCGACCGTAGTGAAAGGACCTGTGGTCAATAGAAGCGCCTTTGGATGCTTTGTTTTAGTCAGCCTCACAGGTTGAGGAAAAACTCGGTTTCCGGGTAGGCCGGGGAGTTATCCCCGGCACTGGAGTTTCTACATTTCTTTCCTGCCCGATTTTTCCGTAGGACCAAACCTGCGCAGCCAGGCGCGAGGAAGTTGCGTGAGCGGGCAATTAGGGCCGACTGAAACTTACTTGCCGAATTCGCATCTGTGGTGAGTGTAGGGCCGCCTGCTCAACATTCATGTTTGCTTGCCATCTGATTGCTTGACCACGCCAAGCGACTCCCTACCTCTCTACGCTGGACTGCTTCGCCCCGCGAGCACCTGCGGCGAGATTACGGCGTAAGCAGGGCAGCCCAGTGCGCGCTCCTGATAGAGCGGTCATTGACAATTCAGCACCAACGACACGGGCATGGCGACAACCAGCGTTGGCCTGTCGCAGCGGATCGCGCCAGGGTTGCTACGCCCATTTTCCCGCAGCGGGTCCTCCGGGGAGGTCCAGGAGCTTAGTTCGCACCTGTATCAAGGAACTGGAAGCGGCCGGCGCGGCGTTTCTCAGCTCTCCACCCGTTGTTTTTCCGGACCCCGGATTTCCTGCCACGCGGCACTGGAGAGAACCGCGTATGCGCCTTTCCGCAAAGAAAGGCGCATGAAGTTTGCCAACGCCATCAAGTTCCACAGGAAATCCGGGCTGGCGAGGCAAATGTAGCTTCCCGAGGGGGGCTTATCGCGCTTATCGCGCTTTTCGCGCATCTTTTTTTAGCGCGTCGGTGGTTGGAAAGCCTCTACATGCCCCCAGCTCCGGTTTTTTTTTAACTCCGACGACGAACTTAAGCGTCCTGGGGGGCTTATCGCGCTTATCGCGCTTTTCGCGCATCATTTTTTTAAGCTGTTCGGTAACTGGAGAGCCTCTAGCTGCCACCACCCACGCGGGCTGTGCCAAAAATGCAGGCTTGACCGGGCCATGCGCGGTGAAATGTAGAACCTCCAGGGCCGGGGATAAATCCCCAGCCTACCCGAGCCGGGTCAATCCGGAAGATCATCCAAGGGCCGTAGGCGCGGCGCCAAACCTGAGTTCACACAGGCCTCAATACGCCGGCACCTGGGAGGGCAGTTTCTCCCCGCTCGCTGCTATCTCGACCACTGGCGGCCGCAATCCTAAGCGGGCAAGCACGATATAGATCAGAAAACCGCTGGCAAACGCATAAAGCGCGGAGGGATTGTCGGCTTTAACCCAGGATGAGGGAATTCCGGGAATACGCTCCGGGATACCGACCAGGAAACCCACGATCCAGGCGATATAGCCGGCCCAGTTGATGCCCAGCCGCGGTCCGGACCACCGCCGCCCGGCAAGCAAGTAATCGGCGACCATAGCGCCGCATATCGGGCCAAAAGAAGCCGCCACGATGCTGAAGAAGCCGACCAGGTTGTCAGCCACACCCGTAATGGCCAGGATGGCGCTCAGGGTCACCCCCGCCATGGTGGACACCGGCCGGGAAATCTTGGGCAGCATGGTGCTGAAACTGTTCGCTGCAATGAACGCGGAGAAGCAGGTGGGGACCAGGCAGGCTACGGCAAAGAGAAAGAACATCACCGGCGCGATGGCCCCTACACTGGCAATCGCCGCGGTAAAGTCGTAGCTGACGGGGCCGCCGTTCCGTCCCAGGTAGCCGGCCACGGAGAGCACTGTGATGCCGCCGGCAATCACGGCGCCTGCCGCGATGCCGGTGAGCCCGCCCAGAACAATATCCTTTCGGTCGCGGTTATTCATACCGAAATCGGTGCCGGCGGCGCCCGCGGTAGCAAAGAAGCCGATGGTGATGATCAGGGCATTCAGAAAACCGGTTACCGGCTCGTTGTGGGGCACCTGGTAGTGGGGTATTCCACTCCGGTTGGCCCACAGCACAACCAGCATCATGAGGAAGGGAATCCAGTTCAGGTACTTGGCCGCCTGGCTGACGTAGTGGATGCCTTTAATGGCGACCCATCCCAGGCTGTAAAGCCACACAATCACGATTACGGTATGCAGGGTACGCGATGTCTGGTTCAGGCCCTGCATGATGAAACTGCTGGCCAGCGCCGCATCCACGGCTACCCAGCCAACCTGCAACAGGCCCATGAGCAGTCCAGGGATAAGGTACCCGCCCGTCGTGCCAAAGGTGGAGGAGCCCACCACATAAAGCGTGCGCCCGGTTTGCATGCCCAGCATGGCGGGGACATAGTAGTAGAGCCCAAAGCAAAGCAGCCCGGCCACCAGCAGGCCCCATAAGCAGACGCTGACCGAGGCATAACTCAACGTAGGCCCGGCAAGCTTGAGGTAATAGCCGACGAACAGGAAAATACCGAAGTAGCTGGGGAAGGTGCTCTTGTACCACGGCACTCTGCCGGTGAGCGGCACCGGAACCGAGCGGCTTACGTACTCAGGAACGTTCTGTCCCATAGGGCTCCTTTAAACCGAGGTGTAGTCCTGCACCGAATAATCCGCGCAATGGCTTTCCATCTGCGGCCACACTTGCTGATGCAGGTCGGTGGCCACCCACGTTCTCTGCAGCTCATGGGACTCGAAAGCGATGCTCAGCCGGTATTCGCCACCGTGACGGTTCGGCCGCAGAAGCTCCACGCCGCGAAAACCCTCATGGCTGGTAATGGCCGGCCGAAAAATCTCCGTGTAGGTTTTCTCCAGCGGTTGCTGCGACCCTGGTTTGACTCGCATGTCGACAAACAGAACGAACATCCTCACCTCACATCCGTCGCAGGCACACGGATGGCATCATATCTCACCCTCTGCGTAAGCCGCCCAAGAATATATTCAAGGGAAGGAGCGTCAAGCTCCATCCTGGCGTCCCAGGAGCGTAAAGGAGCATAAGCTTGATTGCAGTGGATTGGGGTACCAGCAATTTCCGCGCCTTCCGCCTCGATGGGCAGGGAGCGATCGTGGCCAGGTGCTTCTCGCCTCAGGGCATTCTGCAGGTTGGCGACGGCAATTTCGCCGACGCCTTACGCGCTGAGATCGGGCCATGGCTGGCGGAGGGCGAAACCCACGTCCTGATGTGCGGCATGATCGGCAGCCGGCAGGGCTGGGTCGAAGCAGGATATCTTGCTTGTCCCGCCGGCCTATCGGATCTTGCCGGCGCTGTCATGCAAGTGCCATTTCCTGAAGCTACGGTGCGCCTGGTTCCGGGCGTGAAGGGAGCAGACGCCGCGGGAGTGCCGGAAGTGATGCGTGGTGAAGAGACGGCAGCGATCGGCCTGCTCGACGGCTGCGGTTTGGTCTGTTTTCCCGGGACGCACTCCAAGTGGATTCAGCTGAGCGATCACACGATTGTGAGTTTTGCCACGTGGATGACCGGCGAAGTCTACAGCGCGCTGCGTCGCTGTACCATCCTGGAGCGCATGATGACCAGCGACAGCGCAATCGACCACGCTGCGTTCCAGGATGGGGTTGCTCGCTCCGCGGATTCCGCCGGGTTGCTTCACCATCTTTTTGGCGTGCGCACCCTGGCGTTGATGGGGCAGCTTAGGGAAGAGATTTCCGCTTCGTATCTATCGGGTTTGTTGATTGGGCATGAGGTGCGCGCTGCCATGCCCCGTGCGGCCCGGGTGCACCTGGTGGGGGCCGCGACGCTCTGTACTCTCTACGCCCGAGCCATCGAGGCCTGTGGAGGCGCAGCACACGTGGAAGACGAGGATGCGGCGGCCCTGGGGCTGGCCGCGATCGGCAGGAGGCTGCAATGGACCTGAGAGCATGGCTCGAACAATGCCCCCTGGTCGCCATTCTGCGCGGTGTCCAGGCGTCCGAGGTGGAGTCGATCGGCTCAGCGTTGCAGCGGGCTGGTATCCGCATCGTCGAGGTACCTCTCAACTCGCCCAGCCCGCTCGAGAGCATCGCCATTTTGTCGCGGTGCTTCGGCAGCCGGATGCTGATTGGCGCCGGCACCCTGACCGATCCATCCCAAGTGGGGGAGGTGGCAGCAGCAGGCGGCCGGCTGATCGTCACTCCTCATGCCGACACGGCGATTGTGCGCGCTGCAAAGCAGGCTGGCCTTTTTGCCGCCCCCGGCTTTTTCAACCCGACGGAAGCCTTCGCATTGCTGCAGGCCGGTGCGGACGCCCTCAAGCTTTTTCCCGCGGAGGTTCTGGGTCCCCCAATGCTGCGGGCGATGCGCGCCGTGCTGCCCAGCTCGGCCATCGTGATCCCGGTGGGTGGAATCGGTGCGGATCAGGTGGAGCCCTGGATGGCCGCGGGGGCGCTTGGCCTGGGTGTCGGCTCGTCAATCTACAAACCCGGAGACGATGCCGGGATCGTGGAAGCAAAAGCGCGGGCACTGGTGGCTGCGGTGCGTGCATATAAGTCTGAAGGAGAGGTCGCATCATGAAGAGAAGAGCATTCCTCCGTACCCTGGCCGCCACCGCGATGGTAGGTAGCGTCCGCGCCCAGCCTGCCCATGCGGCTCCTCTGGGCGCGATGAAGATCACCCGGGTGCGTGCCTATCTGCCGCCGAATCCTAACCCCCTGTTGAACCAGAGCGACGTGGTGGTCACGATCGAGACCGACGCCGGAATCACCGGCATTGGCGAGGGCGGAGCGAAGGATACATTGGCCCCCTCCGCCGGGCGGCTGATCGGCCGCGATCCGCAATACATCGAGCGTCTCTGGCAGGATATGAACCGTGCCTTCTTTTATCCGGCGGGCAGGGAGAGAACGGATGCCATTGGCGCCCTGGACCTGGCGCTGTGGGATATTAAGGGCAAGGTGCAGGGTTTGCCCGTCCACCAGTTGCTGAACGGCATGGTTCGCAACTATTGCGAGTGCTATAACACCGCCGGAGTGATACCCGGTGTGACCCCGGGCATGGGCATCAAGGATCGTGCCCGGCTCACCATCGAGGCAGGCTATCGCGCCTTTCGCTTCGGCGCCATGGATCTGCCTGCCAATACCACCTACAACACCCGGGAGCGCATTACCCACCTGCGCGATGAGTGTACCCAGGCGCGTGAGGGGGTGGGCAAGGATGGGGACTGGTGTATCGATTTCCATCAGCGCTTCGATTTGCCCGACGCGATTCGCGGTTGCAACGAGATCGAAGATCTCGCGCCGTTCTTCGTGGAAGACCCGGTGCGCACCGAGGCTTTTTTGCAGGATCTTCCCATCCTGCGCAGCAAAGTGAACGTCCCTCTGGCGGCGGGCGAGGAGTGGGGCAATCGCTGGGACTTCAATCGCCTGGTAGAAAATCACGACATCGATTTCGTCCGCGCCACTCTGCCCAATGTGGGCGGCATAACCGAGATGATGAAGATTGCCGCGATCTGTGAAACCCACTTCGTCGGCATTGTCCCGCATTTCACCGGGCCGATCGCGACGGCTGCCCTGGTAAACTGCCTGGGCACCTTCTCGGGACCCGTCCTCATGGAGTACAACTACCAGGGCCGCACCCTGCCCCATCTGCCTGTCTGCCTGGATTTCAAGAACGGCAAGCTGTATCCCAACCAGCGGCCTGGCCTGGGTGTGGAGTTGGACTACAAGCAGCTCACGCAGATCGCCGAGATTACCGAACCCGTGACCGCTCGCGCGCAAACCTACTTCCGTCCCGATGGTTCCATCACCAACTGGTAGAGGGGCGCGTATGACCTCCGCCAGCCGCAGCGCCCGCTGGCTGGTGGTGGCGCTGCTGACGTTGGGCGTCATCATTGCGTACACCGACCGTATCAATCTGTCGGTTGCGCTTCCCCAGATCCGCATGAGTTTCCCGCTCACTGCGGGAGCGTCGGGAATTCTGCTCTCTGCCTTCTTCTGGGCATATACCTTGCTGCAGGCCCCGGCCGGATGGGTGGTCGACCGCTTCGGGCTTAAGTGGCCTTATGCCGTGGGGCTTCTCTTGTGGAGTGTGGTCTCTGCCGCGGCAGCGCTGGCGGGATCGCTCAGTGGTCTGATTGCTGTGCGGATACTTCTGGGAATCGGCGAGGCCATCGTAACCCCCGCGAGCATACGTTATATCCGCAAAAATTTTGCCGAGCACGAGCGCGGTTTGCCGATTGGGATTTTCATGTCGGGGACCAAGTACGGCCCGGCCATCGGGGCGCCGATTGCGACTTATCTGGTTTTGGCCTTCGGATGGAGATGGATGTTTGTGCTGAACGGGGCGTTAGGCCTGGTCTGGCTGCTTCCATGGCTTCTCTTTGTCAGGGACGACAGCAAGGGCGGCAGGATGGAGGAAAAGCTGGGTGTCTCCTGGGGGGCAATTTTCAGTACGCCTGTAATTTGGGGCACTTGTCTCGCCACGTTCTGTTACATGTACTTCGTATATTTCTGTATGACCTGGATGCCGACCTATTTCAAGGAACGGTATGGCTTATCTCTGACGGCGTCGGGTTGGTTTACGTTCATGTCTTTTGCAGGAATGGGAACGATCGCGATTCTGGCGGGCTGGGCTGCGGATCGGCTGATTGCTCGCGGGCTTAACGCCGTCACGGTGCGAAAAGTATTTACGATCGTTGGCTTCGTGCTGGCCTTCAGCGAGGTCTTCGCTGCTTTTTCAGACTCCCGGACGCTGACCCTTTTTCTGGCTGTGTTTTCTCTGAGTGGTCTGGGTCTGGCGACGGCGAACTACTGGGCCCTGACGCAGACGCTGACCCCGGCCTCTGCTTCTGCCAGTGTTGCCGGCATACAGAACACGGCCGCAAATCTAGCGGGAATTGCCGCACCCTGGATCACCGGCTTATTAGTGCAAAGGACAGGAAGCTTCAACGCACCGCTGATTGCGATTGCTCTGTGGCTGTTGGTGGGAATAGGTTGTTATCTCTTCTTAGTAAGAGAAAGATACGCCTTGCGCTAAGTTGACATTTCGTGATGAAGGAGAACTGCAGATCCCTCGGCTTCCCCGGATTTCCTGTTGAACTTGGTGGCGTTGGCGAACTTCATGCGCCTTTCCTTACTGAAAGGCGCACACGCGGCGGTGTCCAGTGCTGCGTGGCAGGAAATCCGGATTCGCTCGGGATGACAAAGGAGAGAGGCGCGCTTTCATTGAATTCTCTCTACCAACCACCAATCTGACTGAAAGCTCTACCCTCCCCTTTGTAATCCCGAGCAGCTAACTTGCCTGCGGCAAGTAGAGGGAGAAATGAACATCGCGAAGGTTGATTATGGGGAATGTAAGTGTCAAAAAATGAATTGTCATCCCGACCGGAGCGAAGCGTAGTGGAGGGACCTGCGGTTCCCTCGACCAGCATCAAATGCCCTCTGGCAAATTAATTAATGCTTAGTGGACGGCAAGAACCCCGACTCAGCATCCGTAACCTCGGAGACGAAACGAAAGTCGCCCGGAGTAATCCCGCGCCACAGTGCGAGCCGGTAAGCCGCGACCTGCAGGGGAACAATCTCAAAGAGCGGTGCAAGCACAGGCGCAATCTCCGGCCAAGGGACAAGCGACGGAGCGCGGCTATCCTCGGACGCGGGTCCGATCCAACGGACCTGCGCCCCAGCGGAGAAGAGATCGTCGGCCAGCGATCGATCGAGAGCGCGCGTTACCGGCGGTGTGCCGAAAACCACGGCGCGAAAATCGCTGGAGAGAATCTCCGCCGGTCCATGGCGAAACTGTCCTGAGGACATCCCGACCGCCGCGGTCTTCGCGGTTTCATGCAGCAGGAGCGCCCCTTCATAAACCGCGCCCAGCGCCGGTCCGCGGCCAAGCAGATAAAGCGGGGCGCCCATGAGCAGGTCCTGCCAATGGTCGCTCTGCCCCAGACATTCGTCGATATGCTCGGCCAGCGCCGGCAGCGCTGCCTCGCATGCAAGGCTCAACTCCCCGCTCGTGCCGGCCAGCACTTCCTCGGCCAGCAGCAGCAGGGTGAGCACCGTGCCGGTGTACGTCTGTACCGCGATGAGCTTGTCAGCCTGGGCACCGATGAGCAACGTTATATCGGCGAGCTCTTCAAGCCTGGAGCCGGGCACATTCGTGACCCCAATGACGGTCATGCCGGCCTGGCGCATTTTTTCCGCGAGCAGAACCGGCTCGATCGATCCGCCCGAGCGCGAGATCACAATGCCCACGTCGCCGGCGCGCAGGGACGCGCTACCGTAATGCAACAGTTCGGCACTCTCCACCGCCTGCACCGGATATCCCTGCTCCAGCAGCCGGATTACTGCGGGCGGGGTGGCGAACAGCGAGCCGCCCATACCGCTGAAGATCACCCTCCCCTGGGCTTGGCGGATTTTTTCCGCACACGCGCGCAGCGTTGCGTGCTGCTTGCCCCGGTGCAGCGCCAGCAGGGTGCGATGCGACTCGGGCTGCGCGAGGATGTTATCCAGCATGGGAATCCGGCTTCCTCCGGTTCAGCCACTCTTCCACCGGGCGCTCCGCCGTCGGCGTGAAAGGAAAATACACTTTCTGTCCCAGCCCTGCCGAAGCGTAGGCCGCGAAGATGGCCTCCAGCACCACCTTGCCGTCCTCTCCCGTGGCCTGCGGCGCCTCCAGTCCGCGTACCGCGCGCGCGAAGTGGCGCATCTCCTGCGGGAAGCCATAATTCCACAGCTCTTCAAAGACCGGGTAGCTCCACCCGATGGTGGTGGGCGCCTTTTCCACGGCGTAGCCGAAGCCATACTCGCTGTAGGTCGGCAGCGCGTTGCCCATTTGCAGATTTGCAATCGTCAGGCCGCCCTCACCGTAGACCTCGATGCGATCATCCATGCCGCCGCGGCGAGCCCAGCTGTTCTCGATAATGCTGAACGCGTTGCCCGCAAACTCGACCACCGTGACCGCTTCATCATCCAGCTTGGTCTTGTCAGCATGCACGTAGGTGCCCAGGTGCGAGTACACGCTCAGCAGTTTGGGCCGCCCGAGAAACCAGTAGGCGAAACCGATTCCATGGCAGCCCAGGTCGAACAGCGCCCCGCCGCCTGCCCGCTTGACATCCCAAAACCATTCGGCGTGCGGGCCAAAGTGCTTCTCGCTTTGCTTGATGAGGTGTACTTTCCCGAAGGCGCCGGAGTCCGCCATTTCTTTTGCCTTGACGTACTTGGGGGTGAAGAAGAGCGACTCGCCATAGAGCAGCAGTACTCCGTTGGCACGGCAGGCCTCGATCATCCGGTCGGCCTCGTCCAGCGTGACACACAGCGGCTTCTCGCAGATGACATGCTTGCCCGCCTGCGCCATAGTCACGGCCATCTCGCAGTGCAGGAGGTTGGGGGCGGTAATGCTCACCGCTTCAATGGCCGGATCTTTGGCTAGCTCTTTGTATTCGGTGTAAACCCGGGGAATCTTGTAACGCGCGGCCAGCGCCTGTGCGTGTGACGCTGTCGGAGAAGCAACCGCCTCGACCGACATATCGTCCGGGATCATGCCGATTGCGGCTGCGTGACAATCTGCCTGGAATTGCGAGCCGATGATGCCGACGCGCACCGGACCATTCTTCATAATGACTTCCTCCTGAAGGAGAAATTGGACGTTTCTTAATGGCTTTCAGAGCATACACTGCGTCTGATCAACAGAATGGTTTGCCACGTTGCCTGCAGTGATGGTGATCAGGCAAAATTGCAGAGTACACCGCTCGTGCGTTATAACGGCCCGCTTCGGGAGACCTTTTGGAAGCTGCTGCCTATCGACGTCTGCTTCTTCGTCTGGTAGTACTGCCACTGGTTGCCCTGGGCCTGCTTGCCTTGACCATGGCTTACGGGTTCCGGCAGGTGCAACGCAGTGCTCGCCGGGTTGATCATTCCGATCGGGTGATCTCCCACGCTCACAACCTGATAAGGCTCATGGTCGACGAAGAGACTGGGCTTCGAGGATTTCTGCTCACCCGCGACACAACCTTCCTTGAGCCATACCAGAAGGCCACGCAGCAACTGGATCCGGAGTTCAGCGCTCTCGCGAACCTGGTTAGGCACGACCCTGAACAGACGGCCCGGCTGCAGCGCCTGCAGGCTGCCTCCCGAGTGTGCCAGCAGGAAGCCCGCCAAACCATTGCGCAACCGGCTCCCCTGTCTGAATTGCATCCTCAGATGCTGGAGCGCAAGCGCCAAATGGATGCCCTGCGTGCGTCCGCCGACGATTTCATCTCCGCTGAGGCCAGCATACGGGCCAACCGGTCATTCACCGCCCTGCGCGTCGACAAAGTCAGCCTCTATGGGCTCATAGGGCTGGCTGTTCTTCTCGGCGTCCTGCTGGCATGGGAGATTCGCCGGCTCTTTCAAAAACTTGCCGCCGCCTATGGCCTGCAAATCAAGGAAGTCAAACGCCGGGGAGATGAATCCTTTGCCCGCGAGCAATGGTTGAATACCACGCTTCGCAGTATCGGAGATGCGGTGATCGCTTGCGATCCTGAGGGCAAAGTAGTGTTCATGAACCGAGTCGCTGAGCAGCTCACGGGATGGAAAGAGTCGGAGGCGGACGGCCTTCCGCTTTCGAAGATCTTTATCATTCAAAATCAGCGCACCCGCGCCGCAGTCGACAATCCCGTCGAAGTGGTGCGCCGGTCGGGCAAGATTGTCGGCCTGGCCAATCACACGATTCTTATCAGCAAAGACCTGAAAGAGTTCCAAATCGACGACAGCGCCGCGCCTATTCTCGATGCGAACTCGGCCATGATTGGCATCGTTCTGGTTTTCCGGGATATCACCGAGCGGCACGCCGCTGAGCTTGCACTCATGCGCGCGGAAAAACTGGCGGCTGCGGGGCGGCTGGCTGCGGCCATCGCCCATGAGGTCAACAATCCCCTGGAAGGCCTGGTGAACCTCATCTACCTCGCCCGTGGCGAGCAGAGTATCGAAAAGATTCGGCGCCACCTGGCAGAAGCGGATCGCGAGCTGCAGCGAATCGCTCATATTACCCGCCAGTCCCTTGGCTTTTATCGCGAGCCTTCCGCCGCCGGTCTGTTTCGTCCCGATGTTGTGACTCGTGAAGTCTTCGAGTTTTACTCTTCCCGGGCAGCCTCCGCGCGGGTCAGCCTTCACGTGAAGCTAAACACCGAGCAGCAGGTTTTTGGAAACTCCGGTGAACTGCGCCAGGTGCTTTCAAACCTGCTCGCGAACAGCCTCGATGCGTGCCGTGAGGGAGATGCAGTCTGCGTTCGCGTTCGCGCCGGCAGAAGAGGTTCCGCTGGATCGGGAGTGTGCATCACCCTGGCGGATAGCGGCTCCGGCATCCAGCCGGAGAATCTCAAGCGCATCTTCGAGCCTTTCTATACCACCAAAAAGGACACGGGCACGGGATTAGGATTGTGGGTCTCTCGCGAGCTGATAGAAAAATGCGGCGGCCGTCTAAATGTGCGCTCCAGCGTAGCGCAAGGTCGCTCGGGAACTGTCTTCACCGTATTTCTTCCCGCGGCTGTCCCGGGAGCGTTGCATGGGCAGTCAAGCCCACTCCAGCGTATGAAAATCGGCTGAAGCTGCATCTATCCCGCTATCGGTAACGAAATGCGAAACGTAGTTCCACTCTTTCCCGGCTTGTGCGAGCTGCGGAAACGGATCGTTCCCTGGTGCCTGTCCACAATACGTTTCGATAGCCACATGCCTACCCCGGTTCCTGAGCTCTTGGTAGTGACATACGGCTCAAAGAGCCTTTTACGGACAGAGGGTGGGATTCCATGCCCGTTGTCCGAAATAGTGATATGGGCCACCTTCCTGCTCTTATCGGGCCTCACGCGCAGGCAAAGCACCGCACCATCTTCCGGCAGGGCATCAATCGCATTAAGAATAAAGTTCGAAAGCACCTGGAGAATCTCACCACCGCATCCTTTCACCGTGAGCTCGTCCGGGAACTGCTTGCGGAGTTCGACGCGCTTGCCGGAGAAGCGATGGGCGTGAATACGCAGCGCGGATTCTGCGATTTCTACCAAGTCAAAGGGGGTCGCGTCGCTCTGATCGCGGTAGAACGAAAGCGTCTTGCGGGTTATTTCGCCCAGGCGATCGAGCTGCGTCTCCGCCACCAGCATGTTCTTGCGTACGCTCTCCGGATGCTGAGCTTCCTGCCTGGTCAGATAAACCAGGTTGCTGAGCGCCTCCAGCGGATTGTTCACCTCATGAATGATGGCGCCTGCATAGCGGCCGGCAACCGCCAGCATCTCGCTTCGCCGAAGAGACTCTTCGGCAATACGGAGCCGCTCGCGCAACTGCTCGTTTGTGCCGTCGTTTTCAGGCAAGAGGAAACTCACAGCCACCATAGGGATCAAAAAGTAAACAATTTCGACTCGTCTGCCTTGCAACGACTCGTTGCCTTTGTAATCAGAGGTTAAGAATGAGCCAGTGGTTGGCTGAGCCAACCGATAAAGCTGGGAAACGGTTTCGCAGCCACAAAACTGTGGGAAAGGAGGGACCGATAACCGAATTTTAATATGGGGCCTCGTGGCCGAAAGATTACTATGCCCACAAGGAGAGTACATGCCAACCACCCCAGAGGCTGTCTTCCATTATGAAGTTCAGAAGTCTGGCGATGAAAATACGGGTGCAGTCACGACCATCACTTGTCATGGCAGGCTGGTGAGGGAAACATCGGGTCAAATCAAACAAATGGTTAAGCCTCTCATTCCTATGGGCCGCCGCATCGTGCTCGACCTTACGGATGTGAGCTTCCTTGACGGTTCGGGTTCGGGCTCCCTGGTGGGCCTGAGGGTTTCAGCAGTCAAAGAAGGATTTTGCAGGCTGGAATTGTTCAACCCATCACCCCGGGAAAAGAAGCCGGGCCGCCTCAGCAGCCTGACCCAACTGTTCTCTTCCTAAGCCGGAACCCTCCCCCTCTTGCGGCTGCAAAGCTAGTAACCAAATTTTAATGTGGGGCCTTGAGTCCACCCATTAGTATGGCGCAAGGTTCGCTGAGGAGCGCCCATGCCAACCGCGCCAGACGCTGTCTTCCACTATGAAGTTGAAAAATCGGGGCACGAGAGCACGGGCACGATCACGACGATCACCTGCCATGGCCGGTTAGTGAGCGAAAACTCCGGTCAAATCAAGGAATTGGTTAAGCCTCTCATACCCCAGGGTGGGCGCATCGTGCTCGACCTGACGGACCTGGCATATTTGGACAGCTCCGGCCTGGGAACTCTGGTAGGGCTTAAGGTTTCAGCAGCCAAAGAGGGGTACTGCAGGCTGGAATTGGTGAACCTGTCGCCCCGGGTGAAGGAACTGCTTCGCCTCAGCAACCTGACCCAGCTGTTCGCCTCGTAAGCAGAATGACACCGGGCTTTCTGCACTAGCCACAAAGGACTGGTTGGCCCATTGAAGCCTTCTTTTGGCTTGTTGCTACCATCACACCCAATGGAAGCGTCCCTCTCCCCTTTGTCATCCCGAGCGCAGCCGAGGGATCTGCAGTTCTCTTAATGTGCGGCGAATGTGGGCTAACAAATGAATTGTCATCCTGACCGTGGGTGGCCTAGGTCTCGCTTTTGAGACCTGGGGGCCATGCAGAGGGACCCCAATCCCGGTTCTCGCGCGGGCCTTTCAGCCGTCCAAAGCAAACAAAGCCACCCACGTTAGCCCAGCGACATTGTGTGCGTTCGTGCGAAAGCCAGGACAGCCAGGTAACTCGCAGCGATAACTCCCAAGCCAATAATGCATGGAGTCCTAAGTGGCGGCATAAGGGATTACTACGCCTACAATCTGCGTCAAAGCGCGTAAATCTTTCTCTGACACTACCTCGAAAGTACCGTTGGCGTTCCTGATTGGCTTGGGTATTTTCAAGCTGTCACACCGGCGAGTGTCGCTTTTCCCGACCTCAAAATCTTTCCCAGCTTAATCCGGTCAAGTGCGGAGCTCAGTATGTGGAGAGCCAAGTTATCAGCGAAATGGCAGAGCGGTGTAGCCATGCTATGCCTCACAGTCGTGAGTGGCATCACCGCTGGTTGCGGTTTCAGCCTCAATGAGGCGAATGTCGAAAAACTCTCAGCGATCTCTGCCGGCGGCAATAACCTCCGCGTAACCCAAACGATGCAGCTGAAAACCGAGGCGCCGGTTATCTGGTCGGTAAACGGCATCCCCGGGGGCAACAGCACGATCGGCACCGTCTCCAGCACCGGCGTCTACACCGCACCCGCAATCGTCCCCCTCCCCAACAATCAGGTCACGATCGGAAGCTCCTCCGAGATCTATCCCTCCAAGGGGAGTTACAACGTCAACGTACTCAATCCAATTCCCATCGTGACTACGGTTACACCAGGAGCATTTTCCGAGGGCATGGCCCAAATCGCGGTCAACGGATCGGCCTTTATCTACGGCGCCCAAATTCTTTGGAATGGCGTAGCAGTACCGACTACCTTTATCTCCGGCAACCAGCTAATGGCCGTTATCACCGAGAACATCCCCGGCACCTATCCGGTTACGGTGGTGAATCCTGATCCTGGTTCAGCGAGTTCGCAAAAGGTGAACGCGCTGGTTCAGCCCGGGCAGGTAGTTATCAAATTGCAGCCGTCAGAAACCAGCGTCCGGGTCAACAACACCATCAACATCACTCCCACGGTGACCGGCTCGCAGGATACCGCGCTCACCTGGACGGTCAACGGCATAGCCGGTGGCAATGCCCAGATCGGCACGATTAGCCCGCAGGGCGTTTATACCGCGCCTGCAGTGGTGCCCAACCCGAACATCGTGGTGGTACAGGCCACCAGCGTTGATAATCCCAACTCGGTGATGATCGTCAACGTCCAGGTGCTCAACCCGGTCCCGATTCTACTGAGCGCCACACCCGCTTCGGTCAACATTGGTTCCACCTCCGTTGTTCTTACCGGCGCAAGCTTTATCAATGGAGCCACGGTACTGGCCAATGGCATTCCGATTCCGACGCAGTTCAATTCGGGCACCCAGCTCACAGCGACGGTCGACCCCACGGTTGCCGGTCCCTTCGATCTGCAGGTCCTGAATCCCGATCCAGGCAGCGCTGTTTCCGCCGACGTGGTGGAGCAAGTGCCGGGAAACCCGCCCACTCCGCTGGTCGAGCCTACGGATGCTTCCCGCTTCCTCATGCAGGCAACCTTCGGTGGCTCCGAGGCCGACGTCAACAACCTATCGACCATTGGCTATAACGCCTGGTTCGCCCAGCAATTTGCCATTGCCAATACACTGCATGAGCCCTATGCCGAGCGGGAGATCATACTCAATACCCAGCCCGCATGCGCCGCCACCGACGCGACCTGCAACCAGAAGCTGTTTCTGCAAACCTTTGGCGACGAGTACTATGAGCAGCCTTTCTGGATGACCGCGCTCACCGGCAAGGATGAGTTGCGAAAGCGCGTGCAGTTCGCCCTCAGCGAGCTCTTCGTGATCTCTGGCCAGGACGCGGTCCTGGGGCAAATGCCGCGCGGCATGGCCAGCTACTACGACACGCTCGGCAATGACGCCTTCGGCAACTTCCGTCAGCTGCTGGAGGACGTGACCCTGAGCCCCGAGATGGGGATCTTCTTATCGACCATGGCCAATGAAGGCAACAGCTCGGTTGAGCCGGACGAGAACTACGCGCGTGAGGTGATGCAGCTATTCACCATCGGCCTGTGGCAGCTCAACCCCGATGGTACGCAGCAACTGGATGGCAGCGGCAATCCGATCCCGACCTACTCCCTCAACGACGTGGTGGGGATCGCAAAAGTCTTCACCGGTTTCAGCTGGAATATGGGGGGCAACACCAGCGACCAGGCCTGGTCTGGTTACGGCGCTTCCTACGCCGGGCCCGGATTTGGGCAGGACCTTCTGCCCATGACGGCCTACCCCACCCATCACTCTTCAGCCGAGAAAGACTTTCTGGGCGTGACCATCCCTGCGGGCTCAACCGACCCCGCGGCCGACCTGAAGATTGCGCTCGACACGCTGTTCAACCACCCCAATACTCCGCCCTTCATTTGTAAGCAGTTGATCCAGCGGTTGGTCACCAGCAATCCCAGCCCGGCATATGTGCAGCGGGCGGCGGCGGTCTTCCAGGATGACGGCCAGGGAGTTCGTGGCGACATGCAAGCGGTGATCACCGCGATCCTGATGGACGACGAGGCGCGCAATACCACTTCGCCCACCTTCACCAGCCCCAACTACGGCCGGGTGCAGGAGCCGATGCTTCGCTTTACCCACATGGCCCGCGCTTTTGTCGCGGAGTCGCGCAGCGGCGCCTTCGACATCGGCGGCACGGACGACCCGGCTTACGGCCTTGCCGAGATGGCCCAACGCTCGCCTACCGTCTTCAACTGGTTTGCTCCCGGTTACGTACCGGTGGGCACCAGCATCGAGCAGGCCGGGCTGGTGGCGCCGGAAATGGAGATCACCGACGTCACCACCGTGATGGGCTACCTCAACACCATGCAGGCCGCTGTCTCTTCGGGCTACGGCAACAACAGCGACCTGTATATGACGCTGGCTACGGAAACGGGTCTGGCCAACAATCCGCAGCAACTGCTCGATCGCGTGAATATGTTGCTGCTGGGTGGCCAGATGTCATCCACGCTGAGCAGCGAGATTTTGGGCGCCATCAACGCCATTCCCGTGCCCGCCGGCGGCGATCCAACCGATATCAACAATGCGCTCTTGGCGCGGGCCCAGACGGCTGTCTTTCTAACCGTTGCTTCGCCTGAATACGTTGCCCAGCATTGACGACGCGGCACCACGAGGAGTTCGACCATGAGGAAGATCGACCATTCACGGCGCCAGTTCATGAAGACCGCCTCCTACGCGGCCATGGCCGGCGTTTCCGCAAGCCCGACGCTGCACAGCATGCGTGCGCTGGCGGCGATGACCTCGCACGCTGCATCCGCGCCCACGGACTACCGCGCCCTGGTCTGTGTATACCTGCAGGGTGGCAATGACGGCCACGGGACGCTGATCGCCACCGACACTGACTCGTTCACCGCGTTTACCGCGGCGCGCAGCGGCGCTGTGGGGCTTGCTTATCCTTTGAACGAGCTGCTGCCGATTACGCCCGTCACCCCGCAGTCCGGCCGCACCTTCGCGCTGAACCCTTATCTCACCGGCGTGCAGAACCTCTTTAACTCCGGCCGCGCGGCGCTGGTGGCAAACACCGGAACGCTGGTCGCCCCGGTTACCAAGGATCAATGGAACCAGGGCACCGCCACTCTGCCCCCGTCACTGTTTTCGCATTTTGATCAGACCAATGCATGGGAGGCGATTGCCGCCAACGACGTTAACCGGGGATGGGGCGGCCGCATGGCCGACCTGATCGAGAGCATGAACAGCGATGCGTCGTTTACCTGCATCAGTACCAGCGGCAACACGCTCTTTCTCGCGGGGGAGACGGCCTTCCAGCTGCGCGTTAGCTCCGCCGGCGCGCTGACCGCCAATGGGCTTACCAGCCCGCTCTTCGGTTCCGCGCAGGGTACGGCCGCGCTGCAGGCGATCATCGGCGCCGACAACACGAACCTGTTTGCCAAGGAGTACGCCGTCATCGTGCGCCGTTCGCTCGCAGCCCAGGCAGCACTGAAGGCTGCCATGGCGCCGGCTGGTCCTACCGGCGTGCCCAACCCGCCACAATTCCTCGATCCTGCCACTAACATGCTCACGGACAACCAGCTTGCTCTGTCGTTGCAAACGGTCGCCCGCGTCATGGCCGGGCGTACTGCTTTGGGAGTGAGCCGTCAGGTCTACTTTGTCGAGCTAGGCGGCTTCGATACCCACGACACGCAAGCGAAACGCCTTTCGACGCTATTGAGCCAGCTGGGCGCGGCTTTCGAGTACTTCGATCAGCTCATGGTCACATCCGGCCTCAGCAGCCAGGTGACGCTCTTCACCGTCTCCGACTTCGGCCGCACGCTCACCGCCAACAGCGATGGCACCGACCACGGGTGGGGCAGCCATCATATCGTGGCCGGCGGCGGCGTGGCCGGTCAGAATATCTACGGCACCTATCCGGTTGTGGGCGCCAACCAGGCGAATGATGTGGGTGCAGGCCGCCTGATCCCAACCACCGCCGTCGAGCAATACGGCGGAACCCTGGCCCGCTGGATGGGTCTTTCCGACAGCCAGGTGCGCGAGGTCTTTCCCAACTTCGGAAACTTCGGCAGCGATCCCTATCTTGGGCTGATGGGTTAAATCATCTGCATGTGAACCCTGTTTTAGGTAGGCGACCCGGGACTGCGTCCCAAAGCGCTAACTTGTTTGGCAGAGAGGATGCTGGTTTTTGCATCTCCAACTCACCACGAAATCGTCATGCTGTGAGGCGCTCCGCTCAGCATGACGATTCTGTGGGAGTTTTGAGGAAAAACACCCCAAACAAGTTAGCGCTTATGGGACGTCGTCTTGGACTACTTAACCTTGGGATAAACATTCTCCAAAACCCGTCGATCGGCTTCCTTGCGGATCTCCGCGGCGTTGGCAGCATCGTCCGGCAGAGCGACAATCTCAAAGTTGCCATACTCATCTTTGCCCCGCACCAATTGCACAATTTGCCGCTCGCTGCCCTGCTGAACCACCTCGGGAGCGATATAACGGATCGCGATCCCGATACGCGCATAATCTGCGCTGTTCGGCTTGGAACCATGCGCAATCCCGATGTGATGCAACGACATTTCACCCGGAGCAAGGCACAGAGCCACCGCCTTCGATTCATCCACCTCCAGAGCGATTTCCTGGCCGCGCGAGAGCGCGTTATCCACCGCGTACGTTTCTCTTTGCGGAAGCTGCATCTTCTGGGTTCGCGGCATTACCTGCATGCACCCGCTCTCCAGCGTGCTGGGGGAGAGCGCGATCCACGCCGTGGTAACTTTGGGCGGTTGCAATCCCCAATACGCGCCGTCCTGGTGCCAGGAGATAAACGCAGCGTCGCGGGGAAACTTAACAAACCAATCCGATCCCCATACCAGGATGTTCGGCCCAATCGCCCCCTCCACCGCATCGAGCACCCGCGGATGAGACGCCATCCGATACACCCACGGGAGCATAAGGTGCGTCAGGGCGTAGACCGCGCGCCGCTCGCGCGGAATCAACTTGCGCAAGCGCTCTCTGTTCTGCTCGGTGTAGTCGTCGAATTGCCGGCGGAATTCCGCCGTCTCCTGGTCACTGAAGACACGCAGGGGAGATAGATAACCGTTCTCTTCGTAGAATTGCCGTTGCTGCGCGCTGAGCTTGCCCATCACTCTATTGTAGGCAGAAAGGCCGGATCAGCCGCGCCAGCTCATCCGGTTCCGCCAGAAAAGCGTCATGCCCGTGCGATGAGATCAGCTCCTGGTGGTGGCAGCGAACCCCGGCCTGCAGCATGCTTGCCGCCATCTCCGCGATCTGTGCCGCGGGAAACAACCAGTCCGACGAGATACCCACCAGCATCACCTCCGCCTCAATCCGCCGGAACGCGGCTTCCGCCGAGGCATATCCCCGCGCAGGATCGAAAGTATCCATCATCCGCGTGATCGCCAGGTAAGCGTTGGCGTCGAAACGCTCGACAAACCTCTCGCCCTGGTAGTCGAGGTATCCCGCTACATCGAAGCGCGGACCGCTGAGCCCCTGGCCTTGCTCATGGGAAGAGGCCCACGGATCTTCGCCGCCGCGGTCGGGTTTGCGCGCAAAGCGCTGCTCGAACAGCCCCGCGGATTTGTACGTGCACACCGCCAGTGCGCGGGCCAATGCCAGCCCCTGCCGCGGCGGCTGCCCGGGCAAATAGCGGCCGCCCTTCCACGCCGGGTCAAGCTGGATCATCTGCCGCTGCAGGTGGTTCAAGCCCAGCCCCATCGCCTGCAGGGGTGCGGCCCCAATCGAGACTACCCGCTCCACCCGTCGGGGAAACTGAATCGCCCACTCGATCGCCTGCATGCCGCCGATCGAAGCCCCGATCACCAGCTTGAGGCGACGGATCTTCAGCTCTTCCAGCAGCCGCATCTGCAACCTGACGTTATCGCGGATGCTCACCAGCGGAAAGTGCGGCCCGTACGCATCGCCCGTCCGCGGATTGATCGAAGCCGGTCCGGTGGAACCGTAGCACGAGCCCAGCAGGTTGATGCCGATCACGCAGTTGTGGTCAGTATCGAGTAACCCTTCATGGGAAAACAGCCGCGGCCACCAATCCGCCACCCGGGCGGAGCCGGAGAGCGCATGGGCCACAAAGATAACGTTATCGGCCGCCGCGTTGGGCTGGCCATAGATCGCATAGTGCAGCGTGGGCGACTGCAGAACCCCGCCCGCTTCGAGGGAGAAGGCCTCCCCAGGCGAAAAATCTCCCTCGACGCTGGGCGCGATCACTGTGGCGCTGGCCGAGCTCATCGCGCGCTTAGTTCTTCCACTGGCTTTGCCGAATGCCCGTTGGCCACTTCAATTGCGTCGTTGAGGTCGGCAAGCAGGTCGCGAAGATCTTCGATCCCCACCGACAAACGCACCAGCTCGGGGGTAACGCCGGTGTCGCTCTGCTCCTCTACGGTGAGCTGGGAGTGGGTGGTGGAAGCGGGATGGATCACCAGCGATTTGGCGTCGCCGATGTTGGCCAGCAAAGAGAACAGCTTGAGCGAATTGATCAGTTTCTTGCCCGCTTCAAACCCGCCCTTGATGCCGAACGTCACCAGCGAGCTCTGCCCCTCCGGCATATACTTTTTCGCCCGCGCGTAGTACTTGCTCGAGGAGAGCCCGGGATAGTTCACCCACTCCACGCCGGGGTGATTGCCCAGGTGCTTGGCCACGGCAAGCGCATTCTGCGAGTGCCTTTCCATGCGCAGGTGAAGTGTCTCCAGCCCCTGCAAAAACAGAAAGGCATTAAAGGGTGAGAGCGCCCCCCCGATATCCCGCAAACCCTGCACCCGGGCCCGGATAATGAAGGCCACCGGCCCAAATGCCTCCACAAACGACAAGCCATGGTACGAAGGATCCGGATTGACGAAATCGGGGAAGCGGCCTGACGCCTTCCAGTCGAATTTGCCGCCGTCGATGATGACCCCGCCGATCGAGGTTCCGTGTCCCCCGATATATTTCGTGGCCGATTCCACCACAATATCCGCTCCCCACTCGATGGGCCGGGTAAGGATCGGAGTAGCCGACGTATTGTCGATCACCAGCGGCACGCCCGCCTGGTGCGCGATGCCGGCCAGTGTCTCAATCTCGGCTATGTCGAGCTTGGGATTGCCCAGCGTCTCGGTGTAGAGAGCTTTTGTCTTCGGCGTGATGGCCGCCCGCAGGCCATCAAAATCGTCGGCATCGACAAACCGGACGTGGATGCCCAGCCGCGGCAGAGTGTAGTGGAACAGGTTGTAGGTGCCGCCGTAGAGAGAAGTCGTAGAGACGATCTCGTCGCCCGCGCCCGCCAGCGTGGTAAGGGCCAGGGTTTCCGCCGCCTGGCCGGAGGCGGTCGCTAGCGCCGCCATTCCGCCTTCGAGCGCCGCCAGCCGCTTCTCGAAGACATCCGTCGTCGGGTTCATGATGCGGGTGTAGATGTTGCCGAATTCCTGCAGGGCAAAGAGCCGGGCGGCGTGATCCGCATCGTGGAACACGTACGAGGTCGTCTGGTAAATGGGAACGGCGCGCGATCCGGTCGTGGGGTCGACTTCCTGCCCGGCATGCACGGCAAGGGTTGCGATTTGCTGCTTCTTATCCTCTGGCATCTGTTCTCTCCTGTTGAAACTTAGAGTATTAGTCCAAGCTGCTCCGGCTGGCAAGCGCCCGACGCCAAATCGTGCCAAACCACAAGGAGCCTTGCCGCCCCGATCACCTTGCAACATCCGCGGGCATCCCAAAGCGGTAGTGAGTAATGGCGGGACGGGTACTAACGCAAAAGTGTGATCTGACGCTGCCAAATAGGCGGAGTAGTATCAGTTCCGCATCCATCTGACCCTGTCGTCAGGAAAGGAGGCGAATATGAGTGACCTTCACTGTCGCAGGTCCTCCGGCCTCTGTTTTTTGTTAGTGCTGCCCATGGTGGTGTGCGTTCACACCAGCTTTGCCGAAACGCCCAATCCCTCTCCATCTGCCACTGAAGTGGCTGCCCCACCGCAGACCTCCGCCATCTCGCCCGAGCTCGAAGGCGATTTGCTCATGGCTCATAAAAGCTATGCGGCTGCCCTCGATGCCTACCAACGCGAACCCCAGCGATCCGCGGTGCTTTTGAACAAGATGGGTGTCGCCTACCATCACTTGTTCGCGCTCGATCAGGCGCGCAAGTATTACCAGATGGCCCTGGCCATCAATCCCACCTATGCCGATGCGCTTAACAATCTGGCTGCCGTTTACCACGGCCAGCACGACTACAAGCAGGCGGAGCGCACCTACAAGCTGTCGCTCAAATATAAGCCCGACGCGGCCATCACCTACTGCAATCTGGGTACGGCGTATTTCGCCGACGAGAAGTACAAGCCCGGGATGGAGGCCTACCACAAGGCGCTTGAGCTCAACCCCAATATCTTCGATCCCAAGCAGAGCCAGATTGTAGAGGAGACCAGCACCCGGCGCCAGTTGGTGGCCGTCAACTACTACCTGGCCAAAACCTATGCCACCGCGGGCAAGATGGAGGAAGCCCTCACCTACCTGCGCCGCGCGCTGGAAGCCGGATTCCATGATCGCAAGCAATTGATGAAAGACAAGGAGTTTGCCGCGCTGCGCTCCACCCCGGAGTTTCACGCGCTGATGGAACAGAACGGGGGCGAATAGCGCGGGAAAAATCGCCCCGTCGTTTGGGAGTAGCATACTGTTCACGGGTATCCGCGAACCCGGAGGGTGTGCATGGCGCTGCCGGTCACCGATCAAGAGATAGGAATGGCCGGCGTGCTCCAGCAGTACCGCACGGAGACTGGCCGCACTCTGCTTGAGCTGGTGGATGAGTCGCCGGTCCTGTTGATCTTTCTTCGTCATTTTGGATGCTCCTTTTGCCGCCAGACGTTGGACGACGTGTCCCGGATTCGCGCGCAGATTGAGGGGCAGGGCGTCCGGCCTGTCTTTGTCCATCTTGGCTCGCCCGAGCGGGCCAAACCCTATTTTGACTACTACCATCTTTCCGACATTGAGCGGGTCAGTGATCCGGAGGCCTCGCTCTATGCCCGGCCGGTCTTTGCTCTGCCGCGCAAGAATGTTTTCTCCCACTTTCTTGTTCCCAAGGTGTGGGCCGGCTGGCTCAAGGGGGCGATGCGCAAGCATGGCATCGGCATGATCCAGGAAGATGGGGACCAGATGCCCGGCATCTTCTACCTGCGCAACCGGGCCATCGTGCGCGCCTTCCGCTACAAGACCATCGCGGACGAGCCGGATTACCTCCAGTTGATTACCTGAGAGGCGGCTTTCCCCGGATTTCCTGCCACGCGGCACTGGAGAGAACCGCGTGTGCGCCTTTCCGCAAAGAAAGGCGCATGAAGTTTGCCAACGCCATCAAGTCCCACAGGATCCGGGGTTTCCGTTACCAAGGTCATGTGAAACCATGATGGTTCCGTTAGCGGCTGCCTCGCCTCGCAACACTCTCATTACGAAAGAATATCTGGCGCGGGCATTTCGATTGCTCCGCGGTATGCCCTCGTTTAAGCTATGTGAAATAGTTATTCAGCGTGGCTAAGTAACAGTACCGCGCACCTCACGCAACTATCCTGGTTGCATATGACTTTAGTTACTCCTTGCTTAGTGGGTAACTAACCGCACAGCAGTTCTTAGTTATCGCGACAAGCTTTAACTTGCCAACCGGCTGCGTATCCCGTGGCTGCGCGTGCCTTCGTGCCTGTGGATACCTATGTTGCAAGCTGAGACAACCAATACCAAGCGCAGAGTCCTGCTGATTGACCTGGGGCCGCAGTTCGGGGGCATCGAGACCTATCTTGTAAGCCTGACCGATTTATTAGCCAGTGATGTCGATCTCTATGTGCTGTGCGTGCTCCCTGAGTTGAGCACCCGCCTGGCGGAGCGCGATGTTACCGTGATTCGCCTGCCGGTATTCTGCGGCATGTTTAAGCCGCTTCGCTTTCTGGCAACGCTGACCGTTGTTCCGCTGCTGCTGTTGCTGTACCGCATTCACACCGTACAGCTCAACGGCTTTCTTGACAGCATCCTGATCTTTCCGGCGCGGCTGCTCGGGCGTTCCACCGTGTACACGCGTCACGGGCCGTTTGAAATCGAGCTGTACAGCTGGGTGCGCCAGCCGATCAAGCTGCTGGGCCGCAAGATGGCTCGCTGGAGCGTCCGCTTCACCACCCACGTAGTGTGCGTCTCGCACGCCGTGGCAGAGAGCGTCCGGCCGGTGTTGCCGGTGAGCCGCTACTCGGTGATCGCGAACTGGATCTCCGGGCAGACGCCCTTTCGCCCTCCGCTATCGGAGCTGAGGCCGCGCGCGCGGGTGCTCTGCGCGTCCCGGCTCGAGCACTACAAGGGCATTCATTTGTTGATTGAGGCGGCCCGCCACCTGCCCGAGGTGGAGGTAACCATTGTCGGCGACGGAAGTGACCGGGCCGAGCTTGAGAACTACGCGTCCAGCGTGCCCAACGTGCGCTTCGCCGGCTTTCACCGCGACCTTGAAGGGTTTTATGGAAACGCTGACATCTTTGTCATGCCTTCTCTCGGTCCTGAAGGGCTGCCCATGACCAGCCTGGAGGCCATGGCGCACGGCCTTCCCTGCATCTTCAGCGATCTCCCCGTTCACAGCGAGATCACCGACCACGGCAAAGGGGCCTATCTCTTTCAAACCGGCGATGTGGAGAGCCTGGTGGCCGGGTTACGCGAATTGCTCGCGTCGCCGGAGAAGCGCTATGCGTATGCCGCTGAAGCGCATCGCATCGTCGCTTCGCGCTACAACGACCGAAGCGTCCGGGACGCGTATCTTCGCGTGCTGACCGGTTAAATAGTCTGGCTGATTGTTGTACGAAGGACGCAGCTGAACAGGCTACGGAAAAAGTCGCTTTTCTGAAGGGGACGGGCTTCAGCCCGTCCATAACTACTTGGCAATGTGAGCACGGCTTTAGCCGCTGAGGGATACTTTCCCCCTCAAGACGGACTTTTTCCGCATCCTGTGAAGCCGTGCCGAGACATGCAACGGTTCCTGCCAGACGGGGAGCCCTGGCCCGTAAACTGGGTTGCCTGATCGGCGTAACAGCCGCGCCATCCGAACAAACATAGTTACTAGCTGAGGAATTATAGCCTATTGTGACAATAGGTACCCGTTACGAAAGGATACATAAAGTGGTTATTTTCGTTTGATCGAAGATAATCTCTGGGCTAAGCTGGATTCCATAAGTACTGTCTTTGTATCAGCAAGGACGGACGGCTAGCTCGCTGCGGTGGGTTAGGAATAAAAGCCTGTGTTCGAATGGGCTCACAAAAATATTGGTCGTCGGAAAACAATCTGTTGGCCGGAATATTTTCACCTGTCATACGATGACTTGCCCCCCAGGGAGCCAGCGCATGTACCCAACCACCCCCAACTCCAAGGTCATGGACGCACATCCGCACCCAGCCAGCATCCAAATTGCGATCGCGGATGACTATCCCGTGTTGCTGGCCGGAATGCGGCAATCGCTGGTCTGTGACGACATCGTTGTGGTGGCCGAGTCGACCCAGATGGATGACCTGCTCGAGCAGGTAGCTTTGCAAAAGCCTGAGATCGTTCTCTTGGGGTGCGAGACTCAACCCGACAAGCTCCCCCAGCAATTGCATAGCTTGGTGGAGCGTTATGCGGACGTGAAGACGATCGTGTTCACCGGCAACGCAAGCCTGGACTTTCACGAAGTAGCACTGCGCAATGGGGCCAGGGGCTTGTTGTTGAAGCATTGTGCGCCGTCGCTGATCGCGAAGACCGTAAGAAAGGTTTCCCGGGGGGACCTCTGCTTCGACCGTGCGTTGACCGACCGCATGCTCAGCACTTTAGTGCGCCGCAAGCCTACGCAGCCACCGCCTGAAGTTGCCAAAATTTCATCGCTCACCGGGCGGGAGAGCCAGGTGGTCAGCAGGGTCTGCGAAGGCATGCGCAACAAGGAAATTGCCAGCCAGCTGTACATCAGCGATGCCACCGTGGCCCACCACCTTACGTCGATCTATCGCAAGCTGGGTCTTACCGACCGTACCGAGCTTCTGCTCTATGCTCACCAAAATGGTATCTCGCTACCGCGAGCATCGTCTTTTTGAAGCGGGCGTCGCTCCTGGGTAACGCGCAGCAAGCTCAACTCTCGTGTTCGCCCGATGACATCTTCATGAATAAGGTCTTGGTTTTCGCCGAGAGAATGCTACCGACGACTTGCACTTTCATACCGCTGCAAGTGAATGAGTTGCGCCGCTACACGGCCCAGTACGTCGGGCTGATCCCGGCCGCGGATCGCAACCTCCCTTTGCCCCACGAGCCGATCATGCTCACTAAAAACCGCACTCGACTCTCCCGCTGCCGTCGCGAGCTTTACCGCTGGATGGGAGTCGCGCCCCGTTTCCATGCTGCCATGCAGCGGGTAGGGTCGCAGCTGGTTCACGCCCATTTTTCTGAAGGTGCGTCGCCCGCTCTCTTCATGAGCGATCGGCTGAACCTGCCTCTGATTGTGCACCTTCGGGGAGGGGCGGAGATGCTGCCGGATACCGAGCTGCGCAGTCACCTGTATCTGCTGCCATTCTTCGCTTATCGCCGGCGTCTATGGCAGCGTGCGTCGTTGTTTCTTTGCGTTTCGAATTACATCCGCGAAAAAGCGCTCCGCGCAGGTTTTCCTGAGGAGAAGTTGCGGCTACAGTACACCGGGATGGACTTCAGCGCCTTCACGCCCACTCTTCCCCTCTCCGAGAAAGATCCGAACCTTGTGCTCTACGTCGGCCGGTTGGTCACCTACAAAGGGTGCGATTATCTGCTGCGCGCGATGCATCGCGTACAGCAGTACCGGCCCCAGGCTCGCCTCGTCGTGATCGGTGACGGCACTTTCCGCGCTGGATTGGAGCAGTTGAATCGGGAGCTTGGCGTCGGGGCCACATTTCTTGGCGAGCACCCGCAACCAACGATTCGCTCCTGGCTAGATAAGGCGCGCGTGTTTTGTGGCCCAAGCGTCACGCTCGAGGATGGTATGAGCGAGGCCTTCGGTAACGTGTTCTCCGAATCTCAGTCCATGGGGGTCCCGGTGGTCAGCTTCCGTCACGGTGGCATTCCTGAAACCATGCGCGACGGTATTACGGGGCTGCTCGCCCCCGAGCGCGATGTTGAGCAGCTGGCCGCGCATTTGACACGTTATCTCGAAGACGACGCGTTCTGGGCGCAATCCAGAGAAGAGGGCATGCGCTGGGTTCGCCAGCAGTTTGATGTCCGCTCACAAACTGCTAAGCTCGAAGCGATCTACGATGGCGTCATCCGGCACTTTCAACCTGGAACTCGCTATCAGTTCGCCCCGGCGGAGTAATGCGCAGAGTCCTTGTTTTTAAAGAATGGCTGCTGCCCCCTTCTGAGACTTTTATCCTCGCCCAGGCAAGGGCGCTGAGCGAGTACGTGCCTATATTCGCAGGGCTGGAGCGCGCACACCCAAGCCTCTCTTTGCCGCAAGAGCCCCTCCTCTTATCTGATCGCGGGCCCTCGATCTCCGACCTCAGAGCGAAGCTCTACAGGAGAACCGGAATCGCCCCCTTCTTTCACCGCAGAGCAAAGCGCTCACGTCCTGACCTGGTGCACGCTCATTTCGCCAGCGGAGGCCGCGCCGCGCTGCCCCTAGCGCGCGCGCTGCGTGTGCCGCTGCTGGTGACGCTTCACGGTGCTGATGTTACCGTTCGAGGATCACGGACCGACGTCTATAAACGCCTCGGCGAGCAGGCCTCGCTGTTCATGTGCATCTCCAGCTTCATCCGCGACCGTGCGCTGGAAGCTGGTTTTCCGCCCCAGAAACTACTCGTCCACTACATCGGGATCGACCGCGACCTGTTCTCGCCTTCGCCTTCACTTGAGCCACCTAACGGCGTTCTCTTCGTGGGGAGGCTCGTGGAAAAGAAAGGATGTGAGTATCTGCTGCGCGCCATGCATCTTGTACAGCGCGCGCACCCGCAGTGCGAGCTCGCAGTGATCGGAGACGGCCCGCTGCGCCTGTCGCTGGAAGCACTCGCAAAAGAATTGAACATCCGCTGTCAGTTTCGGGGCGTCCAGCCCCCCATGGTTATTCGCGAGGCTCTGGGCAGAGCACGCATCTTTTGCGTACCGAGCGTCAGGGCAGCCAACGGCGACAGCGAGGGATTGGGAATCGTTTTCGCCGAGGCGCAGGCGATGGGCGTGCCCGTCGTCAGCACGACCCACGGGGGCATTCCAGAAGTGGTGGAGGACCGCCTGACTGGGCTGCTCGCCCCCGAGCGGGATTACGAGGCGCTGGCTGATGCTTTGTCTCTTCTCATCGACAATGAGGACCTGTGGCAGCGGCTTCATCGTGGGGCCCTGCAGCGGGTTGAACAGTATTTCGATCTGAAAATGCAGACTGCGCAGCTGGAGAACATCTATAACGGAATAGTTGCCACGAAATAATCACCGCTAGTTTCGCGCCGGCGCCGGCCCGCATAATGCTGAGAGCAGTGGGGGGATCTGCAGTTCGCTCAACCAGCATCTGATTTTGGATCGACGCTCCGCCCTCCTTTGTCATCCCGAGCATCTCAACTTGCCTGCCGCAAGTTGAGGGAGGAATGAACATCGCGAAGGTTGATTATGGGGAATGTAGGTGTCAAAAAATGAATTGTCATCCCGACCGGAGCGAAGCGGAGTGGAGGGACCTGCGGTTTTTGTTCATTAGGAGAACAGCGACGATCCAGTCGAACGACCGCTCTATACAGATGGCCTGTATCAGAATTTGGAGTGGCCATCACCCCTCGCAACAGCGCTTTTGCACGTCCTTTGGATTGCACGGTGCCAGTAACCAGCGGCGGTTGTTGCGCGGGCGTCACGTTTTCAGTTCTCAGTGGGGCATTCGGAGGAGGCGGGTGAATTCCTGCATTGAAAGGCGCGCGCCAGTGTCGTTAGCAGGAACTTTGATGTAGCGCGGTCAGGATGATGCGTGAATACGGAAACGGCGAGTCGGGTTAGCTCTACAGCGTTCTGTGGAACAGATTCTATCGCGTAAATGGAATGATAGAAATCGATTACGGGTCTTTTGCCGGCTTCTTCCAGCTTCTCGTTTAGATATTTCTCCATTTCGTTCATGAACCTGCGCGATTTCGGAGCCTGTTTTCCATACCAGGCATTTTCCCCGTGTACACGGTACGTGGCGAGAACGTCGGGAATACCGATGATCTGCCCTAATAGGGCAGCGCCTCTCACAATAAAATCGTCCGCAGAAAAGCGTACATGGCCGGTCGGTAGCGGAATGAGCCGGAGAGCCAGATCGCGCCGAATGACTAAGCCGCTCGTGGGCGATCCTACAAAGCGTACAAAGCGGTAACGCTGGGCGTGTCGGTAGTAGTCTGTCCGTGGTGCAATTTCACCTGGAATAACTTCAGTGCCTGGTTGCACTTGAAGCCGATGATAGAGTAAAGAGCCAGGCTGGCTGTAAGGAACCACCCGCTCAACTTTAGAGGGATGGAAGAAGTCATCGGCGTCCAGCATGCAGATGATCTCGCCCTGACTGGCTGCGATCCCCGCATTGAAGGCTGAAGCCTGTCCCCCGTTCTCCTTTAGAACGGGAATTATCCGGTTGCCGTAGCTGCCTATGATTTCCCGCGATTCGTCAGCGGAACCGTCGTCTACGACGATCACCTCGACGTTTTGATAGGTTTGGTTGAGCGCAGAATCGATTGCCTGGCGCAGAAAGCGGCCATAGTTGTAGTTGTTAATCAGGATCGAGACGAGTAAACCGCTCTGGGCCATGCTGGGTCGCCTTATGAAACGAACATCCATGTACATGCAGCAAAGCGCACTCGGCCTCACCGCGGAGAAGTAGAAAAGCAAGAAGTATCTGTCTCCTCTTGGAGGTAAGCCAATGTGTCGGTACCGGACGCGGTCACTCGGTATCCCTGGCCCACCAGCAAGCCAATAGCTTTCTCATGGTCTTCGACCGAGAGGTGGATGTGTTCAAAATGGACGATTGCGGGTCTTCGGACCGGGATATTGAAGAGGTGTAGGATTTCTGCATCAAGGCCCTCCGCGTCAATTTGCAGAAGGTCCACGTTCCCGATGGCCTCTTCCTCAAACAGGGTGTCGAATGTCAGACAACGTACCTGCTCACTGTCAATCATGGACGCCAAATTGGACAACTTGCGAGAATGCCACATCAATACATCCCGGTTAAAACTGGCGATTTGACCGAGCCACTCCGGCCCGGCACCGGGCTTGGTCCGGAACATGGTTGAGCAACCATCGTGGTCAGCAATGGCGGCATTCACGAACCGGAAGTTCGGAAATCGAGCATAGTTGGCTTTTAGACGCTCAAACGCATCCTTCTGGGGTTCGATCAACACACCCTGTAGTCCGTGTCTTTCGATCAACGGGTAGATAGGATCGCCCGAGACTCCGTCAAACGCGCCTATCTGCAGATAGCTAACCTCGGGATGCTTTACGCGGTAATGCGATAGAACCATGTCGAGATCGAGGCAGAGTCGGGAGGACCGGCGCTTCAGAATTGCTGGCGGCGTCCTGCTTAGTTGGGTTTCGAGCCAGTCCCGACCGCGTGAGCGCAATCTTGACGGAATAAATCGCACCGTTTTCTTGACAGCATTCATTCTGATATATCTTTCCGATGGCTTCCGCTAATTGCCTTAGCCATCTAATTGCGCCTCAATCTCATGACTACGCCCGGATACGAGCGAGGCTTGGTGAAATCATTCTGCTCGCCTCGTGAAAACAGCGAAAGCGGGTGCAGAGTCCGTGTGTCAGAGCGACGACCAAAGCCGTGATTAGCCCTCTACCGGCGAGCGTGATAATGGTGTTTCCGAACGACCCAGGCAGAAGACTCGTAACTATGTAACCCGCAATAAACGCCGGACCCACCGGCCAGATTTGAGCGACAATGTCCCGAATCCCAATAGACAATTCGTGGCGCAAGAAAGGCATCAAAACGATGGTCGCACACGCGTAGGCGGCAAGCACGGCAGCGGCGACCACTTCTATCCTGCCCGTTCGCACGGCGAGCAGCAGCAATGCTACCTCAACGACTCCGATCAACAAATTAGCCCGCCACATAATTTTGGTTTCCCCACGCGCGATCAAACACGGTCCAAGCACTTCGGTCACAACCCGCAAAATGCCGTAAATGCAGAGAATCTGCAGGGTTCTTGCCGCCGGCATCCACTTAGGAGTGCCCTTGCCCAGGAAAGTCAGCAGAAAATAGTGCACGTTCACGAATAGCGCGGTGTTGACGGCTGCCGCAATAAGTGCTACCAGGTCAATCGTTTTCAGATACCACCTCCGCATGGCGACAGGGTCGTTTTGTATCGCCGCAAGAGTTGGCATCAGCACGCTGTTAACTGTGTCATTGAGAAACACGCAGATGAAACTCCCCCACGTAAAGGCCAGCGCATAGTAGCCCAGCTTTTTGCTTCCCATGGATGTGCCAACCAGAAAATTATCCAGGTTGAAAATCAAGAAAATCAGAACGCCGGTCCCAAACAGAGGTGTACCGACCCGGAGGTATTCTTGCGCGTCTGTCCAATCGAAACGGAAACGAATGGGAGTTCCTTTGGTGAGTTGCAAGACGATACCGCTGGCAAGCGTTGCGCCAACGCTTGCGATTACTACCGCCCAATAGCTCCAACCGCACAGAACCAGGGTAACCGCCAAGACACACTGAACGACAGCGCTCGCAACGCCCGGAATCACCAAGGCCCGATAATTCATCTCACGCGTCAACACGATCTGCGGAACGAACCCGACCACGCTCACCAAAAAGGTCAATGCCAGGATCCGAATCACATTGCCGATCGCCGGATGATCGAAAAGATGCCGTGCGAACGGAGCGATCGACAAAGCCACGACAAAAGCGCCGGAACTGAGGATGAGCTTCAAGGTGAAGGCCGTCTGAAGACTGTGCGCTTGAAGCACCGGACGCCGAACGACAGCACTGCCCACGCCCATGTCGCTGAAGCGGCTTAAGAAGCCGATAATGATGCCTGCAAAGCCTACGATTCCATAGTCACTAGGAGTAAGATTTCTAGCCACAACCATGCTTGTTAAAAGGAGGCAGACTATGGTTATCCCCTTAGTAAACGTGGTGTAAATGATGTTGCGGAACGTCTTGGCTTTGGAGATCGTCAACGGCTTTTCCCGGCGCAAATCGCCGATCTCCCCTTCAGCCATCGGACGCGATGCCTCGGCTGGGGCCGCTGGAGTTTGCAGGGATGAGCTCTTCACCGTCGCAATCACGAAGACACGCTCGTTTGTAAGTCGAGGTTCCGGCGGGCAGCCATAGAGGGGATCCTATCTTCGGTGCCATCGCCAACCACAAACGCTTCGCGATTACGATAAGTCTGCGCAACCGCGCTGTCAATGGCGTCGGCGACGAACTGTCCGTAGTTGTAGTTGTTGATCATTATCCTTACAAGGGGTTCCACACGACCTCCCCACCTGCGGGTCAGATTTCTGTCAGGAAATATCACTTCCAATATCAACTGCGCGAACCATATCGGAGTTGGCCACGAAATAATCGCTGCGGGTCACTGCCGACGGGAAGTCACAATCGGTGCATACTATCAATCACACCCAGAGAAGGGAGAAGCACTTCACCTGTGATCCGGCCATTCGTAACGCGAGCGCGGAAGAGTCTTCTGGTGCGAAATGCCGCGTGGCTGTTCGCCGGGCAAGGGCTTTCCTTCGTCGTGCAGGGCTTCTACTTCATCGTGCTCGCCCGCCTGCTCGGTCCCCGGCAGTATGGGTTGCTTGCGGGTGCCGCAGCTCTGGTCACGGTAGTGAGCCAGTACAGCGCGCTGGGAGCGGGTATCCTCTTCCTCCGCTATGTCAGCTCCGATCACAGCCGTTTCCGCTTGTACTGGGGCAACATTCTGATGACCGTCTCTCTGTTGGGTGTGTTGCTTGCGCTCGGCATCAGGCTGGCCGGCCGCTGGCTTGTGGGCGCGCAAAGCGTGCCCCTCTTATTCCCCATTGCTATCAGCGATTGCATCTTTGGGCAGATAAGCGCCTGCGCCGGCATGGTCTTTTTGACCTTTGAAAAGATGAAGCTCAGTGCCGGCCTCACCTTGCTCACCAGCATCTCACGCTGTGTTCTCGCGCTTGCCATGCTCGTGGTCTTGGGTCGCGCGTCGGCCTGGCAGTGGGCCGTCGCATCCGTGGCGGTCTCCTCGTTATCTGCCTGCCTCGCAATCCTGACCGTGACTCGCTCCTTTGGCCTTCCCCTATTCTCGCCATCGCTCTTCATCAAGCGAGCGGTAGAAGGCTTCGTCTTTGCCATTTCTGGATCAACCACTGCGGTCTACAACGATATCGATAAGGTTGTACTTTCTCACGCCGGTATGGACCGAGCCAACGGTATCTACTCCATGGCCTATCGCCTGGTGAACATTGGCACCATGCCCATCCAGTCAATTGTCGGCGCCGCATTTCCCCGGTTCTTTCGCGAGGGCGTCAAAGGTATCGCCGCGACCATTCCCCTGGCTCGCCAACTGCTCAAACGTACGGTGGTGCTTGGTATTGTCATCTCAGCGGTCATCTTCCTCTTCGCTCCCATCCTTCCCCACCTGGTCGGAAAATCCTATGCGGAGTCGGTAAGCGCACTGCGATGGCTATGCCTTATCCCCTTTTTCCGCTGCTTCCACCTCAGCGCGGGCGATGCCATCTCCGGCACGGGACATCAGAAGTATCGCCTGTTTTCACAATCGCTCGCGGCGTCCGGGAATCTCGTGCTCAACCTCTACCTGGTACCCCGCTATTCATGGCTCGGTGCCGCTTGGGCGTCGCTCGCCACCGACGGAACCCTCGGCTTGATGAATTGGGTCGCAATCATCTATCTCGCTAAGCGTTCCGTACCCGTGCCGCAAACGGCAGATTAAGTCGCGAGTAGTCTTCCCGAAGGTTTGCTTCCATCAACCGCTGCTGAGGCGTCGGCAACAGCAAATTTGCAGGGCCTAGCCAAACCACGAATCAGGATTGGGAGGCAGGACTACTCGGTCGGATGGACTCGCCGCCTAAGATTGTATCGCGCGCCACCTTGCAGGTGACCCGTGCGCAAAGCTCCGCCCGTTCCATAAGCGAGAACCCTTCAAAGTAGTCTGTCTTCCCGCCGTCAATACTGCCAAGTGTCAGCCGTTCGCGAAACTTCACAGCGAGGCCGTGTGCGTACATGCGGTTGGTGACCCGCCTCAGTACCGGAAATTGCTTCCGCAGCCCGAGCGCGATGGCGATCTCTATATCACCCTTGCGCTTCCCATTGTCTCGGCAGGTGTAAAGATTCTTGCCGTGAATCCGCTGAAGCGCCAACTGGTCTTCAATGTAATATCCCGAGGCAAGCGCCAGGGACGCTAGCTTTAGAAAGTTATCGCTGGTAATCTTGATCGCTTCGGGCATGGGCAGTATCTGTTCCAGCAGTCTTCTGCTGAACGACAGCCCTGAAGTCGCGGGAGGGATAAAGCTATGCACGTCGGACCGCACATTCCGATCTCCCGACTTGTAAGGGTTCACCGGCATTTCGATGGGGTTGAGATCTCTGTCAGTCCATTGCAAATGATGGAAGCACCACTCCCGCGGTGCCATTTCTAAAGCACGAACCACGCGCTCAACTTTGGTGGGCAAAAACTGGTCGTCAGAGTCCAGAAAACAGATTATCTCGCCGCGTGCGCGCGCAAAACCCGCGTTGAATGTGGACCCTTGACCGCCATTCTTCTTGAACACTGGTATGATCCAGTGGCCAAAACAATTGATGATTTCTTGCGAACCATCTGTCGACCCGTCGTCCACAACGATGACTTCACAGTTTGTATAGGTCTGCCCGAGCGCGCTCTCAATCGCTCCCCCAATAAACGCCTCGTAGTTGTAGTTACTCATGAGAATACTTACAAGCGGTTCCAAGTGTGTCCTCCATTCATTAAATCCGAACGTTGCTGTCGGCGTAGCCCGGAAGGATTCCCGAATAGACGCTCCTGCCAGACGGAAGCTTGAAATCCCGGAGTCTTGGCCCGGAAGAAATCAGGCGGAGAGCATCTTCTGGATCTCTTGCACCTGGGTCCGTGCGATCGACCAGGTGAAGCGCTCACGAAATACGGCATAGCCCTGCCGGCCAAGACGTGCCCGGAGTTCTGGATCCTCTGCTAGCCTCCGTAATGCAGAGGCAAGCTCGACGACTGATCCGCGCTCCACTAAGATACCCCCGCCGTCGGCGAGTATTTCTTTCACACCACCGCCGCGCGTGCTAACAATCGGCAGGCCTGAAGCAAGGGCCTCGACGTTCACCAGGCCAAAGGGCTCTTCCCAGACAGACGGCGAGCAAAATATATCTGCTTCCCGGAAGAGCTCGGCCAGGGCGGACCCGCTGCGATATGGAAGGAATTCAACCGTCGCCGGCGAACTCGCTTTAAGGCGTCTGACATATTCGGTTTCCTCGTTCCTCCCGAAGTTGGAGGAGCCGACGATTTTTGCCCGAAGTGGCACATCCTGATGTTCCAGGAGCTTCATAGCATCGAGCAAAACGTGAACTCCCTTTTCTTCCACAAACCGGCCCACGAACAGAACTGTGGGCGTGTTCGAATTCCTTCGTGGATCTGCTGCCGGATAGAAGATCGCTTCATCGGCGCCGTTGTAAAGCACACACGAGGCGCCAAGCGAGGGGAACTTCTGGCGGGCCTGCTCCATAAGAAACTCACTTACGAAAACCAGCCTGTCTACTCGAACCTGCCGCATAAGCTTTTCAGAAAAATCGACCAGGTGCGAATTGTGCAAGTGGAGAATAACGAGTGCCCCTGCTCGATGGATAGACGGGGTGAGAGCGATGGCAAACTCGGGCCGATTGTGAATCCACACGATGTCCCCGGACCGGACGCGCCGGAGCAGAGGCCGGAAGATGCTGCGTATAACGAGGCGATGCAAAGACCATGGCAGCCGGAAAAGGCGTCCTCGGAACCGTTTATAACGCTCCAGATCGCGGAGCGAGAGGATAGACTCCCGCGAAAATTTCCACGTCGCATCTGCGGAAGGACACACTACTACGGAGCTCGAAGTATTGCGGAGAACATTCCCAACCCAGCGTGAGATCGCACCTCCATGGAACTCGGAGAATGGCTCGCCTTCGGTCAGAACGTGATAGGTAGTACTAGGCATTAGGGAAATCCTCTAATTCTATGCCAAGTGTAGGGCGACGGCGGAAGCGGCCGCGCTCGGTAGCTTTGTCAATTGAGGCAAGGGTTGCGGGTGCGGCGTGTCTCTGCGCCCAACCCAATGCAAGCAATCAGGATGAGCACCCAGTCGAGCGTGTCACAGGTTAGCAGCCATCCCGCGTCGATGTTAGTAAGTGCTGCGAGGATCAGAATTGTGAGAAACCAGCCGACCCGCGGAGAGTAGTCAGTCGAACGCAGAAGACGTATCCCCTGAACGACTGCTTTGACCATCATCGCGACGACTAAGCCAACCCCGAGAAACCCGATCTGTATGGCCAGTTCCAGAATGCCATTTTCAGAGTATCCGATGTTAGGCCAAGCGAGTGCGAGCCTGATGCGCTGAGACTCAGGATTGTCGGAGGACCAAAATCCTCCGAAGCCATAACCCAGTATCGGGTGCTTCATCAGGGAGCGCCAGACCTCAGCGTAGATGGGCGCCCTGCCGGTCATCGAAGGATCTTTCCCCATCATTGCTGCCAGGATTGGCCAGAAATGCACTGCTAGGGCCAAGGCCGCTAGGCCGGTCGTAGTCCCCAATATCACGAAGAGACGGAGTTCGCGCGCCCGGAGTCGTCGTATGAGGCCTATGCTTGCAACGAAGAGCAGGATGCCGGCGGTGTCACAAATTGCGCCGACGGATCTGGTTTTGTAGATGATGACGAGGAGCATCGCACTGTACGCAAGTTTTCGTCCGCGGCTGTAAGCATTGGTGAAAAATATTGGCGTCAGCAAATATGCCATACTGACGCCGAGTGAATTCTTGTGATTGGCGATGCCTTGCCACGCGTCTGGAGCATAGCCTTGAAAATGCCCGTACGACGGTATCGCGACCGCGAAAAGAATGCTGAGCAGAGCAGCGATCGTTCCCATAAAGATCAGGAACTGCATAAGCCGTTCTGTGTCGTATCGAGCGCTCAAGTAGCAACTAAATAATGTGCACAGGCCCACTTGTATCCAAATCTGAAAGCTGATAAGCGGGCTGGCTGACCAGAGTACTGAAACCACCGCAAGGGTGAGCATCGCGGGAATGAGCCAGTTTCTCTTGAGCGCAGTCCAAATCTGCCGATGCCCTACAAGCACAAACCCAAGCAGAAAAAGAAGATGGACATACAGGTACTCATGCGAGCCTCGCGGGCCTGCCATCGCGGCGCCATTCTGATAACTGGCGGTGGACCGCGCAGGCCCAGAAAAATAGACGGTCTGCCTCGCGATCAGCGTTAAGACTGGCCAGAACAACAGCCAGGTTAGGAGGTCCTGCCAAATCGGCGAGACCGCGGGATTATCGATTTTTCTGAGTCGAAACGAAATAGGGCCGGGAATGCCTCGTGGGCCACGCGCTTCGGCAAGCTTCCATTGTGAGTTATAAGTGTTCATCGATTTTCGGCGTCACCCTTACTCAGGCTGAGGAAGTAATGGTAATGGATCTTCAGTAGCGTTTATGGTTTATAAAAACTGACGGCGACATTGAATGAACGCTGCCCATAGTCTCGATCAAGCTCTCTGCGGCGAGCTTGCTGCAGCCAGGAGAAGCCGGGTATTAGACCCGAACCCCTTGACAAAGCCACAGCCCATGAGGCTAATGGGTCGAAAAAGTATCCAAAATAAACTACTTTTGAAACCTGTAAAGGGCTAAACTTCTCAATTAATTCTTCCACTGAGTAGTGCTTGTGACCCTTTCGAATATCGCAGCATCCGTTGTGGACACCCTTATACAAACCTAGACGGGCAAGGATGCGATGAATTGTGGGTTTGACTTGATACGGATCAAGGTATGCGAACGTTCCCTGATGCGGGACCGAAATGACCATACTACCGCCTGGCCGCAACGCCGAAACGCATTTTCTTACGAATAAGGTCTCTTGTTCCAATAGGATGTGCTCAAACACGTCAGCCGCAATGACAGAATCATAAGTGTTATTCGCTAGGTCGATCGCGGTGAAGTCCGCGTTTACACACTCGACGTTAGACGGAAGCGAGGGAGGCGTCTGGAGATTCCAGTCGATGCAAGTCACGCTGACAGCTTTATCCGCATAGGGGTAATCTGAGGTGATTGGGCCGCAACCAACGTCCAATAGCCGCTCAGGACGTTCTGGCAGCAATGAGCGGATAACTGATGTTCTTCCAGTTAGCCCCATGTCTTCCTCCGTTAGTTCGCCTTCTGTGTCGGAAATCCCAGACATTCATGCATCGCTGGTCAGCCCGGCTTACTGGCCTACGCCTGATCGGTCGATCCGTTCTGGTGAGGTGCCGAGTAGGCCCTCTTGCGGCGCCCAGCCGGTGTTATTGGTCAAGCTCCGGGCCGGGTCAGGCTTCAATTCGTTGCAAACATTCGGCGTAAGCGGCGACGCACCCGCTGCGAGGCAAAAGTTGCTCGCTCGATGAATGTATCCTTTTCCACGCCCTCTGTTCCGAGCCAGGGGTAATTGGGATGTGCCCGGCTAAAAACCTTGGGCCACCCTCTCAAAGAATTGGAAGCATTATTTGCATGGATGACCTCCAGCCACTGCGATGTGTGCCAGAGCCTGAGAACCCGGTTTTCCTTATTATAGAGATCACCATGGCGCATGCACAGAACAGTCGTAAAATCGCCAGAACCTCCGACTCTTTCGATCAATGAAAAGAATGGGGCATCGAACCAGTAGAGGCCATACAGGCGCCCCCTAAAAAGCTGCAGTCCTAAAGGAAACACGACGAACTCCCGCTCCTGCTGCTTGAAAGCGCGTTGCACCAACGCCAGATTGTCCTTTGCCAGAGCATCATCGTTGTCCAACCTGGTTGTAATCAAGTAGGGAGTTACGACATAGCCGCTCTCTTTGACCTTGCGAGCAACCACCTCATTTGTCGCTAGACCTTCAACATAGATCGGCGTCAAGAACTTGGCCAGACTCGCCATGTGCTTCTTGAACCACGTCGGGCTTTCCGCGTTACAAAAAACCAGCCAATGAAATCGGGCTCCCTTTTGGCCCGTGATCGATGGGAAGCAGTATTTCATGAATAAGGCAACGCGATCCCTTAGCCATGCTTCCTCTATTCCCTTGGCCGCCGGAGCGAAGGTGGTAACGACGTTGAACCTGGTCAGGACAAGGTGAGTAAAATTGTCACTTCGTTCTTCGCTGCTGGCGTTTCTGCTTAGCATATCTGCTTCAGCCCTGAATTTAACGATTAACTGCCCTGTAGCGTAACCTTGGGTTTTCCCTCATCCCCTTGGCAAGGTCATCAATGCTTTCACTGTCGCGCTATACGCGGGTGTCGGTTCATACCGGGCGCCCAGCAGATTCGGCCGATGCGGAAGACCGTCGGATCTCTTCGGCAGGCTCGGATCGTCTCTCAGACCCTCGAAGGTGATTACTTTAACGAACGGCCCCACGAGATCGATGAATTCGCCGTACTTGCTAGCCGCTGTCTGATCAATGAGTGATCCGGGTACGTCCACGTCATCGACATCGAGCTCCGTAATCATGCTTTCCAGGCCGAGGTCCTGAACCTGCTTGAGAAACGTGGTCATACCAGGCTTATCCAGTGGAGTATTTCCCCGGAGATGTCCTTGGATGCCGATAGCGGAAATAGGAACACGGGCTTTTTTCAGCCGAGAGGCCAGAGCAAGAAGGGCAGCCCTCCTTCCAATCTCGGCCGGCGTGTCATGTTCGATATAGCACTCGTTTAGCACAAGGCGTGCCTTTGGGTCGGCGGCATGCGCCGTTTGGAATGCGATGTCGATGTACTCCGGTCCTATGAAATCGAGCCATGGCTTGCGCCGTAGCCCATCCGGGCGATCGTTGTGAATTGGCTCATTCACCACGTCCCACGAGTAAATCTTACCTGCATAATGCTTCACCACGGCACTGATATGGTCAGTCATGACCTGCTGCGCGTTTGCGGAGGTCACATAGGACTGAAACCAGTCGGGCAGGGCATTCCACCAAATCAGGCAATGAGCGCGAAATAATAGGCCATGGCTGGCGGCCCAGTTCACGACATAGTCGCCAGGGCCGAAGTTATAGGTCTCCGGAGTAGGACGCAGGCGGTTGGCAAACTTGAGGTCATTGCCATCGGCAATCATCGAGAAGCTGTTGGCAATAATAGCGCATGCTGTCGGATCGAACTGCAGATCGTGTCCGACGATGTACATGCCTAGGATCTTCCCGCTCTGTTGCGCGGCCCGCTTCAGTGCTGAAGTATCCGGAACTTGTGCTGGCGTGCCTTGCGACGATGCCAGCCTGCTCGTTCCGCCCAACAGCGCGGCCGCACCCCACAAAAAGGAACGTCTGTTCATAGCTTCCGTCCGGTATCCCTTACTCATAGTTCGATTCTGGGAGAACGAAACCCCGGAACAGCCCTTCGGCATGGGCGAAACAAAATCCGGCGTTGACAAATTGACCGCGTGCCGAAACCAGAAGCGCGCGCGCTATATCATAAGTGAGTAGCCCAAACCACAACATCAGCAGGGAATGCCGTCGTACCAGGCGGCCCATGCCCGCACCATAACTAACAGCCCTCGCCCGGGACACCGTCCCGCTCAACATGTCCCGACGTGGGTGTTGGATATGGAACTTTCGGTCGAATCGGCCCCGAAGTCCGGTGGCCAGCAAGCGCAAGATAAAGTCCGTTTCTTCGCCGCGGTTGAGCTTCGGATCAAAGCGCACTTCCCGGCTACGTGCCGGTTCAGAGATGAAGAGACTCGAACAGAATGTGGTCCGCAGCACGTTCAGGTGGCCGATGTCACAGGCACTCTGTAGCCAACGATTCCCGCTGGCTACACCTTCATGATCGAGAGCGCCCACGGCCAGCACGGCGTAATTCCGATTCCCCCTGAACCACGCGTCTACCTGGTTTAGCAGATCAGGTGGGTAGTAACAATCGTCGTCCGGAAAGGCGATAATCTCGCCCGAGGCAGCATCCATGCCCATGTTGCGTGCTGCTGAGACATTCCGCTCCTCCGCCCGCAAGTGCAAAACGCCTAAATCGCCGGGCAGCGCTTTCACCAGTGGCGTTATGCGCGAGTCCTGGTTTTGATCAACCAGAATGATCTCGATGTCGGCTCGCTTCTGATCGATGATAGATGCCAGGAGCTCAGCGAGTTCCGCCGTGCGCTCCAGGGTTGGAATGATCAAACTAAATCGTGGCATGGCAGTGGGGGAGTCTCCTTGAATCTTGGTGGCGGAGAGCAAACTGCGAACAGAGACGTGGGGTTGCCGGCTACTTACAAGCCGAACGCCCATAGATAGGACTTAAGGGCGGTATCAGAGGTGTAAAACTTTTCTACTCGTTGATAGCCGGCTGCCGAATAGGCTGAACGAAGTGAGGCATTGCCGATGAGTGCCTGCAGCTTGTCCCTCAAGTCCTCCACGCTACCGCTGCGAAAGAGCATTGCTGCTGTTCCATTGCCCGTGACCTCTCGGTTTACCGCGAGATCACTGACGATGCAGGGTAAACCGTGCGCCATCGCTTCCATTGTGACGATCCCAAACCCCTCAGGTCCCAGCGAAGGCATCACGAAGATATCCGCCTCGGCATAGTATTTTGCCGGATGTGATTGAAAGCCTTCAAAACGAACGTTGATTCCCTCTGCGAGCCGTTCCAGCTGTTGACGGTACCCTCCGTCCCCGACCACGGTCAGCCTCACATCAGGAATTCCTCGCAGCGCTTCCAATAAGAGATAAAGCCCCTTGTAGCGTTCCAGACGACCCACAAAGAGAACATGTGCAGGAAGGGTCAGTGGGCTTTTCCTTGCACGGTAAGGCGGCATGGATGGCATCCAAAGCGGAATTACGCTTGTGCGTTCCTCAGGAACTATCTTCTGCACGCACTTTCCTACATCCTCGGAGACACAGACCACGTGGGAAGCGAGACGCACGCAAAGACGAGACGTCAGACGGGGAAAATAGCGGGCCGGGCTCTCGTACCACTTATAGAGGTCATCCTCAAACGGGCCGTGCCGAGCGTAAATTGCCTCACATCCCAGAAGGCGCGCGGGTATCAAGAGAGCCGATTCCAGGAACCCGTTGACAAGGACGATCTGCACATTTTCGCGCAGCGTGATGATAGGGAACAATCCCAGTGCAAGCAGGAATCGAAGAGCTTTGAACCGGGAAAAGGCCGGAATCATGAAGACCTTTACCCCCAGGCTGCGCAGGCGCAAAGCCAATTCAGGCAGTACGCAAAGCGAAACCAGAGTCGCGTGTTCCCGCAGCATGCCCGATAGCGTCTCGATATAGTACTCCACACCCCCCATCGGGGCGCCCAGGTCCACCAATAGGATCTTTTTCCTTTTCACCTCCGATGTCCTGGTTAAGGCCAAGCGCACTCGCTCCCGTTCAGAGTGAAATTTCCCACTGTTGTCGCTTTACGGAAAACGGCCGTAAGGCGCTTATTTATTGGGGTGGGTGATAATCCCGCCGGGCGCTCCGGGCTTGAAGCTTACTTGGATCTCGGTTGTCACATCGACGGGCTCGTCGTCCCGAACAAACGGCCTGTATCGCCAGAGGCGTACTGCGTTCATGGCCTCAGCATCGAACACGGGAGATCCGGAGACGACCCTCATCGGAGAGACCCTACCGGTTCTCAAGATAACAACCTGGACAACGACGGTAGATTCCGTCTGCAGATCCCCCGCAGCGCGAGGGTAGTTAGGACTTACCATCGTGAGGCATAGCCCCCCATTTTTTCCGGCGGTACATGGAACTTTCCCAGACTTGCGCCAGCTTGCAGGTGCAAACTTGTGGCGACGCTGATAGCTGGAAGGCGCATCGCGCTGGTTGGATCGGGCAGCACCACGAACACAAAAGTGGACGCGAGCAACGTTCGAACATACTGGATAGGCATCATGCCTGTTTCCTTCGCCGAGTCGGCCTTCGCAGTCTCAACAGCCGGCTAACGCCGTGCTCCGAGGGCACACCGCATCAATGCACCAGGTAGATCGCGGCCCCGGCTGTAGACGCTCCGATGGAGGAGCTGCTCATCGCGACATTCTTCATCCAACTAAACGGCACATAAACAATGTCGTTCGGTTGGAGCATTATGTCTGGCTGCTTACCCTTTTGAATTGCATCCAGGTGGACGGGCAACTCGACCTTTCCATTTTCAGTGGTCCGGATGAGTCGAACGCGCGACTGCACCGCGGTCTTATTGGCAGACCCGGCCATGGCGATCGCTTGCAGCACGCTCAAGTGTGCATCATTGGTGGCGACTACGTAGCCGCCTGGCCGGTTTACGTCACCCATGATGTAGACCATTGGCGCCCGCGCTACCAGAACGGTATCGCCGGGGTAGACCATCACGACATCCGACAAGGCCTGCTCCGCGTTATTAGATACGTAGTACTTGAGTTGCTCCCCTGATTTTTGCCGCTTGACTGTCACGTTGCGATCGGCCGAGTCGGTCAGGCCGCCCGCGAGAGAAAGCACTTTCAAAATTGTTTGCGGAGTAGTGATGGAGTAAGTACCCGGCGTGTGCACCTGGCCAAGGATGGACACATCCTGCGTGGCCATCTCCGTCATCCTGACGGTCACTTCCGGCTTCCGCATGACTTTCTTCTCTATCAGTGCCGTTTGGATCATTGCCGCGGCGGCGGCAGGTGTCTGGCCGGCTACATGGATGCTTCCAATGTAGGCGAGCGGAGCATTCCCGTCGTCAGTTACGCGCACCTGTTGCTCCATCTCGGGGGTATCCATTACATCTACTTGGATTAGGTCTCCCGGTCCGATCAGCAGGCTCTCCTGCTGCGCCAATGACGGCATTGCAAGTACCCCGAGAAGAAAACAGGCGGTAAAGCAGTTTCGCAATTGGTGTAGACCGAACCCGGATTTCCTGTGGAGCTTTGTGGGGCCACCGAACTGCATGCGGCTTTCCGCGAAGAAAGCCGCACACCACTTCTCTCGGCTAGCGGCACGAGGCAGGAAATCCGGGGAGCAGTAGGCCTTTTCGTGGTTTTCTCTCAAGGAAAACCACACCTCGCGATCTTTACTAGGCCACAGTAATTGCGAAACTGCTCTAATCGATTGATGTCTACGCATGTGCGTCACTCCCCGAGTAGGAAAACTGTTTATAGCCGTAATACTTGTAATGATCTCCACCGGAAACCTTGACTCCGTTAAGAAGCAGGCCCATCTGATAGACCCCTTGTGACCGCAAGACCTGGCAGGTTCGCTCCAGCGATCGGCGGTCGGTCATGTTGTGGCGGGCCACCACGAGCGTGAAGTCCGCATACCGGCTGAGCAGGGCGGAGTCGGTTACCGGCAGTATCGGCGCGCCATCGATGATGATGTAGTCATAGTCCTCTCGCCAGATGCGCACCGCCTCCGCCATGCTCATCGGAGGCCAGCAACTCGGCAGGATAATCGGGAAGTGGACCAGCGGGCATCACGTGGAGACCGGGTAGTTCATCCAGGGGAACGACCGGCAGTTGCGTTACGTCGTCAACGTTGTCAGACGTCAGCAGCGAACTAAGCCCCCGGCTGGAATCCAGGTTCAAGCGGCGGTGTAGCACTGGAGTGCGCAAATCGCCATCTACCAGCAGAACCTTCTTGCGCCGCTGCGCATAGACCGCCGCCAGGTTGGCGCTCAGCATGCTCTTGCCTTCGCCGGATACCGAGCTGGTGACCAGGATGACCTTGGGCCCCCCCCGCCATTGTCCGCCCTGCATCAGGGTGGTGCACAGCACGCGCAGTGCTTCTGTGTAGGGAGCTCGCGGCTCAGATGCCGCAACGATGGAGTCTGGCGACCTCAAAGTAGAAGGCGATCGCAAGGAGCCACTCACATCAATTCCCCGCTTCAGTGCCTTTCGCGTCTTGTGGTAGGGCAGCAAACCGATGGAAGCTTCGGCGAAGAGCATCTCCATCTCGCCGAGTTCCTGGATTCGGTTGTCGGTCGAATCGCGGAACAGCGCCCCGCATACTCCAAGAAAAAGCCCGCCCACGATCGAACCGGCTGCGTAGATAATCAAGTTTGGCTTGGTCGGTCTGGCCGGCACGCGAGCTGGATCCACCAGCGTGATGTTGCTGGAGCGCAGTCCGGCGACTAGGTCCGCCTCCCTCATACGGCCCACAAGGTTTTCGTATAAGGTTCGGCTCTGGGTTGCCTCTTGCTTTGCGACCTGGTACTCAACGGCTTTGTCGTTTAGGGCTTCGGCGTGGCTTTTTTCATCAAGATAAACCGCCCGATCTTTGTCCTCGATCTGCTGCGCTACCTGATAATCATTACGTACGCGACCGGCGATCCTGTTGGCCTCAGCGTGGATGGACTTCTGTGTGCTCTCCAGGCTAGACTGCAACTCGGCCAGCTTTGGATAACCCGGCCCGAACTTGGCGGAGAGTTCATTCAATTTGGCCTGCGTCTGCGCTTCCTCCCCGCGCAGGCTCTGCAGCAGGGTGAGCGAGCCAGCCACGCTCGACGACGCACCGCTAAGCATGCCGTTTCCCGCAAGCCCTGAGATCAGCTCCGGGTCCCCATCCTTTACCGCCTCGTACAACGCACCCTTCATGATCCGGGCAGACTGCGCCTGTTCCAACTGGGTGGTTGCCTGCTGCAAACGGTCCAGTGCGGGAGCGAACGCCTGATCGCGCCCCTGGCTGTCTGCTTGGCCAGACGTAAACACTCCGGCGTCCCGTTGGAGCTCGACCACTTTTGCCTGCAGATCTTCGCTCTGCTTGCGCAGGTCATAAAGCTGCTTTCCCAGCCACCCACTCGCCTCCCGGGTCGCGTTGTGGCGGATCTGAAAGTTGTATTCAATAAGGTCCTGCACCAGTTGATTGACAACTGCCGCGGCCGTCCGCGGATCGGTGCTCAGATACGCGACGTCGATGAGACGAGTACCCGACATGGGCTTCACCGAAAGATGGGATTCGAAGACCGTAACCGCCCGGGAACGGCGGCCCGGGGCCTCTTCCAAAGGCACATTTTTCGGGTCCGGGATGCCGGCCGGCGCAACCAGGCCCATGACCCACCCAATGGGATTGAATCTGGACCGAAAGTCGGGGCTCTTCTCCAGGTTCAGCTCCCGCACCACTTGCAGCGCCAGCGAATCCGACTGCAGGATTTGTGCCTGCGTCTGCAGCGTAATGTTCGAGTCCACCGCGTCGGTTTGGGACTCGGGACCGAGCATGTTGTCCATGCTCAACGCGTCGGCGGCCTCCTTTTGCACCTGGATCTGCGCCGAAGCCTTATAAAAGCGGGTGGCGATCGCGAACAAGGTCGCGCCGGCTGCGATGCAGAAAAGCAGGGATCCAAAAACAATCCACTGACGCCGCGAGAGCACTTTCCACAGGTCCTGAATGGTCATCTCGTGCCGCACGGCAACCGGTGCCGGCGTTGCGGAGATAATCCCAGGGTTCAGCATGAGGTCATTCTTAATAGGCATCATTTCTCCTCAGGTTAGAGTTCCTGCGCGGAACTATTGACGATCGATTTGCGCGTGGCGCCGGCTCATTCTCATGGCGCGCCCGTGAGACCCTCGATCTCGTGAGTGGCGATGCTGGATCGGATTTCGCTGGGCTTGTTGTTCTGGGGCAGCGTGATCTCGCTCAGCTCCGCCCCAAAGCGGTCCTCGTTCACCAAGTGTACGAAGGTGTCGAGGAAGAAACGCCGGATACGCTGGCGGAGAACAATCGCTGCGAACTGCAAATTGCCGATGAGGTAGCGGCGCCACATCCGGCGCGGTTCCAGGCACAGCCGGTAGAGCCACTCGCAGCCGATGTTTTGCGCCCACATTGGGGCACGAGGAACGATGCCGCCCACGATCTCGAACGAGCCTCCCACCCCGATACACACCGGAACCGAGAGTTGCAGACCGTGCTGATAAATCCAATACTCCTGTTTGGGCGCGCCGAATGCGGCAAACAGGATGTCGGGCTGTGCCGCGGTGATCGCATCCGCGGTACGCTGCAGGTCGTCCGCGTTTTGCTCGAAGCCCAGGGGAGGGCAATAGGTTGTGCACTGCAAGCCCGGGTAGTCGCTCTTGAGGTTGATCGCGGCCAGCTCTGCGGACCCCGGCCGGCCCCCCAGCAGGAAGACACGCAGGCCGGCTTCGGCGGCGAGACCGCACAACGCCCGGAAGAGGTCGACGCCGGCAATGCGCTGCTGCAGCGAACGGCCATAGAGGCGGGCTGCGATCAGCAGCGAAACTCCGTCGGGGATGACCAGGTCGGCGCGATCGTAAATCTCCTGCAGCCGCCGCTCCTTTTCCAGCAAAACAATATGTTGCGCGTTGGGAGTAAGCACGTAGGCCGGCTTACCCTGGTTCTGCGCATGCGCGATGATCGACGCGCAGACCTGCTGCGACGAGCAATTGTCGATCAAAGCATGGCCCACCCCAATGCGAGCCACCGCAGACCCGCGAAGAGGCGTGCGAGGGGAGGGAGATGCTGCAGACCAATGTGTGGTGAAATCCATGTCTCTGATCTCAAGGGACCGACTACGAAGAAGCGAGCTTTTCTGGTTCATCGACATCCACGTTGCACTTCAGTGAACGATTGGCTCCAGGGTCGAGGCATCGACCTCCACGGCTACGTGGTGGTGAATGACCTCTACTGTAAGGACGAAACGCCATTCGCTATTCTTTCGGACCAGGCAGCCTTCCACACCCTGCATCGGTCCGCTCTTGATCCGGACTCGCTGGCCGACCACGAGCCCGAGGTAGGGCTCCGCCCGTTGCTCGCATAGGCTGGTGCGCAGGAATTCTATTTCACGATCGGGTAAGGGAAGTGGCTCGCGACTGGTGCCGACGAGCTGCCGCACGCCCGGAGCCCGCAGAACTTTCGCGCGGTCCCGGTGATCGATGCGTACAAAGAGGTAGGTGGGAAACAGGGGTAGTTGCAGTGTGACCTTCTGCCGGTTCTTCCAGATGCGGGGAGATTCGTAGGTCGGCAGGAATGTCTCGACCCCGGAGAAGTCGAGGTGCCTCACCGCGGCCTTTTCGTGCTGCGGCGTCGTGACAACGGCAAACCACCTGCGAGCGTCTTGCTCACAGGATTGTGACCGGACAGGGGATACGGTTCGTGTGATAAGCATGCCTCTTCATCCGCAACGTGGCCCCAAAAAAAGGAGGGGTGAGAGGAAACCTGAGTTCGTCAGCACTCAGGGCAGGGCTTCGCCATCCTGACTTAGCATTTGCTGCCAGCCTAAACCGCCCGTAAGTCAGCAATCGAAATCGTTTCAGTCGTCGACCAGCCTAAACGAATCTAGACTCTGACCAGCTCAAGCTTATCGGCCCGGCATAACGTTTGAATATGGGAAGAATTTGCCAGTTAAATAGCAAAACCTTCGAGTAAGAATTCGAAGGTTTTGCTATTGATAACTGCGAGACAATGGTGTAGGGTCTTTCGTCCGCCGTGGAGGGAGCTGTTGCTCTCTCAATCCGCATGCGACACAGATGAAAGCGTCCCTCTCCCCACTGGCGCCGCGACAATTATTTCCCCCCCATATCCACACGGCCGCCAATCGAATCTATATCTCCAGCAATGCTTCACAACGCACAGGAACATAAGGGTAGCTCAGGGGGCTTATCGCGCACCTTCCTCAAGGAATCTGCGAATAGGAGAGGTTACCGAAGGAACGGGAGGTGAAGCGGGCTGTCGCAAAGGATGCGACCGAAACTGTTACGGCGATTCTCCCCGAATCTGCTCATTGAATCCCTCCCCCGAAGAAATCGATGAATAGCTGTGAGAGAATCGCCGCTTGAAAAGAGCATACTTCTTCTGCCGGAATCCGCTATGGTTCTTGAGTCACAGCCCGTCGCCTTCTGGTTGCATGGAGTAATGACACCTACCCCCGCGCAGTGGTTACCAGAAGTGAAAATGCTGTAATGAGACCAGGAGAAGCTGCTGCATGCACGTGGTTGATCTGATCCGCAAGAAGCGCGACGGCGGGGTTCTGACTGACGCCGAGATCTCATTCCTGGTCACGGGAGCGGCGGCCAACACCATTCCCGAGTATCAGCTTTCGGCCTGGCTCATGGCTGTCTTCTGGAGGGGCCTCAATGCCGCCGAGTTGCACAGCCTCACCATCCGCATGCGCGATTCGGGCGCCGTCTTGAACTTTAGCGGCCTCCCCGCGCCCAAGGTGGATAAGCATTCCACCGGTGGAGTGGGAGACAAGACCTCCTTCCTGGTGGCCCCTATCGTGGCTGCGGCCGGCCTTTATGTGCCCATGATCTCCGGCCGGGCCCTCGGTCACACTGGCGGCACGCTCGATAAGCTGGAGAGCATCCGGGGCTACCGAACCCATCTGCAAGAGGAGGAGCTACTCGCCGTCCTCACCTCCTGTGGCCTCTCGATCGTAGGCCAGACCGAATGGCTGGTCCCCGCCGACCGAACCCTCTACTCGCTACGCGACCGCACCGGAACCGTCGAGAGTCCCTTTCTTATTTGCGCCTCCATCATGAGCAAGAAGCTCGCGGCTGGTCTTGACGCGTTAGTGCTCGATGTCAAGAGAGGCTCGGGAGCCTTCCTGAAGCAGGAGTCGGAGGCCAACCACCTGGCCGAGCTGATGGTATCCACCGGAAACGCCGCCGGCACCAAAACCGCCGCACTCATCACCAACATGAATCAACCCCTCGGCCGCATGTCCGGCAATGCAGCGGAGATCGTCGAATCCGTCGAGCTTCTGCGCAACCAGCGCCACCCGCTCAACGAAGATCTGCGACAGCTTTCGCTTGCGCTGGCCGGGTGGATGCTTTTCCTGGGCGGCAAAGTGCAGAACCCGGAGGACGGCCTCCAGCTTGCCGAAGACCTGTTACACAGCGGTCTTTCCCTGGCGAAGCTTCGCTGCATGATGGCCGCCCAGGGCGCCGACCTGGATTGGTTTGATAGTCCCCAATCGCTGCATCGCCCCCCTCATCAGTACCCGGTAAAGTCCCCGTCGGCGGGCTTTCTATCGGTGGTCGATTGCGACCAGGTAGGCTGGGCTGTCCAGCGCTCAGGAGCCGGCAGGAACGTGCCCGGGGAAGCCGTCTCTGCCCACGCAGGCGTGGAAACCCACAAGAAAATTGGCGATTACGTCGCCGCCGGCGAAACCCTCTTTACCGTTTATGTGGAGCAGGATGCGCGAGCGCAGGCCGCGATCGAGATCCTCAGCCGCTGTTTCACCCTGAGTGGCGAGCCGCCCCCTGCGCAGCCTCTCATATATAAGGTGGTGGCCTGAAGCGCTTGCGGAAAAACGCTTTCTACGAAGGGCACGGCTTCAGCCGTGCCACCGAGCCGTGGCCATTGAGGGCTTTTAGAGTCTGCGTGAGAACTGGGATTTGCGAATCCAGCCCCGCAGGGGCGACCTGAACTCAGCCCAGGACGCAGTCCTGGGATACATTGCTCACCGCCTAACCCCGGAACCCGTCCTTCGGACTGCGTCCTGGGCTGAGTTCAGGCAGAGCTGTCCAAATTAGCGAGAAAGCCAGATCAGGTTCCCTACTTTGGGACCACTGAAAACGAAGCCATTAACCGCAGGTCCCTCCACTACGCTACGCTCCGGTCGGGATGACAAATTTGTTTTGAAATCGATGATTTCTCACGACAACTGCCGATTTGCAACAAAATTGTCATCCCGACCGGAGCGCAGCGTAGTGGAGGGACCTGCGGTTAATGCGATTTCTGCGCCTGGATCAGGAGTTGATCCCGATTCGTCCCTTGCTTCAAAAACCTAATTTGGACAGGTCTGGAGTTCAGGTCGCCCCTGCTGGGCTGGATAATCCGAGTTTTCACGCAGACTCTAGAGGCCGCTCCCCGCGCAGTACATTTACGGCACAGTCGAAAACCACCTTCATTTCATCTATAGGTGAAAAGCTGTCCCTCAGCGGCTTCTATGAGACGGCTGAGGAAATCAAGGGAATTCCCCCCTTGTTTTTGTATTATTAGGCGTTTTTGTTTTTGCTGTTGCTTTTTGCGGTTGCTGGGACGACAAGGACCTTGAGGAAGATTCATCTCGGACTTCTATACGCACTCGAGGTGAGTCGCCAAAGACTCGGTGCTTGATGGTGTCCGATGAAGATGAATTGGGGCTGCTATCTAAAGCGCGGCCTTTGATGGCCAAGCCGCTGAGCGCAGTCACCCAAACTCGAGATGGATTCGTCGGCAACAAACTCTGTTCTGTTCCTTGTGCTGCTGGTTAGGGGAGGGGTTTAGACGGCCTTAGCTAACTGGGTCGCCGACTGAGGAAACGGTTCAAACTTCTTGCCGTTGCGCCACATGCTAAGCAAGAGCACGGCCAGCTTGCGGGCTACGGCAACGATGGCGCGCTTCTTGCCTCGCTTGCCGCCGCAGGCGGCAAGCTTAAGGCCCCAGCGGCGCAGCTCCGAGTCTGGGCCAAAACGGCCCAGAATGTACTGTGCCGACTGCACCAGCAAACTGCGCAGGTAGCTGTTGCCGGTCTTGGTAATCCCGCATTGCGGGTCACAGGCGCCAGATTGTTGCTGGCTGGGTCTGAGGCCGAGGTAGGCCCCGGCCTGGCGGTTGGTTTCCATCGCTTCCGGATTGCCCAGCGTCAACACATAGCAGGCCGCCACCACCGGACCTACCCCGGGGGCGGTACGCAAAAGCGTGATCTCCGGATATTTCTTAGCCAGGCCCGCAATCTGCTTGTCCATCCCATCCAGGGCCCGGTTCATCTGCGCGATCTGTTTCAGCAGAGGCCCACAGGCCGCTTTCAGCGCCGGCGGCACCGCCGCCGGCGCCTTCTCCGGGAATGCCTCGGGGCTGCAAGCGGGCAGTCGTTCGCCGCCACTCTTGACCAGCCCACGCGCGGAATTGATCAGCATCGTCCGGGCGCGCACCAGCACGCTGCGGGTATGGATCAGGTTCAGGTCCTGCTGGCGCTCCAGGCTGCGGTGCTCGATCGGGTGCAGCAGCTTGGGATCGAAGGCCGCCATCCGTGCTAACTGCTCGGCATCGTTGCGGTCGTTCTTGCTCTCGCTGCCGGTGAGGGTGGGGATCTTGCGCGGGTTGGCTACGATCACCTCGTGACCATAGCTCTTCAACAACCGGCTCACCCAGGGTGAATGGGTCCCGGCTTCCAGCGCTATCCGCATTCGCGGCTCACCCCAGAAATGCTTCTTCAGGGCTGCTACGGTGGTTTGTATCCGACCCTCTTCCATCCACTCTCCTCGGTTGGACAACATGCAGTAATGGCTGTAACGGTCGCCCAGATCCAAACCCACTACCGGCAACGGTTGACTCGGCGCCGCTGTCACATAACCCTGCTTCTTGCTAATCTTCTTAATGGCTGGTCTCCTTTGCACCCTTGAGTGCGTATCGAAAGCTTAGCTTCCGGTGAGGCCAGCCGTCTCATCCCATCTAAAGCCGAGGTCATTGCAAAAGCAGTAATGGACGGCCTGAAGGCCGTCCCCTTCAATAACACCACCTGGTTTTCATCACCTTGGGTGAGCCGCAGGGTCATGGGGACACGGCTGAAGCCGTGCCCTTCGTATAAGAGTTTTTCCGCAAGCTGTAAAGCGGCTATTGAACTAGGTGGATTGTGCCGAGCAGACCAGAAGGTACAGGGTAGACCTTGTCCAGGTCCTGCATTTGGAATCGATCGCCATACTTCGCGATCAGCGGCTTGTAGTCGTGGGGCGGCTGCGCAGCCCAGGCATTGATGGCCGTGTTGTAAACGTGGATCTCAATCCGGTTCCGGCCTGACTGCAGATAGCTGGTCACGTCGAGGCGGTAAGGAGGATGCCACAGCGCCCCGGCGCGTTTTCCATTGATGAAGACGACGCCGGCTTCGCGGACCGGAGCATCGTAGTAAGCCTGCATCCCGGGTCCAGGAAGCGTGACGCGTGGGTCCGGCATGCCATTTGGCAACAGATGCGGGCGGTCTTCGGCGGCCGTCGGCATGGGAAGGGGAGTTCCACCGTCCACCTGCAAGTAGGTAGATGCTGAGGGCCGGTTGGTGAGGTTGAACTCGCGAGTATAGACAACTTCTCCGGAGTAGAACCTGGTTTCGGGATCAGCGATCCAGTCGGTGAGGGTCGCTTGGGATTCGGTTTTGTTGGTGCCGGCAAACCGCAGTTGCCAATCCGCGCTTAGATCGGCAATTTGCGATTCGGTCTCGTGATCAGCAACAGATTGAGATGGAGCGTTGCTAAAAACAAAGACGCCCGACTCGTAGGGAGCAAGCTTCAAGTTGACTTCGCGGATTGGAACAGCGCTGGAGCGGGCGGTGTCCGGATCCCATTGCTCGCCATATTTGTGGCCGGTGCCGAAGCTGGCCGTTGTCTGGATCGTGTGGTTGCTGGTGTTGGCCACGAAGTAGACGTCGGCCGCGGGCAGCGCGCGCCGGATGAAGCCAATGGCCTCCTGGTCCGAGGTGAGCTGCAGGTCAGGAGTAGCGGCCTGATGCAGGGCTTCAGTCAGCCCCGATTCGTCGGCAACGAAGCCCGGTTTCCCAGGGTCAAAGAGCTGACGCGAGAGGGCCGTGATTTGCGAATTGGTTTTCCCCTCGGGATCGACAGAGGGCGCGCGGCCTACGCAGATAACCTTGCCTCCGGCTGCGACCCACGCGTTGATTTTGCCAAACGTCGCCGCCGGAATCCGGCCGGTTGGCGGAAGCAGCAGGATGGAGTGGGAGCCAAGCCCGACGGAGTCGATGGCATCGGCATCGATGAAGTCGATGTTGTAGCCGGCAGAAAGAATCGTGGACATCAGCCGCGGAGAGATGAGGCTGTCCATTACACCAGTTACGGTTACCTTCCCCGGAGAGAAGGACGCCCAGGCATCATCGGTCGGCAGCAAGAGCGCGACCTGGTTAGCGGGCTGGCCCTGGCGGAGCAGAAAGCTGATGCGCTGAATGTATCGGTCGACGTCGGGCATCACAGGATGCCAGGGATTGTGGTCGTTGAAGACAGCGGAAGCGTAGAGCGACCAGCCCGGCTCTCCCACCTGGGGTGGGGAGTAGGGCCATCCGTGGAAGATGAGCAGGTTCTCTCCGCTGATGAAGTCAATGTCGGCCTCCGCCTTCATATCGAGCGGCGTGGCGCGGAAGACGGGCGAGTGGAGCCAGGTGAAGGATTCGCCCGAACTGACATTGTTGCCGAAGACGTGGTTGGCAGACGTCGCCCAACGTAACGTTGAGAACTGCCGCCACCGGGAGCTTTCTCCCTCTGCCAGCGCCGCGAGTCGTTGGCTGGAGAAGCTGACCGCCGGTTCTCCATAGGTCTGCGAACGAAACCTGGTGTGGTGTGCGACCGCCCACTCATTAATTTGCGTTACGTAGTTCTCATCAACCAATTCCGTGAGTGTCTTTCCCCAGTCGTGGCGAGCGGTCTCTGCAGAGGGAGTTCCCCCGGCGACCAATTCGGGCAGATGAGGCAGCAGATCGTAACCGCGACGGCGCTTGAATTCAGCGGGGAGGTTCGCCGTCCAGTCGGCTCCATAGGCTTCCAGCGAATCGGAGAACACCGCGTAGGGCGGAGTGTCGCCGAAGGCCCGTACCAATGGTGCGCCGACAGATTTCAGGTGGGTTTCGACCGCCTGGTGGCTGAAGGGGTCGAGCACCCAGCCTTCCGCTCCAACGGCGGCCCGCTTGACCACTTGCCCGGTGTGGCCGGCGATAAAGAAGAGAGCGACGCGAGCCGTGCCCGCCGGAGCAATGGCCGTGCTCGAAATCGGCAAAGGCTTTGCCGATGCAGCGTCCCAGGTAGAACCCGGCAGCGCGTCGGCGATGGAGGCGGAAACCAGGCTTTCGCCTTCTGCCAACGCCGGAGGGGTGATCGCCGAGCTGTCAGCAGGGATTGGGAGTTCCGCGACGCGCAGCCGGCCTGCCGCTTCGGCGAGCGTGGTGGCTGGGCCGCCATAGGGCCAGCCGCTTCCCATGGTGACGTCGATGCGCAGTCCGAGCTTGCGCCCTTCCTGCTGCGCGTAGTGCACGCAGTCAAGCATCTCCGGCGAGAGGAAGGGATAATTTCTGAGGCCCTTGGCCGGGTCGTCCAGCACCTGGGGGTAGACGAATGCAAGCTCGGCTCCCCCGATGCCGTCCGCTTTCATCTGCTGCAATTCGTGAAGCAGCTCGCCCTTTTCCACCGCGATGCCAAACCACCACCAGCGGACCATGGGGCGAAATTCAGCCGGAGGGTTTTGGAACTGCTGTTTGAGGTCTGCCTGGGGGAACAAAGTGATCGGGCTTATGAGCAATCCGATCGTGAAGAGCTGAAAGAAGGAACGGGCTGAAAAGGAAGGCATGGCAAACTCTTTGCCATGCTACACGCGATGTCTATCGGCCGTACTCCAGCCCGTCATTGCCCAGGCCTGAGCCGTGCACCGGTTCGTATGGCTCCACGGCGAGAATATTACCCAGCATGCTGCGCTCCTGCGGTGTGAATTGAGCCTGAAACTGGTTCGAGTTCATCATCGCCTGGCGCTGTTCGGGCGGGTACTCGCGCAGATCGCGAAAGGCCTTCCTGACCATCCGCTGCCGGTCCGGGGGCAGGCTACGAAAATCCTGGAAGGAGGCCCGCACTTGCTGCCGCATTTGTGGGCTTAAATGCTCCAAAGCCTCGATGCGGTCCACCGCACGCTGGCGCTGGTTGGGGGGCATCCGGTTGAGCTGCCGCAGGCGCTCGACCAGTTTTTGCTGGGTCTCCGGGCTCAGCCGGTTGAAGCCAGGTTCCCTTTGCAGGGCTTTTTCCTGCTCTGCGGGAGACAGATTTCCATGCCGCTGTAACCAGATGCCCAGATGTGGCTGCTGATTATTTTCAAACCGCGGACGCTGCTGCCCACCCGGCTGAGGGCGAGCAAAACAGGGGGCGACAGCCAGGGGCAGAACCAGCAGCAACGCCCAAGAGACACCACGAGCGAGCTTTCCCTTGTGGGATTTCGTCTCGAGCTCGTTGTGCCTGACCATGCTGGTGCCCTCCGAAGCGGCTACATCGACCGTCGTTTTCGGGCGCCTCGTTTCCCGGAATTCGTGCCATCGGCACGGGCAGTAAGTGCTGCTTCATGGCCCGGATTTGGATCAGTTTGAGGCGCCGGCCGCGCTATCCTCATCCCCATCCAGAGCATTCAATTGCTGAAAGAGCTGGGCGTTTCCATCATAAGACTGCAAATCGCGCACCGTGGCCGAAGTCTGAGGCAGGGGCGCTTCCTGCTGGTAGCCGACCAGGGCAAAGGTTCCGCCGCCAATCACCAGGACTGTGGCCAGGGCTCCCGCGCCAATCTGGCGCATCTGCAGATTGCTGGTATAGAGCAGCCAGGCCTTGGCGCGCTCAAAAAAACTGGCAGGGGCGGTAGTCTGTTCCGTCCGCAACCGGGCATACAGCTTGGCGTCGAAGAAGGCACTGGGTTCCGGAGCCTGCCATTGGTCAAGCAGCTTCCAGGTTTTCTCCATTGCGGCCATCTCGTCCGCACACCCGGCACACTCTGCGATGTGCTTGCGGGCCTCGTCCGACAGTGGCCGCGACTCCAGGAACAAGTCGGCCAGATTTTTGTTCATCTCAGGGCAAGTCATAATCTTCCTCGAATCTCTTTAGGCAAAATCCTTCAGGCTTTCGCGCAAGGTCTGGTAGGCCCGAAAGAGCAGCGACTTGGTAGCCGACTCGCTCAGCTTGAGGACCTCACCAATCTCCTTGTAATCCATATCCTGATATTTATGCATCAACACCGCTGTGCGCTGCCTTTCGGGCAGCGCCATCACGTGCCGGCGAATCGCATTCATTCTCTCGTCGCGCACCAGCTCTTGTTCCACGGTGGGATTACTATCCGCAACATCGGGGCTGGTGCCGGTCTCCGGATCCGGCTGGTCGAGGTAAACATTCTGCGCTGTCCGCTCGTACTTGGTGTCGCGCGCGTGGTTCACTCCCAGGTTGGTCGCGATCCGGTAAAGCCATGTACTGAACTTGGCCTCGGCCCGATAGGTCTGCCGGGAACGGTACACCCGGAGAAAGACTTCCTGGGCCAATTCCTCGGCAACTGCCTGGTTACGAGACATGCGGAACATGAAGTGAACAATCTGTTTCCGGTATTTCTCGATCAGGATGCTAAAGCCTGAGTCGTCCCCCTCGCGAACGCGCAACATGATCTCGGCGTCGGAGAGTTCTGACCAATCGACTGCGGGCCCATGGACCGATGCACCCTGTTGGGCGCTTTGGAACCCGTTCTGCGCAATGGCTACGGTACCCATACCCTTTGTAACCCCACGGTCCTGACTAGGTTGCGCGAAATCGGGAGAAACCTCTCCGTTCTCGGCCAAACCTGGCGGACGGCCCTTGGGGAGGGGAGAACCTTGCTGCTCTGGGGGAGGCAAAGCCATAACGTGAATGGATTGTAACCGTTGCGGCGAGCCTTGGTCTCGTCCAGTTTTGCGGGATTTGCAGCCCTCGGGGGCGCCGGCGGGGCTTGGGCCGACCGGAGACCTTCGTGTAAACTACGGGTTGTCCCGGGGGCGCTTAACTCAGCGGTAGAGTGCCACCTTCACACGGTGGAAGTCGCAGGTTCGAATCCTGCAGCGCCCACCATAGAATCAATCACTTACAGCCTGCTTCTGAGAAACATTTGTGGCGTTTTGTGGCAAATTCTCAGCAGGCACTTTTTCCTCCCCTCCTTTCATAAGCATTGCGTACACCGATCCCACCATCTCCCGCACGCTCTCCGGTAGCTCCTGCATGTACTCGTTGGCCGTCGTATCGGGCCGCGAGTGCCGTAGGTGCGCCTGGATGTCCTTCACCGACCCCATCTTCTGCGCCTGGGTCGCCATGGTTCGGCGCAGAATCTGGAAGTTCAGCTTCTCGACTCCCAACTGCTCCGCGAGCGGTTTGAGAACCCGGTATCGGTAATTGTCGGTATCCATAAACCCGCCGTCCGCGTTCGGGAAGATGAAGGCATCTGGCGAGGTTTTTTGGGGTGAGGCCTTTTTGCATTCCAGCTTCCATCTCCAAAGCTCGGTCGCCAGGCCGTCCGGAAGATGGATCTTTGTCAGGCTCCCTGGTGTTTTGCCGAAGGGCCGGAGTTGTCTTCGATAGACCGTCTCCGTCAGTTCGAGCGTGTTTTGGTTATCAAAGGAGCGCCAGCGCAGCGCGAACAACTCGCTCGGCCGGAGCGCTTCGGTCAAGTCCAACATGAGGAGGAGTCGGTCTCTTCTCTCAGTATTGGCTAGAACCAGCCAGAGTTGCTCCCAGCTCAAAACCTGTTTGTCCTTCGGCCGAAGATTCTTGGGGATTTTCAGCTTTCGGGTAGGGTCTTTGACCAGGAACTCCTGCTCGATGGTCTCGTCAAAGATAGACTTCAGATACGATCTCGCCTGCTTGACACGGTCCTGCGAATACCGCCCTGCTAGATAGTTCACATGCGTCTGCAGCATGAAACGATCGAGCGAATCGAGCGGCTGTTTGCCGAATTTGTCGATCAGGTCGAATTCGATCTGGGCCATCTTCTCCTTCGCGGTCTCCGGCCGCCAATCTCCCTTGCGAAGTGGAAAATAGCGGTTACGGACAAACCACTCGAAGGTCACAGAGCTGTCTTTGAGGACTCTGCCCCCGAGGTTCTGTCCGGTACGTTTGCTGACTTCGGCACGCAGCGCATCTCGCGCCTCGAGCTTGGTCATCTTTGATTTGAGGGCGAGTTTGACGCAGATCTTTTTGACTCGTTCCTCTCCTGTTTCAGGATCAAGCACTCGCTCTCGGAAATACCCGAACCACTGTTTTCCGCGCAAAGAGACCCATCCTGCTTGGTGCGACTTGCCCATTCGTTCCTCAATTTCTGTGGCGGAAGAACCGTGGGCCGGTCTTATTCTACCGGCGTCCGGACCGTAGCGCTGAGAGGCGTTCCCGTTCGCTGATGAACGCTTCGATCCCACTGGATCGGTATCGAAGGGTGCCGTCGCCCATCCGGATGACTGGGAGATGTGGGGTTTTGCGTGACGAATGATCCCAGACCCAGTCCTTGCTGACGTTTAGCCGCCGAGCAACATCCTCGGCTGTGAGAAGGGGGTCTCGGTGCACTTCGCGACCCGTTGAATCAACCGGTGCGTGAGGCTCCCGGGGGTTTGGATGACTGAAGTCCTCAGCGTGAGCTGTTGGGACCTCGATCAAGTGAAGAGCTGAAGTCTGTCCTGGCTGTGGCATGTGTCCTCCAGAGCTTTGCTCCCCACAGAGTGGATTCAGCAAGAGCCCTATCTTTTCCCACTGGTTCGATCAAGCCTCTACTTCTGGTCCAGCAATTGCTTATCAATTCGCCCGAAGCCATCGTGGAGCCTGAATCTGCGTGGGGTTGTTCCAGCGGTCTCGGTAACCTCACCGTGCAAATCGCGAGAGCTATGTGTAAAACAGGTT
>CAWIBI010000008.1:0-37611 GCA_963834205.1 uncultured Acidobacteriaceae bacterium | reverse complement strand
TCCCGTCCCTGTCGACCACGGCGCGGTAGGCCTGCTCGTTCTCCGGCACGACCAGGCCGTCTCCGGTGGTGTGCAGGGTGAGCACCGGGATCGAGATCTCGCCGTTGTAGGCGATGTTCCGGGTCATGTAGGCCACGGAGGACGGGTTCGCGCTCACCCGCGGGGCGCCGTTCAGCGTCTGCAGGTCCTTGGTCAGGCTGAGTCCGGCGGCCTTGTACAGGGCGACCACTTCCCGCAGGTCCGCCGACTTGGCCAGGTCGGCGACGTAGTTTACGCCGGTGTTCCAGGACGGGTTGCCGCCCGCCCGGGCCTCGAGCTCCTGGCGGAACGCGAAGACGAACGGGAAGGTCACGTTTTCAGCCCACAGAGCCTGGTTGGCTTCCTGGTCGGCGTAGTCCGTCGGGGCAGGCTGAGGGCTGCCGGTGGTGTACCAGCCGGGGGTGTCGGCGAGCGCCGAGACCAGGGCGAGCCGGGCCCGGCCCTGGGGCGTGCTCTGCGCGGTCGCGAGGATCCCCTCGGCTGTGGTCAGGTTGCTGGTGGCGTTGGTGATGTTGACGAGCTGCAGCGCTGACGTGGGGGCGAGCAGTGTCTTGAACGCGAACTCCGCGTCCAGCGCGGTGTTCCAGGTCGCGACGCCGCCGGATAGTACGCCGCACATTGGCAGGGCGGCGCTGAACCGGCTCGGGTAATCCTGGATCAGCCCGGCGGTGATCATGCCGCCGAGCGAGTCGCCCCAGGCGACGGTGTGGCTCGGCGCGCCGAAGTCGGTGCCGAAGGCGTCTAGGGTGCCGATCTGGTCCGGCAGCGCCTGCTGGACGGCCCAGCCGTTGGAGGCGTAGGACGAGCCCGCGATCGCGTAGCCCTGGCTGAGGAGCCAGGCGCCGGTGACCGGATCGCTGGCGTCCACGGCCGTGAGTGTCGTCGTAGTGGGGACCACGTAGCCGTGGCTGTACAAGAACAACGTCCCGTTCCAGGTGCCGGCCGGGCACTGGATCGTGTACAGGGCGCCATCGCCCAGCGACCCGTTCGTGGTCGTCACCGAACCGGTGCCGCCGCAGGTCGTCGCGGTCGGCGCCGCGGCTGCCGATCCGGCGGTGAGCCCAGCGACAATTAGCGCCGCGGCGAGTGCCATTCCCGTTAGCTTCGTCCGTACCATGAACCCACGCTCCAGGCCGTCCGATCCCCCCGGACGGAAAGTAACTTACCGGTAACTTGCGTGCTTGTCGGGCAAGCCGCCGCAAGGTGGCCGAATTGAGACAGGAGGTCCGGCGATGCCACGGCAGAACCGGGTAACCCCGGCCGGCACGCTGATCGCGGTGCCCGACCGGGGCCTGTTCTGGGGAAACCGCGGCGTGCTGCACGATCCCGAAGGGCGGCTGGTCCGTTACTCCCGTGGCCGGGCCTGGGCCATCTGCGTGCTGGAGTTCAAGGGCCGGCGTCGGCGGCAGTGGGCGCCGAACCGGCTGACCGAGCTGTACTTCCTGGACGAGGCCACCGGGCTGGCGGCCGGGCACCGGCCGTGCGGCGAGTGCCGCTACCGGGACTACCAGGCCTTCAAGCGGGCCTGGGCGGCGGCCTTCGGGTTCGCGGGCGGGGTGCCCGGCGTGGCGGAGATCGATGCGCGGCTGCATGAGGACAGGCTCGTTCGGGCTGGGGTGCGGCGGTCCTATCCGGCCCGGCTTGCTGAGCTGCCCGACGGGGTGATGGTCTCGGCCGGCGGGGAGCCGTTCCTGGTGTGGGGCGGCGGACTGCTGGCCTGGACGCCGGGCGGGTACCGTCCCGGGCCCCGGCCGGGGGATGCTCCCGTTACCGTCATCACGCCGCGGGCCACCGTGGCCGTGCTGGCCGCGGGCTACCGGCCGGTCGTCCACCCCAGCTGCACTATGTCAGACAGTGATCATTAGGCCGTCGTGGGCCATTTCGTAGGCTGGCTGGCGGTCGAGCATGTCGGCGGACAGGTGGGTCAGGATGACGCGGCGGGCGGTGATCTCGTGCCCGATGAGGTCGGCGTACCGCAGGTGGTGCGGGACGGGTTTGTCCCAGTAGTACGCCTCGGCGATGAGCAGGTCGGCGTGGCGGGCCGCTTCGGCTATCGCGGGAGTCCAGGCCGTGTCGCCGGTGTAGGCGATCACCGGGCCGCCGAGGTCCAGGCGCAGGATCAGGGCCGGGGCGCCGCTGGGATGGCTGGCTGGGAAGGCGGCGGCTTCGACGCCCGCCACGGTGGCCGAGTGGCCTGGTGCTAGTTCGGCGACCGTGACCTCGAACCGGCGGCCGACCTGAGTGGAGCCGGGGAACAGGCACTCCATTGCTGCTGCGAGGCGTTGTTGTGTCCCCGGAGGACCTGCGATCGCGAGTGGGGCGGTGCGGCGGGAGAATTGGCCGTCCAGGATCAGGAACGGAAGCCCGCCGAAGTGATCACCGTGCAGGTGGGACACGAAGACCGCGCCGACCTCACCCGGGTCGAGCCCGGCCTGCCGCAGGGCGGTGAGCGAAGTCGCGCCGCAGTCGAGCAGCACCGGCGGCTGGCCCGGGCCGGGCCGGACGTGGATGCAGGCCTGGAACCGGCCGCCGCTGCCGAACGCATCGCCGCAGCCCGCGAACGTCACGGTGGCCATCTAGTCCCCGAACCAGCCCGGCACGTCCAGGCGGAACGTCTCGCCCGGCACCATGGTCCGCAGGTCGGATTCCAGCGCCGACAGCCGGGTGGGGCCCAGGGCCCCGGCCCACCGGGACCGGATGTCGTCGAAGATCATCGCGGACAGGGCCAGCGCGTCCAGGCCGCGGGCGGTGATGCGGACCAGCTTGCGCCGGCGGTCCTGCTCGTCACCGGCCTTCTGCACGTAGCCGAGCGCCTCGAGTCGCTCGATCGTCTTGCCCGCGGCCTGTTTGGAGATCCCCAGCCGCCGCCCGGCCTCCGTGGCGGTGGCCCCGCGCACGCCGATGGCCTGCAGCGCGAAACCGTGCGCCGGGCGCAGATCCGGATGCCCGCGGCGGGCCAGCTCGGCGTGCAGCTCATCGATGACCGACCGGAACCCGCCGAACAGCAGCAGCGGCAGCTCGAACCCGTAGGTAGTCGGCGCATTGCGTTCGCTTGCCTCGGGTCGGCTTGCCTCGGGTTCGCTTGCCTCGGGTCGGCTTGCCTCGGGTTCGTTTGACACGATCGACAACCTCATTTACTGTTTTAGACAACCTAGTTGTCCATCTTACGTTGTCTAGGGAGTGAGCGTCATGTCCTGGTTCCCCGAGCACACCATCGAATCGGCCCCGCCCGGATCCCGCCGGTTCATGACCGCGACCCAGAACCACCTCGGTTACCTCCCCGCCGCCACGGCCCGGTGGGCGGCCTCCCCTCACCTGCTCGAGGGCTTCGGCAAGCTCAACGCGATCTTCGAGAACAGCACGCTGGACCCGGTGGCCCGCGAGGCGGTGGTGATGACGATCGCCACCCGGAACGGCTGCCACATCTGCGTGGCCATGCACACCGCCCGGCTGACCGCACTGGGGGCGCAGCCGGGCGTCATCGCGGCGCTGCGGGACGCTCTGCCCCTGGCCGACCAGCGCCTGGAGGCGATCCGGGTGTTCACGCTGCGGGTCCTCGACACCGCGGGCGACGTGGGCGACGACGCGCTGCGGGCCTTCCTGGCCAGCGGCTACACCAGGCAGAACGCCCTGGAGGTGGTGCTCGGGATCGGCACCTACACGATGTCCACCCTGGCCAACCGGCTCACCGGCGCGCCCCTGGACGATGAGCTCAGCGCGTTCGCGGGATAATCGGGCTTCGTGGACGGGGATGAAGGCGCGGCCCGGGTGTTCTTGCGGGAGCTGACGGCGGCCGATGAGGAGGAATTCCTCGGGCTGGCGCGGGCCAGCGTGGGACTGCATCACCCGTGGTACACGCTGCCCACCACGCCCGAGGCGTTCCATCGCTATCGTGACCGGCTGAGCCGGCCCGGCACCGAGGGGCGGCTGGTCTGCGTGCGGGACGGCGGCGCGATGGCCGGCGTCATCATCATCGACTCGATCATCCGGGGCCGCTTCCAGTCGGGCAGCCTCAGCTACGCGGCCTTCGCCCCGGCCGCGGGCCGGGGCTACATGTCCGAGGGCCTGGGTCTCGTCCTGCGCTACGCCTTCGGTGACCTGCGCCTGCACCGGCTGGAAGCGAATATCCAGCCGGGCAACCGGCCCTCGCTGGCGCTGGTCCGGCGGCAGGGCTTCCGCCAGGAGGGCTACTCCCCCCGCATGCTGTTCATCGACGGCGCCTGGCGGGACCGCGAGCGGTGGGCCATCACGCGCGAGATGACCAGCTTCCCGCCGGTCGAGCCGCATCCGACGCTGCCCGCCTGCTGATGCGGCTCGTCACGGTCGCCTGCTGCACGGGCCCTCATCTGTCCCGCTAGCCCCGCACGCATCCGTCCTTCGCTCACCGGTTCCATCATCCGGAAATTATTGTGGTCGATCCTGGCTTCGCGGTTGATCAGTGGCGCTATAACCCCTGCGATCCACCGCCAAGCCCGAATCCACCGCGCAAATGGGGCGTGCGGGGTCAATGGGGCTCGCGAGACGACGCCGCCGGGGCCGACATCGGGACCATGGCCGAGGCGGGCTACGCCGAGATGGCGCTGCGCTCGGAGCGGCTGCAGGCGGCGATGGGGCTGATCGCCGGCCTGGGCCAGCCGGTGATCGCCGCGATCACGGGGTACGCCCTGGGCGGCGGGCTGGAGCTGGCCCTGGCCGCGGACTTCCGCGTCGCGGGGGAGAACGCCAGGCTCGGCCAGCCGGAGATCCTGCTCGGCGTCATCCCCGGGGCGGGCGGCACGCAGCGGCTGCCCCGCCTGGTCGGCCCGGCGCGCGCCAAGGACCTCATCTTCACCGGCCGGATGGTCCGGGCGGCCGAGGCGCACGCCATCGGCCTGGTGGACCTGGTCGCGCCGGACGCGTCGGCTCAAACTGGAATGTCTGCCTAGCCTTGCGTGGGATGCAAGACGCGGAATGTGCTCCCGACATTCGACCAGACCAGTACCAGGGCATCGCTGTCCTTAGGAACGCTGGAAAGTGCCTTCTGCACATCGGCCGCGGAATGCACGGGTTGGCGGTTAACTTCCGTGATCACTTCACCCTGCTGTAGGCCGGCGTTATCTGCCGGACTGCCAGGAGTGACTTGTTGAATCACGGCCCCGTGGACGTCGTTGCCGGCTTGCAGTTGTTGTCGGACGTCAGGGGTCAGGTCCTCCAGTCCAAGACCCCATCGCGGCTTGCCATGGCCGGCATCGGCGCTTTCGTTGTCGTTGTCACTTTTTCCCATTGCTTCCAGCGTGACTGGCACGTCAATCGAGTTGCCGTCGCGCAGGGCCTTGAGGTGTAGGGTCGTTCCAGGCTGTTTTTCTCCGACTTCGACTTGCAGTTCACCCGCGTCACTCACCGCTTTTCCGTTGAGTTCGGTGATGACATCGCCGACCTTCAGTCCTGCTTTCGCGCCGGGAGAATTCGGCTCGACTTGAGTGATAACGGCTCCCAAAGCATTGTGCACATGGAAGAACTTGGCTTCGTCGGGCGTTACGTCGCTGATGCCGATACCGATATAGCCGTGACTCACTTTTCCGTACTTAATGAGGCTTTCCACGGTCGGCTTTACGATTTGCGCGGGAATGGCAAATCCCATGCCGGAAAAACCTCCGGTTTCAGAGACCAGGAAGGTGTTGATGCCGACGACTTCGCCATGGGCATTGACCAGCGGCCCGCCGGAGTTGCCGGGATTGATGGCCGCATCAGTCTGGATGAATTCGCCCGGGCTAACGGCGGTCAGCGGCGTACGGGTTGGGACGGTTCAACGCGCTGACGATGCCACGCGTCACCGTGAAGCGGAATCCCAGCGGATTGCCGAATGCCAGCACAGTTTGGCCGGGATGCAATTTCGTGGATCGCCCAGGGCACGCTGGGCAGGTTGCTTCCGTCGATCTTGATGACGGCAAGATCCGTCAGAGGATCAGTACCGATGAGCTTCGCCGGGAGGATTCGACGGTCGGTCATGGTGACGCGAATGTCCACTGCGCCGTCGATGACATGGTTGTTGGTCACGATGTAGCCATCGGGCGAAATAATCACACCGCTGCCTAAACCATGCTCAATGTTGGATTGCGGCCCCATTTGTTGGCCAAAGCCGTGTTGGCCAAAGCCGAAATGTTGACCGAACTGGGGACCGAATTGTTTAAAGAACTGCTGCAAGCCGTTGGAGTCATTTTCGCCGTTGTTGTCTCCATCCTCGACTCCGTTCGCGGCGACCGATCTCTTGGAAGTGACAGTTACATTGACGATGGCCGGAGTGACGCGTGCGGCCAGTGCCTCCATGGCGTGATCGAGTGAAAGCAATGCGCTGACACTGTTATCGTCGAGCGGTGCAGCGGCCGCAGTGGGCGCCGCTGTTGCTCTCACGGGGTTGTCAAACTCATAGGCCGCAAGCGACAAAACCATCGCAACTGCGGCCAAAGGAACAAGGAAGCGCCGGTTGAGCACTACCTGGCAATATTTAATCCAGCTTTTCATGTTACTCATTCTCCTCTGTTAACAACTAATTGTTTAGTTGATAAAAGCAAAAAAAATATCCTTAGATCGAACTCACGATAACGGCTGATTCCAACTGCCTCTCAGCCAAAACTCTTCCTTCTATTCTCCAAACGCACAGAATCCCAACCACAACACCGGAAGCGTCATACTGCGCGGTTTGCAGAATGACGAATGTCTCCTGAATAGGAAGCTCTTCCTTCGTTGCCTTTGCGCGCATTATCACAGGCCGGCTTGGGGGCGCTGCTGCTAACCGAAGCGGCACCGTTGCTGCACGCGGGTTGAACGCAGCCGAAATCGCTCTAGGCTGCGGCGCCAGACTTGACCGTCGCGAGACACGCGCTGCCACTGGGCGACTCGAAGCCGCGTCCGAGGCTATCGCCTGCGCTTCGGCTTTTGTTGCTTGCTGCGTCGCGTGAATTTGCCACGTTTGACTCTGGCTCGGCTGAGTCTGGAACGCCACAAACTGCGGCGCGTAAGGCGCAGCGCCAAAGACGAGCGCAAGCATGCCCGCGCTCAATCCCAGAATCGGCTTCCAAAGCGCGGTACGCCTTGGCCGTTTTGCATCAAGAATTTCTGCTACGCGCAGTGACATGTCGCGCATCCGGCTCACCAGGGCTTGTGCCAGCATCAGGGCTCGGCGTTCTGCAATTTCTCGGCAAACGAGATCAGAGACGAGGCATAAGCTCTGGGGCTCGCCGTCTGCGCCAAAACCATGTCGTCGCAGGCCATCTCACGCTCAAGCGTCAAACGGCTTTCAATCCACCAGACGGCGGGGTGAAAGAAGAACACGGCTTTCACCACCTTCTGGGCGAGATTGGTCCAATCATCCCAGCGCCGAAAATGCGCGAGCTCATGGAGCAGAATTACTTTGATCTCCTCGGGCGAGAGGTGTGCAAAGAGCCATGCAGGGAAAACAATGGCAGGCCGAAAGAAACCGATTGCCGCTGGAACGGCTACCCCGCTGGAAACGCACAGCTTCACTTGGCGAAGAGACTCGAAATCTCGAAGGATCCCGGCAATTGCGGGATCGAGACTAGCGAGGTCCACTTCGGAGCACTTCCGGCGGATTTGACGTACACGCCAGAGACCGACGCCTAGCCTGAGAAGCAATAAACCAGCACCGACGCACCAGGCAGCAAACAGATAAGAAGCCCAGGAGATCGAAAGGATGATTCCTCCATGCAGGTTCGCGCGGGGAAGAGTCTGGGAATGTGCGGCACCGAAGCCTGACCCGGGAAGAAATGGAAGCGTGACAATCGCTAGAAGCGCCGAAAACCATATGACAAAACGGGTTCCAGAGTTCTGCCGGCCGATGAGGCGAAGCAACACCCATACTAAGCCGACGAGAACAATGCCCTCAGCCGCAGTATTGAGCAGCCGTCCGGTGAAGACCTGTGCCAGAGATTGGAGGTCGGGAACGTCATTTGGCATCGCTCCGTTCCAGCATCTCGCGCAAGCGTTTGAGCTTGTCGGCGTCGAGTTCTTCGTCTCGCAGAATGTTCAGTACCAATGCCTCATGGGAGTTGCGGAAGAAGCGGCCGACTAGATGCTGAATCTCACAGCGCGTGGCCTCCCGGCGTCCGATGATCGGCTCATAAATGTGCGCACGGCCATCCTTTACATGCTTCACGTGGCCTTTTTTTTCCAAGATGCGGATCGTGGTTAGAACCGAGTTATAGGCCAAAGTGGTGGGAAGCCAATCCAGCACCTGCTGGACCGTGCCGGAGCCTTTACGCCAGAGCACATCCATGATCCGAAGCTCGGCTTCTGTCAAGGTTGCGGACTGCTTTGGCGGCACTCTAAATCTCCTTCCTACATGCTTAGACGCATGAAGCTTTCAAAAGTAACTAATTGTTTAGTTGCTAGGCGGGGGAACGGGGATGCCCGGACAGCTATGCGTCGCGACGATTACGGCAATTCCGTCAATATATTCAGAATTTCGCATATTCGTGAACACAATTACACACGGACCAGCACGTTACAGCGGATGCGAAGACTCTGGACGGTTTGTCGCTAGCCTTGATCGGAAACGCCTCGGGGCAGACTCTTGGGGTGGAGCAGGGTCTCGATCCGAGGCGTTTTCGATAAGGAGACTAGGAGGAAGCCGCTGGCGTTTGCGGCGGACGCGGTGCGCTATGGGATTTGAACGGCAGCCTGGATCCGAACAGAGCTTGGGGACAGCGGTGAGGTATGGTGGGAATGCCATCGGGATGGTCGGAGTGGCGGGTGAGATGAGCAAGAGGGCATGCGGAAAGTTGCTTGAGAGGCAGTGGAGAAGAAGCGGACACACGCGTGCGTCCGCGTGCCGGAGCACATCCTCGGGTCGATAGCGGTGGACGGGCTATGAAGAATCGAAGTAAGAGCATGTTGATAATTCCGCAGCCGTAAATCTCTGCATCACGATCATCGCTGCGCCGCAGCGTGGGCAATGCCAGACAGAAGAACTCTCCGCCGAAGCTTGGCAGGTTCCAGCCTCGACCAGCGTGGAGGAGCTACTGGATAGCAGTTGTCGGGATAGTGCCAAGCGGGAAGAGCGAAAGCGATTGGCAAGGAACCCGAAGTGACGGATGCGCACGAATCCTCTGGGGAGCACGTGCAGAAAGAAGCGCCGTAAGAACTCCGTGGCCGCAAGAGTCATCTTGCCTTGCTTGCCGTGGGCGTAGTCCTTCCAGCGGAAGGTGACGTGCTCCTGCTCGAAGTTCAACAAGCGATGATTGGAGATGGCCACGCGATGGGTGTAGCGGCCGAGATAGCGCAACACCTGCATGGGTCCGCCGAAGGCGGGCTTGGCATAGACGACCCAGTCGTGGCGGTGCAAGCGGCGAATGAGTTTGGCGAACTGCTGCGGATCGGCGAGAGCGGCGGCCGGCCCGGCGCAGCAAAGCTGGTTGCGACGGTGAAGACGTTTCAGGCCGGCGAGGAACTTGCCGCGAAAGACGCGGCTGAGGACCTTCACGGGTAAGAAGAAAGGATAGCGTGGGCGAACCCATTGACGGTGATCAGGTGAGAGTCCGCCCGCAGGAATGGCACAGTGAATGTGGGGATGCAGAAGCAGGTTCTGTCCCCAAGTATGCAGAATGCTGATCACGCCGATCTCGGCGCCCAGGTGTTTGCCATCGATGGCGATCTCCAGCAAGGTATGAGCGCTGGCGGTGAACAGCAGGTCGTAGAACAAACGCGGGTTCTCCAAGGCCAGCACATTGAGTTCGTGAGGCACAGTGAACACGACATGGAAGTAGCTGGTGGTCAGGAGTTCTCGCTCGCGGGCCGCCAACCAGCGTTCGCGCGCCTGCGTCTGGCACTTGGGACAGTGCCGATTTCTGCACGAGTTGTATGAGATGGCCTGATGACCGCAGTTCGGACAGGCATCGCGATGACCGCCCAGCGCTGCGGTGCGGCAGCGCAGAATGGCCCGAAACGCTTTGAGCTGCTGAAAACCAAAGCTGGATCGATACCGATCCAGGAAGCGATCGCCGTGCGTGCGAAGAATGTCGGCCACCTCGAAGGTAGGCCGAGTCATTTTTCGTTTTTTCGTTTAAAGCTGCGGCTGATGTTCTGGGTGCTGGATAGAGTGAGGCTGTCCAGCGGATTCATAACTGCCTGCAAGTGCCGCTGCGATAGATGCAGGTACTGGGCGGTAGTTTCCAGGTCGCCATGCCCGAGCAGAACCTGGATCGTGCGCAGATCGGTACCCGCCTCCAACAAGTGAGTCGCCCAACTGTGGCGCAGCGTATGCGGGGTAACGCGTTTGCGGATGCCGGCCCGGTGCGCGGCTTCGCTACACGCGATCCAGACGGTCTTGTCGGAAATCGGCTGATCGAGCGTCCGGCCACGAGTGCGTGTGGGGAACATGTAGAGCTTCGGCTTCCGCCAGCGCCAATACTCTCGCAGCGTCTCCAACAGAGCCGGACTCAGAGGCAGGTCACGATCTTTGCCGCCCTTGCCTTCCACCACGCGGATGATCATGCGTTGGCTATCGATATCGCTGACTTTGAGACGGGCCAGTTCGCTGCGTCGCATGCCGGTGGCGTAGAGCGTCATCAGCAGCGTCCGTCGAAACAGGGTTCCGGCGGCATCGATCAATCGCGCAACTTCCTCCCGGCTGAGCACCGTCGGCAGCCGGCGCCGGTCCCGCGGGTAGGGCAAGAACTCGCGAAACTGATGGCGCTTGAGCGTCTTGACGAAAAAGAAGCGCAGCGCAGCTACCCGGTTGACCACCGTGCCGGGCGTCAGCTTGCACTCCGTCAGTAGATAGGCTTGATAGGTGCGCAGTTCGTTGGGGCCGAGCTTGTCGGGAGACTTGCCAAAATGCTTGGCAAAATCGCTGACCACCCGCAGGTAATTGCGCGTGGTGATGACAGAGTAGTTGCGACGCTGGAGTTCCTCCAGCATCATCTTGCGTAAACGGGTCACAGGAATCTCCTTTCCCTATGACCCACACTACGTCAGCAGTTCCTGAGCTCTCTCGGTCGATCCACGCGGTAGCGTCCGCCGCGCCAGCGGCTTCGTCCTTGTCGGCAACCCGGGAACGGGGCGATAGGGGCTGCGTAATGGCGGCATTCGAAACTCATCTCAAAACGATAGCGAGAGGCTGGCCGACAGTCAGCCGACTTTCTTGCCGTCCTCAGCGCGGAATTAGATTTCAAAACACGGAAACCATAACCGAACTAGCGGAGCGCACGAAGACTTTCTTCCAAGCGGTAAGCTTCTGCAATACCCATCCGGACTAGGCTTTCCAACAACCGATCGATGTCTATTCTCGACCCCTGATCGGGAGCGAATAGGCTCGGGTCGAGGGCGAGAACAGCATCGATGAGGGCGCATAAGCGGCGGCCAACTCCCTGATCAATCCAAAACGCCTTATCTTCCGGGAAAGCTGCCAGCCAGCTCTTGCTGGCGGCGACGATCAGCGGTAGATGGGTTGTTCGCGGCTCAACTTCGAGCAGGTTCAGTAACACCATAGCCACGAGCAGAAACGTCCCGCTCTCGGCCAGATCCTTCAGCACGGGAAGAAACGGGTCCACGTGCTCGATTGCTTTCGGAAACAAGTAGCACTTTGGCGGCACCATATTTGCATAGTCGTTGAACAGAACCACCGCTACCGCCGGCCCGAAATGGATCTCCGTCGATGTTGACCGCTCGCGCGCGTGGTATTTCCACATCCTTCCAGTCATCAATTTATGCGTCGAGGTCGATCGTATGTGCACGGCCTGCTCTTCCTTCAGCGTGCGGTCGTTAAAATACAGGGCGTCCGCATCGCGCAGAAATGTCGCCGTGATCTCATGGAAGGCTCGTTCCGCCGTGTCCATGATGGGCGTGAGCGCAATTTCGTCGATTTGCGTCGACGAGAGGCCAGGCAAGCAGTAAGCGAGGAGCTTGAAATACGCACCATTCCATTCCCGTGGCGGACTCTCCAGCTCGTCGTGCTCTTCGAGCTCCGATCCATTCATGATCCTGGTCCACGAGGCATAAGTCTTGATGACGTCGCGCAGCCACAGCCGTTTGGCGACATCGAAAAGTCCGGCCGCTCCCTTTAGCCACAGCGCCGCTGAATCATCATCCGTGCGCATATCCGATTCAGGCGGCCGTTCGAAAGGCTCCTTCCTCCTCCCCCGCATCGAGACATAGCGATCCCGCATATGAGGTCGATCCTCGGCAAAGGGCGGCCATGCCGGTTCGTCTCGCTTTCCGCTAACCAGGCCAGCTCGGCCTCGATCGCGCTTTGCACTTTTTCACGGTACTTCTCGGAGCGGGCGGCCGCTTCGGTTTCTTCCAGCCTCCAATGCGGGCGCGGCTGGACGCAGGCCGTAAAGGCGCAGCGCAGCACCGACCGAACAAGCCGCTCGTCGATTTCCGCGAGCATGCCGGCGGTAAGTGCAAAGCCGTGCGCGGTTGCGGGGCTTCCATCTCCAGCGGCTTCGAGCAGGCTGCGTACATCCTCCATGGCGAAGCGGTTCTTTAACAGCAACACCATGCCCACGAAACTTATGGCAATCGGGTTGAATTGCAACCCGGTCTGTACGTCCCAAACAGGGTCCTTCTTGGTCTTCAGCGCCCCAGGAAGGTCTCGCGCATCCACGGCCCGTGTTTTTCGATCAGCGCGGCGCCGCCGTCGCGCACGCCGATCAGCGCCGCGACGACGATCGTGTCCCTGCGCATTCCATCGCGGTCTTCATCTCCTTTGTCGGGTTTGGCTGCCGTCGATTGCGCCCACTGGACCGCGGACGCCGCGAAGGTCGGCGACGACCGAGCGGGATCATTGAGAGCGGCCCTGATCTGGATCTGCATGGTTTCGCGCGCCTGCCGCTCGCGAAACTTCTCGTCCTGCAAGGATTGAAAATGCTCGCTTTCCGAAGCCGGAGAGACGTATTCCCAAGCCTCGACCGGACCCTCTTTTGTTTGCACGGTTTTCTTCTGCCAGTTCTTCGGAGCAAGAAGGTTGAGAGCGTGCACGGTCATGCACGCCGGACTGAGCAAACCGGATTTGCCTTTTGGCGGACCGAGCCGTGCGGCCGCACGGTCCAGTCGCTCGACGAGCAATTTTCGGTTCTCTTCATCGAACACGTACTCCGGGAGGAGTTGATCGAGCATCAGGCGACGGGAAGGTCGGGCTTTGAGGCTCGCGAATTAGCAAGGCCAACGGGTTCCTTTTGCAGCGCCTTGAGTCCCAGAAAATCGGGGAGCTCAACATTGTCCCGCGGCATCCTCTGACGATCTATACAAAGAAGTTCGGGCGCCCAGGAACGGTATCGCCGCGGCACGCGATTTCGGCCAATGGGACAACAGCAAATCGACCGCGACCAACAGGTAGGCGGCGGGCGCGTTCGCGGGACCCAGAACATCCGCGAGTACCCTGTCGAAAGGCTCGCCCGCATCGATCAGCCGATGAGCCCAGGCTTCGAGAGCCATGAGCGCTGATGTCACGACAGCCGTACTCGACCCCATCTCCCGCGACCAGCCGTAAGAGGGAACCCAGGGGAAGGTTCTCTCGCTGCCGGCATCGGATGTGATCTTCATCGCATTGGTCCCGAAGTCCCGGCCAGCCGTCTTGAACGAAATCGCGTGATCGACGAGCTTGCGCACCAGCCGCAAGCCGTGCTCAGGCGCATGGACGAGCAGTTCCAGGAATGGACCCTGTGCCGGTGATGCCGGAATAAAGTCGAGATCGAGATATCCGAACGGCCGGGCCGGCAGGTAGCTCTGCTCCCTTTCGGTTTTCTCTTTTTCGGAATCAGGATTTCGGCGGTGAGCTCCGCCAGCTCCTCGGGCGCCGCCTGTGCCAAGGCACCGCGAAACTTAAGGATTTCCGACCCCCGCTCGCGCTCCGGGTTTTTCCTCAACGCTTGCAGATATGCCTTGGCGAGCTCCGGCGCATGATTGCAGAATAAGAGGAAGTCGGTGGTGAGCTCCTCCCTGAGGGCACCGATCTGCTCGCGGGTCAATTCACCGTTGAACGGCTGTCGCTCCTGAACGCCGACAGTGCCGCGCTCCGCGTCAATCTCCGTGAGCCAATGGTAGAGCCACGGCACCAAGACCGGGGTCAGCGGATCTTTGCCCAAGGTTCCTCTCGACCATGCGCCGTAGAGATCCACCACGTCCGGGATGGCGGCGGCCGGCAAAGAGTCTCCGAAACTCAACAACCACATGATGAGCCGCAGCCACGATGGCCCACTCGGGATGTTGAAACCGGCCGGTATGAGTTTTGGATCGAGGCCAGCGGCTAAAAGCCTTTTCGTCGCGGGTTCGACCTCAACCGCCATGACCACGCGAATGAGTTCGCGCAGGGTCTGCGCTTTGTTATCGAGCAGGTAGGATCTGGCACGGTCCAACAACGCTGTGCCGATCTCTGAGCGGACCAGGGCCAGCAAAGCCGCCCGGCGCCACGAGCCGTGGTCTTCCGGCTTGCTCACGGCCGCAACGAAAGATTGCCAAGGCGTGCTGTCAGCGGCGCGCTCGATCGCGATGCGTGCCGCCAGCTCCACACCCCTGACAAGATCCGCGGGCGCGGGACGGTTAAGGGGCAGACGTTGGATGAGCGAAGGATCGGAGGCGAGAAGGTTAGCGATGGCCCAGTCGCGAAGAACGTCATGGCGAAGGGTCATGCGATCATTTCCCAGATCGCGCAACGTTTCGCTCGCTACCAAGGCACTGACCGCCGCCGCCGGAAACTCACGGGCATCGAGTTGATCGGCGCGCGCAAGCGCCTGCTCCGCGAGCGCCCTCAGCACCCGCGCGCGGTCACGATGCTGGTCCTTGTCATAATCCCCGTCGGCGCTCTGCCACCATTGCCCCGCCATGTCGACCTCTGTGCGCAGAGCCAGCGCATCCGACGGGAGGTTGGCGAGGCGCGAGAGGCGGAACAGGTTGCGGGCAACCTCGCGTGCCGGATGGCTATCGGCTAACAGCGCTCTCAATCGAGGAGCCGCGTTTCGCAATTCCTCGGTTTCGGACTCGGACAGTTCATCAATGACCACAGGCTCCGCACGCCCCAGTTGGTTTATGACTTCTCCGGGCAGCCAACTTGGATCCAGAACACCGAAATCACGGCGCGCGGTCGCGATCACGGACATGCCAGGGACTTTGGCCACTTCGCGGACGAGGTCCAGGGCCGTCAGGCGTTCTTCCGGCGCGTAAAAGTCGAGGTTATCCAGGAACAACACGCCGCTGCCGCTGGCCGCGAGATCAACCAGAAGTTCATGGGCTGTGCCGTCAAACCCGAGCACCCCTCTCAGTGCTAACCAGCCTTTTGGTATCGTCCGGCCGGGGCTCAGAACGATGACTCGCGCCTGTTCGGATATCTGCTCCGCGAAATGCTTCAGCACAGCTGATTTGCCGACACCCGCATCACCGCGAATTTCCACATAGCGGCCTTGATCGAGAGCCCGGTGAACCGCGGCGACGCGTTCAGGTCGCGTCAGCATTGCACCGCCGACCCGATCGCCGATGTCCGCCAGAGCATAGCGAGAGGCTTCGGCCAGGGCGTCGAGCGCCGTGAAGCTGCGTTTTCCCTCCGCAAGCCGGAACGAGCTCTGCTTGAGCTTCTCGACCAGACGGTCCCGTGTAATGTCGCCCCCGGATGATGCGATTTCAATCGAGAGTTCTGTAAGAGCTTTCCAAAGATCGCTGGCACGCGGTGTATCGTCGGGATGAAGAGCGCGCGTGGCGCGCTCCTTCGCGAGTTCGGTGGCGGCCGAGCCGGTCGCCGTAAAGTCGAACGGCAGAATCTGAAGTCGGCTTAACAGACGCCAGACTGTTTCGTCATCGTGAGGGGCGCCGGCCTCCTCAAGATGCTTCCTGAAGGTATTTACAAGACTCCGCATGGCGTCATTAGCGGAGCCAGGACGCTTGATCCGGTTCATGAAAGTCGCGGTGTCGCCCAATTGCCGCGCCCAGGTCAGGACTGTCTGGTAGGGTCCCTCGATCTTGTGCGATGTTTGCGCAAGCGCAATCGCCAGTTCGTACCGGTTCTTCAGGAACTCCGGTTTGCCCGCGACCTTCGCGATCTGGCCCACTACGGAGCGGAAGACAGGGTCGCTCGGCGCGAAACTGATGTCCCGTTTGACCTGCACTTCGAGAATCGCGGAGTTCCCCTGTGCATCGTGCGCATCCACAATGACGTCATCCAGAGGATGTCCCTCGGCCGCCCTCTGGAGTTTCACGCGATCGATGGTCGTTCCCGGCAATCCGCGGGGTTCGGCGCCGACGAGTAGAGACAGCAGAAAGGACGCACCTACCTGACCTTCAAAATAGCCGCCAGCAGGTCCGGTCGATGTCGGGCTCGTTCCTCCAGTGACTGGATTGCCAGCGATATCAGGTTTGATCGAGTTCCTCATTTTTGGACAGTATTCGTATTCGTGTCGATTTTTGACGTACTACCGACCGGATGAGCGAAGACATTCTCAGCGATGGTGCGCCAGTTTGTATTGCCAAACTGCCTGACAAGGAGCGGATTTACACAGCTCATTAAGAGCGGCTACCTAGATCCACCCGAGGATTAGGGAGCTTTCGTACTTATATGGCAGCGTTCTGCTGTACAAAGCTGTCTGGTAGCGAACCCGGGGATCCCGTTGACCGTGCTCGAAATTGCCACGTTCCGCCCCGCAGCTCAATGAATTCTCCACTTTGTCGTAGTACACGTCGGAGATAATCCGCAGGGCGTTTGCCGCGAGAAACGTAACCTGCACTTCTCATGCTCCGAACGATCTCGTCGCTCGATATCGGGCTCTCGGCGACTATACAAATTCTACGAGCGTGCACGAGTGCGGAGACCTTCTTCGTCGGGGGTAAAACGGACTCAATCTCGCGCTTCGTTCGGTGTGCGCTAGATTGAGCACATGCAATTTCCTTCATGACTGCCAGGAAAGCGTCCAGCAAAGGGCCCTTCACATTGACGGCACTTATGGAAACACCCTTCCAAAGCTCCAAAATCTTCGCGCGGGATCTCGGGTGAATAGCAATCGCTGCTAGAGCACCACCCACCGCAAGCTGCAACCATACCGGCTGCTTCCTGAACGCCTCGTAGAGACCTTTCATTCCCCTGACCGCGGCGCGAAGTGCCTCGGCCCCAATAGTCAGGGAGAAAGTTGAGCCGGCTGTGAAGCCTAGAGTGACGCTCGTCGCGCGGGCATGATCACGGCACGCAGCATCGATGCAAACCCACAGTACAGGCGCGCCCATTCGCTTCAAGTCCTTATCCCGCGTGTACACCGGCAAACCAAGTTCCGCGCTCGCATTCACGTACGGTAAGTCTTTTGGATCAGCCACTCGGTTATCGCACAGGCGCGACGACGAGGGCTCGTAGAAATGAAGCTTTGCTTGTACCGCCTTCCATTCTTCCTCCGCTTCCGGAAGAGTTGTTTCCGTCTCGTAGGCGATCGCTGGAAGGTATTTTTCGATCTCCACTTTGAGGAAGTTAGGGGCAATCAGGACAAGGACGCCGGCATCGAGAGCCTCTTGAAGTCCTGAACGAGCATCGCGTTTTTCTCTGCTACCCAGTCTCCACCGAAGCTCTCCGTGGATGACATTCGCGTCAACGATCGCGAATACCTGAACGACCTGATGGCGAACCAGAAGTTGCAGTTCAGGCGACATCGCGAAAAAGTCGCGGATAGTCACGAGATGATCCGAACGGAAGAGTTCGTCTAAGCGAAAAGTCGATCCAGACGAGAGTGGCTGATCAGCCATGGTGCCATTGTACCGGGCCGAGGGACGACGGTGCATTCGACGATTCACGCACACTGAGGGCACAAGAACCACCAGACTGACCGCGCGAAGACCCTCATGTGCTCGGCGACGGTCAGTCGGCCATTCAAGTAGTTTGTTCCTCAGAACGCTGTCGTGACAGCGTAGCGTGAATTGGTTTACCAATGCATTATGAAAGAGCGCCCCGCTTCAGAAGGCGTTGAGGCTGGATGTGGCGCCGCCTCCGCTCCGCTACGCTGTGTAGGGGCTTCGCTCCGCTGCGGCGGCGCTAAGGAGTAACTGGAGTAGTGTCTCGGGTGCGAAAGGACTACAGAAGAGCATAGGCAAAACAGCTGGAGAATGGCACTTTACCTTGAGGGAAAGCCAAGCGTTGGAACGAAAAGAGCTTTCCCCCAAGGAGGCAACTCAAATGAGTCACGATGTTAAATATATCGGAATGGACGTGCACAAGGAAGCGATTGTCATCGCCGTCCTGAATGACAGTGGGAAGCTAGTCATGGAAACCGTCGTCGAAACCAAAGCCAGCAGCATTCTGCAGTTTCTCCACGGTCTACGGGGCGAGCTGCATGTGACCTGGGAAGAAGGCACCTGGGCGGCCTGGCTGTACGATCTGCTGCAGCCGCATGCGCAGGAAGTTGTGGTCTGCAATCCGCGCCGCAATGCCTTATTAAAGGAGGGCAGCAAGAGCGACAAGGTGGATGCGCGCAAGCTGGCCGATTTGCTGCGCACCGGCATGCTGCGGCCGGTTTACCACGGAGAAAATGGACTGCGAACGCTGCGCGAGTTGGCGCGCAGTTATCAGAACATCGGCAAAGATCTGACCCGGGTGATGAATCGGCTGAAGGCACTGTATCGCGGCTGGGGCATTGCCTGTGCCGGCACCCAGGTTTATGCTCCGCGATATCGGGAGGAATGGTTAAACAAACTCCCACAAGCCGGCGTGCGCCGCCGCGCGGAACTGCTCTATCAACAATTGGATGGATTACAGGCCTTGCGGCGAGAGGTGCGACCCGAGTTGTTGGCTGAGAGCCGGAAACATAAAGCCGCGAAACTGTTGCGCCAGATTCCCTGCATCGGTCCGATTCGGGCAGCGAGATTGATCGCGCTCATGCAAACCCCGCACCGGTTCCGAAGCAAGCGGCAACTTTGGACCTATAGTGGCCTGGCGGTTGAAACGCACGACAGTGCGCAATACCGCTATGTTGACGGACAATTGCAGCATTCCAAAAAACCCCAGCAGATCCGTGGTCTGAATCAAAATCACAATCACGAGATGAAAGAGATCTTTAAGAGTACGGCCACGGCAGCCACTCGTGGTACGGGACCGTTCCACGACTTCTACGCCGCTTTGCTCGCCAAGGGGATGGAGCCGGAGATGGCACGTCTGACCCTGGCACGCAAAATCGCAGTCATTACTTTGACACTTTGGAAGAAAGGAGAACGTTTCGACGCAGGAAAACTGAAAACGCAAGCAGCTTGAGCATTTCACAGAACCCAGGTGATCTCCCAGGTTTTCATGCCTCGGTGGTGGCCAAATCGGTTCTTGCGATGCTCGGGTCGAGGGAGAGTATCAAGTAAGTTGTTAGGCGATCGTGTGCGGCAGTTTGGCACCGAGTCTCAGAATCAATCCTATGCCCCCTCGCACTACCCAAAAAAGCTGTAGGCCTCGAGTCTCAGATAGGATCATGGTTGGCACTTAGCCAATGCTTCGCTTGCGTAGCTTCGAGAGCCGAATGGCGTCGAGCGCCACTGCTTCATGAAACCGTCGAATTGGGACAAGCAACTGGGGTTGGGATCGCCGCTGAACTGCGCGGCGATCCAAAGCGGTCAAACCAACAACCCCTCCAGGAATGAGACGGGGCTGGATGCAAGGACCACATCCACGTCTCCCCTGAGGGGAGGGGGAAGAATTTTTCTCTTGACATCTTCTTTCATAGGACAACTTACAAGAGCGCGGGGGACTGCCAGAATCCCTGGGTAGTCGTACAAGACATCATTGTTTGTGGGTTGGATTATGGGTTGAAGGTTCGGTATTTAAAGGCTGCGTTTACTCCTCTAGGAAATAGCGACGTCTAAGGTCTTTCCGCCCACCGGCCTTGAAATTTGCAGGCAGCCATTCCTCAGTTTTTTCCTTGAGATACCCCGCCTTGGGGTCGCTCGTCCCCTTTTCCTGCATTACGCCGACAATGTACCTGGCATAAAGGTGATCGAATACCCGCATGAACTCCCCAAAGTAAATGTCTGACACGCGAGTATCAGCCGGAATCGCGAGCATGTTCTCGTCGTTTGCGGATTGAGAAGGCCCGCTGAAATTCGCAGTGCCTGTCACCACGATGGGCCGCTTCTTGAGCGGATCGACAAGTATGAATTTGTCGTGAATATACCGGTTTTTGTTGAAACCCGTCAGTCGTTCGCCGATAAAGTTTTCCAAATCCCCGGCTTTCAGGATGGCACCGGAGGCGATCACGGTGTTCCTGACAAGGTCAATCTGATCAGCGACATCCTGCTTCAGGTTCTTGTCGAAGACGGCATAGCGCAACGTGTCTCCCTTCTTTAATAGCACCTCCTCGAAGACCTTATCGAGGTTGAAGGCGAAGGTCATGCACATTATTCGTTTCGCTGAATCCATCAAATCCGCATACCAATGAAGGGTGTCAAGCTCTTCCCTGTCGTCCCTCGGCGAATACAGCGTAAGAATGCGCTCATCTTCCAGCTTCACGTCCTTTGGCGTCGGCTCGACATCGAGATTCTCCTTCACCAGGGGCCCACGTGTTACATCCTTCTCGGCAAGCCGCTCCCAAAAGGCGAGATAGCGTTTGGCGATTGCCTCGTCCCAGACCTCATGCCCGACATTCGAGTGCCCGAATATGCCGCCAGCGGAGATATTGGTCGAGCCCGTCCACACCGCCACCGCTCTTTCCTTATGAATGAGCACAATAAACTTGTTATGGCGAATCCCAGCGCGCGATTTTTGGGGCTTGCAGAGGCTCTTGATTTTGGCCTTTGCGATCATCGCTTCGTTGTCCTCTATGTATGATTGCGCTTCGTACCGGATTGCAACGTCCGCGCCCGCATCGGCAGCTTCCTTGAACGCGTGGCCGACTGGCAGGTATCGAAATTCATAAAGCATCGCCCGGAGCTTATAGTCGGAAGCATCCTTGCCCGCCGCTCGGCCGATAAAACCGATGAGCGCTTCGAACAAGCCTCGCGATAGCCACTTCATTTGTTCCGACTCGGGCTTCTCTTCGTCTGGCCGGGTTTTGCCGAACTTTCTCGCGTATGCCTGCGAGCCCGCGACGCCACGATTGAAATAAATGTTATGCCTGGTCTCCCCTTTCGGACCGGGTTCGACTTCGGCTTCTGTCGTGATTTTGACTATGGTCGCGGAGTTAGCGTCAAGCTCCAAGAGTTTTGGCTTGCCATAGGCCGGAATGACAGCATATTCGTAAGTGGTCGCAGGCTTGGCCGTATAGTCGCCCCACTGGAACGACTGGATCGGATGTTCCGAAGTCGGAAGGGGCGAGCCTGGCGGCGCCCCTTCGTCCTTTTGCTCAAAGCGCTTAATGCCGCGCAAGTAATAGCGTTCCACTTCCTTGCCTTTCTTGTCGTATTCGGTGCGCTCGATAGCAAAACCGAGCAGCCCCTTCTGCTTCTCCTCCTTTCCTTCAACAAAGTCCCAGGCCAGCGTAACGACGTGCAGGCCTCCAATAGCACGCACCTTGAGTACGTCACCTTCGACGAGAATACGCATGGGACCTCCTTCAGACCGCGATGTATCCGCGCGCGGGTACGGGATCTTAAGTACCTGAAAGGTTACGGCATTCCTACTTACCTTCAATACTTCACGTGAAATGTCCTGGCGAATGCCTGTACCTGAAAATGCGGCACACAACAAGCGCATAGCCAACTCGAATGATCAGATTCCAGTGCGGACGAGAGAACGTCCGACTGATCGGCCGTCAGTTAGCGAGTCCGAACACAAAACGGGTTGCCCCGAATGGGATCCCATGGATTCTCAGTAACTCCACTTCTCATGGCAAACGGGCAACCGATTCAGTTCGTCCCGGCACACGCGCCAGTGCGGTATGAGTTGATCCATGAGGGCGACGAAGTGGGCATTGTGAGTCGGCTCCAGCATGTGAACCATCTCGTGGACGACGATGTATTCCAGGCATTCGCGTGGTTTCTTCGCGAGATCGGTGTTCAATCGGACGCTGCGTGAAGCGGGGTTGCAGCTTCCCCATTTCGTTTTCATCTTTTGCACGAAGACACGCTGCACGTTGACACCGACCGTCGGCTCCCACTTGGCGATCAAAGTAGGCACCGCAGCCTTGATTTGTTCTCGATACCACTGGGCGACAACATCTTCCTTTCTGTCGTGGTTCGCTCCCTGGTTAACCCGCAAAATCAGTTTGTTGTGCTTCAGCTCGATTCGCGGCGCGGAGGGTTCCTCAATGAGTTTCAGCAAGTAGCGCTTTCCCCATACGTAGTGGCTCTCGCGGTCCAAGTACTCGCGCGGCGTTTCGCGTTCTTGTTCGCGCAGCTTCGTCTGCTGCTGCTTGATCCAGCTCAGTTTGGAAATCGCGAAAAGACGGATAGTGCCGAGCTTCATGCGATGCGGGGCTGAAATGCGCACTCTTCCCGTCGGAGGATAGACACTGAGATGGACATTCTTGATGTCCTTCAGCACCACATCAACCGCGATCTCGCCAAGCCTCAGTTGGTTGACCATCAGTATTCGCTCTGCGCTTTGATGATAGGAAAAATCCGCTCTACTTCACCCACATCCCGCAGTACGTCAAACAGCGCCGCCTTAATCACTTGTTCACGAGCCTGAATCCCGCGCCAGCCGTCTGGGCGCGTCTTCCTAATCGTCGCGTCAATGCTCAGCGCCAACTCTTCGTTCTGATTCAGATTGTTATAGAGGGCGCGTTTTGCGGGAGTGTTCAGCGCTTTAGGCGTTTCTTCTGCTTGTCCGGCTTCCACCCTCTTCGCAAGTTCGGCGATGCGCTTCAGGTATCCCTCATACGCGATGGCCTTTGTCTTTCTGGCGATAATAATCTCATCCAGCAGCGCCGACATCTTTTCGTAGAAGGCCGGGTCGTTGAGCTGCTCCTTGATGATCTTGCGGCGGACGTTGTTCTCGATAGTTTCCGCGATCGCGTTCTTGTTCCCCTTGAGGCCGCCGAGTTGTTTCGATATGGCATCAGCGATGCCAGTTTTCACGATCAACTCCAGGAGGCCCATATTGTCGAAAGGTGAAATTTTCCTCGGTTCATCGGCCTCGATGTAGGTGTCGATCAGGTGCCGCATGTCGGCTTCATACGGTTTCAGATCTAGACTCTCGCCACTCGCTTTGCGGATGATCTCACGGACATTCAGATAGTGGTTGAGTTGCTGCTTAATGCGGATGACGTCGGCACTGCTATATCCAGCTTGTTCCAACTCGTCGGCAATGTTGGCATAGGCGCGCACTAAGGACGCGGTCGCCTTGTAGAGCGCGGCGCGTTGTGGTTCCCGCTCCTGGAGGTCGGCCGGAATCTCCGTATTGCCGCAGAAGTAGTGGATATGCTCCAGTTCATCCTTCGGCGGTTTGACAGGCTCGCACAGCAGCGGGAGGGCCTCCAGCGCATCGTCGAGGCGTTCTTTCCCTTTCTTAAGGCGATCCTTCAGCAGCACTTCTGGATCGACGCCCCCGGCGCTGTGATCCAGTTCGGAGGTATAAACCGCGATGGCGTTCTCGACTTTCTTGAACAGGTCTTTGTAATCGACGATGTAGCCGAAGTCCTTGTCCTCGCTGTCCAGCCTGTTGACACGGCAGATTGCCTGGAACAGGCCGTGGTCCTGCATGGACTTGTCGATGTACAGATAAGTGCAGGGCGGCGCGTCGAAACCCGTAAGCAGCTTGTCAACCACTACGAGCAGCTTCATGTTAGCGGGTTCCTTTACCATTGCCAGCGCTCGGCGGATTCTCTGGTCATCTTCGAGAGCAATGATGATTCCGTGGACGGTTTGGTCTTTCTCCGCCAGCATCTCCTGCACGAAGCTCATGTAACGTAGAGTCTGTCCTACAACGGCATCGCTGGCTCGGCCTTTTTTCAGTTCCACCACCAACAGCCGCTTCTTGTCTTTGCTGATGGCAAGGATGTCTAGCGGGCCGGTATCAGTCTGGTATTGTTGAGCCTTCTCACCGTCTTCCTCATATATGTCATATTCCTTGCCCAGTTCGGTCTGTGCCCAGTTCTTTACCAGGAAATCTTCGAGGTGTTCCTCAAGTGGGACTTCGAGCCGCCGGTTGAAGACATCCACGATCTTGTGGATGTCCTGGGCGCGCAGGCGGTTCTTGGGGCCGTCCTTCATGAAGCCCGCGCTGGCGTCGATCATGAAGATGCCCTTGCGGGCGTGGGCGTCCTGCTTGTCGATGACGACGATGCAGGCGGGGATGCCGGTGCCGTAAAAGAGGTTGGCGGGCAGGCCGATGATGCCCTTGATGTATCCCTTGCGGACGAGTGCGCGGCGGATGTCCGCCTCGGCATTGCCGCGGAACAGGACGCCGTGCGGCAAGAATGCACGCGCCTTTGCCGGTGCTCTTGAGCGAACGGACGATGTGCAGCAGGTAAGCGTAGTCGCCCTGCTTGCCGGGCGGCATGCCGAAAGGCTTGAAGCGCTCGATACGGATCGTTGAGCCGGATCGAGGCCGGTGCTCCAGCGCTTGTCGCTGAACGGCGGATTGGCGACGACGTAGTCGAAGGTCTTGAGCGTGCCGCCGTCCTTGAACTTGGGATCGGTCAGCGTGTTGCCCTGCTCGATGAGCGCGGTGGGATTGTTGTGCAGGATCATGTTCATGCGGGCGAGGCCGCTGGTGGCGGCGTCTTTTTCCTGCCCGTAGAGCGTGACCTTCGTGCCGGCCTCATCGCCCACCTTCAGCAGCAACGAGCCCGAGCCGCAGGTTGGGTCATAGACAGTGGTGGCGGCTGGTCGTCTCCGCGTCATGGATGCCAATGATCTGCGCGATGATGCGGCTGACCTCGGCGGGAGTGTAGAACTGGCCCTTGCTCTTGCCACTCTCCGTGGCGAAGTGCCGCATCAGGTATTCGTAGGCGTCGCCCAGGATGTCGTCGCCTTCGGCGCGGTTCTTGCGAGAAGTCGAGCGCCTTGTTCTCAAAGATGGCGATGAGGTTGGTGAGCCGCTCCACCATCTCCTTGCCGCTGCCGAGCTTTGTCGGCATCGTTGAAGTCCGGCATGTCGGACAGCTTGTTGGCGTTGGCCAGCGGGCCGATGATCTTCTTGTTGATCTGGTCGCCGATGTCGGGCTTGCCCTTGAGGGCGACCATGTCCTTGAAGCTGGCGCCGTGCGGGATGGTGATCGGCGCATACGGCACGCCGGCGTACTTGTCGCTGACGTATTTGATGAACAGCAGGACGAGGACGTAGTCCTTGTATTGGCTGGCATCCATGCCGCCGCGGAGTTCGTCGCAGCTTGACCAGAGAGAGGAGTAGAGTTCAGATTTCTTGAGAGCCATGCCTTACGTCATCCTGCGATGTGAACGGGGGAGAAGGCGAATTATCGCACATCGAAGCGGGATCACCGAAGTGGAGCCGCGCGGTTAAGCCGCGAACGAACAATAGCTTAGATTTGCCCAAGCACTAAAGACGGCCAAGGTCTTTCTGGATGCGGGCGAGAATTGTGCCGAACGGAATTTGTCCGCGATAGTAAAGTGGGGCTGTCTTTGAATATTCCGCTTCAAATTGCTTGCGGATGTTCTCGTCTTCGATGGTGAAGGCTCCGCTCTTTGCTACGTCGTGATCCAAAGACTTGAAGCGCTTCTTCTTGTGCTCCAAGTAGTCCGGGGTCCCGATGAATTTCTGCACGCGCTTCGACGTCGAGAAGTTGGTGGATGTCGTAGTAGTGTCTGAGGAAATTCGTTGGGAACTTTCCCCGTCCCTTTGAACTGGCCGTATTTTCGAACCACCGCCTGGACCTTTTCCACGAAAGTGTATTCGGGGTTATAGCAGGGGATGTCGAGGGCTCGGTTGTCCGTGTATTGAAGTTTCTTGGCTTCCGCGAACTGGACGATCCAGGAAGAAATCGTAACAGCGCGGTTTGGAGCCGTCTGATCGAAGCCAACTTCCAGAAGAATTCCATCCTTGAGACCAGCGATTGAACCAAAGTGGGTTTCGTAGCTCAGCCTGAGGCCGGCGTTTCTCAGCGTTTCATCATCGTATGTCGTATCCCTCTCGACGGCCGTAATCCCTGGGATCTTGATCTTGTCCCGCAGCTTTTCATAAAACACTCGTCTCGACTCGATGTGCGTGCGGCTTCTCGTGGTTTGGATTTGTATCGACCTGCAGTCCATCGAAGGGTTCGATGCGAATGTCGATGTCTTCAGAGAATCGCTGAATAATCCCAAAGCCCTTGGAAAGCGAAGTGCCGCCTTTGAGCTCAAACGTTAAGCCAAGCTGTTTGAGCCCAAAGACGGCATGCATGATCCAGTAGTCTTTTTCCACGAGAGCCGGATCATTGATCTTCTCGCTGTCGGCAACGGTCTCGACAAGTGCCTTGAAATCGCTTCGCTCATGCAGAAAAGAGTCAGGCGGCATGGTGCAACATCTCCTGAAACTTTTTCTGCGTGGAGTATTTGCCGTAGAGAGAAACCGCCCGTGAGAGCTTTCTCGGGTCCATCTCTTTGGCTTTTTCGCGAACGCGAGAAAGAACGGCGTCCCGATCCTCCGCAAGGTCGCCTAGTTCATTAACAAGATCAACCAGCAGAAACTCGGGAGAGAGTTGCCTTGGAACATTCATGCGACGTTCGAAGGTGACCATTCGATTGCCGAGCGGAAATGTCCCATGCCGTTTCTGATTGTAGACAACCCGTTTGTTGTAGAGCTGCGTTGTCCCAAGTCCCAACTGGTTGTAGGCATTCGGGGAGGTCACGACAAAACGGTCCGTCTTCAAGAACGCTTTCACCAGCTCGTGCTCGTCCGCGGGAGCCTCTCCAAATTCAAATTTGCGAGGGCTGTAGTACAAGCCGGTACGGAGCTTCTGGAGGGTCCCGTCGACAGTGAGTTCTTTGAGGTGTCGATCGACACTATGGGACCAAGGCAGAAGGTCTTCTCTGCGGTACACACGTCCAGGGCGGAGATGTCGCCTCAACTGCTCAAGTGTGCTCGTCCGCATTTTCCTGATCCTCCACAGTTATGCTATTCTTCGTGTCTCCATCTTGTCAATTATTTTATTAACGTTTCATGCATAATTACAAATACTTACTTATTTATCTATAGCTTACAAGACACTCAATGCAGACCATAGCGGCTCGTCCGAAACTCACCGCAGAAAACAAATCCTTGAGCTGTTGCGCTCGTATAGATTCTGCAGACATTGTCTGCAGAATCTCTGCCTCCGGCGATGCTGCAACTTTTCCATCTCAAACAGTTGGCATTATTAGAGCCCTAGCCCGATTCCCTGTCCTTCCACCAAGAGTGATCAGTCATAACGTGCGGTTCATTGCGCTGTCTCGCCCGCCCGTGGACCGAGTATCCGTCCCAGAGCCATCCCATCGACTACCGTTGCAGCGGAATCTTCGAGGTAATAGCGCAGTAGTGACACGGTGTCTCCGTCGGCCGCTTCAATCCTGTCCAAGTGACATGACAGACATTGCATCGACGTCTGCGCCGACAACAGCAGATTGCGAACCAGCAAATGTGGCGAAACCACGTCGCCGAGTTGTTCATCGGACAGAACTCCATTGTGAGAGCTTTTGGCCGGCCACAACCAAATCGAAAGTTCGCCGAGGTAGACCGTCGCTCGCACCCCCTCGATCTCTACCTCCCCTGCAGATTGCGGCCCGCAGAAACGGACGAGCGGATAAAAGCGCTCTCGTATCAGTTGCACAATATGCTTGTTCATCAGTTTTCCTCCCGATTTACTTGATCGATCCGATTCTTGCTATTAATACTGAGCGGCTTTTCCATGTCTGCTCTCGGCGACGTTTAGAGACTAATTCCGTGGCCGTTGAGGTTGAGTCCGCTGCCGGTAGGAGACTGTGCGTTTTCCGCGACGGACTGCGTGAGCGAGTGGCCCGCTTGTTCAAGCGCATTTTCGCGTGTGATGGGCTGCGCGTGCCGGTCAAAGAACTGGCCTTGGCTGTCGATGTGTAACCAGCGGTGGGTTTCAGGATGTTGGTAGCTGTGGATGCCGTCGGTTTCGCGTTGCCACTTGTAGACCTGGGCTTCTGTTGGAAGAGCTGTTTCGATGGGGCCGTACTGGCGGTTGCGCTCGGCTTGTTCGGGGGTGAGCTGAGATTGTTGTTCCGGTTTCAATTCATTGTGGTGTTGCATAGTGTGCTCCTTCGGAGTTTGGGATTGTGAATGCGCAGCGGGTGCCTCGTGAAAATCGAGGGCGGAGGTTTTGCTCACATCGGTGCTGAGGCGCTGGGCAAGGGTGGCGGCATCATTGGTGTAAATGTGGGCGTCCTGGGACGCGCGGGAAATGGAGACGTAGGCAAAGCGGGGGTTGAGGAGTTCGGAGAACGTATTGGTGTCCATATTGACGAGGACGCGGTCTTCGGTCAAACCCTGGGAACTGTGGCTGGTAACGGCATAGCCGTGATCGAAGTGCCGCATCCGAGCGGGGTCAAAATTGACAGTTCTTCCGTCATCCATTTTGACGGTCAAGCGATTGTCATTGCCGATGGCTTCGATCCGGCCGCGATCACGGTTGTGCACGTCGAGATCCTTATTATTGTGCGTGAACTGGATGCGATCACCGGTGGAGAACTCGCACGGAAGGTTGGTGTAAACATTGACTCCGCGCAAACGCTGCGGATCGTAGGCCACCTGCTGGCCATCTGCTCTGGCAACGGTGACTCGATTGTTGGCGGGATCGGTCGCGACGACCGTGGCGTAAGCTGTTTTTTTCCAGGCCAAGCTGTTGGCTGCCACGAATGTACTGCACGGTGTCGCCGGGGTTGTACCTGGCGGCCCATGCTCGATCTGCGCCGCTCATGTCGTTTCGAGCCACGAGCACCGGAAAAGAAACATTCTCTTTTCCGAGTGCGCCAGAGGCTTGTAACTCGATCCTCACGGCCTGATTGATGTCTCGCCGGGAAGCGTTGTCGGGAGAGACGATCAAAGTTTTTTCGGGGTTCGAGGCGTAGTCCCTGGCGATGGCGGCGATGCGCTCTTGGGGATTGGAAATCTCGGTGATGCGCCCCTGAGCTTGCAGCAGGGAGATGCCGGTGTGGGTCTCATTCCTGGCAAGATGTTCGACGGCTTTGAGCAGTTCGGGGTCTTTCTGCCGCACGATCTGGTCGAGTTGGGCGGTTCGCATTCCGGCGTCCTGCAGTTGCTCGAAGGGTTTTCCCGCGTCTACGGCCTGATGCTGGCGTGTGTCGCCGATAAGCAGAACGCGATCATGGGGGCCTAGCCGGTCGAGGAATTCCTTCATCTGCTGGGTGCTGGTCAGACTGGACTCATCAATCAGGAAAAGGCGGCGGTTAGCCGGGTCGTCACGGTTGGTCTGGGCCTGCTCGCGGGTTCCCATCGCCAAATAGGCTTGCAAGGTGTCGGCGGAGATGCCAGCGGCCTGGCGCAGCTGGTGAGCGGCGCGTGCGGTCGGGGCGAAGCCCGCGACAGTGTAGCCGTTGCGCTGGGCAGCTTCGCGGATGGCTGCGAGAGCGGTGGTCTTTCCAGCCCCCGCGAGTCCCTGCAAACCGTGGATTTGATCTCTTGAGGTCAGTATCTCCTCGATGACACGGCGCTGGGCCGGGTTCAAAAACTCAATCGCAGCGGCGTGAGACGCAGCGCGTTGTTCGCTCATGATGGGCGGAACGGTGTTCTGTCCGCGCTGCATGTGCTCAACTGTCGCTCGTTCGGCGGCGATGGTTTCGGGAGTCGTCAATCGTGGCCCGGTGTCGTGCTTCTGAGGCTCTACTGTTTGGAATTCGCCGATAGCGTGGCGGTGCTCGAAGTTGTCGCGTACCTGGCTGAAGGTGAGGTCTCCCATGCCGCGGCGAAGCGCATCGCGCATGATGTCGCGCTGGTCGATGACCGCCTCGCGCTCGAAGTTGCGTTCCTTGGCATAGGAGACGGCTTCCTGCGCGCGCTGGGGCGCGTCTGGCACTCGATTCTGTCCCTGCGCATGAACTCGTTCGTGGGCCTCTCGAACAACCCGGTCGGCCTGATTGCCGAACTTCGCGGCAAGCTGGCGGTGAGCTTCCATAACCTCGGCTGGGGTACGAATTTCTTTTTTGTCGCGGGTGTTGTGGGCGGCGATCTGCGCGGCCTCCGGCCCGCTGAAGCCGCTTTTAGCCATTGCCTGCTCGATCTGCTGGCGGCGGGGACTGGAAGCGTCCAGATACTCCAGCGAATACCCTTTAATCTCAGGTGCGCCTTTTTTCCCTGCCTCGATTTCATAGCCGAGATTGCGAAGCCGAAAGGTCAGTTCCGCTTGATAAACAGCGGTGGCAAACTGCTGGCTGTCGAAAAGACTTTTCGGCTGGATGGCGCGTGTGGAGCCATCCTCGCGCTCCGTCATATTGAAGACGACGGCGTGGGTGTGAAGCTGGGGAGCGGCGTAGCCATTGACCGGGCGGGCGGTGTCATGCTCGAACTTTGCGGCGATGAATTTGCCGGTGGTCTCGGCGGCGTGGTTGCCACCGATCCGCGCCTGCGTGTACCGCTCCAACTCGGTGAGAGCGGCGGTCACTGCGTGCCGATGGGCTTCTCTCACCCGCTCATCGCCGCCAACTAATGCCGTCAAGGAAACGGATTTCGGGGCGGAGAACGTCGCGTCCCAACCGGCCCGGTGCTCGACTGGCTTGACGGTGGTTCCGTCTGCGGTGGTATAGGATTGCCCGCTGCGATGACGCACCAGTTGCTCGCCAGTGATGGGGTTTTGGCCTTCGCTCAAACGGGCAAAGTGCTGCGCGTCGACCGCTCCGGCAAGGCCGAATCGCTCGGCCAACTTGCCCTGCCACTCGCCGACGACGGCGCCGTCTTGCTTCCAATAGTTTTGCTCGGCAGACGTGAACTCTTTGGCGTGGTAGGTCTGCGCCTGGGCGGAGCTGAGGGGTTTTGAGATGGTGAGCAAATCGCCTCTATGCGCCTCTTAATTCGTAATAAAGTCCAAGGTTGTTTGTGTCGGCTCCTCGGCGTTGACGATGTTGTCGGAGGCCTCTCGCGCCAGTGTTCTTTCCGGCGTCGGGCGCAGCCCCATCCTCTTTTCCCCGCGGCGTTTGTTTCTTCGACCGGCTTTGCCTCAAGATCAACTGCTGCGCGCGGTGCTGCCGGCAGGGCGGGTGGGGGCGCGGCGGCGCCGTCGCGGGCTTTGGCCTTTATGTTCTTAGGGTCGAAGGTGAGCTTCTCGTCCGGCAAATGTCTGCGCTCGAATGGAATCTGATGCCCCTCGATATCGAGGTAAGGAAAGGAGAAACCTGTGACGTAGTTCTCGTATTTGATGAAGGCGTGCAGGTCGGGCAATCCCGAGATTTCTGATTCCATCACTGCGGGCTCGACCTGGATGTCCAGCGCGAAATTTCTGCCCGAGCGCGTTCCGTCGAAGTGGCTTTCTTTCATGCGCTCGATTTCGACTTTGCCGATTGCCTTGCTGACCCACTCGCCTGCATTCGGCTCCTTGGTCTTCAGGAAAATGCTGGTCGTTGGCATGGATAGCATGACCTCTGCCAGGTGGCCGTAGATCACTTCCAACTGAGCCTTCCCCTGAAAGCCCATGATGATGGGATTGTTGCTTTTGCGGTTCTCGGTGAGGGCAGTGTGAAACTGGGGAAGACGCTGCAAGCTGGCCAGCTCGTCGAGCACAAACCAGACCCGTTTCTGGTGGGCTTTCGGTTCGTTCAGGAGGCGCAGCACGAGCATGTCGATCCATACGCTTTGCAGTGGACGAAGCGCCTCCCGCTCGGCTGGAAGCGAGGTGATGAAGATCCAACCCTGGCGTGTTTCCGACCACTCGGTTGCGGTCCACTCGCCGTTGCCAGCACCCTTGTGCGGCAACAGCCGAAGACTCTTTGCCACCTTGCTGAGAGACGCCAACACGCCAACTCGTTGCGGGGGCGCTGAGGCGTCGATGAAGTTGGCCACCTCTGTGCGAGCGACTCGATTGTCGATCTCTTTTGGGTTACTCATCCATTCGATAAGCTCCTCCGGGGTCGGTCCATAGCGCAGCAGATAAGCGAAGATCTGCTGCGGAATCTCGAAAAAGAACTCGCCTTTTTTGTCCTGCGGAGGCTGGAACAGCGACACCGCGATTGCGTCCGCTTCTGAACTTGTGCGCAACTCCTCGGCTGGTCCCCAGTAGGGGCATCGCCTGTCGAGCGGATTGAGAATGATGTCGTGCTTCGGGTCGTAAAAGCGGCGCGTGTACTCCAGCGCCGGGTCGTAGACGATGGCGGAATCGCCGCGGCTTCGAATCTGCCGGAGCATCTGCATAATAATGGTCGTCTTGCCTCCACCGGTGTCCGCGATGATCTGAACGTGTTGCGCCTCGGCCTTGGCCGGGATGCGAAGCATCTCCTTCAGACCGTCGATTTTGATGCCAAGTCCCTCCCCCTGTACCTTGCGGTTGAATTCTTTCGGCGTGAGCCGCTCCGTCCCTTTGAGCCGCCGGCCGTACCTCATTTGCTTGCGGCGTTTGATGTCCTTTCGGATGGAAAACGGGAGCTGGAGGAGCAACGATAGGAAACCGAAAAACAGTGGCAGCTGGTAAATCTCGGATAGGCTGTCGCCACCGTAAATCGCACTCTTGAGGTAGGCACTCAAGGGCGCATCGATGTAAGAGCGTTCCGGGTCCTGGTAGAGCAGATCATAGCCCGCCTGCAAGGCGGACTTGGAGAGCGCAAGCGGGAGCGCTTTCGTTCCCGGTTCCGGCGTGTTCCCGTCTGCCACGTCGGCGTCCGTGGCCGGTCGCGGTCGGATTCCGCGAGCTCCGATCATCACCAGGCGGTACTTGTCTTTGCGGCTGGCGGAGACGCTGCCCGCAACGCTCGACCGGATGTAGATCGGCGTGTAGAAGCGCTGCAGCGGAGTGTTGCCAAAGGTGAAGCGCAGGTAGACGAAAAGTCCGGTGAGGATCACAGCAAAGAGCACCGCGCCATAGGTGTAGATGGCGCTGTGCGGCGGGAAAATGATCGTTTCTTTTCGTCCCCAGTGAATGCTTGCCATTAGTCTTTCTCCAAGTCTGTCCGCGTCTTGATCGCCAAGCTGCGTTTGTGCTTTTTGACCTCGGCTATGATCCCGTCGAAGACTTCCGGTGTTATCTTCTGCCCTGTCGTGAGTGGTTTCAGAAGGTTCGTGAGCATGAGCCGAACGCCGATAATTTCGACCAACTCCGGGCTCACGGGCGGATCGCCGGAGTCGCACGCCAACTCGTCAAGAATCAGCTGCCGGATGAATTCGCCACGCTGCAGGCGGTGCTTTTTTGCCAGCTCGTCGAGGTGGTCCGTCTCGCGGCGCGTGAGCTTCGTGAGTGACGTTGATCATCCGCATGACGACTCAAGCTTTCGCCTTGTCTGCAATCGAATCGTCATTCACTAACGCCATGCCTGTGCCTCCCTTTACGAATGAAGTCCACAGGATTCCCGTGAATGTCCCACGAATCCGTATTGCTGTAAGTTGTTGATCTTGCAGGTTGCTGTTAGGAATCCGTGCGGATTCACCGCACGACCCTTGGAGGGGTGGAGTGTCAAAATTCTTCCGGTGCGAAGCACCGTTCTTGCACCACCACGAAATTGAATGCACGATCATGCCTTCACTGCGCGCACAGAAGCCGTGGACTCCACCCCGGCTGCAAGCTTCTTTGCAGGCTGCTCCGCTTCGCACCATTGCTCGGGCCTTTACGCACACGCAAAGCGGGGAAGCAACCTGCTTGGCTTGTGGCGTCTTCAGGAAGTCCTGGAAGTCGCGGTCCTTTGAGAAGACATAGTTGAGCGCCTTGTCCACAACATCATCGGCGGATGCGTGGATGAAGGCGGCATACTGATCGACCTGCGTGGCGGTGACCTCATCGAGTCGGACAGAAGCACAGATGTGGCGGCTCTGGTTGATCTCAAGCAGTGGCATGTGGGTTCTCCTTTATAGGTAGTGGAATCAAGCAATCGTTCTGCCGGGCAATCATCCGCTGCGCCGTCAGCGCAATCTCCCGCGCACGAGCGCGGCAAGGTGCAGCGGGAATCTCGAAGCGGCGGCGGACTTCGAGCATCGTGACAATGTCATCTATCGGAATACCTTCGATGAGCCAGAGCCTGGCCGATGCGACATCCACGGTTCGCTGTGCGTAGTACAGGGGATTCGGCTTATCGGCGCGGCGCGATGCGAGCTTTCGCGTGAGCTTCGCGGCGTCCTTTCCACGGGCAAGTTGATGCAGAACCCATGCCCAATCGTGCTCGGAATTGCTGTGCCTATCGTGATGCTTTCGCGGTGTGATTGACGGGACGAAGGGATGGCATCCGCCGCTAGAATATCCAGCCGGAAGTCATCGGAATTCCAAGTGGAATCGCCGGGGTATTCGACGGTGACGGGATGCGCCGGATCGTACTTGCAATTCAGGAATCCCGGCAGGCGGAGAACCCGATTGCAGTCCGTGCAGGCGGGATCGCCGCCAAAGGCAATGGCAAGCAGTTTCAGGCGCTTTCCTGCTGTTCGAGAGTGAATCCGTCAACTCGCCAGAGGATCTGGTACTTACCGAGCGATGTCGAGAGGACCGCATTCGGCGGGGAACCGCATCCGAGGCGCGGAGCGAAGTGAGGCGGCCTCGCCATCGGTGTCCAAATCAAGGTATAGATGCCGACCGCGGCGATGCACTCTTTGGTGCGTTTGCGGCTACCAGAGCGAAGCGGATTGGCAGCCACATAGATATTCGCTCCGATAGAGTTCTCGTGCGCGAGCCAGCCGAGGTAACGAGGCGCAAGCGCATGCTCCAAGGGAGCAATTCGCTGAAGCGTCTTACTAGGTGATTCGCTCCGGACGAGCAGGGCAATCGTTTCGTCCGGAGCGAAGCAACTGGTGAGGAAGTCAGCAGCGGTGCTGGTTCCATTTCCGTGCTATGGTGTGGCATGTTGCACCTCGAATACCGGCTCGATCAGGAAGCGTTTCGCGTCGCGGTCGTATCCGCGAAGCGCCAGGACTTCGCGGACAATGCGGCGGCCCTGGTGCCGCTCGACATGGACGACGAAATCGACGGCTTCTCCGATCTCCGCTTCGGTATCAGAGAAGGTGGTCTGCGCGTGGCTACGCATGACCAGATTGGCGAAGCGGTGAAGGGCTTTCTCTGCCGAGTTGGCATGAATTGTCGCGAGCGATCCCGCATGGCCAGTGTTGAAGGAATCGAGCAACGTTCGCGCCTCGATTCCGCGCACTTCGCCGAGAATGATCCGGTCGGGTCTGAAGCGAAGCGTGTCCTTCAATAAGGTCGTCGAAAGACACATTGGTCTTGAAAGTACTGGTCTGGGATCCGACTGCAACTATGTTCGGCTTCCGGATCTGAAGCTCGGGGGTGTCTTCGATGACGAGGATGCGTTCATTCTCCGGAATTGAGTTGGCGAGTATCCGCAAGAGCGTCGTCTTTCCGGTCCCGGTTCCGCCGCTGATGAGCAGCGTTTTGCCGCTGCGAATTTGCTCGGCTAAGAAGTCCGCAATCGCCTGCGTCAGTGTGCCGCGAGCAATCAGATCATCGACCGTGTAATTGCGGCTGGTGAATTTCCGTATCGCAATTGCCGGGGCCGGACTCACGAGCGGCGGAATCCACGCCGCAATCCGGCTTCCGTCCGGAAGCTGCGCGTGGAGTCTGGGGTTGTCCTCGTCGAGCCTTTTGCCGAGCTGATTGGCGATGACTTCGAGGCCGGTGCGGAGCTTGCCGGCGTCGAACGAAATGGTCGGTTCCTGGCACATTCTTCCTTCGCGCTCGCAAGACCAAGACGAATCCGGATTGCCCATGATTTCGCTAACGTCTTCGTCGAGCAGCAGCGGCTCGATGGGCCGAAGGAATGGAAGGATCAATTCGAAGCTCATAGCGGGAACCTCACAGCGATGGAAGCCCAGCGGGTAGCCGGGCTTCCGAGAGTGAAGAGCAAGGGCTTATGCAGCCGTTTCCTCCTGGGGCACTTCATCGTGATCCTGATCTTCCGGGGCGGCCTTTTCGGCGCGGTCCAGCTTCAGGATCGAAGCGACCCGAATTTCCCAGACGCGCTGCTTCGTGTCCGTCTTCTTGCTCTCGTACTCCCGGCTGCGCAGTTCGCCTTCCACCTGGATATGTGCGCCCTTGGTGAGCGTCTTGGCGAACTCCGAGAGCTTGCCGAAGACTACGCAACGGTGCCATTCGGTGTGCGAGATGTACTTGTCGTCCTTCTTGTAGGAGGACTTGGTTGCCAGCGAGAGTGTCGTGAAGCTGCGGTTGTTGGCGGTGCGAACTTCTGGGTTGCTGCCGAGAAAGCCGATGAGGGTTACTTTGTTCTGGTACATGAGAGTGTCTCCGTTTGTTGAATTCGCCCGTTGTTGCTCGGGTCACACTGGGCGGAGCTTAGCGAGTGGGCCCGGCTCCCAAGTGCCGAAGGTCTGCTTTCTGGGAGGGGCCCGAAAGAAGTTTGAGAGGCGTTCTTTGCCGTGGTTCTCAAACTTGTTTTGGGAGGAACCGAGACCCCGAAGGGGCGCGAAATGCGAAGCAGAAGACCGAGTGCCGCCGGGCGCCGGAAAGGCCCCGAAGCTGTGACCGAGCAAAAGACGGGATACATAACGGCAGACACGCTCCAGAGCAAAGTTGTCATCTGCACACTGGCTGCGGAAGTTCACCGCAATTGCAGTGCGATTCGAGGGGCAAGGTCCGCCGTAAGAAGGACGCAATTCGCCACCGTAGTTGCGCGTCGAAAGGCTCTTGTTCGCCGACTCCACCGCACACGAGGACAGGTGGGAAAAGCTAGCCGGATTAGTAGCATGAAAGGACATGAATAAGCCTCTGGGCAGGTCGATGAATCCCTAGCTGAATGCCTGGTCGGCCCGGAAGCGCACGATGGTCAGACCGAGGGGGTTCACGGCAAGCTCATTGTTCTTCACATTCTCGCGAAAGACATAGGTGACGCTGGCTGTCCATCGCTCCCGCTTGAGTTCGGTATGATCCGCGGGGTTGGTGTACACCTTCTCGAACTCGATGCGCGCCGAATACGGCGACTGTCGCAGGTCGTCAAGGATGACGTTCTTGATCTCCACATCGACATACGGCAGGCTGCTGTCTTTGACGTAATTCTGAATGCTGTTGTCCTTGCGTTCCTGGTCGATTACGGCACGTTGCACGTCGCTATTGAGGAAGTAGAGTGACTGCGTTTGATCGCGTTCGATCGTGAAGCGATTGCGGCTGAAATACAGTTCCGCCCAGCGGGTGAGGTAATACTTGTTCTCCGCTTCCTGCGGGCGATACTGAAAGTTCCGATAGTCGATCGCTTCCGCGTGGCCTACGTCGTTGATGCGCACGATCATTGGGTGCATGTTGGCGAGCGCCTGTCTGGCTCTTGATAGGTGAGTGCAGCCAGGCGACACAGACGCCGGCGAGCACGAGAATCGTCACCTTCAAGTAGGTATTCATCACCAACGGGTCGCCGTATTGCTCCAGGTAACGCTCTGCGGCTCGGGTGATTTCTGGGGTGGCTTTGGTTTCCACGTTCATCGTTTCTGTGCTCATTTGGACCTCGTTTGTCCTGGCGTTTACATCGCGGCCCGTATCGCCATCATCGCCACGCCCAGGCCCCCACCGTGTCCACCAGTACCGCCAGTGAATAAGCTGTGAGTCATGGTCGGAATCTTGAAGAGGATGTAGATGTTGACCAGGACGAGAAGGACGAGAAGCG
>CAWIBI010000007.1:0-53907 GCA_963834205.1 uncultured Acidobacteriaceae bacterium | reverse complement strand
GCGGGCAAACTGGGCTTCTATCTTTCGGCGATCGATGGGACCATGCGGACGCCTATCGACGGTCCGAGCTATCGGACTCCTACTTGCGAGAGCCGGAGCAGCCCCATTGTGGAGTCGCTTTGCAGAGCCTCATCCAGCCGATCGGTGTCTCCACGTATCGGGTGACACGCGAGCTGCCCGAGCCGGTTCGGGGGGAGCTACCCAGCGTTGAGGACTCCAGGAAGTCGTCCACAAGCTTCGTTCGGAGATGGAGACGCTTGCGGAAGGAGTTGGCTGATGAGGAATAGGGCACTCCGTACCGCCGGGAGACGACGGGTTCATCCCGGCTCCAGTCAATTTGTGCAATAGCCTATTGCACAAATTCGAGTTTGAACACTCATCCTTATATTGGGAAGTTTCTTACCCAGGGGATGAAACCTACCGGCGTGTCCGATGACCGAATCCCTGGCCTTAACCCCCTCAGCGGTGGAATCGCAGCTCAATCGCGATGCTGCATTTCGGGAGTTGCGGGAGATGGTGCTGAACTCGGTCGCCTCCGAGCATTCCAAACGCAACTATGCCAAGGCACTGGATGAGGTCTACGCGCTGTGCGAGGAGCGAAAACAGCCGTTATCTCGCGCCCTTTTAATGGAATACCGTGCCGCCATGCTGGAGAAGAAATTGAGCGCGTCGACCGTGAACGTTCGCCTGTCCGCCGTGCGCAAGCTGATCAGCGAGGCGCAGCGCAATGGAATCATCGGCGCTGAAGAGGCCGCAAGCCTCGCCGGCGTTCCCAACCTCTCCCAGAAGGGAACCAGGGTGGGAAACTGGCTTACGCGAGACCAGGCCAAAGAGCTACTAATGGTCCCTGACCGCGCCACGATCAAAGGGAAGCGGGACTACGTGATTTTGGCGTTGCTGCTGGGCTGCGCCCTTCGGCGGCAGGAGCTTGCCAGCTTGGAGGTTGACGCTATCCAGATGCGCGAGGGGCGATGGGTCTTGCCCGATCTTCGCGGCAAGGGCGGCCGAGTCCGAACTGTCGCGATCCCGGTCTGGGTCAAGCAGGGAATCAACGCCTGGATGATAGCGGCGAAGATTGAGGACGGCCGCCTGCTGCGGCCGCTCTCAAAGAGCGGGAAGCTGATCGGCGATGAGCTGGGCGACTGGGCGATTTGGTCGGTCGTCGAGCAATCTGCCAAGGAAATTGGAATCGAGCACTTCGGGGCACACGATCTGCGCCGGACGTGCGCGAAGCTTTGTCGCAAAAATGGCGGCGACCTCGAACAAATCAAGTTCCTTCTGGGCATTCATCAATCCAGACTACGGAACGCTATCTTGGCTCGGAGCAGGAGATCGCAGTTGCCGTAAACGATAATCTGGGTCTTTGAGAGCGAGTCGCGACCGCCTGAAAGGATCATTGAGAACATCTTCGTAAGTCTCCTCTGGGACCAATAAGGGGTCACTACACCAAACGTCAAAAATCGTACGCTAGCGTCGGGAGGCTGAGCGGGGTCAACCGGCGGGAAGAGCGTTTATCAGGATCAATCCCGACCACGCCTGCCCGAGGTACCTCGGGCTGCGTCAGAACCTGCCTACCGCAGCTCAAACTGCCGCCATATCGGGGCCTGCGAAAAAAACTGCATCCAATCCTACTAGTTGGTAGTCTGAGTATGTATGCAAGGTGAAACGGCAGAACGGATTCTTGACGCGGCCAACGCCCTCCTGATAGATCGAGGGTATTCAGCTTTCAGCTACGCCGATATTGCGGACACTGTAAAGATCCGTAAGGCAAGCATTCACCATCATTTCCCGACGAAAGCCGGACTCGTTGCCGCCGTCCTAAGACGCCACCGCGCCAGGATTTCAGAGGGGATGAAGGCGCTCGATGATCAGATCGAGAACCCCCTGCTACGCATCAAGAACTATTTCAAATACTGGGAGGGGTGTATCGAAGGCCGGACTCTCTCCTTCTGCATCGGCGCACTTCTGGGTGCCGAGATGCCTTCCTTGCCGGAAGAAGTTCAAGCCGAGGTTCGTTTACATTTCTCAACGCTCACGGAATGGTTTGAGCGAACCCTGAAAGCCGGAACGAAAGCACGGGCGATACGCCTCCAGGGTACCGTCGCAACAGAAGCGCAAATGCTGATCGCCGTGCTGCATGGCGCGATGCTTTCCGTACGTGCGACCAACAACTGTGATGTCTTCCGATCGCTTTCACAAGCGGAACTGAACCGTATTTCCCCCGCAAAACAATAAGCCAACGTTTGGAGGCTGGGCTGCATCGAGGCCTTCTGCAATCCATCTACCTACCAACTAGAAGATAGAGAGACAAACAACATGGAAACCATATCGCTCGACTCCACACGTTCTTTACGCAACCTCTACTTTGTCCGTACCGCCTTTCAAGTGGTATGGGCGGCAACGGTCATCATAACGGCCATCAAGCAGCCCCTGATCGCCGCAGTACTCTTTCTCCTTTATCCGTTGTGGGACGTTGCCTGCACGGTGTATGACCTCAATACGTCGAGCAGATCGGGTAGCGCACGCACCTCGCAAATCATCAACGCGCTGCTGGGAGTTGGCGCCGCAATCGGTATTGGACTCACGGTGTTTCATCAGCCGATCTACTCGGTCGCGGTCTTTGGTGTCTGGGCTTTCGGTGCCGGTCTGCTGCAGCTTGTCCTTGGCCTGATTCGGCGGAAACAGCTGGGAGGCGGCCAGTGGGCGATGATCCTTAGCGGCGCACAGTCGATGATTGCGGGCGTTGCGTACTTCCTGGGCGGTCTCTATGACAAGCGCCACATCAAGGATGTCGGAGGCTACGCCATATTCGGAGCGTTCTACTTCCTCATCGGAGGGATACTGCTGACCCGGAAGCTCTCCAAGCTGTCCATGGTGGCAGCGAACTAATGGCTACTACACACGTTGTCGCAGCACCAGCGTAGACACTGCATGCGCCACATGACAGTGGCTACAGGAGAAACCTGCCCATCGCAGGTACAGGGCGAGGAGCAGGAAGATCATTCTGTCTGCCGACATGAAATACCGCACTAGCGCCACCAGGGCCGGGACGGAATGCCCGCAGCGAGGAAAGCGGAATCGATTTACACCAATCAATATAAGGGAGATTAAAATGGAAACTCGCCAGTTGGGAAGCACCGGCCCCGCAGTATCCGCGTTGGGGCTCGGTTGCATGGGGATGTCTGATGCCTACGGTCCTGCTGATCGTTCAGGAAGCCTAGACACTTTGCATGCAGCGCTCGACGCCGGTATAACGCTCTTCGACACCGGCGACTTCTATGGCTCGGGCAGCAATGAACTGCTTCTGGGCGAAGCCTTCACAGGGGTACCACGCAATCAATACCAGCTTTCGGTCAAGTTCGGCAGTCTGCGAGACCCGAACGGTGGCTGGGGTCCCATGGACGGACGACCTGCCTCTATAAAGAACTTCCTCGCATATTCACTGAAACGTTTGCGTGTGGACTATATCGATGTCTACCGCCCAGCGCGGCTCGATCCCACGGTACCTATCGAAGAGACGATCGGAGCACTCTCGGATTGCGTACAGATGGGATGGATTCGATATGTCGCCTTATCTGAAGTGGGCGCCGGGACACTGCGACGTGCGCATGCAGTTCATCCGATCGTGGATCTTCAGATTGAGTACTCTCTCCTGACACGCGACATAGAGAGCGCGATTCTGCCGACATGTCGAGAACTAGGTATCGGCATCACCGCGTATGGAGTGCTTTCCCGAGGTCTGCTAAGTGGCTTCCGCTTAAACGGCGATCAAGACTTCCGCGCTCAAATGCCCAGGTTCCAAGGAGACAATCTGAGGTCCAATCTTTCCATCGTGGAGGGCATCCGTACGATCGCCTCGGACATGGGCGCGACAACCACAGAGTTGGCAATTGCGTGGGTGCTTGCGCAAGGTCCAGACGTTGTCCCTCTCGTCGGCGCCCGCCGCCGCCAGCAGCTGTCCGAGGCTATGAACAGCTTGAAACTCGCTCTTACGAACGATGATTTGAATGCGTTAGAACACATCGTCCCAACGGGTGCAGTCCAAGGAGCACGATATCCCGAAGCCATGCTCGCGCGGCTCGACAGCGAGCGTGAATGAAAGAGATTCTATGATGAAACTTGATGCCATTGTGATTGGCGCTGGCCGGCTGGGCCGGCGCTCGCTACGAAGCTCGTCGGTACCGGTCTGTCGGTCGCCGTCGTAGAACGCAAGTCTGCCCATCTTCACAGTGTAGGCGATCACAAACCGCGACGAGCCGCCGACTTCGGCGAGTCGCCTCGACATCAGTCAAGGTCGATCTGACCGCGCGCAAGTCGATATCGGCTCAGTACCAACAAGTTGGTTTCTGATCAGCGCCAACGGGCCGTCGTGCCGCTCAAACTTCTCGCACGGATTCGTCGTCGGCAAACGAAATGCGAGGATAGCTATATGAGCTCTGAGATTACGCGCGAACTGTTGCAGACAGCCCCCGTCGAAGGTGTGCCCGGCTGGGAAACGCGCCTGTTCCTTATCACGTATCCGGCGGGTGTGGACGGCAGTGGCCATTCGCATCCTGTTCCGGGCATTGGGTATGTGCTGGAAGGCACGATGGTGTCGGCGTTCGATGACGACGCCGAGGAAATCATCATCGCTGGGCAGGGCTTCCAGGACAAGGCGAGCTTGCATCGTGTCATCCGCAACGGCAGCGCGACCGAGCCGATGCGGTTTGTGATCGCATATACGGTGAAGACAGGCGAGCCCAATACAACGTGGCCCGAAACGTAGAGGGACAAATACGGATCAGTCTCGACAAGTCTCAGTGCAAGTCGGCTTTTCGGCAGTTATGGTGCAGGGTGGCAGCCCGAAGGCAACGCGCAGCAGACATGCCCAAAGCCCAGTAATTTTCGCTGCAAAACCCTATTGCGATAGCCTTCTCGTTGGCAATAGTTTTGCGCAACGGAGCCTTACCGTACAATTTGTGACGTTTGGTGTAGCGACCTCAATAAACGGGATTCTGCGGCGGCTCTTGAGGAGATGCGGGTCGCGTCGTGAGATGGAAAGTCCTGGTGTCGCGCTGCCCTTAAATCGTGGATCATGCGGATGCCCAGGAAGTTATAGCACTTAAATCGTGGACGGCATGCAAGGTGTGGCCCTTAAATCGAGGACAAAATTGTAGAAATCGGAAGGGAGACGGTACAGCCACTATCGCGCAATTTAGGTGATTCCTGGGCTCAGCCCGAACACCGCAGCAATTTGGATACGCTCAATTGGCTTGTCGAGATCCTTTGACGCGCTATACGGATGATACGGCCACCGTTTTCGCTTTCGATAGTCCAGTGCCGACATGAAGCGTCTCCGAAGAGCGAGAGGCCACCGCAAGCTGGGTGCTTTTGGACTAAAACCGCGAAGGGTCAATTTTGGGGCCGAAATTGGAAATTAGTGTGACCTTCGACCTTCAGAGATAAGTGGCGGTCGTTCTGGTCGTTCTTCAACGCTATTTGGCGCGGCGTAGGGCGTCTTCACAGGGGTCCGGACGGACGGCGAAAAGACTTGTCCTTGCGAACACACTCTCACAATGGGAAGCGATTGGCAGGTTATGGCGGAGACGCGCCAATCGATCGCAATAGGTTCTATTCCGATCGCAGCGCCCACATGGGATCTAAGTTCATCGCGCGGCGCGCGGGCAAATACGTGGCGAACCACGCAACCAGACTGACCACCAGCCCCGCACCCATTGCGACGCTCGGACCCTGCAATGCGAACCCGTTCAGCACTCCCGAGAATAGTTTCGGCAGCAACAGAGCAGGGACGATACCGACCGCACATCCGATCCCGATCAGCACACCACCTTCTCGCAACAGGCATTCCGGGAGCAATGGAACAGAAAACTCGCTTAAGGAATCAGGAAAGCTCCTCGATCGTTTCAGAGGAGCTGCGGAGGGGGCGTAGTTGCCCACGTTGGACCGCTTCCGGTACCGAAAAGGCATAACGGCCGAGCAGATTGATGTGCTCGTAAACCAGGGGGGACAACCGGGCCACGTCTTCCGGGAGGACTGGAAACCCCTCGGCCCGGAGTTGCTGGAGTGCCGCATGGATATAAAGCGTGTTCCAGAGAACGATGATGTTGACGACGAGTCCAAGAGCTCCAAGCTGGTCTTCCTGGCCTTCCCTATAGCGCTGGCGTAATTCGCCCCGCTTGCCATGAAAAACAGCTCTTGCCAGCTTGTGGCGGTCCTCGCCACGATTCAATTGAGTGAGCGTGCGCCGGCGTTTCGACACGCCCTACGCACCACCCACTTTGGAGTCGGTCAGATGCATTGCCCATATGCGTTTGACCTGACTGGCGCTGCACCCGGTCAACTCAACTGTTCGCTTGATGGTTTGACCAGCGGTTCGAAGCGCAACAATGCGTTGGTGGGCCGCAGTGTCGGGCACGCGACCGGCGTATTTGCCAGCCGCTTTGGCAAGCTGGACGCCCTGACGTTGCCGTTCGCGTCGGGTTTCATAGTCGTCGCGGGCCATTTGCAGAGCCAGCTTCAATAGCAGCTCCTGAACCGACTCCAGGACGATTTTTGCGACTCCATCGGCCTCGGCCGCAACGTCGGAGAGATCTACCAACCCCAGCACCGCCAGCTTTGCTCCCGTGGCCCTGATCCTGCTCACAAGCTGCTCGGCCTCGGCCAGAGGCAGTCGGCTTATCCGGTCGATCTTCTCGGCAACGACCACCTCGCCGGGTTGCAGGTCGGCGATCATTCTCATCAGTTCAGGGCGGTCAACACGGGCTCCCGACGCCTTCTCGCGGTACACCCCGGCGATGTAATAGCCAGCCGCACGGGTGCGTTGCTCTATGTCTGCTTGACGGGTGAGGTCCTGCTCGTCGGTGCTGACACGCAGGTAGATGCGAGCGATTTTCATAGAGGGTGGCCAAGTTGGGTATACATCAATTGGCCAACCCTAAACTGTAGGCCAGGAATAGAGAACGCCAACTTCTACTTGGCCATGACCAATTTGGCTATCCATCTTGGCCTGAACCTGACATGACATTGCGGTCACCGGGTGGCAGTCTGAGCTTTGAAGTTTGACTGGGAATGCCGATTACCGAGCGCGAAGAGCTGCGGTCACAAAGCGACTTTGGCTTCCAGATGGCGGTCGCACACAGATAGCCGCCAAGAATGCTTGAGCATCTGAATCGCTGCTCGCCCTTCCGCCCTGACACGTAAGAGCCTTGCTTCGCCCTGTCCTTGACAGGCTAAGCCATTGCGTGGAAGTATACATTTCATTGATAGGTATCATTCCAGGAGTGGATAGTTGACGAAGACTGCAAACGAATACGCCGAGCGGTGGGAGGCTCAAATTCGGAAGGGATGCCTTGAGTTGGCGATCCTCGCCAGTCTCTGGAAGAACAGGCTTTATGGTCTGGAGATTCTTCGGGTGCTTGAAGGCGATTCAAGCCTGGGTTTGGCGGAAGGCACGCTATATCTGATCCTGAATCGCCTCAAGGCGGAAAGTCTTGTCGCGTCCGAGTGGGTGGATGCAGGATCCGGGCATCCCCGGAAATATTACGTGCTCACTGAACCTGGCAAGGAGCGACTGCAGGACATGGCCCAGTTCTGGAATCGGTTCTCCGCCAATCTGAACGTCCTAATCGAGCCGGTACTGGGCCAGAAAGAAGTCGCCAATGAGCGCAGATAATGTCGCGACCAGAATTGACGCTTATATCGCGGAGTTTCGAAAATTCCTGGCTGATGTTCCTAGCGTGGAGAAAGAGGATTTGCTTCAGGAAATCCGGAGTCACATTATCGAACGCGTCGAGGCGTATGGCGAAGCGACGGAAGATCTCCTCCACCAGATTTTGCGGTCGGTGGGTGACCCGAAGCAGCTCGCGTCACAATACAAGACGACTGCGATGTTGCGCCGGGCGGCCAAGAGTCGATCCCCTTGGGTCTTGTTGAGCACTACCTTTCGGTGGGCAACGACTGGGGTTGCCGGTGTCATCGCTCTATTCGTCACCGTGTTCGGTTACGGGGCAGCAACAACTTGCTTTCTATGCTTGTTGCTCAAGCCGTTTTTCCCGTCCCGCGTAGGGCTCTGGCTGAGTCCGCAACAGACGGTTACGCTGGGTTACTGGAATGGCAAATTTGTCGCCACAGAAGTGTATGGTTTCGCCTTCAGACCTCCATTCAATGTCGTGCTGGGCACGCTTACGTCGACCAACGGTCCGGTTCAGGAACTGTTAGGACCGTGGCTCTACCCAGTGAGCATTTTGGGAGCTCTGCTCTTCCTTACAGCGACAACTTATTTCACGCGATGGTTCATTCGGAAATTTGGGCCGCGACGGTCGCTCTCCCTAAACGCCAGCGGTAAAACCAAGTGCCTGCAATCAACTCCAACGCCAACGAGGTGATTCAAGTGGAGACATTATTTCAAAACATCCGCTACGGCTTGCGCACGTTGGCGAAGAGTCTTGGTTTTACGGTGATAGCGGTACTCACCTTAGGAGTTGGGATTGGGATCAACGCGAGTATTTTCAGTCTTATCAGCGGAATTCTTCTGCGCCAACCTCCGGTGCGCGACCCTGACCGTGTTGTAGTCGTGGTCGCCACAAACACTGCGCACAATGAAGATCGTGCTTCTTTGACGGCTGCTGAGTTCCTTAGATGGCGGGAGCAGGCCAACAGCTTCACTTCGTTGGCTGCCGCGGATGATTCCAGACAACTCAGTTTGACCGGACAGGGCGATCCTCAGCGTCTCGCGGTCAGTCAGGTGAGCGCCAATTATTTTCAACTGCTTGGAATCTCCCCCGAGATGGGACGCACCGTTACTTCCGATGAAAGCCAATCGAATGACCAGCACATCATTGTCCTCAGCCACGATCTAATGGCAACGGAGATTCAGACCAAACGGCAACATTCTCGGCAAAGCAATCAAACTGGATGGAGACGACTACACGGTTGTCGGCGTAATGCCAAGTGAGGCCACCCAAGTTGCCTATCCGGTCGATGCGTGGGTCCCGCTCGTCTTAACCTTGGAACAACGGCAACAAAAGGCGGATGCGCCACGCGATCTGATGGTGTACGGCAGACTCAAGCCCGGCGTAACCCTCGCGCAAGCCAAAGCGGAACTGAAGACACTCGCCGCTCGTTCCAGCGCGAATGGGTCTAACTCCGAGACGGAGTGGAGCGCGTCGGTGCTGTCCTTGCGCGATTACTTCGTGGGCGCCAACACACGGAACGCTCTGTTTATGCTTATGGCCGTGGTGGTTTTTGTTTTGCTGATTGCCTGCGCTAATGTTGCCGGCCTATTGATCGCGCGCGGCGCTGCCCGCGAAAAGGAATTGGCGGTCCGTCAATCTATCTGGTCGATAGATAAGGAACAACCCATTGATGGCGTCCGGTCGATGACTCAAGTGTTGCGAGAAGCCCAGGGCGGCAATGCACTGATGCAGAAACTGCTGGGAATCTTTGCTGTTGTGACGCTTTTGCTCGCCGCCATAGGCATTTATGGCGTAATCGACTACACAGTTGCAGAGCGAACACGTGAAATCGGTATTCGGATGGCCTTGGGTGCTCGTCGGGGAGGCGTTCTTCTGATGATATTCAGGAAAACGATAGTTCTGGCAGCGTTCGGGCTCGCCATCGGCCTATTGCTTTCGTTGCCTCTGCCTCGCCTGTTGGAAAGTAGTTTCCAGGGATTGGCTGTTCACCCGTTCGCAGTGTTTATTGAAATCCCATTGCTGGTCGTTTTGGTGGCGGCCGTGTCGACTTATATTCCTGCCCGACGCGCCTCAAAGGTAGATCCGCTCGTGACTTTGCGCTACGAGTGATGACGCTTGGAGGTGATTATTCAGAGGCCAAGCACGTCCTTTCATTTCCTTCATCATGAGCCTAAGGAGATCGGATGTCAGGTCAACGAGTGCAATCCGCCCGTTCACTCACGTACTCATTTTGGAAACGTTCGAGAACGACAACCCTCACCGTCTGCGTAGCGGTAGGATCAGAGCAACGCGGAGAATACGGGGCTATCATACAAACTTCCAGCTAGCGACTACACGCCCAGAACCCTACCCGAGGCATAATCTGACCGAGTGAGAAGATCCTTGATAGCTGTCGCGCTGTACTTAAATCTGAAAACTTTGAATATGCGGTTCGTTTACTGCACTTAATTCGTACACGCGCGCAAGCTCCATGTACTTAAATCTGATACCAGAATCGTGATCTGGCCCCCAGGGTGAGTATGGCCACCGTTTTCGCGTCCGATGAAGCATGGCTGAGGCGAAACGTCGACGGAGAGCTCTTGGCCATCGGGAGCTCAAGCCCTCGAGCGTCCCTCCACCGAACCGTGCGGGGATCACCCGAAATAGGGCTGTCCACAAGGCTAGGCTGCGAGCCTCACGCTTGCGTCGGAGGCGGAGATCTGAGCTTGGCGCAGCGTTCCTGATGAGCAGAGCGATGATGTGAAGAATATGATGTCTTGAAAAGGACACGGGAACAACTCTCTTGCAATCTGCAAGAAGGTTCAATGTGTGCCTAAGCACCTGGTGCATGTCTTCGATGAAGGCGCGGAACTGTTGCGCAGTTGATTTGCCCAGGATCTCGGGACCGGGATCGACGCCAAGGAGCGAAGCCCTATACGTGCCGTCGACGGCTTGCCTTGTTTCACCTGCGAGCTCATTCCGAGGCCAATCACCAGAAGCCAGATCCTTATAACAGGATCTACAGATGAGATTAGGCGGGAGATCGACGCCCGAGAAGCTCAGCGGGTCAGTCTCGCCGCATGCAGGGCATTCGTCCAGCAGAGGGGTTCGATGAATGTCGCAAAGAGTCATGCAAGCAACGCACCAATCCCATCGCGTATGGATCACCCGTTGCTTCACGATGCAGAGCGGGCAAAAGGCGTAGCGAACCCGCCGAAGTCTGAAACGCGAGCATCGAAACAGTGGGTCGTCTTCATATCGCATGAGTTGGGCAGCGTCGAGATGGGGAGCCCGCCGACGGATGTCCATGTCCCAAACAGCCCGCGGAGGGATCCGGCAAAATTTCGACAAGGCGGTGACGGCTTTTCCGGGAATAGAGTAGTCGAGCAAATCCGAGGCAAGGACCTGGCCGTGATGAGTTTCCAGAGCTTCGAGAAGATCTGCAAGCTGAACCAGGTTTGCTGCTGCGACCCGCATTAGCCAGGAGGATAAAACCTCGCCACGGATGGGCCTAGGAGCAAACGGTAGCTGAGCTGGCGCGATCATGATCCCGAGAGCCGCCGGTTGCGCCGATCTTTGATCGATACCAGACATTCGGTCACCAGGTCGTCGTTCAGTAGAGCCAGCGCGATTCGTTCCTCCCCGGAACGAATCGCTTCGATGGCGGCCGTTTCGATCAATCTGCAGATGCGGCCCAACACGCCCTCGGTCAGGCTGAGGATTCGCTGGTGTATTTTCGGGTCGCGGAGGTCGGAAGGCAAGCGCAGCGGCAGGATCGACTCAAAGCTCAGCAGTAATTGCTCGAAGGATGCGTCATTCTCCCAGGCGGGCAGCTCTGCGGCCGCGAAGCGGTCCGCCAGCTGCTGGTCGGTCATGAGGGCCTGGTTGGCCTCCTCCGTTCCGAGGCAGACCAGAGGAATGCGCAGATCGTTCGCCAGGAAGCGGATCGCATTCAGGATGACTCGTTGCTCTCGAAAGGTGCCGGCGAGAAGGGAATGAATCTCGTCGATGATCAGCATGCGTACTTCCAATTGCCGGGCCAGAGTTCGGATACGATGACGCAGGATTGTCACACTGGTGCCATGAGAGTAGACGCCTCCCATCCCGGACAGGATTTCTTCATAAAGGTCACGCTCGCTGGGGGTCGGAGGCATCTGGATCGAGACGACCGGCGTGCGTGTCCTGCCGAGCCGCCTATCGAAGTGAGCACGGTTGTCACGGAGAAATTTCTGGACGACTTGAGTCTTTCCCATTCCCGTGGATCCAAAGATGACCAGACAAGGCATACGATCTCGAGGAGGATAGTCGACGAGGTCTGCCAATTGCTCGAGAATGCGCTGGGCGCGAGGATATTGAATCCATCTGTCCTGTCGAATCCAGGCGATGCGCTCTTGTGCGCTCAATTCCGCCAGTATGCGAGAGGGTGCCTGCAAGTGATCGAGACTCGAGATCATTCGCGGTGCCAGATCTCGACCGGAAAAGGCTTCAGGTCGCATGGTTCTGTGGGCTTTGCAGTCACCTTGGCGGGGGACGGGGATTTTGTCTGCAGGGGCGTCCTTTCTCGGCGCCGCCTCTGCTGCGAACTTTTCGCGGCTTCTTTGACGAGTCGGCGTTGCTCCTTGATGGCGGCGAAAATGCTGGGTTCAGTGCGATCGGACTTCCCACTTTCTCGCAGATGCTTCCTGGCCCCTTCCAGCTCCCATAGAGCAATGGGAGGCTGCCGCAGGTCCGCGTAGGGGATCGGCCAGTGCCGGCCGCCAGGATCGCGCACGTAAATGCGCGCCAGGTTTCGAGGGTCGTACTTGACCCACAAGGGGTCCTTAAGTCGCCCTGCCCACGGGCTCAAGACACTGTTCCAGTAGTGGATGTTGTGAAAGTGAATGCCATCCCTTTGCACCTTGCGCGGGACCGCGGGCAGAAAGTCCAGGAAGAACTCCTCCGCGTCTGTTGGAAAACGAAGAGGCTGCTTTCTTTTCGCAAGACCTTCCTGCCAGGCCGCCAAAGGCGTCTTGCCCAAAGCCGAGTGGATGGTCAGATGGTAGACTCCGGCAATCTGCAGCGCTAGCCAACGCTCCAGCTCCGACAAGGTCAGGACCGCACGTCCTTCGGAGTCGTATGTGCCTTTCTCCGCTACGCTTGAGAAAGTAGTACCGGGAAGCAAATGGACCCCTCCCATCATTGTTCCGATCATGCGTTCGATGTGCCCCCCATAGTGAGGCAAACCCGGTACGCGGTATTCGATCGCAATGCCATATTCCTGACAACCGCGCGCCAGCGCCTCGGAATGGAACTCCTTCGCATTGTCCACGTGGATCGATGCTGGTAGCCCACCCATGGGCCAATCGAGTGTGTGAAGCTCGCGATCAGCGAGCCAGCCAACCTTAGGCAAGACTGCATGCGAGAGCGCCAACGAAACTGAAAGGGAAGAAGGACTCTCCAGCGAAACACTAAAGCCCGCTATCGACCGGCTTGCAACGTCGATTGCCAGAGTCAGCCACGGTCGGCCGATCGGCAGCCTCTGCTCCTGGTCCACGACGATTACGTCCACGGGCGTATGGTCGATCTGCAGTACTTCCATGGGACGCTGCGGACGCAGGTTGGAAGCTCCTATCGGGCCAAACTTATCTCGCGCCGCTGTTGCGCCCTCTCGTTTCGTCGCGGCGAGGCGCGCATCCACGGCAGCCACACGTCGCACTAACGTGCGGTAGTTTGGTGCGGGCAGTTGATGCTCGGCGAAACGACGTCTGACCTCCTGGACCAGTGCAGCCAGCGAAGGCCGCTCCCTCACGAGAAAGAACTCCCGGATAGAAGCGGAGATCAGATCCTCTCGCTCCTTGTTCAGGTGCCGGCTATTGAGGGGGCGACCCCGCGTCCAAGGCAGCAGCGACGAGGTTTGCGGTCGCTGTCGATATCGACGCAGAAGACGGTAGAGTGCTATTCGGCTCAGCCGAAGTTGTTGGGCAGCGCTTTCGATGATCGCCTGACTGAGCCGGAGCTGTTCGGCGAGTGGGCGAATGACAGCCTCCCGCTCCAAAGCGGTGCTCCAATCTGCCGGAGAAGCGGTCTCCCACGATCGCCATTTTGTACTTAAATCCGACACGAAACTCACCCGCCATTTCGTATGCGATTTAAGTACATGAGTATCGCTTTTAAGTGCAGTTACGGATGTATTAAAAGGCGACAAATTGCTGAAAACAAGGCGGCCAAATTTTCAGATTCAAGCGCAGCGCGACAGTCAGGATGGAACAGTGAATCAACCTCCGGTTCCAGCCGCGCCTTCACAACCTGTTGCGCGATTCGATCCGCCACAGTCGGAATGCCCAGACTTCTTTCCCCGCCACTCTTCTTCGGTATCTTCACTGTCCTGACTGGCGGTGGAAAGTAGCTGCCCGACGACATTCGATTCCAGATCCTGTAAAGATTCTTCTTCAGTCCCTTTTCAAAATCCTCGATCGTCTGTCCATCGATGCCTGCCGATCCCTTGTTCGACTTCACTTTCTGATACGCTTCCCAGACCTCCTTCTTGGAAATACAAAATGACTTTGCCTCATTCATCGGGCTCCTCCCATTGATGGTTGACTCATTGAATCAGGCTCCTTGACACAGCGCCTTCGCTCCATCCCTTTATCGGGGACTTCATTGCTAGTACGCGCTGTTCCGTCCCTGCCATCACGCATCCGTACTCTCGCCCTCGTGGGTTCGCCACTTGTAGCTTCTCCGTTAGCATCGTGATCGCAGGTTCCCATGTTCCGCCTATCCGCCTCATGGCAAGCTCAGGCCACCTCTCATGCCGGATGCCGCTCCGTCCGTAAACAGGTTTCGTCGGAGCTTGTCCCGCGGTAACAATCACGCCGCGCGGTTTTGACATCGTCTAATAGGTTTCGACACTTCCATAGTGGTTTCCTTGCAGTCCTCTTCTTGCCTGACACCTGACCCAGTCAATGCCGGGCCTTTTCCTTCCGCGCTCACGACCATGGCTTTTGTCCACAGCCGCCGAAAGGTGGTTTGAAGTCCGCTCCTGTAAGCCGACTTCGAGGGGCCGTCCCTCATCGGTTAAGCAGTTACGCACGATCCGCTCTCGCGAGCTTCTCGTGCTCATGGCACACGATTGTCGCCAACCCGGACATTACACCCGTTTTGGGGTAACTTCCGGATAAGCGGTGATTCAGACGAAACCCCCGAATTCGCCTTCCATGCGCTTGATTCGCACCTCGGCGATTTTGCGTGGATCGATAAAATGCTCCCGGTGACATTTGTGTCTCTCACCACCTATCATCACGCGTCCCTGCTTCCTCGCCTGGACTTCGTATCAACTCCAAAAACATGTAGTTAAAATAACGCTCCAAAGCGTCGGGACACACTCCTGGGCCGGATCAGAGCCGCTTAGGGAGTTCGTTGCTGTGGGAACGCCGTGGTGATCCCGATCTTCAATTCCGGATAGAGGCCTGGCAGACTGTCCAGTTCCTCAGCCGGTGCTCCTTTCAGGTAGACGTCAAAGAACGTATGTATGCAGGCGCCGGTGATCGCCAGTCCGCGCCGCCTCTTGAGCGATCCCATTACCCCGGCCTTGCGAAGAAAAAACATCATAATAGGACTCTTGGTGAACATCTGGTCGCTGAACGTGAAATGATTTGCGCCCGTAATGGTCATTCCCCAGCGTTTCCCTTGGGGAACGTGGTCATAGATCGATTCAATGTTCTTTTCGACTGTTTGGGGCTCCGATCCTGACTCCTTGCTGTGGTCGCTCATGAGGAAGAGAAAAGGTTGATGGAGTCCATCCTGAATGACACTTCCAAAGGGCATCCCATCAATATCAATCCCTGCAGCGCACCGCGGATCGTCGTGACAGAATTGCGCGGCTGTGGCGCCGCCAAGAGAATGCCCGGCGATACCCAACTTCTGTAGGTCAACAGCGAAATCGAGGCCGCGGTAAAGGAGAAGAAACTGGCCGCCATGGGAGCGCTAAAACCAGAAATTGTTGGCACGTCGTCCGTTGCACCCCCAACAGCCCCATTCCCACACCTGCAGAACAAATCGCAGGCCTGCATTCCTGCATCTCATTGATATGGTGTGGAGTAAGCTATCTGCGGGATATCTTCAGGTGGCGGCTCGATCCAGTGGTGACAAGAGGCTCAATCACCGCTCAAAGGCGCTAGCCAGGCGCCGAGAGCAATCCGAAGTTTGACTTTTGGGTTCATAAGCCAAAGGTGCCGGGAACCGCACCGGACTGCTTTAGAGGCTCGTTTCATCATTCAGGGACGACGGACCGTGAAAATTGCAGCTAAGCGTACTATTTTTGACGTTTGGTGTAGTGACCCCTCTCGGCCGAGGCATAGGTGCAAACGCAACAACAGCGAGTTTTTGAGCCAATTGCCTCCTGTAAGCGATTCGCTTACAGGGAATCCATTAGCGTCAACAGAAGCAGGTCGGGAGGCACCTGGCGCATTGGCCAGCTAAACTGGCTCAGGAAGGTAACCCTTGGCTCAAGAGCTGATTCCCCGGCAAGAATACGAGATGCTTCTTGGAGCGCTGAAGGAGAGAATCCGTTCCGCGCAACTGGAGGCGTTACGCTCTGTCAATCGAGAGCAGATCTCGCTGTACACAGATATCGGACGGATGATCGTCGAGAGGCAGCAGGGTAATACGTGGGGCAAGGGTATCGTCGACAACCTGGCCGGCGATCTGCGCAAAGAGTTTCCGGGGGTCAACGGCTTTTCGGCTGCAAATCTCTGGCGCATGAAGAACTTCTACGAAGCCTATGGCGGAGATGAAAAACTCGCACAGCTTGTGCGAGAAATAGGCTGGTCGCACAACATCTCCATCTTGGAAAAATGCAAGAGCGAGCAGGAGCGCGAGTTTTACATCCGCTGTTGTCGTAAGCATGGCTGGAGTCGGAGCGTCCTGGTTCATCAGATTGAAAACCAAGCGTTTCAGAGAACGATGAGCAGCCAGACCAACTTTGGAGCCGCGTTGGATCCTGCGGTCTCGGTTCACGCACAGTTGGCGGTGAAAGATGAATACACATTCGCCTTCCTGGACCTGGAGGACGCTCACAGTGAGCGAGAACTGGAACGGGCTCTGACGGGACGTGTCGAGGCTTTCCTACAGGAGATGGGCAATATGTTCACCTTCGTAGGCAGCCAGTACAAGATTCAGGTGGGGGAGCGCGAGTTCTTCATCGATCTGCTCCTCTACCATCGCCGGTTGCAAGCTCTGGTGGCGCTCGAACTCAAGATTGGTGAGTTTGAGCCGGAGTACAAATGAACCTCTATCTGAACTATGCACGGAAACATTGGGTAAATCCGGACGAAAACCCGCCAGTGGGACTCATCCTGTGCTCAGAACGCGATGCCGCGGTTGCGCACTATTCCTTGGAGAGCCTCGGGAATACGGTACTTGCCAGAGAATACGAACTTGCTCTGCCCGATGAGCATCGACTTGCAGAGAGACTCGCGTTGACCCGCAACCGCTTGCTATCGTCGCGAATGGAAAGAGGATGATACAAGCCAGCTCATTCCAGCGCATGTTTCATGTCATTGCGGACAGTCCTAGCCCCTAGGCGACCATCAGGGCTAGCGATGATCGGTGTTTATCGAAATTGGTAGTGGGTCAGCGTCTGTTTCCGCGGCAGGCTCGATAAGGAATATGATCGGTAGGGTTGAAGCCCCTAGCTAGGTAGATTTATGAAGAAAGATGCTGATGTATTTGTTCCCAGAGACGAAGATCGCCTGCTCTTGGTCTCGATAGAGAAGGGTCTTAAAGACAGACCGGACCTCTTAGACGCCACTCGTTACGCGTGGCCCGTAAACCTACAGAGGGTCAAGAAAGTCAACTTGATACTTGGTTGTGTTAAGGGAGTGGTGAAAGGAGTTTTCGTTGCAGATGAATGGTTGGATGCCTCGCCGGGTGAGGAGACTGAAAAGAACTTCCCTGGGTTCAAAGCGACGCATAAGACTAAACCCCAGCGATTTGGCTTCAAGGGCAACAAGGCGGACAGAACGAGCGAAAGCCACTACTTGGGAAAGCGTGTGCCAGAGAATCTCACGATAGGCCAGAATGGGTTTCGATATTCCGATGATCAAGCTTCTTAACAGTTTCTTTCAAGGCTAGCAGCATAAAACATAAAACTGACCCGCGCCCCCGAAATTACGATCGGTGCGGAGTCTTGCCTAAGACATGGCTCAATTCATGGTTCGCGTCGAACCTCAGCGGCCTACACATAAATCCAAAAAAGCGGTAAGTTGCCTTTCCGGAATTTCCACGGCGCTACGATCAATTCTTTATGCGGAAGTTTGTGTAGGCGCAGAATGACGCTTTTCTGCGTCCCAAGGAGTGACCATGATTCGACCACTCACGAAGAAGGACCAGCATGGAAAGCTCTACACGCGTCCTTTGGAAATCCAAACGGCCATCAATGCGGCCATACAGCAGGACACGGCCACGTTGCGGCGGCGCGCTGTGGTATCGAAACGGGACTCTCCCGATTTTATCCCCTCAGAATGCTTGGTTCACACAATTCGCGAAGCTGGGCGGCGCCAGGATGAACACTCTATGAGTGTTCTCTTGCCCTCACTCCTCGGGCGTTGTGAGGCTATGCTCAACAGAAAGATTCCCGACAGCAGTAGGCCCAACGCCGTCGCGATACGGGAAGAGATTCTATCTGAGTTCAGTTTGCTCTTCGCGGAGGACGGCTCTGGACAGAATCCAGAAGAACTTGACTTTTTCGAGTGCCGTTTCAACCTAGCTTTCCGAGCTTTCTGGATCGATTTTATGCGCCGAGAGACGGCCCGCGCGAAACAACTCGTAGAATTGCCATCGGAGAACGAAACCCCGGATTCTTTAGCCGACGAGGAACGTCTCTCCCGCATCTCTGATGCATTCCAACAACCTGCCACGCAACTCCCAGACATCTACCTGGAAGAGCTCCTGAATGCGATCAGCTCTCTTCCACCTGACGAGCGCAAGGCTATCGTTCTTTGTTGTGTTCTTGAATACAAAGAGGAATCTGACAACCCTTCCGAAACGACCGCGGCTACCCTCTGCGGAGTATCAGGGCCGCACGATTCGCAATCGCCTCAGCAGGGCGGCTAAGAAGCTTTCAAAATTCAATGAGGAGGAAAAATAAGATGATCGCGACCAACCCCCCGACGGCACTGCGAGACGTGCTGTATGCATTCTCGCTCGCTAAACCCGTCCCCGACGCGCGACTGCTCGACGAGTTCGTTCGCCGCTATCCTGAACACGCTGCGGAGATAACCGATTTTGCAATCGAGTTGGCTATCGACGCCGCGCGGGGAAACGACGACAATACCGAAGATGCAGAGCCGGCCGTCAGCCCGGCGGTCTCTCGCGCTATGAGCAGATTCCAAAACCGGCTGTTTGCACTCCGACCAAGCGGGGCGGCTGGTTCTACGACTTCGCCGATTTCGTCGTCATCAGTCGAAAACCCATTCGCTGCACTCGACCGCACAGCTTTCCGTGGGTTGGCGAACCGGCTCAACGTCAACACGTTGTTCGTTGCCAAGCTGCGTGATCGTCAGATCGATCCTGACACAATGACAGCGGGGTTTCGAAAGCGCGTTGCGAGACGAGCTAAGCGTGCCACTTGACGCAATCGTTGCACATTTTACGGCCCAGGCCGAAGGTCAATCTCGGCAGTTCTACAAAGCAGAGCAAAAGCCCACTGTGGTCGGGCGACAAAGCTTCGAGGAAGCGGTTCGAAGCTCTGGGCTCACCGAAGATCAGCAACGCCATCTCATGAGCATGTGAGTAAAGGAAGATATGGACGCGTTCGAACCAATCCGCGACTCTGCGGCTCGTCTCCACGATGAGCTGGTCTCGGTCGGCGTCGACCCGCTCAAACCCTTGGCGCTAGTCGAGGCGGCGATTCGGCGGCTCGATCTCGAACTCTTTTGGCTTGCGCCGCGGAGATCCGGCTCTTAAAGGCTCGCGGGCGCTGTTCGACGAACAAAGCGGCTCCGTGTATTGCGAAGCTGTTGATGATCCAGGCGAGCGAGCGCTGCTCGTCGCCCATGAGATCGGACACGCTCGTGTCCACGGAACTTCATCGTTGTGCGGTGTAGACGACATCGATCCGTCGCGCTCGACCGAGGCTGCGCCTGTCGGGCTACAACGTGTTGAAGATTATGGCGTCCGCGAGCGCCGTGAGCTCCAAGCGAATGTTTTTGCCCGTGAATTTTTATTTCCGCGTGCGCTCGCGCGTCGGCTCCATCTCGATGAAGCCTTGGGAGCATCGGCTATCGCCGACACTACGGGCCTGCCGAAAAATCTTGTCCGGCAGCAACTCTTCGATGCGCTCCTGCTCCCGGCTCCGCCAGCAGCTGAGGCGCCTGACAGTGCTCGTACAGCGACCGCCACGATCCGACCCTTCGCAAGATCGCGCCGCTGCTCACCGAGGTTCGCCATTCCAGGTCCAGGCGGGTCCCGGCACGGGCAAAACTCGAACGCTCGTGAAACGCGTCACGTCACTGATCTCAGAAGGGATCGATCCCGCTGCGATCCTTATTCTCACCTTCTCCAATCGCGCTGCCGGCGAACTCGCAGAGCGCATCGCGGCAGCCGTGCCAGAGGCAGCTCCCCGGATCTGGATTGGCACATTTCACGCTTTCGGCCTTGACCTCGTGCGCCGCTACCATGACCGGCTCGGACTGTCGCCCAACCCGACATTGTTCGACCGCAGTGATGCGATCGAAGTTCTTGAGGAAATCCTGCCGACGCTGCCGCTTGTCCATTATCGCAATTTGTGGGACCCGGCTATGGTGTTGCGCGACGTCGTCGCCGCAATTTCGCGCGCGAAGGACGAAATGGCCGATCCGACTCGCTATCGTGCGCTCGCTCAGGCGATGCTCGACCGAGCCAAAGACGACGATGACGCGCACCGGCAGCCGAGAAGTGTTTGGAGATCGCTCATATCTATGATCTGTACGAACAGGCGATACGTGATCGCGGTTCCGTCGATTTCGGCGATTTAATCATGCGGCCAGCGTTGCTGCTGGAATCCGATCCATCGCTACAAATCGCTTTGCGGCTTCGCCATCGCCATGTTCTCGTTGACGAGTATCAGGACGTTAACCGGGCAAGTGCTCGCCTACTCAAAGCCATAACGGGCGATGGCAATATCCTCTGGGTGGTCGGGGATTCGCGGCAGTCGATCTATCGATTTCGCGGCGCATCGTCCTCCAACATGGCCGCGTTTGCCAGCGACTACCAAGGCGCAGTCTCCGATCAACTATCGGTTAACTACCGATCGACGCAGCAGGTCGTCGACACCTTCCTGGCTCGTCGCTCCGCGTATGGGCGCGTCAAAGGGCATGCTGCCGCTCGCCCTTACTGCAGAGCGAGGGGTTGGGCCAGCCGGTCCGGAGATCCGGCGGTACGACACGCTTGACGACGAAGCCGAAGGCCTGGCCGCCAGCATCCGCGAGCTTGAGGCCGCCGGTGTGCGCCTGCGCGACCAAGCCGTTCTTTGCCGATCTAACGGGCGTTTGAACGAGATCGCCGCGGCGCTTGAAGCGCGTGGCGTACCCGTGCTTCACCTTGGCAGCCTGTTCGAGCGCGACGAAGTGAGAGATTTACTTGCGCTGCTGAGTCTCGCCGTCGACCCTTTCGGGTGCGGGCTGGCGCGGCTCGGCGCCATGCCGCGCTACGACCTTTCCTTGCAGGATGTGTATGTGGCAACGTGCCAGCTACGAGAGTCCGAGGCAGCCTGCTTTAACTTCTCTGTCGAACCTCGCGCAAACATCAGGCCTTTCGCCTGACGGCGCCGCAGGGCTAGCCCGTTTGGCCCGAGACCTCGAAGGACTACCGGCGTCGGTCTCCGCTTGGGAATTCCTCGCGGCTTATCTACTTGACCGCTCAGACTTGGTCCGCGATATGGCACGGCGCGAGTCCGTTCCTGATCGGATGCGCGCCGTCGCTGTCTGGCAGTTTCTCAATTTCCTGCGCGAGCAAAGCCCCGTCGCTTCGGGATTGCGAATTCAGCGAACGCTCGACCGCGTGCGGCAACTGGTACTCCTTGCCGAAGAACGGGACCTCCGACAAGTCCCTGTGGGTGCCCTGCACATGGACGCAGTACGCCTAATGACGGTCCACGGCAGCAAAGGCCTGGAATTCGAGGCCGTGCACGTACCCGGCCTCACGTCCGCGAGCTTTCCCTCGTCCAACCGCGGTCAACGCTGCCCGCCGCCGGTTGGCATGATTGAGGGCGCCGAAGCATTAACGGTCTCCGAGGAGGCGAAACGTTCTCACGAGCATGAGGAACAGTGCTTATTCTTTGTGGCTTTGTCTCGGGCGCGCACGTATTTGCGAGTCTATCTCGCTCGGCTTCAACCGAACGGCAAGAACCGCTCGCCCTCGTCCTTTCTCGATTGGATACCTGCAAATCTTGCCGTCGAGATTGCGGACCCCAAAACCTTAGCGCTTCCGCCGGGCGCTTCCAGGCCGGATGCCGTAACTGTCACAAACGCCGCCGGCTCACAGATCACCGATAGTTGGCTAAACGCCTATCAGAAATGCCCGCGACGCTATTTTTATACGCACGTTTTGGGCCTCGGCGCCGCGCGGAAATCGACACCATTTTTGCGAACGCACAACTGTCTCTATGATCTGATCCGCTGGCTTGCGGAGACCCGGCGCACCGGTGAACCTGCGCTTGAAGAAGCCGAGGCAGCCTTCGATGCGATCTGGCAGGATCGCGGTCCTGTCGATCATGGTTTTGCTCCCGATTACCGTCGGCTTGCCTCGCGCCTCATCGCCGCACTTGTCAAATCTGGTGCCGGACGGCGATTCTGCGGCGCCGAGCCAATCGCTCTCGACCTTCCTAATGGAAGAGTTATCGTCGAACCCAACGAGATGGCCGAACTTCCGAACGGAACCGTCGTGCTTCGGCGCGTGCGGACCGGTTACAAGCGCACCGATGAATACGACAGGCTTGACTACACTCTTTATCATCTGGCTGGGCAGTCGCGCTTCGGCGCTGCCTTTACTGTCGAGGCGATCCATCTGACCGACGACACTGTTGAGACCGTTACGATCACGGCGCAGAAGATGAGCAATCGTCGCGCAAGCAGCGACGCCATGCTGGCGAAGATCGGCGATGGCCTGTTTCCTACCGAAATCGACTCTGTGACTTGCCCGCGCTGCCCGCATTTCTTCGTCTGCGACGCAATGCCGAAGGGCCCGGTCAAGCTCTCCTGAAGGAAACACGTCGACCCCTTTCCGGTTTGCCACGCGCGTTCCGATCAAGATGGTAGAGGGGCAGAAAGTGGCATTCGAGCCACGCGACCCCGATCCCAGGAGGGTGAACGCCAATGGCATCCATCGACATCTTTTATCAAGGCGAGGGTCTACGCGAAATCGAACATATCGAGGTTGGCCCGGACCATACTTTCAGCACTCTGAAGGCGATTCTCGTTGCGAAGCACGGCCTTCAGGGCGACGTGCTTCTCTTCCTAGAGGAGTCGGACGAGTCGATCGACGAAACTCTGATTGTGCGCGAGCACGTCGGTCCGCACGGCCTTAAGGCACACCTCCACCGCTGCCGTCATGTCGAGGTTAGCGTCAGGTTCAACAACGAAACTGCGAACCATCGCTTCGGACCAGGTGCAACAATCGCGCGCGTGAAGCGCTGGGCCGCCGAGCACAAGTTCGGCATGACCCCGGAAGAGGCGAGCGAGCATGTTTTGCAGGTCGTTGGCACGCAAGATCGTCCATCTCCGGGAACGCACATCGGCGCACTTACGAGCTGTCCGAACTGCCGCCTTGCCTTCGATCTTGTTCCCGATCAGCGCGTAAATGGCGCCTACGGAGAAGCGGTGTGATGCCCCCCGACGAGCGCGCCTTCAACGGAGATTTAGCCAAAGCGAGATTTCGCCTTGGACAGGCCGAAGGCCGATGGAGATTATTGAACATCGCATGGCCGTTCGTGCCGATCGTTGTGACAGCGAAGGATGGGCGCGGGTATGTTCTGCGCTTCAACTGCGCTGGGTATCCACAAACCCCGCCCACGGCAGGCCCTTGGGACGTCGAGCGGGATGTGATCCTGGCCTTCGACCGCTGGCCCCGTAGTCAAGGGGGCCGTGTCGGTTCGGTTTTCCGTACAAACTGGAAGAACGGTTCTGCTCTCTATTTGCCGTGTGATCGCGAAAGCATCGCTGGCCATGACAACTGGCGCACCGAGATGCCATCAAAAATCTGGCGGCCAGCCGATGGAATCGTTCAATACCTGGAGCTTGTCCATGAACTTCTTCATTGCCGAGACTATTTCTCGCCTCTGTGCGCCACGCCATAAGCTTTCCTGCTCGTGGCTGCTATGGCACGGGCTTTTGGCTGGTCTGCGAAAGCGCGGTCGGCACTATAGCCGCGAGAGCGGTGCGTTCCTACTCGGACATCGCCGTGAGGGCCGAGTTCGGGTTCTGCAATTCGTCCTCTACGATGACCTCGATCCAGAATGTCTCGACACGGGTATCGTCCGTTTTGACGGCCGTCATTTTGGGAAACTCTGGGACCTCTGCACACAGCGCGGCCTCACGGTCGTCGCCGATGTTCATACTCACCCAGGCAGTTCCCACCAAAGTGACTCTGACCGTGCGCATCCGATGATCTCGCGCGCCGGCCACCTTGCGCTAATCGTGCCGCGTTTCGCGGCCGCGCCGATCCGGCGATCCGAGCTTGGTATTTATCGCTACGAGGGCGCCAAGCACTGGTCCCCAGTGTCGGTCGAAGACCGGCGTGCATTCATTCACATCGGACTCTAGGAGACACATGACACCGACGTTCACGCCCGCCGATACGCTCCACAGACTCGTGAAAGAGGCGCTCGATAGCGGTGCTGCTGCGAGCGTGGCTGAGGCAGAGGCCTTATTCCGCAGTTTTGATCTCAGCTTTGTAATCGGAGAAACTGAGGCGCGTGATCCATATCACCAGGCCGCTCTACTCACAGGCGTGGCGCTGGCGCGACGCGTCTTTTTGGGTGGCGTATGGGTATCGGGTCCGTTGGCAACACCCTTGGCTGTTCCCCTACCTCTCGGTGCGACCCTCGCTGAAGCTGTGATTGCCCTCGGCGGGATGACACGCGACCAGGTAAAGAGCGGTCTCCTCGTGACCATTGGCGGAGGTCCCAAACCTCGCTCGCAAGGATTTCATATTCGCACGGTCCATGCCGGTTGGCGTGGCGGAATTGTTCCTGGGCATGCTGATATGGCACCGACCGACGGATCTCCCATGCCGCTTTCACCAATGCTGGCTGCGGCGCTGGCGGTCAACGAGGCCTTCTTCTTCGCCAGGACCGGAAGCACTGCCGCCGGTCGTCGACCGGTGGGCCTGTCTCTGTGGAATCCGCAGTCGCAGGTGAACTGGCTGAACGCGACCGCTGGCGAGCCGGAGTTGCGTTACTTGCCCGCGCGATTATGGCTAATCGGCCTGGGACATCTCGGACAAGCCTACCTGTGGGGACTCGGCCTTCTTCCCTATCCTGACCCAGCGGACCTTTCCCTCGTCTTGCAGGATGTCGATATCATCACGCCATCGAGCGAGAGCACATCGATTCTTACTGGCCCCTCCATAATCAGCCAAAAGAAGGCCCGGGCAATGGCCGCTTGGGGAGAACGGCGAGGCTTCAGCACCATCATCTATGAACGATTGTTCGACGCTCAACTTTACTCGCCAGCCAGATGAGCCATCGGTTGCTTTGTGCGGTCTTGACAATGGACTCGGTCGGCGTGCGCTCGACCAGGTTGGCTTTGACTTCGTCGTCGAAGCGGGCCTTGGCCGTGGCTACCGGGACTTCCGGACCATACGGCTGCACACGCTACCAGCAACCAGATCCGCAGCCGAAATATGGAAAGCCGAAGATCCCGCCGAAAACGTTGAGAAACGTCTCGCTTACCAGAAGATGCTGAAAGACGGAAACCTAGACCAGTGTGGGATCACACTACTGGCCGGAAAGGCAGTAGGTGCGCCATTCGTCGGCGCGGTGGCGAGCTGTCTTGCGCTCTCTGAAGTGTTGCGTCTGCTCCATGGAGGAGCAATCCACCAAGTTATTGATCTCGACTTACAAAGTGTTGAGCATCGTTCGGCAGTACCGCATGGTTACGACTTCAGCCGACTCAACCCCGGTTATGTTGATGTTTTGGCCTGAGGAAGATTTTGCTCTACGTCAACGTAGGGCGTTAACGACGGCTTAGTTCCAAGGGTAAGGTTTTACAGCGGAAGGAGTTGGTCATGATTCTATGGATCGTTATCTTAGCAGCGGTGCTGGCTGGTCTCGCCGCGCTGTTTGCGCTTCTGGTATTCGTCCGCGGCGGACGCAGCAAGCTCGGAGGTGAAGTTACTTCAGAGCAGGTATCACAGCTCCTTCGAAATGAATCAGACCGGATTAGGCAGGCTGCAGACGAGCACGCGCGAGCCTTGAGACAGGAACTCACTGATAACCTCAGAGGATTCCAGGAAACGACCCTTAAGGTGTTCCGCGAACTTGGCGACTCACTTGGTGGCGAAGTGAAGGAATTTGGCAACCGCCTCGACAAAGGCGTAAGGACAATTGATGAGCGCGCTGCCGCAATCGGCACCAAATTGGATCAGGATATGACCCGGATGGGCGAAGAAGCTACGAAAAACCGGGATGCTCTGAGACAAACGATCGAAACAAAGCTCGATGGTGCAGCCACGAAGCAGGCAGGAGCCGCAAAAGATCTACGCGAGGAGATGACGGGCAGCTTCGAAAAGTTGGGACGTACAGTATCTGAGACACTGACTCAGCTTGGAGAACACCAGAAGGAACGGCTTGAAAACGTGACGACGGCCCTGTCGGCTTTGTCCGATAAGCAGGAGCGTGCTCAGGAGGCACTAAAACAAACAGTCGAAGGTCCGGCTGGACGCGATCAGGAGTGAGAGTGCAACTAAACTCGAAGAGATGCGACAGACTGTCGATGAAAAGTTGCAATCGACTCTGGAGACGCGTCTCGGTGAATCATTCAATCGGGTTGTCGAGCAGCTTGAACGGGTCCACAAGGGTATCGGCGAGATGCAGACGCTGGCGGCCGGCGTGGGCGACCTCAAGAGAGTGCTCTCCAATGTTCGCGTTCGGGGCACGTTCGGGGAAGTCCAGCTGGCGATGATTCTGGAGCAGTTTCTATCACCCGAACAATATGTCAAGAATGCTCAGGTTAAGGAAGGCAGTCAGGAGCGAGTGGAATTCGCGATCAAATTGCCAGGGCGGGAACCAGATGGAGAGGTTCTTCTTCCTGTTGATGCAAAGTTTCCGCAGGAGGACTACGAAAGGCTTTTGGCAGCCGCAGAATTGGGTGACGGCGAAGCAGTAGCAGAGGCGGCCAAGGAATTGGAAAATCGAATTAAGCTGTTCGCGAAGACTATCCGGGACAAATACATCGCTACGCCACGAACAACCGATTTCGCGATTTTGTATCTACCAACCGAAAGCCTCTACGCCGAGGTTCTACGGCGCGCAGGCTTGTTCGAGCAGCTACAGCGGGAATATCACGTAACCCTCACCGGACCTACGACGTTCACGGCTCTCGTGAATGCGCTGCAAATGGGCTTCCGTTCCCTCGCGATTGAAAAGCGGTCAAGTGAGGTATGGCAGATACTTGGTGCCGTAAGCAACGAATTCGGAAAGTACAACAAGGTCGTCGACAGTCTTTCGAGACAGCTTGATACTGCTGCCAAATCAGTTGAAAGTCTTGGCATTCGCACTCGCGCCATGAATCGCAAGCTACGCGATGTCGAAAAATTGCCCGATGAAACGGCGGAGATCCTCCTAGGACCCGCCCTCGCCGAAGTGGAAGACACAGTCGACCAAGAATATGCCCTTACAGAATAGCTTTCGGGGGAGGACGACAGGTGGTGTTGGATACCTTCCTTGATGAGTTGCGGGCCGGCAAGGTACACACCATGATCCGCTCGTTTTTGGAGGGTCAAGGCCGAGGTTCACGTGCCCGTCTACAAATACGCGCTCACCCCACGTTTACCGGCACAAGCGTCATGGTGTCGTTGCCGAAGATGTCGATCACCTTGACCGCAACGGTGTAGCGGCCTGGCCGGTCGTAAGTGTGCTCAACCGTTTTCAGCTCCAGCTCCCGGTTTTGCCGGGTGCGGAAGCTCTGCCATTCGTTCTCGAAGATGTAGCCACCCGTCCAGCGTTCCTCGAAGTCTGGTAGGGTCAGCTCGCGTCGTGGCGGCTCTAAGCCGGGTAACGAGGCGACGCCGCCGAGACCTGTTCCAACGGGCACCTTGATGATCTCCTTGCGACTCATATAGTCGAAATCGACTGCCCAGTAGTCCACCCAGTCTGTCCAGTGCTTGGTCAGGCGCTCCTTATTGACGATCCCCTCCTTGCTCTTGGTTACCTTGTAGAGCTGCCCCTGCTCGCACATGACCTCGCTCTTGCCCTCCTTCATGGTGGCAATCGCGGCCTCGGCGGCGCCCTGGGTGTAGTACACGGAGAAGTCCGTCAGCTCGATCCGGACGGCGAGCTTGTTCTTCTTCTCATAGCGCGGCGTCGCCTCGACGAAACTTACGTCGTGGAAGACCACCTGGCCTTTGTCTACCGCCCGCTTGTCGAACACCTCGGCGGGAATGTATTTCGGAGTAAGGTCAATGCCCTTACCGCGCGCTTCTTCCAGCGCTGCCGGGAACAGTCCCATTTCGAATTCGAAAGCCAGAACATCCACACGGGATGCGCCGCGCTTGCGGCACTCCGTGATGACTTCCTCGACGAACAGCCGCCCAACGGGGAGATTTATCGGCCCGATCACCACCAGTCGGCCGTTGCGCGCCCCGTGAAAGAAACCGTCCTGCGCCGGCGCGCCTTCGCTGCCGCCAAAGCCAGTGGCTTTGTACGCGCGCAGGATCAGCGCGCGGAACTCGTTCTCTTTCTGGGCGAGCGCTTGCGCTTTCTGCTTCTCTGTCAGCCGCCCGCCTACGTTCAAATAGGCCTGCCGCTCATAGCGGCCGAGATTCAGCACTTCGAAAGCGCGAAAAGTCCTCTCCGCCGCCTTCATCTCGCGTTGAGTGCCGATTAATCTCTTGCGTGTGGTATGAACGCTAAACTTCCCGAGGTCGGTCGCGATCCATTTGCGGCCAAGTTTCTCTGCGACGACAGCAGCAGTGCCTGATCCGCAGAAGAAGTCCGCAACTAGGTCGCCCTCATTGCTGCTGGTTTTGATCACTCTTTCGAGTAAGGATTCTGGCTTCTGCGTGGCATAACCGACTGACTCTTTGGCTTGCGAGTTGATGGGATTCAGGTCGAACCACAGGTCTTGCACCGGCACGCCCGGCATCTCGTCGAGGTACCGCTTAAACCTAGGTACGGCGCCGTCGCTAGGCTGCACGATACGGCCTTCCTCATAGAGCTTCTCCATGCGCTCGCGTTTGAACCGCCAGAATCTCGTAATGCCCAGAAACTCGTACCTTGGATTGCCCTTAGATGCCCCACCTGGTGCGTTCAAATCCGCAAGCTCATACCTTCGACCTGTATCTTCTTCAATGTTTTTGTAGTGAGTGCGTAGATATTCTTGATCGTAGGGAATGTACTGAACATTCCATGTGAACCTATCACCCTTTGTGTAAAGGAGAACCACGTCATGAAGTCGTCCCAGATGCTGTGATCCCTGCCCACTGTCGCTATGCGCAGTCTGGCGCTTCCAAATTATTTGATTGACCGCTCTGTCCTTTCCGAACACCTCATCCAAAATTCCTCGAACGTAATGTGATACACCCCAGCCCGTGTGCAGATAGATTGTCCCGTCGGATGCTAGAAGATCTCGCATGAGAATCAGGCGCTCGTAGAGCATTGAGATGAAGCTGTCCGCTCCGCGTCCCCAGGTGTCGCGGTAGGCAATTTGCTCCAGCAGGTTTGCTTCCTTGTGGAAGGTCTCGCCGCCGATCTCGATGTCCATGCTGAAATCCGCGCCGACGTCGAAGGGAGGATCGATGTAGATCAGCTTGAGTCCACCGGCGTCCTCGATCTGCTGACGCAGCGCGCCCGCCTTCAACGACGACAGGATCAGTTTGTTGTCGCCCCAGATCAGCTTATTCGTCCAGCCTCGCAGCTGGCGGCCCCGACTGTCGAACAGCTCCCCTTGGGTCTTGGTCTCGGTGCGCGGCTCATCAACGTGCTCCAGCGTTTGGAAGGGCAGCACCGTAGTGCACACATCGCGCGTCTTGCCGTTCCAGACCAGCTCGACCTCGCGTTTGTCCTCGAAAAGGATGAAGCGGTACTTTTCTGGTAAGGCTTTGCCGTGCCGCATCAGGGTAACCAGGTCGCGCTGCTCGGCCTCGCTTAGGTCATAAGAGCTTTTCTCTTGGCGTGCCATCGTCAGGCCTCCTGGTATTCACGAAAAGCGCCGGCCAGCCCCGCGAATGACGACGGTTTGTGCTGCTCGAAACTCTCCTGATCAACATAGACGAAACCGTAGCGTGTCCCGCCTTCTCCTTTGCTGGCCTCGGTGGCATCGGCGCACCATTGCCGCAGCCGCACCATCTTCTGCGGCACGTCCAGTTCCTCACGGCCTTTGGTCTCGACGACCCACACCACACCATCCGTGGTGCGCACGAGGAAATCCGGCGTGTAGGTCGAAAGCTCGCCGTCAGCCCTCACATAGTCAATCTTGAACCCCACGGCCATGTAGTTCTTCCCGAAGGCCTGCACGTCAGGCGCGGTTTCCAGGAATGCGGCAAAATCCAGCTCCAGGCCATCCGCCCTGCCCTCGCCCACGATTCGGTTGAACACGGAGCGCTTGACCGGCAGGAAGCCACGCGGCTCGGTGCGGAAAGGGCGTGTATCACGCAGTCGGATATGGCCTTCGATGCGCGCGCTGCCGCTTTCTTGGATCGTCAGTGCGTTAATCGCCGCGCGAAAGTGGTCATACAGCACCTTGCTGACTTCCGGCTCGGACAGGTTGCGCAGGATCACCGGATCATCCAGGTTGACGGGGCTGGTGAAGAGGTGATCGCGCATGAACGTCTTGACCTTCGGATAGAGCTGGTCATAGCCCCCCACTAGGCGCAGGTCTTTCAGCAACTGGCGGGCGAAGAAACCCACCACGGAGCGATAGTCCGCCGTGCCGCTGCTATCAAGATGGATTGTGTGATCCACCTCGGAATCGAGCATGGTCTTGAAGACGATCTCGCGGGTCTGCTCGTGCGTGAAGGCTTTGATCGGCAACTTGGGGTTGCCGAACGACGCGGGATCTAGCTCGTCCAGGTCTTTGAACTCGCGGCTGAAGCGCCGACTGAGCCGTGGCAGGGCAATGTCCAGTTCGTCCAGGTCTTTATCGGTGGCGTCCTTGTCCACCTCGACGACCACGGAATCCTGTCGATCGCGCCCGCGTGCCCCGCCCATCGGCACATGCTCAAAGGTTACGCCTTCACTTTGAATGGATTCCACGAATTCCATGAAGGCCGGCGTGCCCATGACCGACACGGTCTCGCGCTGGTCGCTGCCGAAGTACATGCGGCGCAGGCCGCGCCCCAGGGTTTGCTCCGGCAAGATGTTGCTCATGGCGGCGAAGGCGCGCAGGCCGACGACCACGGTGACATTGCGCACGTCCCAGCCTTCCTTGAGCATCAGCACCGAGACGATCGCCTTGTATGGAGACCTCCAGGTGTCGATCTCGTTGGCCTGCTTGCGCAACAGCTCCAGCTCTTCCTTGCTTTTGCCGGAGGGTGCCTCGGAAATCTCGCCGTTCTTTTTGGTGTGAATCACCAGCACCCCGCCCTGCAGCTCCGGACAAATTTTCTCCAGATAGCTCCCTACCTCGTCGCAATTCTTGGTATCGTCCACCATCACGAACAGCACCGCCTTTTTGCCTAGCTTCTCGTGTTCGACGTAGCTCTTGCGCCATTCCTCGATGCCCAGGCGCAGGTAATCCTCGATATTTCTCAGTAATGATCGGGCTCTTGTGCTCGGACAACTTGGCACGGCTGGCCGCATCCGGCAGCACCGGATGTTTCACCACGTTCTGCGCGATCGCCTCGACGAGCGGGTAGTCGCTCACGGTCTGGACGAAAATTGCTCCGTTGTCGTGGCGCGGCGTCGCTGTCACATCTACCTGGATTGCCAGCCTGAGGTCCTTTTGCAGCAAGCGGTGGTGAATGTCCTGAATGCACTGAAACCATGCCATTCGCGGGTCGTGGATGTGGTGCGCCTCGTCATTGAACACCGCGAGTTCTTCGATCTCGCGCACGATCTCGCCCAGGTCGATGTTGCTGTCGGTGGTCTTGCCGACCGGCTTTGGCCCGAATGGCGCGAGGAAATAGTCGCGCAGATCATCATCCTCAAGCGATGGGTCCGGCACGTCGCCGAGATAGACGCGGTGGATATTGGTCAGGAAGAGGTTGCCGGTCGGGCGTACGACGCGCACGTCGTCCTGGATGTGTAGCGCGAGCTGGAAATCATCCCCCCAGTTCTGCCCTGCATAGCCATTGTCCGGTAGCACCGGATCGTTGAAGAAGATGCGCAGCCCGTCAAAGTCGGCGCGCAGGCGATCCAACACGATGATGTTGGGCGCGATCAGCAGGAAGTTGCGCGCCAGCGTCGAACCTGCCTCGTAGAGCTTGTGAAAGTATGACCAGGCCATGAGCAGCGATAGGACCTTGGTCTTGCCGGCGCCAGTAGCCATCTTTACCACGAATCGCGGCCAGTCTTCATCGAACATGTTGGCTGATACCGCGCCGGAGGCATCGAACCGCAGTAGGTCGAATTTGTCGCGGGCTCCCCGCGCGTCATAAAGCCAGACCACCGTCTCGACGGCTTCACGCTGAGCGAAGTAGTACCGAAATTGGGTTTGCGCGCCGTCTGCTTGTTCGATCAGGTGATCCGTTTCAAACCACCATGCCAGAAGTGCGCGGGAAGTAGCCGATGCGCCGGCATAATCTGCATCGCGCCAAGCTTTGACCTCTTCCCTCACGGCCGCGACTAATGGCGGCAGAAGCTTTTCATAGGCTGTGCTACGCAACTCCTCCGCTGCCGGAAACCAACGATAGGCAGGGTCTAGCGTCTCGTATGGAGATAGCGGAAATTTAGGATGCAGCGCCATTACGATATTTTCCCCATGTCATGTCTTCGCCTTGCACCTTGACTGGGCCGCCGCTGCTCGGCGGCGCAGTCAGGGCTGAAACTGGCGTAAATTCTTCGTGAAAGGTTAAGCAACTAACCTACTAAGGCAATCTAAATGTGAAAAATCGAAGTCCTCTCTATCTATAGGCGGCTTGGAGGCAATCTTCAACTGGCAGTACGTTTTTTCAAAATGTCACGCCTACAACGTATAAACCCACATCGGGTCATCCAGGCGGGTCGTGTAACGTGGCGATAGAAACTCCGCCTTTGCCGTCCACCATCGTCCGTGCATAGGGCCACAGCCCTTCCAAACCACTTCATTTCCTCTTGAGAAACCAGTACCAGAGCTGCCCACGCTGCGTGATTAGTTGGCTGGCAATTGGCGATTGAGGCGTTGCAGTTCATCGATATCGCGCTGAAGGATCTCTTTGGTGCACGCAACGCAATAGTGATCCCAACCCCGACCGTTGCGGACTTTCAGGCGCATGTCGCCTCCCTCGATGCGGTGTCCGGCATTCGCTTGACAGTTGTGGGCCTTCTTCGCGTGGTCGATTTCAACCTGAATGACAATGGACTTAATTCGTGGCACCAAAGACCTCCTGCACTGCCTGGTCAACGATGGCTGGGAAATCTCTTTCTATCTGATCGAGCTGCGACCGGGTGAAGTCGCTGCGTTCGCCGCCGCTCCGCCCGACGGCTGAATTGACACGCCGGTCGATGGCGCTCTTCATAAGAATGAGATTAGTTTTCGTAAATGTCTTGCGGTCGAGGTCTTTTCCTTCGGGGTTGATCCCTCGCGTGTGCAGGATGCGGGCGGCTTCGTTCATCACGCGCATATCGAGACCGGATCGTTTCGCCTGCCGCTGACGAACCTTTGTGACCGGAACGGGCTGCAATTTTTCTAGGGCTTCTTTGACCTGATCAGGGCTATATCCCTTCTGCTGAAGGAGTTTTAGAGCCGTAAGCGCATCGGGGTCATCTTGAATGAGCGGAATTTCTTCGAGCCGCACGTCGGTCTGTGCGCGCACGTCTAACCGGTTGCTGGGCGGCTTCGAAGAGGGATCGATCTGCAGCTCATCGCCGCTGGAAAAATCCAGCCCCTCCATTGGAAGGAGCTGGTCGAAATACTCGCGGTCGGCTTCACTGTATTGCTGAAAGTCCTCCCAACGGCTGGCGACATTCGCGCCAGCATGGAAGACCACCACGCCGTTATTGACGGGATCGCCCACCCCATTCTGCTTTACAACACGCATAATCCGTCCGACGAACTGCACGAATGGCGAGAGATTGCCGAAGATGCTGAACACGGCCGCGACAGCAAGATAGCGATGATCGAAGCCCTCCCCGAGCTTGCGAACCTGCACTATCACATCAAGATCATGGTTTTCAAGCTTTTGCATGACGCGCTCATTGACGGCGCTGTCTTCGCGCGAATGGACGTAATCGACACGTAGGCCTCGGGAGCGGTAGGCCTCGACAATCTGCCGGCAATGACCGTAGTTGAGAGCTGAAGCAATGATCTTCAGACGATCCTCGCTGGCGGCGGTCCGGAGCTTTTGCAGTTCCCGGATCGAGGCATCAACGATGGTATTCAGGGTTTCCGTCGAAGTGACGATGCTGCGGCGGAAACTGGCTTCCTGTTCTCCGAGCTGGCGAACTTCATCTAGCCCAACTTCTATTTCGTGCCCGTCTTCTTGCCGGACGTAACGTAAGGTGCGGGGATTGAGCACGACGGCTTTCAGGCGTTTTACATACCCTTCCTGAATTGCGCGGTACACGGGATAGGAATAGAGAATGCGGCCGGCCATGAGTTGCCCATCGGCACGGGTGGGCGTGGCGCTGAAGTTGACGATCTTCGCTTGCGGAAATTTCGCCCTTAATGCGTTCCAGCTTGCGGCGACATTATGGTGGCCTTCATCGAACTGGATCAGGTCAAAGAAGTCTTCCGGCAAGTCTTGAAGCCACCGGTTTTCGGTTCCCTGAAGCTGGTGAATATTGGTGATGACGACATTAGCGTCCTCAAGATCGGCGCGGTTTGTTGTGGTACCGCGAATTTCGACCGGTTCAGGATAAGGCTGGCCATCGAGCACGCCGCATTTGATGTAGAACATCTCCGGCCGGGAAGGATCGAAATCTTTTTGAAGCTGTTCGGCGATCGGCAAGCCTGGCGCAATAACAAGCGTGCGGTTGGCCTTGAACGCGAACGGCGTCAGGGTGATGCAGCCGGACTTCCCGCACCCGACCGGCAGAACGATCCCGATTTCACGGTCCTGCTCTGCGGGATTTGACGCGAAGTCGGCGAGGGCTTCGTACGCTTCCCGCTGCGGCGTGCGGATCCGGTCATTGTTGGCGACGTTCGGTTCCCGCGTTTGAAAGGGGTTGTTTTCCATGTGCTCTCTCTGGGTCACAGTGGTTGTAGCATATTCTGCTATTAATGTTTAGGTCCGGGCGGAATTGTGGGTAATTTGTCTTACAGAGAGCTGATTGCGAACACTGCTCGCATACCACTGACGGCCGCGCGGAGCACAATTAAATCGTACGAAAAAATCTGAGCAATTCCGTTCTTCGTGCGCGGAGTATGAAATCGCTGAGTTTGCGCGACCGCCGTTGGCAGCGCTGGTCGACCAGTTTTAGCAGTTTCAGAGCCACCTGCGAGCTCTCGTGGAGAACGTTTCCTGCCCGCTTTAACCCGAGCTCGAGGGGAAGGAAAATGAAGCGATGCGCCTGACTCACGTTGACGCTGCAAGAATAACGCACGGCCCAAGGATTTTGGCGTCAAAATTGGTGTCAAAGGGTGCCAATAATGCCGGGTTTTGCCTACTCATCCGTCTCCTAACGACTTTATCGTCAACAACTTATGCTTTTGACAGTTCCATGGCATGGAAGAAGTCGTCGCACACACCCGCATGACCGGCAAGTGCTGAGTGTGCCCAATGGCAATTCGGTTGCACACAACGCTAGAAAAGCAGGTCTTTCACAGCGAAATTGTCCATCTTTTCAGGAACGCTCGTTCAGCCACTCGGCGATTTTTCAGGTGCTCGACCTTCAACAGTCCAGCCGTCTGTCATCAGTTTTCAGGACAGGTTCCACCGAGAGTCGCGATTTGCCGCTCCACGTTTTCCAACCCCAAACCAACCCCAAATACCAATACCCGGATCCTATTTACAGCTCCTTAGCACTCTTTAAAATTCCCAACCACGCTCTCCAACTCGTTGAAAATACGTAGGTTACATCACTCATAGACCCAAAGGTCGCTGGTTCAAATCCAGCCCCCGCAACCATCACAGGACCCCAAGCTCCAAGCGCCTTGCTGCCGTCACCCGCAAGCAAATCCCATTTCCCTTCAGCGACATAGGAGCCATCCGGCTGCGGCAGCATTCGAATCTTGTCGATATGCTGGGCCAACTTCGTCTTGGCTCACTCTGGAGCCATGCTCAGTAGTTTTGGAACGTCCCGGAGACTGTCTCGCACAGAGGACGAAATTTGCCCGGGAGTCAATTGCTTGGAGTTCTCCGTTGCACCAGCCAATTTACGAAGCTCGACTTCGTTCGATTTGAGGGTGGCGAGGAGCGCATCAGAGTGCCCGGTTGCGGCGATGGCCGCGACGATTCGAGCGATCCCATTTTTGAGTTCTTGGATTCGCTTTTCATGGTCCGACTTTGAGGTCTTTTTCTGCTGGGCCCGCATGACGCCGTCGACGATGTATTCGATCGCGTCGGGTGTAAGGACGAAGGCCGGGAGCTGACCGAAGAAGGCAACCTCAAGCTCAGTCTGGCGGATTGTGATCTTGTTCGGGCAGGCATGGCGGTTCCAATGCTGGGGGCAACCATACCGGGCCGAATGCCCCTTGCCGCCGGAGGTGATAATCAGGTTTGCGCCACACTCCCCGCAAGTGAGGAAGCCGGATAAAAGGTACGCCGAACTTGCTCCCCGGTTCACTGGTTTTCTACCACTATCCGCATAGACTTCTTTCAGGCGATCCTGCCGGGCCTGAACCCTGGTCCACAAATCATCGGTGATAATCCTGAGTTCGGGCACGTTCTGTGTCTGCCATTCCGTTCGGGGGCGTGGCCGCGCTACCCTCTTGTTGGTCCCCGGGGTCTTTACAAACTTAGTCCGGTTCCAGATTCGCGTCCCGACATAAACCTCATTGCGCAGCATTGCACGGACCGCCGTCGGGCACCAGGTAGCATGCGGACGGTCAGACCGCTTCTGAGGAGGAGGGGTTTGGCGGTCGTTGAGCATCCGGGCGATTGTTTTTAACGAGAATCCGGCAGCGCTCCATTCAAAAATCTCCGTAATCACGGCTGCTTGATTTGCATTGATTACCCAAAATGTGCCGCCACCTTCCGCTGGTATTGCGTCGTAGCCGTAGCAGCGGCCTCCAGCGGACCGGCCTTTCAGGAACCGCCCTTCGAGCCCTCGGTGAGTTTTCTTCCCCAGCTCTTTAACGTAGACGGAGTCGATAATCCCATGCATAGCGATCTGCATCTCGCTCTGCTCTTGGGCTGTGTCGATGCCCTGCGAGACCGCGATGACCCTAACGCCATGGTGCTTGAGAAGTTCGTGCAGTCGAAAGACCTCCACCAATGAGCGACTGAAGCGCGAGGTGTCATCCACCATGATCACGTCGAAGTCTCTCGTCGGACTCATCGCGTCCGCCATTAGCTGCTGAAAGGCTCGTCGATCTGAGCCGGTGCCAGACACCGCCCAATCGTCATAAGTCCTGACTTCAGCATCGAACTCCCTGCGTCGGGCGTCCACCCGGCATACGCGATGTTGGTCGTCGATTGAGTCCGGGGATTGGAGGTCAGACGAGAAGCGGGCATAGATCGCATACCGGGTGGTCACGTTAGAAGCCCCTTGATCAGGATTGGTAGAAGCACGTCATCAATCCAAGATTTTGTTTCTTTTGACATGCGCGATGCTGGCAGGTCGAACGCTGCTGGCAACCGCAGGTTGAATTTGACTTTAACTGGTCCGGGGGCGCGGGGCTTTTTCTTTGGCATGGAGGGGAATACCGGCCCGTCATGCCCGACTCGAATTATCGGTTCATATTTTTTTCGTGTTGACCCGCAGTGTGCCCCTGGTTGACTCTCCGAAAGGTAAGCCGACGGCATGAGTTCAAAAAAGTTGGGAAAAATCTCCGTCTTATCAGACCGAGTCTCCACAAGCCTCGCTCGGGCCGCCCTGCCAATCCGATGATCGGCTCAGGTGGCTGCGCGACCGTGCTGCGGGCCTACGCTCAGACGATCAGTGCCTCACCTTGAAGTCCGCTTAGCCGTTTTAACGAACATTGCCGCTTCTTCGGACAGGATATGTCTCCATTTAGCTGCGAACCACCTTGAACGCGGCCTGCGTCTCGGGTGAGCGGAACCTACATCAGAAACCCAAGTCCGGGTACCTCTATGATGCCAAAGTAGCCGACGAATGTGCCGTTGAGATCGGTAACGGCGTAGACCCATACAAGCTCGCTTTCTTCAGGGATGTTAAGATCCAGGATGTCGTCCCAGATATTCGCTGCGCCTTCTGGCAAGGGGTCGTGGCCAAGCTCATGATATGAGCAACCGGTCTCAGTGACATCCAGCAGCAGATCGCCTACGGTTTCATATTCCGTATCGTCGCCTGCTGGCGCGATTTCCCATTTCCCACTTATGCTGCTGGAGGGCTTAATCGTGCGGTTCGTGTAGGGGAATGTGTCTTCTTGAGAGTCTTCGCTCCCCTCATATTCATCGAATTTTGCCCTGTGGTCGCGGGCTCTACCGGGTGCAAGTTCGTTGGTTGTAACTTCGATCCTGGGCCAACCTCCTTGGTCTGCAAGCGATACTGCGTGAGGGTGGGATTGCGTCAGGTCCATGTCCCCACTTTGCTTCAGTTGGCCAGTGGCTCCAGCGGCGATTTCTTCTCGGGTGAGTTGTGTCATGTTGGGTCTCCGTTAGTGTGATGGTGCGTTGATACATACTCTGCGAGCCTAGTGGCCTGTCGCGTCGAAGACGTTACTAGTGCGGTCCTGCGATGGACCCACGTTCTCGATATCGAGACGTGGGGCACCCATCCCAGCCGCTGTGCTAACGAATTCACTGCGACCACGCCACTAGGCCAAGTCGGGAGCTTACTTCGGTGGTACTAGTCGCTGGCCATCGCGCTTCTTCAAGCAACATTTGTGTCGAGTTTACGTTCTGTATCTCATTCCCGACAGTCGTTTCTCCGGGCATCCAAGAAAGGTCCGGACCGATGACCAGCTCAGTTTTGTGCTTGGCATGCCCTGTTAGCATTTGGACAGGCTTGGCGTTCATCCCGTGGCTGCGGACTAGTTCCCAGACCTTCGGGTGATTGTCATAAGTTGCAAGAAACCGACCTTGCCAATGCTGCAAATGGTCAAAGAGAGCCTCATGATCCAACTGCCAATGCCGGTACAGCTTTCGGCCAGCCTCAATGTAGGGCGGATCAACGAAAGCAGCGTATGCCGGATTGTTGTGGTCCCGAAGCGCCTCCGTACCGTCGCCTTCGATAAGTGTTATACGGGGGGCCAGGTAGTAGATCGTACGCAAGGCCCCGACGAGTGTAGTTGTGTTCCACCTGTCGGCAACCTTTCTCATTAACCCGCCATCGAGGAGACCGTTAAACGAACAACGATTCTTTACCAACGTCCGCATTGCCAAGTTAGCGTCGCTCTCGTCGGCAAGGATCGCATCAACGTTCGCGCGAGTACAAACGAAAGCGCCGGCCTCCTCGGGGAAGCTGGGGTCGGTCCGCGCGCGATTCAAGAGGGCAGTTACGCGGGGATCCTTTTCCACGAGCACCAAATGGTCAAAGCAACCACGCCCGAGAAGCGTTAAGCCAACCGTCCCACCTCCGGCGAACGGCTCGACGAATACTTTTGGACGTTGAGTTTGCAGAAACGCCTGAACGTGCCGTATGAGCCACTGCTTGCCTCCCGGGTATCTCAAGGGTGTAAGGTACTCCTTGTCATTTAGTATCCGTTCCATTATGGCCGGTTCCTTTTCCCGAGGTTTCGGGTTTCAAAGGGTTAATACCGGCCGTGACCACCGCGCCCATTATTACTTCAAAAAAACTTCTGCGATCTACTCATTAGGCTGCTGAAAGAGCCCGTACCTTTGCTTTCGCTTCGACCACGATGGTCGGTTTGTTCAACAAAAGGCATCATTCAGGCGGCAGTCAATTTGGCTCCAGAAAAGAATCTGGCCGTGTGGCGGCAATCGGGTGAACCAATCTTGACTAATGGTAAAATGTTCCACACTAACCACGAATCTCAGGCCCATCACACGCTAAGTTATGAGGCTGTGTGCGGTCTCATTTGCCCAATCTTCATCACGACTTGAAAGGAACTTCGTGACGATCTCCCATATGCCTTTTCCATCCTCGTCGTTGTAGTGATCTGGATATCTGACAACCCCCTTCTCCAATCGCAACCTCACTCGTCCGGAGAGGACAACATCTGCCGCAAGGTGGAAGCAAGATTCCAGCAGTTCCGAAGCGAGGCATGCATCTTGATCGTCGCATTCCAGATAGAATGCGTCGTGATGGGGTGCGCAGAGCCATGGCCCCATACCCTGCTCTTCTGCTAGAACGTAGGTTAGCCTCAACAACTCGGCGCATGCCGCCTGCTGTGGGAAATTCAAGACCGTATTCCGGCCCGTACTGCGGTCGACCGCCATGGTCCACCCAAAGGCTGTTGAAATATAACCCGCACGATAGGCCTGCTCTATCTGAGCTTCGGCCCAAGCCCAATAGGTGGCATAGATCCTTCTGTGATTTGCGATCATCCGATCAGCCTGCCACAAGGGAATTCCAAGATTGGCCGCCAACGTAACTCCACCGATTCCGTACTTAATGGCGAGATCCGCCACCTTGTAGCGACTACGGATATGTTCGATGTCTGGTCGATTTTTCTTGTCCCTTGCAGTATCTAAAGGCAAAGCCCCCGCAGATTTTGCAAACTCAATATACGGGTCGAGCCCAGAGTTGTAGACTCTGAGAAGTTCGGGATCCCCACTAGCGTCAGCCGCAATCCCCATCTCTGCGGCGACGATGTCAGCGTGCACCAGCGCACGACCTTGGGAGGGTGCGATGAGGTTTCTCACCCAGTGAGGTCGGCTGAGGATAAATTCGGAAGCCTTCGGGTTATTGCGGCCGGTTACTGTGCCGAACGGCCAGATAGCGGCACGGTTCCGTCCATCCGCACCGATCTTCGCACCGAAAAGGTTCAGGCTCTTGAGAGATTTTCTCGCCTGACGCAACGGCTCCAGCTCGGGATGCAGTTTTGCCATCGGCTCGAATACCTTTTCGTCGCGAGTTGAGCAGTGGCCCTTCGGAGTTGGCGGCCAGACATCGATAAGTCCAAGTCGTTCGACTAGCTGATCGAAGTTTCGCTGTTTGAACACTGGTCGGGGAGAATTCTTGCCTTCGAGTTCATACACCCCATACCCATGCGCCCTCTCCACCTGCCTCGCAATCTCCAGCCGCAAATCGCTCCGGTACTGCCCCACTCGCCAGTACAGGGGGCTGATTGGCAGCCCGTTGTGCTCCATCCACGCGACTGGCTTGCTGAAGGTTCCGCGTAGAAGTGCTGCGTCTAAGTCGAGGTCGGGCAGCATTTTATCTAGCAACTGCGCAGTTCCGCGAACGTCGGTCCAGCAGTAGTCCAGGACGCGGCGCTTTCCTTCGGACGGGTGGGAGGAACAAGACCGGATATAGTCACGCTCCTCCTCCTTTTCCTCGTAGGACAACCCATCGAGACCAAACTCGGCCATCGCATGCGCCAACCCGGAACCCATCTTCCGCAGGCACAGATCGCCCCACCAGACACCATTGATCCGGTTGAGATACTCGAAATACAGATCAAGGGTGTTGTGAGGCAAAGCCCAACCCAGGCTAATGAAGGTCTTCCACTCCGCCGCCGCGTTATAGCACACGAACAGAGCGGTGGGGTCGTTAACTGGGGTTCTCGTGGTGATGGTCAAAGAACAGCTCCAGACGGCGACCAGTCCGAAGCTCAAGCGCACAGAAGCACACCGGCTCATTCCGTTCGCCGTCCTCGCACCGGAACTCCGTGTCAATCACCCACACAGAGGAGAAGGATTCGAGTTCGCTACTCATCGTCATCACGCATCCCGCGCAGTTTCCGTAGTACCGGATGATCGTTTGAATAGATTAGCCGGTCTTCAAACCCGCTCTCCACCATCTCCATGAAGGGCGGGAGGGTAGACCAGTCAGGTTCGGGGATAGTGTCCTCCGGATCGTAAAGGTCATAGGTGTTGGCCGACTTTCGGGCGACTACACGCCTCCAGTTATCGGTGGCCGCGCGGACAGCCCTTTTGGCCGCTCGGAACCAAGAAGTATCGGAATGGTGTACATACCAAATGAAATTTGTACCGTCATGTGCCTGGGACGCATACAGATCCGTGAGCTTCGTACGGCTCTCTACGGAACCGGGTAGCTCCAGATCAGGCGATACGTAGTAAATCTCGCCAGTGTCTTCGTCGGTGTACGTGAGAACCCGGGCAAGACGATACTCTTTTCCCGGATGCACCCGCACGTACTTCGACTTCAAAGGCTTTTGAATCGGGAAGGTTGCCTGCGTCCTCTTTCCTAAAGGAGCGGTGAAATCCTTCTTGGCATTTCGGGCTCGAGCAGCGACAGATGAAACCGGTTTGATCTTACCTTGCGGGATGTTTTCGGAGGGGGCAGCAATTGGAACCGGTTTGATCTTACCTTGCGGGATGTTTTCCGAGGATGCCACAGAGGGAGCCGGTTGGATCTCTCCTTGCGGGGCGCTTTCCGAGGGTGTCACAGGGGGAGCTGGTTCGACCGGGCTCTCCGGCCTGTTGGGGTGGGTTGAGGGTTGAGGCGGAGGGAGTATTAACGTCTGCTCCCCGGTGGTCATTGCGGTTTTCTTCTAACATTTTTGATACTCCTAAGTATTTCGCGGAAACTAACGGGTAGCGGAACTGCCCTGCTCAATTTCTCGCGCCTGGGATTACACCGCCACAGAAGACGGATCCGGTTCACCCAGGGTGGTGCATTCCCGGAGGACCCCTATTTCGGTCATTGGAGGTAAATACGGCGTGGCCGGGTCTGGTGGTAATTTAGGACGAAGAAAAAGAGAGTTTTTTTTGAACCTTTGAGCAAACCCCCCTGGGGGCAGGAGCGTGGGAACCGGAGGTCGTCACCGGAGGTACCGGAGTGCTCGGAGTGCTCGGCGTGCTCAACGTGCCGCACAAGCCCCTAGCCAGGAGGACGCTGTACACCTACACGTGGCTGACCTACCCTGAGCATATATATAAGTACACAGATATATATAGTTGAGAGAGGTATTGCGATACTCAGAGCCACCTAGAGCCTTTCCTGACCTTCACCAGGCAACTTCCGCGCTCCAGTTTCAGATCAGCCTCCCCGCTATACACCTTGTGAGTCGTACGGGTAGTCCAGGTCCTGCTTTTGGCCGGAGTGTTGGTTTGTTCCTCACGAAGGCGGGGTGGAGACATTTGGGGCGAAGTTGAGAAGGTAGCCGAGCTAAGCACCCTGGGACAGACTGGAATGAGACCGTTCCGCCTGAGGGTTGTTCTAGCGCCGAGCCTTGATCGGATAGGGTCCCCCTAACCGAATCGGCGAGGTAGAGATCCGAAGGGGCTTACTGACGCGCGGTGGAAGCGCGAGGTGCGAATCGCACGAGAAGCGGCGCTAGTGTCTCTTCGATAATGCCCAGTAACTTTCTCATAGTTGAAAGGTGTTTGAGGCTTTTTGACCACCAAGCGCATAAGTTGTAGACGACTGTCCGATCAAGAATTGTAGTCAGGTAGCATGTTTCATCCTTGCTACGACCGGGCTGACCTTGGATACCTTCAATCGACCAGAGTAGTTTATGTTCGTCTCAGCAAGAACCTCCAGCAATTCTCCCATGAAAAGCGTGACGTATGCCTTCCTTTCGGAAGCCGATTACGCGAACCCATACATCACGGGGCGAAGAGGTGCTTATATCTCGGGAGACGTGCTCACGGCTCATCTTGGCCATCGTAGCCACGGCTGAAATCGTGATTCGCTCCGTCTTTGAGCGCAGTCGACGGATCGCCGCTGTCAGTGCTGCCTCTGTGGATTTGACCCGGGAGCGGTGAGTCCGATAAGCCCCACTCCTCATACGATCTGCACTGCTGGGATTTCGCCCGAGCAGGGTTGGCGAGAGCCAGAGTTGTTCGATTCTTCGGTACGGGTATCGGAGCTGTATGCGACTACGTTGTAAGACCGTCTGAGCCATCCACAAGATTTAAGTGGTTGGTAGGATGGGTGCTGGTAGCCAGATAAAACCACCGTATCCGTCCGTGCAACTCCATTCTTTCGCAAGAGCGGCTGCGCATGTTGAAGTGTGGTTATGAGTGAGTCAGAGGTGGTTAGCAAGGTAAGTCGGCGGAGTCGGTCGGAAGCGGATCGTCTGGTTTTGGAATTTGAGCGGAGCGGGATGACGCGGACGGCGTTTTGCCGCTCGCACGGTGTCTCTGCCCACACGCTGGATTATTATCGTCGGATGCGGCGCGGCAAGATGGACGGCACCGCGAGGCTTGTGCCAGTAGAGTTAATAGCCGGGTGTGGCGGAGATTCGCCGGCTGGACCATCGCAGCACACGCGGTTGCGTGTGGAATTGCGCAACGGGCGGCAGATCGTGGTGGAAGAGGGTTTCAGCGCGGCGCTGTTAAAGAGCGTGGTTGCGGCGCTGGAGGCTTGAGCGATGTTCGCCATGGGTGCGGCGACGCGCATTTATGTTGCCGTGGGAGCGACGGATTTGCGCAAGAGCTTCAACGGCCTGGAAGGTCTGGTTCGGGAGCGGTTAGCCTGCGACCCAGCCAGCGGCCATATTTTTCTGTTCGCCAATGCGCGGCGTGACCGGTTGAAGCTGATCTTTTTCGATGGGACAGGATTATGGGTTTGCGCCAAGCGTATGGAAGGTGGAAGGCTTCGTTGGCCTGAGGGTGAGCAGGGGAAGGTGCAGCTGAGCCGGGAGCAGTTCGCGCTGCTGATTGGCGGAATTGATTTGTCACAGGCGCGAGAGCGTAAGTGGTATCGCCGCGTCCTGGCCGAGGAACCACGCGAGTCACGAACCGAGGCGTAAAGACTTAAGATTTTGCTACTCATCTCCGTGCTCAACTGCTATCAAAGAGGCATTCATGAACGCCTCTTCCCAAGCAGATCCGCCCGAGCTTTCCCAAGCAGTTCTCCGCCAAGTGAATGCCCGACTCAGACAGCAACTGGAACAGGCGGAGCTCAAGATCCGGGTTCTGGAAGAGCGGCTCCGCCTGGAGCGGATCGCCCGGTACGGCAAGCGCAGCGAGACCCTCAGCGACTTACAGTTGGAGTTGCTCGATCTTGAGCCGGGTGTCAGCAGCGAAGAGGTCGCAGCCGAGAGCGAACGGGAGCCGGTCCCCCCAGCCACAGAAGAGAAACAGGCCGAGTCGGCAAACAAGCCGCAAGCCGCGTCTGGACGCAAGCATCCCGGCAGGCAGAAACTACCCAGCCATCTTGCGCGCGTTGAACAGGTGGTGCCCTGTACAGGCGGCCAATGCCAGTGCACTCAGTGCGGCGCTCAGACGCAGGTGATCGGTTATGAGGAGACCGAAGTGCTCGATGTCCGTCCTGCCGAATACTTCGTAACCGTGATCAAGCGTGAAAAGCGAGCCTGCGCAGAGTGCCCGGAGCAAGGTGTGAGCACGGCGCCGGTGCCGGAACGCATCGTGGCCAAGTCGCTGCTCTCCGACCAGGTGATCATCGATTTGGTGGTCAACAAGTACTGCGAGTCGCTGCCGCTTTACCGCCAGCAAGCCGTACTCAGGCGCGACGGCGGGGTTGAGATCGCGCGATCGACGCTGGATGATGCAGTGATGCGGGTAGGCGAGTTACTGCTTCCTATCGCCGCAGCGATGAAACGCGATTTGCTCGCCGGGGGTTATCTGCAGGCCGATGAAACGCCGGTCGGTGTGCAAACCCACGACCAGCGTGGAAGCAATCATCAGGCATACTTGTGGCAGTACGGCTCGCCCGGCAAAGGCGTGGTTTTCGACTTCCGCATGGGCCGCGACGGCCAAGGGCCGAAGCTGTGGCTGGGCGATTTCGATGGTCTGCTGCAAACAGACGGCTACCAGGGCTACTCCAAAGTAGGCGGGCCGAATATGGTCCACGCCTGCTGCCTGGCGCATGCGCGGCGTAAGTTTGTCGATGCCGTCAAGCTCAATCCCATGGATGCTGATTCGGTCCGCATTGTCGCCGGTATGGACGAGCTGTTTGCCATCGATCGCGAGGCGAAAGAGAAAAACATGAATCATACGCAACGAGCTGCGCTGCGGCAAAACCGCGCGCCGCGGGTACTCGAACAGTTGCGTATCGACTTGCTGGCGTTACAGAAGAAGGCTCTGCCTAAAAGTACTGCGGGCCAAGCAGCCAACTACACCCTATCGCTGTGGAGCAAACTGACGCTGTTCTTGAACTACCCTGAACTGGAGTTATCCACCAACCTGGCTGAAAACTCGATGCGTCCTATTGCGCTCGGGCGTAAGAACTGGCTGCACTTGGGCAGCAAAGAAGCAGGACCCAAAATCGCTGCTATCTTCTCCGTCGTCGAAAGCTGCCGGCGTCTCGGCGTACCCATCCGAACCTATCTCGCCTCCGTACTGCCCGGACTCGCTAACCGGTCCATCCAGAGCCTCACCCAGCTCACACCCGGTGCCTACGCCGCCAAATAAGCAATATAGCCGCATAGCCTATCAGCGGAAGAATTGATCTTCAACCCTGTACTTGCCCGGACGCATACGAATAGGGTGCTTGAGTTCACCATGCCTGCAGACGGCATCGGACCGCAGCTGGTGAGCTGGGTTCGAGGAGTCGTAAAGAGCAACGACGAGTTGGTGCTGGCACTCACACGTCTGCGCCGCTCTTATAAAGTGCTGCTGGCCGGGAAGCCTGACACAGATACCGAGGAGGTGCTATGGCAGGTTGAAGGGGCACTGCAGGAGGCGGAAAGAGCGAAGAACCTGCTCGTACGGGATACGGCACAAGAGCGGCAGGGAGCTTAGTGAGCCGGTGGTCCGACGCACTTGCAATGTTGAGTCCTGAAGCTCTCTAACAACACGGACAAGAGCCGTTCGCTGTCTTGGGTAGAGCCAGACCTGCAAACTGGTGGCCTGTCGCAGAGATTTCGTTACTACGGATGCGGCGATAAGGGTCGGAGTACTTCCACTGAATAGGCCGGGCATTGGCAGAGTAAGAGTTGATGTAGCGGCGAAGCTTGCGGGCCAGATCGGAGACAGAGGTGAAGACGCCGCGGGCGATGACTTCGCGTTCGATTTTGGCGAACCACAGTTCGACCTGATTGAGCCATGAGGAGTAAGTGGGAGTGAAGTGGAGACGGACACGGGCATTCTGCTCCAGGAACTCCCGTACCAGTGCGGTCTTGTGAGCCGAAAGATTGTCGAGGATGATGTGGATCTGCTGATGGGATGGACACAGAGCGACAACTTCCTTCAGAAAGGCAACGAAGTCCTGACTGGTGTGCCGTGCGGCAGTCTTGCCATGTATGCGGCCGGTAGTGGTATCCAGCGCCGCATAGAGGGAGAGCGTTCCGTGCCGGTAATATTCGAATCCGTGTCGTTCGGCGCGGCCGGGCGAAAGCGGCAGCACTGGATCGAGCCGATCGAGGGCCTGAATGGCTGTCTTCTCATCGACACAGAACACAGCGGCATGCTGGGGGGGATTCAGGTACAGCCCGATGATGTCGGCAGCCTTGGTTTCGAAATCCGGATCATTGCTGGCCATATACCGCTCCAGCCGGTGCGGCTTCAGTCCGGCCTCTCTCCAGACGCGATACACGGCATCTTTGCTCAGGCCCAGAGCCGCGGCGAGTTTACGGCAGCTCCAGTGCGTGGAACCGTCCTTCGGCTGTTTGCGGGTGGCAGCAAGAATCCGGGCCCGCAGTTTCGGAGTCAACACCGAAGCTGTTTGTCCAGGATGGCTGGTATCAAGCCCGTCCAGCCCCGCAGCAAGAAATCGTCGCTTCCAGCGGATGATCGTCGGAGCCGTCGTGCCCAATCTCTGCTTGATGACGCTGAACGAGGCGCTCTCGGCCAGCATCAGGATCAGCCTGGCGCGGAAGACATATCCAGCGGGCAGAGAGCGGGACTGGGCGATACGGCTGAGTTCGAGTTGCTGGCTGTCGGTGAGAACTATGGAATCGCTGGCCACGTCCTATTAGACGTGAGCAGGCTTAGTAATGTTTACTCTGCGACAGGCCACTAGCCGCTCTGAAAGGGGCAGTCGATGCGAACAACACATGTATCATGCGGTTCTAGGAATAGGGAAAGTGCCCTCGTACGAGAAAGCACGATCGCAACCATCAAGAGTGCTGTAGCCTACTTCTTCGGCATACCGATAGAGGAGCTCCACCACAACAATACGGCAAGAGCAGTGACGGTGCCGCGTCAGATCGCGATGTACCTCGTTAAGCAGATGACCGACGCGTCCCTACCGGAGATCGGGCGCTGGTTCGGCGGTAAGCACCATTCAACCGTGATGCACGCTATTGCTAGGATTGAAGGCCGCCGGCACATGGATGTTGGTCTGGACTTCACCATCTGCGCACTTGTTACGAGCATAAGAGGGCAGAGTCATACCCCCAACACGTATCGCGTACAGTGAGCTGATCGTGCGGCGCATGAACCACACCACTGGCTCGCAGCAACCAGGAAACACGTGTTGTTCCGGAGCGATCACGCACCCCGCAATCAACAATCGACTTGGGAATGTGGAGATGCTCATCAACTAACAGCATACCCTAAATTAAGGTCTTGAAGGCTCGACGAGACCGGCGACCATGATGGGGGGATTGACACACCGCACCAGAGATGCAGCGCGCGTTCGATATCGTATCAGCTATCGCCTTGTCGACACTAATCGTAGCGAGGTAGGAGCCACTACACTTTCACGAGCCGCTACCGCGAGGGCTCCGCCTGCATTCCGGTGTTCCTCTCTCGCGCGCATAGATAAAAGTTAATTAATGCTGATTTTCTCAGAAGTAGGATGTATATTCTGACATCATCACGGAACACAGCGGTATCACAATAGTTCGGTCTGTGAGCTCGAGCGCTTGTATGTCTCAACAGACTCAGAGTTCGACAGAAACCACACGCGGGAAGGCTGGAGACTCTAAATGAGCGATTCGCCTGGTGTCGTCTTCGTGATCGACGACGATGTTTCAATCCGGCATGCGCTCGGCCGGTTAATCCGCTCCATAGGTCTGCAGGTGGAGCTTTTCGGCTCGGCGAAGGAATTCCTGAGTAGGAAACCGCCAGAGAAACCCAGTTGTATGACCCTGGACATCAGGTTGCCGGGAGTAAGCGGGCTGGATCTCCAGCGCCATGTGGCCGAGGCTGGCATGAGAATTCCAATTATCTTTGTCACCGGCCAGGGCGACATCGCCATGTCGGTGCGTGCCATGAAGGCAGGGGCGGTTGACTTCCTGACCAAGCCATTCCGCGAGCAAGAGTTGTTGGACGCGGTTGTCTATGCGGTTGAGCGAGACCGTCTGAGACGTCAACAGGAGGCGAAAGCCACTACATTGCAAGAACATTTTCGATCGCTGAGTTCACGCGAACGAGAAGTGCTGAATTTGGTAATTTCCGGTCTGCTTAACAAGCAAGTAGCCGCGGAGATCGGAACTACCGAGGCCACGGTCAAGTTTCATCGCGGCCAACTTATGCGAAAGATGAGTGCAGACTCACTTGCCGATTTGGTGAGGATGGCGGCTAGATTAGGAATTTCCGCCACACCTCGGGGCTATTGATCTTGTCAGCAAATAATCTTCATCTCATCAGCCCATCCCGAACCGCCGCCAGCGGGAAGTTCCGTGTGCATGAACTGTCCCCTGTGCGGATGGATTAAAGATGCTTCATCCTGCTGGCAACGAATAGCTATGAAGATGGTGACGAATGCGTTCATAGAGTTGCCTCAGCTGATATCAGCCCGCTGGTACATCAGCTCAAAGGTGATGACGGCCTATTCCCGACGAGCGTTTAGTCCCTGCGTCAAAACGAACACAGGACGTAGCGTGCCCTGAGCACTCTGAGTATTGAGACATTGGGGCAGACACTGCTTGACGTCTCGGTTGAGATATCAGCGCTGCACGTTTATGCATTTCACGGCGAATAGTTTCTTGCTAGGGCAGGTGTCCGGTCAAAAACGCCCCTGTATACAGGGGGCATCTATCCTATTCACTTTGTATACGGGCGATTACACCCTGCCGACAACCATCCGTCTGCAACCAGTTGATTCCTAAAAGACAGACAGAGAACCGAAGATGGCCACCAACTTGCCATAAGCAGGGCAGCCTGCCCTGCTTATGGCTCTAGGAGGGTCGATCCATGTTCTATCAGTCGTTGCTTCAAGGTACTTTCGCTCCTTGGCTCCGCGCTCCTTGTCCGTTGTGGCTCGGCAGGATTGAATTCCATCCAGTTGACCGCCTGGGGGTAACACCAAGTAGCCAAACTGGGGACCCTCTTGGTTGGGGTTCCCCGAAATCACGTGAAGCATGAAAGGCACGCCCATGAAGCATGTCGTTGCTGCGGTTCTCTGTGTCCTGCTACCGTTCACGGCCCTAGCCAGTGAAAACGGGTTCAAGGTCTCTTACGACGGCGGTTCAGTAGCCGAGAAGGCCGGAACCTCCATGTACCTATATATCGGGTCCAACAACGTCCGGTTGGTCAGGAAAGATGAAGTATTGGCGACGATACCGGCAGCGTCAGTGACCGAGATCAGCTATGGGCAGGATGTTCATCGCCGTGTTGGGACTGCGATTGGTCTTGCAATCGTCAGCTTCGGCATCGGCGCATTGATGGCTTTGAGCAAATCTAAGAAACATTTCGTCGGCATCACATGGGCAGATGGAGAAAAGAAGGGAGGCTTTGTCATGCAATGCGACAAGAATGACTATCGCGGTGTCCTACTTGGCCTCGAAGGAGTCACCGGCAAGAAGGCCGTGGATTCAGATGCCATGACGGTGAAGAATTAGCCTAAGGTTTTCTCTGAAAATGATCTGCATCAACGCTTGCAGTCGATCCGGCTGAACCTGAGTCCCGTGGGGTGCCGCAGATTATTGTCACGAGCAGCAAGCAGCTTAGCCGGTAGTGGGGAGGCCTCTTTTATGCGGATGCAGCAATTGAATGTTAAGCTCACGCGCAACGAACGAGAGCGGAACTGGTCTGTAGAGATAAATGGCAAGTCCTATCGCTTTTTATCAATCGAACAAGTCAAGGCACTTGTGAATCGCGCTGTGGCCAGCGCAGAAGAGTCTATGACTGACGCAACGTGACGCCCGCAATAGACGGTCATCAGCCGTTACACGGCGATGGTGGTGCTTTTTCGGCGCTAAAACTTTTAATGCTGGGGGGCGACTGCTATAGGATGGTTCAACGGTTCAACACCCGAAGGTGCCGAAGCAGAAGGTTGCGTTGTTATCACTCTGAGCTTCTGGCTCCAGGAGCGCTTGCTCTGCGGCGACTAGCGCATACTCCACTAGCTCATCTATGAATGTGGCTGAGACGTGTCGGTGGAACTTACCATCGATCTCGACTGACCAGTCCTCCGCTTGCTCGTGCCGCCAGAGTTTGATGTTGATCTCTCGCATAAGAGCACCTCTTTGGCGGATAGACTAGCAGCACTAAGTCTTAATAGCTCTTAGATTAAACAAGTTTAATGTGGGTACTTCATTTGTAAGCGTCAGAGCAAACCAGTTGAGGCCTTGAGGTTCTGAGCTATTTTCCAGGCGGCTGGTGTAATTGAATCCAGTTGGGTAGTTGGTAAGTCAGCGAGTTGAGGCAGCACATCAGCGAGATAGTCTCTGGCCGGGATGTGTAGCCGTTTGCATGTTTCCATGACGGAAAGGATAGCAGCTATCTTGGGGCCGGCTTGCTCACTACCGAGGTGGATCCAGTTCTTGCGGCCGAGAGCGATGGGCCGCATCGAGTTTTCCGCAAGATTGTTAGACAACTCCAGCTGGGGGTACTCAAGGAAGCGAGTGAGCTTTTGCCAGAGAGCCAAGGTATAGTTGCAGGCCTTGCTGAGTGCGCTCGCCGGCAGGGCACCGTGAAGAGCGGTCTTGATCTGCTCTCGCAGTTTCTCCAGCAAGGGTGTAGCTTCCTCTTGTCGCAGCAGATGACGAGCTGCATGATCGAGTTGCTGCGCCCTGGCGCGAGCATCGATAGCGAAGAGTTCGTTGATCTGGGCCACGATGCCGGTGGCCACCACATCGGCAGGATGCAGTTGGGCGGCTTCATAAAATTTCCGCCGTGCATGCGACCAACAAGCCGCGTGGATCATTGCCGGACCGCCGACGCGTTCGTAAGCGGCGTAGCCGTCGGTCTGCAAAATCCCTTCGTAGCGGCCAAGAAACTTCTGCGGACCGTCCCGCCCGCGCCCCATGCGAAAATCAAAGACCGTGCTGGCTTGCGGTCGTCCATACTGCCAGAGATAGGCCTGATGGTTGGCCCCTTGGCCAGGATGCAGCTGTACCTCCACCGGAGTTTCATCGGCCTGCAGATAGGTTCCGGCGAGCAGTTCCCGTTTCATCGCCACTGCCAGCAACAGCAGTAGTTCGCCAACCCTCATCACCCAGCCATCCATCGTCGAGCGGTTGATCTGAACACCCGCATCCCGTTCGAGCATCGCGCTCTGCCGATAAAGAGGAAGGTGGTCGCTGTACTTGCGAATCAGCGTCTCGATCACGATCTGGTCGCTCACCAGGCCCTTCTCCACGATCCTGGGCGCCAGCGGAGCGGCCACCACGCCGGCCTCGCCACAATGGCTGCAAGCCCGCTTCTCGCGCAGCGTCACCACCACGTAATACTTCGCCGGTTCCACCTCAAGGTGCTCACTCTTGTCATAGCCAATCGTTGTCGTCTGCTTCTGGCAGTGACTGCATATGCACTGCTCGGCTGTGCAGCCGATCACCCGCTCGACCCGCGGCAGAGACTCAGGCAGGGTCTGCCGGCCGGGATGGGAGCGCTTGGCGCGGGAGCCGGAGCTTGCTGCCGGCTTGTCTCGCTTACCCTCAGCCTGGACCTCTGCCTGGCTGACACCGGGTTCCTGATCGAGAAGCTCCAACTGCAGATTCGATAGCCTCTCGCTGCCCGGACCGTACTTCTGCAGCCGCTGCAAACGAAGCCGCTCTTCCAGCAACTGGACCTTCTGTTCGGCATATTCCAGCTGACGAAGCTTGGAGCTGACTTGATCGAGTAACGCCGCTGGAAGATCATGGCCTGCTAACTCAGCCAGTAGCTCGTCCTTGCTGGATGCGGGGCTCATGCTGACTTAGCAATAACAGAGCGCGATCCCACTTACTAGTAACTCACACGGCTACCTTACGTACCAGCGCCGACGGCTTACCTGCTCCAGGTCCAGACCGTTCAACAACAAACCCAGCTCCTCCTGGCTCAACGATACCGACTGCTGATCGGCGCTCGCGCTCGGCCAGCGGAAGCGGCCCTTCTCCAAACGCTTCGCGCATACCCATAAACCGCTGCCGTCCCACACCAGCACCTTCAACCGCGTGCGTCGCCCGTTGGCAAACAAGAACAAGTGTCCACTCAGCGCATCCAGTCCCAGCCGCTGCTGCACTAAGCCATACAAACCCTCGAACCCCTTACGCATGTCTGTCGGTCCTAAGGCAACATACACCTTGGTCGCCACACCGAGGCCAAACATCAACCCTGCCCGAGCAACCCGAGTAAGCGCTTCAGCGTGGCCTCATCAAATCCCTCGGCCACTTCCAAGCGCAGCCCTTCGCTGAGTACAATCTGCAATCCACTTCCGCTCCGCGGCTCCGCCGATACCTTCACCCGCACCAAACTTGCCTTCGGCTCCACTCCGCTCTCAGCCAAACGGCGACGCTTCCGATACAGGTCCAGCGTGCCTAGCGACAAGCCACGCTGCTCGCAAAATTGTTTTCGTCGCAAACCGCTGGCTTCAAACTCCTTCACTAACTCTTCCGCCGCCTCGCGACTTCGCCACTTCATGCCCAGAGACTTCTCTTCGCTCATTCACTCATCTTCCGCAAACAACAAATCGCCCGCAAGATGGTTTGCTCTG